>CP151667.1:1399265-2798531 GCA_038400315.1 Isosphaeraceae bacterium EP7
CCTTCTCGCGGACGAACTCGGCGCGGCGGGAGCCGGTGAGGTCGCGGACCTCGGGGTCTTCTGGGTTCAGGCGGATGGTGACCAGGGTTCCGCCGGTGAAGTCGATGTTATACATGGTGTTGCCACGCATGTAGACCAGGGCCAGGCCGACGGCGATGACGATGGTCGAGCCGACCATGCAGGCGCGACGGTAGCGGATGAAGTCGATGTTGGTCTTGTCCATCATCTTCATCATCGTCAGCTTGCGGATGTAGCCCTTCGAGTAGCAGAAGTCGAAGATGACCCGCGAGACGTAGACGGCGGTGAACAGGTTCCAGATCAGTCCGATGATGAGGGTCAGGGCGAAGCCTTTGACTTCCTCGGTGCCGACGAAGTAGAGGACGAAGCCGGAGAGCATCGTCGTGATGTTGGCGTCGAGGATGGTCGTCCAGGCACGGGAGAAGCCGTTGCGGATCTGCTGGGCAAGCCCGGCCCCTCGCTCCGCCTCTTCCCTCATGCGTTCGAAGATGAGCACATTGGCATCGACGGCCATGCCGATGGTCAGGGCCAATCCCGCGAGGCCGGGGAGGGTGAACGTGGCGCGGAAGAGGGCCATCGAGCCGAGCAGGAGGACCATGTTCAATACGAGCGCGACGACGGCGACGAGGCCGGCGAAGCGGTAGTAGGCGATCATGAACAGGGGGACGACGAGCATCGACAGCTCGATGGCGAAGATCCCCTTGGCGATGGTGTCTTCACCCAGGGTCGGCCCGATCTTCTCTTCCTGGAGCGGGTTGGGATTGAGGCTGGCCGGCAGGCTGCCCGACCGGAGGATCTCGACGAGGTTGTCGACCTCCTTGGCGCGGAAGCCTTGTCCGCCCCCCTCGATGACGCCCGTCTCGCGGATCTCCGAGTTGATCTGAGGCGCGGACATGACGACGTTGTCGAGAAGGATGGCGAGCTGATAGTGGAACGCGCCCCCCTCCTTGGGGAGGTGGCTGCTGGTCAGCGAACCGAACTTTCGGGCACCGGCGCGGTCGAAGACGAAGCCGACGGCTGGCTGCATCTTCTCGTCCTGGGTGCTATACACCCGGGCGAGATACTGGCCGGTGACGTTCTGCCGCTCGGGGGGGAGCTGGCAGAGGATGTAACGCTCGACGCGGCCGGGGGCGACGGTCTCCTCGCGGACGATGGGGTCGGCCTGGCGGGTCGAGTCCTTCGGCGGCGTGCCGATGTTGCTCGGGCTCTTCTCGATCTTGTAGGAGGCAACGCTGGCCAGCCCGTGGGGAGTCTCAAGCGTCAGGGAGTCGGCGGTGTTCTCCTTGATCAGCGGCGCGACGGTGCGATCCAGGCCGGCGGCGTCCTTGCCCGTGATCTCGACGGGAAGCCCGACATAGGCGTTCTTGGTCCAACGCTGGGAGGCGTCGGTGAGCGTGGTGCCGCCGGAGTTGCTGACCGGGGCCGTGCCGGTGATGGTCTCGCCGAGCTTGGCCCAGGTGTGGCCGGCGGGGGGCTTCAGGATGGCGCCGGGCTCGTAGGCACGCTTGGCGATGGCCTGAGCGCGGGCGTCGTAGCGGTTGGCGAGGATCCGGAATTCGAGCGAGCCGACGTCGGTCATCTTCCGCTTGACGTCCTCGACCTCGTCGTCGGAGGCCTCGGACAGGATCAGCTCGATCCGGTTGCTGCCGATCTTGCGAATCGGCCGGTCGAGGACGCCATCGGGGTTGATGCGCCGCTTCAGGGCGGTGATCAGGTCATCGATGTTGGCGTTCGACTTGCCGGAGTCGTTGTTGACCTCGTAGACGAGGATGGTTCCGCCCGACAGGTCGATGCCCGGCTTCAGGCCGTAGACGTAGATGAACAGCAGGAACAGGGCGGTCAAGCCGCCGATCAGCGTGAATTTCTGGGTGAAGTTCTTCATCGTGATTCCTGCGTCCATCGCCATGGGCCGCGGGCCGGCGGCGGCGGGTCGGCAACCTGGTTTGCCCCGATCAATCGGGGGGGAGAGTCACGGCGTAGTGGATTGAATCGGGAGGGTCGAGGGCCGCTGCCGGCGTCTGCGCCGGGGCGTCGACCTGCGTCGAGGGTCGCCCGGATACGGGCTCACTCGGCGGCTTCGACCACGCGGGCGATGCTGCCGCGGCTGAATGTCAGGCGCATCTTGTTGTCATCGTCGACCCGAAGCACGACCTTGTCGGCCGCCTTGTCGATGGAGACGACGGTGCCGTAGAGGCCCATGTTGGTGATGACCTTGTCCCTGGGCTTCAGCGCGTCGACCGTCGCCCTGAGCTTCTTGGCCGCCTGTTGCTGGGGGCGGATGAGCACCAGGTAGAAGATGGGCAGCATCGGCAGGAGGGGCAGCAGGTTTACCAGGGGATTCCCGCTGGGGGCCTGCGGGGCGGGGGCCGCCTGGGCTTGGGCGAAAAGCATCACAAGGTCGAGCGGGCCGAGCATATCATCCATCCGTCGGTCGGGCATTCATAGCGGTGGTCGAGGGTGCCGGCGGGCCGTCCGGCCCGGCCTCACGGAGCACTGTAACGTCTAGGGCCCGAGAACGTCCAGGATTTCCAGCTTGAATGGGACATACGTCCCCGCGCGGATCGCTTTGCGGGCTTGCGCCATTAGCCGGTGGATGTAACTGAGGTTGTGAATCGACGCCAGGATCGGCCCGAGCATCTCGCCCGCGTTGAACAGGTGGCGGAGATAGCCCCGGCTGAACCGGCGACAGGCCAGGCAGTCGCAGCCAACCTCGATGGGCCCGGGATCGAGCTTGTGCACGGCGTTGCGCAGCTTGACGGGGCCGGCGGAGGTCAGGCAAGTCGCGTTGCGGCCGTTGCGGGTGGGGAGCACGCAGTCGAACAGGTCGATGCCGGTCTCGATGGCGTCGAGCATGTCCTGTGGCCGGCCAACCCCCATCAGGTAGCGAGGCCGGTCGTCGGGCAAGTGGTGCGTGCTGGCCCTGAGGGCGGCCCGGACCTCGTCACGGGTCTCGCCGACGCTGACCCCGCCGACGGCATAACCGTCGAAGTCCATCTCCACCAGGGCCTCGGCGCAGCCGGCGCGAAGGTCCTCGTGAGACCCCCCCTGGACGATTGCGAACAGGGACTGGTCGGTGCGGGTGTGGGCGTCCTTGCAGCGACGTGCCCAGCGGACAGTGCGCCCGGTGGCGTCGGCCACGGCGGACTTCGCCGCGGGGAGCGCGGGGCAGTGATCCAGGCACATGGCGACGTCGGCGCCGAGGGCCTCCTGGATCGTGACGGCGCGTTCCGGCGTGAGGTCCAGGAGGCTGCCATCGAGGTGCGACCGGAAGGCGACGCCTTCCTCGGTGAGCTTCGACCGCGCCGAGAGGCTGAACGCCTGGAATCCGCCCGAATCGGTGAGGATCGGCCCTTGCCAGTCCATGAAGGAGTGCAGGCCGCCGAGGGTCTGGATGACGGCCTCGCCGGGGCGGAGGGCCAGGTGATAGGTGTTGGCCAGGACCATCCGGCTGCCGGTTTCAATCAGCTGGTCCGGGGTCAGACCTTTGACCGTCCCCTGGGTGCCGACCGGCATGAACGCGGGGGTTTCCAGGCTGCCGTGCGGTGTGTGGAGGATGCCGAGACGCGCGCCGGAGCCGGGATCGCGGCAGACCACTTCAATCCGGACTGGGCGGGGCAACGCGGGGCCTCGGTGCGGGGGAGAGGGATGGTCGTCCGGGCGCATCTTCGACCGGCACGATGATTCGGGGTCTCTGAACACAATGCGATTGCCACGCGTCCAGTCGGAGGACGCGTGGCAACCGGGGTCGTCTCGGGGAATAGATCAGTGACCGCGGGCGAAACTCACTCGTTCTTGAGCTTGAGATTCAGCTCGGCGAGCTTCTCACGGACTTCATTGAGGGAGGTCACGCCGAAGTTCTTGCATTCGAGGAGCTGGTCGCCGGTGTAGCTGAGCAGCTCGCCGACGGTCTGGCAGCCGAGCTTCGTCATGCACTTGCGGGCGCGGACGGAGAGGTTCAGCTCACTGATGGTCCTGGCCATCATGGCCCGCTCTTCCTGCGACATCTCGGTGTGGCCGGAGTCGTGCCCGCCCATTCCGCCGCCGCCACCACCGCCGCCGCCACCGCCGCTGCCGCCAAGTCCGGCTGCCGCCGCGTGTTGCTGGCCGCCTTCGAGGGCGAGGCCGAGCCAGAGGCCCTTCGACTGCATCATCTCCTTGATCTCGGCGAGGCTGGTCTCGCCGAAGTTCTTGGAGGCGAGCAGCGCGGCCTCGGTGGTCCGGGTGAGGTCGCCGAGCGTCCGGATGTTCATCTTGCGGAGGCAGTTACGGCTCCGGACCGACAGCTCGAAGTCGGTGACCGGGATCTCCATGAGCTTGCCCTTGGCGAGATTGTCTCGCTCAAGGTTCTCGTCATAGTACATGTCGCGGCTGGCGCGACAGTCGCGGAAGAAGAGGCGGGCGCGGGGCTGGTTGGGGTCGAAGGAGAGCACCTGGCGGTAGCACTTCTCCGCCTCGCGGAACTCCATCCTGTCTTCGTACAGGACGCCCAGGTTGATGAGGGCGGCCATGGGGACGGGGGGCCGCTTCAGGCACTCGCGGTAATATTCGAGTGCCTCGCCATCGTTGCCATTGAGGTCGTTGTAATAAGCCAGCTCGAACAAGGCGCCGGTGTGCTGCCTGTCCGAGGCGATCGCCTTCTCGAACTCGGAGACGGCGCCGGTGATGTCGCCTTCGAGGGTCAGCAGGCTACCGAGCTGGAAATGGTACTCGGCGGTCCCGCCGGAGCCGGTTTCGAGCGTGTCGAGCAGGGCACGGGCCTCTTCGACGCGGCCGGCGCGGCGAAGGGCGCCGACGCGGTGGAGTTCGGAGACGCGGGGCTCGTGGCCGGCGGCGGCGGCGGCGGCGAAGGCCGCGGCGGCGTCGTCCCAACGCTGGATGTTCTGGTAAGCAAGGCCCTTGTGGAACAGGCCGAGGCCGTTGTCGCCCGCCCGATTGAGATGGTCAAGGCCGTGCTGGTAGCGGCCCATGAGGACCTCGCCGACACCGATCCGGAGCGAGGCATCGGGGACGGGGTTGGCCTTGTGTCGATCGCGGATGACCGCCACGGCGTCGCGCAGGGTGCGATAGCGCGACGGGTCTCGCCCGAGCGCCTCACGCAGGTCGGCGACGGCCGAGGCGGTGAAGGGTTCGCGGTCAAGCAGGGTGCGGACATCGGAAGTCAGTTCGGCCATCCGTCTCGATCTCCTCACCATCCGACGCCAAGCACGGGAGGGCGCGCATGGACCGCGGGCCAAGTCTCGTCCCAGACTGACGCTCGCGCCGGTGGCCTATCAATGGACACTCAGTCTAACAGGACTCACGCGAAGTGCAAGCCCCCGATCAATGCATGCGTGTGCGTCAGGGCTTCCGGGCGGTTCGCGGGGCACTCCTCCATGTTCCCGGGCGAACGATGGACCGCGATTGGGAGGGGAACCCACGAGCGGGGATGGCCCGACCCAGCCTGGAATCCGAGGACAGGTCCCTTCGGCATTGAGGCGGCTCGACTTGAGTCGAACCGGGTCGGAATGGTCGGATCTCGGCTTGACCTGGATTGTGGCCGGGGCAATACTGCCCTCGCCTACAGAGGTCTCCGGCCCTGGCGGAACGGCCTCGGCGGATCGACCCGGAAATTGCACCTACAGAGGATCGCGTTGGATCGCGAATCATTCATGCGCATGGATGTGCGGGGGCTCGCGTCGACCTGACGCGGATCGGTCGGCGGGATGCCGGCGATCGCAGCGGCCCCAGTTTCTCACCGATCTCCGACTGTGTTGCGTCTCACGAAGTCGTGGCAGGCGCAACATCACGTCGTCGCCTCTCGGCGTCGTCGCACGTGCTTGCCGCGTTGCGCGCCGTCGAGGGCTCCCCGCAGTCTCGCCGGCCTGCCGATGGAACCAGGCGCAGGGCAATCGCCGCGGACCGGACCGTCCCGACGCACCCCGTCGAGGAAACGCCCCAGACATGATGATCTCGAACGCTTATCTGATGATTTTCGCCGTCGCCTTCATGGGCTGCGTCCTGGCGACCCCGGTCGTCACGCGTATTGCGGTCTGGGCCGGCGCGATCGACAAGCCCGACCAGTTCCGTCGGGTCCATAAGGGGGCGACCCCGAGGATGGGGGGATTGGGCCTGGCCTTCGGCATCGCGCTGGGGCTGCTCACCGCCGCATTGGGTGCGCCTCCCGCGGATTGGTCGGAGTTCGAGGCCTGGCGGGCGACGCTCCTGCCGATCGCCTGCGCCGGCCTGATCGTCCTGCTGATTGGCGCGGTCGACGACTCGAAGGAGATGTCGCCGAGGGTCAAGCTCCTGGGGCAGGGGGCCGCGGTCCTGGTCCTCTATATGGGCGGGATCCGGGTGCATGGCCTGAACCTGCTGGGGTTCTCCATCGACCTGAGCCGGCCGACGTTCGAGCTGGCCCTGGCGGGCGGGACGCTCTCGGTCGCGTTGCCATCCTTGCTTGCCACGACGTTCTGGTTCCTCGCCTGCATGAACATCTGGAACCTGATCGACGGCATGGATGGGCTGGCCTCGGGCGTGGGCCTGCTCGTCAGCGGCACTCTGATGCTTGTGGCGATTCACCAGGACAACCTAGGTGTGGCCATCCTGGCCGCGTCGTTGGCCGGCAGCCTGGCGGGGTTCCTCCTGTACAACTGGCATCCGGCCTGCATCTTCCTGGGCGACAGCGGCAGCCTGCTGATCGGGCTCCTGATCGGTGTGATCGGCGTCCAGGGGTCGTTGAAGGGCCCCTCGACGATCTCGATCCTATTCCCGATCCTGGCGATGGGCCTGCCGATCTCCGACACGGCGATGGCGATCTTCCGCCGCTGGGTGAGGAACCTGCCGCTCAGCTCGGCCGACCGTCGGCATGTCCATCACCTTCTCATCGGCCTAGGCCTGAACCCGGCGCAGGCGGCCTTGTTGCTGTACTGCTTCTCGGGGTTCCTCTGCGGCGTGGTCATGATCGGCGTGGCCTTCAATAATGAAGTGCTGGCCCTGGTGCTGGGGATTTCGGGCTGCCTGGCCTTCCTGCTGATTCTGACGAGCCGCCGCGATGAGCTCGCCTGCCTGCGGGGCGACCTCCAGAGCCGGCTGGTTCGCGGGCGGCAGGAGCGGTTCGCGGCGAAGGTGACCTGGGAGGCGATCCAGCGCATCGAGCTCTGCGAGACGCCCGACCGGGTCCACGAGATCGTGGCCGATAGCGCCCGCAAGCTGGGCTGCGACTCGCTGCGGGTCGAGTGCTTTCGGCGGGGCGAGTCGATCTTCCGCCGCGAGGTCGAATCGTTGCGGGAGCTGAATGCCGAGACGCCGGTGTCGGGCCCGACGGCCACGTTCCGACTGGATTGCGGAGACGACCTGGAGATGGCGGTCTCGCTGCATCAGGACTCCGAGTCGAGCCTTGAGGCGGACATCGCCTTCCGGTTCCTTCAGCGGCTCTCGCTTGCCACCGCCGAGCGGGTGGGTCTTCTGATGGATCGCGAAGAATCGCCCGTCACCGCGACTGATACCGCGCCGCGTCCCGCGGCTCCCCGGGTGATCGCGTCTCAGACGCCCGCGGCGGAGCCCCGCGAAATTCTGGCGGTTCCGGCGGGCTTCCTGATCGCGCCCGTCTGGACTCCGCTCAACCGACTGCGCTCGATGATCCGAGGCGGTTCCGGCACGATGCCACGCCATCCTTCGCTCACCGACGAGTAATCTCACCGGGAGACATGCGTTCCATGGATGGAATCCAAGCCTACAACGCGGCCCCCAGGCCCGCCCCGACGACCAGCTACGGTGCGTCCGCGGGCCACCTGCACGCCCACGTGATCCCGCACTCGAGCGGCGCGACGAAGGGGCCTGCCGATTACCTCAGGGCGTTGCGCCGGCGGTTCTGGCTGGCCCTGGCCCTGGCCTTCCCGATCATCATGGCCGGCTCCTGGTACGCACTTCGGCTGACGCCGATCTACCGGTCGGTCGCGGAGATCAAGATCGAACGCCCGCAGAGCGACCACGGGATGAGCGCCCTGCTGGCCCACGACGTGGTGAGGCGGGACGCCGAGGCGGACGCGAAGTTCGCGCCCAACCAGATCCAGATCCTGCGCAGCAAATACCTGGCCGACAAGGTTCTGACCCGGCCCGAGATCGTCCAGTCGGCGGCCGCCGGGACCGACCTCGCGGCCGAGCTGATGGCCAACCTCCAGCACAAGATCCAGCCCGGGACGAGCCACTACCACATCTCGTTGGAGGGGACGGACCCGGCGCAGACGATGGTGCTACTGCGGGCCCTGCTCGCGGAATTCAAGGACCGCAGCAAGGAGGAGAGCAGCGCCCTCCTGGAGCGGAACAAGCACTTCGCGGCCGAGCAGCTGAACACCCTGCAAAAGAAGTTGGCCGTCCTCGACTCGGAGATCACCCGCCGACTGACGAGCTCGACGACGATCGGCCCCGAGGGGAAGAGTCTCGTTGAGGACGAATATGAATATCTGAAGGGGATGGAGGCCCGCAAGCAGAATCAGGTGGACGACCTCGCCCAGAAGATGCAGCTCGAGAGCCTTTATCCGACCCTTCGCGACGCATCGCCGGCCAACCCTTCCGCCGGAGCTCTGGCCGAGCTGGAACGGCAGCGGCGCCTGCTGACCGGCCGGATGAAGAAGGCGATGAAGGCGACCAGGAATCCCAAGGGAGACCCCGGCCTGAAATTCCTGTCGGGCGAGTTGAACGAGGTAATGGACGAGATCCAGCAGTATCGCCAAGGTGCCACGGCTCCCGTCGAGCACGAGGACCGGACGGGCTTCGTGATCGAGACCGCCAAGGCCGAGGTCGAGAGCATCCATGAGAAGGCCAAGTCGGCCCTGACGAAGTTGCAGGACTCGATGCCCGACCTCCACGACTTCCAGAACCTGATGGAAGAGCGTCGGCGCGTTCATGTGCTCCTTGCCGAGACCGAGGGCAAGAAGCAGAGCTATGACGCGATCTCGCAGACGCAGGGCGAGCCCGTCACGATCATCAGCAATGCGAGCGAGCCGACGACGCCGGTCCGGCCGAACCGGCCGGTCTACTTCATCGCCTGCGCCATCCTTGGCCTCGGGCTTGGCGTCGGCCTGGTCTGCGGCATGGAGCACCTGGATAAGTCGGTGAAGGTGCCCGAGCACCTGACCACAGGACTGGGACTGCCACTCTTCGGCGTCATCCCGCGCATCCGCAGGACGGCCCGCGTCCACCGAGGCGGGCACCTCTGGACCCCCGGCGCACCAACATCGTTGGAGGCGGACGCCTATCGCAATTTGCGGGCGAGTCTGCTGGGCCTGACCGGGCCCGACGGGCCGATGGTCACGCTGCTGATCACCAGCGCCAAGGCCGGCGAGGGGAAGAGCACCACGGCCCTGAACCTGGCCGCCACCTGTGCCCGCGCCGGTGAGCGGACTCTGCTGGTGGACGTGGACTTCCGCCGTCCCAGCCTGGCGTCGGCGTTCCCAGACGACGGGCACAATCTCGGACTGGTCGACGTGCTGGCCGAGGATATCCCCTGGTCGCGGGCTGTTGTCCGGACCGAGATCCCCAACCTCGACTTCATCCCGGCGGGCGACACGAGCAAGATCCCCGTCGAGATCCTGGGCACGCTGGAGATGCGCCAGCTTCTGAAGAGCCTGTCGCAGCATCACTATGACCGCGTCATCCTGGATGGGCCGGCGATCCTTGGCCTGGCCGACTGCCGGATGCTGGGCCGGATGGTGGACGGGGCCCTGATGGTGGTGCGGGCCGGTGCCCTGGAGCTGCGGCCCTTGCAGCGTGCCAAGGCGATGCTCGAACAGTCGAAGGTGCCGCTCGTCGGTGTTGTGTTCAATGCCCTGTCGGACGACTGGGAAAACTGGTCGAGCTATGGCAGAGAGGCCCTCTTCACGACGGGCCTGGAGCTTGGCCGCGAGGCGCGGGCGGATGGGTCGGACGATGAGGCCGCGGCGCTGCCCGCGGGCTCGGGGTCGTTCCGGTCCTGAATCGAGACTCGCACGGAGGCGGTCGCTTGAGCTGGCAATTACGACTTCGCAACGGAATCGATCGGGCCCTGGCCGTGTCCATCGCGACGATGGTTCTGGGTTCGGCGCTGGCCTTCGGCGGGGCGGTCTGGTGGGCCAGGCCGGTCCTGGCGGCCCTGGCCGTCCTGATCGCGGCGCTGATGGTGGCCCGCGGGACGCTTGAAGGTCGGATGCGGATGCTCAAGAGCCCCCTCGCGGGCCTGGGCCTCCTGGCAATTGGCCTGGCGGTGCTGCAACTGGTGCCGCTTCCGGCATCGATCGCAGGGAAAGTCTCCTCCCGATCGCACGATGCCTATGCACGAGGCCTGCTTTCCGACGTGGTTCTGGCGGACGACCCCGAAGCGGTCCTGCCCGAGCCGAGCACTCTGCGGTCGGCAGTGAGCGTGGATCGCGCGGCGACCCTGAGATGGGCAGTCGGCGCGATGACCTGCCTCTGCCTCTTCTGGGCGGTTTCGCACTTCGCCGACCGGCTCCAGCGGCTCAATCTCGTCTGGGGCGCGGTGGTCTGGGCGTTTTACCTGAATACGGCGCTGGCCCTCGTGCAGTTGGGCGGGCAGTCGAGCGGGCTGCTCGGGACCTTCGGCCCTGGCTCGGGACGTTCGTGGGCGCCGACGGCCGATGATCTCCTGTCGGTGCCCAATCAAACACATTTCCGCGTGCTGAGCGATGAACGCGTGGGCCAGGCGGCCTGGGGCGTGGATCGGCCGGAACGCCCGATGAACCTGGGGACGCTGATGGGCGGCCCCGGCGCCTTCCTGGCTCTGGCCGCGCTCGGACTCCCTCTTGCGTTGGGAATGACCCTCCAGTCGATGGCCCCGCGTGGCAGCCGTGAGACACTTCTGTCGAGGCTCGATACATCGGGGCAGGGGGGATTCGTGCTCCTGGGCACGGTGCTGGGACTCGGGGGTGCCGTCCTCATCGGCGCGATCGCCGGGCCGTTGCTGGTGCTGCCCTTCGTGCTCTCTGTGCTGCTCGTCGGCCTGCCCGCGGCCTGGCCGTCCGGTCTGCGCTGGTCGGCCTTGGGGGCAACCTCGCTCGTCGTGGTGGCACTGGCGGGGGGCGTGAAGTTGGGCGAGTCGAGCCTGATGCCCGAGGCGGCCCGCTCGTGGGTGGCCCGCGACGGCTGGCACGACACCTCGGTCCTCTGGAAGGAGGCCGCGCGGATCGGCCGCGACTTCCCGCTGATGGGGGCCGGGATGGGGACCTTCCCGACGGTACTCCCACTTTACAAAGAGGCCGACGCGGCGACGACCACGGCGCAGAGCAGCCTGCTGCGGCTCTGGGCCGAGGCGGGGCTCGCCGGCATCGGACTGGCCGGCATCGCGGCGCTCTGGGGCCTGATCAAGCTGCCGGCGGCGATCAGGCGGGTTGGGTCGGCCGACCGGGTTTTGTCGACGAGCCTGGTTGGCGCGACCGTCGGGTTCGGGGTATTCTCGGCGGTCCACTGGTCGGTCGAGACGACCGCCGTGGCGATGGCCGCCAGCGCCCTGGGTGGAACCCTGAATCGCTGGCTTGCCGGTGCAACGGACCTGTTCATCGAGCGGGACTGACGAAGTGACCGCCCGATGCGCGTCGCGGCTCATGGAGGAGGCGACGGACCGATGCCTACATCTACGTATCTGCACATCCGGTCGAGAGACTCGGCGCCGACCCACGTCGTCGAGCTGGTGGGCGCGTCGGTGCGCATCGGCGTCGGCCCCGAGTGCGAGGTCAGGCTCCCGGACGAGCCGGGCCTGGCCGACGTCGAGGTCCTGCTGCGACGCCGCGGGGAAACCTGGCACGCGCAGCCGATGGCCTCGGCCGGCGGCCTGCTCGTCGACGGTCGGGCCGTGGATCGTCCCCGCCCGCTGGCCCTGGGCATGACGATGCGACTGGGCAGCTACTGGCTGACCCTCAAGTCGGCCGGCGCCTCGGGCGAGGCTCGGACCCCGGCGGATTCCGCGGCGACGATCGAAGTCGACGCCCATCCGGTTGAGTCGCCGGTCGTCCTCGATGGCGACCAGCCCGATCAGGGTTCGGACGAAGCCCGAGAGAAGGATCGCCTTTCTCGCTGGGAATCGCGACTGAGCCAGCGCGAGCGGTGGCTCAAGGCCCGCCAGGGCGAGGCCCGGTGGGAGGCACGCTGGAAGGCCGCGGGCGAGACCCTTCGGGACCGCAGCCAGGCCGCAACGACCACCCCCCCGGCGGCCCCGAGGCCGACGCCATCGAATCTTGGGTCAGCCTCGGTCACGCGGCGTGCGCCCCAACCGCAGGTCAGGCCGCTCCCCGATCCGCCCTCCGTGTCGCGGATCATCGCTCCGTCTGCGGCAACTCGGACGCGAGGCATTCCGGATCCCCTCGCCGCACGTCGCGAGACCAGGACCCCTTCCTACTCGCCCACTCCGACCCTCAGGCCGGCGGCCCCGCCACTGAAGCCGGCGGCCGCCCGGTCCCGGATCGAACCCCTCCCTGTCGTTGAGCCGGTTCCCGATCCGATCGAGGTCCGGGCTCCCATCCCTCAGCCTGTCGAAGCCGAGGTTCCCGCGTTCGAGCCGGCTGCGCCGACGAGGTTAATCGACGAGTTACCGGCCCTGCCGAACCCGTTCATGGATGCGCTCTCCGTGGCGCTCCAATCGGGCGAGCGGTCGATGGTCATCATCCCCAATCCGGCGGCCGATCCGTCGTTCATGAAGCAGTTGGAGAAGCCGACCCTATCGCTGCCGGCTCCGGCGCCAACTGCCGAGCACGAGCCGGTCTCGGGCCGTCCGATCGAGATCGAGACATTTGCCGAGACGATGTCCGCGATCGAATTCTCCTCCGTGGTAGAAACCTTCGACGCCGAACCGATCGTCGAGTTTGTTCCCGAAGAGATCGAATCGAGCGTCGTCGAGCTGGACGCGGCCGAAGAACGCCCCAGGGGGGGCTGGATCTCGTCCCTGCTGGGTTTCCGGCGGCGAGCTTCTGCCGTTGAGGCTGAAGTCGACGAGGTCGAGGAGGAGGTCGCCGACGCCGCTGACGTTGCCGACGCGGTGGAAGACGAAGCCCCGATTGTACAGGCGGAGGTTGCCGAGGCGTTCGAGGTCTCCGATCCGTTCGAGGTCTCCGAGGTCGAGGAACCCGCGATCGAGGCCAACGCGGAGGTCGAGGTCGAGGTTCCTCCGGCCGAGTCGCCCATCCGGCTCGCGCGATCGGGGGCCGAGCGTGCCCCGGATCCCAGGCCGCTGGAGCCGCTGAAGCGCAGGTCGGCCGAGGAAGAGTGGCCGAGCGTCCGGCAGATCATGCAAAATTACGCCGCCAATGCGGCGCGGAGCCGTGAGACTGAGCCGTCGGACGCGAGTTCAAAGCCCCCGAGGCTCCAAGGATCGGCCCAGTCCGTGCGATTCCCCGACCCGACCGAACGCCGGTCTCCCGATTCCTGGTCGATCTCGGCCTGGGTGGCCACTCCGGCCGCGGCCGCGGCGGTGCTCGCCCTGGGTCTCGGTGGCCTGAGTCTCAGCTGGCAGTGGGCCCGCGATGACCAGGCTGCGGGCGCGGTCGCCGACCTGCTGCTGGCGGAACGCGGCCCCCGTGTGGTCGACCTCGAGACCGCGACCGGCCCCTCGACGACCTGGTGGCGGACCACGCCCAGGCATATGTACCACTGGGCGGTCGCGCTGCACCGTGGTGGGGCCGACACGGCCCAGGTTTCCGAGGCGCTCAACGCGGCGCATGGGGCCTCCCCTCTGGCCTCGGCCACCCGATTCGCCCTCTCCAGGGATGCCGGCGACGACTCCCAGCCGTGGGGCGCCATGGGGCTGGGCCGTGACTCGGCCACGCTGGCGTCGGCCGGCCACACGCTGGCTCGCGCGGGCAAGCTTGAACAGGCGCTCCACGCTTATCGGCACGCCCTCGAGATCGCCATCACGACCGACCTGGATGACCTGCCCGCCCCCGAATATCTGGACGAGCCCGCCCACCGCTACTCCCTCCCCTTCGAGGGGGCAATCGCCTCCACGTTGAAGGACATGGCCGAGCAACCCGCCTGGTCGAACGACCCACGCTGGATCGAGGCGGTGCCCGACTTCGCCGTCGCGCAACTGGCCGCGTCTCGAGTTCTGCGTGAGCGTGGCCGCTCCGCCGAGGCCGACGCCGCGTTGAAGCGGGTGATCGACCGAGCCGACGCGGTGAAGGGCGACGGGCCGGAGGCCGTGATCGAGCGGGCCGCCCGCGCCGAGGCCCTGGCGCTGCTGGGCCGATTCGCCGAGTCCGAAGAACACTACCGCGTGGCCATCGCCATGATGCCGCTGGACGTCGTCAAGCGGTCGTGGTGGATGAACGTGGCCGACCTCGCGTCGCGGCAGGCCGACAGCGGCAAGCGGCGGATGGCGCTGGAGGCGGCCAAGTCGACCGACCCGAATGACGCCATCACCGGCCGCGCCGTCAGCACCCAGATGCAGGAAGATGGCGGCCGGGGCGACACACGCATCACGGCGCAGTAATCGGCCCGCCGGCCCCCGTCAACCCGCCTGCTTCCATTGATGGACACCTCTTCCAGGATGGGGACGCATCCGATGCCAAGCACCACCGAACCCATGAAGCCCCCCCCGCCATCGCGAACCGGTCCCGATCGTCCTCCGCTCGTCGAGTGGATCGAGCGGTCCATTTTTTCACCCGCGGGACGGGTCGACCTGATCGGTGCCGCGGCGTGCCTCGGGCTGATGGCCTGGCTGTTTGCCTCGAACCTGAGGCACTTCGCCTACATCTGGTCGACGGACGAGAATTACAGCCACGGCTTCCTCGTCCCCCTGATCAGCATCTATTTTGTGAATGAAGCGATGAAGGGGGGGCCG
Organism: Isosphaeraceae bacterium EP7; assembly: GCA_038400315.1. Lineage (NCBI taxonomy): Bacteria > Pseudomonadati > Planctomycetota > Planctomycetia > Isosphaerales > Isosphaeraceae > Kueselia > Kueselia aquadivae. The sequence continues at coordinate 1,414,084 of CP151667.1, forward strand.
ATCGAGCGCACCAGGGGCGTGGGGCTCGGCCTGACCCTGATCGTGCTGTCGGTGCTCGGCCGTCTGGCCACCGTGTTGGTCCCGGTCGGGTTCGTGGCCGACGGGGCGCTCCTGCTGGGCATCGCGGGGATCTGCTCGCTGCTGGCCGGCACGACCGCCTTGAGGCGGTTCGGGTTCGCGATCGGATTCCTCGTGTTCATGATCCCGCTGCCGGTGGCGCTCTATGCCCTGATCGCGTCGCCCCTGCAACTGATGGTCAGCCGCGTGGCCTCCCGGCTGCTCAACACGATCGGGATCCCGGTCCTCTGCCAGGGGAACTTCCTCACCCTGCCCGGAGACATCCGCCTCTTCGTGGCCGAGGCATGCAGCGGGATGCGGCAACTGACCGGCTTCCTGGCCCTGACGACCGCCGTGGCCTACGGCGCCTCTCGGCCCGTCTGGCAGAGGACCGCGATCGTCGTGGCATCGGTCCCGATCGCGCTGACGGCGAACATCGTCCGGGTCTCCCTGACCGGCTGGATCTCCTACAAGATCGACCCCCGCTACGCCTCGGGCGCATTCCACACGGTCGAAGGGCTGCTCATGATGGGCTTCGGCCTGTCGATGCTCTACGGCGGCTGTCGACTGCTCGACGTGATCTCCGACGTGCTGGAGCCCCGTGGTCCGAGCAAGCCCTCTGATCCCCCGCCGGCCGCCAAGACCGCCGACGCGACATTGGGCGACTTCCGATTCGAGATGGAACCGGCCGGCTGACCGCCCCTCCGGGGTCGCCGATGCATCCTGGACGCACCCACTCATTCTGGAGGTCGAGCGACGCTTGCTCGAAGGTTGAGCATGAGCCCCATCTGCCGACTGATCGCCTGTTCTACCTTGCTCCTGACGGGCATCGGGGCCCAGGCCGCCCTGGAGGTGGTCACCCAGACCGACCGACCCGAGCTTCGAAAATCGCTCGAAGAATTGCCGCTCTCGCTCGGGGATTGGAGCGGCCGTGATGTGCCGATCGACCCCTCGATCCGCGAGCGGGCCCAGACGGATGATTGCCTGAACCGGGTGTATGAGTCGTCTCGCAACCCCGGCGTCCAGTTCGGCCTCTGGATCAATTACTCCAGTCGTGGCTTGAACATGCGGCATTCGCCCGAGGTCTGCCTCCCCTCGACCGGCTGGGTCAAGGCCGAGTCATTGTGCAAGGTGATGACGGTGGACCGCCGCGCGGGTCCGCCGGTCAAGTTGAGCCGGCTCGTCTACTCGCAAGGTGAACTGGTCCAGAGCATCGGGTTTTGGTACTACATCTTCGGAGAAGGTCGCCTGGAGCGCCTCGTCCGCCAGTTGCCGATCACCAGTCGGAGCAGTCACGGACGAACAACCCGAGGCTCGGGGATGACTGTCGAGGTCTTCTGCTCGGGAGAGCTGGACCCGGACGGAGAAGTCCTCCGTGGCTTCGTCGATGCGCTGATGGTGGAACTGGATCGATTCCTGCCCGAGGAGCGGGCGGAATATCACGTCCCCTGATCGTAGGGCCCTGGACCCAACATCCGGCGGAACCGGTCGACTGGCCGAAAAGGAAGCGAGCCGATGAAACGTGCGTTGATCACCGGGATCACCGGGCAGGATGGTTCTTATCTCGCCGAGTTCCTGCTGAGTAAGCCGGAATACGAGGTCCACGGCCTGGTGCGCCGGGCCAGCACGCTGAACCGCCAACGCATCGACCACCTGTTCTACGGCGGCAACGATTACGGCGACCGGTTCCAGCTGCACTATTCCGACCTCGCCGACGCGTCGAGCCTCGCCGGCCTGGTCGAGACGATCAAGCCCGACGAGGTGTATAACCTCGGAGCACAGAGCCATGTCCGCGTCTCCTTCGACCAGCCGCTGTACACCGCCGACGTCGTCGGCCTGGGTACCTTGCGTATCCTCGAAGCGTGCCGCCACCTGAACAAGTCCAAGCCGGTCAAGTTCTACCAGGCGTCCAGCTCCGAGATGTATGGCTCGGAAGCCCCGCCGCAGGGCCTCCACACGCCGTTCCACCCACGCAGCCCCTATGCCTGCGCCAAGCTGTATGGCCACTGGCAGACCATCAACTATCGCGAAGCCTACGGGATGTTCGCCTGCTCGGGCATCCTCTTCAACCACGAGAGCCCGCGCCGTGGCGAGTCGTTCGTCACTCGCAAGGTGACCCTGGGCGCCTCGCGGATCAAGGAAGGACTCCAGAAGAAGCTCGTCATGGGCAACCTGGAGAGCAAGCGCGACTGGGGCTTCGCCGGCGACTACGTCCGGGCCATGTGGCTGATGCTCCAGCAGGATCAGCCCGACGATTACGTCGTCGCCACCGGCGAGACCTACTCGATCCGCGACCTCCTGGAAGTCGCCTTCAACCAGGTCGACCTCGATTACCGCGATTATGTCGAGTTCGACACCCGCTACACGCGGCCGTCCGAAGTTGACATCCTGCAGGGCGACCCCACCAAGGCCAAGAAGGTGCTGGGCTGGGAGCCCGAGGTCAACTTCGAAGGCCTGATCAAGATGATGATGGACCACGACCTTGAGCTCGCCCGCCGCGAGAAGTATGTTCAAGGTTACCAGTCGGTCTGATCAAGATGCGACTTCGGGTGACGCCGGTCGAAAGGCCGGCGTCGCCCCGCATTCATCCACCAGGCGCCTACGCACGATCGAGACGAGGACGGCACCAGATGGCGGGCACCCCAGAGACCAAGGTCGTCATCATCGGGCTCGACAGCCTCGAGCCGAGCCTGGCCTTTGAGCGCTGGGCGGACAAGCTGCCCAACCTGACCCGGCTTCGCGAGCGCGGCGCCTGGGGCAAGCTGCGAAGCTCCGATCCGCCCATCACCGTGCCCGCCTGGATGTCGATGATGTCCAGCAAAGACCCCGGCACGCTGGGCTATTACGGCTTTCGCAACCGGGCCGATCGGTCGTATGAAAAGATGACCACCGCCACGTCGCTGGCCGTGCGCGAGCCGCTGCTCTGGGACTACCTGGGCAAGGCGGGCAAGAAGGTCATCATGCTGGGCGTGCCGCAGACCTACCCGCCCAGGCCGGTCAACGGGCTCCTGGTCAGCGACTTCCTCACCCCCTCGATCGAATCCAACTACACCTATCCCCCCGAGCTGAAGGCGGAGATCGCCGGCCTGGCCGACGTGCACCCCTACGAGTTCGACGTCTCCGACTTCCGCACGCCGAGCAAGGACAAGATCCGCGACTCGATGGTCCGGATGGCCGATAAGCGGTTCGCGCTGGCCCGCCACCTCCTCACGACGAAGCCCTGGGACTTCTTCATGATGGTGGAGATGGGCACCGACCGCGTCCATCACGCCTTCTGGCAATATATGGACAAGAACCATCACCGGTACGAGCCGGGGAATCCGTATGAGTCGGTGATCGAGGACTATTACGTCCACATCGACCGCAAGATCGGTGAGCTGCTCGACGTCCTCCCCGCAGACACGACGGTGCTCGTGGTGTCCGACCACGGGGCGCAATGCATGGAGGGGGGGGTCGCCCTGAACGAGTGGCTCATCCAGAAGGGCTACCTCGTCCCCGAGCAGATGCCGACGACCCCCTGTCGCCTTGAAGCGATCAAGATCGACTGGTCCAAGACGACGGCCTGGGGATCGGGCGGCTATTACGGCCGGCTGTTCCTCAACGTGCAGGGGCGCGAGCCGCAGGGGATCATCCCGGCCGACCAGTACGAGGCGACCCGCGACAAGCTGATCGCCGAGATCGAGGCGATCCCCGACCACGAGGGACGGCCGATGGGCACACGGGTCCTGAAGCCGGAGAATCTCTATCGAGAGACGCGCGGGGCTGCCCCGCCCGACCTCTTCGTCTACTTCGGCAACCTGACCTGGAGGTCGGTCGGCACGGTCGGCACCGGGAATATTCACACGTTCGAGAATGACACCGGACCTGACGACGCGAATCACGCCCCCGAGGGGATCCTGATCGCGGCCGGGCCGGGCATCGAGCACTCCGACTGGGTTCAGGGCATGCAGCTGATGGACGTGACGCCGACGGTGTTGCGCCTCTTTGGCCTGGACGTGCCCACCGACCTGCAAGGGCACGCCGTCAAGGCGATTGTCGACGCCGAGCCTGCTCTGACCTGAGCAGATCTCGATCGTGCTCGCGCCTGCTCCCGTTCCCGCTTGCTTTGCACCCACGTGACGACACCCGCGGATCAAGGACGATCTCGTGTCTCCCCAGGCACCCACCGAAGAACGCACCGAGACCCTGACGGTCGGCCAACCCGAGCCCTCGGTCCTGGTCGCCTGTCCCGATGCCCGCCCGCCCGGCTACGAGGCGGTCGCGGGATTGGCGCGGTCGGGCCGGCTGGCCCGGTTCGAGACGTCGACGTATTACGGCGGCTACGGGCCGCTGACGAAGTTTGTCCGCGAGATGGCCCCCTGCCAGTTCGCCCGATTCAGGCGGCTGGCCAAGCGGAGGCATCACCCGGAGATCCCCCGCGACCGCGTGAGCATGGCCCCCGGTGTCGACCTCTGCCTGGCCGCCGAAGGGCGACTCGCGGGCCGGTTCCCGGGCGGTCGTCGGGAGGTCGCTCGCTGGAGGACGACCCGGTTCGACCTCCGCGTGTCCCGCGCGATCGAGCGGACCAAGCCCGACGTGGCGCTCCTTTTCAGCGACGTGGCCTCGGTCCACGGATGGCCGACCTGCCGCCGACTGGGCGTCCGGTCGATCCTGAGCATGGTCCATGGCGACGTCCGCGAGGAGCAGGAGATCCTCCGTCGCGAGGCGGAGCTGTCGCCTGAGTTCTTCCCGATCTATCTGGGCGACGGCAAGCTCGATCTCGACGAGCTGGCATGGCTGCACGACCGACGACTGAGCGACCTGGAGGGGGCCGACCGGATCTTCGTCCCGTCGGATCACATCGCCCGGACCCTGGCCCGCCACGGCACGCCCGAGGAACGAATCCGCGTGATCCCTTACGCGGCCGACCTGCGACGATTCCGCCCCGACCTGGAGAAGCGTACGGGCGAGGGCTGTACGTTCCTCTTCGCAGGCGGGATTACTCAACGCAAGGGGATCGGCTACTTGCTGCAAGCCTGGGATGAGATCCGCCGACCCGGTTGGAAATTGCAGCTTCTGGGCCCGTTGCCGGCGCGGACCGGCCCGCTGGAGCCCTATCTCGACCGGGTCGAGCTGCTAGGCCGACTGGGGCATTCCGAGGTGGCGGCGAAGATGGCCGCGGCCGATGTCTTCGTCTTCCCTTCGCTGTTCGAAGGCTCCGCGGTCGTCACCTACGAGGCGATGGCCTGCGGCCTGCCGAGTGTGCTGACGGCGGAGGCGGGCTCGGTCGTCAGGGACGGTGTCGAAGGCCTGGTCGTCCCCCCGGCCGACGTGGATTCGTTGGCCGCGTCGATGCATCGGATGGGCGAGGATGTCGATGCCCGTCTGAGGATGGGCGAGGCGGCCAGGAGCCGTGCCGAGCAGTTCGACTGGTCGCGATACCAGGCGTCGATCAACGCCGAGATCGACGGCCTGCTCGCGGGCTGAGCCGACCGACCGACTGGCACCACGGATGGCCCCCATGAATGACCTTACCTACGTTTATGCCACCGCGGCGCTCGTGATCGGGCTGGTCGCGTCGCAGTTCTTTCGCAGGGCATTCGATCCGTTCGCGCCGATCTGGATGTTCCTCGTCGGCTATTTCCAGGTCTACGTGGTGCAGGCCATCTCTTATCACGACTGGGCCCTGCGGGTCCACGGCGAGGAGTTGATCGAGGCGGCCGGGTTCAGGTCGTTCTGGGCCCTGTCCTGGTTCATGACCGTCTATTACTCGCCGCTTGGTCGACGGATCGCGAAGCTCCTGCCGGGGGCTCCGGCAGGGTGGTCGCAGGTGACCACGGGGGTCATGGTCCCTCCCTTGATCCTCTGGGGCCTGATCTCGTCGGGCCTGGTGCTCGCCACCGGCGGCGGCGACGGCGACGCGTCGGGGGCCGAGAACCTGCTCCGGCAGTTCCCGATCTTCATGGTCGTCGGCGGCGTGATGCTGATCGTCTCCGCGATGCACCGCGACCCGCCAAGCCCCACGCTGCGGCTCGCGGGGATCACCACCACGCTCATGTACGTGTTCATCTGGATGCTCAACGGCAAGCGGTCGCACTCGCTGATCGGCCTGCTGACCACGGTCGCCGCCTACTACATCTCCAAGGGGACCAAGCCGCCCAAGGTTGTGCTGCTGGTCACGGGGGTGCTGGGCGCGGTGGTCGTCTCGCTGGCGCTTGGCTGGCGCGGCAATGAGAATTACGAGCGGTCGGTGGCGGGGTTCCTGCAATACGTCACGGAATTCAATGCCGACTCGATCCTGGTCAATGCGAACCTCGCGAGCCGCGGGGAGGAAGAGACCGCGCCGGAGAAGACATCCAAGGAGACCGAGGAGATCGGCGGCTTCTACCTGATGATGTCCACGGTCCCAGACAAGTCGAGCTACGACTACGGCGAGTCGTACCGCCGGCTCTACTCGACCTACATCCCGCGTCTGATCTGGCGGGACAAGCCGATCTACGGCCGCGACAAGTGGGTTGCCGCCTGGATCGCGGGCTCGGAGTTCAAGCGGGACGAGACGTTCACGGGCCCCGCAATCGGCGTGCTGGGCGCCGCGCAGCTCAACGGCGGCGCGGGCGGGACCTTCATCGTCCTGGCGATCCTGGCCGCGATCCTGAAGACGGCTTATGAATACTTCAGGCTCTATGCACACACCGCCTGGGCCCAGGTCTGGTGGCCCCTGACGTTCTACAACGCCTGGCTGATGACGGTGAATGATGATCCGTTTATCTGGTTCTACTACGTCTACGGCCACACCACGCTGCCGCCGCTGGCCTTCCTCTGGATTTACAACAGGGCCCTCTACGGGAGCGCCAAGGCCTCGGCCTGAGGGCCGTTCGTCTCGACGGAGTGGGACACGCCGATGCATCTGGCAGTCACGTTCACCAATTTCGGGCCCTATCACCTCGCGCGGCTCCGCGCGCTGGGCGTTGCGTTGCGACGCGAGGGGGGCCGCCTCACCGCGTATGAGCTTGCCGGAAGCGAACGGCGTTACCCCTGGCTCGTCGAGGCCGGCGAGGAACCATTCGACTGGACTCGCCTCTTCCCCGACCGTGCGGTCGAGTTGCTGGCCGCCTCGGAATGCTCGGGGGCGATGAGAGAGGCCCTGGAGCGAGATCGGCCCGACGTCGTCGCGATCGTCGGCTATTCCCGGCCCGAGTCGATGGCCGCGTTGGGATGGGCCGACCGGCGGGGCCTGCCGACGATCCTGATGTCGGAGAGCCAGCACATCGACCATCCGCGGGTCTGGTGGAAAGAGGCGATCAAACGCCGAAGGGTCCGCCGATGCGCCGCAGGACTGGTGGGCGGACCCAGGCATCGCGACTATCTCGTCAGCCTGGGAATGCCCGCCGACCGGATTGCGCTCGGGTACAACGCGGTCGACAACAAGGCCTTCGCCGACGCGGCCGACCGGGCCCGGCGCGACCCGAATTCGAGGGCGGGACTGCCCGTTCGGCCCTATTTCCTGGCGGTCAATCGGTTCGTTCCCGAGAAGAATCTCGTCCGGCTCGTGCGAGCCTTCGCCCGCTATCGAGAAGCTGCGGGGGAGGGGGCCTGGGATCTGGTGCTCTGCGGCGGCGGGCCCGACGAGCCTTCGATCCTGGCGGCGATCGAGGCGAGCGGGCATGCGTCGGCGGTTCATCTTCCCGGCTTTCTCCAGGCCGGCGAGCAGGCACATTGGCAGGCGCATGCGGGCGGGTTCGTCCACCCGAGCCTGATGGAGCCTTGGGGCCTGGTCGTCAACGAGGCCGCAGCCTGTGGCCTGCCGCTGTTGGTCTCGGATCGGGCGGGGTGCGTCGAAACCCTGGTGCCTGACGGTGCAGGGCGGCGGTTCGACCCGAACGACGAATCGCAGATCGCCGATTGCCTGGGCTGGCTGGCCGGACTTCCCGTCGAGCGACGCGCGGCGATGGGCCGATTCGCCGCGGAGAACGCGGCGGAGTGGGGCCCCGAGCGGTTCGCTCGCGGCACGTTGGAAGCGGCCCGCATCGCCATCGAGAGGCCAGCGGGCAGGAAGTCCGCGAGCTTTTTGGCCATGGGCGCGACAACCAAGGGATGGTCCGCATGAGCACGCAACTCGAATCGGCCAATCGACCGGTTTTCTCGGAGAAATCTCCGGTGATCCGCCGCGGTTGGCTCCACGTCTGCAATGGGCTCGACCCGAGGCGGGACGGCGGGATGGTCCCCAGCATCCTGGGCATGACCGGGGCGCTCGCAGGTCGCGGGACCGACGTCTCGATCGTCACTCCTACTCCATCGAGGCTCGACGGTTCGGGCCCGTCCGACCGCGTCCGGCTTTACGGGCCCGAGACCGACCTCGAGGCCTCGGTCCGCGGGGCCGAAGTGGTCCACCTGCACGGGCTCTGGCAGGGGCACACGCGACGCGGTTCGGCCGAGGCCCGGCGTGCGAAGGTTCCCTACCTCATCGCCGCGCACGGGATGGCCGAGCCCTGGGCGATGAAGCATAAAGCCCTGAAGAAGCGAGTCTACACCGCACTCGTCGAGGGGAAGAACCTGCGCAGGGCCGCGTGCCTGCACGCCCTGGCCAGGCCGGAGATCGGCCACCTGCGGGCCATCGCCCCGAAGACCCCGGTCTGCCTGGTGCCCAACGGGGTCGACCTCGCCCCGTTCGACTCGCTGCCCGACCGGAGCGTGCTCGAGCGAGACCACCCCGAGCTCGCCGGCAAGTTCGTCGTCCTGTTCTACGGCCGTGTTCACCTCAAGAAAGGGCTGGACCTGCTGGCGCAGGCGATGGCGACCGTCTCCGGCGATCATCCCGAGATGCACCTTGTGCTCGCCGGCAATGATGATGGGGCGCTGGAGCCCTTCCTGGCTCAGGCCGAATCCCTGGGCGTGCGGGGACGGATCACGGTCGCCGGCCACGTCTCCGGTGCGCGGGCGAAAGCCGTCTGGGGCGCCGCCGATGCGTTCGTGTTGCCCAGCTACAGCGAGGGGTTCAGCATGGCGATCCTGGAGGCCCTGGCCTGCAGGCTTCCCTCGCTAGTCACCACGGCATGCCACTTCCCCGAGCTTGCGTTTGCCGAGGGGGCCATCGTCGTCGAGCCGACCGCCGCCGACGTGACCACGGGGTTGCGGACGCTGCTGGAGATGGCCCCGACCGAACGCCTGGCGATGGCGGGGCGGGGTCGTGCTCTGGTGGAAGAGCGCTTCACGTGGGATCGCCAGGGGGAGCGGCTGGCCGAGGTCTATCGGTGGGTCGCCGGGGGCGGACCCCGGCCCGATTCGGTCCTGATGCCGGGAGATGCCTCATGATCGGCCAATCCACGCGTGCCAAGGTCAGCGTCATCGTCCCGGCCAAGAACGAGGCCGAGAATCTCAGGAGGTGCTTGCCGGCCCTGGCCTGGGCCGACGAGGTCTTCATCGTCGACAGCCAGAGCACCGACGAGACGGCCGAGGTCGCTGCCGAGTTCGGCGCCAAGGTCGTGCAGTTCCGGTTCAACGGCATCTACCCGAAGAAGAAAAACTGGGCGCTCGACAACCTGCCGCTCCGCAATGATTGGGTCCTGATCGTCGACGCCGACGAGGTGGTCGTCCCCGAACTGGCGGAGGAGATCGCCGAACGGACCAAGGCCGACGAGGCGGATGGTTTCTATCTGAATATGAAGTATTTCTTCCTCGGTCGTCGGATCAAGCATTGCGGCTATTCCGAATGCTGGAACCTGCGCCTCTTCAAGCACAAGCTCGGCCGATATGAGCGGATGCCCGTGGCGCCCGGGGACCGGACTGGCGACAACGAGGCGCATGAGCATGTCGAACTGGAAGGCAAGGTCGTCCGGCTGGTGCACGAGCTCGACCATCACGCCTACCCGACAATTTCCGTCTGGGTCGAGAAGCACGACCGATATTCGAGCTGGGAGGCGGCGCAGTTCCGCCGGTTCCTCAGCGAGCCGATCCCCGTGTCGATCGGCCTGGGCAAGGCCTTCAAGCGGCGCCTGAAGAAGGTCTACCTCAGGCTCCCCTGCCGCCCGGCGATCCGGTTCTTCTACGCGTACGTGCTGCGCCTGGGATTCCTCGACGGCCGACCTGGTTTCATCCTCTGCGGGCTGCTGGCGTTCTACGAGTTCCTCTCCACCTCGAAGCGATACGAGCGGAGCCTGGCCGAGCCCGAGGAGGGTCGTTCCCTGGTCGGCGGCGCGACGGGACGTCTTCAGGCGGAGTAACTGGTCCGGCCTCAACTCAGGCGGAGATGCGGCCGGCGACGGGGACCAGGCAGGAGGGCCGGTCGTCGGCCAGTGCGTCGTCGTAGACCCGGATGAGCCGGTCGGCCTCGATGGCCGAGTCGTGGGTCTCGCCGATCGAATCGCGGCCGCGTGTGCCCAGCTCGGCGGCCCAGTCGGGATCGGCGAGCATGCAGAGCATCGAGCGCGCGAGCGCCTGGCTGTCTTCGGGGGCAACGATCAGGCCGCTCTGCCCATCTTCGACCAGGGAGCGGGGGCCTTGCACGTCGGCGACGATCGAGGGGACGCCGCGGGCCATGGCCCGGATGAGCGGAAAACCCGTGGTGGGCGTGGTCGAGGTCTGGCAGTAGACATCCATCGCGTCCCAGGGGCTCAGGCCCTGGATCGGCCGGCCCGCGAACGTGATCCGGTCGGTCATCCTCAGGCGGTCGGCCCTGCGGCGGAGGTCGACCTCGTCTTCTCCCTGGCCGATGACGACGAACTCGACGTCTGCCCCTGTGTCCAGCACGCGTCTCGCGGCGGTCAGGAAGGTGAAGAAGCCCGAGGCCGCGACCAGCGGGCCGGCGGCTCCGACCACGGCGACGCGCGTGCTGGCCGTCCGGCGGGTCCGGGAGGGCTCCGACCGCGAGACGCCCGGCCTGATGATTCGGAGCAAGGCCCTGGGAACGTTCAGGGTCCGGGCAAGCTCGTCGGCCAGGGCGTCGCCGGTGGGAAGGAGCATCCGGCACCAACGCTTCGAGACGCGGAGCACCGAGTCGATCGGCGGGAACTCCTCGATCGTCTGGACGTAGGGGACCGACCAGTGCTCGGCCAGGGCCAGGCCCAAATCGCTGAGCGAAGCGTCGAGGACGTGGATGAGCGGCCTGCGGATCGAAGGGTCGAGCCTGCGGATCGACCAGGCCCGTTGCCAGGCCCGGCCCAGGCCCGGGCATTCCACGACGTGAGGCATCCCGTGATCGCGATTCGCCTCGCAGCTCAGCGAGAGGAATCGGCAGTCGACGCCGCGGTCTGTGAGCGACCCGACCAGGGTCTTCCAGTCTCGGCCGGGGTCATTGCCGGCGAGCATGCGTGTCAGCAGCAGGACCGATCGGTTGCCGCGAGTCATGGCCTGGCCTCCCTCGCCCTTCGAGCGGCGCGAGCCTAACACAAATGGCCGGGTCGGGGCAGGCCGGCATTCGAGGCCCGACCCGTCCCGGTAGATTCGGTCGGCGAGGGCGTCCGCTCGTTGGAATCGGCGGGCCTCTTGTCTATACTCGAGCGTCCCGATGAACACAGCTCGGGTGATCCGGGGATCGATTCGAAGGGCTGCGCATGACTTCACCCGAAACGGCCGAGCTCGTTTCTCCTCCCATCGAAGACCTGATGGGGATGCTCCAGCGGCTCCTGGATAACGTCGCGAAGGTGGTCCTCGGCAAGCCCGAGGTCATCCGACTTGCCGTCGTCGCACTTCTGGCCGAAGGCCACGTGCTGATCGAGGACGTCCCGGGCGTGGGCAAGACCCTGCTCGCGAGGGCCCTCGCCGCGAGCATCGATTGCAGCTTCAAGCGGATTCAGTTCACGCCCGACCTGCTCCCGTCGGACATCCTCGGGTCGAGCATCTATAACTCGGCCTCGGGCGAGTTCCTGTTCAAGCCGGGCCCCATCTTCGCCAACGTCATCCTGGCCGACGAGATCAACCGGACCACGCCCAGGACCCAGAGCGCCCTGCTCGAGGCGATGAGCGACAACCAGGTTTCCGTCGAGGGGAAGACGTACATCCTGGACGCCCCCTTCATCGTGCTGGCGACCCAGAACCCTTACGAGTTCGAGGGGACCTATGTCCTGCCCGAGAGCCAGCTCGACCGGTTCATGATCCGCCTGAGCATGGGCTATCCGCTTCGATCCGAGGAGCGTCGGGTCCTGGCGACCCACCGCGCGGGGCCCCCCGTCGAGGCGCTCCGGCCCGTCCTGGGTGCCCACGACGTGACCCGGCTCCAGCGGGCGGTGCGCGAGGTGCGCGTCGACGACGCAATCGCCGACTACTTGCTGGATATCGTGCATGCGACCCGTGACGGCGAGGACCTGCACGTCGGGGTCAGCACCCGCGGGGCCCTGACCCTGTACCGTGCCGCGCAGAGCCTTGCGTTCGTCTCGGGCCGCGATTACGTGGTGCCCGACGACATCAAGGCCCTGGCCGTGCCGGTCCTGGCTCACCGGGTCGTGGGCAAGTCGTTCCTCCAGGCCGGCGAGTTCGGCGCGGCCGAGGCGATCATCCGCGACGTGGTCGACCGGATCCGTATCCCGTCCTGATTCAGGCTCCAGACCCCGCCCCAGCAGATCCGACGCGCAGGGAGCCGCCCCACGATGCCACTTCTTCGAAAGCGGAGGACGTGGGCCCAGCTCTCGCGCTGGGCCCGGCAACGCCAGCGCTGCACCTGGGAGGGGGCCGTCTATGCCCTCGTCTGGGCCGGGCTGCTGATGACGGGGATCTATCAGCAGATCAACCTGATCTTCCTGGTGGCCGGGCTCGTCTTCGGGCCGATCTTCGCGTCGTTAATCTTCAGCTCGCGAACCGTGCGAAAGGTGCGCGTCCATCGGCGGGTCCCGGCCTACCTGTTCTGCGGCGACCCGCTGAACCTGGACTACACGCTGGACAATGACCGGAAATGGACCGCGGCGCTGGCCATCTCGATCGAGGATCACCTGATCCCGCTCGACCGGACGATCCCCGGCTCCTCGACCATCAACCCGCGCATCTTCTTCGCGCGGGTGCCCAGCCTGGGCCGAGGCCGCCTACGCTGGCAAGGCCCCAGCCCCGCCCGCGGTCGCTACATGTTCAGCGAGATGGACATGAAGACACGCTCGCCGTTCGGCCTGCTGGAGTGGCAGGACACGGTGGGCGAGACCGATGAGCTGGTCGTCTATCCGCAGGTGGGGCAGCTTGCGCGTCGCTGGTACGTCATGCAGAGAGAGGCCAGCGAGACCCGGCGTGGCAGCCGGCATGACGTCACCGCGCAGCAGCAGGAATATCACGGGATGCGAGACTATCGGTCGGGCGACAGCCCCCGATGGGTCCACTGGCGCACCTCGGCTCGCGTCGGCCAGCTGATGGTCAAGGAGTTCGAGCAGCAGCACGAGCAGGATCTGGCGATCCTGATCGACCCCTGGCTGCCCCGGACCAAGGTGACGCCCGAGCAGCGCGAGAGCCTTGAGCTTGCCATCCGGTTCGTGGCGACGGTCTGCCTGGAGACCTGCCGGCACCAGGGCAGGCGTCTAATCCTGGGCTGGACCGGACCGACCCCGGGGCTTCGCCAGGGGCCCGCGTCAATCAAGCTGCTGCACGAATTGCTGGAGCACCTGGCCACCTTGAAGGGCTCTCCCGAGGGCCAGCTTTCGGCCCTCTTCGACGCCCTGCCGCCGGCGACCTTGCGCGAGGCGATCCTCGTCGTGATCTCGACCCGACCCCTGAACCTGACGGAGGAAGGCGAGCGTTCGGCGCGGCTCTCAGGCGCATCGGCCCGCGGACTGCTGGGGCGCGTCATTTCCTTCGACGCATCGAAGGGCGACCTGAACGACTTGATCCAATTCGGCAAGCCCGTCGTCCAGGCCGCCGCCTCGAGGCGCGAGGCCGACGATGTGGTCTTCGATCGGATCTCATCCACAGGATCTCGAGAGGTCAGGCGGGCTTCGCTCAGCGGCGAGTCGCCCCATCCCAGGGGGCCGCAGGCCCCGGCGGCCCATGGGCGGGAGGCCCGAACTTGAGGTTCTACACGGTCTATCGCGCCAGCTTCTATCTGATGCTCTTCTTCTCCACCCTGGTGATGAGCATCGATGCGACCGACGACAGCAAGATCGCCATCCTGTACCCGATCGTCGTCGCCGGCGCGGCGGTCGTTGCGCTCCTGACGGTGGATCGCGACCCCAAGCTGGGGCTCAGCCGGCCGATGGCCAACGTGCTGGCCCTGGGTTCGATCAGCCTGATCGTCCTGGAATATTCCATGGACGAGAACCAGACGCTGCTTGCGCTCGGGCACTGGCTGGTCTATCTCCAGCTGATCAAGATGTTCCTGCCCAAAACGATCGAGGACGATTGGTTCCTGATGCTGCTGGGCCTCATGCAGGTGCTCGTCGGCGGCGTGATGAGCCAGAGCGACGCGGTCGGCATCGCGCTGTTCGCCTGGGCGTTGACGGCCCTCTGGGTGCTGCATCTCTTTTCTCTGCACAGGGATGCGAGGCGTGTGCAGCAGCCCCCCGGCACGACGGTCACCCCGGCGCTCGACCTCTCCGAGCCTTACCCCGGCCTAGTCGACGGCCGATTCGCCTTCGCTGTCCTCAGGGTCGCGGCACTCACCTTACTTCTGGGGGGTGCCATCTTCCTGATGATGCCTCGCCGGGTGTCGATGGGCAGTTCGACCCGAGGTCAGCCGATCTCGAAGCATCTGACCGGGTTCGACGACACGGTGGAGCTGGGACAGCTCGGCGAGATCCTCGAGAACGACACGATCGTCATGAGCGTGGAGTTCTTCGACGGCACCGTCGAGGAGCCGAGGTCCCGGGTCAAGCCGGCCGACGATCCGCTCTGGCGCGGGGTGACCCTGGGGAGCTACAAGAACCGCCGCTGGAGCCGCCAGACGCGCCGGCCGGCGAGCTTCCCGCTCCGATCTTCAAAGGCCCCCACCGAGCCTTCGATCCTGATCCAGCAGATCCGCATGGAGCCGACCGACGGCATGGTCCTCTTCGGGATCAGGCCGATGATCGATGCCTCGGGATCACGCGGGAGCGAGCCCGACATCAGCGCCATCGACGGCACCCTGAGCCGCTCCGAGAGTCGGACCGGGATGTACGACTATAAGGTCTTCTCCACGACCGATCGGGACGGGCTCCAGCGTAACGAGCAGTTCCCCGACGCCGATCAGCTCGCGACCTACCTCTCCATGAACCCGGAACTCAAGAACGAGCTGAGGGCGATCGTCGCCCCCCTGGTCGCCGGCATTCCCGCCTCCGACTGGGACGCACGCGGCCGCGCGATCGAGGCCTATCTGCGAGACTCGGGGCAATTCTCCTACACGCTCCAGATCGACGTCATCGACCCGAACGTCGACCCTGTGCTGGACTTCGTACGCAACCGTCGCCAGGGGCACTGCGAGTATTTCGCCAGCGCCCTGGCGCTGATGCTCCGGTCGATCGACATTCCCTCCCGGATGGTCAACGGATTCAAGGGGGGGGATTGGAACGACCTGGCCGGCGTGATGACTGTGCGCCAGAAACATGCCCACAGCTGGGTCGAGATGCTCAGCCCATGGGACAAGGCCGACCGCTTCCGCAGGCCTCGCTGGATCTCGCTTGACCCGACCCCTGCCAACGAGCGCGAGGCCTCGGTCCGGTCGATGGGGGGCTTCAGCGGGAATTTCCGCCAGGTCAATGACTTCATCCGCTACCTCTGGGTGTTCTACGTGGTCGGCTACAACTCAGAGCGGCAGAAGCGGATCCTTTATGAGCCGGCGATGCGGCTCTATGGGGAGGCCCAACGCGGGTTCCAGATCATGGGCGAGGCGGGCAGGCAGGCCTGGACCTGGCTCACCGACTTCAAGCGGCCTCGCGAGTTCTTCAGCGTGCGCGGGATGTTCGTGTCCATGGCCGTCTTGCTCACGCTGGCGTTGCTGGGCTTCATCCTGAGGTGGGCGTTCCGGCGGCTGCGACGCTGGTTCCGTGGCGAGGCGAAATCCGACGATCAGCAGGCCATCGGGGTCGCTTTCTACCGGCGGCTGGCCCAGCTTCTCTCAGGGCTCGGCCTGGATCGCCCCCCCACCGAGACCCCGCGCGAGTTCGCACACCGGGCGATGGTCTCGCTGACGTCGAGAGGCGGCCGATTCTCCGAGGTCGCCGACGTCCCGCCCCTGATCGTCGACGCCTTCTATGGTGTGCGGTTCGGACAGATCGAACTCACTCCGGATGCCCTCGAACGGCTCGAATCGCGGCTCGACGAGCTTGAACTGGGCCTGAATCCGCAGACGAGCTAGCTCACCGCCCTGGCTCCGCGAGACTCACGAGTGCGGGATCGGTCGCCATCGATCCCGCATCGTCTCGCGCCTAGATCGAGTTGTTTGAGTTTGGAAGAGACGCATTGCATCGTCTCGTGCAGTCGTGCGCCTCAATCTGCCATTATTTTGAGCAGAAACAGGAACAATCAGGCGTCTCCTATTGATCTCGGTGGAGGTTGTGATAAACCTGGGTAGGTTCGATGTTTAACGTATATTTGCCGGGCGGGTCTGGCCATCCCTGAATCGGCGAGCAGTTCCCCCTATTTCGGCCACGGAGCGTCCCATGCGTCGCAGAGGATTCACTCTGATTGAGTTGCTGGTTGTCATTTCTATTATCGCGGTTTTGATTGCGCTTCTCCTGCCCGCGGTTCAGAGCGCCCGCGAAGCCGCCAGGCGTGCCCAGTGCATCAACAACATCAAGCAGATCGGCCTGGCCATGCACAACTATCACGACTCGCTGGGGAGCTTTCCCCCGGGCTCGATGGTGCAGGTCGGCTGGGACGGCTCCTGGTGGGCCTGGTCCACGTTCATCCTGCCGCAGCTCGAGCAGGGCCCGACTTACAACGCGATCAACTTCTCGCTGAGGAGCGGCGCCAACACGAGCGTGGAGCATGTGACCGTCTATCGGACGATCATCTCGGCGTATCTCTGCCCTTCGGACGACTCCAACAAGCTCTTTACCGACCGGAAATGGACGAACATCCTCGACCTGGGGACGTCGTACACCGCCGCTCCGTTGAACTATGTGACGAGCTGGGGCGACCAGAAGACGGGCAACCCGCTCTTCGACATCTACTCAACCCAGGCGGCCGGCACCTACTGGGGATGCAACAACACGTTCTCGGGCATGTTCGGCGATTGCAGCTCCGGGGCGGTCACGAGCCTGACTTCGTGCACCGACGGATCGAGCAACACCTTCCTGGTCGGCGAGAATTCGCCCAACTTCAACGGCCAGCTCATGTGGACCAACGGCCACGGGGCCTACGGCGGGACCATCGTGCCGCTGAACTGGAAGACGAATCTGAGGGATAACGAGGTGGACCCGACCGACGGAACCACGTGCAGCACCGCCTACATCACCTCGATCCAGGCGACCCACTGCTTCCGCAACCAGGTCTACAACTTCGCCTTCAAGAGCAAGCATCCGGGAGGGGCCAACTTCTGCCTGAGCGACGGGTCGGTCCGGTTCGTCAAGCAGACGGTCAACCCGCGGACGTACGCCGCCCTGAGCACCAGGGGTCGCGGCGAGGTCATCTCCTCCGACGCCTACTGATCCGGGCGAGGCCGGATTTCGGCCACGGGCGGGGCGGTGTCGCCCCGCCCTGTTCTTGCCCGTTTGCACCGAGCGGAGGAGGAGGCGTCCATGCGAAACGCGATGATCCTGTTCCAGGCGGGCCTTCTCGCCGCCCTTTCCGGCTGCGGCTCCGACAACGGCCTGGAACTGGCCCGGGTGACCGGGACGGTGACCCATCAGGGGAAGCCGCTGACCTACGGCTCGATCATGTTCGAGCCCGACACGACGAAGGGGACCTCGGGGCCACCCGCGATTGGCTCGATCAACAAGGATGGGTCGTTCGTGCTCTCGACGGAGTCGGCCGGCGACGGCGCGGTCGTCGGGGCCCATCGCGTGGCCATCATCGGGCTCGACCCCGAGGGCGCCGACCAGCCGCCCGCGCTGCCCGACCCGACGGTCGACCCCAAAGCCTTCATGGTGGCCAAGAATAAGGCGGGGATGCTCGCCAGCCGCCCCAAGAAGGCGGCCCAGGAGACCTTCACCGACAAGACCGGCAAGGTCTTCCGCGTGACCGTGCCGGCGAAGCTCTCCAACCCCGCGACCTCGGAGATCAAGGTCGAGGTCGGTCGCGGGTCGAACGGGGTCCATCTGGAGATCGACGAGGCTGGTACGGTGAAGGTCAGCAGCTAGCGCGGGTGGGCTGAGGACCTCGATTTGCTCGCCCGAAGACCGGCACGTGGCGCTTCGCCCCCCTCGGGCCGCAAGCAAGGGCCTTGGGGTGTAGGGGATCCGTCTGCTAGTCTGGAATGCTCCAACGGATCCCGCCCACGTTGCCCCATCGGAGTCGGTGCGTTGTTCGCTGGACCCATCATCGCGCGCGAGGTCATCACGGCCCCGCGCCCGCCCCGCTTCTATGTGGCCCGAGCTTCCTACGTCGGACTGCTGTTCATCCTGATGTGGACCGCCTGGCAGTCGCTGATTGGCTGGCGAGATGTCAGCGAGGTCGGCCTGATCTCGCGGTTCGGCGTCATTTTGTTCCAGTTCTTCGCCCTGCTCCAGCTGACGCTGATGCTGTTCTTCGCCCCGCTGGCGGCGGCCACGGCGGTGGCCCACGAGAAGGACCGGCGGACGTTCATCCTGCTGCTGATGACCGACCTGCGCGACGTCGAGATCGTGCTGGGCAAGCTGTCGGCCAGCCTCCTGCAGATCGGGACGCTGCTGCTGACCGGTGCGCCGGTCTTCTTTCTCTGCCTGCTTCTGGGGGGCGTCTCGCCGCTCCAGATGTTGGACGTTCTGGCGGTGACGGCGGCCGCCGGCTTCGTCGGCGGTGCACTCGGGCTGCTGGTGGCCCTGGCCCGCGACCGGACGTTCCAGTCGCTCGCCCTGACGGTGCTGGTGCTGGTGCTCGGGCTTGCGGCCGTCGAGGCCCTGGGCATCGCCTTCCCCGACCTGGCCATCGCCGGGGTTCCCCTGGCCCAGGCGCTCAATCCTTACCGGGCGATCGTCGGCGTCCTGTCGTCGGCGACGGGGGTGAACGCCGTGCTCCGGCCGAGCCTGGTCTTCGTGGCCGCGGCTAGCCTGGCCGCCGTCGCACTGGTCGTCTTCGGGGTCTTCATGCTGCGCATCTGGAACCCCGGCCGCAACGAGCCCCGCGAGCAGCGCGAGGGGCAGGGGGCCGAGGAGGTCGAGACGCTCGTCGAGGTCGAAGAAGTGCCGGCCGGCCTGCCCGAGTCGACCCCGGCCACCGATGGTGAGACCATCTCCACCGGCCTGCACGTCCCGCGACGCACCCACAAGCGGATCACCCGCAAGGCCGGGGTATACCGCCGACCCTGGACGAATCCGATCCTCTGGCGCGAGCTGATGACCAGGGCCTACGGCACCAAGCCGCTCATCATCAAGGGGGCCTACCTCCTGGCCTTCGCGCTGGGGGTGGCCTATTACGCCGGAACCCCCGGGCTGGACTCGGACACCTGGCGGGTGGCCAAGGTCCTGATCCCGCTGTCGATCCTCAGCCTGATCCTGGTCAACGCCCAGGGAGTAACCTCGCTGACCAGCGAGCGCGACACCGGGGCCCTGGACCTGCTGCTGGTCACCGAGCTGAGCCCGCAGCAGTTCATCTACGGCAAGCTCTACGGCGTGCTCTATAACACCAAGGAGATGGTCGCGCTGCCGGTCGTCTTCGCCCTGGGGCTGGCCTTCGCCGGCAAGCTCACGTGGGAGTCGGCCGGGTACGTCGTGGTCGACTTCCTGCTGCTCTGCCACTTCTCGGCGATGCTGGGGCTGCATGCGGCGTTGACCTATACCAACAGCCGTGCGGCGGTGGCGAACAGCCTGGGGACCATCTTCTTCCTGATGGTCGGCATCCTGATCTGCGCCTTCCTGATCATCCTGAGCGACCAGGAATTCGGCCGCCAGCTGCTCAGCTTCCTGATCTTCATCGGCGCGGGGAGCGTGGCCCTGTTCGGTTCGCTGGGGTCGAGGAACCCGTCGAGGGCCATCGCCCTGGTCGCGCTGCTGACGCCATTCTGGTCGTTCTACTGCGTGATCAGCCTCTTGAACGCCGACATCCTGGCGGCCTTCCTGGTCAGCGCGGGCATCTATGGGTTCGCGCTGCTGGCCATGCTGGTGCCGGCCGTCGGCGACTTCGATATCGCGCTGGGACGAACGGGCGCCATCCAGGGCTAGGGTGTACTCGATGGCGGGAGGCGTCCAACTTGGGTAAATTACCCTGGTCCGCACCCTCCCGCCCTCGATCGGCCGCGCTGGCCGTCTCCCCCGGAAGCCCCCGCCATGCCATCCCGCACCTCGATCTTCGCACTCGTGCTGGCGCTGCTCACCTCGGCCGCCGGCGCCGACGACGACCTGGCCAAGGAGCTGCCGCGAATCGGCTCGAAGACGCCGGCGCAGGCGCTCGAGTCCTTCAAGCTCCACCCGGGCTTCCGGCTCGACGAGGTGGCCATCGAGCCCGCCGTCACCGATCCGGTGGCCATCTGCTACGACGCCGATGGCCGGCTCTATGTCGTCGAGATGCGGGGCTACCCCTATCCCCAGAAGGTGGCGACGGGCAACGTCCGCCGGCTTGAAGATAAGGATGGCGACGGTCGATACGAGACCAGCACCATCTTCGTCGACGGTCTGTCGTGGCCGACCTCGGTCGTCCCCTACGACGGCGGCGTCTTCATCGCCGTGGCCCCTGACATCCTTTATGCGAAGGATGCCGACGGCGATGGCGTGGCCGAGATCAAGGTGAAGGCGTTCAGCGGCTTCGGCGTCGACAACGTCCAGGCCCTGCTCAACGGCCTGCTCTGGGGCAACGACGGCTGGATTTACGGGGTCGCGGCGGGCAACGGCGGCGAGATCGTCAACCACCTGAAGCCGGGCTCCAAGCCGGTCTCGGTTCGCGGTCGAGACTTCCGATTCAAGCCCGACGGCTCGGCCTTCGAGGCGATCTCCGGCGGGGGCCAGTTCGGCCACTCGTTCGACGACTGGTACCATCGGTTCACCTCCGGCAACTCGAACCACATCCGCCAGATCGTCCTCCCTTCCCAGTACCTCGAGCATAACCCGGCGCTTGCGGCCGGCGCGGTCATCGACGACATCGCCGAGGACGGCCCGGCGGCCCCCGTCTTCAGGATCAGCCAGCCCGAGCCCTGGCGGATCGTCAGGACCCGGCAACGCGCCGCCGACCCGGTCATGTCCAAGCGACTCCCCCCCAGCGAGTTGGCGATCACCGGCTTCTTCACCTCGGCCACTGGCGTGACCATCTACCGCGGGACCGCCTTCGACGAGCCCTATCGCGGCAACGCATTCGTCGGCGACGTGGGGGGGAATCTGGTCCACAGGAAGACCCTCGAGAAGCATGGGGTGGAATTCCTGGCGAAACGGGCCGACAAGGGGGCGGAGTTCCTCGCCTCCACCGACAACTGGTTCCGGCCCGTCAACTTCGCCAACACTCCCGACGGCACGCTCCTGATCCTGGACATGTACAGGGAAACGATCGAGCATCCGTTCTCGATTCCCGAGCCGATCAAGAAGCACCTCGACCTGACTAGCGGGCATGACATCGGCCGGCTCTACAACCTCGTCCCCTCCGGCTTCAAGGCACGGACAAGGCCCTCGCTGGGCAAGGCGACCGTCGCCGAGCTGGTCGCGACCCTGTCCGATCGAGACGCCTGGTGGCGCGAGACGGCCCAGCGACTCCTGATCGAGCGGCGCGATCCGGCGACGGTCGGGCTGCTGCGCGACGGGCTGGCGAAGGTGGGCACCCCGCTGGGGCTGGCCCATCGGCTCTGGACGCTCGACGCGCTGGGTGCTCTGACGGCGGCCGACGTCCGGCTGGCTGCGGGATCGGCATCGGCCGACCTCCGCGAGCAGGCCGCGCGGCTGGTGGCCGACCACCCCCAGATGGCCGTCGAGCTGGGCGAAGAGTTGTCCAGGCTGGCTGCTGACGCCGAGCCGATGGTGCGGTTCCAGACCGCCTTCGCGCTCTGGAAGGCGGTCGACGGCGTGGCCCTTCCGGCGCTGGCATCGATCGCCAGGGCGGCGGACGGCGATCGATGGGTGCGGGCGGCGGTGCTCAGTTCGGTGGGGGGGAGGCCGCTCGCCTTCCTCGACACGCTGAAGGGGTCCGACGGGTTCCTGGCCACGCCAGCCGGTCGGGCCTGGGTCGAGGAGGTGGCGGTGCTCTGCGGCATCGAGAACACCAAGTCGGATCTGGATGCCTTGCTGGCACGCTACGCCGGCAAGCAGGCCCCGGCGGGGCAGGCCGACGCGGTGGCGCTCGGGATCGGCCGCGGGTTGCAGCGGTCGGGGGGCTCGCTGCGGGCCTATCTCGACGGCGGCTCCCAGGCGCTTGCCGACCTGTTCGACGGCGCGGCCGGGGTGGTCAACTCCGAGGCCGGCGAGGCCGATCGCGTCCGCGCCATCAGGCTGCTGGCCCTTGGCTCGGTGAACCGCGCGGTCGAAACCCTGACCCCGCTGCTCGACGGCCGCCAGCCGACCTCGGTGCAGCTCGCGGCCTTGCAAGGGCTGGCGGGCTTGCCCGATGAGCGGGTCGCCGGGGCCGTGATCGGCCACTGGAAGTCGCTCAGCCCGGCGGTGCGTGGCGAGGCGATCGAGGTCCTCATCGCCCGGCCCGATCGGGTCAAGGCCCTGCTCGACGCCGTCGAGGCGTCCACCATCGCCGCCACCGATCTCGACGCCGCCAGGCGCAAGCAACTGCTCGCCTCGACCGACCCCGCCACTCGCGACCGCGCCGCCGCCTTGCTGGGCAAGGTCGTCAAGTCGGATCGCTCGAAGGTGGTCGCCGACTTCCTGCCGGCCCTGACCCTGACCTTTGACCGGGCCAAGGGCAAGGGGGTCTTCAAGGTGGCCTGCTCGACCTGCCACCGCGTCGAGGGGGTCGGGGCGGAGGTCGGCCCGAACCTGGCCACGGTGACCGGGCGTTCGGTCGAGGACCTGCTCGGTCACATCCTCGACCCCAACCGCGAGGTCGCCCCGCAGTTCGTCAACTACTCGGTGGCCACCACCGACGGCCGGGTCGTCACGGGCCTGATCGCCGAGGAGTCGGCCACGACCTTGACCCTCAAACGGGCCGAGGGGGCCGTCGATCTCGTCCCTCGCGCCCAGATCGAGGAGGTCACCTCGACGGGCCTCTCGCTGATGCCCGAGGGGCTCGAGAAGGGCCTGACCCAGCAAGATTTCGCCGACCTGATAGGCTACGTTCGAGGTATCCAGGGACCCGTGCCGGCCGCCACCAAGTAGTCTTCCAAGCTCCCGGATGGCGTCGCAAGTCGTTCCTCTGGCACGGCCTGCGGCGCGCCGGGTTCGTTTCGTAATTTCGATTCGGGCTGGATTATCGGACCCATCACCGACTTGATCGAGGTTTGGATCGCCCGTGTTCTTCCGGATTGTCAAAGAGCGCGAGGGGGCCCTGGCCGACCTGGGTTGGTCGGGTCTGAACTTGCCGGGGAGATAGTTGCGATCTCGGCGGATTTCCGGCAGGATTTCTGCGAGTGTCTCGAAAAAACGACATGCACCGAGGACCGGCGGCCTGACGGCGAGCAGTCGGAGGTTGCGGGTCGGCGGAATTGAAGCGTCGTCGACAATTCGGTTGGGCGTTTCGAGCTGGATATTGCTCTTACGTCTGGTCGATGACTCGAATTGGTGCACTCGATTGACCGGCCGAGGATGCTCGATGAGACGGCTTGCTTGGATCGGACTCTGGCTCCTGGCCGCGACGCCAGCGTATGCGCAGCTCGGCAACCACACCAACCTGAATCGGCTCAATCGCCGAATCTGCGGGCGGGTCGTCGACTACACGCAGAACCACGGGCAGGACAACCGGATCCCGTCGGCCGCGTTGGGTATTCCTCGCGACCTGTACGTCTACCTGCCGCCGGGGTACACGCCGACGAAGGCGTATCCGCTGGTGCTCGACATGCACGTCTCCTACATCGACGAGCACACGTTCGTCGCGCTCGGCCGGGTGTCCGAGATTGACCAGCTGATCACCTCAGGTCAAATGCCGCCGACGATTGTCGCCTGCGTCGACGGCCTGGTCGACGGGAAGAACAGCATCTTCAGCGTCCACTCGTTCTTCCTGGACGGAGTTCGCGGACGGTTCGAGACGCATGTGCTCCAGGAAGTGATCCCGTTCCTGATGACGCAATACTCGATCCGTCCCGAGCCGCAAGCCCACGCGCTGGTGGGGGTGTCCGCGGGCGGTTTTGGCGCCATGAGCATCGCGCTTCGGCACCCCGAGCTGTTCGGCGCGGTCGCCGCAATCGGGGCCCCCTTGAACCTGCGATACACGACGTGCCGAGGTCGTTATTTCGATAACTTCGACCCGTCCACGTTCCGCTGGTCGGAGGTGTACGACCCCAACATGGTCATCGGCAAGGCGTACTTCAGCCTGCGGAAGACGAGGGCCAAGGCCTTCATGGCCCCCGTCTTCGGCGACGGCCCCGACGTGGTGAGCCGGGTGAAGGCGACCAATCCGGCCGACATCATCGCCCGCCCCGACTTCCAGCCCGGTCAGCTGGCGATGTACATTGCCTACGCCGGCCGCGACAACTACAACTTCGACGCCCACGCCGAGTCGTTCCTCTGGATTGCGCGCCAGCGGGGAATCGCGGTCGACGCGGTGGTCGACCCGTTCGCCAACCACGGCCTCAGGTTCTTCCGCGAGAACCACATCCCGGCCTACCTCTGGGCCAGCCGCCACATCCTCCCCCCGGTCGACCTAATCATCGGAGCACCTGCGATCGTGCAATCCGACCGGAACCTGGACGGTGCGACTCGCTGACGATCTCTGTCCTGAAGGACGAGCCAACATGCGCGACATCCGGGTGGCCGCGGCCCAGTTCGAGCATCGGGACGGCGACAAGGCCTATAATCTGAGCCGGATTGCCGAGCTGACGGCTCGCGCCGCGGCGAAGGGGGCGGAGGTCGTCTGCTTCCACGAGTGCAGCGTCACCGGCTACACCTACCTGCAAACCCTCGATCGCGACGGGCTGGACGCCGTGGCCGAGCCAGTGCCGGGGGGCGAGTCGACCCAGGCGCTCATCGAGATCGCCCGAGCCTCGAACGTCGTCGTGATGGCGGGCCTGATCGAGCGGGCCGCCGACGGCCGTCTGTTCAAGTGCTATGCCGCGGTCGGTCCCGAGGGATTGCTGGCCAGATTCCACAAGCTGCACCCGTTCATCAATCCGCACCTGACGCCCGGCGAAGGCTACTGCGTGGCCGAGATTCGCGGGGTGAAGTTCGGCTTCCTGATCTGCTACGACAACAACCTTCCCGAGAACGTGCGGGCCACGACCCTGCTGGGCGCCGAGGTCATCGTGATGCCCCACGTGACCGGCTGCACCCCCTCGCCGATGCCCGGCCGGGGCGCCGTCGACCCGATCCTGTGGGACCGCCGCCACGAAGATCCCGCCCGACTGCGCCAGGAATTCCAGGGCCCCAAAGGCCGAGGCTGGCTGATGCGATGGCTTCCCGCCCGAGCCTGGGAAAACGGCATCTTCGCCGTCTTCAGCAACCCCATCGGCCGGGACCACGACACGATCAAGCCCGGCCTGGCGATGATCCTCGACCCCAGCGGCGAGGTCCTCGTCGAAAGCCACGAGCTGGACGACGACGTCGTCATCGCGCTCCTGAAGGCCGATGCCCTGGACGATGCGCCCGGCCGTCGCTATCTGCGAGCCAGACGCCCCGAGCTCTACGACACGCTGGTCGAGCCGCATCCTCCGGGGCATCAACCGGTCACGGCGCCAGGATGGAAGCGGACCTTCGAGGGCTGAGATCGAAGGTCACGAGTCGTTGAATCTTGAATATCAGAACGCGAATCTTTCTCAGCTTCGGCCGACGGCGGACCGTGGATCGACCACGGGACGATGCCATTCAGCCTAGCAGACTGCGGGAATTTCGAGAGCCTTCGATCGAAGCAGACGAACCGAGCCTTCGGGACGAATCGGTGCCAATCGAGCGAGGCCGCGAACTGAACCGCCTCAATCGCATTGATGTGCCAAGCAAGTCGAGCTCGACCGATGAGATTTCAAGCTGCGACGAGTTGATTCGCACCAAGCCGGATCATCGTGAGGCGTCGCGACCTAAGGTCTCCGAGGGATTTTTCGCGGAGCTGGGCTGATCGCTCTCGTGACGCGAGGCCAGTTCGCACCTTGCTCGCGGCGTCAGACACAGTTCAATTTCGGTCATCGAGGAGATGTCGACTTCCGACTTCGGATGCGCGAATTTCTCTCGGGCGATGGATTTCCGAACTCGTCGTGACAACACTTCACGAGGGCACTCGGGCACATCGACGGTCAAGGATCGTAGCTCTGATAAGGTTACGGGTCATTCCGATTTCCGGATCGACCTCCCGAGGCCGCCCAGGCCATCACCGGCGTTCAACTCGGAAAACCAAGCTCTGGGCTCGGCGACGCGCGGACAGCCTGTTGGTTTTCAACATCGAAGTGGCCGTCACACCATGGTGCGTCGGTCCGTCATGTTGAGAGCGGTCGTATGACGACATCCAGGAGCATCGCATGCCAGGCATCGATCCCACCGAAATCACCGAGCAGATGCGGACGTTCCACGCCCAGGACACGGCCGAGCAGGCCGGATGGATGCTACATAGTCCGATGTGGCGCACGATCTCGGCTCGCTTCTACAATCTGCACCACATCGACCTGCGCAAGCACGTTAAGTCGATCGTCAAGGTGAACCCGACGATCAACGCCGGCTTCGACTTCGTGGCGGTTGATGCCGAGAAATGGGCTGAAGCGCTGCAGCACGGGGGGTTCCAGCCGGACTCGCGCGAGCGGATTCTGGGAATCCTTCCGTCGGTGGGCAGCATCGCGGCGCTGGCGACGCACGGGCAGGGGTATCGGGAGAATTCCGAGCCGAGCCTGCATTGCGCGGTGGCGAAGGATTACTGCAACGTCCACCTCGACAATGTCGGCATCCGCCTGGGCAGCTACAACGCCAACGCGCCGCAGCACATCGCGGACGAGCTGATCTGGCAGGACAAGATCCTCCCGGCGATGCTGAAGATCGGCATCTCGTCGCACTTCGTCGATATCCTGCGACGCGTTCACCCGATTGTGCCGAATCTCCGGCAAGTGACGGCGGTGACGAAGGAATGGCAGCCTCGCATCGGGGTCGAGCTCGATCTCGCCCGGGTGCGCAGCAAGGACGCGTCCAAGCAACTGCGGGTCTACATCGACTTCTCGCACGCGTGCAGCAACTCGACCTGCAAGCTGCTCAACAACATGCAGGGCAAGACGTACAACGATGATCGCGTCATGTTCACGATCGAGGTGACGGGCCTGTAAAACTCGATCGCTCAGGGACGTCTCGCTCGGCGAGGCGAGCTGAGTCTTCGGCTTCATCCACGTCCGAAGGCCTGTTTCGCTCGTCACTCATGCGTCCCTCGCACTATTTGGGCTTCCGACAAAGCCCGCAATCGCTCTTGGGAATGAGCTGTGGTGGGACGATCTTGATCGGGTAGCGGCCGAGACCGAGTCTCTCGATCAGCCACGAGTTCTCGTACTGATATTGATCGAATTGGCTTCGCATCATCATCTGCCTGGCGATGTAGCGACTGGCGGGCTTGCCGATCCGGATCAGGGGATAATGGTTGCGCCCGAGCTGGGGATCGACCGCGGCGACGGCGTGGATGCAGTCGCTGATGAGCATGTCCCGCCCCGAGCTGATGGCACGATACTGAGCGGTCCCGCTCTCGGCGACCTCCCGCACCCTCAGCGACCGTTCGTAGACCTGCGGGGCGATGACGAACGGCCCCCACATGGTGACGCTCTCGCCCTCGGAATAGACGAAGTTGAGCGACTGTTCGAGGTCGAAATTGACCCCTTGCTCGGGCTTCAAGCTCCAGACTCTGACCTTCAGCGTGGCGGGCAGCCAACTGATGGTGTTGACTTCGAGGGAGTAGGTCGAAAGGTCGGGGCCTTCGCCAACGGCCCTCACGAACGTCGCCCACGTGTGCGTGCGGCGGAGGACCTTGGGGGACGACTGCGACCCGAAGATCAGGAGGAAATAGCGGTCATCCGCACGCGCGGTCGCGGCAGAAAATCCCACCAAGAGCAGTGCGACGATCGACGCGGATCGGAGACGTGAGACGGCGCGCATCGGCGAATCTCCGGCCACGTTGGGAGCCAAATCTGAAGGATACGCGACAGGCCATGGCTGGGTCGAGCATCGATCGATGGACGCGTGTCGGTGGCGACGGAGGCATCGGCAGGGGAGATTGGGTCGCTCGTGCCGGGCGTCAGGATGGATTAATTCGGACTGATGAACGATTGGCGAGGATCTTCAGCGATTGCCCGATCGAGGATCTCAGCCCAGGAGAAGGAGTTGGGATCCATCACGAAACTCTCATGCGAAAGAGGCCGGGGAGAACTTGCGTTCTCCCCGGCCTCGATGGTTTATTGGGCTAGTTCCGTCGCGGATCAGGGCTGGGCGGCGGCCTTGATGGGGATGGAGGCTAGCTTCTCGGAGCCGAGGGTGAGGTAGTCGGAGACGATCTTGAGGATCTCGTCGTTGTAATAGTCGGGCTCCCAGACCGTTCGCTCGCCGTAGCGCTTCTTACGCTTCTTTTCCTTGGTCTTCTCGTCAACCGCGTCGTGGCCTTCGGCGTCCTCGTCGGGGACGAACTCGGCGCGGAACTTGTCTTCGTTGAGCGAGATCGAGTGGCGGGCCTTGCGGTCGATGGCCTTCTTGATCTGCTCGTCCTGCTTGCGGAACTTGTCGCTGCCCTTGCGCCGCTCCAGGGACTTCACCTCGATGGAGGAGACGAGCTCCTGGGAGAGCTTGTTGAAGTTGTCGTGGGGCAGGGGGGCGACGCGGTCGAAGGCGAGGGCGTTATCCATCTTGCCCTCGTTGATGTCGGCGACATCGCGGAGGGAGGGGATGTGGATGTCGGACTTCACGCCGTTGATCTGGGTGCTCTCGCCGTTGGCCCGGTAGAACTGCTGGATGGTGAGCTTCAGGGCGCCCAGGTTGGGGCTGCGGCGGCCGAGCTGCTCGTTGATGGGTACGATGCTCTGGACGGTGCCTTTGCCGTAGGTGCTGGCGTCGCCGATGATCAGGCCCCGGCCGTAATCCTTGATCACGCCGGCGAAGATCTCGGAGGCGCTGGCGCTCAGGCGGTTGATCAGGACGACCAGGGGGCCATCCCAGGCGGTGCCGGCGTCTTCGTCGTCGAGGTGCTTGACGCCCGAGGCTTCCTTCACCTGGACGACCGGGCCGTTGTCGATGAACAGGCCGGAGAGGGTGATGGCTTCCAGCAGGAGTCCGCCGCCGTTGTCGCGGAGGTCGACCATGACGGCGTCAACGCCCTGAGCCTTGAAGCCCTTGAGGAGCTTGCGGCAGTCTTCGGTGGCGGAGACGGCGTCGGGCTCGTTGCGATTCAGGGCACCGGTGTCGCCGTAGAAGGCGGGCAGGCCGATGACACCGATCTTGAGGGGCTTGCCGTCTTCGGACTTGGTCTCGATGATCTGGCCCTTGGCGTGAGCTTCGGCTAGCTCGATCTTGGCCCGGGTCAGCTCGTAGATCTTGCGTTCCTTGGTCTCGGCCGGCTGGATGATCAGGCGGACCTTGGTGCCGGCGGGGCCTCGGATGTCGCGGACGACGTCGGAGAGCTTCTTCTCAACGAAGCTGATCTCTTCGCCATCTTCCTTCTGGATGCCGAGGATCTTGTCCTCGGGCTGGATCCGGGCGTCCTTGTCGGCGGGGCCGTTGGGGACGAGTTCCTTGACCACCGCGTAGCCGTCCTCGGACTGGAGCGACGCGCCGATGCCCTGCAGCGAGAGGTGGAGCTGCTGGGTCATCATGTCCTCGAGCGTATTCGGGCTCATGTAGCTCGAATGCGGGTCGAAGGTCTTGGTCAGGCTGCTGAGGAAGAATTCGAGCAGGTCGCTGCTGCTGAACTGATGGACGGCGCGGTTGCGGTCCTTGTACTGGATGCCGATCTTCTTGAGGGCCTCGGCGGGCTCGATCTTGGCGACCTTTCGCTCGAGCAGTTCGAGCTTGAGTCGCTTGCGGAGCCGCTCCTTGGCCTCGGCGGCGTCGGCGGGGTACTCGGCCTTCTCGGGGTCGTCGACGTAGGCTTCCTCGACCTTGAAGTCGGGAGTTTCCTTGAGCAAATCAACGACGTCCTTGTACCGCTCGTCGGAGCGCTGGACGTAGCGTTCCATCACTTTCTTGGCCCAGGTGATGTCGCCTTCCTTGATCTTGTCGTCGAGGGTGGTTTCCTCGGCGAGGAACTCGGCGACGTCGGACTTCAGGAAGTTGTATTTCTGGGGGTCGAGATCCTTGATGAAGGTCTTCGCCCATTTCTTGGCGGTTTCATCGTCGATCTTGGGCTTGGCCATGTGGCTTTGCTCAAGCAGCTTGACGACGATCTGGGCCGTGACCTGGTCGGTGGCCGTGGGGCTGAGCTGCGGCTGGGGCGCCTGGGCGCCGATGATCGCGGCCGAGGCGCCGACCAGCGCGAACAGGGCAAGTGGACGGAAAGCGAGTCGCGGCATATAGGTTCCGTTCCGTGCGGTTGTGGGAAGGAGGTCGCCACGCCGAGCCCGGTCACATCATTATGA
This sequence comes from Isosphaeraceae bacterium EP7, assembly GCA_038400315.1. Taxonomy (NCBI): domain Bacteria; kingdom Pseudomonadati; phylum Planctomycetota; class Planctomycetia; order Isosphaerales; family Isosphaeraceae; genus Kueselia; species Kueselia aquadivae. Next base: position 1,444,727 of record CP151667.1, read on the forward strand.
TGATAGGCCGGGGGCCGGGCAGAAACAAGCAAAGGGGCCGAGTCCGTTCAGGCCGCCGCCGGCCGGTCATCTCCTCCTTCATCGGCAAGAGTCATTCAGGTTCTACGCCCGGCGCCGCAGTAAGTTCGGAGAGGATCGCTCCAGGCCGATCTGTGGCACCGTCTCGAGTTGGTTTCAGTCGATCCAGGTCGCTTTCAGGGGGGCGAGCATCGCCTGCGGGCTGGTTGCGGCCCCGATCTGAACGGGCATGGGGACGAAGTGGTAATAGGCGTGCAACGCCTTGGGTCCGGGCGGGGGATTCTCACCGTTGCCGGCGAAATCGCGCCAGAGGCTCAGCCGGCCCGAGGCGTCGACCTCGATCCGATCGCGGGCGGTCAGGCCGAAGTCGGCGAGGGCGGCGGCGGTGCAGCGAGCGTCGTCCATCACATGCGCCCACCCTTCGGCCTTGCCCGCCAGGCCCGCGGTACCCGCCGGGGACTGGGCGAACGGCGTCTTGCTGCCGAGCTTGCCGTGGGTAACCCGCCAGACGGGCTCGCCGTGCCCGAGGCCCGGCGCCTGGCCCGACTCCAGGGTCATCCGCTCCGACGGGCCGAGCGTGCCGTAAATCGTGCTGGGGCCACCGAAATCGACGAGTGCTCGTTTGCCTTCCAGGAGCAGGTCGAGTTCGATGCCAAGGCCCGCGACGAGTCCCTGGGGGTCGTCAACCTGCCAGGTCATGTCGATCCATGACTTGGACGCGGGGCAGGTCATCTCGACGCGGGACTCGACCCGACGCTCGCCACGAAGGGCTTCGGTGGAGTCGAACCGGAGGCCGACGGCGAGCGGCCCTTTGCGCAAGACGGTCGCCCGCGTGGGGATTCCGCCGGGGCCGAAGCCGCCAACCCGATAGAGGATGTCGTCGCGGTAGCGGATCCAGAGGCCCGCGGATCGAGGCTTGAGGAACGCCAGCCCGGAGTTGGAGACCCCCGTGAGCAGGCCGAGGAGGTTCTCGGGAATCTCGTAGGCTAAGGTCCGGCCATTAGTGACGCGGAAGAGGCCGGGCGACTGTTCCAGGCCGATGCCCGACGAGGGGACGGGACCGGGCTCGATGTCGGGCCCCTGGACGAGCAGATAATCCACGGTCTCGCCGGGGGCGTGGCTGACGTTGAAGTCGAGCCGGACGATCGGGGGTGCGGAACCCTCGGCGTCCTTTGAGGTTGTGAATTGCGCCGGGACCGGCTTTCCGTCGAGTTCCAGGCGGAATTTGAAGGAGGGGTCGGCGTCGGGGACGATCAGGTGGACCGGGTAGCCGAAGCGGCGGAGGCCGGCGGTCTCGGCGATGCGGAGCGTCCGCCGCGCGGGGCGCGGCGGGGCGGATCGGGCCGTCGACGCGGCGAGGGCGGCCATCGACGCGGCGGCGGCCAGGGCATGTCGGCGGCTGATCCGGTCAGTCGGCATCGGCGGCCAGCTCCAGCACGAGGATGGTGTCGATCGGGTCGGCCTTGATCCCCTTGAGCGAGAGGATCAGGCGATCGCCGAGGATCTGGTGCGCGACGGGCGCCTTGTCCCAGGTGTGGATCGAGGCCACCTTGCCCTGGAAGCCGGCGATGGAGAGTTCATCGCCCAGGGATTCGCGATCGAGCAGGTGGAGATAGACGCGCCTGCGGATCGGGTCGGCAGTGGAGACGCCCCAGGCGGCTGCGGTTGTGGGACCGGAGCGAGTGCCGTAAATGGACTCGCCATGGGTGTTCAGCCAGGCCCCGACGGCCTTGAGCCGCTCGACGGCCTGGGGCTGGATGGTGCCGTCGGGTCGGGGCCCCACGTTGAGCAAGAAATTCGCGTCGGCCCCGGCGGCCCTGACCAGGGACTGGATGAGTTGCTTGGGGCTCTTGAAGGTCTGGTCGGAAGAATTGTAGCCCCAGGCCCGGTTGATGGTCTCGCAGCTTTCCAGTGGCAGAGTCCCGACCGCATTGTCGGCGTTCAGGCCCGAATCGTTGCGCCCCGGAAGGTCCTTCTCGAACATCTGGATGTCTTCGCCCGGGAAGGGCTTGCGGTGATGGTTGTTGCCGACGAGCGCGCCAGGCTGGAGCCTGTGGATGAGCGCATAGGTGCGGTCGAGACGCCAGTCGGCCGCGGGCTTGTCCCACCAGCCGTCGAACCAGATTCCCGCGATGGGCCCGTAGCCGGTGAGCAGCTCGGTGAGCTGGGCATCCAGGTAATCCAGGTAATGGTTCCAGTCGCCTGCCTCGGCGCGGCCGGTGTTGCGTCCGGTCAGGCCCCTGGGGAAATAGTCCGGGTGGTGCCAGTCGAGGTGAGAGTAATAGAGGAAGAGCTTGATGCCCTGGAGCTGGCACTCGGCGGCCAGCTCCTTGATGATGTCGCGCCCGCCGGGGGTTCGGTCGACGACATCCCAATCGGTCTGCTTGGAGTCGAACAGGCAGAAGCCGTCGTGGTGCTTGGCGGTGACGGTGATGTATTTCATGCCGGCGGAGCGGGCCAGGTCGACCCAGTCCTTGGCGTTGAAGGCATCCGGGCACCAGGTCCCGGCCAGCGGCTCATAGTCGGCGGTCTGAATCTTGTGGTTATTCAGCACCCACTCGCCGTCGGCGAGCTGGCTGTAGACGCCCCAGTGGACGAACAGGCCGAAGCGGTCGGCCCGGTACCGGGCGCGAGCAGTGGATTGCGCCTCGGTCGGCGGTTTCAGCTCCGGGACCGCCTGAGATCGGACCACGGCGGGCATCAGGATCAACCCGAAAGCCGCGATCAGGGGCGCAAGTCGAGATTGCCGTCGGGTCATCGTCGGAACTCCTTGGGCGACGACAGCCGTTGAGATCGCCCGAGGTGCGGGATCTGCGGAATTTAACACCGCCCGGTAGTGGCGACAACCCCCGCGGAAACCCGTCCGCGACGCGGCTGGTGGAAGGAGAGTCGGAGTTCGAGTGAGTGAGGCGACTCGATGGAAGGAGCGTGCGCCGGTCGAATCGGCGTCCGGATCTCTCTGATTTTGATGCGAGTCCGGATGAATTCATGGCACGTCCTTCGCATTCGGAATAACCCGACTCACGTTTCACGGCCGCGACCCTTCCGCATGGGACGACCGCGACGTGCGGCCCGGCCGACTGTGGCCGCGGCAATGCGTCGCGCGGCGGGCGACAAGGCCGCCGAGGTTGCGGGCGAGTCCCAGGACGGGCGGGCGGCGAGTTCCAGCGAGGGGAATTCCACTGATGACGACCAGGACCTTGCGAATCGGCGGACTCGCCACACTGCTGGGCCTCGCGGCCCTGACGTCGGCGAACGCGCAAAACTCGGTGGGAAACGGAATCAGCGGCACGGCCGGCGGTCAGGGGGCGACCGGCACCGCGACCGCGCCGAGCCTCCGCGGGACCGATCAGGGCAACCCGCGCGAGACCATCGGCAGCACCGGCCAGGAGGTTCAACCCGGGACCCGCGATGACGCCGAACAGGGCGTGGATCGTCGCCGCTCCGGGCTCGGGGCGGTTCCGGGACAGCGCCGCGAAATGAGGGGCGCCAATGCCAACTCGTACGCGGAACGGGCGGTGATCGGGCACGCGGTCTCCATGGCCATCGAGGCGTCCGGCCTCAAGGCTTGTGCCGAATTGGCCGGAGCCAAGGAGATTGATCAGGCGCAAGCCCAGAACGATCGCCAGGGCGGGGCCGCCATGGATCCAGCCCAGCAGCTGATGATGCACGCACGACAGGCATTCCAGGATAGTCAGACGTTGCTCGGCTCGGCGGGCGGCGACATCATCGGTCGCGACCAGCTCCAGCCCGCGACCGACCGGAACCCCGGGGACAAGCGGATCTATCAGGCGGCCGGCGGCTACATCTCCACCCTGACGGCCCTCTCGGGAATGAATTACGGCCGCCCGGGGGCCAATCCAGACCGAGTGGACGCGTCGCAGAAAGTCATGGCGATGAGCCCGCAGGACAAGGCGACCGTCGCGCTGATCAACCATTCCGTGAAGGAAGTCATCGACGGGACACACATCGTCCAGGCCTCCGGTGAAATGCAGGGCGCGAGTCGCGCGACCGAGGCGTTGCTGCGTCACGGCCGCGACATGCAGACCAACGGCACGCAGACCCTGATGCGACTCGCCGGCAATCAGGCCCCAGGCGACCGCAAGCCGGGCGAGGCCTCCGTCATGGCGCTGGCCCAGCACGGCCGCGAGCTCATCGAGGCTTACGCCGTGGCCGTCCCGCGTGGCGGCGAGATGCTGCGTGAACCGGCCGGCCGCCGAGAGGGTGCCCCGGGCGCAAATCGCAGGGTCCGCGATGAGAACCTGGACGACGCGACACCCGACGCTCGTCGTCCGGAGAGGGATGCGACCCCCGAAGCTCGTCGCCCTGATCGGGACGCCGGCGAAGACGCACCCAAGGCCCGCCGCCCAGCCGCCGATGAGCCCGAGGGAGGAAGCATCCTCAACGGGACCGCCCCTTCCACCAAGGAAAACCCTCGCTGAGATACGTCAGCGACCGAGCCGATCGAAGGCCGCGAGGGATCAAACTCCCTCGTGGCCTCGTCTTTTTCGAAGAATCGTGTGAGATGGCCGTCTTGTGCTCAAGTCCCACCTCGAGGAATGCCGAATACCGAAATACATCGAATTGAGGTCGCACCCGGGATCGTCGGAGTGTCCCCCAATGGACCAGCGGGAGATGGCGGCAAGTACGGCTCTCAGCGTCGTCATCGTGGCGGCCGTCGCGATCTTCCTGCGCGAGCCCGATGTCGCGCGTCGCCAGTCGAGATTGAGCAGATCCGAGCCGCGTTCGAAGGCCCTCGCCGATCAGTCGGCCCTCGTCGAGGCCCGGGTCGTCAAGCCATCCCTGCCTCGCGGCGTGATCGGCCTTTCGCCCTCCAGACCGACGGTCGTTGATCCGGGGCCGAGCCACGCCGTTGCGGCATCGACGCTCGCCCAGGTCGAGGGGCCCGAGCAGCGTCCGGTGCGTGACAAATCAGTGGATCGGGTGGCGGTCGTCTCCAGGAGACGGTCGATCAGGCCGACGCAGGCGCGGGGGGCGTTCACGACGGTCGAGCAGGGCGAGAGCCTGGCCGACGTCGCGGAGCGGGTCTATGGGGACGAATCGGCGAAGGAACGCCTCTGGGCGGTCAATCGCGACGAGCTCCCGAGGCGAGACTCCCCGCTCAAGGCCGGGACCTTGTTGCGGACACCTTGAATGGGGAGTTCAGCGCCGGGAAGCGCGTCGCGATAGGCAGGATTCGTTCGCCGGTGTGTCAGATCGTCCGGCGACGGAAGCGGCCGAGGCAAGCCAGCGTGGCGATCGCCGCGCCGCTGAGCATCAGGCTCGACGGCTCGGGCACCGGAGCCGACAGGATAATCCGCCTGTTCGAGCTGTATCCCACCACTTGCCCGTTGAAGAGCACGTTCAGGACATCGGTGCCGGCATTGGCCAGGACGGTCCCGGCCGACGGCGGAAGGCCATCGAGTGTCGCCGAGAAGGAGAATGGCACGGCCGGGTCGGTGTAGAGCATCGCACCGGCCGCGGGGCCGCTGGTAATCGCGAGCCCGAAGCTGGCGCCGCCGAAGATAAGGTTGCCCGAGACGAAGCTGGACGCCTGGCCGGTCGCGAAGCCCGGGTCATTCGGATCTTGCACGACGTCCGTGATGCTCCCGCCGAAATCCGAGGGGGTGAGCGGCGGGATGCTGCCGAAGGTGTAACCCCCGATATTCGGGTTAAACCCGGTGAAAAGCCCCGACGCCGTGCTGATGGTGATCGTGTTGCCGACCTGAGTGTCGCGATTGAGCATGATCCCGCCGACGCCGCTGATCTCGAAGGTGACGTCCGAACCGGTCGGATTGAATGCCGAGTTGGCCAGCAGCGTGATGTCCTGGATCGCGGTGCCCGCGAGGAACGTCGAGCCGGCAACGATCGGCTCGGCCTGCGCCGACTGGACGGCCAGGACTGCGGCACTCAGCAGGGCCAGCTTGAGCGGGAGACGAGGCATGAAGAGGACTCCGTGCGAGGGGATGCAAGAGTACGGATAGACCGATGTGAAGAAATATGTTCGTCGATCATCGATCTTCACGTTGGCGGGAGGGAGTAGTCTTGGCGGCAAGCATGGCTCCTTGCAAGGGGCTAGGCCTCCAAATTGGCCGATCGGCTCGCCGCGCGAATCCTCGGAGAACGGCCCCTCCCGCCCGGGAGGTCCGTTGCGGGGGCCTGCCGGTCCTTTTATCATCCGCCTGGGCGCCGAACGGCGTGGGTCATGTGGCTACGTCATCGCCCTGGCGGGGTTTTCGGAGGAGCGATCGATGGGTTCATCCCGCGTGTTTCGATCGGTCGGGGCCTGCGCCAGGCTTCTGGTCGCGGGCCTGGCCGCTTTGATCTCGGTCCCCGCCGCGTGCCTGGCGGAGCAATTCGTTCTGTTCGACGTCACGTTCGCCTATTCGAAGGACGACGCGGAGACGTCCAAGCCAAATAAATCGCATTATTATGTGAAGGGAAAAGACATCAATCCGGACAGGCCGAAGGACTGGACGGCGCCGGTGGATTATCGCAACGGCACGGTGCACCTCCGCGCCGAGGTCCTGGAGAAGCCCGCCGGGGGCGAGCCGACGACCTGGACGATCTGCTACATCCCCAACAAAGGCAAGGGGAACGGCTACGGCTGCACCGGGACCGGGCTGTACACCGAGGCGGGCGTCTATGAGAAGGACATCTCGATGACCTCGTTCTGGGAGAACGACTCGATCGTCTGGACCGAGGGGATCAAGCAGATGGACCTGATCATCAAGGACAACAGCGGGGGCCGGGGTCACGCCCACAAGCGGGCGGACGCGGAGAAGTTCTTCCCGACAAGGATGAGGATCACGGCGGTGCAGGTTTCCGCCGGCTCGAAGTACGACCCGAGCCTGGTGCCCAACCTGCCCAAGGACGAGAAGAAGCCCGAGTCCGGCAAGCCGAAGGCCGCCGCGATCGGGCCGAAGGACACGGCCGGTTCCAAGGCCGAGTCTTGCTGCGCCTGCGAGTGACACGGAGACGCCTTCGGGGAAGCCTGTCGAGCCCGAAAGGGGTTGGCATGCTTGACAGGGCCGAGGGGTGGGCCGTCTAATCGAAGGACATCCCCTCGGTTTCATCGGACGGATGCATTTCGAGGCCTAGCCCCGTTGAACTGGCGCCTTCGTGTCACCAGCATGGTCCTGCCGGCACTGGCCGGATTGATCGCCTTGTTCGCCCCCGAGGGGCGGGCAAACGCGATGGGATGCCATGCGCCCGATCGGCCGATCTTCGGGCTCTCGTCCGGCTGGGAGCGGGTGGACTCGAACGGGGTCGGCGAAGGGATCGTCGCGGTCGGCTCCCATCAGGTGCGGCCGACACCCTGCGATCGCGGTGTCCCCGGCGAGCCGTCGAGGCGCATTCCGACGACTCCGGTGATCACCTTGAATGAGGGCTGGATCGAGGTCGAGGCCGGTCCGGCCTCGCTCGATTCGAGGCGGCCCGTGGAGTCAGATCGAGTCGGAGCCCCTCCAGCCGCGTCCACGCCCGATCGGCCTCCGCGCTGAAGGCCCTTCGTCGGCGAGAGTGCCGATGCCGGTCTCGCGCGTCTCCGATTGCCCGTTCGCCGTCCCGGTGGGTCCGTCCATGATCGAATTTGCCTTGAGGAAGGCCCCGCGCCGCGTTGCGCGTGGGGTGTCGGTGCTGCTCGCTTCGCTGGCCCTCGCCTGCGGCCCGGCGGTTCCCGCGCGGCCGATCGTCTCGCCCCCCAAGGGCTGGACCCCGATCGGGGCGAAATCGAAGCCGCTCATCGCTCCCGGGCGGATGATCGCGGGATGGGACGGGCCCGGCGGTAGCTCGCTCTGCGTCTATTCGACGCTGCCGATTGCCCGTCCTGACCCCGAAGCGCTGGTGGTTGAACTGGCGACGCGGCTGACCAACATGCCGGGCCTGACGGTGTCCCGTCGCGAGGTGGTCAAGCTCGGCTCGACCTCGGCCGCGATGGTCGAGGTGACCGCGCCCGGCGACGGTCGGTCGCTGGCGCCGACGGGGCTGGGAAAGCCCAAATTTGGCGACGACCGTCCGCAGCGGCCCACCCGCCAGCGGACTTATACGATCCCGGCGCCCGGGCAGACGATCGTGCTCGCCTGGCACTCGCCGGCGGAGCTCGCCGCGTCTATCGAGCCCGATCTGGCGGCGACGCTGGCGACCCTGCGACTGCCATCTTCTACCGCGACGACATCCTCGTCCTCATCCACTTCTTATTGAATCAATGATCTTCGGGACGGTCGGAGCGCCGATCGCCCGAGGCTTCCGGGGCACCGACGATGGCAACAACCACCACGCAGCCGGCCGCCCGCGACCGGAGGGGCCGGGCCTATATCCCGGCGGTCGGGCCGAGACAACGCCCCTGGCTCTGGATGGTCCTGGGGGGCTTCGCGCTCCTCGGCGCCAACGGGGTCTACCTGGCGAGCGTCACGGCGATGACCTGGCTGAAGGGGGCGACCCAGGCCACGTCCTTCTACATGCTGATGGTCGGCCTGCACATCGCGCTGGGCCTGGCCCTGATCGTGCCGTTCGTGGTCTTCGGGCTCGTGCACCTCGCGACGTCGTGGAAGCGGCCCAACAAGGCGGCGGTCGTCTATGGCCTGATCCTGCTGGCCGCGTCGATCGGCATCCTCATCTCGGGGATCGTGCTCGTACGCATCGGCTGGTTCGAGGTGCGCAACCCCGCCGTGCGCGAGGCCGGCTACTGGCTCCACGTCGGTCTCCCCTTGCTGGCGATCGCCCTGTACGTGAAGCACCGGCTGGCCGGCCCGATGATCCGCTGGTACTGGGCGCGGCGGCTGGGCCTGGCCGTCGGGCTGGGCGTGGCGGCGATGGCGTTCCTGCATACGTCGGACCCCAACGTCCTGACGGCCAGGCAGAACAAGGAAGGGAAGAAATACTTCAGGCCGTCGAGCGCCATCACGTCCAACGGGCAATACATCCCCGCGCAGGCGTTGATGATGGACCAGTACTGCCTGAAGTGCCACAAGGACGCCTATGACAGTTGGTTCCACTCGTCGCATCACTTCAGCTCATTCAATAACAAGGCCTACATGGCCAGCGTGCGCGAGACGCGGCAGGTCTCGCTGGAACGCGACGGCAACACGCGAGCGGCTCGCTGGTGCGCGGGATGCCATGACCCGGTGCCGTTCTTCTCGGGAGAGTTCGACGACCCGAATTACGACGACGTGAACACTCCGTCCAGCCAGGCGGGGATTACCTGCACGGCTTGCCACTCGATCACCCACGTGGCGAGCACGCGCGGGAACGCCGACTACCGGATCGAGGAGCCGACGCACTACCCGTTCGCGTACAGCGAGAATCCGGTGCTCCAGTGGATCAACAACACGCTGGTGAAGGCCAAGCCCGAGCTGCACAAGAAGACGTTCTTGAAGCCGGTGATCAAGGACTCGAAGTTCTGCTCAACGTGCCACAAGGTGTCGCTGCCCTACGAGCTGAACAAGTACAAGGACTTCCTCCGCGGGCAGAACCACTGGGACACGTTCGCACTCTCGGGCGCGTCCGGAGGCGGGGCCCGGAGCTTCTACTATCCGCCGGTGGCGAAGGGGAAGTGCATCGACTGCCACATGAACCTGACCTCCTCGGATGACTTCGGGGCGAAGGACTTCGCCGGGACCGGCGATCGGTCGATCCACAACCACCTGTTCCTGGGCGCGAACACCGGGCTGGCCGCGCTGCGGGGGCGGGCCGACGTGGCCGAGGCCCACGCGAAATACCTGAAGGACGCGAAGGTCCGCATCGACCTGTTCGCGTTGCGAGAGGGGGGCGGCGTCGAGGGCGAGATGCTCGGCCCGTTGCGGCCGAAGACGCCGACCCTGGTGCCGGGCAAGTCATACCTCGTCGAGACCGTCGTGCGGACCGTGGCCCTGGGGCACCCGTTCAGTCAGGGGACCGTGGACTCCAACGAGATCTGGGTCGAACTGATCGCCAGGGCCGACGGCAAGGTCATCGGCCGATCGGGCGGGATCGACGACCGCGGCCAGGTCGACCCCTACTCGCACTTCATCAACGTCTACATGCTCGATCGCAACGGCAAGCGGATCGACCGGCGGAACCCGCAGGACATCTTCGTGCCGCTGTACAACAAGCAGATCCCGCCGGGAGCCGGCCAGGTGGTGCACTTCGGCCTGACCGTGCCCGAAGGGACGAGCGGGCCGATCACCCTGGAGGCGAAGGTCAACTACCGGAAGTTCGACCGGACCTATCTCACCTACCTCTTCGGCAACGAGAAGTTCCCCGAGCTGCCCGTGGTGGTGATGGCCTCCGACTCCGTCGCCCTTGCGGTGCAGGGGGGGCCCGCGGCCGAGAACAAGCCTTCACCGATCAAGGAAGGCTGGCAGCGATGGAACGATTACGGCATCGGCCTGCTGCTGGAAGGGCCCGACAAGGGGGGCTCGAAGGGCGAATTGCTCCAGGCCGAGCGTGCGTTCAAGGAGGTCGTCGAGCTGGGCAAGGCCGACGGCTGGGTGAACCTGGCCCGCGTCTATCAGAAGGAAGGCCGCATCCCCGACGCCCGCGAGGCCCTGGCCAAGGCCGCCGCCCACAAGGAACCCGCGCCCCCCTGGGTCGTCGCCTGGCTGACGGGCCAGATCAACGAACGCAACGGATACCTCGACGAGGCGATCGCCAATTTCGAGAGCGTGCTGGCCACCCGAGTGCCGGCCCGGAAGCTCGATTTCAGCGGCGACTACGAGGTGATCAACTCGCTGGCGACGGCGCTCTATAGCCGATCGCAGCAAGAAAAAACGGGCAGCCCCGAGGCCGCGGCGTTCCTGGCCCGTTCGATCGAGCAGTCTCGCAAGACCCTCTCGATCGACAGCGAGAACGTCCCCGCCCACTATGGACTGGGCCTGGCCTATGCCAAGCTGGGGCGAGGCCAGGCGACGGTGGAGACCCCGATCGACCCCAAGACTCCGGCGCTCGTCGAGTCCATCCCGGCTCTGGCTCAATCGATTAGCAAGCCGGGGGTGGACAAGGTCGAGACCTTGAAATCGCTCCGGGGGATGATCGGGGCACTGGTCAAGGGGCCGCCGCACGAGTCGGCCTCGCGGATCGATCCGATCTTCGAGACGGTCGAGGCGCTGGCCACGGCCTATGATCGCGAGGTCGACGTCGCGGCGAAGGCCTCGCTGGCAGCGACCCTCTCGGTCGCCCACAGGTCGCTACACGGCTTGTTCAAGCCCGACGAGAATGCCGAGGGGCGGGCGATCGCCATTGCCAGGCGCGACAGCAAGGCGGCCGACCAGAATGCTCAATCGATCGTGATCCATCCGATGCATCGCCCGGGGGCCCCGGGGATCGATGCCGAAACGAAGGCGGCCCAAGCCGACGCGGCTCCGGCCAAGATTCGGGGAGACGGCGAATGACCCGGCAGTCGAGGAACGCGGCATCCACCATGATTGCCGCGGCGGCATTCGCCCTGGTCGCGGGCTGCACCAAGCCCGTCCCGCCGCCGGTGCTGCCCAAGGCCGAGGCGCCCGTGGCCCCCAAGATCACCGAGCGCGCGACGTTGCCGACCGTGACGTTCAAGGACGTCACGGCGGAGTCGGGCCTCCATTTCATCCACGTGAGCGGGGCGGCCGGCGAGAAGCTCCTGCCCGAGACGATGGGTTCGGGCGTCGCCGTGCTCGACTACGACGTCGACGGCGACCAGGATCTGTTCTTCGTCAACTCGATGAACTGGCCGGGCGCGAGCGAGAGCGCCGCACCCAAGCCGATCCAGGCGCTCTACCGGAACGACGGGAAAGGGAACTTCGAAGATGTCACGGTTGCCTCGGGCCTGGACGTCACGCTCTTCGGCATGGGCGCGGCCGTAGGCGATTACGACAACGACGGCGACCCCGACCTGTACGTCACAACGCTCGGCGGCGGTCACCTCTACCGCAACGACGCGGGTAAATTCGTCGACGTGACGGCCGCGGCCAATGCCGGCGCGGGGACGGGCTGGCTGACGAGCGCGGGGTTTTTCGACCTGGAGAACGACGGCGACCTCGACCTGTTCGTCTGCAACTACGTGAGCTGGACCGCCGCCTATGACCGGGGTCAGGATTTCCAACTCGTCGGGACCGGCCGCGGTCGAGCCTATGGGCCGCCGACGATGTTTGGGGGTGCCTTCTCGGTGCTCCTGCGCAACGACGGCGGGACGTTCACGGACGTGAGCGAGAAGGCCGGGATCCAGGTGCGGACGCCGGGGTTGAAGGACCCCGTCGGGAAGTCATTGGGGCTGGCGCCCTATGACGTCGACGGCGACGGGTTCGTCGACCTGGCCGTGGCGAACGACACGGTCCCCAACTTCTTCTTCCACAACCTGAAGGACGGCACGTTCGAGGAGATCGGCGTCACCAGCGGGATCGCCTTCGACCAGGCCGGCGCGGCGCGTGGAGCGATGGGCATCGACTGGGGGCACTTCAAGAACGACGAAGCGGTGGGGCTGGCGATCGGCAACTTCGCCAATGAGATGACCGCGCTCTACGTGAGCGACGACCCCACCACGATGCAGTTCTCCGACCTGGCCAACTTGTTCGGCCTCGGCGCCCCCACGCAGCCGCCGCTCAAGTTCGGGCTCTTCTTCCTGGATTACGACCTGGACGGACGTCTCGACCTGCTCTCCGCGAACGGGCATCTGGAGAGCGACATCGCCAAAGTGCAGCGGTCGCAGACCTACGAGCAATCGGCCCAGCTCTTCTGGAACACGGGCCAGCCGGGCCGGATGCTCTTCGCGCAAGTGCCCCCCGAAGTCGCGGGCCCCGACCTCTTCAAGCCGATCGTCGGGCGCGGAAGCGCCTATCTCGACGCGGACGGCGACGGCGACCTCGACGTGGTGCTGACCGCCAATGGCGGGCCCGCTCGCTTGTTTCGCAACGAGGGGGGGCCAAATCACAGCTTGAGGCTCCAACTGGTCGGCAGCAAATCGAACCGAGACGCGATCGGGGCGAAGGTGGAAGTCAAAATGGGCGAAGAACTCCATCGCCGGCAACTCTTCCCTTGTAAGAGTTACCTCTCCTCGGTCGAGCTTCCGCTGACGTTCGGATTGGGGAAGGCCGAGTTCGCCGAGAAAGTGACGATCCGCTGGCCGTCGGGGACCACGTCCGTGTTTGAAAATGTCCACGGTGGCGGTCTTCGCAACATTGACGAAGAGAAGGGTTTGCGGGAATAAACCGGGCGGACCGGGAATTGCATTCAAGTCGGGCCGCGGTCCTCGAAAATGCCCTCCCGCTTGTGCGGGACTCGTGTGATATATTCAAGTCCAGAGCGATCCTCGACCGGGTGGCCCCGGGGTTGCTTTAAGTGACGAGCGTGGGGTGCAAACGCTCCCAGCGTGGCGGTCACTTGCGACACGCGTCGCGACTTCTCACGAGCTGAGCGGCATCAACGAGATAGCATCCAGGGAGCGTGTACCGGCGGTGGGCGTGGGCGAGAATGCTGGCCGACCCGAAGTGGCCAGATCTCCGCACGCCGGTCGGGCGAGATCGGGACGACCGCGAGACCCTTGACGGGTGCGGCCCACCGGCGAGCCTGGCGTCACACCCGCCGGTTGCTCCTCTTCGAGAGGGTCGATCGCAATGCAAGCCTCGGCGACGCGATCCGCAGCCTGGCTCCTCTCGGCCGCACTGGCCTGGGGCCTGCTCTCGCCCTTGAAGGCGGAGACCCCCGCGACCGGCGGCCTCCCCCCTGCGGCGGCACCGGTGGTCGACCCCGACACTGCACTCCGCCGCGGGCTCGACCTCGAACGCGAACGGAACTGGCAGGGCGCGCTCGACGTCTACGACGATGCGGCCAGCCAGTGGCCCAGCCGCGCCGAGTTCGGCCATCGCCGGCGGCTCTGTGAGATCCACCAGAAGCTGACCAAGCGTTACCAGGATCAGAGCTTCCGCTCGGTCCTGCTGAAGCTCTCGCACGATAAGTCGCTGGAACTCTACGACGAGGTGCTCGAGCGGATCGACTCCCAATATGTCGATCCCGTCCCCGTGCTGCCGCTGCTGCGCAGGGGGCTGGATAACGTCGAGGTCGCCCTCCGCGATCCCGAGTTCCTCAGCCTCAACTCCCCACAGATGAGCCGCGAGAAGATCGACGGGCTGAGGTCGGCCTTGCGGGCCCGACGCGATCACCTGACCGCGAACGACCGACTGGGCGCCCGGGCCGAGGCCGACGCCGCGTGCGAGATCGCCCGCACATGGCTTGGCATCGCCCCAGCCGCGATCGTCCTGGAGTTCATCTATGGCGCGTGCGACGCGCTGGATGACTACACCGCCTGCCTGACTCCCGACAAACTCGATGACCTTTACGCGATGATCGACGGCAACTTCGTCGGCCTGGGAGTCGAGCTGAAGAAGGACGACTCGGGCCTGAAGCTCGTCGGCGTCATCCGCGGCGGGCCCGCCTGGGAGGCCGGTATCAAGGTCGGAGACCGGATCACGGCCATCGCAGGGTTGTCGGTGAAGGGGCAGAGCCTCGACCAGGCGGCCAACAGGTTGCAGGGGAATGAAGGGACATCCGTCGAGCTGGATTTGCTCCGCGTGGACGGATCGAGGAAGCTGCTCAAGCTCGTCCGTCGGCCTGTCGAGGTCGAGAGCATCGCCCAGGCCCGGATCGTCGAGCCGACGCTCGGGATCGGCTATGTCCAGCTCACCGGGTTCCAGAAGACCTCGACCGAGGAACTTGAGAAGGCGATCGCCGACCTTCAGAAGCAGGGGCTGCGATACCTGGTCCTCGACCTGCGAGGCAATCCCGGCGGGCTCCTGAACGTGGCGGTCGAGATGGCCGATCGCTTCCTGGGCTCGGGCGTGATCGTCTCGACCCGCGGGCGTGCCTACGGCCAGACCCAGGTCTATCAGGCGTCGGGCCGGCCGGTCTGGACGTTCCCGATGAGCGTGCTGGTCGACCGCGACAGCGCCAGCGCGAGCGAAATTCTCGCCGGTGCGCTTCAGGAGCTGAGGCGTGCGACCGTGGTGGGCGAGCGGAGCTACGGCAAAGGGTCGGTCCAGAGCATCTTTTCGCTGAGGACCGTCCCCGCAGGCCTGAAGCTGACGACCGCCAAATTCTACTCCCCGACGAAGCGGGCCTACAGCGAGCAGGGAGTCACCCCCGACGTCGTGGTCTCCGTGCGTGCCCGTCCCGTGGCCGACCGGACCCGGGACGTGGAAACTGCGACCGCCGCCAGCGACTTCGGCCAGCCTGACCGCGATCAGGTGCTCTCGCAGGCGATCACGCAGGCCCGACGAAGGCTGACCGCAGCCCGCTGACGGCCTTACCGGCATGGGCCGGGCCTGCTTGCTTTCCCCCGGTCCGAGGCTGCACCCATGGCCGACGTCGCGACCAGGTCCGCGTCCAACTCCAAGCTCGACCCTTCGACGGCCTGGACGGCCGTCACCGACCTTCCCTTGAAGGGCCTGAGTCTGGCTCGCGAGGCCGGTCGGCTGCTGGCTTGGGACGAAGGGGGGCAGGTCTCGATCTACGGCGTCGACGGCGAACTCCAGGCGACGACCCGGATGCCCGAGACGATCATCGCCGGGGCGATCAGCGACGACGGATCGCTGATCGCACTGGTAGGTGCTGGACAGCGGCTCTGGCTTCTCGACCGAGCGCTGGAACGGACCACCGATCGCGGCACTGTGCCCGACCCCTCGTGCCTGGCGATCGATCCGCACGGCCGATACGTGGCCGTGGCATCGAAGATCAATATCACTCAGATCTACAACCGCTACGGCAAGCACGCGGGGAAGTTCGAGACCCGGCAGCCGCTGGCCCACCTTCTGTTCGTGCCCGATCGGCCGTTCCTGATGGGCACCGCGGCCTACGGCACGATCGCCGGGATCGACCTGGGCGTCCGGGGGGGGAAGCTCGATCCCGAGGTCCAATGGCAGGAGAACCTCACCTCGAACGTGGGGAGGCTGGCCTGCACGGGCGACGGATCGATGATCCTGGCCGCGTGTTACACGCACGGGATCCAGAGGTATGACCTGCGAGGACATAACGATGGGTCGTACCATCTGGGGGGCTCGACCTCTCACGCCGTGCCCGACTTCGCCGGGACCCTGATCGCGGTCACGACCCTGGAGAATGAGCTGGCGGTCCTGAGCGCGGGCGGGGCCGTCCGCTGGCGTACCGAGCTTCCCAGGGCGGCCAATGCCCTGGCGGTCGACGCCCTTGGTTCCTACCTGATTTATGGCCTGCCGACCGGCGAGATCGTCCGTCTCGACTTGCGTGGCGGCATCAAGTCGGACGTCGGCATGGGCGAGCCGGGGACCGACGAGCGTCCGGCGGCGGCGCCGGCAGTCCGGGCGGGCGGGGGATCGGTGCGTCGGCCCGACTGGCTTGAGCCGGTCGTGCCGACGGTTGAGATGGCCGAATTCGCCGTGGTCGCGGTCGTCGACGATCCCCTCCGAATCGGCGTCATCAGCCCGCAGAACAAGCTGCAACTTTACGACGCCGCGGGCCATAAGCTGGGGCAGGCCCCCGAGATCCATGGGGTCGGGCGCATCCTCAGGTCGTCGAAGGGCTGGATCGCGGCGGCCACCGATCGGAACCTGGTGCTCTGTGACCTGGTGGCCAATACCGCCCGTCGAATCGACCTGGACCTGGTCGAGGTCACCCACCTGGCGATCGATCCCGACGACTTCGGACTGGCGATCGTCCAGGAGCGAGACAGGATCGGGCGAGCGACGCCCGCGGGGCGCTGGATCTGGAAGCACGAGCTGAAATCGGCCGTGGAAGATCTGGCGGTAGGCGTCGGGGGCGAATGCGCGATCTCGACGGACAACGGCCGCGTGACGGTCTATGACGCGGCCGGAGAGCCGGCGGGCGTTTATGCGTCGGCCCCCTCCGAGCCGCTCTTCCTGCTCGCTGCGCCCGACGGATCGCCCGATGGGACCGCCTGGCTGACGCTCGCGCGTCGCGCCCAGGTCGCGCGCGGGCACGATCGCATCGGCAAGGTGCTCTGGGAGCTGCCCGTCCCCTGGGAGGCCTGGTCATTCCAGAAGCTCGGGGCGATCGCCCTGGCCCTGGCCCCCGACGGCCGGGCGCTGGCGATTGACGGATCGGGCCGGGTGCGGGGACAATCCAGGGCGGCGGGGACCAATCGAGACGTCTTCCAGGTGGGTGCCGACGGCCAGGTCCATCGGGTGACCGCGCAAGGAGTCCACCTGATCTGCTCCGATCTCAAGGGCCAGGTTCGATGGCGCGCGGTGACCGATGCCCCCATCGGGCCGATTTCCGCGGGCCGCGGCGGGGTGGCAGTCATGCTAGGCCGGTCTCTCGCATGGTTTGGCGTAACCTGATGCGTTGATGCGCGAGAACCGGTTTGAGTGAGTGTTCCTGCATCCTTAGTTGCTTGCGGCCTCCGGAAACGATCCGGTATACTCAGCTCTCCAAATTCGGTTGTCGCCTGGTCGCCGAGTTGGGACAGGGATGGTGGCGGTCCGGGTGCGACGGGATGGATCGACGAATCGCACGACTGGCGGGTGGCCGATCCAACGGCCTTCGCCGCAGTCGTCGGGCCGGGGAGCCCTCACGAGAGGGAGTCGCCGATGTGTCAGGTCAACTCGTTCGCCCTTGCCGTGGCCCCGCCGTCGCATCGGCGGAGCCTCCACGATCAAGGGATCGAGGAAGCCGAGCGGCACAAGTGGATCCAGAGCCAGAAGGCCGGCCATGACCTGGGCGTGGCGGCGATCCGCGAATGGGTGCGGATGCACTGGAACGGATTCCTGCGAGATCGCTGGATCGAGCACCTCGAGGGTGTCAGCTACTGGATCGAGCTGGACCACATCGACTTCGGCCTGCTGCGTCAGGATTTCCACGACTCGCCGCTGCTCGACGAGATCTTGCGTCGGGTGAAGTCGGGCCAGGAGAACCTGGAGGTCATCAACTGGGCGATCGTCGAGGGTCACGACTCCAATCAGGTGTTCGAAATCCTGCTGGCGCTCGACATCAACGGCCGGCGGATCGAGTGTCAGCTGGAGCACCGGCTGTCGGCGGGAGGCTGGGCCTGAGCCCGATCGCCACCGATCGACAGCCGGCGATGTCCACTCCAATCAGCCCTTCGCCGATGTCTCCAGCAGGGTAACCAGGGTGCGGACGAAGCAGCCGGTCCCGCCGCAGTCGCGGGTCGCGCTGTCGTTATCGGCCCAGCTGGGGCCGGCGATGTCCAGGTGGACCCAGGGTACGCCGCCGACGAATTGCTCCAGGAATTTGGCCGCGGTGATCGCCCCGCCCCACTTGCCCCCGACATTCTTCAGGTCGGCCACCGGGCTCTTGAAGAGCTCCTTGAAGTCCTCATCCAGCGGCAACCGCCAGGCCCGCTCGCCGGTCGCCTTGCTGGCGGCCAGGACGTCGTTCGCCAGCGCATCATCGTTGGAGAAGAGGCCGGCGTACTTCGTCCCCAGGGCGACCATGCACGCCCCGGTCAGCGTGGCCAGGTCGATCACACGCGCGGGCTTTTGTTCGGCCACGTAGCTGAGCGCATCGGCGAGGATTAGGCGCCCTTCAGCGTCGGTGTTCATCACCTCGACGGTCTTGCCGTTGCGCATTGTGAGCACGTCGCCCAGCTTCATCGCGCGGCCCCCGGTCATGTTCTCCGTCACGGCGAGGTAGGCGTCGACATTGACCTTCAAGCCGAGCTTGGACGCCGCCAGGACCGTCGCCAGGACCACGGCCGACCCGGTCATGTCCGACTTCATGTCCTCCATCGAGGAGCTCGGCTTGAGCGAGAGGCCGCCGGAGTCGAATGTTACCCCTTTGCCCACAAGGGCCAGCACGGGGTCCTCTCCTCCCTTGCGGTAACTGATCCGGACGAACGCAGGGGGTTCGTCGGACCCCGCGGCGACGGCCAGCAGGCCACCGAACCGTTCATCCTCCAGGCGAGCTTCGCCCCAGACCTCAACCTCCAGGCCCGCCTCCTCGGCCAGCACCTTGGCGCGGTCCGCGAGGATGTGTGGCGGCTTCTCGGCGGGCGGTGTGTTGACCAGGTCGCGGGCCAGGTTCATGGCCCAGCCCACCGTCCTGCCGCGTTCAACGGCGAGGGTCAGGTCGGCATCGGCGAGCGATCCGGCGGGGACCGCGACGATCAACTCTCCGGGTTCATGCCTGGACGGCTCGCTCTTGTGCAGGCCCGGCCCGCGCGTCCCGACGATGAATCCTTCGACCCAGGCGGAGATGATCGAGGGTGCCAGACCCTCACCTGGCAGGGCCAGCGCGATGCGATCTCGCTTGCGGCCGGCCAGCTTCTTGCCCAGGGCAACGCCGGCGGAGAAGGCCGCCCCCGCGTTGAACGCCGCCTTGGTCCCCAGCCCCACCAACGCCGCCGATCTGGCCGGCATCGACCAGTCGCCGTGCAGCAGCGAGACTTCCCCGACCGCCGTTCCCAGGTCCTTCGACTCCAGCAGGCGCCCGACCAGCACCCCGAGCACATTGGCCTCAAGCCCCGCGGGTGGGCCGACCTGGTCCTCGAAGACGCCGACGGCGAGCCAGGGAGAGTCGACCTGATCCGGGCCCAGCCGCTCGATCCGCACGTCCATAGGTCGCTGCCTCTCGTCACACCGTCCGA
Organism: Isosphaeraceae bacterium EP7; assembly: GCA_038400315.1. Lineage (NCBI taxonomy): Bacteria > Pseudomonadati > Planctomycetota > Planctomycetia > Isosphaerales > Isosphaeraceae > Kueselia > Kueselia aquadivae. Next base: position 1,464,288 of record CP151667.1, read on the forward strand.
AAATCGTCAAGTCTCGCGGCCCCCCTGGGGCGGGGCGATTCCATCATCGGTCGGAGAAGACGGTGCGCCAAGCGGAGGAAGACGCCTGCAACCTTGTGAAGCCGGGTTGTCGGGCGTGGCGGTCGCGGCTATAGTCCCGCCCGAATCACCCGGAACCCGGCGTCTGAATCCGTCTCGACTCCTCCTGATTGACCCCGACGGCAGACCCGGAACGCCCGGCCCATTCGACGGGCCAGGGCTGCCCGTGCACCCCGCGTCGGGGAGGAGAAGAAGGACGTGAGCCACGTTCCGAACCGCATTCGCGTCCAGTTCATCGTCGCCCTCGGGCTGCTCGCCGCCTCAACCACGGGGTGCGTCGAGCGGCGGTATACGATCCGCACGGACCCGCCCGGTGCGCTCGCGATCGTCAACGGCGAGGAGATCGGGGCCACCCCGGTGTCGCGCAGCTTCGCGTTCTACAACGACCGCGAGATCACGCTGATGGCCGACGGGTACCAGACGATGAAGGTCATCCAGCCGGTGAAAGCCCCCTGGTATGACAATATCTTCACCGAGTTCTTCTCCGAGAACCTGGTTCCGGTCACCCTGCGCGACGAGCGCGACTTCTATTACAAGCTGACGCCGGTGTCCGTCCCAGAGTCGGGCGACCTGGTGGGCCGGGCCGAAGGGCTGCGGGCCGAGGCCCTGGTGACACCTCCGCCGAAGCGTGGCGGGATCCTGGGCTTCTTCGGGTTCTGAGCCGATTGCTCACGGATTGGCCTTCTCAGGCGGGTCCGTCGAGGGTACGTTCCGCGGCCATCGGGCAGGATGCCCGCGTGGCGACGGGCGATCGGGCGGCGTCGGCGAAGTTTGCCGACGCCTCGCGCGTCCCCCCAGGGATGGAGGGTGACTGGCCATGAACCTGCGCGCCGCCGCGATCCAGATGCAGTCCGAGCCGGGCCGCACCGGGGAGAACCTCGATCGGGCCGATGCGTTCCTGCACCGGGCCTTCGACCAGGGGGCCGAACTCGCGGTCTTGCCCGAGATGTTCAACACCGGCTACTGCGCCTCGCCCGACTTCTTCAGCCTGGCCGAGGACCGCGACGGCCCCACCATCCGCCTGATGCGCGAGCGCAGCAGGCTATGGGGGATGGCGATCGCCGGCGGGTTCGTCGAGGGAGCCGGCGGGCATCTTTATGACTCGATGTTTTATTGCGAGCCCGACGGCGGCGTCCAGGTCTATCGCAAGCAAAACCTCGTCTTCTGGGAGAGCTCGAAGTTCCGGCGGGGGGCCTCTCCGCTCGTCGTCGAGACTCGCTGGGGCCGGGTTGGGTTTGCGATCTGCGCCGACATGATCTATCGTCGGGTCTGGGATGCCTACCGTGGCGCCATCGACCTGGCGATCGTCGGGGCGGCCTGGCCGAATTTCGGCGACCGATCCACGGGGCGCGGGCACTGGCTGCTCGGGCAGGTGGGCCCGCTGGCGGGTCAGATTCCGGCCATGGTCGCCGACGACCTGGGGATTCCCGTCGTGTTCGCCAACCAGTGCGGGCCGACGCGGACGAAGATCCCGGTCATGATGACCCGCCTGAATGACGCATTCGCCGGCCGGAGCGCCCTGGCCGACGGCCCCGGCGGCTCGAGGCGGGTGGCCGGGATCAATGAAGAGATGATCCTGGGTGACCTGACGATCCGATCCGAGAGAGGACAGCGCCCGTGCCCTATTACGTACCCCTCGGCGTCCGTGGCCTGATCATGAACCTGGGCACCCACTTCATCGGCACGCTGGGCGGCCTCCGCTATCGGTCATCGCTGCGAGTCCGCGCCCGCCGCGCCTCGTCCATCCCCACGCCCCACTTCCGCCTGGACTCCGTCCGCAAGGCCGCGCCGGCCGAGAACGCCGCTCGGGGCCGAGAAGGGTCCTGAGCCGGGGGGCGGATCGCCACAGTTCGAACCACGAGGACAGGTTTATGTGCGGCATCGCCGGTGCGTTCGACCTGACCGGGACTCGCGAGTTCCCCCGCGAGCGACTGCTCGCGATGACCCAGGCCATCGTCCATCGCGGCCCCGACGACGACGGCTTCCACGTCGAGCCCGGCGTGGCGTTGGGCGCTCGCAGGCTCTCGATCGTCGACCTTGCCGGCGGCCACCAGCCGATCGCAAACGAGGATCGGTCGATCTGGGTCGCCTTCAACGGCGAGCTGTTCGAGTACCCCGAGCTGCGCCGCGACCTGCTGGCCAACGGCCACACGCTGTCCACCCGCTGCGACACCGAGGCGTGGGTGCATCTGTACGAGGAGAGCGGCCTGGGCATGTTCGACCGGGCGCGTGGGCAGTTCGCCGTCTCGCTCTGGGACCGGACCAACCGCAAGCTCGTCCTGGGCCGCGATCGCGTGGGGATCTGCCCGCTCTATTACGCCGAGCGCGACGGCTGGCTGCTCTGGGGCTCGGAAGTCAAGGCGCTCCTGGCGTCTGGCATGGTCAAGGCCGAGCCCGACGTGAAGGGGATCGACCACCTCTTCTCGTTCTTCTGCGCGGGGACCACGCGGACCTTCTTCCAGGGGGTCAAGTCACTGGCCCCCGGCTGGTTCCTTGAGGTCGAGGACGGCCAGATCAGGCCCAAACGCTACTGGGATTTCGAATTCCCAGACAAAGGCCAGGAGCGTCGGCTCGACGACCCGGCCCCATTGATTGACGAATTCGAGGGGCTGCTCCAGCAGTCGATCGAGCGTCGCCTACGCGGCGACGTGCCTGTGGTCAGCTACATCAGCGGCGGGCTCGACTCGACCGTGGTGCTTGGCCTGGCCACCCGGCAGATGGGCCGGCCGGTCCCCTCGTTCACGATTGGCTGGCTGAACAAGGCGGGCCCCGACGAGCGGGCAGAGGCCGCCGAGAGCGCCGAGGCGCTCGGTTCCCCGCTGACGACCGTCGAGATGCGCAAGTCGGACATCTCGCGGGCCTTCCCCGAGCTGATCACGGCCGCCGAGGGGCCCGTGATGGATACCTCGTGCGCCGCCCTGATGCGGCTGGCGCAATCGGTGCACTCCGAAGGCTACAAGGTCGCCCTGACCGGCGAAGGGGCCGACGAGGCTCTGGCGGGCTACGTCTGGTACAAGTCGCGCAAGTTCTGGGACGGCCTGGAAGATCGGTTCGGCGGCGGCCCCGGCTCCAGGCTGAGGAATCTCGGCCTGAAACTCGTCGGCGGCGGCGACGCCCATCGCCCGCCCCGGTTCGTGCTCGGAGAGCCGAGGACGGCGCAGCAGGACATGTACGAGCTGATCGGCCAGGCCAGGCCCGTCCTGTTCAGCGACGCGATGTGGGACCGGATCGCCGAGAGCACTCCTTACGCCGATCTGGGCCTTGACGTCACGCGTATGGAGCGTTGGGCGCCGCTCAATCGTTCGCTGTACGTCGGCTACAAGGTGATGCTCGCGGGCCTCTTGATGATCGCCAAGGGGGACCGGATCTCGATGAACGCGTCGGTCGAGACGCGTTACCCGTTCCTCGACGACGACGTCATCAAGTTCTGCTCGGAGATCTCCCCCGACTACAAGCTGCGTGGCTGGAATGAGAAGTGGATCCTCCGCCAGGTCGCGGCCAGGACCTTGCCGCCGGCGATCGCCAACCGGCCCAAGACCATGTTCCGGGCCCGAATGGCGCAAACCTTCCTCGGCGACGACCGGCCGCACTGGGTCGACCAGCTCCTCAGCCCCGAGAGCCTGCGGAAGACCGGCTATTTCAACCCCGAGATGGTCGCGCGGGAGCGCCTGATCCAGACGAGCATCCCCCGGATCACGCCCAGGCGATTCGTCTTCGACGTCGCCCTGACGTGCGTGGTGACGACCCAGCTCTGGCATCACATCTATTGCGGCGGCGGCCTCTGCGACCTGCCCACCTGGCAGCCGCCGGTTCCCGCCAACCTCGAAGCGGTCGGGGTCGCCTGATGAGGGCGGTGCTCCAGCGAGTGACGTCCGCGTCGGTCGCGGTCGGCGATGAAGTCGTCGGCGCGATCGGCACGGGCTGGCTGGTCCTCCTCGGGGTCGCCCGGGGGGACACTGACGACGACGCGGTGAAGCTCGCCGCGAAGGTCGTCGGCCTTCGGGCCTTCGAAGACGACGCGGGGAAGATGAACCTGAGCGTCGGAGAGGTCGCGGGATCGGTGCTGGTCGTCAGCCAGTTCACGATCATGGGCGACTGTCGGGCCGGTCGGCGGCCGAGCTTTATCGACGCGGCCGAGCCGTTCGAGGCCGAGCGGGTGTACGAGCGATTCGCGGCCGAGGTTGCCGCCGCCGGCCTGACGGTGGCCCGCGGCCGGTTCCGGGCCGACATGGCGGTGGCCCTGGTGAACGATGGCCCCGTCACGCTCTTGCTCGACACCCGCAAGGCGTTCTAAGCTCTGTCCACTCGTCGGGTCGCCGGGGGCCTTGGTCGTGCAGGCCCCAGACCCGGATCGGGCACGCCCGACACGCTGTTGGAGGCCGCGATGGCCCAAGGTCCGTTCCTGCTCGGCCTCGATGTCGGGACCCAGAGCCTCCGCGCGGCTCTCGTGAATCTGGAAGGCAAGACCGTCGCCTATGGCGTCGCTGCCATTGAGACGACTTACCCTCGGCCCGCCTGGGCCGAGCAGGCCCCGGAGCGCTGGTGGCAGGCCGCCCGCGAGGCCCTGGCCGCGGCCCTCTCCAGCGGCGAGGTGAAGCCCGACGAGATCGTCGGCATCGGCCTCGATTGCACTGCATGCACCGTGCTTGCCTGCGACCTCGACGGCAAGCCCCTGCGGCCCGCGTTGCTCTGGATGGACCAGCGGTCGTCGAAGGAGGCCGATGACATCGGCGCGACGAACGACCCGATCCTGCGCTACGTCTCGGGCCGGGTCTCTCCCGAGTGGATGCTTCCCAAGGCGCTCTGGCTCAAGCGCAATGAACCAGAGACCTATCGCAGAGCCGACCGGATCATCGAGTGCACCGACTGGATGATGCACAAGCTGACCGGCGACTGGACACTCTCGCTCAATCATGTCGCGGTGAAGTGGAACTACGCACGGCCCGACGGCGGCTGGCCGCTGGCGATGATGGCGGCCGTCGGTCTCGACGATCTCCCGACGAAGTGGCCCACCTCGATTGTCCCGCTTGGTGCGGGCGGCGCCACCTTATCCCGGCAAGCGGCCGCCGAGCTTGGTCTGCGCGAGGGAACTCCGGTCGCGCAAGGGGGGATTGATGCTTACCTGGGTATGCTCGGGCTGGGTGCGACCGCGGCGGGCGACGTGGCCGTGATTGTCGGCTCCAGCACCTGCCACCTGGCGCAGTCGGCCGTGGGGGTCTTCGGCTCGGGGGCCGCCGGCTGCTATCCCGACGCGACGGTCGAGGGGCTCTATACCGTCGAGGCGGGGCAGACCGCCACGGGCTCGATCCTCGACTGGTATCGCCGCCACTTCGCAGGCCATGAGCAGCGGCTCGCGGAACAGCGGGGAGTCAACGTCTACCAGGTCCTGGATGAGCAGGCCGCCGCCACACCCCCGGGCGCCGATGGGCTGCTGGTGCGCGACGACTGGCAGGGGAATCGTTCGCCCTACAAAGACCCCGCGGCACGCGGAGCGATCGTCGGCCTTAGCCTGTCGCACGGCCCCGGCCACATCTTCCGGGCACTCTACGAGGCGACGGCCTGCGGCACGCGGCACATCCTGGAAGACGCAGCGGCACACGGGCTGGCGGTCGAGCGGATCGTCGTGGGCGGGGGTGGGGCCAAGTCGCCGCTCTGGCTCCAGGTTCACGCCGACATCCTCCAGAGGCCCATCACGTTGACCCGCGAGACGGAGTCGTGCGCACTCGGCTCGGCGATGGCCGCGGCGATCGCAGCCGGATGCGCCTCCGGTTTCGACGAGGCCGCCGAGCGCATGGTGAACGTCGAGCGTGTCGTCGAGCCGAACGCGGCGCATGCCGGGATCTATGACGACCTGTTCGGCCGCTACAAAGAGCTGTACGGCCGCCTCAAAGCCTGACGATCAGGACCTGCCGGCCCGGCTCGCGATCGGCCGGGCCGGCACTCCGACGACCGTCTGGCCGGGCTCGACGTCACGACCCCGTGTGACGACCGCGCCCGCGCCGACGACGGCCCCTTCGCCCACGCTCACCGGCGCGACGAGCACGACCCCGGAGCCGATGAAGGCGTTCGGGCCGATCTCGGTGGCCCCTTTCGACTGGCCGTCATAATTGGCCGTGACGACGCCCGCCCCGATGTTTGCACCGGCCCCGACGTGGGTATCGCCCAGGTAGGCCAGGTGGCGGACCAGCACTCCCGCGTCGAGGGTCGACCGATTGACCTCGGCGAAGGCGCCGACCTCGGCGCGATCGCCCAGGACGGTACCGTCTCGAAGGTGGGCAAACGGGCCGACGCGGCAGCCTTGGCCGATGCGTACCGTTCCGGTCAGGACGCTAAACGGGAAGATGACGGTGTCCTGGCCGATCTCGGCGCGGCCGTCGATGTAGGTGTTCCGGGGGTCGACGATGTGCACGCCGTCGGACATCAGGCGGTCCTGGATCCTGGCCTGCATCGTCGCGTGGGCCTGAGCAAGATGCTGGCGGGTGTTAATCCCGAGCACGTCGTCGGGGTCCAGGCAGGGGACGGCCACCACCTTGTGGCCCATCTCGTGCAGCAGCTCGGGGGCGTCGGTCAGGTAGTATTCCCCCTGCGCGTTGCCGGTTCCCAGGCGGTCGAGCGCGTCCCAGAGCACGGGAAGCTCGAAGACGTAGCAACTCGGGTTCACCTCGCGGATGGCGGCCTCCTCGGGGCTGCAATCGCGCTGCTCGACGATCCTGAGGAAGCGTCCCGAGGTGTCGCGCAAGATCCGCCCGAAGCCGGTCGGGTCGGGCATCATGGCGGTGCCCAGCAGCGCGGAGACCCCTTCAGCCTCCTGGCGACGGAGCAGGTCGACCAGCGGCTCGGGCCGGATCAAGGGCTCGTCGCCGACCAGGACCAGGGCGGGACCGCGATAGTCGCCCAGCACCTGGCGGCATGCCTTGACGGCGTCGCCGGTCCCGAGCTGGTCTTTCTGCACGGCGAAGAGGATGTCGGGCTCGCCGGCCAGGGCGGCGCGGACCTGGTCGGCGCCGTAGCCGACGACGACGACGATGGTGCGGGCTCCCGCGGCACGGGCGGCGTCGACGACGTAGCGGATCATCGGCCGGCCGCAGAGATCGTGCAGGACCTTGGCCTTCTCCGACCGCATCCGCTTGCCGTGTCCCGCCGCCAGGATGATCGCCAGAGGCCCGGATACCATGTCGCTTCTCTCCACGTCGAGGTTGAAGTTTGGCCGGCGGCCGTCCCGGACGCACACACCCATGATCTTACGGCGTTGCCGTCGAGGCCGTCAAACGTCATGGGCCGCTAACCTTGAACCCGGGCGGGGCTTCTGGCACACTGGTCGCCTCGACCTCCGACCGTTGCCGCGACGCGCGGTGTTGACCCCACGAGCATGCCCAGGCGAGTCCGAATGATGGCCCTGACACCCGACGAGGTGGCGAAGGTCGCCCTGCTGGCCCGGCTCCGCCTGAGCCCCGACGAGTTGCAGACTTACACCGGCCAGCTCAACTCGATCGTCGAGTTCGTCGCCCAGCTCCAGGGGCTGGACACCGCCGACGTCGAGCCGCTGGCGCACGGCGTCGAGGTCCGCAACGTCTTCCGCCCGGACGTCCGGGGCGAGTCCCTGTCTCGTGAAGACGCGCTGGCCAACGCCCCCAAGCGCAACCGCGAGGGCTTCCTCGTCCCGGTCGTGCTGGAATAATCCGGGCCACGCTGCCCGACGCCGACGAGCCTCAACGACGGACCCCTGGGTGCACCCTCGCACCCTCTCCCCTTTGACGCGCCGAATTCACCCATGATCGACCCGACACGCGTCACGGCCACCGGCCTGATCGACCAGTACTCGTCCGGCGCCGTCACTGCCGAGGAGGTCACGCGCGCCTACCTCGACCGCATCGACCGCTTCGACGACCGGCTTCACGTCTTCCTGCATCGCGACGCCGAGGCGGCGCTCGCCAAGGCGCAGGATGTCGACCGTCGTCGCAAAGCGGGCGAACCGCTGGGGGCGCTCGCCGGCGTGCCCATCGCCATCAAGGACGTGCTCTGCACACGCGGCGAGCCGACCACCTGCGGCAGCAAGATGCTGCAGAATTTCAGGCCGCCTTATGACGCGACAGTCATCAAGAAGCTGCACGCGGCCGACGCGATCCTGATCGGCAAGACGAACATGGACGAGTTCGCCATGGGCTCGTCGACCGAGAACAGCGCCTACGGGCCGACCCGCAACCCTTGGGATACCGAGCGGATTCCCGGCGGCTCCTCGGGCGGCTCCGCCGCCGCCGTGGCCGCAGACTTCGCGCCGATCTCGCTGGGTTCCGACACCGGCGGCTCCATCCGTCAGCCGGCCGCGCTCTGCGGGATCGTCGGCCTGAAGCCGACGTACGGCCGGGTGAGCCGCTACGGCCTGATCGCGTTCGCCAGCTCGCTCGACCAGATCGGCCCATTCTCGCACGACCTGGCCGACACCGCGCTGCTGATGAAGGTGATCTCGGGCCGAGACCCGATGGACGCCACCAGCGTCGACGAGCCCGTGCCCGACTACCCGGCCACGCTGAACACCCCGCCGAAATCGCTCAGGATCGGCCTGGTTCGCGAGTTCTTCGGCGAAGGGCTCGACCCCGAGATCGAGACCGCCGTGCGCGAGGCGATCAAGGTCTATCAGGCGGCCGGCGCCACGATCCACGAGGTCTCACTGCCCCACTCCAAGTATGGCGTGGCCGCCTATTACCTGGTGGCCCCGGCCGAGTGCTCCAGCAACCTGGCCCGCTACGACGGGACGATTTTCGGCCATCGCGCCGAGGACTTCTCGCCGAAGTATCCGGGCGAGGAAGAGATTCCCCCGTTGATCCGGATGATGATGGCCAGCCGCGCCGAAGGGTTCGGCCCCGAGGTCAAGCGCAGGATCATGCTGGGCACCTTCGCCCTCTCCGCCGGCTACGCCGACCAGTACTACAACCAGGCCCTGAAGGTCCGCCGCCTGATTCGCAACGACTTCGACGCCGCATTCAAGGAGGTCGACGTCCTGATCGGCCCGACCACCCCCTCTGCGGCGTTCAAGCTCGGTGAGAAGACGGCCGACCCGCTGTCGATGTACCTCTCGGACATCTACACCATCACCACCAACCTCGCCGGCATCCCCGGCCTGAGCATCCCCTGCGGCCTCACCGGGACCGGCCTGCCTATCGGCCTCCAACTGCTCGCCCCCGCCTTCGCCGAGGAGAACTTGCTCCGGACGGCCAGGGTCTACGAGAAGATGACCGACTGGCATTTCCGGCGGCCCGGGTTGGTATAATGGCGGGTGAACAGTTTGCGTCGAGATCAGGCGCGACGCTCAAGGATCTACTCCTCGCGCTCGAAGACCGTCGCCTCGACGCGGAAGCCCTGGTCGCCGCCGGGCGGTTCGTCTCCTCGATCGCGATGGGCGTCTATGCCCTGGAAATCTGCCTGAAGGTCACGATCTGCCAACGACTCGATCTCGACTATCTCCCGAAGGGTTTCGAATTCCATCACCTACCAGGCCTGCTGACCCTGAGCGGACAAAGTCGGAGGCTGGGCAAAGACCTTGCCATGAACACGCACTGGAGAATGGCGGAGATCTACGCGGATAAGCTCAGCATTCTCCGATACTCGCCGCAACCGGGAATCGATCGAAAACAAGCAGAGTCCTTCCATCACTCCATGTTCGATCGGACGGCGGGATTGATCCCATGGTTCAAGCGACATCTGCCGAGGAATATCTGAAGCGGGTGTCGGGAGCCCTCGACGAACTCGCCGCGGGCGAGGGGTGGAAGCCCGGCGAGTATCATGTCTTCGCCAAGATCGACGAAGAATGGGAGAGGATCAACGTGGTCTTCGTCGTCCCCGCGTCGAGTGGGGTTGATGACACCATGAAGAAGTGGGGCGGCGTTTATCCGGACGGCAACGTCCCGCTCGCTTCCATCGTGAAGTGGGGGGGTGGCATGGATGTCGGGGAACTTCTCGATCATGTCTCAGTCTCGATGTTCACGACGGACGAATATCGTCAGGGCGGCATTTACGCCCTCGATCCTGGTTACCGTCCGATCGACGAATACCTGAAATAACGCCTTGACGTTCTCTGGGAGCGGCCCTTCGCATGTCGTATACCGTCATTATCGGCCTGGAAGTGCACGTCCAGCTCAGCACGGAGAGCAAGATGTTCTCGGCCTGCGGGACCGAGTTCGGGCTGCCTCCCAACACCCAGACCGACCCGGTCTCGCTGGGCATGCCCGGCACGCTGCCGGTGATGAACGCGAAGGCGTTCGAGCTGGCGCTGAAGACCGCCATCGCGCTTGACGCGACGATCACGCCGTTCACCAAGTGGGACCGCAAGAACTACTACTACCCCGACCTGCCCAAGAACTATCAGATCAGCCAGTATGACCTCCCCTTCAGCACCGGCGGGTCGGTGCCCATCCCGACGCGCAAGGACGGCGGCGGCGGTGGCTCGGTGCGGCTGGTGCGGGTCCACCTGGAAGAGGACACGGGCAAGCTGATCCACGGCACCGGCGGGTTCTCGGAGGTCGACCTGAACCGCGCGGGCATCCCGCTGCTGGAGATCGTCACCGAGCCCGATCTGCGGTCGGCCGCCGACGCCAAGGGCTGCCTGGACGAGCTGCGGCTGGCGTTGCGCTACCTGGGCGTCTCCGATTGCGAGATGCAGGAGGGGTCGCTCCGGTGCGACGCCAACGTGAATGTTCACGTCGAGAAGGACGGCAAGACGATCGCCACGCCGATCGTCGAGGTCAAGAACCTGAACAGCTTCAGGTCGGTCGAGCGGGCCATCCAGTATGAGGCCGAGCGGCAGTACGCGAAGTGGCAGAAGGACGGCCTGACGATCAAGGACGCCCCCAAGGAGACGCGAGGCTGGAATGACCCCGACGGCGTCACGAAGCTCCAGCGCAGTAAGGAGACGGCCGCCGACTATCGCTACTTCCCCGAGCCCGACCTCGTCCCGGTGGTCGTAGACCAGGCCTGGATCGACCGCCTGAAGTCGGAGATCGGCGAGCTGCCCGCGAAGCGTCGCCGGCGGTTCGAGGCCGATTACGGGCTCTCGGAATACGACGCAAACGTGCTCGTCGAGCAGGGTCAGGACGTTGCCGACTATTACGACGCGGTGGCCGGTGCGACCGGCGAATACAAGCTCGCCAGCAACTGGGTCCAGCAGGACGTGTTGCGCGTGATCAAGGAGAAGAAGCAAACCCTGGCCGACTTCCCTGTCGGGCCCGCGGCACTGGCCGACCTGATCAACCGGGTGAAGCGGGGCGAGCTGAACACGAACCAGGGGCGCGAGGTGCTCGGCAAGATGATCGAGACCGGCGAGCCGGTCGCGAAAATCATCGAGGCCGGGGGCTACCAGATGGTCTCCGACCGCGACGAGATCGCCGCCGCCGTGGACGCCGCGATCGCCGCCAACCCCAAGGCGATGGAAGACCTGAAGGGGGGCAAGAAGAAGCCCGACGCGGTGAAGGGGTTCCTCCGCGGCCAGGTGATGAAGCAGACCGGCGGCAAGGCCTCGCCGGCGCTCGTCGGCGAGATCCTCGACGTCAAGCTCGCCGAGCTCACGGCCTGACCGAGTCGGGCGTCCGGTAGATCAGGATCGTCCGATCATCGGTCTGGGCGACGGGCCGCAGCCTTTTGAGGTCGTCGAAGTAGCCGGCAGGGCCCCAGGGGCCGTGGATCAAGGAGGTCGAGACAGCCAGATAGGGCGTCTCGGCCTCCAGTCGTTCGGGCAGCCCGGAATGGATGTCGTCGGCGTTCACGACGATCCGGCGGCCGACGACGCCGTAGAAGCCGGGGTCGGTGTCGCCGAACGCATAGAAGGTCAGGTCGCGATAGGCGGGCTCGGCCAGCTGGAGCCGGGCCAGGGACCGGGCCCCCTGGCCCCAGTCGAGGTTGGAATCGGCCAGGATGATCATGCCCCCCATGGGGCCGCCGGCCGCGACGTTGAAGAAGGTCAGCTCGTGCGGGTGGATGCTCGCCACGGCAAACGCCTGGCCGGCCAGCCCGATCAGGGTCAGGCGGCGGATCAGGCGCGAACGCTCGGCCAGGCTCGAAAGCCCCACGATCGCCGCGGGGGCCAGCGGGAACAGGTACCTCAGCCCGTAGTTCCGGCTCGAACCGAGCGACGTGAGGACCAGGAACGCGACCAGCGTGACCGGGATCAGGAGGTCTCCGCTACGCAGGGCGGGCCTGCGGCCGATTGTGAGCCTGACCAGGGCCAGGGCGAAGACACTCAAGGGGAGCTTCACGGCCAGGGCAATCAGATAGTAGGAACGCCAGCCCCAGAGGCTTCGTTGACCGAGAAGGTAGCTGGCGCCGCCGCCGCTCTGGTGCCGACCCTGGATGGCGAAGCCGACCCAGTCTGCCGGGATCGGAGTCTCCAACGCGAACGAGAAGAGGCGGGTGGCGCGGGCGCCGAAGCGGGCCTCGAACTTGGGGTGATGGTCGACCTGCTCGCTCAGAGGGAGGGTGGCTCCCGCGGTGATCACGAGGTCGGCGGCGAGCAGCACAAGCACATAACACGCCATCGAGGCCGACATCCGCGCGAGCATCTTCCAGCCCTCGATGCCGCCCCGGCGATAACGCTCGGACGCCCAGGCAAGCGCGAAGAGTGGCGGGAACAGGATGGCGGTGAACTTACACGAGAAAGCCAGGCCGCCGACCATCGCCGAGGTCCAAAAGGAACGCGACTCGTCGAACCTCAGGAACCTCCAGAACAGCCAGAACTGGATGGCCGAGGCGGTGACGAGCGGCTGCTCCATGGTGACGAGGCCGGCGTGGGCCAGCAGATTCGGGCTCAGTGCGTAAAGCCAGGCGGCGAAGGCCATCGCCCGCGGGCCTTCAGCTTGCCTCGCCCAGGTGGCCACCGCGATCAGGCCCAGGATCCAGATCCAGAGGGAGCCGATGCGCATGTGGGTGAGCAGCTCGGCCTGGTGGCCGATGGGGTCGTCGATCCAGTCGGAGTGCCCGGTCCGGTCGAGGACCGCCAGGACGGGGGCCTGCTGGAGCTTCCAGAATGTGAGCGGGGAGCCCATCCTGGTGATGCGCTCCTGGTCGCCGGTCCGCCACCAGCGGCAGCCGATCTCCAGATAGGAGACCTCGTCATAGGTGGCCGAGCTGCGCGGCGACGCGTCGACGATCAGCCATCCGCCGACGAGCGCGGCCAGCGCGACGGCCGGCAGGCACCATCGCGTTGCCTTTGTGCCGATCGGCGCCGGTGGGGTCACAACAAGGGGCGCATCCATCGCCGGGTTCGTCCTCAAGCGTCGGATCGGGACCCCCTGGCGTCGGATTGGGCCCTGAGGCTTGCGACCAGGTCGGTCACGACCAGGGCGTCGTCCCATGACGGGGCCAGGGTCGGAAGGCCGCAGACCAGGCGGTAGAACTGGTTGTTGAGCAGCTCGCCGAACCCGGGTTCCAGGGGGAGTCGTTCCTCGTGGGAGCCGTGCTCGTCGGTCCAGCGGATCCGGTCGGGCATCTCGACCCAGGCCTCTCCCCGCTCGGCCCTGATCCGAAAGCCAGGGGGGGGCGTGGGCTGGCCTGCGTCGCCTTCGAGGTTCGGTCGGGCGAGGCCGACGTTGACGCGGGCGAGCGCCCCGCCGCCGAAGTCGGCGTCGAATCCTTCGAAGTCGGGTTCGGCGGCCTGGTCGGGCATGGGCGGCCCCCATCGGCCTGTCATCGAGAGGGGCTCTCGACCGAAGAGGAAACGGCACCAGTCGATGAGGTAGCTGCCGGGGTCGACCAGGAGCGGCGCGGGGGCCATCTGGGTGGTCGGGCCCGGCAGGCCGTAGCGGCTGAAGCCGGAATGCCAGGCCTGGCCCTGGATCTCGAAGGGGGGGCCGAGCGTGGTCGCCAGCAGTTCCCTGAGCCTGAGCGTGACGGGGTAGAACCGCCGGGCCAGCTCGGGCATGAAGGGGACCTTCGAGGCCTCCATCACCTCGCGCACGCGCGGCAGGTCGTCGCCCGCACCTGCGATGGGCAGGGCGCAGTAGATGGGCTTGCCCCGCTGCGCGGCCAGCTCGATCGAGCGGAGGCCGAACCACTGGGGGCTCAGCAAGTAGATGGCGTCGACGTCGGGAAGGTCGACCAGGGCGTTCAGCCCCAGCGGGGCAGCGCAGCCGAGCGATTGGGCCTCGGCCTGCGCCCGATGGGCCACCTGGTCGTAGACCGCGCGGATGACGAACCGATCCGAAAGGCGGGTCAGGGCGGGTCGGTGTCGGGCTTCCCAGAGCCGGCCGAGCCCGATGACGCCGACGCGGACACGGGCCATTCTCTCCGCGGCCAAAGGGGCACCCTCCCGATCCTGGTCTGGCGGGCGGCATCGAGGCCGCCCTTCCTTCCTCATCTGATGTCGCGTGAATTCGACATCGAGCGTACCAGGCCTCGGGCTGATCGGCCACATCGGTTGGCCGATGCATCGCCGCCCGCCCGGTTCGCATCGTATAATTGAGCGAGGCCGACGAATAGAGCGGGGCGGTTGCAGCCGCATCCCGACCCACCGACGGAGGCGCTTGATGTCCGCGACGGGGTCAATTCCCGCGGCCGAAGATCCAGGCATCCCGATCAACCTGCCCGACATGGACGACGACCTGCGCGAGCGGGCCCTCCCCATCCGGCCCGGGGACTTGCTCCGGCTCATCGGCTCAGACCCCGAGCTGACGCCCGAGGAGCGCACCAAGCTCTCCCACCTCGGCGAGATCGTCGGCGGCCTCTTCCATAGCGAGTTCTACGACCGCCTGCGCGAGCTCAAGGAGCTCTACGCGCCCATCGACCCCGACTCGGACTATCTGGCGATCCCCGACTGCAGCCGCGAGCCGACGCCGGAGGCCACCCAGCTCTTCTTCGACCAGTTCGCCGCCACCATGATCAAGGCGAACTACCTGGAGCTCGATCACAGCGTGCTCCGGCAGGCCATCGCCGCCCCCAACGAGACCGGCCTGAACTTCGTCTCCGATTTCGGCATGTTCGAGCACCTGCGCGTCTTCGCCAGGGGGTTCACCCACATCAACCGGGTGGCCCGGACGTCGAGGACCAGGTACCGCAAGCGGACGGTGGTGCTGGACGCCTATCAGCGGATGGTTGTCGTCATCAAGTTCAAAGAGGGGAAGAAGTTAGGCACGATGGTGCGGAGCGACGCGGTCTACATGAGGCTGTTCAAGGACGTCCCGCACGTCGACATGGAGATGCACCTGCCCGAGCAGAGCAGCAAGGTCCGGATGCGCTGGATCGACCGGGCTCAGATCGCCTCGCCGCTGGTCTTCGGCCTCCCGGCCCTGGCCTTGAAGCTGGCGACCATCTCATTCTCGCCCTACATCCTGGGCGGGATCATGGCGGGGCCGATCTCGGCGGGTGTGAAGTCGTTCTTCGGGTTCCAGCGGGCCAAAGAGAAGCACATGTCCTCGGTGATCCGCAACCTCTACTACCTGACGCTGGCCAACAATGCCAGCGTGCTGACCCGCCTGATCGACTCGGCCGAGGAGGAGGAGTACAAGGAGACGATGCTGGGCTACTACTTCCTCTGGCGGGCCTCCTTGCACGGCGGAGAGGCGTTGGGACGCGACCACCTCGACCTGCACGTCGAACAGTTCCTCAACGACCGAACGGGCGCCGAGATCAACTTCGAGGTGACAGACTCACTCGAGAAGCTCGCCCGCCTCGGCCTTGCCATCAAGCGCCTGGACGGCACCTACCAGGCCACCCCCATCGACGAGGCGCTCGCACTTCTCGACGCACGCTGGGACGAGACCTTTCGCGCCGACAGGCACCCCAGCCGGACCAGGCAGGCGGCCAGCATGTTAAACAAGTTTTGAAGATTCTTCGCCTTTGCTCTTGCCCCCGTCCCGCCGTCATGGCCAGAATCATGTCGTCAATCCCGCCCCACCGCGAACCCTCGAGGCCGAGGCGAGCGTAGCAAGACTGTCTCGCGGCGCGC
Source organism: Isosphaeraceae bacterium EP7 (assembly GCA_038400315.1). Classification (NCBI taxonomy): domain Bacteria; kingdom Pseudomonadati; phylum Planctomycetota; class Planctomycetia; order Isosphaerales; family Isosphaeraceae; genus Kueselia; species Kueselia aquadivae. The sequence continues at coordinate 1,480,294 of CP151667.1, forward strand.
GCCGCGGGTCTGGTCCGGATCGTGCGATTCGACTAGACTGAGTCGAGATCGTGCCGCCTCGTGGTCGACGCCCACCGCCCCGACGCCCACCCTTGACGCGATCGCTCCCCCGCAAGGTGTGACCCCATGGCGACCTCTATGACCGATCCGAAGACGGCGGCCCCGGCGCGCCCGGGAATGCTCAACTCCCTCTGGCTGGCTTGCGACGCTATTTATCGGTTCCTGGCCTCGCTCAAGCTGGCCGTCATCTCGCTGAGCTCGCTGTCCGCCGTGCTGGCGTACGCGACGTTCTATGAGTCGTGGCACGGGACCGCGGCGGTCCAAGAGCAGATCTACCAGAGCGCCGGCTTCGCGGTGCTCCTGGCGTTCCTCGCGGCCAATATCCTGTGCGCTGCCACCATCCGCTTCCCCTGGAAGCGACGCCAGGCGGGGTTCGTCGTGACCCACGCCGGGCTCCTGATCCTGATCGCGGGGTCTTATTACAGCTTCAGGACGTCCAGGGAAGGGCAGGTCGCGCTCGAAGAGGCGACCCAGAGCAGCCAGCTCATGATCACCGATCACCCGATCCTCCGGGTCAGGCCGATCGACGCCCACACCGGGCAGGCGACCGAGGAAGTCGAGCTGGCGTTCCGCCCGGGCGTCTTCGCCTGGAAGCCGGGCCGGTTCGAAACCTTGACCCGTGAGAAGGATCCGTTCACGGTCGCCCTCAAGGCCCACCTGCCGGCCTCGCTGCCCAGCCGCGTCGTGGTCGATGCGACCGGCGGCTCGCCCTCGCTCAAGCTGCTCGCGCTGGCCAAGCCCCCCGGCGCGGCCGAGGCAGTGCCGATGTTCCGGTCCGAGAGCGAGAGCTGGTTCATGGTCGCACCCTCGAACAAGCTTTCGAGGGTCTCCAGGGTCGTCGGCCCCGCCCGCATCAGCTTCCAGTTCGTCACCAAGCCCGAGATGGTCGAGGACTTCCTCAACCCGCCCAAGGAGCTCGGCCCCAATGGTGCGGCCCGGTTCCGGTACAAGGACAAGACGGGCAAGGATCGGGTTTATGACCTGCCCGTCGACGGCAAGGGGGCGGCCAGCCCGTTCCAGCTCCCCGACAGCGACCTGACGGTCAGCTTCCAGCGGATGATCGAGTTCCCGACCGCCATCGAGGGGCGCGAGGAGGAGTCGAGCGAGTTCTACTCCATGGTCGGCGATGACGAGATCCCCATCGTCGAGTACAGCATCAAGAAGGGGGATGGCCCGGCGCTCCGTCACATGGGCTGGGGCATGCTTCCCACCGTCCCCAGCTTCATCCCCGATCCCGAGGACAAGTCCGGCACGACCGTGGGCCTGGCGGCGATCAGCTATTACTCGCTGCCCAAGCTCGACGGCTCGACCATGATGTCGCGTCGCGGGGTCATCGAGGTGATGGGCGACTCCGCCGGCAAGCTCTTCTACCGCACCTTCGGCCTGACCGAGGGGAACAAGGGGGTCGCCATCCGGGCTTCTGGCACGCTCCCGCTGGGCGAGAGCGTGCTGGGGATGGGGGGCGACAAGATGCCCATGACGCTCACCTTCAAGGCCGAGCGCTATCTCCAGACGGGCATCGAGAAGACGGTCTGCGAGGAGCTGAATCTCCCCGTCGGCCAGAAGGGCAACGGCATCCCGGCCGCACTCGTCGAGATGAAGGTCAACGGCGTGACCCGCGAGTTCTGGGCGCGTCGTTCGATCAGCTTCGACCAGAACTGGCAGACGATCCGGTTCCCGGACCAGTCGTTCCAGGTCTGCTACGACTTCGAGCGCGAGCCGTTGGGCTTCCACATCGACCTCGACGACTTCGACGTCAAGTTCGACCCCGGCACCGAGCAGGCATCGAGCTTCACCAGCAAGATCCGCCTGACCGACGAGGCCAGGAAGATCAAGGATCGGCCGGTGACCATCTCCATGAATGAGCCGATGGAGCATCGCGGCCTGACGTTCTACCAATCCAGCTACATCCGGTCGGAAGACCCGGCCACGCTCCGGCCCACCGGCAAGTTCCAATCGGTCTTCCAGGTGGCGGAAGACCCCGGCCGCCGGATCAAGTACGCCGGCAGCCTGCTGGTCGTGCTCGGAACGTTCATGCAGTTCTACATGAGGTCGGGGGTCTACAACCTGACCCGTCGCCGCGTCAAGCCGGCGGACATCGGCGGTTCCGACGCGCCCGACGTCAAGACGCCGAAGACCAAGCCGGCCGGCGAATACCTCGAAGACCTCTGAGTCGCCGAGGCCAAGGCCCGACGACTCAACCCCGCATGTTCGCCCACCGTCAGACCCCTGCCGGCCCACACCGCCGACGACACTGGAGCGACCCACCGATGCGACGAGTTCAATGGCCGGTGATGGGCCTCGCCCTCCTCTTGATCGGGGCCGATTCGCCCGGTCCCAAGCCGAACGGAGGCGGGCCGGGCTACGAGGCGGCCGGCAGCCTTCCCTTGATGCACCACGGCCGGGTCAAGCCGCTGGACACCATGGCCCGCGAAGAGATCAAGTCGATCTACGGCATCGAGACGATCAAGCTGAAGGGGCCCGACGGCGAGGTCAACCAGACCTGGAAGCCGACGGCCGCCTTCGTCGACATCCAGGCCAGGCCCGATGTCTGGGACGAGCTGCCGATCATCCTCGTCGAGTACCTCCCTTTGAAGCGGGTGCTCCTCGCCGGTGCCTTCGAGTCTCGCCTCAAGGCGATCATCGACAGCCCCGACTCGCCCGCCGCCGCCAAGACGATGGCCCAGGCGATCAAGCCCGAAGAGGTCAATGCCGACGAGCTGCGTGCCCTGGCCAAGGTGAAGGGGCTCGACGCCACCAATGCCAAAGGCCTGAACGACCTCGCCGACACTCTGGCCGAGGACCACAAGCGGCTGACCCCGCGTGAGCTCCAGGAAGGCCACGTCCACGTCGACGGCAAGCATCTGGACTTCGCCCAGTGGTGGCAGCAGCTCGCCCAGAAGAAGGGCGAGGCGATGGAGGACAACCTCTCCACGCTGGAGAGTAAGGCGGTCGAGGTCGGCGGCCGGCTGGCGGCCTACCAGATCATCCGCGACCGCCAGATCCGCTCGAATCCGATCCTCATCTTCCCGCGGCCCTTCAACGCCGCCGCGCTGAAGTTCACCGCCAAGGCCTACGACGCCGGCGTCAAGAACCGAGGGCAGGGCCTCAGCCCGCTCCAGATGGAGGCGGCCGAGTCGCTGCTGAAGTACTGGAACGACATCCAGATCGACGACCGGGCCGTGCCCGGTACCGACGCCAAGTTCGATGCCCGTTTCAGCGACTGGATGAAGGACAACTCCGCCTGGGTGCCGCTCAAGACAATCCTCGACAGCAAGCCCGAGGAGCTGGTCGAGGCCGGTTTCCCGGGCCCCCAGGTCGAGGCCTTCCGCGCCGCCTTCGCCGCCTTCGAGGAGGCCGAGCGTTCGAGCCCGGGCGCCGTCGCCCTCGAGCCCGCCAAGGCACTCATCGCCTCGGCCCGAGAAGTCGGCCAGGAGATCAACCCGAAGGCCTATCCGGCGATCGAGGAGGTCGGCCGCGAGCTGACCTTCAACGAGGTCGCCCCCTTCTACAAGGCCCAGTATGCCTACGGCCTCGGCCTGGTCCTGCTGATGCTGGCCCTGCCGATCAAGGCGAGCAAGACGATGGTGGGACGGCTCGGCCAGGCGCTCTACGGTGCGGGCATGGCCGGATTCCTGGCGGGCATCGGGCTGGAGATCTACGGCTTCTACCTCAGGGTCATGATCTCCGGTTGGGCGCCGGTGACGAACATGTACGAGACGGTGGTCTGGGTGGCCCTGGTGACGGCGGTGCTCGGCCTGGTCTTCGAGCTGATCTACCCTCGACGCGTGGTCGCGACCGCGGCGACCGGCCTGGCCCTGCTGGCCTGCATGCTGGCGGCCAACGTCACGCTGCTCGACCCCAACATCAAGAGCCTCCAGCCAGTCCTGCGGAGCAACTACTGGCTCGTGATCCACGTGCTCTGCGAGGTGTCGAGCTACGCCGCGTTCGCCCTGGCGATGGGCCTGGGCATGATCGGCACAACCTACTACCTGACGGCCACCTACCGCCGCTCGCCCAGCTACAGCAGCCTGCTGCTCCCCCTGATCCCGGGCATCCCGCTTCTGGCCCTGGGCTGGACCGGCGTGCAGGCGGCCGGCGGCGCCTATGGAACCCAGTACGTCAACGACGGGCTCGGCTTCTATGTGGTCCTGCTGACGGCGGTCGTTGGCGGAGTGCTGACCGGTGCAGGCGTATTCGCCCCGCTGGGCGAGCTGGTCAATCGGCTCAGGTTCCGAGACGACGTCGAGACGGGCGCCGAGCTGGTTGCCGGCGAAGGGCCGACACCGGGCACCCCGGTGGCCTCGACCAACCCGGTCATCGCCGAGATCAGGGCCCGCGCCGCAGCCGAGGGGCCCGCGGTCAAGCTGGACTCTCGCGGCCTGGCGATGCAGGCGACGGCTTCGGTGGTGAAGCCGCTGGCCAACTACATCTACCGGACCATGCAGGTCGGCGTGCTCCTGATCGCCGCCGGCACGATCCTGGGCGGCGTGTGGGCCGACTACTCCTGGGGCCGGTTCTGGGGCTGGGATCCCAAGGAAGTCTGGGCGCTCATCACGCTGCTCATCTACCTAGTGCCGCTGCACGGGCGGTTCGCCGGCTGGGTGAACACGTTCACGCTGACGGTGGCGTCGGTGGCCTGCTTCATGTCGGTCTTGATGGCCTGGTACGGGGTGAATTTCGTCCTGGGCGTCGGCCTGCACAGCTACGGGTTCGCCGAGAAGGGGGGCCAGGGCGTCGTCATGGCCGTCTCCACCGGCATGCTCTCCTACTGCGCGGGTGCCGCCTGGCGTCGCCGCCTGGCCTCCGTCCCGCACCATCCGGTCGCCTGATCCCGGTTCCAAGTCAGCCCAACGACCGCAACTTCGACGCCCGGGTTAACCCCCGGGCGTCTTCCTTTCGAACGGTGTCGAGGGGGCTTATTCTGGGCGCCGGGTTCGTTTCGTCATGGCGCCAGGTCGAGGCGCCGGGTTCGTTTCGTTTTGAAGAGTCCGGGGCGCCGGGTTCGATTTGTCTTCCCAAGTTGTCGGGGAATCGGGGCTATCGCTTCGACCCCTCAGCCAGGAATCAAGGTGGTGGCCGCTCGCCCTTACGGTAGGTCATTGCGGCCTGTTTTTCGGCGATCGGAGATCGTAACCCATTACTGTCAAGATAGTTTGCGAAAATCGCGGTGCTCACTTTTCGCCCGGTTGTCTGGCCAGACTTCCAGGCTCGATACGGAACTGGAACACGGGGCGGGCAAGACCGTCGCGGCCGGGTTCGTCGGCGATCGGGTGGTCGGCAAGGTCGCGGGCGAGCAGTTCCAGGCGGTCGAGATCGAGGCCGAGAAGAGTCGGGCCGACAGCGACTCGTGCGTCTCGGAAGGAATCGGCCGCACGTCGGGCGTGGGAGGCGACGCCGATCGGTCGGCCCTCACGTACCTTGACGCCGGCGGCGGCCAGCTTGATGAGCCCCTTGACGACCTCGGCCACCGGGCCGGTCCGCCCTTGCGCATGCCAGTTGGCCTCCCACTCCTCGTGGGCCTCCCAGTAGTAGCCTGCGTTGAACAGGCGGCATGCACGCATGAAGTTCGGGGAGTCGTTCCAACGGTCAGCGACGATCGGACGGGCCACGGGACCGGGAACATTGCGAGAGTGGCCCAGCGGCGATGAGCGAGGGTGGGGCAGGCCCCGGCTGGGGATGTAGGTGTAGGCGGGGAATCCCTCGTCAACGCCCCCAGGCTCCTCATCGATTCCCGAGCGGTTGGTCAACGCGAGTCATCCCCCTGGCAGCGGCCAGTTAATGTGTCGAGCCATCGATTCGCTTGAAGAGACTTGAGGCGAGAAAACTTCCCACGCTTGGTTGTGGGTCCTGCGGAGTGCAAGCAGACGAATGGAGGTGGGGTCCAACCCGGTTGCGGACGGCAGACGCCGAGTGGAATGCGAGAGGCCTGCCGGTGGTTTACATCCGAAGAGATCGAGTCAGGCGTGTCGAGGCATAGGCCTCGCTCGGGGCGACGTCGGCGCTGTGACCGAATGTTCAAAAGCAGGACGGGCAGGAGACGGGATTCCATTCTAAACGACCGCGGAGAGCGCGGGATACGATCATGGCTCGCCAGTCCGTTATCAATAACTATGTAAATATGCTTATGCTTAGTTTCGTTGAAGTGAGACCGATTTCGCCCGTCGGACTTCCGCCGGCTCGGGCTGCTCGACCGCGATGGGGGCGGATGTTAGCCTATCTGGCGGGCTGCCACCCGGGGTGGCGGTCGCAGTGACGATCGGGTCGAGGGTTTTGCGTGGACCGTCCTTACGCTCCGATGATCGTGATCAACGCGGTGGGCCTCACTCCCAGGCTGCTGCCGCTGGCGCCCAGGCTCAATGCCCTGGCAACAGCCGGGTGGTTGCGGCCGTTGCGGGAGGTCTTGCCGGCGGTCACCTGCACGGCCCAGGCGAGCATGTTGACGGGCAAGACGGCGGCCGGGCATGGGGTGGTGGGCAATGGCTGGTACTTCCGCGAGACCGGGGAAGTTCGCTTCTGGCAGCAGTCGAATGCCCTGATCCAGGCCCCGCCAATCTATCAACTGGCGAAGCGGCAGGCCGAGGCTCGGGGTAAAAAATTCCGGGCGGCCAAGCTGTTCTGGTGGTTCAACCAGGGGGCCGACGTCGAGATCAGCGTCACGCCGAAGCCCTATTATGCGGCGGACGGGAACAAGGCGTTCGGCATCTGGGGGACGCCCGCGGGACGCACCGAGGCGCTGGAAGCGACGCTGGGGCCGTTCCCGTTCCGGACCTTCTGGGGGCCCTTGGCCGGCCTGCCGAGCACCGACTGGATCGCCCGCTGCGCCGCCGAGGTCGTGCGCGAGGATGCGCCCGACCTGACGATGGTCTACCTGCCGCATCTCGACTACGAGCCCCAGCGCAAAGGCCCGAGCGGCTGCGACATGGCGAAGCTCGTCGGCGAGCTGGACGAGGCATGCGCCCCACTGCTGGATGCCGCGAAGGCCGCCGGGGCGCGGGTCTGGGTGGTCAGCGAGTACGGACATTGCGACGTGTCGAGGCCCGTCTACCTCAACCGGATCCTGCGCCGGGAGGGACACTTTGCGGTGCGGCCCGGGCCGTTCGGCGAGGTCTTCGACCCCTTGACGAGCCGTGCGTTCGCGGTCTGCGACCATCAACTGGCCCATGTCTATGCGTCGAGGGCTGACGACCGGACGCGGATTAGGCGAAGGCTGGAGGCCGAGCCGGGGGTGGCCAGAGTGCTGGAAGGGGAGGCCCGCGCGGCCGTGGGCCTCGATCACCCGAGGTCGGGCGAGCTAGTCGTGCTGTCTGAGCGTGATTCGTGGTTCGCCTACCCGTTCTGGCTCGACGACGCGGCGGCCCCCGACTACGCGCGGACGGTGGACATCCATCGCAAGCCGGGATACGACCCGTGCGAGTTGTTCATCGACCCGACGTTGTCACTACCCAAGCTGCACCTGATGAGACGACTCTTGCAGAAGAAGCTGGGATTCCGCACGCTGTTCGACGTCACCCCGCTGGACGCCAGCCTTGTCCGAGGCAGCCACGGCCTTGCCGAGCCCGACCCGCTGGACCGTCCCCTGCTCATCGGCGACGGGCCCACACCAGGCGCCGACCTGGCGATGACCGACGTGTTCGGCCTCTGGTGCGGGGCGCTGGGCGTCGAGCCGTCCTGATCATTTTAAACGAAATCCATGACTTCTCACCAAGAAGGATCAACAATGACCGAGCCGATTCGCAAGATGTCGCGGGCACTCCCCTGGACCCTGGCCGCCGGGCTGCTGGTGGCCTGGGGCTCGCGCGAGGCGCTGCACGCCCGCGAGCGGGCCGAGGTCCTGGGCTCGAAGACGATCACGCTCGCCGACGTGAAGATGACCCCGTTCGTGGTCGACGGCAAGCAGGTCGGCGAGCTGGGCATCTACCTCGCCGGCGACACCCCGGGAAGCTCCCAGTTCGTCACGGGCCGCCTCGTCCTCAATCCCGGCGAGACGCCCCACCCGCCGCACGTTCACCCCGAGGAAGAGGTGATGGTCATCGAGCAGGGCGAGGGGGACATCGTCGTCGACGGCAAGGTGACGAAGGTCGGACCCGGCTCGGTGATGTACACGACCCCGAACGTGTCGCACGGCATCGTGAACACGGGCAAGGTGCCGATCGTGTTCTACTTCATGAAGTGGGTGGGGAAGGGAACGGGGAAGTGACCTTGATCGGGGGCCGCATGCTGTCGTGAGCCCGTGAGACAAGCAGGGCGCCATGGCGGTTGGGGAGGATTTCTCATCCCCTTGATCGCTTCTCGCTGGGCCATATCGAATCTGAGGCGGTTGCGATAACGCAGCTTACCGCAACCGCTGTTTACCCTTCGAGGGATAGGGATAACGAAGATCTACGTCTCGATGCTATCAGGCGAGGGGAGTCGGTTGTAGCACCGTGTTGAGAAGTTCCAGGGAGACGACCTCTCGCAACTCACCTCGATTGAACGCAGCAAGGAGGGCCTTCTCCGCCCGGTACTTTTCCCAGAACCGCTCCCATAACTTCGGGTGCTTTGGCGAAGGTATGCGGATTTTCCAGTGAACGTACTCGCAATCGGACCGGCACATGGGACAGTTGAGCGAGGGCACGTCCTGCGAACGTCGATACGATTTGCGGCAAGATATGCACACCCAAGTTCGTTGACTCATAGGTTGGCCTCGCAGCCGTCTGACCGGTGATTATTCGGAAGGAAGGTCGTGCCTAACCTAGCTGCCAGCCGCAATCGCCTATTGGTTATAACGCAGCGACGATCCCCAGAGCCATACGAGCCGAGGAATTGGCAAGTTGAAGTAAGGTAGGGTCCGCTGTGCGGACCGTCAGGTTTCACTCGCCGGTGCCCTCGATCGGTCGGCTACCGAAGGACAGGGGCTCCTCGGTGCGTCCCCAGTCGGCCGGGTAGGCGCCGAGTCTCACGAACCGGTGAAAGGAGCTATAGGGCCAGTCTTTCGGGGCGGAGACCAGTCCGTGTTTCACGGGGTTATAGTGGACATAGTCGTAATGGCGTTCCAGGTCGCCTTCGTCCCCGATGGAATGCTCCCAGAAGCGCCGTTGCCACACCCCCCGTCGCCGGTTCTTGCCCCGTGATTCGCTAACGACCTCCTCGGCCCCACCGCCAGCCACCCAAGCCTTCGTGAACTCCTTCTTGATCCACGCCCAGCGCACGGAGTACGCGGTATCACCCCGCGGCAGGGACCAGACCGTGTGAAGGTGGTCAGGCAGCAGTACGATGGCCTCGACGCGGAACGGCCACCGGGACCGGCAGTTGAGAAACGCCCGCCGCAAATGGTCTCGCGCCGCTGGATCCGTGAGGAACGGCGCGCGTCGCTCGGTGACCAGAGTGAAGAAGAACATCCCTCCCGGTACGTAAGCCCGGCGGTAGTTCGGCATCGCGCCTGTGAACCTTTCGAGACAGCCCGCACGAAACATCTGGTCCGCACAGCGGACCCTACTTTTATTCTCGGGTAGTTCCGTTAGTGCGAGAGGTTAGTTATTCGGCTCACTCTACCGCTCGATGACCTCACCGTGATCGTACCGCTCTGTCACGTCGCAGAGATCCACCAAATTTACTTCGTCGAGGAAGAGGATTTCCCCATTCTCCAAGGAATCGTCGAGGATGGAGATCTGGAGGTCGTAAAAGCCGTCGGGCAACTGGCCGGCGTGAGTGGAGACGGAGAACAGAAATCGCGGCGCGGTTGAGAGCCGCCAGGCTATAACATCGGCGTTCGCATCCAACGATGATCCGACCCATTGCAGGATACTGGGATCGATCCGCGCAGCGAGCGCCGTCGCCAGAAGACCAACGGACGTTGCACCGGGTACGGGCATGGAACTAGGTCGCTCAACAGTGCTGAAGTGGAATAGTGGTTGTGGCCTACCACGCATTCAGACATCTTCGCCAGACAATGGTACCTCGAGCCCAATATTCTGGACACATGAGCCGGAGCCTTGAGGGGCTGGCCGAATTAAGAGTACTGGAAATTCGGAACTCGTTAACCCGACAAAGGGATGAATCAACGAAGCACTCTCGAAAGAAGTCGCATGGGGGTCTTGCAGCCTACAAGATCAGGGCGTGTGCATCCGAACGTCTCAGGGGGCTTCGGATGCACCGCAGATTTGAGAGAGGACGGGGTCTTCGTGTTGCATGATGCCGGATTAAGGTGCCTCAGGCGGCTGAGGATCTCGCAGGCGCCATGCTCGTGCAACGCACGAGCATGGCACCCGAGGGGTCAGAACTCGAGGATCTTGGACATGCGGGCGACGACGTCCTTCAGCTCGGTCACGTCGCCGTAGCCGACCTCGGCGGTGATCCAGCCCTTGTAGCCGACGTCGACGAGGGCCTGGCGGACGGCCGGCCAGTCGATCTCGCCTTCGCCGAGGGAGTAGGAGAACCGCTTCTGCTTGGCGTATTCCTTGATGTGGATCTTGGCGATCCGGTCGCCCAGCTCGTGGATCCACTCCTGGGGGTAGCCGTACTCGACGACGTTGCCGACGTCGAAGTAAGCCTTGACCCAGGGGCTCTTGAAGCTGTCGACGTAGCCGGCGAACTCGGGGGCGCTGAGGAGGAACTTGTTCCAGACCTCCTCGATCGCCAGGATGATGCCGTGCTTCTCGGCGTCGGGCAGCAGGGTCTTGATGGCGGCCTGCGACCGCTCATAAGCCTGGCGATGGCTGACGCCCTTGCCGACGACGGCCGGCACGATCAGGACGGTGGTGCCGCCGTAGGCCTTGCAGTCCTCGATCTCCTTGCGGATTGCGACGAGTCCGCGCTCGACGACGGCCTTGTCGGGATCGGCCAAGGTGTCCTTCCAGTGGACCGAGCCGGAAACGCCGTGGATGACAATTCCGGTCTTGTCGCGCGCGGCGAGGACCTCTTCGCGGTCGAGCTGATTGGGGCTGATCAGCTCGACGCCCTCGAAGCCGGCGTCCTTGAGCCGCTTGAAGTGGTCGAGGATCGGCCCCTTGGTGACGCCGCCCAGCATGAACGCCTTCTTCCAGGCGGGAGCCTTGGGCGCCTGGGGGGCTGCGGTCGCCAGGGCGGGGGCGGCGGCCAGCGTGACGCCGGCGGCTTTCAGGAATGAGCGTCGGTCGATCGGGGACATGGATCCCTCCTCGTTTGAGGACAGGAAATCAGGATGAGCCCGCCGGCCTGTCCGGGGGGAGATCCAGGCTATCGGTGCCGGGGCGGGGGTGAAAGGGCTCGACGCACCCGAGGATTGATCTGTCGCGTCATTTCGACGTCGTCTCGAGCCGGAACGGATTGTCGATCAGGTCTCGAAGCATCGGGGCCGGCATGAACGCATTGAAGAGTCGATATGGATACTGCGACTTGCGGCCGTGGAAGCAGGTCGCGAGATAGGCGAAGTAGGCCGCATGCGTCAGTAAATCCTTCGTCACGATCTCGTCGCCCCGCGCGACCGGGTTTGTCAGCAGGCGGATCTGGTCGGGAGAGATCTCGCCAACCTGCTTCTGCCAGCGCGCGAGTTTCCCTGGATTTGTGCCGTAGGAGATCTCGAAGTAGGCCCCTTCGGCGTCCCAGCTCGCTCGCTCGAATTCCTCGAGGGCGGCGGTCCCTTCGAGGAAACGTCTCGTCACCTTGATGCCCTTGCGGCTGTTGATGTGGGGCAGGAGCTTCCAGATTCGTCGGCAGCAGGCGAGGCAATATTTCTTGACGAGCCGATCGAGATTGGCTTCATCACCGGGCCAGTTTGCGCGGAGCCACAGCAGCATCCCCGCCGCATCGTCCGATCGCAGCCACTCCTCTTCGGTCATGCGAACGCTCGCGAGTCCGGCGTGAATCTTGATGGCTCGGAGACCCGGTCGGACGTCTCACCCCGGCAGAAGCTTGGCCCCGCAGGATGAGCAGAACTTGGCCCCCGGCTGGGTGGGTTGACCGCATTCTGAGCAAAAGCGAGCGGAGCCGCCCGGCGTGACGGTCGGCGGTGCGGGCGTCGCGGGAGGGACGGGTGACGTTGGCGGTGTGCCCGAGTTCATGGCCTCGCGGACCATGCCGGGGATCATCATGCCGAAGCCGGCCCCCATCCCGGCCTGCATGGCCCCGCCGGCGTTCCCCTGGTTCTGGGCGGCCTCGGTCAGGGCCTTGGCGGCCTGGAATTTGAGGTATTCGTTCATGTTGCCGACGACGGCCATGCCCGAGCGGGTGTCCATCATCGCCTGGACTTCGTCGGGAGGGGTGATGGCGCCGATGAATAGCTCGGTCAGCTCCAGGCCGTAGGTCCTGAAGTCGCTGGCGGTGGCCGCACGGGCGGCGGCGGCGACCTCATCGTAGTGTTTGGGCAGGTCGAGGATACTGGTGAGCGAGGTGCCGAGGACGTCGGTGAGGCGGGCGACGATCCGGTCGCGGAGGAAGTCTTCGATCTGCTCGGTCGAGTAGAGGCCCTGGGTGCCGACGACGCTGGAGAGGAACAGGCGCGGCTCGGCGACTCTCATGGCGAACTTACCGAAGGAGCGTAGCCTGACGATCGAGAGCTCCTTGTCGCGGAACGGGATCGGTTGCTTGGTCCCCCATTTCAGGTCGAGGAAGGTCTGCATGCCGACGAAGTAGACGGAGGCCTGGAACGGAGACTTCTCCCAGGGGAACGTCAGGATCCGGGTGAGGAGCGGGACGTTGGCGGTGGTGAGCGTGTGGCGGCCGGGTCCGAACTCGTCGTAGACCTGCCCCTCGCGGACGAAGAGGGCCCGCTGGGATTCCTGGACGAGGAGCTGGGCGCCGTACTTGATGTCGGTCGAGCCCTCGGGCGGGACGCGCCTGACGATGGTCTGGCCGGTGGGGTCGAAGAAGTCGATGACCTCGAGGCGATTGGACATCGGTCGGTCTCCGTGGTCCTTGGCGGCGACGTTGAGCCTAGCGGATGCCCTGGAGGAGGAGGCCGCGCTCGGCGAGCTTGGCCTCGAGATCGCCCAGGTATTTGTCGATCTTGCCGTCGAATTCGGCGACGCCCGCCATGGTTTTCAGCTCGTCAACGCGCTCGAAGAGGGCGAGGTCGAGCGTGTGCAGGGTGTCGGCCTTGGGGTCGTCCAGGCGGCCCGCGCCGTAGAAGGCGTCGATCCCCGATCCGGCGGCCCTCAGGGACTGGGCCAGCGACTCCAGCCGCCTGGCGGTGCGGTCGAGGGGGTCGATGGCATCGAGGTCGCCGGCCTTGGTCCGGTCGCGGATGAGCCGCTCGACGGCGGCCTTGGGCCCGGAAAGCTGGCCGGCGATGGCCTCGCGCAGGGCCTGGTCGGCGGTGCGGCGGGTCCCGCGTTCCAGGTAACCGCCGTAGCCAGGGATGTACTTGGCGAGCTTCTCGATGATGGGGACGGGCTTGGGGACTTGCTCGCGCATCGACGCGTCTCCGACGTTGGTTCGATCGGATCAGTAGAGGTCGAGCCCGCGCGAGAGGCGGTCTTCCAGGCCGTCGGCTCGCTCGGCGATCCGGCGGACGAGGTCGGCCGGGTCCGCGCCTTCCAGGTGGTCGGCGTGGAAGTTCTGGATCACGACGAAATATTCCTCGCCGCGGAGCACGCGGATGGCGAAGTGGCCCTCGACGGCCCGTGCATTCAGCTTGAGCAGGGCCCTGGCGTCTCGGTCGTTGGCCGGCCCGCAGATCGAGACGAGCGCGATGATCGAGCGACCTTGGGCGTCGTGTCCGGCCAACCCGGCGTAGACCGCCTGCTTGCGGTCGAGGGGGAGGGGGACGATCACCCGGTAGCCGTGCGACGAGGGGGTGACTTGCAGCCCGGTGCCGCCGACCCAGTTGCGCAGGGCACGGCTAGCGTCGGCATCGGAGGGGTCGGGGGGCTCGTAATCGCCCAGGGCCTCGCGTGCGACGTCGGCGTCGGGCCTGGGGATGCCGAGGGGAATCCCGCAGCCGGCGCAGAACCGGTCCGACTCGAAGTTGCCTGTGTCGCAGCGTGCGCAGGCGAAGGTGGTGTAGGGCATCGCCGGGGGCTCGCTTCCGAGGGTCGTCGATCGCCGGGCTGTCTCGCCGTCCGGGTTTACGTCCGAGGCGCTGTAGCTTAATCGGCAGGGGACGGGCTTGGAAGCGGGCGGCGTCGACTCCGCATGTCCGCCCGGCCTGGTTCTGCTAGACTGGTCGAGGGGGCGGCCGGGCGAACCCGGGCGCGGCCGGACGGGCCAGAGAAGTGGGATCCGCATGCAGGCGTCCTGCCCGCGCTGCTCCAAGGTCACGGAATTCATCGGCGAGCCGCCGCTGTTCTGCGCCTATTGCGGCCAGCCCTTGCGCGCACCCGCCGGCCTGGACACGACCGCCAACTATTCCTGGCCGGCCGGGGTCCCGACGGGCCTGGAAGCGACCGCCGCGTTCTCGCCAGGCTCGCTGGCGGAGGCGAGGTCCGCCGAGGTCGTCCCGGAGCGACTGAGCAATTTCCGCCTGTTGCGCAAGATCGGCGCCGGCGGGATGGGCTCGGTGCACGAGGCCGAGGACGAGAGAAATGGCCGCCGGGTGGCGATCAAGCTGATCGCGCCTCATCTGCTGGCGTCCGACGTGGCCGTCGAGCGGTTCTTGCAGGAGGGGCGGCTGGCCAGCGCCATCACCCACCCACGATGCGTGTTCGTGCTGGCGGCCGACGCCTTCGACGGGCATCCGTATATCGTGATGGAGCTGATGTCCGGCTCGACCCTGAAGGACCTCGTCGAGTCGGGCGGCCCGCTGTCTCCCGAGGAGTCGGTCGCCAAGATCCTGGACGTGATGGAGGGGCTGGGCGAGGCGCACCGGCTGGGGGTGATCCATCGGGACGTCAAGCCATCCAACTGCTTCCTGGAGGCCGACGGCCGGGTCAAGGTGGGCGACTTCGGCCTGTCCAAGAGCCTGATCACCGGGCTGGACCTGACGCACTCGGGGTCGTTCCTGGGCACCCCGCTCTATGCCTCGCCCGAGCAGATCCGCGGCGAGGTGCTCGACTCTCGGACCGACGTCTATTCGGTGGCCGCGACGCTGTATTTCATGATCACGGGAAAGGCCCCGTTCGAGGCGAAGGGGAAGGATGCGGCGTCGACCCTGGCGATGATCGTCAGCGATGACGCGCCTTCAATCCGCCAGTTCCGGCCCGACGTGTCCAAGGCCCTCGATCAGGCGATCTTGAAGGGGCTGAGCCGCGAGCGGGGGCGGCGGTATCGCGACCTGGCCGAGTTCGCGCGAGTGCTGGCCCCGTTCCTGCCGAGCCGGTTGTCGATCGGCGGGATCGGCCTGCGGATCGTGGCGTTCGTGCTGGAGATGTTCGGCGTCCGGTTCCTGATCTACACCTTCGTGGATATCGGCTGGGTGCTGTCGACGGGCCGGCAGGACACGCTGCACGTCAACGTGGCGATCTCGCTGGCGTTCGATCTCTTCTATTTCGGGTATTTCGCGCTGCTGGAAGGGCTGTACGGGGCCTCGCTGGCCAAGCGGTTCTTCGGGCTGCGGGTTTATGACTCGCGACGGACCACGCCCCCCGGCCTGGGGCCCGCGTTGCTGCGCACGACCGTCTTCTTCGCCTTGACGACCCTTCCGGCCGACCTGCTCAGCCTTTACTCGGTCTGGCAGAGGGCCTATGCCCTGGATAAGTGGGTGCCGTTCCTGCGCATCCCGGGACTGCTGCTCATCACGTCGACGATGCGAGCGTCCAACGGATTCCGAGGGCTGCACGAGCTGGTGAGCGAGACGCGGGTGATCCGCCTGCGTGGCCGCGACCGGTTCCGCTCCCGCATCTTCGACCGCGGGCAGGTGACTCCGGGCTCGCCCAGGCTGATGCAGCCGGGCGGGATCCCCTCGGAGCTGGGGCCTTACCAGGTCGAGGGGGCCCTGAGCTGGGACCCCGAGCCGCGGGTGTTGCACGGCAATGACGCGGGGCTGGGCAGGCCCGTCTGGGTCGTCCTCAGGGCGGTCGACGACCCGCCGGCGTCGGACGTGCGCCGCGAGGTCAACCGGATCGGCCGGCCCCGATGGATCAGCGGCGGAGAAGATGACGACCTGCGGTGGGATGCCTTCATCGCGCCCGGGGGCCGATCCCTGCCCGACCTGGTCAAGTCGACCGAACGGCTGACCTGGCGCGAGGCCCGGCCGATCCTGGAGACGCTCTCGGAGGAACTTGCCGCGTCGTGCGACGACGCGACGCTCCCCCTCGGGCTGTCCGTGGACAGCATCTGGGTGCTGCCCAACGGCCAGATCCAGCTGACCGACGTGCCCGCGGGGAAGGGGGCCCCGCTCGCGGAGGGGTCTCGCTCCGTGGCACTGACCTCGTCGGATCGGTCGCTGAGGCTGCTGTATGAAGCCGCGACCCTAGCCCTGACCGGCCGTCGTGCGGAGGAGGACGAGCCGTCTTCGCCGATCCTGACGGCCTTGCCGCTGCACGCGCGCGGGCCCCTGGACCGACTCTGCGGGGCCGGATACCGATACGAGCATCCGAGGGCCTTCCATGACGCGCTGGAGAAGACGCACGACCGGCCGACCTGCCTGACGCCGATGGCGCGGCTCGTCAGCCTGGGGGCGTTCGTCGCGATCAGCTCGCTCCAGGCGTCCCTGATCCTGCTCCCGCTTGCGCTTGTGCGTGTTTATATTGCCTATCTGAAATCGCCCGAGGAAGGGTATGCGACGAACCCCGAGCTGGTGGACTCGCTGACGCGGATGCTCGACCACCTGCTGAGGATCTTGCCGGCGGTGATCCCGCTGGGCTGGGCCGTCTGGTCGTGGGCGACCTGCGGCGGCTTCACCCGTCGGCTGGCGGGGACCGCGGTCGTCAGGCTCAACGGTCGCCCTCCTTCGAGGCTCCAGCACGCCTTGCGCGAGGCGACGCTCTGGTCGATCTTCGTGATCCTGGCGGTCGGGCCGATCACACTGACCTATCAGCTCTCGCGATCGGAGGGGGCGCTCCGGGGCGCGGCGCTGGCGTCGATCGCGATGCTGCTGGTGTACGCGGCTGTCGGGACGCTCTCGCCGAAGCGGATGCTGCACGACGTCCTCGCCGGCACGACGCTCGTCCCCAGGTAGGGCCACGCGTCGCGCCGGGCTGCCGGACGCTTCAACGGAAAGGGCTCAGTCGAGTTCCTTGATCCGCACGTTGCGGAACCGGACGATCGACTTGGGGTCGTGGTTCTGCAGGCCGAGGTACCCCGACTCGCCGCGCGAGCCCTTGTACGAGTTGACCTGCCGACCATTCAGCAGGATCGTGTACTCCTGCCCTTTCACCCTGATCTCGTAGTCGTTCCACTCGCCCACCGGTCGGAGCGTGGGCTTGGCGTCGGCGGCCTTGAACGAGTAGACGGCGCCGGTGCGGTGCTCGGGGTCGGCGCCGTCGCAGATCTGGATCTCATAGCCCTCGTTGACGGCGTCCCAGGGGCTCTTCGGCTTCTTGGGGAAGCGGACGAAGACCCCCGAGTTGTTGCCGGCGTCGGAGAGCTTGTACTCGACGCGCAGGATGAAGTCCTTGAACGGCTTGCGGGAGTACCAGAGCATCCCCATGCCGCCGTCGGTGACGAGCACCCCGTCCTTCTCCTCGACGATCGAGCCGGGGCCGACCATCTCCCAGCCCTGCTTGGCAGGGTCGCCCGAGCGGTATAGCTCGGTGAACCCCTCGTCGGCCTTGGAGTCACCTTTGGGTGAGTCGGCCCCGGCCAGGGCCGCCATTAGCACCCCCAGCAGTGTCGCCGTTCGGAGCTTCATCGGAGTCGCCTCACTTCTTGGTGACGTTCATGGACTTGATGAGGGCGTCGAACGCCTTCTCGGCGTCGTCGATGGTCTTGGCCGGGCCGATCGTCTTGATGAAGTAGCCGGCGTCGTCGGTCTGGACGATGGCGCCCAGGAGCTGATAGCCGGGCTTCACGCCCGCCTTGGAGAAGGGGTCGAGGTAGCGGCCGGCGATCTTCACGCGGGTGACGTCGGTGTTCTTCCCCTTGACCTTCTTGGACTCGACCTTGGGAAGCTCTCCGTCTTCGCTCTTGAACTGGCCCTGCCAGCGGCTGACGTTCGACTCGACCGAGCCGGCGCCGCCGGGGAAGACGAAGACGACCAGCTCGCCCGGGTCGTTGTCACCCTTAGAGGCGGGGATGCTGATCTGTGCCTTGCGCATGCTGGAGGTGGGCTTGCCCTCTTTCCAGGTGGCGGGGATCTCGAAGGTCAGGCCGCCGACGTCGACGGTCTTGGGGGGGGCGTCGGCCCCGAGGATCAGGGTCGCGGTCAGCGACAGGCCCAGGGCCAGCGCATGGATTCGTCGATTCTTCGTGGCCACGTCGATCGCTCCTCGGTTGTGTCGTCCGCGCCCCGGCACTACCATGCCGTGAAACCGGGGCGCCTCGCCTGCCCGCCGACGCCCCCACCATCACTCTCGGGAGCGTCCTCTCATGCCCTTCGCACGCGTCATGGCCCTGTCCGTCTTCCTGGCTTTTGCGGGGATTTGCCCCGCCTACGCGCAGAAGAAGGCGCCCGACGGCGCGAAGGTGCTGATGCTGAGCGGAGGCGCCAGGCAGCACCACGGCTACCGCGACCAGGCATTTTACTTGGCCAACCTCCTGGAGGACACCGGGCGGTTCCAGGTCACCATCGCCGAGGACGCCGAAATCCTCGTCACCCCGGCCCTGGGCAAGTACGACGCCCTGATCATGATGACCGATCGCCGCGACCCCGAGTTCAAGCTGACCCTCCCCCAGCAGCACGCCCTCCTCGATTACGTCAAGGCAGGCCACGGCTACGTCAGCCTCCACGGCGGGGACAACGCCGCCCCCGACTGGGTTCCCGAGTGGCGAGAGATGCTCGGCGGCGTGTTCTCGCACGACACCCAGGGGGGCAAGTACCCCGATTCCAAGACCCGCAAAGGCCAATATCGGATCAAGATCGCCAATCCCGATCACCCGGTCACGAAGGGCCTGACCGACTTCGACCTGTCTGATGAGCTTTACTACAAGCTCCAGTTGGTGCCCGGCGGTATCCAACCCCTGGCCACCACCGAATTCGAGGGTCAGGCCTGGCCCGTCGCCTGGGTCCGCGAATACGGCAAGGGGCGCGTCTTTCATACCCCGCTGGGCCACCGCGATTTCGGCCCGGGCAAGGCCGATCCGCTGCATACGCCCGAGTTCGCCAGGCTCCTGGTCCAGGGGCTGACCTGGACCGTGGATTCCTTGCCGAAGCCGACGGCCGCTCGCTAGATCGGATTGGCGTTGAGATCGGCTCGGGCTCGAGAACCCAGCGGAGCAGGGGAAGGGAAAGCTCCGCGTCGGGCGCCACGCGAACGGGGGAGGGTGAACGGTTGGGAATGGTTGGACTTCGCGTCGCGATTGCGGCCATTGGCGTGGCGATCCACGTCGTCGGCCTGTCCCTGGCCAGGCGATCCTTCCGACTCTCGACATCGGGCATCCGGACCGTCGCGACCGTGGTGGCCTCCGAAGGCGACGGAGAGAGCGTCCCCGAGATGACCGTGGAGTTTGAAGGTCGGTTTGCCGGGGAGTGTCGTCGGGTGATATTGGTCTTCGGCAGCGGGGGGCCATCGGTCGGAGAGGCGATGGAGATCCTCTACGACCCGAATGACCCCGACCTTGCCTGCGGTGCGTCCTGGTCGCAGCTCTGGTTGCTGCCTGTCTTGTGCGCAAGTCTCGGCATCATCGTCGTGGTGGTGGCCTGCATCGGGAATCCAGGCGGCGAGTAGGGCTCGCGGCGCAAATGATCGCTCGTCGCGAATCGCGATGCGACGATCAGTGCCGCTCATTGCCCCGCGGGAAGTGCCCCCAACTGTGTCATCAGGCCGAACGTATCCATAAGGAACCGGGTCTCCGTGATTTTCCCGTCGTTCAGCCGGTCGAGGGCCATGCCCGACACCGTGACCTTGCGACCCGTGGCCGGCACACCGAGGAATGGCCCGAGTTGGGTTCCGGTCCATACGAACCGGGTGAGCACACGGTCGCCGTCGACCATTTGCTCCTCGACGGACCACTGGAGGTCGGGGAACGCGACCCGGGCGCTTCTCAACATTTCCTGAAAGCCTGATAGGCCGGGATCTCGACCCGGGAAGGGAACGTGCTGGACCACGTCCTCCCTCATGAACCGGCCCAGACCGTCGAAGTCCCCCTGATTCAGGACCTCGTCGACGAATTGACGGACGATCGCCGCGTTGTCGGACATCGGTAAGCTCCCAGCTGGCGAGGAAAATGCACGTTCACCTTACCATGGTGGAGAGCACCGTCCATGACCCGAATTGGGACATCGCCACATGTCCCGGAGAGCCCATCCGAGATCATCTTTGCCGCGATCCTCTCGCCCTGCGCGGGGCACTTCGACTGGGCCGCGATCTTCCTTGGCGGCCCGATGACGAACATGATTTGGGCCATCGCGGCAATCGCCGTTGCCGTTTAGGTGTCCGACGAGTGCTGCGCTCGTCGGATCAGGGCGACATGCTTATCCGAGAGTGACCTCGATGCGGGCGATCTCGTTGGGGGTGAGGTCGACCAGGACGGAGTCGCCCTCGATGGAGAGGTCGACGATGGACTCGTCGTGATAGTCGACCTGCCGGGCCGAGATGGGGTTGCGGAAGGTGCGGAGGCGGCAGCGGATCGAACGGCCGGCAGTCTCGACGAGGTGGAAGACGAGGGCCAGGGGGGGCTCGCCTTCGGGGCGACGGGCGGGGGTGACGCTCGTGACCATGACGGAGGGGCTGTCGACCTGGAAGAACCAGCCGACGGGGCCGGTCCGGGGAATGTTCTCGACCGGGATCACGTAGGGAGGCGTGACCATGTCCTGGGCCGCCGAGAACGGTTCTTCGAGGTCGAGGACCACGCCCAGGCGGAATTCGCGGGCGGTCTCGCGGCCCGTGACGAGCAGGGTGTCGAGCATCCGGGCGCCATGGCGTCGGTGGTGGGCCAGGCCGCCTAAGAGGATCGCCGTGCGGCGCCTCTGACTGGTGATGTCGAATGCGTCGGGCGTCTCGGGGCGTTCGACCCGGGTCGGCTCGGCGGAGATCAGGCTGGTCCGGCGCAGGGACGATTCGGAATCGGCCCAGGCCCAGCGGCAGGAGATCGAGTGGGCCCAGGGGTCGGCGTCGGCCAGCTTCGTGAGCAGGTCGGCGTCGATGTCGGAGAGGGTGACGTCGAGGTCGAGGACCGGCCGGCCTGCCCAGAGGCGGAAGCGCTGGGTGAAGCGGGCGAGGGTTTTGCCGGCGGGGTCGAGGAGCTTCCCCTTGCTGATCGCCTGGACCAGGGCTGGGCCAGCGTAGTCAACCTCGAAGAAGTCGGAAACCATCTTCGATGCGGCGGCCTCGCCGTTCGCGTCCCGCAGTCCGTTGATGACGAGCTGCTGACCGATCCGAGCGGAGGCGTCGCCGGCGGCCTTGATCCCGCGGATCCCGCCGGAGGCCTCGTCGATGGTGACCTCGAGCGTCTCGTTCTTGAGGACGCGGGCCTTCGCCGAGAGGACGCCGATGGGAGGCGGGGGGAGGGTGGCGTCGGTGGCGCGAGAGACCCAGGCGTAGCCGAAGCCGGCGAGCTCGACGACGGCGAGGACCCCTTCGTCGGTGAACTGGGCAGCGCGCAGAGGGCCGGTCGGGCGCAGGTCGGCGTCGGCCTCGGGGAGCTGGACGGCGACTCTGCGGGGCGTGGCCAACGGGTTGAGGATCAGATATCCAGGGCGGGCCCCCTCGGCGGGGACCGGCCCGACGATGGCGCGAGCGGCGGCGGCCAGGGAGTCGGGCTCGCGGAGGGCGAGGGAGGCTCGGGTCTCGTCGAGGCGGCCGGTTTCGAGGTCGTCCTCGATCCGGTCGATGGGCGTCCCCTCGGGCACGCTCGGGTTCGAGGTCAGAGCGAGGACGAGGGAGTCGAGCCAGCGGATCGAGTCGAATCGGGCGCGGAGGCGGGTGTGGGCGGCCAGGCCTGAAATCGGGGCGGGGTCTCGGCGGGCGACGGCCTGGGCGAGGTAGGGGAAGATGTAGTCATCGAGGTCGGGGCGGAAGGTCTCGAACGGCCGGTCGGTCAGGTGGAAATAGTCATTCAGGGTGACCAGGCGGGCCAGGACCGGGGAGTAGGCCGCGACCCGGCGGAGGTCGGCGTACCATCCGGAGAGGGGCTCGGGCCAGTGGACCATCGGCAGGGTGGCAACGTGGTCTTCCTTCATGGACGTGGCCAGGCGCCAGGGGAGATGCGCCCCTTGAGCCTCGCGGTCGGCGCCGATCGGCGTGCGGGTCAGGGCTTCCAGGGTCGTGCCGTCGGGGGCTTCCCAGAGCCGCTTGGCCTCGTGCCGCTGGGGGAAGGAACCGGCGTCGAAGCCCATGTGGACGGCGAACCTGAAGCCGAATCGCTTGGCCACCTGGACGAGCTGCGGGTAGAGGCCGAACCGGCGGCGGGCCAGGGTCTCGACGTTGCGGTCGTCCAGGTTCGCGCGGTAGGCCTCGCCCCCTTTGCGGAACTGCCAGAGGACCGACTCTAGGGGCAGGAGGGGTTCCTCGGTCTCGCTGTAGGCACCGCCGACGATGTCGAGGCGGCCGTCGGTGATGGCCTCGCGGATGCGTTCCATCCCTTCGGGTCGCTTCTCGGCGAGCGATTCGATCGACTTGCCGGTCGCGAGCAGGGTCAGGGGGGCCCGCGACTGGAGCAGGGCCTCGACGGACTCGGGGCGGGTGGCCGGATCGAGCAGGCAGATGTCGAGCAGGTAGGCGTCGACCGGGTAGAACCGCTCACGGGCCTGCGTCAGCATCTCGAAGGAGGCGCGGAGGCGGTTCACGGAGGCGGCCGGATCGCCGGCGGCCCAGGCCCTGGCGCCCGCGGAAACCTCGCGCCAGAGGTTGTCGAGGTCGAGCCCGTCGGAGTGGCCCATCGCCGAGGTCAGGTCGCGCAGCCAGCGTCGCGAGGCCCCGAGCGCGAGATAATCGGCGGCCGTCGGGTCTTCCAGATTTTTCGACCGGGGCTCACCGAGCAGGAACAGGATCTCGGCCACCGTGGCGAGGCGGTCTTCGCCCACGGCGACGATTGGCACGCCGAGGTCGGCGGCCTGCGACTGGTAGCCCGACGGGAGCTTGTCGGCGGCGCCTGCCGGGACGAGCCAGATTTCGCCGGTCGACGGGGCGGGGGGATAGTCGAACTCTTCGTGACGGGGGAGCCAGCCGGCCAGCGAGAGGAGCGCCGGATGCCAGGGGGCCGACGCGGCGACCCAGGCCTGGCGAGCGTCGCGCTCGGAGAGGTCGGCGGCCGGCTCGCGGCCGTCGCCGGGAATGAGGATGACGAACGTGCGCCGGTTGGCGGGCGTCGGTTCGTCGACCACCTCCGCGATCGGCTCTTCGATCACCTCGGGCGTGATCTCGGGGTTCGAGGCGACTTCGGGCTCGTGCGGCGTGTCCATCGGGTCAGGCTCCCAGCGCCGCTTTCAGCTCGCGGACTTCTTCGGTGAGGGTATTCACCGCGTTTTTCAGGGTCTCGATCTCGGCCCGCAGCGACGCCGCCTCGGCCGCCCAGCCGCCGCCGGCGCTCGCTCCGGTTTCAGGCCTGGCCGACGAGGCGCGTGGCGGCGGAGCGTCGTCGATGTTGTCGACCGGGGCATTGGCCTGAATCTGGCGGGCGCGTTCCAGCTCCTCGGGCTTGCCGAGCGCGTGCATGACGACCACGCCCCGGCGCGTGCCGGGGGGGGAGAGCTGCACGACGAGCCCGCGGGCGATCAGGTCTTCGAGCACCGCTTGCAGGCCGGCCATGTCGGGGACCGGGTTCATCATCCGCGAGGCCCGCGCCCGCAAGTCGCCCTCGGTCTGGGCGCCCCGCAGCATCAGCTCGGCGAGGATGGCCATCTCGTTGGGCTTGTGCTTCAGGCCCAGCCACTCGTAGAGGTCGTGCTTCCACTTGACGGTCCGGCCCGACCCCTCGACCTGGGTGGTTGCCCCCTTCTTGCGGAGGCCCTGGAGGATCTCTTCGGCGTCGTCGGCGTCGAAGTTGGTGACGGGGTCGCGGTTCGACTTCTGGTTGCACGCCGTGACGATGGCGTTGATGGTCATCGGGTAATATTCGGGCGTCGTCTTCTGCTTCTCGACGAGCACGCCCAGCACCCGTCGCTCGCGGGACGATAGGGGCGGTCGATCGGGCTGGCTCGGGCTCTGGTTTGCTGAGTCCATCGGGGTAGGCTTCCTCGTGCGAGACGCGACGGCTCGCGGCAAACCCGGTCGGTGCGGCGGCGAGGGGGGCCATGGTAGCCGCCCGCGTCGCCCCGCTTCAAGTCACGAGCCCTGCGCCGGTTGGCTTCAGAACTGCTTCAGGCGGTCGATGATCGTACGTGCCTGCTCGGGGACGTCGCCGGCGGGATCGGGCCAGACGGTCAAGTAGCCCCGGTAGTCGATCTCCTCCAGCGAGCCGAGATATTCCTCCCAGTCGAGTGCCCCGGCCGGGAAGCCCGAGCGGCGCTGCTGGATGATGCCGGGGGCGCGACCCTGGCCCGTCGCGTCGGTCGCGTAGGCGTGCGCCACCCAGGGGCCGAGCGCACGGGTCGAGGAGACCGGATCGAGGCCCGCGGAGATCAGCGAGCCGGGGTCGACACTCGCCGCCAGGTCGGGCTGGCCGAGTGCATCGAGGAACGTCCGGAGGACCTCGCCCGAGTCGGGGCCGGTCTCGATGGCGAACCGGATGCCCCTGTGGCCGGAACGGCGGGCCAGTTCGGACAGCGCGAGCTTGAAGGTGGCCAGCCGCTTGGGCTCGTCCTCGGGGGGGACCCCACCGACGCGGGCCACCACCATCCTCGCGCCTAGCTCATAGGCGAGGGTGAAGGCGCCTTCGGCGCGACTGAGGCGGTGTTCGAGCTGGTCCTCGCTGTCGAAGGCGCGGCGGGTGGGCAGGCTCAGGGCGATGAGGCTCAGCTCGACCGAGCGCAGGGTGTGGCGCAGGTCTCTGCGGCCGCTCTCGCTGAGCCGCTCGGGGCCGAGCTCGCCCGCGGCGTCGAAGATGACGCCCTTGGCGCCCAGGCGGGCGGCCTCGCGCAGGTTCGCCTTGACGTCTCCGTTGACCGAGAGCCTCAGGCCGATGGGGGAGCGGATCATGTCGGGCTTGACCTCTTCGTTGGGCGGGCTCGGTGCCGTT
Source organism: Isosphaeraceae bacterium EP7 (assembly GCA_038400315.1). Classification (NCBI taxonomy): domain Bacteria; kingdom Pseudomonadati; phylum Planctomycetota; class Planctomycetia; order Isosphaerales; family Isosphaeraceae; genus Kueselia; species Kueselia aquadivae. Next base: position 1,505,404 of record CP151667.1, read on the forward strand.
CGGCGTGTCGGCCCCGGTTGGCGCGGCCGCCGAGGTTCGGGTCTAATGTCGGTCGTCGCCGGTCGGGTGGGGCACATCCGTCGGCCGGCCCGGGGCATCTGACTTCGCCGTGACCGCCGAACGAGTCCTGCGCAACGTCGATGTCAGCCCGGCCGCACTCCCCGCGATCGTGGGCCGCTGGACCGAACCGGCCCTGCTCGAAAGCGGACCGGGCTTCGGCGCCGCAGGCCGCTGGAGCATCCTCGCGGCCGAGCCCCGGCTCGTCTTCCAGGGCGGTGAGGCGGGCTGGACCGTCGAGGACCAACATGGCCTGACCCTGGCCGCCGGTCAGTCAGACCCGCTCGCGGCACTGGCCGACCTGGTGCGCAGGTTCGGTCTGGATCGCCCAGGACAGCAACGCGGCCCCGACGAATGCCCGTTTCAAGGGGGCCTCGTTGGTTTCTTTGGCTACGACCTGGCACCCACGTTCGAGACGCTCCCGCGCAAGGCAACCGCCGATTCGAGGATGCCCGACGTTCGGTTCGGCCTCTACGATACCGCAATCCTCGTCGACCACGCCAGCGGACAGGCCGCCGTCCATGCCTGGGACCTGCTGGGTGAAGGGCGTGATGCGCCTGCCTCACGCGTCGAGGACTGGTCCCGGCGAGTTGCCAGGCCGTCACCGATGAGACCCCCAACCCCCCCGAGGTTCGGCGACATCCGGTCGAACTTCGAACCTGACGAGTATCGGAGGGCGGTAGGCCGGGCGCTGGAGTATCTGCGGGCCGGGGACATCTTCCAGGTGAACCTCTCGCAGCGGTTCACGGTCGAGGGGATCTTCGATCCGCCGGATCTGTACGCGAGCCTCAAGCTGATCAGCCCGGCGCCTTACTCGGCGATGCTTCGCTGGGGCGACTTCGCCGTGCTGAGTGCCAGCCCCGAGCTTTTCTACACCACCGAGGGCCGTCGGATCGTGACCCGGCCGATCAAAGGCACCCGTCCGAGGGGCCGCGACGCTGCCGAGGATGCGAGGCTGGCCGCCGAGCTGAAGTCCTCCGCCAAGGATCGGGCCGAGCTGACCATGATCGTCGACCTGGAACGCAACGATCTGGGGCGGGTCTGTGAATATGGGTCGGTGACCGTCTCCGAGGCGCTCGCGGTCGAGAGCTTTGCACAGGTCCATCACCTGGTCGCCACGGTCGAAGGACGACTGCGGGAAGATGTCGGGCCGATAGACGTGGTCCGGGCGATGTTCCCGGGAGGGTCGATTACCGGGGCTCCCAAGATCAGGGCGATGGAAATCATCGACGAGCTGGAGCCGGTTCGGCGGGGCCTGTACACCGGCTCGATCGGCTATCTCTCTCAAGGCCGTTCTGCGTTCAACATCGCGATTCGCACAATTCTTGTCGAAGGGCCAAGGGCGAGCTATCAAGTAGGAGGCGGGATCGTCGTCGACTCCGACCCTGATGCCGAATACCGCGAGACGCTGGACAAGGGGCGGGCCCTGTATCAGGTGCTTGGAGGGGGAGTCTACGCGTGATCTGGGCGAACGGCCGCATCTGGGACGAGGGCGAACAGCCTGCGGTCAGCCTGGATGACCGCGTGTTCGTCCACGGCCTCGGCCTGTTCGAGACCATGCGCACCTGGGAAGGTCGCGCCTTGTTGCTTTCCCGGCATCGGGCAAGGCTGATGAGTTCCGCCGTTCGACTGGGCATCGCGGTCTCGCCCGACGCACTACCCGACGCGGAGGCCGTCGCCCGGCTGATGGCGGCCGAGGCGATCGTGGGCGACTGCGCCTTGCGGCTGACCCTGACGGGCGGGCGTTCGCCGTCCGAGCCCGGCTTGGCCTGGCTGAAGACGATGCGACTGCCCCCGGAACGACGAGCCGGCGGCCTGACCTTGATCTTCGGCGGCGACGTCCTTCATCGGGGCGACCCGCTGGCCGGTCACAAGACCTTGAACTACTGGGGCAGGCGAATGGCGCACGAGCAGGCGACCGCGCTGGGGGCCGACGAGGCCCTGCTGGGCACGCCCGACGGCAAGGTCTGGGAAGGGTCGCGCACGAATCTGTTCCTGGTTCGCGGCGGCAAGTTGGTCACCCCGACGCTGGATGGGCCGATCCTCCCCGGCCTGATGCGTGGAGTCGTCTTGGAGCGGGCCAGGGCCCTGGGGCTGACCTGCGAGGAGCGGGAGATCGGCTATGGCGAGCTGGATGACGCCGACGAGTTGTTCCTCACCAATGCGGTACGCGGAATCCAGCCCGTGGGCTGCACGCCGGGCCGTCAGTTCCCCGCTCCCGGGCCTCTGACCGGGCGGCTGGACGCGGAACTTCAGGGTTGGCTGGCTTCCGGAGGCATCGACCGATGACCATTCCCCTCTCCGAAATGATCCGCTGGCTCGGCGAATTCGCCCCGCTCGAACTCGCCGAGCCTTGGGACAACGTCGGCCTCCTGCTCGGCGACCCCGACCAGCCGGTTCGCAAGGTGATGACCTGCCTGACCGTCACCGGGGCGACCGCCGCCGAGGCCATCCAGTCGGGCGTCGACCTGATCGTCAGCCATCACCCGATCCTGTTCCGACCGGTGCAGAAAATCGTCGGGGGCAATCACGAGACGGCCGAGGTCTGGGCTCTGGCCAGGGCCGGAATCGCGGTCTACAGCCCTCACACCGCGTTCGATAACGCAATCTCGGGGATCAATGCCGGCCTCGCGCGAAGGCTCGCCCTGGTTGACCTGAAGCCCATGCGGCCGGGCGCACCGCTGCCGCACTCCAAGATCGTCGCCTTCACGCCCGAGGCCGATCGCGGGCCCGTGCTTGCCGCCGCCTTCGCAGCGGGAGCGGGGCGGATCGGGAATTACGCGGAATGCTCATTCGGGGCGAAGGGGCAGGGGACGTTCCACGGCGACGAGAACTCCTCGCCCAAGGTCGGCCAGGCGGGGACGCGGGAGACGGTAGACGAGTGGCGGCTGGAATTCGTCTGCCCTGCCTGTCGAGTTGAGGCCGTCGTCGGGGCGATCCGCGTGGCCCACTCATATGAGGAGCCGGCCATCGACGTCTTCCCGTTAGCCGGCGGACCGTCCGGTCCGGGCTCCGGTCGGATCGGCACGCTACCCGACGCGATCTCGCTGGGAGAGCTGGCGGACCGGGTCGCGGGATTGCTGCCCACCCCGGCGGTCCAGATTGTCGGCGATCGGGACCGGACGGTGCGGCGGGTGGCGATCTGCTGCGGCGCGGGGGACGATTTCGTGCCCGACGCCGCCGGGCAAGGAGCCGACGTGCTGCTCACCGGCGAGGCCCGATTCCACCGCTGCCTTGAGGCTGAGGCCCTCGGGCTCGGCCTCGTCCTGCCCGGACATCACGCGACGGAGCGGCCGGGAGTCGAGGACCTGGCGGTCGCCCTGGAGATGGCCTTCACCAGCCTCGATGTCTGGGCCAGCCGTCGAGAGACGGACCCGGTCCGGTGCCCCTCCTGATCAACCCTCAGATCGCTTCGCGCATGAAAGAACCCCCGTGGAAGCGGGGGTTCGAGTGGCGCGGTCGGGGGGGACGCGGTCAGGCTTCGACGTCGGCGTCGACCTTGGCGTCGTCTTCAGTCTCGACGTCGGCATCAAGATCCGCGTCGGGATCGAGCAGGGACTCGAGTTCGGATTCGAGGTCGGTTTCCGGCTTGTCGGTCTCGGTCTCGGTCTCGGCGGCCGCCTCGGCCGCGCCCGCCTTGCCGCCGCGGGTGCTGGGCACTGCGAGGAAGGTCTGGTGCTCCCACTGGCCGGCCCAGGCCAGGCCCGCCCAGCGCTGGAGGGAAATCGTGCGGACCGTGGGCCGGTCCTCGTCGCGGATCACTTCACCCCATGCGTTCGTGTAGGCGGCGCGGACCTGGGCCGAGCTGCCGCCGACGCAGAGCAGGCGTTCGCCATTGGGGGTGAGGCAGGCCACAGCTCGCCAATCCTGGACGCCCGAAGATTCGCTCATGCTCGTCGATTCCCAATCCCGGCCCGGATGGGCGCGGGGTCAATCCAATATGGGCCGCCCGGGGCCGACTCGGGTCGCCTCGGACGGACAAAGGTGAACGCCAATAACCCGCGCCCCGATCGGGGGATCGGTGGCGGTGGGACGACCGAGCCGAGAAGGTGCGAACCCCCGTCGGACCCGACCTCATCGCCGACGCCAACCGATTGCTCCGTGGCACCATCGGGGATGCCCGAAGGCAAACCCATGACCACGAATTGCAATCCGAGCGACGTGGCGTCCTCGCGACACCGGCCGTCGATTTCCTACGACGAAGCTGGTGCCTCATGCCCACTCAAATTGTAGTGCGGCACTCCATCATAGGCGAACGAAAATTCCAAAAATCGTTGAAAGTCGTTTCCTTAATGAGAGATCGGTCCGAAGATCCTCGCTCAGACGGCGAAGAAATCGGGGTCAATTCTTGTCCCGTCTCAGATCAATTAGACTGAACTTCCGTATTTCAGGCACGATGGCCGATCGTCAGCAGGACTTTCCCCTTCTTGCCGACCACCTCCGAGGCGCGGACGGCCTCGGCGATCCGATCGAGCGGGAATGACTCGCCGGGTTCGGATTCGAGCACGCCCTCGCGGATCAGGCCGCCGATCTCGCGAAACATTTTGATGTTCTTCAGGATCGATCGGCCAAGCATGAAGTGGCCGAGGTAGAACCCCTCGATGCGCTTGCCGGCGATCAGCGAGCGGGTCCGCAAGGTCAGGGGCTCGTACGAGAGTGTGCCGTAGACCAGCATCCGGCCGTCGAGGGCGAGCGAGTCGTAAATCGCCGAGCCGGTGCTTCCGCCCACGGGGTCGATCGCGTATTTGACCCCATCGACCCCGACGATCTTGCGAACCTGGTCCTCGATCGGCCCGTCCGACGACGAGATGACCGCGTCGGCGCCGAGCGCCTTAAGTTCGTCGATCGCCTCATGGCGGCGGACGACGTTCAGGGTCTTGAAGCCGTCGTGCTTGCCCAGCTTGATGATCATCTTGCCCAGGGTCGAGCCCGCGGCGCTCTGGAGCAGCCAGGCTCCCTTGGGCACCTGCAAGACCTTGCGCACCATCGCCAGCGCGGTGGCCGGGTTGATGAAGAACGAGGCCACCTGCTCGTCGGGCAGGTCCTTGGGGACGGGCACGACGCGGTTGGCCTTCACCACAACGTACTCGGCCCAGTTGCCCCCGGCCTGGTTCAGCACCGCAACCCGGCGCCCTTTCATGAACGAGCCCAGGAGGCCGGGGCCGGCCGATTCGACGACGCCCACCCCTTCGTAGCCCGGCGTGGCGGGCAACGTGAGGTTGACCATGTATTTGCCGCGGATCGTCATGATGTCCGACGGATTGATCGGGCTGGCGATCATCCGGACGAGGACCTGGCCCGGGCCCGGCACGGGCGTCGGCACCTCGGCGTAGCGCAGGACTTCGGAGGGCTCGCCATACTGGTCGAAGACCGCGGCATTCATGCGGGATCTCGCGGCGGGTTCGGATGGGGCGCCCGGCGATCCATTCGCCGGCGCAATCTCTCGCAATGGCGGGTCGAACCCGCCTGGTCTCCGGTATCCTAAACTGAGACCCCTCTCCCAGACCAGGATCTCCACCCATGGCCTTCGATTCCTTGGTGTCGCCCGACTGGCTTGAAGACCACCTCGACGACCCGGCCGTCCGGGTCGTCGACATGCGTGGTTATGTCTCGACCCGTCCCATCGCCCCGGGCGTTGAGGAGGCCACCTATCGCGGGGCGCGCGACGAATATCTCGCTGGACACATCCCGGGGGCCGTCTACATCGACTGGACGGTCGACATCATCGACCCCGATGACCCCGTCCCCGCCCAGATCGCGCCGCCAGCCAGGTTTGCCGAGGCGATGTCGGTCCGAGGGATTGGCCCGGGGACCCGGGTCGTCGCCGTCGACCACATGGGCGGTCAGTTCGCCACCCGGCTCTGGTGGGCCCTACGCTATTACGGCCACGAGAATGTCGGCGTGCTCGACGGCGGCTGGAACCGCTGGATGGATGAGGAGCGGCCCACCGCCGAGGGGCCCGTCGAGGTTCCCCTTGCCGAATTCGTCCCTCGCGTCCAGCCCGCCTGGCGAACCACGGCCGAGCAGCTTGCCACCGAGCTTGGAAGCAAGCGGATCCAGATCCTCGACGCAAGGGATGCCGCCCAGTATACGGGGGCCAAACGCAGAGGGCTGCGCGGCGGGCACATCCCGGGCGCCATCAACGTCCCGCGCGAGGTCGCCTTCGCGCCGCAGGGGGGCTTCGCCACCGTGAACCAAGTTGATGCAAAGCTCAGGGCGCTGGGGGTCCGGGACGATACGCCGATCGTGGCCTATTGCAACGGCGGGGTCGCCGCGACCGTCATCCTCTTCCAGCTCGACCGATCCGGGCACACCTTACTGTCGAATTACGATGGGTCGTGGAACGAGTGGGGCGAGCGCACCGACTTGCCCGTGTCGACAGGATCGTAGCGAGATTGGCCACGATCCAATCGAGGCCTGAACTTCGGGGATTTCGACGGGACTGACGACTTGTCGGGGCCTTCCCGGGAGGCCATAGTGCGTCTTCCGAGCGCACCCTTCCACGCCCCGTTCAACGGCGGCGAGTCAGGGTGTAGGACTCCAAAATCCAAGACCCCGATGGTCCCCGGGAACCCGCTCGATGACCGATCAAGACCCGAAATCCAGGAGCGGCTCGAGCCGGCGCGATTTCTTGCGCGGCTCCAGCCTGGCGGCCGCCACGGCCGTCCTGACCGGACCGGCGCAGGTCGCGCTCGACGAGGCGACCGGGGCCGAGCCCGAGGTCAAAGTCCTCACCGGCGAGGTCTCGCTGACCCTGAAGGTCAACGGCGAGGAGAAGACATGCAAGGTCGAGCCGCGTAGCACGCTGCTCGACACCTTGCGCCATCGCCTGGACATCACCGGCCCCAAGCGCGTCTGCGACCGGGCGAGCTGCGGCGCCTGCACGGCGATCGTCGACGGAGTCCCCGTCTACTCGTGTACCACGCTCGCCGTGACGTGCACGGGCAAGACGATCGAGACCCTGGAGAGCTTCGGCACCGACGCCAACAGCGTGCCTCATGCCTTCCACCAGGCCGACGGCCTGATGTGCGGCTATTGCACCCCTGGCTTCGTCACCGCCTGCAAGGCCTTCCTCGACAAGAACCCCAATCCGACCCTCGACGAGGTGAAGAAGGGGCTCGACGGCAATATTTGCCGGTGCGGGACGTACATGGGCGTGCTCGAGGCGGCCCTCGCCGCGGCCAAAGCGATGAAGGGAGCCTGACCATGCCCTGGCCCGAGAACCCCAAGCTCATCGGCACCCGGATCCCCCGTCTCGACGGGATGATCAAGGCCACAGGCAAGGCCAAGTACCCCTCCGACGAACATCCCGAGGGGATGCTTTTCGGCGTGATGCTGTACAGCCCCGTGCCGCACGCCAAGATCAAAACGCTCGACCTGAAGCCCGCCGAGGCCATGCCCGGCGTGAAGGCGGTCATCGGCATCGTCAAGGAAGGCGGCCTGGTCCGCTATCACGGCGATGACATCGCCGCCGTGGCCGCCGAGACCGAGGAGCAGGCCCGCGACGCGGTGCGTGCCATCAAGGTCGAGTACGAGATCCTGCCGCACGTCGCCACCGAGCCGCAGGCGATGGCCGACGGGGCACCGGAAGTCGTGCGCGGCGGCAACGTGAAGAAGGGCCGCGCCACTTCGGTCGGCGATGCCGACGCGGGCCTGGCCAAGGCCGACGCGGTCGTCGAGATGACCCTCAACGTGCCGGTCATCACCCACGTCTGCCTGGAAACCCACGGCCTGACGGCGCGCTGGGACAGTAAGGAAAAGATCACCGCCTGGGCCAGCACCCAGGCCGTCGGCGCGACGGCCGCGGAGCTTGCAGGCCGGTTCAACATCCCGGTCGGCGACGTGACCGTGCTGACCGAGGTGATGGGCGGAGGCTTCGGCTCCAAGTTCGGCGCCGACGTCTGGGGCATCGCCGCCGCGGAGCTGGCCCAGAAGGCCGGCAAGCCGGTGAAGATGTTCCTCGACCGCGTCCAGGAACACCTTGCCGGCGGCAACAGGCCCAGCGCCACCGCCAAGGTCAAGATGGGCGCGACGAAGGACGGCAAGATCAGCGGCATGATCGCCGAGACCTACGGCACCGGCGGGATCTCCCGCGGGGCCCAGTTCCCGCTGCCTTATGTCTATGCCGTTGCCGACAACAAGCGGACCCACTCCGACGTCTTCCTGAACGGCGGCAACGCCCGCGCCATGCGTGCCCCCGGGCATCCGCAGGGCTGCCTGATCATGGAGTCGGTGGTCGACGAGCTGGCCGACAAGCTCGGCATGGACCCGATGGAGTTCCGGCTCAAGAACCTGGCGCCCAATGACTTCCGCACGGGCATCTACGAGGCCCAGGTCGCCATCGGCGCCGAGGAGATCGGCTGGAAGAACCGCAAGGCCCGCGGTCAGAGCAGCAAGGGGCCGATCAAGACCGGCTACGGCATGGCCCTGCACCAGTGGGGCGGCGGCGCCGCCCCCGACAAGCAGGTCACCTGCATCATCAACCCCGACGGCTCCGTCGAGGTCCGCAGCGCCACGCAGGACATCGGCACCGGTGCCCGGACGATCCTGGCCATCATCGCCGCCGAGCTGCTGGGCCTGAAGGTCACGGACATCAAGAGCAACATCGGCAACTCGACCTTCCCCCCGGGGCAGGCCTCGGGCGGCTCGACGACCACCCCGTCGATGAGCCCGCCGTGCTTCGCTGCCGTCAGCGCGGCGCGCGACGCCCTGTTCAAGAAGATCGCCCCAGGCCTGAACGCCGAGCCGGGCGACCTGTCGCTGGCCGACGGCAAGGTCCTGGTCAAGGGCGAGGCCAAGCTCGACTGGAAGGACGCCTGCCGTAAGCTCGGCATGATGCCCATCAACGAGCTGGGCAAGTTCGAGGAAGGCCTCTCCAGCGTCGGCGTCGCCGGCTGCCAGTTCGCCGAGGTGTCGGTCGACATCGAGACCGGCGTCGTCACGCTCAAGAAGATCGTGGCCGTGCAGGACTCGGGCCTGATCATCGATAAGCTGACCTGGGAGAGCCAGGTCTACGGCGGCGTCATCGGCGGCCTGAACTACGGCCGGTTCGAGGAGCGGGTCATGGACCCGACCACCGGCGTGATGCTCAACGCCGACATGGAACTGTATAAGCTCGCCGGCGCCAGCGACATGCCCGTCATCGTCGTCAAGGCGTACGAGACGCCCGAGATGAAGGCCCGCGGAGTCATCGGCATCGGCGAGCCGCCGACCATCGGCACCGCCGCAGCCATCGGCAACGCGGTGGCCAACGCCATCGGCGTGCGCGTGGCCAACTGGCCCATGACCCCCATCAACGTGTTGAACGCCCTGGCGTCGGCCAAGAGCTAACAAAGGGAGGCGACCGATCTCATGAAAGCCTTCGATTTCGCCAGCCCTTCCAGCCTTTCCGAAGCCCTGGGCGCCCTGGCCGACTCCGACGATTCCGCGGCACTGGCCGGCGGGACCGACCTGATCAACCGGATGAAGGACTACGTCACCAGCCCCAAGCGGGTGGTCTACCTGAAGGACGTCAAGGGCCTCGCCGGTATCACCGGCGACCCCAAGGCGTCGGGCACGACCGTCGGTTCCGGCACCCTGCTGGCGTCGATCGTCGAGCACAAGGGGATCAAGGAGGCGTATCCCGCCCTCTGGCAGGCGGCCTACGAGGTGGGCACGCCGCAACTGCGGAACATGGCCACCGTCGGCGGCAACCTCCTCCAACGCCCCCGCTGCTGGTACTACCGCAGCGGCTTCGGCCTGCTGGGCACCAAGGACGGCAAGAGCCTGGTCCGCGCCGGCGACAACCGCTACCACTCGATCTTCATGACCGAGGGTGACGCCCTGTTCGCCAGCCCGTCGAGCCTGGCCGTCCCGCTCGTCGCGCTAGGAGCCACCGCGACCCTGGCCGGCCCCAAGGGGGAACGCACCGTCCCCGTGGCCGAGCTCTATCGCATCCCCAAGACGGCCGAGGAGGGCGAGCTTGCCATCCAGCCGGGTGAGATCCTGACGAAGGTCATGATCCCGCCGGCCAAGGGCAAGAACGCCTCCTACGAGATCCGCGAGAAGAACGCCTACGACTGGCCGCTGGTCATGGCCTCGGTCAACCTGACCCTGGACGGCGAGACGGTTTCCAAGGCGTCCGTCATCCTCTACGGAGTCGCCCCGATCCCCTACAAGTCGGAGGCCGCCGAGAAGGCGATCACCGGCAAGAAGGTGGACGAGGAGACCGCCGCCGCGGCGGGCGCCGCCTCGGTCGAGGGGGCCAAGCCGCTGTCAACCAACGGCTACAAGGTGGCCCTGACGAAGACCGCCGTGAAGCGTGCGCTGCTGGCCGCCGTGGGCAACCGCTACTGGGAGGCCTGACCGCCATGTCCGAGGCCGAAGACGACCCGCTGCCGATCGTCGACCTCAGCATCCCCCTCTGCCGCAACCTGCGGAACAAGGGGATGTACGTCTACACCGACGGCGGGGGGGGCGAGCACGGAGACTACGACAACAGCATCTACTGGTGCCTGCAAACCATGAAGTCGTTCGGCCCCGACGACGAACTCGTCGACGCCCACGAATGCAGGGCCCCCGATCGGCCCTGCTACCTGCCGCTCTGATCGAGATCGAGCGAAACAGACGGGCCCGCGGACTGGCTTCAGAGCCGGCCGCGGGCCCGTTTGCGTAGAATCCACGTCGATCGACTGAGATCCGTTCGACCGAGCTTGCCGACCTCATCGGCGGAGTCTGACTCACGATTCCGAGGCCACTCGCACCCCTCGCCCCTCTCGGGGACCGCCGTTGGCCTGCCGTTCCTTCGCGTCGGCCATCCGCCGCTTCCAGATCTCCAGCGTCGCCTCGGTGACGGCCAGGATCGCCGGCCCCAGGATCATCCCGGATACTCCGAACACCGCCAGCCCGCCCAGGAAGGCGAGCAGCACCGGCACGTTGTGCATCCGCATCCTCGCGCCGGCCAGCCGGGCGTAGAGGATGTTGTCGACGAAGGTTGCGGTCACCACCCCGACGAGAATCAGAGCGGTGGCACCGGGCCAGTTCCCGTTCATGATCAGGTAGGCCGTCGCGGGAACCCAGATCAGGCCTGCTCCCAGGACGGGCAGCAGGCTCAAAAGGAACATGATGATCGACCACAACATTGGCGCGGGGAGCCCACTCGCCCAGAACGTCAGGCCGAACGCGGTCGAGTCGATGAGGCCCGTGATCACCGTGGCATAGAGCGTCGCATGGACCGAATCGCTGGCGCGCTCGATGAGAAGGTTACTCTCGCCCTCCGAGAGCGGCAGCAGGTCCCGCAGGCCATCGAGGAAGGTGTCGCGGTCCCGGAAAAGATAATAGAGGATGAACATCGCCAGCATGAACTGGATGGCGGCAACCGCCGACCCACGCGCGAGGTTCGAGGCATTCTCGGCGTTCGACGCAACGAATTTGCGTGCCGTGTCTTCGACATCGAGCCCGACCCGTTCTGCCCAACCGACCACCTTGCCCAGGACCGGGATCGAGGCGATCTTCCCGCGGATCTGGCCCTCGCCCGCCGAGCCGTCCTGCATCCGCCTGGCGGCGACGGCCGTCTCGCTACCGATCTGATAGGTCGCGAACAGGCCGGTGGACAGGATCACGGTCGCGACGACCATGGTGCTGAACGCGGCGGCAAGTCCACGTCGAGTGACGAGGAGGGTGATCCATCGGTGGAGTGGCCAGGCGAGGATTGCCAGCGCAACGGCCCATGTGATGGCGGGCAGAAACGGGAGGGCGAGTGAGAACGTAAGGCCGATCAGCACCGTGGTCAGGGCGATCAGCGAGAACAATCGCACCCGTTCGACTGTCGAGGCCTGCCCGGCCTGGGCCATCATCGGCCGGGGCTCCAGGGCGGTGGGTTCTACGTTCCGCATCATGAAGTCGCCTCTTCCACCGGAAGGATCCGGCTCGAATCGATCTCGAGGTGATCGGCCTCGTTGCAATAATCCGCAGACCCGGCTTGCATTCAATGTGCCGTGAATGAGTTAGGCGTCGCTTACCTATCCGTCAGCGTTTTCGGCGCGGAGCCTCGAGAAATCGCCCATCATCTTGCGTGGGGCGCGATTGGGAGTCCGGCCGGCCTGCCTTTCGCAGCGAGGTTCCTAGGACCTGTCCGGACGTCAACGAAGTCGGACACCGATGCCTCCGTCCGTAGCCACCGTCCTTGGCCGCGCATTCGACGGCCTCACCCCGGCGGACGAAGGCCGACCCTTCAGTGAGGCACCCCTTGCCCCTGACCACCCGTCCGCGGGCGTGCACGACTTCGCCGGCGAGGTACCCTTGTTGTCCCGACTGATCCGTCAGGGTCTTTGCCGTCAAGGCCGCCGGGGTTGCAGAGCCTTGTCCCTCTGACAGTCCTCTAAGGGCGACGGATTGCCTCGACGAGGCTCCGGGTCGTCATCTCGACGGCAAACGGGTGGGCAGGGACGGCGTGCTGGGCGTCGGCGAGCTGCCAGCCGAGGGTCAGGGCGGCTCTTGCCAGCTTGGGTTCGCCGGAGGCCGCCCAGAAGCCGGTCATCCATGAGACCATCCGGCGATAGGTGTCGAGCCGGCCCATCAGTCGGTGTTCGAAGTAGAAGCGATAGGCGCCCGAGTCGAGGGCGGGGTTGGGTTCTCGTGTCGGATCGCGGGTGGCGATCTCCTCGGCGATCTCCGACGTCAGCGGCGAGCGGTCGACCCAGTCGGGGCAGGCGTCGAGGACCAGGCGCGTGATGGCCGGCATCTCCTCGAAGGGGACGGCCTCGGGGTCGAGCCCTTCGAACATCGGCGCGATGCCGCTGGTGGCCCAGGCGGCCCGGATCCGGGCGTTGGAGAGGTCCGACCCGAGGGTCCGTTCCAGCCAATATTGGAGCGCCGGCGTGGTCTCGGGGCCGCAGTGCATCAGGCAATCGCCGAGCATCGAAAGGACGATCCCCTCCGGGGCCTCGACCGCGTCGATCTCGGTGCTCTGCTTGAACTCGTCGAAGCGCGTGCCCGAGCGATCGTCTTCCAGCCCGACGACCTCGGCAACGCCGTGCGCAGCGTCGCAGTGAAACGCGACCGTCACCCGCCTCGTCCCTTCGAGGGTCGTCAGCACGATCAGGCCCCGACCCTGGCCGTCCATCCCCGTCACCAGGCACCGCTCGGGCCTGCGGACCGCCGGGATCGTCTCCTCGACCGAGGATCCGGGGTGCCGATGCGAGTGGGCCAGAACGCGGACAGCCTTGTCTGGGTGGTGATGGGCGATGTTCGTCCAGGCGCGTGCCACGTCGGGGCTCGACTCATCGAAGGCAGCCAATGCGTCCATCGCGGCGTCGCGTGTCTCGGGCTCGTGGCTGAAGGTCAAGAGCCGCAAGAACTCAATCAGGCCGGGGCCGGCGGGCCTGGCGGCGAGCCCCTTCAAGATCTCCGCACGCATCGCCGGCTCGACGGCTCCCAGGCCGTGCAGGGCAACCCAGAGCTCTCCAGGTTCATCCTCGAGCTGGCTGGCGAGGAGCTCGATCGAGCCGCCGTCCTCATCGACCACCTCGGCCAATTCGTCCCAGAGTTCGCCGAGCGCCGGGAACTCTTCGAGAATACCCGCCCCTTCGATCACGGCGAGGGCCTCCCAGATCGCCTCGGGCGGCAGAGCGGGGTTCTCTTCGAGGGCGTGGGCCAGCGCCCGATAGACGTCTTGAGAATCGACATACTCGACGAGCTGGAGCAGCGCGATGATGTCGGTCGCGACCAGGCTCTGGATCCGTGGCCCGAGCCATGCGGCCAGGTCCTCGCGCGGGTGCTCGCGGATGACGCGTTCGAGGTCAAGGGGGGGCGCATCGGCCGGTCGGGCCATTCCAGGAGCCGGCGACGGCTCGTCGGAGGTGCGCAGCAAGTCCTTGCTCATGGCGGTCCCGAGGTCCCTTGAGGAATCCAACGCCCGCGAGGTCAGTCCCTCGCCTCCCGAGTCAAAGGATGCACCCGATCGCCGGCCCATTCAAGGTGAACCCGACCGATCAGTGCTCGGGCGCATCGTCCTCGGGGACTTCCGGGGGTGGGGTGGCCCAGGCCAGCTCGTGGGCGGTCTCGATGACCGCCTGCTCCAGCAGCTCGTCGGGCACTTCCTTCAGGAACCGGCTCGGGGTCGTCACCATGTACGCGCCACGGCCGCCGCGCTGGATGATGGCGGGATAGGTTAAATAAAGCTCGTCCATGGCCCGGGTCACGGCGACGTAGAAGATGCGCCGCTCCTCATCCTCGCCGCCGGGCTCGTTCAGACCACGGTAGTTGGGGAAGCTCTCCTCGATCAATCTGGGGATGAACACGCGCGACCATTCCAGGCCTTTCGCCTGGTGGATCGTGCTGAGGACCAGCATCTCGGTCGGCTGCTGGCTGTCGAGGGTGTCCATGCCGTAGACGTCGCCGGCGAGCAGGAGATCGGCGATGAGCTGTTCGAGGCTCTGATAGCGGGCCGCCAGCACGGCCATCTGCTCGATGTCCGCGAGCCGGTTCTCGGGCCGCTCGTACTTCACCTTGACCGTCGCAGGGTAGCCTCCCTGAAGGATGGCCCCGATGGCTGCGGCGGGTTCGGCCTCGGGGTTGGTCCCCTGGATCTTCCGGACGTCGGCGATGAAGCCGGCGAGGAACCCCTTCGACTTGGCGGGGACGATCGCCATCGCCTCGCCGGTGGCGATCGCCGCCATCGGGTCCTTGGTCGCCGCGATCTGCGTCCAGAGGGCCGCCGCCTTGGCTGGGCCGATCCCCGGGATCAAGAGCAGAAGCCGGCGCCAGGCGGGCTCGTCGAGCGGATTGACCACGATCCGCAGGAAGGCCAGGACATCCTTGATGTGGGCCTGCTCGAAAAAGCGCTGGCCGCTCCGCACCGAGTAGGGAACCCCGCGCGTGACCAGTTCCCCTTGCAGCAGGATGCTGTCGTGATGGTTGCGGTACAAGACCGCCATCTTGCCCAGCCCGACCCCTTCGTCGCGGAGGTCGAGAATCTGCTGGCAGAGGAACTCAGACTCCTCGTAAGAGTCCGACGCCGGCACGACCAGCGGCCTGACTCCGCCGGGCTCGCGGGCCGAGACGAGCGTCTTGGGGAAGCCTTCCTGGTTGTGCGCGATCGACGCGTTTGTGAAGGCGACGATCTCCGGGGTCGACCGGTAGTTCACCTCCAGGCGGTAGACACGCGTCCCAGGGTTGCGGTCGGGGAAGTGGAGGATATTGTCATAGTTGGCGCCACGAAACTTGTAGATCGACTGGGCATCGTCGCCGACCGCCGTCAGGTTCCCCGCGCCTGCTCGGGCGATCGACTCGACCAGCTCGATCTGGATGGAGTTGGTGTCCTGCATCTCGTCGACCAGGAGGTGCTGGAACATCCGCCCTTGCGCGGCCTTCTGCTCGGGGAATTCGGCGATCAGGCGGCCCCACTGGAGCAGCAGGTCGTCGTAGTCCATGCTGTTGCTGGCGAGCTTGCGCGCGGCGTAGGCGACACGCACCGCCTCGATCGGCTCTGTCCACTCGGCCAGGTCGGGGGCACGGACGGCGATGACCTCGGCCAGCGGGCGGCGGACGTTGGCGGCGAAGCTCATCAGGTGGAGCACCGTCGCGGGCTTGGGCGCCATCTTGCCGGCCGAGCTGATCCCGGCGTCTTCCATCGCCAGCCGGACCAGGTCGGCCTGGTCCTCGCCGTCCAGGATGGTGAAGTTGGGCCCGTAGCCCAGTGTCGCCGCCGATCGACGCAAAATCCGATTGCCGATATGATGGAACGTGCCCGCCCAGACTTTGGCGGCCGACGGCCCGACGAGCGACTCCAGCCGGCTCATCATCTCGCGGGCCGCGCGCCGGGTAAATGTCACCAGCAAAATCTGCTCGGCGGGAACTCCCTTGGCGATCAGATAGGCCACCCGGTAGGTGATCACGCGGGTCTTGCCCGACCCAGGCCCGGCCAGAATCAGGTTGAAACCGTCGGGGGCCGTCGCGGCGTCGCGTTGCGCCGGGTTCAGGTCATTGGCCAGGAGCGCCGCCAGGCGGTCGTCGACGGTCTTTCGCAGCCTGATCTTGCGCATGCTTCGACCTGCCTGGACGTTGGGGCCTGCCTCTGATGCCGTGGACCACCAGTATAGACGCGTCGCCCGGGGAGCACAGCCGTCGAATTCCTGCAAAACCTGGGACGCCGACGAATCCCTTTCGAACCTTCAGGGGGCCGCCGACGTAAGACCCCCGTCAAGCCCTCCGCCCCGGTCGAGTCGGTGGCCGGGCACGAGTGCCCTCATCGCACCTAGCTTACCAAGGCGTTTCTGGCGATTATCGGACACTGGACATCCCGGTCCGGATTGGCTAGATTCTCCCTGGCAGCACGCCGGCTCATCCGTCGCGGAACATGCGGACGAACTCCGCGTGCCCTTCCGCCGGACACGGCGATCGTCACGTCTCGTCCGTAAACTCCCGTCTCCGGATCGCCGTGACTTCCGCCGAGTCGTCCAATCCCCCGGGCCGACCTCCGAAGGACCTGGTGCGCGCACTTCGCGCTTCCTTTGTCAATGCCCGAAGGCCTACGAGCCCCGCCATGAGCACGGCCGAACTCCTTCATGCAGGCATCCTGGAAACCCACGCCAAGGGGTATGGGTACCTCCGCGATCCGTCGCGCCACTACAAGGCCGGCCCGCACGATGTCTACGTCCCCGCGCCGCTCATCGCCCGCTATGCGTTGCGGCAGGGGGCCGAGGTCGCCGGTACCGTCGAGTCGGTCCGCAAGCCGGGCGAGGCGCCCAGGCTCAGCGACGTGCTCAAGATCGAGAAGCAAGATCCGGGGGCCGGGGGCGGACGCCGCGGCTTCGACGACCTGACGGCCATCGACCCCCACGAGAAGATTAACCTGGAAACCGGCCCCGAGCCCCTGGGCATGCGGGTGATCGACCTGCTCACCCCCATCGGCAAGGGGCAGCGAGGCCTGATCGTCGCCCCCCCGCGAACCGGCAAGACGATCCTGCTCCAGCAGATGGCCGCCGCCGTCGCGACCAATCATCCCGAGCTCCATCTGATGATGCTGCTCGTCGACGAGCGGCCCGAGGAAGTCACCGAGATGCGCCGGGCGGTCCGGGGCGAGGTCATCGCCTCCTCGTCCGACCAGGACACCGAGGAGCACATCCGCCTGGCCCAGCTCGCCGTCGATCGCGGCAAGCGGATCGCCGAGGCGGGCGGCCAGGCGCTCATCCTGCTGGATAGCCTCACCCGCCTGGCCCGGGCGTACAATAAAGGGTCCAGCTCGGGCCGGACGATGACCGGCGGCATCGACATCAAGGCGCTCGACGTCCCCAAGCGGCTCTTCGGCGCCGCCAGGGCCTTCGAGGAGGGGGGATCGCTGACCGTGATCGCCACCTGCCTGATCGACACCGGCAGCAAGATGGACGAGATCATCTTCCAGGAGTTCAAGGGGACAGGGAACATGGAGGTCGTCCTCGACCGCCGCCTGGCCGATCGACGAGTCTGGCCGGCCATCGACCTTCCCCAGTCGGGCACGCGCAAGGAAGAGAAGCTACTCGACGCCAAGACGTTCACCTGCATGAACCTCCTGCGCCGGACCCTCGCCGACATGAAGCCGGTCGAGGCGATGGAGTCGCTCACCAAGCAGCTGGCCAAGTACCCCAGCAACGCCGCCTTCCTGGAAAAGATTGGCCAGTTCCAGAAAGACAAGTGAGCGTCCGGTCGGGGCTCACGGATTGACCTTGATCCGGATGTTGCGGAACTCGATCGGCCGTCCCTCCGATTGCCAGCCGATCGCCCCCTCCGCGGGCTTGGCCTTCGTCCCCGACGCGATCTCCAGGCCGTTCATTCGGACGGTGATCGACGCGTCCTGGCTGACGACCTCCAGGGTGTTCCACTCGCCCACGGGTCTGCTCGCCTTGCGCTGGGCCGTCGCATCCTTGCTGGCCGCCAGCTCGGCGTCCAGCGGAAACAGGTTGCCCGGGTCGGCGTAAAGGAGTTGCACCTGGATCGACCGGGGCCAGACCTTCGAGGGCGGCTGGAGGTGCAAGAGCACACCGCTGTTGCCGTCGAAGGCCGCGTCGGACGTCAGCCCTTCGGGACGGTCGTACCTCCAGTCGAACCTCAGGACGTAATTCTTGTAGGCCGCCTTGGTGGCGAAATAGCCGTCGGGCTCGCCGGTCAGGCGCACCGACCCCTCATGGACCAGGATCGAGCCCGGCCCAAGACCGACCAGGTCGAATTGCGCAGGATTGTTGCCGGCGACCATCGGCACGAATCCATCCTGATCCCCGGCCGCCGCAAGGCACGCCAGGGCCATCGCAGCCCACACCAATCGACTCATCATGAGCGTCCTCAGTCCGGCGTTCGGGGCCCGTTGCGTGGCCATCGCGGCTCGGCTCCAGTGTACCCTGGGCCGCCGGCTCGGTCTTGTCCCGGTGCAGGGCGACGACTACCTTTGAAGATCGAACCGGATCAATCCGGCGAGAAATTCCGGCGACCCGACGGCACTGGGGCTGCCTGGCGACTCGGGGGTGTCCATCATGGCCGATTCCGATCCACCCAAACGTCCACGACCGCAACCCGCGGCCGGCGGCGGCCCACTCCCCAGGCTCTGGAAGATCGAGCCCGAGACGGAGGCGGCCGCGCCCGAGAAGACCAAGAAATCGGCCAGGGACTCCGAGAAGAAGAAGGCCGCCAAGGCCAAGGCGAAGAAGGCCGAAGACGACGAGCAGGTGAGCGTCGACACCTACGACAAGCGTAGCCGCGACCGACTCCTGGTCAGCTCGGCCCTCATCGGCCTCTGCATCGTCGGCCTCTTCACGCTTTATTTGAGGTTCCGTACGGTCGAGGAACGCTTCGACGACCTTCCGGACGAAGCCGCTCCGATCCCCGTTCGGGTCGGGAAGGCCGCCGCGGTTGACCTGAAGGCCGAGGGCGAGGCCACGAACATGCTCGACCAGGCCCGCCAGGTGGCCGGGGTGGGCAAGCCCGAGATGGCCGCGTCAATGCTGGGCAAGATCGTCAAGGCATACCCGGGCACGACCGCCGCGCGGGCGGCCAGAGGCTCGCTCGACCAGGCGGCCAAGGGACTCCCACTCTTCGCCGAGAAGGGGGCCCTGATCGCCGAACGCGTCGAGCCTGACTCGGCGGAGAAGTCCCCGGCCGTCGTCGAGCCCCCGACCCCTCCCGAGCCGCCCAAGGTCGTCGTGCATCCGCTTCCGCCAGGCTTCCGGGCTGTCGAGGGGGCACCGATCGACGCTGAGGGATGGCCGGCGTCGATCCTCTGCGACCGCGACGGTTCGACGATGGTGTTCATCCCCCGCGGCGAGTTCGTGATGGGACGCGACGAGGGGCCGGCGCAGGAACAGCCGGCGCACCGGGTCCGCCTCTCCGCCTTCTATATCGACCGCCACGAGGTGACCAACCGCCAGTATCAGATCTATGCCGCACCCCACGACAAGCTCGCCTCTCCGTCTCGGTCCGCCCGCGCTGGAGAGTCCTCGGGCGATCCGGCGGCCGACCTGCCGGTCGTCGCGATCACGGCAAGGCAGGCGCACGACTTCGCAGCCTGGGCCGGCAAGATGCTGCCGACGGAGGCCCAGTGGGAGAAGGCCGCTCGCACGGCCGACGGCCGGATCCATCCCTGGGGCCCCGGTGCCGGCCCCTGGGACAAGCCCAAGGAGACCCGGGACGTCGCGCCCGTCATGACCGAACCCGGCGACCAGTCGCCCTTCGGCGTCTTCGACCTGGCCGGCAATGCCTGGGAGTGGACGGCGGACTACTACGACCCGAGGGCTTACAAGGCACTCCCCGCGGGCCCGGTCGTCGATCCCACGGGCGCGCCGTTCAGCCGCGCAAGGCCTCCGCAGATGACCGTCAGAGGGGGGTCGAAGCTCTGGGTCTCGAGCTGGCGTGAGGGGATGAAGGCCGACGCTCGCGCCCGATATCTTGGATTCCGCTGCGTCCTCCAGGTCGAGGGCGCCGCACGACCCGATCGATCCATCTCGCCCGAGACCCAGGGGCCCGCCGGTGCGCCGGTCGGGGTCGTCCCGTTCTGAGAGCCTCATCGCCGCGCCATCCCCGAATCACGGCCCCGAGTTCGATCAACATGTTTTGAAATAATGAACATGTGGCTACTCTCATCCTCGCACGTCCTTGAATCGAGGGTTCGGGTCGAATAGACTGGAGCGCTCGGGCCCGCGGCCGCCCTGAAGCCCGGCCCCGGAGCGTGATTTCGGATCGGATTCGGCCGACTCGTCCGCATCGATTCGTCCGCGGACGCATCGGGCAGGGATCGGCCTACGAATTTCCATCTCGCAGGGTCTACGCGACCTGAAAAGCCTCATGATGACCCAAGATCCCCGACCGAAACGGCGCTTGCTCGTCATCCACCGCGGCCTCTCCTCCGGGTCGCCCGAGGGGCATCAGGTCCAGGGTTTCGAGATCTTCCGCGACGACTTCCTGAGGCGCCTGAACGTCGAAGTCGTCATGGTCGAGGCCCTGACCCTGGGCGAGATCGAGCGGGCCTACGACGCGAATCCGTCGGACGTCGCTCTCGTCATGATCTCGTGGCGTGAGACGGCCGAGGACGCCGCGGCCTTCTTCCGCGGGCTGTCGGAGAAGCCCGGGCGCGGGAAGATCATCTTCCTCGATTATTATGCCCCCACCTCGACGCCCCACTTCGGCGTCCTGCCGCACGTCGACCGCTTCGCGAAGCGGCAGGTGCTGAAGGATCGATCGGCATACCAGCGAGACTACGATGGCGGGCTGCTCTTCACCGACTTCCTCTCCAAGGAGCTCGGCTACGAGCTGAACGGCTGGAATTTTTCGTCCAAGCCCGACCCCGATCAGGTCCACAAGGTCAAGTCCTGCTGGAATCTGTCGACGACCCGCAAATATATGAACCTGCTTTCCGTCACCAGGCCGCTGCGGGCCGCGTGGAATCTGAGGCCGATCGTCCTGAACCGGCGGATCGGCAAGATCAACATCAACGCCCACAAGGAATGGTATCAGCAGTATCGCGAGCTGGCGCTGGAGAAGATGGAACCGCTGACCCGACGCTACCGGAGCACGGGCAACGGCCCGATCCCCGCGCGGCGATACCTGATGGAGATGATGATGTGCAAGATCGTCGTCAGCCCATTCGGCTGGGGCGAGCTCTGCTTCCGGGACTACGAGACCGTCGCGGCGGGCGCCTTGCTCATCAAGCCTTCGATGGAGCATCTCGTCACCAGCCCAGACATCTTCAAACCCAACGAGACCTACGTCCCGATCCGCTGGGACCTGACCGATCTCGTCGAGGTCTGCGAGCACTACCTGTCGCACCCGGACGAGGCCCGGCGGATCATCAAGAATGCCCAGGACGTGCTCCACGACTACTATCACGGCGACGGCTTCGTCAACGACGTGGGCCGGATCATCGACTTCGGCGAGGCCGACGTCGAAGGGGCGACCACCTCTGCCTGACGGGTGGCGCGATCCCGAGAAACGACGCCGGCCCGCCGAGGACAAATTGTCCGCGGCGGGCCGGCGTTTTCGAGGTTCGATGGGCCATTGGGCCCCACGCTCAGAGCGTGAAGTGGAACGTCTTGGTGATCATCCGCCAGAGCCAGCCGGCCACCGTCTGCGATCCGGCATCGATCTTGGCGAAGCCACGGAGGCCCGACTGGAGCTCAAGGTTTTCATTGTCGATGGGGACGATGACCTCGTAAACCGCCGTTAGCGGATTGAGCTGGCCGGTCTTCTGGTCCTGCTTGGTGGCGATCTCGCCGCCGCCGGTGTTGGATAGCTCGGGCCGGATGTCGGAGCTGTTGCGGGTGGCCATCATGCTGACCTTGCCGAGGAAGGTCTGCTCGCTGTGGCCGTAGACCTTCACCCAGGCCCTGGCATCGGTGCGCACCATGTCGTAATCCGACTGGTCGATGATGATGTGGGCCTCAAGCCGCTTGGGGTCGCCGATCTCGCAGATCGGCTTGCCCGGCTTGAGATGCTGGCCCACCGTCTCGGGGTGGGGCATGCCCATCACCTGGCCGTCGCGTTCGGCCACCAGGACGAGCTTGCCGACCTGCTCGTTGAGCTTCTCGACGACGGGCTCGAGGTCGGCGGCCATCTTGACGTTCAGGACCATCTGGGCCTGGCTCATCAGGTCGGCGCTGGTGCTGAACCAGCGTGCCTTGTCGAAGTGGCTGTCGTGCTGCTCCTGGAGCATCAGCCGCTCGCGGAGCTTCTCCGGATTGGAGAGGGTCGCCAGGACCTGCCCCTTCTTCACCCATTCGCCGTCGCGGACCCGCAGGTCCTTGAGGATGCCGGGGACCTCGGCGTAGACGTACTGGGGCTTGGCCGGCTGGAGCACCATGGAGCCCTGGAGTCGGAGCGGAGTCGGGATGCTGAGGATCGCCACGACGGCGGCCAGCGCCACCGCGGCGAAGCTGGCCGCGCGTACCTTCTTCACCTTGCGCATCCTCCCGGGAGTGCGGACGAATTTGATGACCTGGTAGAGGGGCATCCCGACCATCGGGATCAGCGATCCGATCGCAAGCGCGGCACTGATCGACCCCAGCTTGTAAGGCTTCAGGAACTGGTACAGGAAGAAGAGGATGCTGAACGTGACGACCCAGCGATAGACATAGCTGGCGACGGCATAGGTGACGAACAGCCCTCGTCTCGATCGCGGCATGTAGCTCTGCACGGGCACTTCCAGCCCCAGCACCTTCTCCTGGAACATGTAGGTGAAGAACTGGGTGCTCTTGATCCGCAGGTTGGGGATCTCGAGGAAGTCGGCCGTGACGTAGTAGCCGTCGTACCTCAGCAGGGGGTTGGCGTTGAACAGGATGGTGTTCACCGAGCAGATGAACATCGTCGCCAGGCAGAGGCTGTTCAGGAGCCCTTGCTCGGTGTTCCACCAGACGAAGGTGGCCAGCGAGGCGAGGAAACACTCGACGTAGATGCCCGCCGCGCTGATCCAGATCCGCTTCCACTTGCTGGGAAGCAGCCAGCTGTCGGTGACGTCGCAATAGAGGGCCGGCGTGAGCACGAGGAGCAGGGCCCCCATCTCGTGCACTTCGCCGCCGAAGTGCTTGGCGGTCAGCCCGTGGCCGAACTCGTGGATCACCTTGATGATCGCGAGACTGCACCAGAAATAGATGATCGTCGACCAGTTGAAGAAGCTCTGGAAGTCGGGCAAGCGGCCGCTGAAGGTCGACCACTGGCTGATGACCAGCGTGATCGCCGCGAGCATCATGCCGACGCTGACGACGATGAAGGTCCTGGTGTAAAGCCAGCGGAAGTATGGATACATCCAGGTCAGCAACCGCTCGGGGTCGATGATCGGGACCTTGATGTAGAGGATGTTCGCCAGGAACGACCAGACCTGCTTCATCGCCTTCTTGCGGCGTCTGGTGATGAGCGCCTTGGCCTGGTCGGGGCTGTCGATCTGGGCGATCCCGGCTTCATGCAGCTGGGCGGCGAACCGGACGAGGTCCTCGACGGAGATCGTCTGCGGCCGATACTTCCGCTCGAACGCCCGCTTGACGTCCTGGAGGTTGTTCTTGCCGTCGAACTGCTGGAGCAGGAAGTACTCCTCGATCTTGAATCGGAAGTACTTCAGCGCGATCGGGTCCTTGATGACGTAGTGCGTCATCCCCTCATAGAACTGGGGCTGGACGATCAGGTCGGGCCGCAGCTTGACTTGCAAGTGCTCGGCGGCCTGGCCCATGGGGGTGACCGGCGCGATGGATGGGGCGGCACTCATGGGTTCGTCGGCCCTCGCGGTCTTCGGTCTGGGCGGCCTTGGGTCGTTCTTGTGGGGTCAGACTGGGGTGCGGCACGCGACACGGGGCCGCACCCTTGGGCGAATTGGATGGTCAAGTCCGCGACTCAGCGAGGCTGGTTAGCCGCACCCTGGGTCAGGTTGGGGGCGGCGGTCGGCTCGTTGGTCAGGTGGATGGTCATGCGCGCCTTCAGGCCCGGGCGAAGCTCGCCGTTGGGGTTCTCGAACTCCGCGTAGATCCGCACCGAGGCGTCGCCGATCGGCTGGATCCGGGGGTCGATGAACGTCACCTTGCCGCGGAAGACCTTCGATGCGAACGGGTTCACGCCGCCGCCGCTGATGACGGGCTGGAGGTCGACCAGCTGGCCTTCCTTCACCTTGTAGGACTCATCCACGGGCACATACGCGAAGGCGCGAAGGCGGGCGAGGTTGCCCATCCGCACCACGGCCTCGTTGGCCCTGATGCTCTCGCCGGGCTGGCGGTGGACCTCGATGATCACGCCGTCGATGGGGGCGCGAATCGTGTGTTCTTCGAGGATCTGCTGATTCAGCTCCAGCTCCGCCACGTCGATGGCGGTCTTCTCCTGGGCCTCGGTCTGCGTCGCCTCGGCGATGTTGACCTCGGCCTCTTCCTTGCGGAGCTGTTCGCTGGAGACGCTGCCCGCCGTCTTGAGATTCAATCGCTTGCTCGTCGCGAGCACGGCGAGAGCGTGGTCGTACTGGGCCTTGGCCTTGGCCATCGGGGCCTTGGCACGTGCGGCAAGCTGGGCCTTCTTCACGCTCAGCTCGGCAACTTTGCGGTGCAGGTGGCCGATCTCGCCCCCCGCGATCACCGGCTTGCCGATGGTCAGCTCCAGCTTCTCGATGACCCCTTCGCGAAGAGCCGCCACGTCGGACTTCTCGATCCAGTCGATCGTCACCTCGTTGAGCACCAGGGTCGGCACGCCCACCGGATTCGGGGGGGCGGGGGCCTGGGGCTCGGCGAACGAGGCGGCGGAGAGGGCAACCATCGACCCGGCCGCCAGGGCGAACATCTTCTTGGGCACCAGCATCGTAGGCCTCCGGGGCGGTCCCGAATCTGTCGGGAGCCGGCGTTCGTTGGGTCGAAATGGGGGAGGGATGTTCGTCGTCGAAGTCCGCCGCGGGGTCATCGGCTACGGAGACCCGCGCGGCGTCAATTCCGCTCGATTCAACGCAGGAAGGGCCAGCGGAACAGGACCGACTCGTAGTAGACCTGGACCACGTCGCGGAGCAGGACATAGGCCAGCCGGGCTTTCCCGCACTCGACGCGGGCTCGCACCTCGGCACCGGGCCTGATCTCAAGGTTCTGCTTGAGGAACTCGGACCGGACCTCGTCGCTGAAGCCGACGGTCACCTTGACCATGTGCTTGCCCTCGACCGTCTCGGGCTTCGAAGAGATCCGCCGGACGTAGCCGTGGTAGCGGTGCTCGGGGTCGGTGGCCGCGACGAAGTAGGCCGGCAGCCGGCTCGAAGGGGGCTTGGTCCCCTTGGCAATCTCCGTCTTCAGTCTGCTCTGTGCGGCAAGGACGGGCGCCATGTCGTCGTCGGGAATCTGGACTTCCAGCGACCAGTCGCCGTCGGTGGCCAGCACCTGGACCAGGGCCTCGCCCACCTCGACCGGCTTGTTCAGCAGGGTCTTCTTCACTTCCCAGGTCGTGATCACCCCGTCAAGCGGCGCGGTCACCGAGAGCGACTCGATCTGATCCTTGATGATCTCGATCTGCTCCTGGGCGCTCTTGACCTTGATGGTCGCCTCGGCCTTCTGCCCCTGGATCTGATTCTTCTCCTCGTCGAGGATATTCCGCGAGCCGCCGGGGGCGAGCTGCGAGTCCAGGTGGCTGGCCCGGCTCATGGCCTCGGCCCGCTCGGCGATCTTCTCCTTGAGCTGCTTCTCCAGCTCGCGGCTCTCGATGCGGCAGAGCAGATCGCCCTTCTTCACCAGCTGGCCGTGATCGACGGGCACGTCCACCACCACGCCCCGGTCGGGAGCGTAGGTGTTCCGGCGTCCCTCGGGCAGGATTTCGCCACGCCCTTCGATCGTCAGCTCATAGGGGACGAAGGTCAGCACCAGCAGCCCGATAATCACCGCGGAGATGGCCGCCAGGATCTTGGCGAAGGTGCGTCCGCGGAAGAACCGGCGGGGCGAGCCTGCCAGCTTCAGGAGCGGCAGCAAGGTCTTGTCGTGCTCGGACGCATTCCACAGGGCGGTCGAGGCGTGTCGCGAGACGACCTCGGTCCGGGCGTGCATGTCCGAAGGGGCGACCTCGTCGCCGATCTGCTCGGACACCAGGCAGCCGAACGGCACCTTCTCCTTGCTCGGGTCTTCCTCGGGCTTATGCAGCAGCGTGACGATGACGACCTTCGAGCCCGACTCGTCGACGTACATCTCCAGCACGTCGCGGATGTCGGGGGCAAAGCCCTCGGTGTTCCCTGTGTAAACCAGGTCTTCGCCGCTGCGGAGCACGACCTTGCAGAGCTTGGTCATCTCGCGGATCAGGTTGGCTCGCTGCTCGACGACTTCCTGGCCGCTGACGGCCTCGATCATCGTCCGGCCGCCCACCTTCAGGCAGACGCTCAGCCGGTCGCAGCCCACCAGCCGCTTGCCGTCGTTGGCCACCGAGTAGGTGGCCTCACGCAGGTTCAGCGACGAATGGACCTGATGCGTGAACCCTTCGAGCTGATTCCAGAGCCGCTGCTGCGACATCATCTGCCGCATCTGGCGATTCTTGAGGAAGTTCGCCGCCAGGTCCGACAGGTCGCCCACGAACCGGAGCGTGCTCTTCTGGGTGGCCGCGCGGCGGGTCGGATCCATCAGGATCTCGACCAGGCCGACCACCTGCTTGTCGACCACCAGGGGGGCCAGGATCAGGGCGTAGCCGGTCGGGTTGCCGGCATTCGGCACCCCCTCGACCGCCGCGCCCGGCGGGATGATTTGCGGCGAGTTGGCCTGCATCATGCAGCCAAGCAACGCATCGTGAGGCTGGGTTCTCACCTGCCCGTTCATCAGGCCGGTGGATCCGAAGTTCAGGTGATGCTGAAGCTTCAGGCTACCGCGACCGTCGAGCATCCAGAGCGCGCCGCCGGAGGCCGCAACGGCCGCCACGGCGCGATTGAGGAACTCGACGTGGAACTCGGCCGGCTGGATGTCCGACTCGGCCAGTTCGGCGATCTCGGCCACCAACTTGCGGATCTGGTTTTTCGTCTGCTCGAGCAAGCTCGGGTCGATCGTCTCTTCCGGCATGTTGGTGGTTCCCGCCCGGTTGGTGCCCGCGTCCATTGCGCCGCGGATCGGAACGGCGACGTCGCCGCGTCGCGCACGGAGCCTTTCGAGGCACGCAGTCAACGGGACGCCGCCGGGCTCCACCTTCCTGGAGATTTTTCAAACCAGGAGGAAATCCAGGGCCCACCGCCTGGCCCACCACCCCTCGCGAGGCCCGTCCCGGCTGAGTCGCTCGCGGGCGTGGTAAGCTCGTCAGGACGCTCCATCGTCGGCCCTCGGCGCCCATCGTGGGGACGGCCCTCGCTGACGATCCTTCAACCAGGCGGACGACGACCCTTGGCCCTGCTCATCACCGGTGCCACCGGGCTGCTCGGCAGCCATATCGCCGAGAAGCTCGTCGCAGAAGGGCGGACTGTCCGTGCCTTCGTCCGCCCCTCGAGCGACACCTCATTTTTGCGTGAACTCGGCGTCGAGCTGTTCGTCGGCAACCTCACCGATCCCGACGCCTGCGCCCGCGCCACCAGGGGGGTCGACGTCGTCTACCACTCGGCCGCGAAGGTGGGCGACTGGGGGCGCTGGGCCGACTTCCGGCGAGACTGCATCGAGTCGACCGCCACCCTGGCCCGCGCCGCCGCGGGTTCGGGCGTCCGCAGGTTCGTCCACATCAGCTCGACGAGCGCCTACGGCCACCCGCACGACCGCGAGCGGCCCGTCGACGAGACCGAGCCCATGGGCCAGAACCTCTGGGTCTGGGACCCCTACACCCGCAGCAAGGTCGAGTCAGAGAACGCCTTGCGCCGGGTTGCGGCGGACGACAAGCTCGACATCACGATCATCCGGCCGAGCTGGCTGTACGGTGAGCGCGACCGGACCACCGTGGCCAGGCTCGTTGCCCGCCTGCGCAAGCACAAGCTCCCCACGATCGGCCGGGGAGACAATCCCCTCTCGGCCATCTACGCAGGCAACGTCGCCGACGCCGCGATCCTCGCCGCGGCCGACCTCGGCTCCGTCGGCGAGGCCTATAACATCACCAATCAGGGATTCATCAGCCAGCGCGACTTCCTCAATCTCTTCGCCGCCGCCTGCGATGCCCCGCCCGTACGCCGCAAGGTCCCTTACCGCCTGGCCTACTCCGCCGCCTTCGCCCTGGAGGCCGTTTGTCGTACGGCAGGGAAGCGCAAGCCACCCCTCATCACGCGATACGCCACATGGTTGATGGGGCGATACCTCTCCTACAGCACCGAGAAGGCCCGAACCAAACTCGGCTGGACACCCGCCCTGGGTTACGACGAGAGCATCCGCCGAAGCGTCCGCTGGTACCTGGAACAGCCCTGAGCCGACCGCGCCCCGATTTCGAGGCGCGAGCCCGGGGCCTCAGAAGCTGTCGGAGCTGATGACCTCGCCGCCGCCGCGTGTCGAAAGCGCCTGATAGATGCCCAGCTTCGCGCCTGGCTTGAGGGTAAGCCCGTACACGTCCGGGTCCGCCTTGGTCGTCCCGACCGGCAGCCCATCGGACTGAGGAGCCGGGATGGTCCAGCAATCGATCGTGTCCTTGAGGAAGTGGACCGAACCGTCGCAGAACGCCGCGTTGGCCCCCCCGGGGTGGAAGCTCATCATGTTCATTCGGCCCCAGGTGATCAGGGCGTTATTGTCCGGGTCATTGACCGGGTCGCTGTAGCGCCTGGCCCAGTTCGGCGGGAACCTCGCCTCGACTGAGAGCGAGTCGGGCAAGCCCACGCTCCAGGGGTGCGAGAACGATTGCGTCGCCTCGGAGAAGACCCCTTGGCCGTTCTCCGAGTACATGATCGTGTTGCTCATCCCATCGGTAATCGCCGAGATCGGCACCAGGCCCCCGGAAATCAGCGGGCCCTTGGCGTAATTTGCCATCAGGGGATCGGTGTACAACGTGAAGTTTGTCGGGTCGAAGAGCACACTGAACGCATTCCAGGGCCCCACGTTCCCCGAATAATGGGTGTGGAATTCCAGGTACGGCGGCGGTCCGAAGTGCAGGGGACTCGCTTTCAAGGCCGACGGATCGCTCGGGCACGAGAAGGCGGAGATACCCACGCCGGGGATCGTCCAGTTCGACGAGTCGGAGAAGCCGACCGAAAAGTTGTTGGCGTTGAAGACTTGGGTCTGCTCCATGAACGGGCAGATGCGCAGCAGCGACGAGTAGCCGATGCTGCCTCCATTGCACTGCATCGCGGGCGGGAGGCAGCCGTTGGCCGCCTCATAATTGAGCGCCGCCAGCGAGATCTGCTTCAGATTGTTGGTGCACTGGGCACGCCTGGCCGCCTCGCGGGCGCTCTGCACGGCGGGCAGCAACAGCGCGATCAAGACGGCGATGATCGAGATCACCACCAGCAGCTCGATCAGGGTGAACCCGCGTCGAGGGCGTTGCGTGGGCGGCAGGGTGTCGGCCATGGCCGGATTCCTCGGGGCGGAAAAGGGGATGGGGCGGGGCGGTTGCGTCACTTGACGCGGGATGACTTGCGGCCGGCGGCGGGAGCGAGCGGGACCGTCGCGCCGGGCGCATAGGACCTGAAGGACGACTTAGGGATGTCGATCGAACCAGATCCACGGACCGTCCCGTCCTGCTGGTTGCAGCCCGAGAGGCTGCCAACCAGGGCGCACAGGGCGATCGGGGAGAACCTCAGGAGTAGACGAGGAGCGTACATCATCGAGATCATCTCTCGCAGCCGGGCCATCGGCCTGAGTGGCAATGCCATCCCAGGCGTAGCACGGGTTCAATCGAGCGAATCATGTTCAATCGACGTGGAAACGTCCGGACGCCGGGCCGCATCCGGATCGAGCGTCGCGCGCCTGGACTCGCTCGGGTCTTTCGAGATCGGAGAGGCACGCAGACCACGGAACCCGACGGTCCACGACAAGTCTCTGACCGAGACCACCGGGGGAGGGAGGCGATCGGTCGGACCTGGGTTGAATTGTCTTCGATCATCGAAGTGGAGAAGTGATCGACGACGACCCATCAGGGAGAGTGATGAGCATTGACGAAAGAGAGTACAGCGATCGAGTTTTAAGGTCAAGCGTTGAAATCCCGATCGTCTCGATCGATTTAGTGATTTAAAGGGAGGGCTCCTGCGAGCTTTCGCCGAGATCGACGGTTAAATCTGGCCAGGTGCCCGCCGGGTGTCCCCTCAGCCATTCGATCATGCGAGGAATCTAGGTCATGTGGACCAATGGGGCCAATTCGTTGAATCGTTAGAATCCACCCTTCTCGCCTATTCCCGAAAGTTCCCCGAGGGTTCAGACCTTGCCGCCGCCCGCGACGTAGGACACGATGGGATTGAGAAATCGGGCCGGAACGACGCAGCCCCGGCCCGGCCTCCTCCCGGCGCGACGACCGACTCGGCCTCCCACCCCGGACGGCGCGCTCCGCACGATCGCTCGCGACTCATCAATGAGGCACACCGATGAAGCGACTCGCAGTGGCTCTCGGCCCGCTCGGCCTGGCCTTATCCATCTTCCAGATGCCCGCCGGTGCCCAGGAAACCGCGGTCAAGGCCGCCGATGTGCCCAAGGCCGCGGCGGGTGAGACCAACCTCGATCTCTCGCAGCTGCTCTCGCGCGGCCGATCGGGCGGGGGCGGGGGGAACTCGGACCCGTCGAAATTCCGCGACTTCAACGAGGTCACCTCAGGGTCACAGAAGTTCGAGGGGCTGTTCACTCTTCACAAGAAGGATGACCACCTCTACGCCGAGATCAAGCCGTTCCAGTTCGAACAGCCGATGCTCGCCCCCATCACCATCGCCCGCGGCCTGGCCAACGCCGGCATGCCGATGAACTTCGGCGAGGAATGGGTCGTCCTGTTCAAGCGCGTCGGCGATCGGGTCCAGCTCGTCCGCCGCAACATCTACTTCAAGGCCGCCCCCGGCTCCTCGCTGGAGAAGGCGGTCAGGCAGAATTACACCGACTCGATCCTGATGGCGTTGCCCATCGTCAGCCTCAACCCGGCCGGCCAGAGCGTGCTGATCGACCTGTCCGACATCTTCCTCAGCGACTTTGGCCAGCTCGGCCTCGGCGGCCTCGACCGCTCGCGCAGCAGCATCGACAAGGTGAAGGCGTTCGCCAACAACATCGAGATCGAGGTCGAGGCCACCTTCACCGGCCGGTTCGGCGGCGACGCGGTGGTCGACTCGCGCGGGACCACGGTGGTCATCCACTACGGCCTGGTCAAGCTCCCCGACGGCGGCTATCGCCCGCGCGTGGCCGACGACCGGATCGGCCACTTCATCAGCGCGACGAAGGACTTCTCCTCGAACGACCCGGACACCACCTTTGTCCGCTACGTCAACCGCTGGAGGCTGGAGAAGGCCGACCCCCGCGCCAAGCTCTCCCCCCCCAAGCGGCAGATCATCTGGTACGTCGAGGACACCGTCCCCATCGAGCTGCGCCCGCACGTCGAGGAGGGGATCCTGGAGTGGAACAAGGCCTTCGAAAAGGCCGGCATCCGCAACGCGATCGCCGTCCGCTGGGTCGACCCCACGAAGGATGAGTTCGACCCCGAGGACATGAATTACTGCACGCTCCGGTGGATCACCACCCCGCGCACGTTCGCCATGTCCTGCTTCCGCGCCAACCCCTTGACCGGCGAGATCATCGACGGCGACGTGATCTTCGACGCGAGCTGGGTCCGCTACTGGAAGGACCAGTTCGCCGTGATGACCGGCAACCCGCTGGCCCAGGGCGCGAACGGCGAGAGCCTGCGTGGCGAGATCATCAGCCCCATCCTCGCGGCCAAGATGCGCTACGGCCGTGCCGGTTCCACCGCTACCAACGGCCAGGGAAACGCCCCCCGGCTCGTCCCCTCGGACTGGACCGCGCTCGATGCCAGGCTCGCCGATCGGATGGGCTATTCCCGCCACGATGAGTGCCAGATGAGCACCGGCATGCAGGCCGAGATGGGCCTCGCCGCCCTCATCCTGGCCGATGGGGCCAAGCCCGAAGAGAAGAAGGACGACAAGGCCAAGCCCGAGGAGAAGAAGGACGACAAGGCCAAGCCCGAGGAGAAGAAGGACGACAAGGAGAAGGAGAAAGAGAAGAAGGAGGACAAGGAAAAGGAGAAGGACGCGGAGGCCAAGCAGTCCGACGAGTTCATCGGCGCGCTCATCAAGGAGGTCGTGATGCACGAGGTCGGGCACTCGCTCGGCCTGCGGCACAACTTCAAGGCGAGCACGATGCTCAACGCCGACCAGCTCAACGACGAGGCGATCACTCGCGTCAAAGGGCAGTCCGGCAGCGTCATGGACTACAACCCCGTCAACTTCGCCCCTCGCGGCAAGACGCAGGGGGAGTACGTCACCTCGACCCTCGGCCCGTATGATTACTGGGTCATCGAATACGCTTACAAGCAGATCGACGGGTCGGAAGAGTCGGGCCTGAAGAAGATCGCCGCTCGCGCCCCCGAGCACGACCTGACGTACGGCACCGATGAGGATATGTACCTCAACAACGACCCGCTGGTGAACGTCTTCGACCTGGGCGCAGACCCCTCCAAGTTCGCCAGGGAACGCATCGAGCTTTCGGTGGCCCTGATGAAGGAGCTGGACGCCAAGGCGGTGAAGGACGGCGAGTCGTGGACCAAGACGAGGCGCGCCCTGTCGGTTTTGCTCGACCAGTGGGGCAACGCGGCCACCCTGATCTCGTCCTACGTCGGCGGTCAGAGCGTGCATCGCGACCACAAGGGGGACAAGGACGGCCACGACCCGATCGTCCCGGTCTCCGGTGCCAAGCAGCGTGAAGCCCTGTCCATGGTCGTCGACCAGGTCCTCTCAGACAAGGCCTTCCAGTTCAATCCCGCGCTCCTCCGCCGCCTGGGCGTCGAACGCTGGAGCCACTGGGGCAGCGGCAACGAGGGCTCGGTCGAATTCCCCGTCTACGATCGCGTGCTGGCCATCCAGAAGATCGCGCTCGGCCAGTGCCTGAGCGGCGACGTGCTGGCCCGGCTCCAGGTCCAGGAGCTGCAATCCGATCCTGGCTCGGCCCCCCTGACGATGTCGGAGGTCTTCCGAGCCCTGACCGATGGCATCTACACCGAGTGCCAGCCCGCCGCGACCCCCGCCGGAGAGAAGCCGAAGCCGGTCGCGTGCTCGACGATCCGCCGGAACCTCCAGCGCGAGTACCTCCGACGGCTGGCGACGATGGTCCTGGGCGCCCGCCGCAACGCGCAAGCCGACGTGCTCACGTTCATCATGTTCGGCGGATCGGGGTCCATCCCGGCCGACGCCCGCAGCCTCGCCCGGATGCACCTGAAGCAGATCGGTGACAAGATCCAGAAGTCGCTCGACCAGAAGGACGCCCCGGTCGACGACACCACCCGCGCTCATTTCGAGGAGTGCCTCGACGTGATCAAGCGGGTCTCCAACGCCGGAATCCAGGCCAACGAGCCTTGATCCAGGGGGATCTCGTCCTTCACCTCCCTTCGAACGTCCGGCGGCCGCCGACATCCAGGAGTGGATGTCGGCGGCCGCCTTCGCATCTCGGGTCGATTCTTCGGGCCCCGGATCAGAACTTGATGCCGAAGGCCTTCTCGAAGAACGACTCCTTCTTGTTGGCCGCTGCCTTGATGGCTGCGGCCTTCTTCTTGGCCGCCGCGGTCGCCGCGTCGGCTGCGGCCGTGTCGGTCTTGGTGGTGTCGGTCTCGGCCGGGATGGTCGAGGTCGGGGCGAGATCGCCGGTCGGCGTCGCGGCCCCCACGATCGGCTTCGCGGCCGAGAGCTTGGAGGACGACCCGTTCAGCGTGGCCGCCGTCAGGTTCGCCAGGTTGACTCGTTGCGTCGGGGTCGTGGCCGTGGGGGCCGTGTTGTTGACGATCGCCGGCTGCGTCTTGGCGGGGTCGGGCGTGGTGACCGTCACCTTCGACGTCGGTTCGGGCGTCGGGTTGACCTTCTTCTCGATCGGGGTCAGGGGCCTGATCGACCCGTCGAAGAGCGCGAGGAACGGGGAGCTGAAGGCCGAGGAAATGCCCTTGTTGACGCCGAACTTGTTCGGGCTGATGCCGCGGAACCTGGCAACCTGCTGCTTCGAGACCCAAGCATACTTGGGCAGCGTGTGCTGCAGGTCGGTGGTGTTCCGCTTGGCGTCGGGGTTGACCAGGAATCCGTTGGCCGAGGCCCGCTGACGGTCCACGATCACGGCGGAGTCGGGAACCGGCATCACGTTGTGGTCGAGGTTCTTCAGCTCGGAGATCGGGATGACCCCCTGAAGCGACCCGTGGGCGGCGTATTCCAGGAAGTTGAAGCGACGCTGGAGCACGTCGGGCTGGTCGGGCTGGTCAGGGGTCGTCAAGGCAGCGTAGACAGGGCTGGTGAGGTCGACCACGCCTTCGGCACTGCGTTCGTTGCCGCCGAGCAGTCGGGCCATGGCTCCGGCCTCGGCCATCCCGGTCTTCGCCGAAGTATTGACGAAGTCCTGAACTTCCTGGGCCGAAAGCAGCGCGTCTTTGTTCGCGTCGATGATTTCCAGGTAACCGCGCGGAATCAGGTAATCCAGCGCGATCTTGGTCTCGATCGCCGCGATCGCGTTGCCCACATCGACCCGGGCGTACGACCTGGGCTGGAGGCCACCGAAGAGGGTGTAGGTCAGGGCCAGGGTCGTCGAGTCGTTCGCGTCGGTCACCGGAACGGCCGTCCAGGAAAGGATCGCGTTGATCCCGTCCGGGTTGTTGTAGGCGCTCAGGTTGGTGATCGCCTTCTTGCCGAAGTTCAGCTGATTGACGCCCACGGGTGTCGTGAGATACCCGTCCACGGTCGAGTCGGACAGCCGGATGGTGTCCCAGTACGACAGGGCCGACTGCACGAGGGCATACGAGCCGGTCGCCACCGCGGCGGACAGCGATGTCCCGCCTTCCTGCACCGTGTTCAGGATCAGGCCCGAGCTATCCACGGCGGCCGCGGCGCCGGTGCCGCCGGTGACGGTCGTCCTGGCGAAGGTGGGGACGTCAACGGCCGGGGCCACGTAGTCGGTGGTGATGCTCCGGTTCGTCGCCGCGATGAGCTTGTCGGAGTAGATCGTGATGTTGCCGTTGGTCAGCGACGCGATCGAGCTCGAGAGCGTGGTGTTCAAGGCCCCGGTGTTGCCGTAGAGCAGGACCGGCCCCAGGGTGCTGGGCAGCACGCCCGTCTCCGGGTCGTTGGGCGTGGAGTACACCCCGGCGGTGTAGGGATAAGGGATCGTCCCGCCGACGGAGAGCACTTCGTTCAGCACCGCCGGCAGCGACATGCCGTTGACGTCGCCGATGCTGGGGTTCTGCGTGCTGTTCGTCGCGCCAAACGTGTTGCCGCCGGTGGTGCCGCCACCAGTTCCGCCGCCGGTGCCGGTCGTGGTGGAGCCAGCGGGGGCTCCGAACTGGCCCGCCGCGGCGATCGGGGCGATTCCCAGCGAGCGGAACTTCTTGAGCTGGTTCTTCAGCGAGGCGACGATCTGCGGATACCGCTTGTAAGCGGTCATCTCGGTGTCGAACGTCTGAACCGTGCCGAAGCCCATCGAGGTCGCGATGACCCTGGCCTGGTTCAGAGGACGAACCGGATCCTTGACGAACGGATGCTTGGTGACGTACCCGAGGCCGTCATAGAAGTTCTGCGGAGACGAGACCGCGTTGGAGGTCTGCGACGTGGTGGTGGCGCCACCCGTCCCGCCCGTCGTGGTGCTGGACTGCGACGAGCTCAGGAATGGGTTGAAGATATTGACCGGCATGATGGTCGCTTGGGGAACGAACTGGGCGATGACGCCTGCGACGATCGTTCCGTGGCCAGCCGCTCCGGTGATCGAGAGCCCTGTCCCGCCCGTCCCAGTTCCGGTTCCGGTTCCGGTTCCGGTTCCGGTGCCAGTTCCACCGGTTCCGCCTCCGCCTGCACCACCTGCACCACCTGCACCGCCTGCCCCACCAGTTCCGCCCGTCCCGCCAGTTCCGCCCGCAGCGGTTCCTGGAGCGGTCGCCGGCGAGAGGTCCACGTTCCCGGCACCATTCGTGATGATGTTGGAGCCGGTCGAGACCCGTCCGCGGAAGTTGGGGTTATTGGCGTCCACGCCGCTGTCGATGACCGCGACGGCCGCGTCCTGCCCGTCGTAGGGCACGCCCAGGGTCCGCAAGTCATTCAGGCCGACGATCGCACCCGTGGCCGAGCTGGCCAGGCTCGACGAGCTCTTGAACTGCCAGATGCCGTCGTCGTCCGAGGCGTACAGGGTGGTCCCGTCGGCCGAGAACGTGATCGTCAGGCTCGACAACGAGAACGCCGTCGAGTCCAGCGCACCGTTGGTGTTGAAGTTCTGGGCGAAGTTATACACCGTGCCATCCGGAGTGATCCGGACGATGCGTCCACCCGTGTTGAATACGCCGAGGTCGGCGTCTCCGATCCCGGGGATTCCCTCGGGGTTGAAGTTTTCAACCAGGAACGAGCCGATGGCCTGGATCGGTGCGAGGGTCGTCGTGGTGGTCCCGGTCGCACCGGGCACGGTGCCGACGGCCGCCAGACCCGACGCCAGGTCGGACACGAAGAGGTTGCCCGCGTAGAGCGGGGTCGGGTCGATGGTCGGGTTTACGTTCTGCCCGACGAAGACGAGGCTGGAATCGGCGACCGGCGTCGGTGCGGTGACGGTCCCGGTGATCGAGACACCCTGCGAGAAGTACCCAAACCTGTCGAACGCCGCGTCCTGGAACCGCCGGAACGTCGTCGGCAACGCGGGATAGGTGTCGATGAGCGGGGTAATGGTGGCGGGGAAGTTCCCCTGGTTGATGATCAGCTCGCCGTTGGAGCCCTGGATCCCGCTGAACCCGTCCGTGGCGGGGATACCGCCGCCCGCGGGGGTTCCGAAGTCGGTGAACACCGAATAGACCGGCGATTCGTAGAGCGTGTTCGCCGACACCAGGGCGACCTGCGGCCCTAGGTTCATCTTCGACTGGGTCACGCCAGTCGGCAGCAGGGAGGCGTTGCTGATCGCCTGGCCTGGCCGGTAGACATTGGCATCGAAGAAGAGCGCCGAGAAGTTGCCCGTCCCCGTCGTTCCGTTCACGGCTCCGGTCGTGGAAGCTCCGGTGCCGGTGCCCACGAACAAGCCGCGAAGGAAGTTCTGCTGCTCGGGCGGCGGCACCAGCACCGCCGACGGGTTGATGGTCAGACGCAGGGCGGTCTGGCCGTCGGTCACATAGGTGAAAGCACCCATGAACGACCCGTCGGGGGCGATCCGGTAGACGGCATCCTTGTTCGGATTGGCGCGGTCGGCCGTGCTCACGAACATGGAGGGTCGGCCGTCGAAGTAGCCTTCCATGTCGAACGCGATGTCGTACCAGTTGACCAGGCCCGTGGCGGCGCCCACGCTGGCCGCCGCCGTGCCGCCCGGCTCATTCTGGGCGATCACGGTGTTCAGGTCGAAGAAGACCGACGACTTGCCGGTGGCCGTGTCCACGCGGTAGATCACGCCGGGGCGGTTGACCGCCGTCGTGCTCGAGCCCGCACCACGCGAGATGGCGAAGATGGCCTTGCCGAAGTCGCCGCCGGGGCCCGCCTCGATCTTGACGATGTCGCCACCGAAGGCTTCGTCCAGGCTCGTCAGCTGAGAGACCGTGGTGTAGGGAGCCGCGGTCGGGAACGCTGGGTCGGTGATGCCCTGATTGATCTGGGTCGTGTAACCGTTGACGGTCGTGCTCGGCTGGGTCGAGAACGCCGTGGCCACCACCGTCGTTGGAGATGCAGAGACGAACGGTGCAAGCACCTTTCGCTCTTCGAGCTGCTGGATCTGCTCCAGCTTGAGTTTGCGCGGGCTCCGCCGCGAGGGGCGATCGTCCCGGGGTCGGGAAGGATGAGACATTCCATTATCTCCTAGGGCGAGACCCGTCCGTCCTGAACCGGTGCCGATGTGCCCTAACAGGGAAGATCGGCTCAACCGGCTACGGCGATCAACGAAAAGTCCGCACGCACCCGGACCTCCCGGATCGACGCGCCGCGGCCCAATAGCTATGGATCCAAGGATCGGCGCGGTAAGGCCCGTATAATCAGTTTTCCGGATCAAGATCAGATCTGCCGGATCTGCCAGCGATGCCGATCCCGATCCGAGACCTCCCAGACTCAACCCCAGTCGACGAAAAAACCCCCGCCACCGGCCACCAAGGATCGGTGGGCCGGAGCCGGGGGAACGCGGTCGTGGGGCAGGGGGCCGCGGGTGGCGGCCCCCTCACGCGATTACTCGCCGGAGACGGGACGAGCGGCGAAGCCCTGCTGGGCCGTGCCGGCGCGGCGACGGACGTCCAGCTCGATCGAGCCGAAC
Source organism: Isosphaeraceae bacterium EP7 (assembly GCA_038400315.1). Taxonomy (NCBI): domain Bacteria; kingdom Pseudomonadati; phylum Planctomycetota; class Planctomycetia; order Isosphaerales; family Isosphaeraceae; genus Kueselia; species Kueselia aquadivae. The sequence goes on from CP151667.1 coordinate 1,543,695, forward strand.
ATGCCCTCGTGGCGCTGGATCGTCATGCTCAGGGCGGTCAGCAGCCGCTTGGCGGTGTAGAAGTTCATGACCAGCCGCTGGTTGGCCTTCACGTCCTGACGGCCCGCGGCGAACGGCTGGGGGTTGAGGCCGAAGTCGAGGATGACCTCTTCCGGGGTCGCCGTCACACGGCAGAAATTCGAGTACGACGGCACGGTCGCCGAATCGTCCACCACGACTTCCGTCTGCTGCTGGGCTTGTTCCGGCGTCTGTTCTTCGGTCATCTTCGGTCTCTTTTCTCGGTTCTACGCCGCGGAGAGTGGGAACCCACACGCCCGGTCGACCTTCGACCCGGGTTCGGCCCTTCGGCGGCGTGCGTTGTTGAGCTCGGCCTAGGCTGGCGAGTGAACCGCAACGGACGGCGCCGGTCAAGCCGTAATTTCAGCCATGACCGGGCCGACCAATCGATCCAAAGTGCCCAGGGTCCGTGACGTTGCACCTTCCTGGGCCAGGACGAACTTGCGGGCGGCCGCCCCGCGGTCCGCGGCGCTCTCGGGGTCTTCCAGCGCGTCGACCAGGGCCTCCGTCAACTCGCGGCCGTCGGCCACGGCGCGGGCCCCGCCCACGCTCAGAAGATGCTCGACCGTCTCGCGGAAGTTGGCCGTATATCGGCCGAAGAGCACCGCCGACCCGTAGGCCGCCGGTTCCATCATATTCTGTCCGCCCCGGCCTGGCTTCAAACTTCCGCCAACAAAAGCGACATCCGCAAGGCCCCAGACCGCAGCAAGCTCGCCCACCGTGTCGACTAGCAAGACCGGTGGGGCACCGCCCACGCACGCCACCGGCTCGATGTCCGTCCGCCGGAGGACTCGCTCTCCGCTGCGCTCGACCATCGAGGCCACCCGGTCAAATCGCTCGGGATGACGCGGGACCAGGACCAGCCTCAGCCTCGGATGGAGCGTCCTGGCCTCGAGATAGGCCGCCAGGGCCGCCTCTTCCTCCCCCTCCATCGTGCTGCCCGCCACGAAGATGAGGTCCGTCGGGGCCAGGCCGAGCTGCTGCCGAAGCGCCCTCGTCCGTGCATTTCCCCGGTCACTCTCCAGGCCGTCGTATTTCACCGAGCCCGTCACTCGCACCCGCTCGTCGGGCACGCCCAGGTCGACGAACCGGTCGGCATACCCCTGGCTCTGCGCCGCGACTGCATCAATTCGCCTCAGGGTGGAGGCCAGCGGGACCCTGATCCGGCGATACCCGGCGTGGCTCCGCCGACTCAGCCGGCCGTTGATGATCGCCACGCGTGCGCCTTGCTCCTTCGCCGCGGCCACCAGGTTCGGCCAGATTTCCAGCTCGACCAGGGCCAGGACGGTCGGATTGACCCGGGACATGGCCCGACGGGTCGCCCAGCTGAAGTCCATGGGGGCGTAGAAGGTGACCAGGTCGGGAAACGTCTTGCGCGCCACCGCCAGGCCCGTCTGAGTGGTCGTCGAGACCACCACCTGCCAGCCAGGCCGGCGACGCTCGATCTCGGCGACCAGGGGGCGGAGCAGCATCACCTCGCCGACGCTCACCGCGTGGAACCAGATGCAAGGCCCTTCGCCGATCCGCCAGGGGGCCTTGCCCAGAACCTTCTCGGCCCACCCCTGGCGATATCGGCCCGTCTTCCACGACCGATAGACCAGCGCGGGTGAGCAGGCCAGCAAGACGAGGAGGTAGAGCGCATCGAGCACGATGGACATCCGGGAATCCTTTCCCAAACGCGGCGGGGACAATCGAGGGCGCAGGCGGCGGCGGGAAGCACGCATCCTTCGTGCAGAGACTCAATACTTCAAGCAACCGACGCGCCAACCTGCACGGACAATCGTTTCAACCGGGACAGTTTCAAGGGGCCGCACGCAAGATCGCCGCGGACTGCATGTAGTAACGGCAAGTCAGCGAATCACTTACGGCAAGCCTGTCGGAACGAGACGGCCCCGCCCGGATCGAGTCCGAGGGGGCCGTCCTGTCCAATTCATCGGTCGGCCGTCAGAAAGGATCGACGGCCGCACCCTTCCGCATGCAGCAGGACTTGTACTTTTTACCCGACCCACAGGGGCAGGGGTCGTTGCGGCCGACCTTCTGCCCGGTGTGCCGGACCGGCTCAGCCTTCTTTTCGGACGGCTCCTGGCTGGCCGCGGACGCCGCCTCCTGAGTCGCCCTGATTCCCGCGCCCGCACTCGTCGGCGGGGCTGTCTCCACCTGAGAGGGAGCTTGCTCGTGGATCGTCTGGGCCTTGTCGAGCTGCCAGCGCGAGCCCAGGTACGAAAGGAAGTCGGGGTCGAACTGCTCGATCCGGAAGACCAGGTCGGTCACCTTGTCCGAGACGCCGGCCCACATCTCCTCGAAGATCTTCATCCCTTCGCGCTTGTACTCGACCTTCGGGTCGACCTGGGCATAACCCCGGAGCCCGACCGAGCTGCGCAGATGGTCCATCGCCCTGAGATGCTCCATCCAGCTCGCGTCGAGGATCTGGAGCATCAGGGCCTTCTCCATCTCCCTCATCTCGGGCCGATACTTCGCATCAAGGCCGTCGAGGAACTTGGCCCGGGCGTCGGCCTTGCCGAGCTGCTTCAGCTCGTCGGGGGAGGTCTCGACCCCAAGCTCCTGCCTGCCCCAGGCGGAAAGCTGGGCAAGCTCGTCCAGGTCGAGGTTGGAGGTGGGCTTGTTTTTCGTCGCGTCGGGCCCGAAGGCGGCTTCGACGCGGCGGTCGAGCTCCTCGGCCACGGCCGTTCCCTTGTATCCCTCATGCGCCAGCTTGAGCAGGAGCCCTTCGATCTCGGGCCTCAGCATCGGCCGCAGCTCTTCGGGATCGACGTAAACCCCCAGCCTCGAGCTGGCCCAGGAGGCCAACCCTTCGCGGTCGTAGCGCGGGCTCTGCGACTGCGTCCGTTCGACCAGGAAGCGGGTCAGGCCGACACGCACGGGGAACTCGGCCTCCTTGCGGCCGTACATCGCGCGGGCCTCGGCCTGCACGCGGCGGATGATCTCCTTGGGGAGCAGGCCCTTCCAGCTAGACGGGTCGAGGACGAGCCCGAACTTGTGTTGCGCCCAACCGGCCAGGCTACGCACACCCCAGTCGGGTTCCAGGAACTCCTTGGCCGGTTCAAGGTCGGTCGCCTCGATCGCGGCGGATGCCCTCGCCTGGAGGAACTCCTCGAGAGCCGGCCGGTCGATGGTCGCCTCGCCGCCGCTCGTCGTGGAGAACTTGCGGAGGTCTTTGTCCTTCAAAGTCAGGCCATAGCGGGCGTTGGCCCAGCCGACCAGGGCGATCCAGTTCCACTCGCCCGGTTCGCCGTCGTCGGGCAAGTTCTCCTCGATCGCCTCGCGGATCGAGTCGGCGGCGTGGCTCTCGGCCTCTTGCTTGGCGCGGAGGTGGGCGTCTTCCGCTGGGGTCGCCCGGTAGTCTCGCCCGTTCAGCTCGACACCCAGACGCTGGCCCGCCCATTCTGCGTAGCTTGACGGGCCGTAGTCGTCGGCCAGGAACCGGACCGCGTTCTCGGCGATCTGGCCGTCGATCATCTCCAGGACTGAATCCTTGGGGGGCATCCCTTCCAGCAGACGCTGGCGGAACGTGTAGACCCGCTTACGCTGCTCGTCCATGACCTCGTCATATTCGAGCAAGTTCTTGCGGGCGTCGAAGTTGCGCTCTTCGACCTTCTTCTGGGCCCCCTCGATCCGGCGGCTGACCATTCGGCTCTCGATGGCCTCGCCTTCTTCCATCCCCAGGCGGGTCAGGACGGCCGAGACCCACTCGCCGGCGAACTTGCGCATCAGGTCGTCGTCGAGGGCCAGGAAGAACCGGCTGCTGCCCGGGTCGCCCTGGCGTCCCGATCGGCCTCTGAGCTGGTTGTCGATCCGCCTCGACTCGTGCCGCTCGGTGCCGATGATGTGCAGGCCGCCGGCCTCGGCCAGCTCGCGCCCTTCGGCCTTCATCGGGCCTTCGTATTTGCCGACGGCCGCCTCCCAGACGTCCTTGGGCACTTCCAGGCGCGTCGGGTACAGCGGCAGGCTGTTCTCGTCCTTCAAGACCTTGAGGTCAGCCCAGGCTTTGAACTCCGAGTTGCCGCCGAGAATGATGTCGGTGCCTCGGCCGGCCATGTTGGTGGCGATCGTGACCGCCCCCTTCGACCCGGCCTGGGCCACGATCTCGGCCTCGCTCTCGTGGAACTTGGCGTTCAGGACCTTGTGAGGGATCCCGTGCTTCTGGAGCATGTCGGCCAACTGCTCGGACTTCTCGATCGAGGTGGTCCCCACGAGAATCGGCCGCCCCGTGGCGTGCACCTCGCGGATTTCCTCCAGGATCGCCTGCGACTTTTCCTTGTCGGTCCGGTAGATCACGTCGGCGTAGTTCTGGCGCGATAACCCACGGTTGGTGGGGATGGCCACCACATCCAGGGTGTAGACCTTGTAGAACTCGTTCGCCTCGGTCATCGCGGTGCCGGTCATCCCAGAGAGCTTCTTATAGAGCTTGAAGAAGTTCTGGAGCGTGATCGTCGCCAGCGTCTGGTTCTCTTCCTTGATCTTGACCCGTTCCTTGGCCTCGACCGCCTGGTGCAGGCCGTCGGACCACTGCCGGCCAACCATCAAGCGGCCGGTGAACTCGTCGACGATGATGACCTCGCCGTTCTGCACCATGTAGTCGCGGTCGCGACGATACAAGTGGTGGGCCTTCAGCGAGTTGTCGATGAGATGCGGCCACTCCATGTTGCCCGGGGTGTAGAAGCTCTCCATCCCGGCGATCCTCTCGGCCTCGCGCACCCCTTCATCATTGAGGTGGCAGGTCCGCTCCTTCTCCTTGATCTCGAAGTGGGTGTTCACCCGCAGGAGACGCGAGATCCGGTCGGCCTCGGCATACTTCTTGACGTCGTCGAAGGCCGGCCCGGCGATGATGAGCGGGGTCCGTGCCTCGTCGATCAGGATGCTGTCGACTTCGTCGATGATCGCGTAGTTGAGCTCGCCCTGAGCCTGGAGCTCGGCGGTGGGCTTCATGTTGTCGCGCAGGTAGTCGAAGCCGAACTCGTTGTTCGTGCCGTAGGTGATGTCGCGATCGTAGATGTCGCGACGTTCTTCCGGATCCATGTCCGACTGGATCGCGCCGACGCTCAGGCCCAGGCCGTTGTACAGCGGGCTCATCCACTCGGCGTCGCGGCGGGCCAGATAGTCATTGACTGTGATGACGTGGACGCCCTTGCCTTCGAGCGCATTGAGGTAGGCGGCCAGCGTGGCGACGAGCGTCTTACCTTCGCCGGTGACCATCTCGGCGATGTTGCCGCCGTGCAGCACCATCCCGCCCATGAGCTGGACGTCGTAATGCCGCATCTTGAGGAACCGCCGGCCCCCCTCGCGGCAGACGGCGAACGCTTCGGGTAGCAGGTCATCAAGCGATTCGCCCTGCTTGAGCCTGGCCCGGAACAGGTCGGTCTTTCCCTTCAGCTCGTCGTCGCTGAGGGCCTGCATCTCCGGCTCGAGCGTATTGATCTGCGCGACGAGCGGCCGCATCCGGCGGATCTGCCGCTCGTTGGAATTGCCAAACAGTCGGATCAGGCCGTCGGAGACCCCTTCCGACAGTGCCGAGAACGTGTCGGTCGTCTTGTCCCACAGATCCGAGAGCAGTTCCATTGCCGCCTAAGCCCCGCACCGAAGGTGCCTTCAGATCCGTTCTAACTCGCGTCTTACGATTCTTTTAAATCGAATCGACCCGACCCGTCAAGCCGCCCTTGGCCAGCATCGCCGGCGGGGTCGCACCATAAAATTGACACGACCTCGCCGGTTTCTCGCCGCAATTCCAACTTAGTATCCTAGGAGACTTCGTCAAACTTCCGTGGCGGCCGATGGTTCATGCAAACACGCAATGTATTGCGGCTGCTCTATGGAATCTCGCGTACTCGCGCCGCGGATATCAACTTAACTTATCTGTAGATAACCACTTGCAACGATTATTGGTCAGCCTGAACTTGAATCTTTGAACCATTCTTTACCATCGATTCCGCCAACTAACACCAAGACGAAACGAACCCGGGACGACCTCGGTGCCAATCTGGAGACGGCCAGGCTACAATCATGCTGGCCTGTCCTCGGATGGCCTGGGCGACTGTCGGGCAGGGGAGGGGTAGGCGTGTCGAGCTCGGTCGTGGATCGGTCCCGCAGGCATCTGACGATTCTGGGCAGCGGCACCTCCACCGGAGTTCCGGTCCTGGGTTGCGATTGCGCCGTCTGCCTCTCAGACGACCCTCGGAACCAGCGGACCAGGCCCAGCGTCCTGTTCCGCCTGCCTGCCGGCGACCTGCTGATCGACACCAGCCCTGAGATGCGTCTCCAGCTGGTCCGCGAGCGAGTTGGCTTCGCCCACGCGATCGCCTACACCCACAATCACGCCGACCACCTCTTCGGTCTCGACGACGTCCGCCCCTTCCCGCGCCAGATCGGCGGCCCGGTGCCCATCTTCTGCGAGCAGGAGGTGGAGGACACGATCCGCCGGGTCTTCCACTATGCCTTCGCCGAAGGGGCCTCTCGCGTGCCAACAGGCGGCCTGCCCAAGCTGGAGTTCCACCGGATCGCCCCAGGCATGCCGTTCGAGGTTCTGGGCCAGCGGATCATGCCGCTCAGGCTGGTGCATGGCCGGTTCGACGTCCTGGGCTTCCGGATCGGCAACCTGGCGTACTGCACCGACGTCAGCCGGATTCCCGACGAGACCTGGCCGCTGCTCGAAGGGCTGGATGTCCTGATCCTCGACGCCGTCCGGTTCGAGCCGCACCCGACCCACTTCAGCCTCGGCGAGGCCCTGGCGGTGGCGGAACGACTGAAGCCGGGTCGCACCTATCTGACCCACCTTTCGCACGCCTTCGACCACGACGCCACTGAGCTCGACTTGCCCCCTCGCGTCAATCTGGCCTACGATGGGCTGTCGATCGATTTCTGACAGCCGGAGCCAAGTTCCACATGCCCGTCGACCCCACGCTCGCCGCTCGTCTGGCCAAGAATGGCCAAAGTCACCTCCTACGCTGGTGGGACGAGCTGGATGGCCCGGCCCGGGACAGCCTGACCGCCGAGCTGGAAGCCATCGACTTCGATCGACTCACCACCCTGGTCGACGAACTGGTCCTGCACGAGCCCGAGACCTCGCCCGCGTCCGACCGGATCGAGCCGATCCAGGTCAGCCGCCTGCCCCGCACCGACGGCGAACGCGTTTCCAGGCGTCATATCGCCGAGGTCGGTTCGACCGCCCTAGCCAACGGCGAGGTCGCTGTGGTGGTCGTCGCCGGCGGATCCGGGACGCGTCTCGGTTTCGAAGGGCCTAAGGGGACTTACCCGATTGGCCCGGTCTCTCAGGCGAGCCTCTTCCAGATCCATGCCGAGAAGGTCGCCGCGCTCAGCCGCCGCTACGGCCGGGTCGTCCCCCTCTATGTGATGACCAGCCCCGAGAACAACGCGGCGACCGTGGCATTCTTCGCAGAGCGTAAGGATTTCGGCCTCCAGCACGTCCGGTTCTTCGTCCAGGGCCAGATGCCGGCCGTCGACCGCGCGACGGGCAAGGTACTTCTCGCCGAGAAGGGCCACCTCGCCCTCAGCCCCGACGGCCACGGCGGGACCCTCGCCGCCCTCGCCGCCCAGGGTGCCGGCGGATCGCCGAGCTGCCTCGACGAGATGCGGACGATGGGCGTGCGGACCCTGTTCTACTTCCAGGTCGACAACCCGCTCGTCAAGATCGCCGACCCGGCCTTCGTCGGCCTGCACCGCTCCGCGAACGCCGAGATGTCGTTCAAGGTCGTCGAGAAGCAGGCCCCCGACGAGAAGCTGGGCGTGGTCGTCAGCGTCGACGGCAAGCCACAGGTGATCGAATACTCCGACCTCCCCGACGAGCTGGCCGAACGTCGAGACCCCGACGGCGGGCTCCAGCTCTGGGCCGGCAGCATCGCCGTTCACATCCTCGAGCGGTCCTTCGTCGAACGCCTGGTCAATGGGCTTCACCTCCCCTATCACAGGGCCATCAAGAAGGTTGGGTTCATCGATGATGCCGGGAACCAGGTGAAGCCCGACCTCCCCAACGCGGTCAAGTTCGAGACGTTCATCTTCGATGCCCTGCCTCTGGCCGCTCGATTCGCCATCGTCGAGACCGATCGGGCCGTCGAGTTCGAACCGCTGAAGAACGCCACCGGCACCGAGTCGCCCACGACGGTCCGCCAGCGCATGAGCGACCTCTTCGCCGCCTGGCTCGAGGCCGCAGGTGCCCACGTCTCTCGGCGTCCCGACGGCTCGGCCGCGTTCCCGATTGAGATCAGCCCCAACTTCGCGCTCGACTCCGCCGAGCTCAAGGCCAAGCTTGCCCACGGGCTCATCGTTGACGCCCCCCTATATCTCAAATAAGCCGCGCCAAGGGCGTGCTCTCCTTTAACCAAACGCCCTTGCGCCGGAGATCGAGACGACCATGTTGCACGCCGTCGTGATGGCCGGAGGGAGCGGGACCCGGTTCTGGCCCAAGAGTCGCCGCAATCGACCGAAGCAGCTCCTGAGGCTGCACGGCGATTCGACGATGCTCCAGCAGACCGTGGAGCGGATCGCCCCGCTGACTGCCCCGGAGCGGACCTGGATCATCACGGGGGCCGACCAGGCCGAGGCCAGCCGCGGTCAGCTTCCCGACCTGCCGGCTTCAAACATCGTCTGCGAGCCCTGCCCGCGAGACACCGCGGCGTGCGTCGGCCTGGCCGCCACCATCGTGGCCGCCTCCGACCCCGACGCCACCATGATCGTGATGCCCGCCGATCACGTCATCGCGCCGGCCGAGACCTTCCGCAAGACCGTTCGCGCGGCCCTGGACGTCATCGACGCCGACCCAACCGCGTTCGTCACCTTCGGCATCCGGCCCACCCGGCCCGAGACCGGCTACGGCTACATCGAACGAGGAGAGCTGCTCGGCCAGCCCGGCGGGATCGCCCTGAACCGGGTCATCCAGTTCCGCGAGAAGCCCGACGCGGCCACCGCCGAATCGTTCGTGGCTGCCGGAAATTTCGCCTGGAACTCGGGCATCTTCGTCTGGCGGGCCCGCGCGATTCTGGACGCCCTCGCCACGCATAAGCCCGAGATGGCCAAAGGCTTGGAGCGGATCGGCCGGGCCCTCGGCACCGCCGACGAGGCGGCCGTCATCGCCCGCGAGTTCCCCGCGTTGGAGAAGATCCCGATCGACAAGGCCGTCATGGAGAAGGCCTCCAACGTCCGGGTGCTCGAGGTCATCTACGACTGGAACGACGTCGGCGACTGGCGGGCCTTGACCGCCCTGGTCCAGCCCGACGAGCACGGGAACACCATTCAGGGGCGCGTCCTGGCCCGCGACACCAGGGGCTCAATCCTCGTCGCCGATGATGGCGCCTTGATCGCCACCCTGGGTGTCGAGGATCTGGTCGTCGTCCAGTCGGGGGGAGCGACCCTCGTGGCCAGGATCGACCAGCTCGACAAGCTGAAAAGCCTGGTTGAGGGTTTGGGCGCGGCCGGCCTGGGTGACATCCTCTGACCCCGAAACCGACACGGGAGGAGGACCTGAGATGAGCATGACACGCATCCTGGGCCTCGACTTCGGCACCCGACGGGTGGGCGTCGCCGTCAGCGACCCTCGTCATTTGTTGGCCACTCCGGTCGAGGTCTATCATCGACGCGACCTGACCCAGGATGCCCGCCACTTCCGCCAGATCGTGGCCGACAATGACGTCGATCGTATCGTCGTCGGCCTGCCGCTGCACACCGGCGGAGGCGAAGGAGACCTGGCTAAGGCCGCCCGTGCCTGGGGCACCTGGATCGCCGGGATCACCGGCCTGCCTGTCTCCTATTACGATGAGCGATATACCTCGGTCGAGGCCGAGGAGACGCTGAGGGCGGCCGGATTGAAGGCGAAGAAGCGTCAAGAGTTGCGCGACATGCTGGCGGCCCGGATCTTGCTCCAGAATTACCTCGACGCCGGCTGCCCCTTGGACGAGGCGACCGCCACCTCGTTGATGGATCAGCCCATTCCCGATGAAGGCTGACGAATGGCCCGCTCCACGCTCATCGTCGGTTGCGGCTATCTGGGAATCCGAGTTGGCCGTCGCCTCGCCGAGCTTGGCGAGGTCGCCTACGGCACGACCCGGACGCCCGGCCGTTTCGATGAGCTTCAGGCACTCGGGATCAAGCCGGTCCTGGCCGATGTCCTGGACGAGTCGAGCCTGAAGGGCCTTCCGGCCGTCGATCGAGTGCTGCACTGCGTCGGTTTCGACCGGACCGGCGGTGTGCCGATCGCGGATGTCTATGTCGACGGATTGGCCCGAGTGCTCGAGCACCTGCCCGACTCGGTGAAGACGTTCGTCTACGCCAGCTCGACGGGCGTCTATGGTCGGGATGACGGCGGTTGGGTAGACGAGGCCTATCCGCCTGAACCCCGCGGCGACAGCGGGCGGGCCTGCCTGGCGGCGGAAGGCCTGGTTCGCGGGCGGGCAAACCTCGCGTCGGTCATCCTCCGTTACTCGGGGCTGTATGGGCCCGGCCGAGTGGTCCGGCGGGCGAGCATCGAGAAGGGAGAGCCGATCCCCGGCGACCCCGAGAAGTGGCTGAACATGATCCACATCGAGGACGCGGCAAGCGCGGCGATCGCGGCCCTGGATCGGCCGGAAGCCGGAAACCTGTACGTCGCCACCGACGACCGACCGGTCCCGAGGCGCGAGTATTATGAGCTGGTCGCCCAGGCCCTCGGGGTCGCGCCCCCTCCGTTCGCCCCGCCCAAGCCGGGAAGCGCGGCGGCAGGGCGTGACGATACCAACAAGCGTGCGTCATGCCGGAAGATCAAGGAGACGCTCGGACTATCCTGGACTTATCCGGACATCTCGACCGGTGTTCCCGCGGCGTTGCGAGCGACGGACTGAGCCGTGCGGACCCGGGTGAGGCCGTGCCCAGAGATCCAGGAGGCGGACGCCGATGCTGGACTTCTCGACCCTCGCCCGTCGTCCGCTGCTGTCGAGGCTGCTCGCCCTGACGAGCATGACGCTGGCGTTCCTCTGGGTGATGGCGTTCCTGGTCGTGTTGTTCAACCTCTTGCAGATGCCCACGGCATTCACACCGACCGGGGTATGGATCTCCGGTTGGCTACGACTGCTTGCCGGCGCGGATCCTCAGCTCTTCCTCGTGTTGCGAGGGCCGCTGGCGATCCTCCTGTTCCTGGCGGGGACGGCGACCGCCTGGGGCGATCCTCGAGGCCGGTTGATGCATCAAGCATGGGCCTGGTTCAACCTCGGAGTCTTCGCCTTCGGCCTGATGTTCGCCATTCGGTGGCTCCCGGCCGACTGGTTGAGCGCCGTCTACTCCTTGACCGTCATCCTCGTCCTGGAACATCCGGCCCTGGTCGCCGATTTCGAGCAGCTCTCGTTGGCCAAGGCCGAGCGTTCCCGAAGGATGACCGAACATTTAGAGCCCGACGACGAATTCTCTTGGGAGGACCCACTCTGATTGGGGCCGTCTCGGGAGGGTTTTTCGATGAACGATCGTCAATGGATTCAAAAGCCGGGCTCGGTCACCGCGATCGGCCTGATTAGCCTCGTCTGGTCGTTGGTTTCGCTGGTCGGCTTCGGCGCCCTGGCCCTGGCCGCCATCGGCCTGGGCACGCTCAGCTGGCTGGGCGGGCCGGTGTTCGGGGCGGTCGGACTGGCCCTCGGCATAGTCCTGATCATCCTGGCCGGCCTCAAGTCGATGCTCAGCTTGGTCCTGTTCTTTGCCGCCTGGAGGACGCTGGAGGGGAGGCCTTCGGGGCGGTCACTTCACCGTGTCTGGGCCTGGACCATCCTGGTGGTCGATGCCCTCGACCTGATCTTCACAGGCGGGATGGACCCGACTGCGTGGTGGGGCCTGGGGTACGCCTTCACGATTCTATTCATCACCGATCAGCCCGAGGCTCGGGCCTTCTTCGACCGCGAACAACGGGCCTGGTCAATGCCTCGCAAGGTTCGGTTCGATACGGACTTCTGAACGGCCCTAGAGTTGCTAACTTGAAGGGCCGAGCGCACGCGCATGCCGCGTGCTGACCCCAAGGCGTGCCCGGACGGCCGGGCACGCCCCCCAAGTCGAGGAGTCCGTCCGATGTCCCAGACGACGTTCGAGCGTGCGATCAAGCTGGCGGCGGTCAGCGGCCTGAAGGCCGCTCTCGGCCCGGCGTTGCTAGCCGCCTCTCGCAACCGGCCCGAGGCCAAGATGCTGGCCATCGCCGCGATGGGGGAGATGGTCGTCGATAAGCTGCCCTACGTCCCCAGCCGGTCGAGCTGGCCGCTGCTGATCCCACGCGCCGCGTCGGGTGCCTACGTCGCCAATGAGCTCGGCAAGGAAGATCCGTCGTCGGATCCCTGGATCGCCGCGGTCGGCGCCGCGGTCGCGGTGGGCGTCGGCACGTTCGCCCCGATCATCCGGGGCACGTTGACCCACGTCCTGGGCGTGCCCAATGCCCTGGTCGGCGTGGCCGAGGACTATCTCGCCCTGAAGCTGGGTGCCGAGGCTGTCGGCATGGATATGGAGCGGATCGGCGCGATCGCCAAGGAAGCGGTCGGCGATCTCGGCCTCCCCGTGGATAAGCTGTACGACGAGGTGGCCGAGCAGGTCCGTCCGATCCTGAAGTCGGTCGGTCAGTCGGTGGGCGCCGGCTCGATGTAACAGCCGAGCGGGCCCTTGGAAACGCTCATGCGCGGGTCGGCCCCGCAGGCAAGGACTTGCTCGCGCTTGAGTTCCGCCTTTTCTTTGTGCGTCGTATAGACGATCGCCCGCCCGGTGTTGTGGATCCGCCAGGTCAGGGTCTCGGCGGTCGCCAGCGGGTGGGCGAACAGCTTCGTCAGCAGGTCGATGACATATTCGAACGTGTGTTCCTCGTCGTTGAGGATGATCACGTTGTACGGTGGCTGGCGACGTGTCCTGGTTTCCTGGTCGGTCGCCGCCTTGGGCCGGGTCAGGGTGCGGACGACCGTCTGGGTCTCGCCGCCCGCTTCTTCGGTTTCGTAAGCGTCGCTCATGGCCGAAGCCTCGGAGGAATTGGACACGGGGGCCGCCCTCCTTTAGAATAGTCGGACGAATGAACGTGCGGTAGGTAAAATTTGAAGGGGACGGTCCGAGCCGGCCCGAGGTATCGATGCCCGAGATGACTAGCGGTACCGCCTTGCGGCATTTGCAGGCCGCCCAGGCGGGGATGAAGAAGGTCCGGCAAGCGATGCGACTGGCCAAGGGAGACCCCGACTCGCTCGTCCGGATTTCCCGGGCGGGTTGGCAATCTCTGGCCGCGACCCACAAGCAACTCTCCGAGATCCCTTACGAAGCGGCCAGCGAGCCGGTGATGACCAAGCAACTGGCCGTCCAGCGCTATGCCACGTCGCTCCTGGTCCGGCTCCGGCGGATCGCCCGCAACGAGGTGGGGACGGTCGACGACGATTCCGACGACCTGGACGATTGACCCCGAGCCGACCTCCCCTGATCCCAACCGCCGCCTCGACCCCGGACCTTGCCCGTGTGCCCTGCGCCCATGAGTCGCCCGCCGCGCGTCCCGAATGACGCGCCCGATGTCGCCCCATTGCCCGACCGCGGGCTCGAGCAGGAAATCACCCCGATCAGCGTGGCCATCCGGGCGAACGGCTTCCACCCGTTCGTCTACAAGAAGATGGTCCTGGGACCGACCGGGTCTGCTCGTCCGCGCGACGGGGACATCGTCCGGGTTGTCGACCGCGACGAGCATCCGATCGGCTATGCCCTCTGGAACGCCCGATCGCAGATCGCTCTGAGGATTCTCTCCCGTGCGGAAACCCCGCCCGCGACCGACTTCTGGGTCGATCGCGTCGACCGCGCCATCGACCTTCGCAAGAACATGCTGGGGCTCGACGCCCAGACGAACGCCTATCGGGTGATCCACGCCGAGGCCGACGGCCTCTCCGGCCTGATCGTCGACCGTTACGACGACGTGCTCTCCGCCGAGATTTACAGCCTGGGGATGTACCAGCGTAGTGGCGCGATCCTGCGTCTGATCGCCGACCGGCTGGGGACGAAGCACGCCCGGGTCCAGGTCGACGAGCGCATTGCCCTGGCCGAAGACTTCCCGGGCCGCCCCGCCGCCACCCCGAGGGTGCCACCGAAAGTCACGATCAAGGAGAACGGCCTGCGCTATCGGGTGCTGTTCGAGCACTCGCACAAGACCGGCTTCTTCTGCGATCAGCGGGACAACCGCCGCGACCTTGCGAAGTTTACGGTCGACCGATCGGTGCTCGACCTCTGCTGCTACACCGGCGGATTCGGCATCAGCGCCCTTGCCGCGGGCAAGGCGAAGGATGTGACGTGCGTCGACCTCGACGAGCGTGCGATCGCGATGGCTCGCGACAACGCCAACGCCAACAACGTCAAGCCCACGCTGGTGCATGCCGACGCCTTCGGCTACATGCGTCAGATGGGCATGAACCAGAAGCAGTACGGCGTGGTGGTTCTCGATCCGCCCAAGCTGATCCCGGGCCGGCTGGACATTTCCAGCGGCAAGCGGAAATACTTCGACCTGAACGTGCTGGCGATGGGGTTGGTCGAGCAGGGCGGCTTGCTTCTGACCTGCTCATGCTCGGGCCTGCTCTCGCCGGAGGAATTCCTCTACCTGCTCCGCGCCGCGGCGCGCAAGGCGGGCCGAGGGGTGCAAGTCCTGGCGATGACAGGCGCGGCGCCCGATCATCCGGTCGGCCTCGATGCGCTCGAAGGGGCCTATCTCAAGGCGGCCTGGCTGCGGATGGGCGACAAGTTCGCCCCGCCCGGAATGGCCTTCAGCCCCGAGAGTGACCGCGACGGCAATGCCGAGGGCGACGGCGACGCGGAATGATCACATCGCGGAAACGGTCGACGAGAGCTCATCCGGCCTGGACAAGGCAGGGGGGGTGGCAATGCCTAGTCTGACGGTCGAAAATTACGTGAAGATGATCTTTCAGATCTCCTCACGAGAGTCTGGCCGGCCGACCGTTGGCACGGGCGAGCTTGCCAATGCGCTCGACGTCTCGCCGGGCACCGTCACAGGGATGCTCAAGACGCTCTCGGAGTCCGACCTCGCCACCTATACGCCGTACGAAGGCGCGCAGCTCACGAGCAGCGGCCGCCGGCTGGCTCTGGCGGTGATTCGCCGTCATCGCCTGGTCGAGCTCTTCCTGGCGCGGACCCTGCAAATGTCCTGGGACGAGCTGCACGACGAGGCCGAGAACCTGGAGCACGCCGTCTCCGATCGCCTGGTCGACCGGATGGACGCCTTCCTCGGCTACCCGGCCGTCGACCCCCACGGCGACCCGATCCCTCAGGCCGATGGGACCCTCAACGAGCCGACCTGCGAGGCCCTGGTCCAGCTGGCACGCGGCAGCCGGTTCCGGGTGGTCCGGGTCGTCGATCAGCACCCGGCCTTCCTGCGATACCTGACCGAGTGCGGCGTCGAGATCGGCGTCGAGGGGACGTTGCTCGAAAATCGGCCCGAGGCGGGGGCGGTCGTGATCGTCCTGAGGGATCAGCCGATCGCGATGGGCGTCGACATCGCCGGCAAAGTCCTTGTCTCCCCAATCGACGGCACAGGCCCCACCGCCGCCGGCTGATCGCGGCGAATTCGCTCCGAGGGCGCGTCCGGGGCACCGATGAAATCGGAGTCGAGAGGTCGTCGCCCGAGACGGGTGAGCCTCGGTGGATCCGGTCGTCGGGAGGAAGCCATCATGGATGGTGCGGTTGGGAATTCCGGCGGGCCGAGCCGGCTGTCGAAGCGTCGCAAGCCTGGCATTGAACCTTGCGAGGGGCGCCTGCTCCTCTCCACGGTCACCGGTATCAAGCAGGCCCAGGTTCAGGCCCCCACGCAGACGAGGGCCCAGGCCGCCGCGGGCTTCCCCCAGAGCGGGGGTATTCTGGGCACGGCTCTCTCCACCGGGGTTGACCCCGCCGTCATCGCCGGCGGCGTGGGCGTGCCCACCCGGCACGAGGCGAGCCGGAACGCGTTCGTCGCCAAGTTCGCGGGCAACTACGACAGTGTCGGCGGGCGGACGAGCGAACTCGCCGCCACCACCAGGCTGGCCGCCAATGGCGCTTGGACCAATATCCTCAAGGGGTCAACCCTGGCGATCCTGTCGACACCCAAGCCCTCCGCGACGAACCCCGGCTTCGCCCAGGGGATCGTCGAGTTGAATCCTCGATCGATCAGCGTCACGGGCCAGCTCATCCTGCGAGTCGAGGGCACCGTCGGAGATACCAACCTGCCCACGCCCACGAAGCTGACCTGGGTTGTCGACCCCACCAGCAGCGGCGCCTACAACAACGCGACCGGGCAGGGGACCGTCGAGCTGCGGTATTTCCCCAAGGGACCCCGTAACGGCGGGACCACGGGATCCTTCCGCATGATCATCACCGGCACGCTCATCCGCTCCGGGCTCCCCTTCTGAGGGATGTTTCGCGGAATCGCGATGGCGATCAGGAGCGGATCGCCTCCTCGACACTGGCCGATGGCTCGCGGCCGACCCGGAACGGCTCCAGGTCGATCGCGGGCTCCAGGCCCAGCACCAGGTCGGCGAGGATCTCCGCGGTGGCCGGGGATTGTTGCAACCCGGCCCGCTTGTGCCCGGTGGCGACGTACAGGTTCGAGAGCCCCGGGACCGGCCCGAGATAGGGCCTGGTGTCGACACTTCCCGGTCTCAGCCCTGCCCACGACGTCTCGACCTCGGCGTGGGCCAGCGCGGGGCAGAGGATCAGAGCCTGCTCGATGAGCGACCTGACCTCGGGCTCGGTCGATTCGATGTCGAAGCCCGCGTCTTCCTCGGTGGCACCCATCAGCGTCCGGCCGTCGTCGCGGGGGATGAGGTAGTGCTTGCCGTGCTCGACGATCCGACGTAGCGCCGGTGTTTCACCGCGGAACATGACGATCTGCCCCTTCAGGGGCGGCGTCGGTACCTGGGCCCCGACCCCCGCGAGCAGGGCCTCGGACCAGGCGCCAGCGGAGACGATCGCCGCGCCGCACGGGATCGTGGCTTCGCTCGTTTCGACGCCCGTCACTCGACCTCCGACGCGACGGAATCCGGTGACGGCCCGACCTTCAAGCAGCGTCACGCCCCTCGCGCGGCAGGCCTCGACGAGCGCCCGGACGTGCCTCGGGTTACGGATCTGGGCGCGATCGGGCAGGAAGTACGCGAGGCGGATCGACGGGCCGAGGCCGGGTTCGACCCGGTGAAACTCGGACGGAACGAGCCGCTCGTAGGCGATCCCCTCGACCCTCCATCGGCCTGCCGTGGTCTTCAGGTCGAGCTCATCGCGGTCGGTGATCGCGACGTCCACGCCGCCCGTCCGGCGATATCCGTTGTCGATGCCCGTCTCGGCCCGCAGCCATTCCGTCCAGGCCGGGAACAGGGCCGCGGATCGCGCCCGCAGCGCCGCGATTGGGTTGATTCTGGGATTGGTCTGCTCCGGGGCGATCATTCCGGCGCCGGCCCACGATGCCGCGCGGCCCATCGCCTGCGATTCGACGACCGTCGAGCGGTGTCCGCGACGTGCCAGCTCGTAGGCGATCGACAGCCCGATCACCCCGCCGCCTACGATCACGACCTCAGTGGATTCGTCCATTACTTCCCGGCCCGCGCCCTGGCGGCCTGCCAGGTCGCTTCCTTGATTCGATAGACACCGCGAAATTCGCCCGCGAGCAGCAGGTCGGCCCCGTCCCAGCTGATCGATTCGATCTGATCCAGGACGATGAATCGGAGCGACCTGTGCGGCGTCAGCGTGCCGTCGAGCCCGCGATCATAGACCCGCACTCCCCCCATCCAGCACACGGCCAGCCGTCGCCCGTCATCCGAGAGCGAGCAGCCGGTCGCCGCGTCCTCGAACCCTTCAAGCTTGCCGAGCCTCACCGGGATCGCGGGCTTCGAGGGGCCGGTCGGGGTCATCGGGATCCTGAACAGGACCGCGTCGCGGCGGTCGAATTGCTTGGTGATCAGGATGATCGAGGTGCCGTCGAGGTAGAAGGCTTCGGCATCGAAGCGATTCTTCTTGCCGCCGTCGAATGCGTAGTGGATCGCCTCGCGGACGGGCAGGGGGCCTTCGGGGGCGGGCAGGGCGGGGTCGGGCTCGTCGATACGATAGATGGCACGATTCGCCAGGGCTCCGCCGTTGTTGCCGATGTCGCCGATCCAGATCGATCCGCGGTCGTCGACGATCAGCTCTTCCCAGTCGACATTCGGCGCTTCGACGGCATATTCGCGGATCAAGGACCCGTCGGCCCGCACGGCGAAGAGGGCCGGGGGGTTGCCCGAGTCATTGATAACCCAGAAGACCCCGGGGTGACGGCGGCTGCGGGCCAGGCCCGAGGCCTCGCGGATGGCCGGGTGTTTCAGGGTCCCGGCGCGTTCGAGCTTGACCTTGTCATCGGCGACGCCCGGCGAAGCGACCAGGGCCAGCCAGACTGCTGTGACTGCCGTCGTATTCAACGATTCTTCCCCTCGACGCCTGGCGCCGGATGACGCCCCTCCGCTATCAGACCCAATCTGATGAGTCCCGGTCAACCGAGCCCCGTCGGCTGGCCCTTGTGGGCGGCCCTTCGAGCGGTCACATTGGGGGCGACTCCGGCCGGATCGGACCGGACTTCCTCAACGATGCGCAGGTCGACATCCCATGGAAAGCCCGCAAGTCCGCCCCGGTCTCGTCAAGGACGAAGGACCGATGACCCGCGTGGTGGCGTTCTTCTATAACGCCGCCCAGGGGAACGTCACGATCCAGATGCTCGCGGCCATCGGCATCCCCAGCGACAAGCTCGGAGTGACGCCGCCCGAGAAGATCGAGACCGGCCAGGGGATGCTGCTCTCGATCCCCTGCCCGGACGAGAAGAAGCTGCAAGCCGTCGAGAAGCTCTGCCGCCAGCAGGGGGCTGAAGTCCACCGCCAGCGCCGCTGAGGGAGAGGGAGGCGAGACTCTGGCGGGGGGGCTTCGCGCCTGCTACGATCCGGCCCGCCAAGCCCGGATGACCCCGCCCCAACTCCCCCCTCCCGAGAGGACTGCGATGCGTCTGCCCAAGCCCCTGGCGGCCCTCGGCACCTGCCTGGCCGCCCTCATCCCGCTCTGCGCCCTGGCCGACTCGCCGGCCGTTCCCGACTACGCCAAGAACCCGCCCAAGGTCGAGTCGGGCCCGCCGGTCTTCGCCTTCAACGGCAAGGACCTGACGGGCTTCTACCCCTACACCCACAAGAACAAGTTCGCCGATCCGGACAAGGTCTTCACCGTGGTGGACGGCCAGATCAGGATCTCGGGCGAAGACTTCGGCGGCCTGGCCACCGGCGGCAACTTCAGCGATTACCACCTCGTCACCGAGTGGCGTTGGGGGACCAAGACGTGGCCTCCCCGAGTCAAAGCTTCGCGCGACTCGGGCATCCTGCTCCATTGCGTCGGCGCCGATGGCGCGGTCGGCGGGCACTGGATGGAATCCCAGGAGTGCCAGATCATCGAGGGGGGCGTCGGCGACTTCATCGTCGTCGCGGGCAAGAACAAGCCGAACATGACCTGCGAGGCGCGGCTCGGGCCCGACAAGCAGCTCTACTTCGAAAAGGGGGCGCCCCCCGTCACCCGCGACGCGGGCCGCATCAACTGGTGGGGCCGAGACCCCGCCTGGACCGACACGCTGGGCATCCGCGGCAAGCGCGACGTCGAGAAGCCGACGGGCGAGTGGAATCGACTGGAAGTGATCTGCGATGGCGGCAATATTTCCGTGATCCTCAACGGATTGCTGGTCAACCAGGCGAGCAAGTCGAGCCACACCGAGGGGAAGCTCCAGTTCCAGTCGGAAGGGGCAGAGCTGTTCTTCCGCAAGATCGAGATCAGGCCGCTGATCAAGCCGACGAAGTGAGCGGCGAGGGATGAAATTGAGGGGATGTGGTCCCAATCGGCCTCCACGGGCGTACAATCTAGGGCGTGCCCACGCATGTCCGGCCCGGGTCGAGAGCACGTCGACATGACCCATCCCCTCCGCATCTTCGGCCTGGCGATTGCGACCCTCCTGGGTTCGTCATCGCAGGTGCATGCCCAGGTCGAGGGAAACAACCCGGCGATTGGCCGCGGCGTGGCCTTCCTGCGAGGTCGCGCGTCGGGCGGCATGCAGGTGGGCGAGTCGGCCCTGATGGCCTTGGCCCTGATCAAGGCCGAGGTCCCGCCCGGCGATGCCGCGCTCGGCCTGCTCATCTCCAAGATCATGACCCGCTTCCCGGGCGGCGGCAGTTATGACCCCGAGCGACGCGGCGGGCATGACATCTACGAGGCGGGCGTGGTCACCCTGGCGCTGGTGAACCACGACCCCAAGGCCCACAAGCCCCTCATCAAGGCCGTGGCCGAATACCTGATGTCGAAGCAGAAGCCCAACGGGTCGTGGGACTACGACGCGCGGACCGCCGGCGACACGTCGATCAGCCAGTACGCGGTGCTCGGGCTCTGGGAGGCCGAGAATGCCGGCGTCGACGTCAGCCCCGAGGTCTGGGACCGGGCGGCGCAGTGGTATCTGTCGGTGCAGAGCCCGATCGGCAGCTGGAACTATCACCGGGACGACGGCGCCTCGCCCGAGACCGTCTCGATGACCGCCGCGGGCCTGGGCAGCCTGCTCATCTGCCAGCGTCAGCTCAACCTGCACCGCCAGTTCGCCAGCGTCTCCAACCCGCTGCTCATCCCCTTGAACCCGATCGGCTCGGGCGGACGGAACCTGCTGTACAAGCCGACGACCTCCAACCCGCGCATCAGCCAGGCCGTGGCCCGGGGGATCAACTGGATCGGCCGGAACTTCTTCATCGGCGGCGATGCACGCACCGGCATGTCCCGCTATTACGCCCTCTACGGCGTGGAGCGGCTGGCCGCCCTGAGCGATCGCAAGATGATCGGATCGATCGACTGGTATGCGATGGGCGAGCGGTACATCCTGTCCGCGCAGAAGCCCGACGGCGGCTGGACGGACCGGTTTGGCGACGAGGCCGAGTCCTCCTGGGCATTGCTGTTCATGACCAAGTCGACCGCCAAGTCGATCAAGGCGGTCGAGGTCCGACGGCTGGGGGCCGGGACGCTGCTCGGCGGCCGTGGCCTGCCCAAGGATCTCTCCAACCTGACCGTCGCGGGCGGGCGTGTCGTCGTCAGGCCGATGAACGGGGCGGTCGAGGGGATGCTCGCCGTTCTGGAAGACCCCCGCGCCACCGATGCCGACGCGGCACTGGCCGGACTGGTCACACGCTACCGGACCGAAGGACCCTCGGCCCTGAAGCCGCAGCGTGATCGATTCCTCAAGCTCATCGGCGACCGAGATCCGGGTGTCCGCAGGGTCGCGGCCTGGGGGCTGGCGCGGATGGGAGAAATCGACCTGGCGCCGAGCTTGATCTCGGCACTGAACGACCCCGATGACGCCGTGGTGGGCGAGGCCCGAGCGGGCCTGCAACTGCTCAGCCGCAAGCCCGAAGGCCTCGGCCCGCCGATTCCCCCCACGGCCGAGCAGCGAGCGGCGGCCGTCAAGGCCTGGGGCGACTGGTATCGATCGACCCGGCCGATCAGCCTGGACGATGAAGAGGAGCAGAAGAAGCCTCAGGCCCCCGCCGCCAAGACCGATGCGAGGGCCACGCCATGAGCGCCTCGATTGCGTCACCGACGGGGAAGGTCCCCGCGCGGGTCGATCCCAGGGTCAGGGGCGAGTCGGACTTCGACCGCGTCAGCTCGATGCTGATGGCCGTCGTCGTCGGCACCAGTCTGGTGGTCGGCTGGCTCTTTCTCGTCTACCTGACAAACCAGGGGTACAACGGCCGGGTCGCGGCCCCGCTGGAGATCGTCGATGTGTTCGGCGGAGGCGGCGGGAGCCCTGACGGCACGCCCGGCTCGACCGAGTCGATCGACGTGCCGGGCGCCGAGGCGGGGGCCGTGGCGTCGAACAACGAGGAAGTGGCCGCCGACTTCGAAGAGCCCTCGGTGATGAACACGCCCGCGGCGATGCTCGACGCCGTGTCCGAGGCGGGCGAGAGCCTGGCCGAGGTCGACCTGGGCGCGGTGATGCCCAACGGCGGCGCCGTGGCCAGCGGCAAGAGGTCATCGAAGCTCGGCACCGGAGGCCCCGGCCTAGGCTTCGGGCCCGGAGACGGCGGAGTCCCGCGCGAGCAGCGATGGAGCATCCTCTACAACCCCGGTCAGACCGCCGAGGAATATGCCCGCCAGCTCGACGGACTCGGGGTGGAACTCGCGGTAGTCTCGGGCAAGCAGATGCTTTACGCCTCGGGGCTCTCGTCGGACAAGCCCAGGGTCCGCAGCGGATCGGGCCAGGGGGACGACCGGCTCTACTTCCTCTGGCAGGGCCAGGGGCGCAAAGGTTCCGACGTCGCCTTGCTGAAGAAGGCCGGCATCGACCCCGGCGAGATGCCCCTGTTCCATTTCTACCCGAAGGGTGTCGAACAGACCCTGGCCCAGCTCGAAGTCAGATACAAAGGGCGCCAACCCATCGAGATCCGGATGACCCGGTTCAATGTCGTGCCCAAGGGTGACGGCTACGGCTTCGACGTGATGGCCCAGGATTTACTCCGCTGAGAGACGCCGCGGCGGGCCGGCGATCCCCGCTCGATCGAATCCCCTCGACCCAGGACCGGAACCCTGCATGGCGACGCTCGAAGTGCACGACGGCCGCGGAGGTGTAAGGCGGGAGGCGATCTCCCGCGAGAGCACGCTCCTGTTCGGGACAAGCCCGAAGTGCGACATCGTGCTCGAAGGCGAGGGGATCGAGCCCATCCACGGGCGGATCCGCTGGAAGGGGAGCCGGTTCAAGGTCGACGCCTCGCCCGATTGCCCGCCCATCGAGGTCAACGGCAAGCTCCTCACCTCGTCCAGCCTGCGGAAAGGGGACGAGGTCCGGGTCGGCAACTGCCGGATCTTCCTGATCCGCGACGATGCCCAGCCCGCCGCCGACGAGCCGACGATTGTCCAGGCCCCGCCCACGGCCCGAACGCCGAAGTCGGGCACCCTGAAGGCGGCCAGGGCTAAGGCCGTCGCCAGGAAGGCCGTCCAGGCGAGTCGCCCTTCGAAGCTCGATAGCCCGGATTGGTTCGAGGCGCTGGGAGTCGCCCCTTCCAAGCAGGTCGTCGAGCAGGAGTTCGTCCCCGAGCCCAGGCGAGAAACGCTCTCGGCTCGCCTGTTGCGGAAGTTCCCGCTCGAACGCCTCACGTCATGGATTCCCCGAGACGACACCCCGGGTCGAGAAGAGATCGCTCGCTCCCCGCTGATCCTTGGTCTCGCCGCGTCGATCGTCGCGCTGACTTTACTTGGCTGGGCGCTGTATGGCGTCATCGTACGCACGACGGCGAACAACCTGTTCCTTCAGGCGATCGAGGACTACGACGGTGGGAACTATCGCAACGCGGCGGATAAGTTCGATCGGTTCCTCGCCGCGAACAAGACCGATTCCAGGGCCGGACGCGCGACGGTGATGAGCGCGCTCTCCGGTGTCCGCCAGTTCGCCTCGGGCGCCGCCCCGTCGTGGTCCAACGCCGTGACCGCGGCGCGGGAGATGGTGGGGAAGGTCGGCGAGGTTCCCGCCTACCGCGATTACAATGTGGAACTGGGCGAACTGGTGGTGGCCGCGACCGAGGGGCTGGCCGACCGCGCCAAGGTCTCCGGCGACCCCGCAGGCCTGGCCGAGGCCGAGGCCGCCCTCCAGCTCCACCGATCGATCGCGGGCGAGGCGACCGACGCTCAGCTCAACCGGTCGCGGGCGCCCGCCAAGTTGGCCGACGCCCGAGCCGCCGTCGCCAAGGCCCAGGCCCGACTCTCGACGCTGGCGGCGATGGATGCCGCCATCAAAGCTTCTTCACCCGACGGCGCATACGACGCCCGCGATGCGCTCGTGGCCGCCTATTCCGACCTCGCCGGCGACCGGTCGCTGATCGAGCGGCTGACGAAGGCGAACGACCTGATCCGCGCCGCGGCGAAGTTCGACCCGTCGCGGCGTCCCGCCGAGAGCCAGCCCGGCATCGAGCCGCTCGGCCCGCCGACCACCCTCGTCCTCCGATCTCCGCCCGCCGCGGCGCCGCCGGACACGCCGACGCCTCCGATGGTCTTCGCGCTCGCCGATGGCTTCGCGTTCGGCCTGGATGCCAGGTCCGGCACGCCGCTCTGGCAGGTCCCCGTCGGGCTTTCGAGCCCCTTCAGGCCGCAACTGATCCCCGGCGATGAAAGTTCGGTCCTGGCCTTCGATTCCCGCCACGACGAGCTGCTGAGGCTGGAAGCACGCACCGGCAAGCTGCTCTGGCGCCAGCCCATGGGCGAGCCGATCGTCGCGCCCCCACTGGTGCTCGGCGACCAGATGGTGCAGGCGATGCCCGGCGGAACCTTGGTGGTGCTGGACCTGGGAAGCGGGGAAGTGCGCGGCACGTTATCACTGAATCGGCCGCTCGCGGGGGTCGTCGCGGCCGACGAGGCGGGCCAGTTCTTTTATGTGCCGGGCGACGAGGCGACCCTGTTCGTCGTAGCCCGCGACCCGATGGCCTGCACCTCGGTGGAATACCTGGGCCACGACTCGGGGACCATCCCGTGTCCCCCGGCACGCATCGGCCGCTATCTGGTCGTCACCGAGAACCAGGGGATCGACGCGGGCCGCTGGCGGGTCTTCGTGCTGGAACAGGACGGCGCGAGGCCCAGGCCGGTGCAGACCGTGCCGCTCGCCGGCTGGGGCTGGGGCACCCCCGCGTCGTCGGGCTCGGTGATCTGGGGCGTCAGCGACCGCGCCGGAACGGTGGCGTATTCGCTGGGCCCTTATGAGTCCAAGGCACCGTTCACTCCCGTTGCACGGCTTGCCCCCGACGCCGAGTCGTCGGGCCCGGCCTACGCACTGGCCACGACCGATCGGGACGTTCTGATCGCGTCGGGCCGTTCGACTCGCTTGACGCTCGACCCAGAGCGTGCCGCCCTGGCCAATGCCTGGACGCTGGGCGAGGCGGGCCCGGCGCTCGCGCCGCCTCAGCTCTCCGGCTCGCTCCTGATCCTCACCCAGAAGTACACCGAAGCTCAGGGTGTCGCCCTCTGGGGAGTCGATCCCGCCTCGGGAGCCGTGCGCTGGAAGACGATCCTCGGCTCTGCCTGGCCTCTACCTCCCACGGCCATGCCCGACCGCGCGGCGATCGGTGTGGTCGACGTCCGCGGCAAGCTGGCCCCGCTGGCCTCGGAACGGCTGCACGCCGGCGGCTTCATCGAGCGTCCCCTGCCGCAGCCCGGCACGTTCCGGTTGCCCGCAGGCGAGCTGGCCCGAGTCGAGGTCGCCGGCAGCGTGATCCTGGTGCCTCGCGGCCAGGTGGATGATGTGCTCGTCGAGGACGTGGCGGGCGACCCCAGGAAATTGGCCCTGCCCACCCCGCTGGCCGCAACTCCGCTGGCCTGGGGCGACGGCCTGCTGGTGCCCGGTGTCGATGGCCTGGTCTACTGGATCGACCCCAAGACAGGCGCCTCGCGGGCAGAGCCCCTGGTGCCGACCTTCAATCGCTCCAGCCCGACCCGCTGGCTCGCCCCGGTCGCGCTTGAGGACGGCTCGGTCGTCCTGGCGGATGCGTCGGGCAAGCTCCGCAAGCTCGAGCTGCCCAAGGGACCGGCACCCAGGCTTGTCGCGTCGCAGGAGGTCTCGCTCGATCAACCCCTGGTGGCCGACCCCGCATCGACGGGCACCTCGATCGTCGTGGCGACGGCCGACGGCCGGGTCCGCTCGCTCTCGGGTCGTGACTTCAGCCCCTCGGGCGCCTGGCCAATCGAAGCACGACGGGTCGTCGGCCCGGTTGCGGTCGACGGGCACGTCTTCGTGGCCGACGCCGCGGGAAACCTCCTGCTGATCGGGCCCGACGGTCGTCGGCTCTGGAGCCAGCGGCTGCGCGAGTCATCCGCCGCGGGGCCTCCCTCGATCCGCGAGGGCCAGATCTCCGTGGTCGGCCGCGACGGCGCCGTCAGCCGGTTTGCGCTCGCCGACGGCACGCCCATCGATCGCCGCGAGCTTGGCGTCGTCCCAGTCGGCGGCCCGATCCCGCTCGTCGATGGCGTCGTGTTGCCGACCGGCCTTGGCACCTTGCAGCTCATTCGACCTTGATCCGAACGGGGCCGGCCTCATGCTCTCCGTGAATCGATCGGGAACCTTCGGACGCGCCCTCGCGGCCTGCCTGGCCGCGACCTGCGTGGTCGCCTGCGCCTGGGCGGAAGACGCGGAACGGCCCGCCGACCTGCTGAGCGGCAGCCCATTCGATCGGATCACGCTGGTCGACAACAGCGTCTACGACATCGAGCCGCTCGCCCCCAGGCCGCTGCCCGAATACGATCCGGCCAAGGAGAAGAAGGCCGAGGACGTGCCCGTCCGCGCCAGGAACAGGCGCAAGAACCGGCAGGCCAAGGACGAAGGCCCCGAGGAGGTGAAGGACGACGACGGGCCGCCCGGCAGCATGGTCGTCATCCATCTGCTCGAAGGCGAGATGCGCGACTACAAAGTCAAGCGCAAGAATATCAAGAAGATCGAGTATTTCGAGGACATGCTCATCGCCGAGGCCGACAGGCTGGCCCGCGATCGCGAATTCGGCAAGGCCTTCGAACGCCTCCTCGTCGTCCGCCAGCGCGATCCCGCCTGGAGCGGGCTGGAAGAGAAGGTGAACACCCTCCTTTACGAGGAAGGTGCCCAGGCCCTGATGGACAACGACCGCGACCGCGGTCTGAGGCTGCTGGGCGACCTTAGCCGACGCAAGCCCGACTACCCAGGCCTGGCCGAGCAGCTCGCCAAGGCCTACTCGTCGCGCGTTGACCAGTCGCTGCAAGTCGGCGCCTTCGCCAAGGGACGTGCCCTGATCCGCGAGCTGGACTCGATCGCCCCCGGGCACCCCGTGGTGGTCGCCTCGACCGCGAGGTTCGTCGAGCGGGCCAGGGGGGCCGCCGACTCGTCGGACAAGCTCGAAGGCTTCGCGAAGCTCGACGCCCTCACCGAGGCGGCCCGCGTCTGGCCTTCGCTGGACGGACTGACACCCCGATTCGCGGAGGCCTTCCGCGCCGCCCCCACGCTGTTCGTCGGGGTCAACGAGGTCGCGGGCGTGCCTTCCCCTTGGCCTCGTTCGCCCGCCGCGGACCGTCAGGCGCGGCTGATCTATCGTCCCTTACTTGCGCGTGACGACGATGCCTCGCGCAAGGGAGAGACGCCCGGTCAGGTCTCCTCGGGAATCGAGGTGGCCGAGCTGGGCCGTCGCCTGGAGATCCGCGTGAAGGAGGGCGTCCCCTGGTCTGATGGCAGCCGCCCGGTTTCCGCGATCGACGTGGCACGCAACCTGACCGATCGAGCGGTGGCCAGCTCGCCCGGCTATCAGGCCCGCTGGGCCGACCTCCTGGATCAGGTGGAAGTCCTCGACGAGAGACGTGTCGGCCTGCGATTCACGCGATCCGTCCTCAAGCCCGAGGCCTGGCTTCTCGACCCGGTCGGCCCTGCGCACGGCGGCCGTGAAGGACTGGTGCCGACGCAGGATCGCGGTCGGATTGCGGTCTCCGACGGCGCCTACCAGCTCGGCGAGGTCGCCTCAGATCGCACCACCTTCTTGGCGACCGGTCCCGCGCCGATCCGCCGGATCGTCGAGCTTCCTCGAGACGCGGCAAAGGCCACCGTCACGGCCCTGGTGCGCGGTGACGTCAGCCTGCTCGAACGCGTCCCGCCCGATCGCATTGCCGAGCTTTCCGCCATGCCGGGCATCAAGATCGGCAGTTACAACCGCCCGAGCCTGCACCGGATCGCGCTGGATGGCCGCAACCCGCTGCTGCGGAACAGGACGCTGAGGCGCGCCATGTCGACGGCCATCGATCGGCGATTGCTGCTGGAAGATGTCCTGCTCAAGCACCCGGTCGACGACGTGAACCGGCCGCTCGACGGCCCGTTCGCCAAGGGGAGCTACGCTGACGCTCCCGACGTCCCCGCGCTCGGGTACGACCCGCTCCTGGCTCGGATGCTGGTGGCCGCCGCGCGTAAGGAGCTGAACGGCGTGGCTCTCGCCTTCGACTTCGAGTATCCGGCCAGGCCCGACGCTCGGGTTGTGGCGGCCAGGATTGCCGAGATGCTCACGCTTGCAGGCGTCGAGATCAGGCTCATCGAGCGGCCCGAGTCCGAGCTGGAATCGGCCCTCAGGGCGGGGCGGAAGTTCGACCTGGCCTATCGCGTTGGCCGGTGCGCCGAGCCTGCCTGGGACGCGGGCCCGTTCCTCTGCCCGGGCTACGACGCGGCCCCCTCGGCCGATGCGCTCGCGTCGATCGCCAGCCCGAGGATCAGGCAGCTGCTGCTCCTGCTCGACAGGGCCCCGGAGTGGCCGACCGCCCGAGCCCTGGTCATCCAGATCGACCGCGAGGTGCGAGACGAGCTGCCGATCCTCCCGCTCTGGCAGCTCAAGGACCACTACGCCTGGCGCGACCACCTGAAGGGCCCCGCCGAGGCGGCCGACGACTTGTATCAAAACATCGAAACCTGGGAGGTCGAGCCGTGGTTTGCACGAGACGCCGCGCCCTCCTCGCCCTGATCGTCGTCGCTTCGGCCTTCGCCACCTCGCTCGCCCGCGCCGAGGACTCCAAGCCCGCGACTCCGACCGAGCGGACCCCCTACGCCATCCGCGTCTCGCTCTCGACGGCGCCCGAGGCACGCATCGACCCCAAGGGGCGTGCCGCGCTGGTGGCTTCCTGGCGTGATCTGGTCAACCGCTTCGTCGGCTCTCCCTGGAAACTGGACGTCGTCGACGGCGAGGGGGAGCTCGCGGTTTCGCTCGGCTCGATCGATCCGGCCTCGCTCTCCGAACCCGCCAAGGGGGCCGACCGCCTCTGGCTGATCCGTGTCGAGCCTTCCGGCACCGGCCTGGACGTTTCGGGCCGATCCTTCGACCCGGAGACGGCGACCCTCGGGCCGATTCACCTTCGTACCGCAATCGTCCCGGCCGAGCTGCCAAGGGCCTTGTTTCGCGTCGCCCTCGACCTGTTCGTCCCGAGCGCACGCATCGACGAATCGGCGGCCGGCGGAGTGTCGATCACCGTCCAGGGCGCGGGCCTCGCCGCGGCATCTCCCCTGGGACAGGTCGTCGCGCCCGGCACCGTGTTCAGGCCCTATCGAATCTTCCAGTCTCCCGACGGGGCGACGCTCAAGATCGACGAGATCCGCTGGAGCTATCTGAAGGTCGATTCGCTGGCGGGCGCCGTCGCTCGCTGCTCGATCGTCAGCGGCCTGCGTGACCCGCTCACGCGGAGAGTGGCCCGCCGCAACCGCCTGATCGCGCGAGGGGTGAAGCCCTCGGATCAGCCGACCTTGTTCCGCTTCACCACCGAACCCGACAAGGCACCCGCCGCCGGGTATGTTCTGACGGCCCGGACCGTGCCCGACGGGGCGCCCTTCGAGGTGGGCACCACCGATCGCGACGGCCGAATCGCGCTCGGCCCGGGCGTGCGTCGCGAGTTGCTCGTCTTCCGGTTGCTCAGCGGATCGGTGGAACCGATGGTCGAGTTCCCCGCCATGCCCGGCGACGTCAGCGGCGAGCACACCATCCCGTTCGACCCCAAGACCCTGACCGTTGCCCTTGAGATCCAGCTCGACTCCCTCAAGGACGCGATCGTCGACGTCGTCGCGGTCCGGGCCCGTCTGGAATCGAGGCTCAAGGCTCGCCTGGCCGGGAGCGACTGGAACGCCGCCGACGAGTCGCTGGCCGAGTTCCGCAAGCTCACCCCCAAGGCAAGCTTCGCCGACCGCCTCGCCAAGCTCAAAGATGAGGCCGCCCGGAAGCAGGCGGCGACGAAGACCCCGATCCTCACCAAGACCGCCCAGGCCCAGGTCGCCGACGTCCAGGCGCTCATCGACCGCTACCTCGACGACGAGGCCTTCAACGCCTATGCCGAGGCCATCGCCCAGGGCCGCGCCGCGCCCGCCGAGGGCAAGGACAAATCCAAGGCCGCCAAAAAGACAGCCGGCACCGAGATCCCCAAGGTCTTGCCCGGCGCCGCTGCCTTCGCCCAGCCCGAGTCCGTGACGGAACCGGCTGCCCCGGCCGAGGTGCCCGCTGCCCCGGCCGTCAAGAAACCCGCGCCGGCGAAGGGAGGTGTCCCGTTCTGAAGCCCGAACATCAAGGCTTCTGGGCGACGGTCTCGGCCGGCTCGTGGCCGACGAGGCCGAAGATCTTGGCGATCTTGGCGCCACCGGCAAACAGGCGTTGCAGCGCGGGGGTCGGCATCCGGTCGATGTAGCCGTACCAGGCGGTCACCATCCGCGTGAAGTCGAGCATCTTCTCGAGCTGCTCGCGGGTGTATTGCTCGGCGTTTCCGCCGGCATTGGCCTCCTGGACGCAGTGCTCCAACAGCGCGATGGTCGGGTCCATCTCGCGCCGCTTGCGCTCGGCCATGATGACGTGGAACGTCTCCATCACGTCCTTGAGGGCCTCGAATCGGTCGCGGCGGTCGCCGATGATATGCACACGCCGCACCACGCCCCAGGTGATCAACTCGCGCAGGCTCGTCGAGACGTTCGATCGGCTCACATCGAGGAGGGCGCTGATCGACTCGGCATCCAGTGCCTCCGGCGAGACGAACAGGAGCGCGTGCACTTGCGCCATCGTCCGGTTGATGCCCCAGGCCTGGCCCATCTCTCCCCAGTGGAGCACGAACTTCTTCGCCGCCGGCGTCAATTCCACGTCCCACCGTCCTTTCGGTCGCGACAGTCCCAACCGAAATGTTAGACCGCCGGCCGGGGCCGGTCAATGAGAGGCGGGCCGTTTCGGCCTGGATTCGGAGGACTTGCCAAAACGATGTTCACGATTTAGGATGGGACCTCACTTCGACGTTTGTCAGGGCCTTCGATCCCCCGCGGGGGAGGGGTCAGCACATGCCCAGACGATCGATGCTCGGCGGCCTCCTGCTCGGATTCTCGGCCGGCTGCGGCGGCAACATCCCGCTTCCGGATCCGCAGCCCGTCCCCAAGGCGGCCGTCAAGACGGCCGTCCAGGTTCGGGTTCCCCCCAGCCTGGTCGTCTCCCCGCCGGCTGCAACGCTTGGTCCCGATGACTCGGGCCTCCAGCTCATCGTCGTCGGATCGGATGCGAAACTGGCCGACGCGACCTGGACGGCGTCCCCCGCGGGGGTGGTCTCCGTCGACTCGGGCGGCTACGTGCGAGCGATCGGGCCCGGAGAGGCGGTGGTTGCGGTCAAGGCGGGACTCGCCACGGGGCGTGCGACGCTGAACGTGGCCGAACGGTCGGGCCGGCCCTGGAGTTTCGGCCAGGACATCGTGCCGATCCTGACCCGTGGCGGGTGCAACGCAGGCGGATGTCACGGCAAGAAGGACGGCCAGAACGGCTTCAAGCTGTCGTTCACCGGTTACGACCACGAGGCCGATTTCGTGGCTATTTGCCGCGACTCGTCCGGCCGGCGGGTCTCGCTGCTCGACCCCAAATCGAGCCTGCTGGTGACCAAGGCGACCGGCACCGTCGGCCACGCCGGCGGACTCAGGTTTACTGCGGGGAGCGACGAGGCGAAGACGCTGATGGCCTGGGTCGCCGCGGGGGCCCCGCGCGAGCTGGGCAAGCCGCACGGCCCTTTGAAGTCGCTGGCCATCGAGCCCGGTTCGATGATCCTGCCCGGCCCTGGGATCAGGCAACTCAGGGTCGAGGCTATCTACGCCGACGGCCATCGCCGCGACGTGACCCGTCTTGCGGCGTACTCGTCGCTCGACGACTCTTCGGCGACCGTTGATGCCAACGGACGGGTCGAGCTGAAGCGAAGGGCGGAGGTCGACTTGGTCGTCAGGTATCAGGACAAGGTCGTCAGCCTCCGCGTGGGGACACCGATCAACCCCGACCTGGCGTATGACTTCAAGGCGAGACCTCGTGCGAATTTCATCGACGAGATGCTCTTCAAGCGGCTCGAATCCGTGAAGGTCCCGCCCAGCCCCGTGGCCGGCGACGTTGCGTTTCTGCGACGAGTCTCGCTCGACCTGACGGGCGAGCAACCGACGCCGGAGCAGGTCCGGCTTTACCTGGCGGACCGCGACCCGAAGAAGCGCGACAAGCTGGTCGACCGGCTGCTGGCCAGCCGCGACTTCGTTCGGTTCTGGCAACTCAAGTTCGGCGACCTGCTGGCCATCACGTCGGCACGGCTCGGGGCCGGGGCGGCGCGATACGAGACCTGGCTGGCCGAACGCCTGACGTCGAATACGCCCTATGACGCGATGGTCCGAGAGCTTCTGACAGCGACCGGAAACCCGTCCGGTTTCGAAGGGGGCGCGGCGAATTATGCGCTCGACAGCCCCGACCCCAAGGTCCAGGCCGAGCTGGCCGCCCAGAGGTTCCTCGGTCTGCGGATCCGCTGCGCCCAGTGCCACGACCACCCGTTCGACGTCTGGACCCAGGACGATTACTACGGACTGGCCGCCGCGTTCACTAAGGTGCAGAGCGGCGGGATGGGCCGGATGACGGTCCGGATCAATCCCGAAGGGAAGCTTGACCACCCGAGGACCGGCAAGCCGGCCACGCCCCGGCAGTTGGACGGCACCCCAATCGTGGTGGCCGCCGCCGAAGATCCGCGCAAGCCGCTCGCCGCTTGGATCACCGACCCCAAGAATCCGCAGTTCGCCCGAGCTTCGGCGAATTGGGCCTGGTCGCAGTTCTTCGGCAAGGGGATCGTCGACCCGCCCGACGATCTGAGCCGATCGAATCCGCCGGTCCACCCCGAGCTGCTCGAGGCGCTTGCAGGCCACTTCATCGCGCACAAGTTCGATCTGCGCGACCTCGTCCGCACGATCGCCACGAGTGAAGCCTATGCGTTGTCGTCGGCGACCGTGGCGGGCAATGAGCACGACTCGCGGTTCTTCTCGCACCAGATGCCCCGGCCCCTCACGGCCCACCAGATGGCCGACGCCATCGCGCAGGCGACGGGCGTGCCCAATCAATTCGCCGATCAGTTGAGCGCCCGGCGCGCGATCGAGATCGTCGATCCCGCGAAGCCGAGCACAATCCTCGACGCGTTCGGCCGCTGCGGGCGGATGACCGGATGTGCGTCGGTGGCCACGCCGTCGCTGAGCTTGCGGCAGTCGCTGCTGCTCATCGGCGGCGACGTGATCGAATCGAAGGTGACGAGCCTGGGAGGCTATCTGACCCACCTGCTCGAACTGGCGCCCGAGCCCGACGAGGTGGTCGAGAACCTCTACATGCGCACCGTCTGCCGGGCCCCGACCGACCTCGAACGCGACCACTGGGCCGCCGAGCTGAAGAAGGATCCTTCGATGCGTGAGGCGGCGGAAGACCTGTTCTGGTCGCTCCTGAACTCGCGTGAGTTCGCCTTCAACCACTGATCTCAAGGCTCTCAGGAGGACGACCGATGCCCAGCTCAGCCGCCTCTCACCTGTGCCGTGGCCCAAGTCGCCGCGATGCCTTGCGCGTCGGGATGCTGGCGGCGTTCGGGCTGGGGGTTGATGACCTGTTCCGGCTGCGCGCCCTGGCCGCGGGCCCGTCGAGCCACGTCAGTCCGATCCAGGCCAGGGCCAAGAGCTGCATCCTCGTCTGGCTTGCCGGCGGGCCGTCGCACGTCGACACGTTCGACCCGAAGCCAGACGCTCCGGCCGAGATCCGCGGCGAGTTCAAGGCGATTAACTCGTCGGTGCCCGGCCTTCAGTTGAGCGAAGTTTTTCCCGCGATCGCGCAGCAGATGGACATGGCGACTCTGATTCGGGGTGTTACGTCGCCCGAGGGAGATCACGATCGCGCGGCTCACCATCTCCTGACCGGGTATCGGCCGAGTCCGGCCCTGGTCTATCCGAGTTTCGGCAGCGTGACCGCGAAACTCGGTAACGACGCGAGCAGCCGGCTTCCCTCGTACGTAGCCGTGCCGGACGCTCCGCTCTTCTCGTCGAGCGGTTATCTGACCCCTGCCTTCGACCCGTTCTCGATCAACGGCGATCCGAACAGCGCGGGGTTCCGGGTCCGTGACCTGACGCCCCCCGACCGCCTGACGCTCGATCGACTCAAACGGAGGCGGTCGATGGTCCATCGACTGGACGGGTTCGCCGGCGAGGTCGGGCAGAGTTCCTTGACGGTCAGCCGCGACCAGTTCAGCGAGCGGGCCTACGACCTGCTCACCTCGAACGCCGCGCAATCGGCGTTCCAGATGGACGCGGAGACCCCAGAAACCCGCGACCGCTACGGCCGGAATGCGCTGGGGCAGGGGTGCCTGCTCGCCAGGAGGCTGGTCGAGGCGGGCGTCCCGTTCGTCACGGTCAATGACCGGGGGGCGGGCCAGCTCGGCTGGGACACGCATCAGGAGAATTTCAAGCGAATCCGCGAGGACCTTGCGCCCAGGCTGGACCGCGGGGTCGGGGCTCTGCTCGCCGATCTGCGAGCCCGCGGGCTGCTCGATTCCACGCTCGTGGTGGTGATGGGGGAGTTCGGGCGGACCCCCAAGATCAACCCGATGGCGGGCCGCGACCATCACGGTCGGGCCAACTGCGCGCTGCTGGCCGGCGGCGGGATCCCGAAAGGCCTGCTGTTGGGCCGGACCGATGCCAAGGCCGATTCGCCGCTGGACAACCCGGTCACGCCGGCCGACCTTGCCGCGGTGATTTACAGCCAGCTCGGGATCAGCCCCGACCTCCAGTTCGAGACGCCCGACGGCCGACCAATCCGACTGGTCGACGGCGGCAAGGTACCGAAGGAATTGGCCTGAACGACCGCGGGCGGGCCAATCCGGTTGGACGGCTCGCCCGCTGGGTTGAAGTCTGTTGGGCCTGGCGGCCGGCAGGATCAGGAGATGGCGCGCGGTCGGGCGGCGAAGAAGCCGAACGCGAGCACGATGATCGCGCCCAGGATGGACATGATCCAGCCGCCCGGCTGGTAGGGCGAGGTCCCGAGCTTGAGGGCGTAGGCGATGCCGCCACCGACCAGCGAGCCGATGACGCCCAGGATAATCGTGGAGCCGATCCCGAGGTCATCGGGTCCCGGGTGGATGGCTCGTCCGACGAGGCCGGCGATGAAGCCGAAGACCGTCCAGGCGATGAGACTCGTGATCATCTGAGAAATCCTTGAAGCGGGACATGACGACCGGGGGAAGTGGCCTCCCGGGGGAGTTCTTAGTCGCAATGTAATGCATCCCCTATGCCAATCTCGGGCGAAAGCAAGGGGGGCGTTGTGTGTGGGGCGTGATCCTGGTCTGATCGGGGAACGGCCGACCCACCTCGGGACGGTTGCCTCCGCTCCGACCCCCAGCCTCTTTGGATCCAGGGATGCCCAACTCACGCAGCTCGCCGACGTTCGAGGAGATCGTGGAGACTCGCGACCCGTC
The DNA here is from genome assembly GCA_038400315.1 of Isosphaeraceae bacterium EP7. Classification (NCBI taxonomy): domain Bacteria; kingdom Pseudomonadati; phylum Planctomycetota; class Planctomycetia; order Isosphaerales; family Isosphaeraceae; genus Kueselia; species Kueselia aquadivae. Next base: position 1,579,017 of record CP151667.1, read on the forward strand.
CCTGTTCTCGGTCGCCACCAAGGCGGCCGGGCCGGCGGGGAGCCTGCCTTTGACCGACGAGATGCTGCGGCAGTGGCCCTCGGGCGACCTGTTCGGTCTGAGCCAGGACGCGGGGATGGGGTGGGACCCCTCGTCGGTGAACCGCGACCAGTTCCTGATCCTGAGCACCCAGGGGGGGATGCGTGCTGAGGACGGCAGCCCCATTGCGCTGGGGTATCACACGGGTCATTGGGAGATCGCACTGCTGGTGAAGGCGGCAGCTGAGGAGTTGCGCGCGCTGGGCCGACTGCCTTTTGCCGGGATGGTCAGCGATCCATGCGACGGGCGTTCGCAGGGGACCACCGGCATGATGGACAGCCTGCCGTACCGCAACGACGCCGCGATCGTCTTCCGCCGCCTGATCCGGTCGCTTCCCAGACGCAAGGGGGTCGTCGGCATCGCCACCTGCGACAAGGGGGCGCCGGCGATGCTGTTGGCGCTGGCGGGGTGCAAGGGGTTGCCCTCGGTGTTCGTGCCGGGCGGGGTCACGCTGCCCCCGGCCTGGGGCGAGGACGCCGGCAAGATCCAGACGATCGGGGCGCGGTACAGCCACGGCGAGATCTCGCTGGAAGAGGCCGCCGACATGGGTTGCCGGGCCTGCGCCAGCCCGGGGGGTGGCTGCCAGTTTTTGGGGACCGCCGCGACGGCGCAGGTGGTGGCCGAGGCCCTGGGCATGAGCCTGCCGCACTCGGCACTTGCCCCCTCAGGCCAGCCGATCTGGACCGATATGGCCCGGCGTTCGGCGCGGGCCGTGGTGGCGATGGCGCAGAAGGGGATTACGACGGCCTCGATCCTGACCGACGGGGCCATCCGCAACGCGATGGTGGTGCACGCGGCGTTCGGCGGTTCCACCAACCTGCTGCTGCACATCCCGGCGATCGCCTTCGCGGCGGGCCTGCGGCGGCCGACCTCGGCCGACTGGCACGAGATCAACTGCAAGGTGCCGAGGCTCGTCTCGGTGCTGCCCAACGGGCCCGAGTCGCACCCCACCGTCCGCGCGTTCCTGGCCGGCGGTGTGCCCGAAGTCATGCTGCATCTCCGGCCGTTAGGGCTGCTGGATGAGGACGTCTCGACGGTTGCCGGCGTGCCGCTGGGCGCGGTGCTCGACTGGTGGGAGGCCAGCGAGCGGCGGCGGCGGAGCCGTGAGTGGCTGTTCGAACAGGACGGCGTCGAGCCCGACCGGGTCATCATGAGCCCGGACCAGGCCAGGGAGCGGGGCCTGACCAGCACGGTCACGTTCCCAACCGGAAACCTGGCGCCTGAAGGGTCGGTCATCAAGAGCACGTCCATCGACCCGAGCGTGGTCGATGGCGACGGTGTCTATCGCAAGCTGGGTCGGGCCAGGGTCTTCACCAAGGAGCGGGATGCGGTCGCGGCGATCAAGGGGCAGGGGGGCTTCAGCCCGATCGTCGGCGGCGAGGTGATCGTCCTGATCGGCCGGGGGCCGATGGGTGCCGGGATGGAGGAGATCTATCAGGTCACCTCAGCCTTGAAGTTCCTGCCGTTCGGCAAGCACGTCGCGGTGATCACCGACGCCAGATTCTCGGGCGTCTCGACCGGCGCCTGCGTCGGTCACGTCGGGCCGGAAGCCCTGGCGGGTGGGCCGGTGGGCAAGGTCCGCGACGGCGACCTGATCAGGATCGTGGTGGACAGGCTGAAGCTGGAAGGGACGGTTGACCTCGTGGGGGCGGATGGTGTCGAGTTCGGTGCAGAGCGCGGGGCCTTTGTTCTGGCAGGCCGGGCAGCGCATCCAGACCTGGCCCCGGACCCCGACCTGCCCGACGACACCCGGCTCTGGGCGGCGCTCCAGGCCGTCGGCGGCGGCACCTGGGGGGGCTGCGTCTACGACCCCGATGCCATCATCGACAGGCTCAACCGGGGACGAGGCTGAAGTCGATCCGCAACGGGAGGTGGTCGCTGGCCCGGCGCGATCCGTGGGTCTTGACGATCTGGGCGTGGTCGACGTTGATCGCGCCCCGAGTGAATGCCTTATCGAGCGAGCCCATGGCCATCCAGGCGGGGAACGACCGGAAACGGCTGGGGGGTGCGGTCACCTGGCTGAACCCTTGGTGGGCGAACGGGCCTCTCGTCAGGGTGTTCCTCCAGTCATTGAAGTCGCCGATGATCAAGGTCGGCAGGTGGGCGGATTCCAGGAAGAGGGGGTGATTCAGCAGGTGGGCGGCCTGCCAGTGGCGTTCCTTCTCGGCCAGGCCGAGGTGCCAGTGAACCAGGTGAAAGTTTCCCTGAGGGGTGTCGATGACGACGAGTTGGGCACCCCTCGGCTTGCGACGGCCGAGCTTGAGCGAGACTTGATGCGACGTCAGGACGGGCCAGCGGGTGACGATCAGATTGCCATAACCCCCTTCCAGCTTGGGCACATTGAGCTGGTACAGGAGGGTACTGTTCTTCAAAGTCTCGGCGATGAGCCGCGGCTGATCGTCGTGCCTCGAGCGGCGGACGTTGAGGTCCACCTCCTGGAGGCAGGCGATGTCGGGCTCCTCATGCTCGATGACCTTCAGGATGCGTTCGAGGCGGTATCGGCGGTCTCGGCCGCCGACCCCTTTGTGAATGTTGTAGCTCAGAAGTCGCATCGACGGCGCCGTGATCGAGGTAGATTGGCCTGTTTGGAGCGGATGATGCCCCGGATCGGCTCATCATAGCGTCCCAGGAGACTCGATGCCGGCCTAGGCCGCGAGATCCGAGGTTTGGTCGACTTCCGACAGCAACCGGTCGCGGTCCAGGTCCCCCTTGATCGAGCCGTCCAGCACCTCAGAAGGGTGCCAGGCGGTCGGCAGGCGGTCCTTCAATGCGACGCTGATGCCGCGGAGGGCCAGCAGGTGCGAGACGGCGCGGAAGACGAACCAGTAGCCGATCAGATTCGGGCCGGGGAACGGGGCGAGCAGCAGCGATAGGGGCGCCAGCAGCAGGTTTGCCACCAGCCAGATCGTGTGCGAGATTCGCCGACGCCGCAGGTAGGTGTTCCATGCCTGCCTGGCCTCGATCTCGGTCATCGCCGAAGGGTGGTGGATGGCCAGTTCCTGGGCCAGCCGGAGGTTCGTGAGCATCGACTCGTCCGACGGGATCAGCCCGTGCAGCCAGTCCCAGGTCTTCGCAAGTCCTTTGCCAACACCCTTCTTCGACTTGCGGATGGCGTCCCGGGCGGCGCGAAATTTATCCTCCACCCAGCCACGCGCGGCCCCCTTGCGCGACTCGTTCAGGGCCCTCTCTGAGTGGTTGAGCCCTTCGGAGTGGAACGCGGTGCCGACCACTTCGACTCGGTAGACGTAGATCTTCATGCGACCACCTCGACGAAGTTCGGGGCCAACTGTTGCGGGCGATCGACGCGCCCCATTAATACGACGGTTCCATGATCTAGTTCGGCCACGAGTTTCGTTTCTTCGGCTTACAGGTAAGGGAAGAAGAGGCCGGCGGCTCCGTCCCTTAACTTGGCCGGCAGCGACCTCTGCCTGATTGAATCAAGCGTCACGGCTTCGGCCGACTGCTTGTGCGCCGACAAGATCTTGAGCAGTTTCGAGGCCAATTCGGGGCAGTAGCACTCCAGGTTCAGCTCGAAGTTGAGTCGGAGGCTCCGAGGGTCGAGGTTTGCCGAGCCCAGGAAGGTCCACGAGCCGTCGACGACCATCAGCTTGGTATGGTCGAATGGCGGGCTGGTCCACCAGACGCGGCAGCCCCCTTCCAGGACCTGCTCGATCAATGAGGTTGAAGCCCACTTCACGAAGGCCAGATTGTTTTGGGAGGGGAGCAAGATATCGACCTCGACGCCCCTCATGGCGGTGACCTGGAGCGCCGAGATCAGGGCTTCGTCGGGCAGGAAATAGGGGGTCACCAGCAGGACCGATCTCCGGGCCTCACCCAGGCCGCCCAGGATCATGTTCTGGAGCGGGTCGGTGTCGTTGTCGGGCCCGTCCATCACGGCGCGGCTGAAGACGGAGCCTTCCTTCTCCAGTCGAGGGAACCAGCCTTCGCCGCGGAGGATCTCACCGGTCGTGAAGCTCCAGTCGTCGGCGAAGACGCGCTGGAGGGTCTTGACGATCGGGCCCTGGACGCGGAAGTGGAGGTCTCGCTTGAGTTTGGGCGGATCAAGACTCTCCTGGTAATCGGCCAGGATGTTCATCCCGCCCGTGAAAGCGATCGACCCATCGACGACCATGATCTTGCGATGGTTCCGCAGGTTGAAGAACGGCAGTCGCAACGGCGTGGACGTCGGCAGGAAGGCGGCGTGCTTGATGTCGGTCGATTTCAGGACCTTCAGGATCGTCGGCCAGTTGTAGCGAGCCCCGACGTCGTCGACCAGGACGCGGACCTCGACCCCACGGTCGACGGCCCGCTGGAGGGCCCCCACGAATTGCTTGCCGGCGTCGTCGTTGTTGAACAGATACGAGCAGAGCGAGACGGTCCGGGAGGCCCCTTCGATGGCGGCCAGCATGGCCGGATAGGTCTCGTCGCCGCTTTCCAGCGGCTCGATCTGGTTCCCCTGGAGCAGCGGCAGGTTCGTCACGCTGCCGCCCAGATGTTCGAGCGAGCGGAGCTGCCAGTCCTCGGGCGTCTTGGCCGACCTCGGTTCGACCGGCTCGGCCATCTCGGCGAAGTTCTGGACCTTCAGCTTGCGTCTCTGCTGGAGGCTACGCCCCCTCCGGTTAATTCGATTGATGCCGAGCATGACATAAAGGACCGTGCCGATGATCGGCGAGAGCCAGATGAGGCCGATCCAGCTGACCGCCGATCGCGGGTTGCGCTTGGTCAGCAAGACGTGCCCGCTGGCAATGAGACTGACGACGATATCCAGCAGCGTGACGAGAATTCCGAACCACGTTGAGATCTCGAAGCGGATGTTGGGAATTTGGAACACTTCAACCTCACCATCGACAATCAACGCCGCGGCCGGCACCGGCAGTCCGCCTCGAAGGGTCATTCTACAGTAGACCTCCCGCCGTCGCTGTCCTCCGACGCAAACCGAGAAACAAACACGAGATCGGAGGCGCCGGGTTCGTTTCGAAATCTTCGTTCGAGCGATCGGAACGAACCCATCTGCCAGATCGAAATGCCCTATCCCAGACGCAATGTCTTTGTATGCTCGAGAGGCGGACCAATTCGGGAGTGAACACTCACCGACCTAGGTTGAGAAATTCGCGAATCCCTCATGAATACCATCGTTCGAACTGGCGATTTTCTCCCTAGAACTTGAGGAAATTTCCAAACTTTTGCTCAGTCTTGACATAACCACTGATTTAGACATGGCTTAAAACTTTGTCGTTCGGCCGAATCATGCCGCCCCCGCTCTGGCTCTTGCATGGGCGAGCGGGAAGGCTTACTCTCCGACTGTTGTCATTGGAAGGAGCGTGGGCCCCGAGTGTTCCTCGCCGCGAGAATTGCGAGTTCCACCGATGGTGCAGACCGAGGCTACCGACGTTGTCCGGCGGACTTCCTTGGTTCGGTCGATGATCCTCATCGCGATCTTCGCCGCAGACATGGCATTCCTGCGCTCCATCGAAGTTCGGGCGCTTCCCGATCCCGGAATTATGGTGATGGTGATCGTGCTGGAGGTCGGGCTCTGGCGTAAGACGGCTCGACGAGCGCGAATCGTGCCGGAGTGGGTGGGCTTTCAGCTCGCGGGATGGGCTTACGTGGCCGTCCTCGTCATCTATGCCAGGCCGATCAGGCTGTTGTCGGCCCAATTCTTCCTGAGGGTGATTCTGGGCAGCCCGGTCTTCATGGACAACCGGCAGCGCTGGGCCTTCTTCGCGATCTCATGGGGGGGGCAGTTGGCGATCGCGCTGAGCCTGGCCATGCTGGGCGGGTTTATCGCTGGCCGGTTGTGGGAGCTGATCGGGAGCCCTGAATCCATCGAGGCGATCCGGGAGCGAGAGACGCCCCTCGATGCGCTGGGCTGACGGGACCAACCGGAGTTCTGTCGCCGACCGCAGGTCAGGGCCCGGCGATCGGCAACGGAGTCTCATCTCGGTCAGACACGAGCCGGAGGCTCGGACCTCGTCGAGCGGGTCTGCGACGGTTAGACCACGGACCTGCGGAGTCGCCAGAAGGCCAGGGCGAGCAAACCCAGGCCGCCGCTGACGATCGATGAGGGTTCGGGCACGACGGTGGTCGCGATCGTCACCGTGCCGGATCCGCTGCCGTTGGGCAGACCCGCGAACGAATTGATGTCGATGATCGCGGCGTAGGTGCCCGGGATGAGTGACAGGCCGGGGTCTGTATAGACCTGGTCGCCGTAGAAGTTCAGGGTGTTGCCGTCGTCGAAGTTGAGGTCGAAGAGGCCCCCAGGCTCGAGCGGGAAGAATTCGACGCTCGACAGCGTCGTGTTCACCAACGACCCGTCGAGGAAGTACTGGAAATTGAACGCCGTCGAGGTCGGATTCGCATCAAGCGGGTCGGGCACGTCGAAGGAGAAGGACCAGAGGCTACCCGGGGCCGAGTAGTCCGACACCGGTGCGTCGGCGCCCCAGGTCCCCGACCCCGAGATCGTGACGAGGTCGGCCCGGGCGGCCGTTTGCGCGAAGAGCACGCATGCGCATGCCGCGGCGATCGAAAATGCTCTTATTTTCATGTCACAATGTCCCCGAGTTGGGATGGCGGGGCCTCTTCGTGCATCCCGAGATCGATCGAAGCGTATGGGTTCGGGAGAGTATGGGACGGCCTGGAAGGCCCGGTCAACAGATTCCCTAGATAGACATCGATTCGTCCCATTTGGGGGACATATCTTGACACGCAAACGCATAAGCCTGATTAAGCCGGTTGTTCATTTGGGCCCCTGGCAAGGGGGAAGGGCCTTGCCCCAACGGATTCCGCGTGCTGATAATCCCCGTTCAGCTCGGCCGCATCGACCGCCGGCCGACGCATCTCTTCCCCTCCGAAACCGCCGGGAATCGACCGCGGAATCAGTCCGTATCAATGAATGTCTTCGTCAATGCGGCAGGCCGTCCGGCCTCCCGGAAGGCCCGTCGGCACGAGTCAGAGATTCGGAAACGATCGAACACACCCGCTAAGGGTCAGCCGGGGAACACATCATGATGCCTTCAGCTTCGGGCAGGGTGAGTCTGGCGGGTCGAAGATCAACCGGGTCAAAGCGCGGGCGAAGGCCGGGGGTCGAGACGCTCGAGGGGCGGCAGATGCTCGCCGCGGACATCAGCGTCGGCGGCGATCCCATCGTCCACCCCGCCGATTTCCGGATCACGACCTTCGCCAGCGGGCTCAACTATCCGCACGGCTTGCAGGCGCTGCCCGACGGCTCGATGCTCGTGGCCGTGAACAATCCCAATAACGGGGGCGCCAACATCTTCGACTCGACCGGTGCGCTGCTCCGGTTCGTCGACGCGAACGGCGACGGCGTGGCCGACGGCGCGGGCAAAGTCCTCTTCGACGGCTTGCCGGGGCCGGTGACCGCGGTCAAGCAGGTGGGCCACTTCATCGCCGTGACGAGCAGCCCGGCGGGCGGAGAAAAGATCTCGTTCCTGCGTGTGGGCAGCACCCCGGCCGCCCCGTTGAAGCTGGTCGGCAGCATCAATTTCAACTTCGGCGACCCGAGCTGGGAGCACACGACCTTCGCCCTGGCGACACGCCCGACCCCGGGCCAACCGGGGAATTACGACCTCTTCTTCAACATCGGCTCGCAGCTCAATGGTGTGGTGATCGGCAGTAATGGTCAGGTCACGCTCGACGCCAACGGGAACCCGATCCCGCAGCCCACGCTGGGGACGGTGCAGGCCACAGGCCTGCTCTCGGCCACGCTCAATGGGGATGCGATCCACATGGTGACGGTCCGCGACGTGCGGGGCACCCCGCGCCTCGTGAATCTCAGGCAGGTCGCCTCAGGCCTGCGCAACGCGGCGAGCATGTCCGTCGATCCGAAGACGGGCGACCTCTGGCTGGCTGACAATGGGATCGACGGGAACGAAGGCAGCAACGCGGCCTGGAGCACCGACGAGCTCGACAAGGTCCCCGCCGCCGAGATCGGCAAGGTCGTCCAGAATTTCGGATTCCCCTACAGCTACGTGAAGACGGTCGACCATCCGGGTGACCCGGTCACGGTCGTCAACCCGACCTTCGGCGTCCAGCCGGTGATCGCCTTCCAGCCCATCCCCGACGCGGCCGGGACACCGGCCGGTTCCCAGAGTGAAGGGGCCTCGGGCTTCGCGCTCTCACCTTCCGGGTTCCCGGTCGGCCTGAATCAAGGGGTCTTCATCGGGTTCCACGGCAAGTTCAACCAGGGGGGGACTGATAATGAGGAGAATCCGCTCGTCTTTGCCAATCCCATCACGGGTCACTATTTCGACTTCATCAGCAACGACCTGACCAACATCGGCCACCTCGACGAGCTCTTCTCGACCAGCGACTCCCTCTTCGTGGCCGATCTGTCCTCCTCCGGAGATCTCTTCAGCCCGACCGGTGTGGGCGACGGGAAGATTTACCAGATCAAGGCGATCCCACAGCCCAGCATTGTGGCCAGGGCCGCGGCGATCGCCCCAGTCTCGAGTGCAAAGAAGACACCGGTCGCGCCGAAGCTGAACACGTCCGGGATCATCCTCCCGGTCGTTCCTGGCACCGTACCCCCGGCCAAAAGCCAGCCAGTCGCCGTCCGGATTGCGCCGGTCCCGCCGAAGGTCGTGCGCTCGAACGTCTCGACCCAGGTCAAGGACAGGCTGCCTCGCCAGGGGACGACGGACACTGACCTCCCCTGAAGCAAGTCTCGGAAGGACTGCCACACAACGGTTCCCCTGAGTCTCCGGAAGGTCGACGACGACGGGCTCCTCCTCTTTTTTGAGGAGGAGCCCGTCGTTGAATTTCGATCGCGGAACGAGCGAGGAAATGAACTCCTCCGAGTCAGCTCCCCACTTCCTGGTCGGTGGTCACGCGCACTTCCAGGCGGCTCATCAGCTTCTTGAGCATCTCCTCCTTCTGGGTGATGCGCAAGACGTTGTCCAGGATGATCGCCTTATTCTCGCTGGCGACGTGCAGGACCAGGCGGCCCGAGCCGAACATGAAGTGCTCGAAGATGTCGGGCACCTCCTTGTCGAACTTCAGGTTCATGGTCGGGAACCGCTCCAGGTCGCTCCAGGGGCCGTGATGGTGGAGGATCTCGTTGGGCAAGATCTCCCAGTAGTCCAGCCAGCGATACAGGAAGATCGTGCCGTAGATGAAGATCAGGGCCAGCGTGAAGAAGAAGTAGAACTGGGCGTTGGCCGCGACGTAGATGCCGGACATCAGCACGCGGATGGGCGTGAAGAGGTCGAAGTAGGTGGCCAACCAGAGCATCAGGAAGAGGATGGTGGTGATCAGCAGCAGGCCGGCGACCACGGTGAACCTCGGGAAGTCGATGGCCAGCACCAGCAGATTCAGCACGAAGATGCCCAGGAAGAGCAGGGCCAGCATGTTCTGCGGGCTCTTGAAGTCGCGGAAGTCGCGATCCTGGCGCTCTTGCTTGGTGGTCGGCGCGGCCGGCTTGGCGGTGGTCTTCTCGACGACAGTCGTGGTCTTGGTTTCACCCTTGCTGTCGGCCTTGGTGATCGCGCCCGACTCGATCGTCGAGACTGCGGTTGCCGAGGGGGCGTCGACCTCGTCGCCGGTCATCAGCATGCCGATCCAGCAGACCAGGGACATGATGAGGGTCGGGAACAGGAAGATGATCTTCGGATAAGTGAAGATCTTCACGCCCTTCTCGCGGTTGGTCACGACCTTGTTGGCGGGCAAGCCCTTATTGATGGCGGACATGGCGCTGATGCTCTCCGTGGTCGGGCGACGGCCCCGGGCGGAACGCCGGGGCGGAGCGGTCCGGGCGCGTTGGTTCGGTCCGACGACGCCCGGGTCGAAATCGTAACCTTCGCGGCGCAAAGGGGAAAGCCTCACCCCCGCCGATGGGGGTCGTTTCCGCGAGGGGCCCGCGCGCCGCGACCTTATCCAACCATTCGAGGCCTGCGTCTCGATCTTGGATGGGTCCGCCCCCAGGCGACCCGCACGTCACGGGCCGTCGATCGCCGCCAGGCCGGCGCGGACCTCGCCCAGGCCGGGTCGGGACACTTGCTCGAGCACGGCCCCGTCCTTCATGAACACCAGAGTCGGCCAGAGCTTCACCCGGAATGAGCGGCCAAGAGGCCGGCCCGGCCCGTCCTCGACCTTCAGGTGAGTGATTTTCGGATGATCCTCCAGCATCTTTGCCAGCGCGGGGGCAAGCTGCCGGCAGTGGCCGCAGTCGGTGGCGCCAAACTCGACGATCACCGGCCCCTGCATCGCGTCGATCTCGTCACGTTTCGGCTCGGGCTGTTGTTCGCTCATCAATCATTTCCTCGAATCTCGATCGGGATTCGATCGAACCTCGATCATCCGGTACAATGGGGCCTTGGACGCAAACAACGCGCCGGCCCGAGAGTGATCCAATCGTGCAGTATCGACGTCTTACGCCCTTGCTCGTCTCCGCGCTACTGGCCTGCTTGACCCTGATGGGTGCGATTGCGGCCGAGAAGGCGCCTCGCAAGCCCCCCAATATTGTGGTCTTCCTGGCCGACGACATGGGGTTCTCCGACGTCGGCTGTTACGGAGGCGAGATTGCCACGCCCAACCTCGACGCGCTCGCCGCGGGCGGGGTCCGGTTCAGCCAGTTCTACAACACGGCCCGCTGCTGGCCATCAAGGGCCTCGCTGCTGACGGGATATTATGCCCAGCAGGTGAACCGCGATCCGATGGCCAATCGACCGAAGTGGGCGGCACTGCTCCCGCAACTGCTCCAGCCGGCCGGCTATCGGTCGTATCAGACGGGCAAGTGGCACGTCGATGGGCCCGTGCTGGCCGGCGGGTTTTCTCGGTCATACGAGCTGCTCGACCACAACCGGAACTTCAACCCGAGGCAGCACAACCTCGACGATACGCCCCTGCCGCCCGTCCCCCCCGGCACCGATTACTACACAACCACGGCCGTCGCCGGGCACGCCCTTGAGTTCCTCGACGAGCACGAAACGAAACACAAGGCCGACCCGTTCTTCCTCTATGTCGCGTTCACCACCCCGCACTTCCCGGTGCAGGCCCCCGAGGCCGACATCGCCCGATACCGGGGCAAGTACAGCGATGGCTGGGACTCGGCCCGCGAACGTCGCCTGAAACGGATGCGCGAACTCGGAATTTATGACGGGACCCTCTCGACACGCGACCCCCTGACCATCCCCCCCGGCAACAAGCCCAACGCCCTGACGGCCAAGATCGGCCCAGGCGAAGTCGGCCACGCCGTGGCCTGGGACACACTGTCCGACGAGCAGAAGGCGTTCCAGGCCGAGAAAATGGCGATCCACGCGGCGATGGTCGACCGGATGGACCGCGAGATCGGCCGCGTGCTCGACCGCCTGAAGGCGCAGGGGCACGAGGAAGACACGATCGTGCTGTTCGCCTCGGACAACGGAGCCAGCGCGGAAGAACTCATCCGCGGCGACGGCCACGATCCCGCGGCGCCCGCCGGTTCGGCCGGCAGCTTCCTCTGCCTCGGCCCGGGATGGTCCACGGCATCCAACGCCCCGTTCCGACTGCACAAGATGTGGAACCACGAAGGGGGGATCTCCACCCCCCTGATCGTGCGCTGGCCCGCCGGAATCCCGGCCCGGGGCGAGATCCGCCGCAGCCCCGGCCACCTGGTCGACTTCGCGCCGACGTTCCTCGACCTGGCAGGCCTGAAGGCCCCCAAGACCTGGTCAGGCGAGCCCAGGCCCGAATTCCCCGGCAAAAGCCTGGTTCCTTCACTGGTCGACAACACCCCGATCGAGCGCGACTTCCTCTTCTTCAAGCACGCGGGCAACCGCGCCCTGCGAGCCGGCAACTGGAAGATCGTAGCGGCCGGCCCGAACTCTCCCTGGGAGCTGTACAACCTGGCCGTCGACCGTGGCGAGACCACCAACCTGGCCGCCGCCCATCGCAATCAGGTGCAGCAGATGTCCGATACCTGGGCCAAGGCCGATCTCCAATACACCGCGCAGGGGGCTACGGGGGGTTCTACACCGGTCAAAGCGAGGACCGCTCCCGATCGTTAGCGGACAAACGGTCGAGCGACGATTTGATCGCGACGGGACGAATCGGACCTCGATGGGACGGGATGGCCGGGACCTGGGCTCGGGGGCGATGACTCAAAGGCCACACGCGAGATCGATCAGTTGTTTAATGCTTTTGCATTTGTGAATATCAGCAACTGATGCTTCCTTGCCCGCCCGGTCGATCAGCGCGAGAATGCTCATGATCTCGATCGAGTCCCAGGTCTTGGGGGAGATGGCCAGGTCCTCCGTCAGCGAGTCGTCTTCGAGGATCTTGCGGATGCCGTCGAGGCATTGGGGACGTTCCATCGGCGATCGCTCCTCGAATATCAGGGAATTCTGATCAGGGTCGCGGCCCACGAGTAGCCGACGCCGAACCCGACAAGCATGACCCGGTCGCCCGGTCGCACCTCGCCCCGGGCCGTGGCCCGCTCCAGGGCGATCGGGATGCTGGAGGAGACCGTATTGCCGGTGTCCTCCATGTCGATTGCAAACTTCGCGGGGGGGATGTCTAGCTTGTCACGCAGCCGCTCCAACATGAATTTGTTGGCCTGGTGGAAGAGGAAATAATCGACATCCGCGATGCCGAGGCCGGACCTTGCCAGGAGTCCATTCACCGCGGCCGGCACCGAACGCAGGGCGAAGGCAAACACCTCGGCACCGTTCATGGACAAGTTCTCGTCGGATCGGAAATTGCCGGCATCGTCGGACCTCTCGATGCTCGTCTCACGAGTGGCCGGGCATCTCATCCCCCCGGCCCTCACGATCAGGTTCGGGGCGCCACCGCCGTCGGTGCCGAAGAGGAACGGGCCGATCGATTCTTCGTCGTCCGACTCAGTGCTTTGCGCGATGAGGGTCGCCGCGGCCCCGTCGCCGAAGATCGACCGCGTGCTGCGGTCCCTCGGGTTGATGAACTTCGAATAGGTGTCCGAGGTGATCAGCAGGACATTCTCGGCGACACGACTCTCCACGAGCCCTTTCGCCACCGCCAGGCCGTAGAGATACCCGGAACAACCCTGGTTGATGTCGACCGCCGCGCAACTCTCCCGGAGGTTCAGGCCCGCGTGGGCGAGGCATGCGGTCGTCGGCAGGAAGTGGTCCGGGCTCTGGGTGCAGAAGAGGAGGAAGTCGACATCTCGCGGGTCGCATGCACCCGCTGCAAACAAGGCCTTCGCCGCGGCGATGCCGAGGTCCGAGGAGCACTCATCGCGGGCCGCGATCCTCCTCGCGGCGATGCCCGTCTTGGACCTGATCTTGTCCCCGTCCCAATCCCCGAATTCGCGGACGAGCTGCTCGTTCGTCAGCGAATACTCGGGGAGATGAGAGGCGACCTGCTTAATCGCGGCTCGAATCCGGCCCATCGCTGGCGCTCCTCTCGTCGTGTCGCACCGGAAGATCCGGGTCGACGGCCCCCGCCAACTCAGTCAGCGAGCGGAGATAAATCTCCAGGAATTGCAGGGCCGCCCGGCGGTCGAACAAGGCCCTGCGATAGCGGAGGGCGAGATGGATCCGGCCCCTGAGGAATGCGGCATCCATGCCGAGTCCCATGGGCATCGTGACGGGCGGCGAGGCCCAGAACTCCGTCAGGTCGCCGGCGCCCGGGCCGAAGCCGGAAATCTTCCGATCGATCCGGCCCATGTTCGCGAACAGCATCGAATCCACGGGCCCCTTGATCGAAACGGGGACGACCCGCGGCGTGTACAGGATCATCGGCAGGATGGTGTTCGAGATCAGCCAGCGCACCCATTCCGGTCGGCCCAGGAATCTGGAGAATCCAGGGCCGGAGCGGATTCGATTCATCTGCGAGGTGACCGCCGCGACGAGTGCCCTGTGGTCCGCCCGGTCGTTGGGCGTGGTCGCATTTCGATCGACGATGACGACCATCGAGGCCACCTCGTTGCTCCATTCGATGGGCCTGAGATTGACCGGGACCAGGATCGAGATCCGGTGGCTGTCCCCGCCGCACACCCGGTTCCAGCGCTCGATTGTCAGGTGCAGACCTGCCAGGAGCAGGTCATTGACGGTCGTGTCGCGCCCGTACACGCTCGGATCGAAGCGGTCGCATTGTTCCGCCGAGATGACCTGGTGAACGATCCCGAAGCCGGGCTCGTCTCGGTCCACGACGCGGGCGACCCCTGAGACGATGCCAGACGAGGTTTGAGGGGCGACCTCGACGCTGGTGGTCGGCGCGCACTCGGGCACGAAGGCGCTGAGATCGCGCACGGACAACGGGTCGACCTCGGGCACGGGATCGGCCCGTCCTGCGTACGCTCGCGCCACCGAGTTGACCCAGCGGATGGCCCCGATCCCATCCATCAGCGAATGATGAATGTTGAAGAGCAGGCTGTCGCCTCCGAGGCGGTGGACCAGCAGGGCGCGGATCGCGGGCGCCTTCCTCAGATCCGGGAGGCTGCTGTAGAACTCGTCGCGGAGCGAGTTCAGTGCCTCCTCGTTGTCAATGACCTCGGAACAAACTACACCTTCCGCGCCGACGCGGCCGATCGCCCAGCGAGGTGCCCGGGCCAAAAACCGCCCGGAGACGAGCCGGGCGCGAGACATGGGGTGCTTCGCCAGCGCGGCGGCGATGGCATCATTAAGCCTAAGCTCGCAGATCGATCCCGAGACGCGGACCTCGAACTGCATACTTTGCGGCTCGTCGGGGAGATTCGGGGCGAAGATCTCCTCCCCGGGGCTCATCGGGAATGGCTTCACGCGGGTCCGATCGCCGGGCCTATCCTCGGGCGGCCCACCTGCCGGGCTCAATGCGGGGATGGGCCTGATCCTCTCTTCCTGAAGCATGGATTCCCCCGGTGGTCGCGGGCACCGACTGATCGACTGGCGTCGGCTCAGGATGGGTCGTGACGGCTACTGGGCGGTAAATCCCCCGTCGACGACCAATGTCGTGCCGGTGATCCATCGGCCGGTCTCGGCGAGTAGGAACGCGATCGCGTTGGCCACGTCGACCGGCTCTCCGAGGCCGAGCGGGTGCAATAACTCGACGGCGGATCGCTGGCCCTCGTCGAGGTTCTTCAGGATACGGTCGGTCATCGCTGTCTTGACGAGTGAAGGGGCGACGCAATTTACGCGGATGTTCTCGCGAGCCATCTCCATCGCTGCCGACTTGGTGAAGGCGATCAATGCCCCCTTCGTCGCGGCGTAAGCCGAGACTCCGGGTTGACCAGTCAGTCCGGTGATCGACGCGAGCAGCACGACGCTCGAGGGTCGGCTGGCGACCCCTTTCTGACGGAACCCGCGGACGAGCTGGACGGCCGCAGCGACGTTGATCCGCCAGAGACCGTCGAGTTCCCCGGGCTCGAGCATCCGGATCGGGACAATCGAATGAAGGCCCGCCGCGTGGACAAGGCCATTCAGGCCACCCACTCGCCTCCCCAGCTCCTTGACCCAACCCATGATCGGCTCGGGCTCGGAGAGGTCATGCGACTCGATGATGTGCCCCGCTCCGGCCAGCCGGAGGGCCGTCTCTTCGAGGCGTGCTCGGTCGCGCGCGATCAAGATGAGTCGCGCCCCCAACTGGCTGAGCAGCACGGCCGTCTCGCGGCCGATCCCCGAGGACGCCCCAGTCACCAGGACGGTCCGACCGCTGAGATCCATGGGATTGACGATGGTCATCCGGAACACCCGCGAAAGGACAACAACCGGGATGCGCCGCCAGGTCCGACACCTCGGTCGCCCTGGGACTTGTGATCGATCTTACTCTAGTCGTGCCTCGTGACAAAGCGGCGGCCGTGTTCGGTTCATACTTTGTTTGGAATCGACTCCTGAACCTACGAACTACGCGGCATGTCCGCCTCAAAGCGAAGGCATAGACCGGGCGAATCCGAGGCCCCGAACCTTCGAGAGGCCGACCGATCCTCGGTCGTCGATGAAAGACATCCTTTCTTGTTATATTAATGATCTAATTACATAGCTAAGTTCCAATCGGGAGCAGGAGCCGGACTTCTCGATCTCGGACGTCGATCTGCGCCAAACTCCGACGCTCGATTTCGATCACTGGAGGCGTGCAGCCGTGTATTGCCGTCAATTCCGATCTGGAAGGCGGCCGATGAAGGCGGACGGGATTCCCGACGTCGCCAGGTCGTGGCAACCTCGCAAGACGCCCGTGACACGTTCCGAAGGTGGAGACCGAGGGCCGAGGGCAAATGCCTCGAAACACGCTTCAACCGCGAACGGCACCCGTCCCGTCCGGGCTTCCGGATTAATCCCGCCGCCGCAGCAGGGACAGGTAGAACTGGAGGACGTTGCCGGGTAGAGTACTCTCTCCTCATCGTGAACCGCCGGCTCAGAGATCGGCTCAGAAGCGACATCGATCGGGCGAGTTTGCAGGTGAGTATAGACGCAAGCTTCTGAATAGGAATGACTTGCGTCAATCGGAGAGGTGACAGAGCGGCCGATTGTGCGGCACTGGAAATGCCGTGTACCGAAAGGTACCGAGGGTTCGAATCCCTCCCTCTCCGCTTGAGATTCCCCCGTTGAGATCCTCCCGTCGCCGGTATCGAGACGCGGAATCGCGAATCGAAGCCACGGCGATGAAAGCGTCTGGGTTATCCGACTGGTCAAGGGTCGGAAAGAACGATCCAAACGTGGGGAAGATCGATCGGGGACGGGCCAGGCGCACCGAGATTCGATCGCGAAGGCAGATCGAGAATCTCGACAGAGA
This sequence comes from Isosphaeraceae bacterium EP7, assembly GCA_038400315.1. Taxonomy (NCBI): domain Bacteria; kingdom Pseudomonadati; phylum Planctomycetota; class Planctomycetia; order Isosphaerales; family Isosphaeraceae; genus Kueselia; species Kueselia aquadivae. The sequence goes on from CP151667.1 coordinate 1,595,772, forward strand.
TCGCCAGAGGCCGCAGGAATTCTCGTGCCCCAGGCTTGAAGGTTGGGCACGAAAACAGAGTCTCTGAGACTCGTCCCAATTCGAGTGGGCCTAGGTCAGTTGCGCCGTTCCCTCGCCCACACTGGGAGGGGGCCGCGAGGTTATACGCTACCTGGTCATCAGTCCACTCCGAATCGCGTCCGTTGCACCGACCGCCAGTGACGGGCCAATTCGGGAGATGTGCCCCTCGAGCACACGCTATCTGAGGGGCGAAGCAACTCCCCCGCACTGCGGAGGGATTGTTACGCGCAGTTGCATTCGATTCCTAAGGACAAAGGAACGACCGAGCGATTCCATGCGAGACGTTCTCAGTCCAGTCTTCCGCCAAGGACCCAGAAGGGAAGAGCAGGGGGGAGCGAACTGACCTCCACCTGGGGCGTCGCGAACGGTAGATCGTCACGTAAGAGCGTAATTGCCGCCGTGACAAAGAACATGAGACGAAGACGGCCACAGTAAGCTGAGATTTCCGCCGTAGAATGGTCAAACTCCGAACGAGAATGTGCAACTCCGTGAGGCTTCGGGATAACAACTGGACAGGGCGCCATATAGAGGAAGGAAAACAGCGAAAGGGGCCGAATTAATTACGAAGCGAGACGAAAGTGTTGACTGTCCGTGAAGCTCGGGTAATATCCCCCTTGTCGCCAGTGACGAGACGCGGAGACGCGAAACGACACGAAGGGTGACTCAAACGTCCGGTTCACTCGAGTCCGCGGTCAGGCCTCTCGGGGCAAAGATCGCAAGACCCGACGGGTGGATCATTCAAGACGTGGCCCGGTCGAGACGACGGGGCCGAAAAAATCGGGGTTGACGCCTGACGGGGCCACGCGATACAGTGGCCCCTCCTGACGCGAAACGCTGCGGAAACGCGGTGACGCGGATGCGGGTGTCGAAGGTGGCCGGGGGGTTCGAGGGGCGTGCAGACGCCCGGAGACGACCCGGTCGCGACGGGCGGCGAGCGATCGCGGCCCCGGTATCGACTGTTCGGTTCGAGTCGGTTCTTTGACAATTCGGTCGATCGAGAAGACAGTCCACATGAGTGGACCCTTGAGGGAAGCCGATGCGAGTCGTCGCACTCATCGGGACGGGGGGCTCTTCGGAGTCGCTCGGACGGATGATGCGGGCGGACTCAGCTCCGGCCGGGGGGGTTAAAGCCCTTGGCTGGTGCGACCAAGTTTTTTTCCTCGACCCAGAGGAATGGTTCGGAGGAGGAGTGCGGGACGGGGATTTATTCCCGGACTACGCTTCTCTTATCTCGACCTCATCTCGAAGGGTTTGATCCTGGCTCAGAATGAACGTTGGCGGCGTGGATTAGGCATGCAAGTCGTACGCACCGCAAGGTGAGTGGCGCAAGGGTGAGTAAGGCGACGGTAACCAACCCCATGGTTGGGCATAGCCGGGAGAAATCCCGGGTAATTCCCAGCGACGTCGCGGGGAGGCATTTCCCCGCGACCAAAGGTGCGATTCCGCCGTGGGACGGGCCGTCGTGGTATTAGGTAGTTGGCGGGGTAACGGCCCACCAAGCCTTCGATGCCTACCGGGCGTGCGAGCGTGGCCCGGCACACTGGGACTGAGACACTGCCCAGACTCCTACGGGAGGCTGCAGTCGAGAATCTTCGGCAATGGGCGCAAGCCTGACCGAGCGACGCCGCGTGGAGGATGAAGGCCTTCGGGTTGTAAACTCCTGTCGAGGGGGAGGAAGGGGCGGCGCAGAGCCGTCCTTGACCGATCCCTGGAGGAAGCACGGGCTAAGTTCGTGCCAGCAGCCGCGGTAAGACGAACCGTGCGAACGTTATTCGGAATCACTGGGCTTAAAGAGCGCGTAGGCGGATTGCCGCGTCGGAGTCTGAAATCCCCCGGCTCAACCGGGGAACTGGATCCGAAACGGGCAGTCTTGAGGGACGTAGGGGGGGCTGGAACTTCCGGTGGAGCGGTGAAATGCGTTGAGATCGGAAGGAACGCCCGTGGCGAAAGCGAGCCCCTGGACGTCTACTGACGCTGAGGCGCGAAAGCTAGGGGAGCGAACGGGATTAGATACCCCGGTAGTCCTAGCCGTAAACGATGGACACTGGGTAGGGGGCTCGCCGATGGGCTCCCTGCCGCAGGGAAACCGTGAAGTGTCCCGCCTGGGGAGTATGGTCGCAAGGCTGAAACTCAAAGGAATTGACGGGGGCTCACACAAGCGGTGGAGTATGTGGCTTAATTCGAGGCTACGCGCAAAACCTTATCCCAGGCTTGACATGCACGGATTAGCCGGCGGAAACGTCGGTGAGGCCGCAAGGTACAACGTGCACAGGTGCTGCATGGCTGTCGTCAGCTCGTGCCGTGAGGTGTTGGGTTAAGTCCCCTAACGAGCGAAACCCCTGTGTCCAGTTGCCAACGCGTCATGGCGGGGACTCTGGACAGACCGCCGGCGTTAAGCCGGAGGAAGGCGGGGATGACGTCAAGTCCTCATGGCCCTTATGCCTGGGGCTGCACACGTACTACAATGGGTCGGACAGAGCGAAGCCAACCGGCAACGGTGCGCCAATCGCAAAAACCGCCCCCCAGTTCGGATTGCGGGCTGCAACCCGCCCGCATGAAGCCGGAATCGCTAGTAATCGCGGATCAGCATGCCGCGGTGAATGTGTTCCTGAGCCTTGTACACACCGCCCGTCAAGCCACCAAAGCGGGGGGCATCCGAAGTCGCCGGAGCCGCAAGGCAGGCGCCGAAGATGAAACCCGTGATGGGGACTAAGTCGTAACAAGGTAACCGTAGGGGAACCTGCGGTTGGATCACCTCCTTTCTAAGGATGTCTCCAAGTTATCGGCACCGCCCGCAACCGCGGCGGCACGCGTCGGCTTCCCTCAGAGGTTCACACGCTGGATCTGTCTTCTCGCTCGATCGATCACCGCGCGGATAGTCGCCGGCCGGGTTCGTCCCGTCCGGCGATTGTTCACTCGGATGGTTTGGGGATTCGGTCCCCCCCCCCTGCTTCACCGGGCGGGGGGCGTCGCCTGCACTTGACTGTGCGGACGTCGCCCTCCGGCCGGTGGCCGGGTCTCTCGGCGGCTTCGGCCGTCGGAGGGACACTCTTTGACAATCCGGTGTCAGTCACGCAAGAAGTTTCTAGGACGTGATACATCTCCGCCTCCGGCGGGCGTGGGCTTCGGCCCATGAGCCTCGGAGGGGCGACTTGCACGTTTCATCTCCACGAAAGTGGACCTTCGGAGCGATAGTGATAAGTCAGTCCTCGCCGTGAGGCGACGATTGACTTGCAGAGCAGAGAGAGGACCGCATCGGTCCGGATGAGCCAGGCTGGATCAAGGCCGAAAGGTCGTGGGTCCGACAGGGCGGGTTCGGGTCGGCGTGGTCAAGCTCCTAAGGGCACGGGGGGGATGCCTAGGCGTCATCAGGAATGCAGGCGTGGAAGGCTGCGAAATGTCCGGGGGAGCTGCCCAACGAGCATTGATCCCGGAATACCTGCGGAAGACCCGGGGAACTGAAACATCTCAGTACCCGGAGGAAAAGAAATCAACCGAGACTCCCTCAGTAGCGGCGAGCGAACGGGGACCAGCCTAAACCGTCGGGGACACCCGGCGGGGTCGTGGGGCCGGAGCCATGGAATGCGAGTTTCTGTAGCCGAAGTCCGCTGGAATGCGGCACCGCAGCGGGTGATAGTCCCGTAGGCGACATGGGAACTCCTCCTATCCGGTACCCGAGTAGGGTCGGGCACGTGAAACCCGGCCTGAATCGGCGGGGACCCTCCCGCAAGGCTAAGCACTCGATGACGACCGATAGCGAACCCAGTAGGGCGACCGAACGGTGGGAAGAACCCCGACCAGGGGAGGACACTGATCCTGAAACCCCGTGCCTACGAGCGGTGGGAGGGCGTTTGGCCTCGTGCCAGCCTGACCGCGTGCCTTTTGCATAATGATCCGGCGAGTTACTGTGTGCGGCCCCAGGTTAACCTCTTCAGGAGGGGAGCCGCAGGGAAACCGAGTCTGAACAGGGCGACATAGTCGCACGCAGTAGACGCGAAACGAGGTGATCTACCCATGGGCAGGTTGAAGCGGCCCTAACCGGCCGTGGAGGACCGAACCCACCAGTGTTGAAAAACTGGGGGAGGACCCGTGGGGAGGAGTCAAAGTCTTATCAAACCTCGAGATAGCTCGTTCTCTCCGAAATGGCTTTAGGGCCAGCCTCGGACCATTGTCGTGCGGGGGTAGAGCGACGGACTTCGGATGGGGGGCTTCCCGCCTACCCACCGAAACCCAACTCCGAATACCGCACGATGTACTCCGGGAGTCAGAGCGTGGGGGATAAGCTCCATGCTCGAGAGGGAAACAACCCAGACCGCCGACCAAGGCCCCCAAGACGACGCTCAGTGGTAAAGGAAGTGGGATCGCGGTGACAGCCGGGATGTTGGCTTAGAAGCAGCCACCATTTCAAAAGTGCGTAACAGCTTACCGGTCGAGCCATCCCGCGCCGAAAATGACGGGGACTCAAGCGTCGCGCCGCAGTCGCGGATTCTTAATTGAATGGTAGGAGAGCGTCGGAGGCCGCATCGAAGCCGGACCGTAAGGACCGGTGGAGCGCCCCCGAGTGCGAATGCCGGAACGAGTAACGATAAGATGGGTGGGAAGCCCATCCGCCGAAAGCACAAGGTTTCCTGGGGAAGGTCAATCCGCCCAGGGTCAGTCGGGACCTAAGTCGAGGCCCAAGGGCGTAGACGATGGGCAGGGGGTTAATATTCCTCCACCCGGCGGTGAGGTTGAATCGCGGAGGACGCCGTGATGAGTCAGGTCGGGGCGTTAGATTGCCCCGTGCCGCAAGGCCGACAGCATTCGATCTGGAAGCCTGATGACTTCATGGCCACGAAAAGCCCCGCGAGGACGATCCGTCGGCCCGTACCGCAATCCGACACAGGTGTGCTAGGCGAGCATCCGAAGGCGTTCGGGAGAACCCTCGTGAAGGAACTCGGCAAAATGACCCCGTAACTTCGGGATAAGGGGAGCTCCCATCGCGAGATGGGAGCCGCAGAGAATCGGCTCTAGCGACTGTTTATCAAAAACACAGGACTCTGCTAACTCGCAAGAGGACGTATAGAGTCTGACGCCTGCTCGGTGTCGGTAGGTTAAGGGAGGCGGTGAGCGCAAGCGTAGCCGGCGACCGAAGCCCCGATAAACGGCGGCCGTAACTATGACGGTCCTAAGGTAGCGAAGTTCCTTGTCGGGTAAGTTCCGACCTGCATGAATGGCGTAACGACTGGAGCGCTGTCTCCACGAGGGACCCGGTGAAACTGTAGTCGTGGTGAAGATGCCACGTACCCGCGGTCAGACGGAAAGACCCCGTGAACCTTTACTGCAAGATGACATTGGTCCTGCGTCCACGCTGTGTAGCATAGGTGGGAGGCTACGATCCGACGGCGCCAGCCGGCGGGGAGCCACCGGTGAAATACCACCCTGCTTGGACGTTGGCCCTCACCGGCGCGATGAGCTCGCGCCGGGACCGTGTTCTCCGGGCAGTTTGACTGGGGCGGTCTCCTCCCAAAGCGTAACGGAGGAGTGCAATGGTACCCTCGGCCCGGTCGGCAATCGGGCAACACGAGCGCAAACGTATAAGGGTGCCTCACTGCGAGACCCATCAGTCGAGCAGGGACGAAAGTCGGCGTTAGTGATCCGGCGGTGCTGGATGGAAAGGCCGTCGCTCAACAGATAAAAGGTACTCCGGGGATAACAGGCTGATCTCCCCCGAGCGTCCATAGCGGCGGGGAGGTTTGGCACCTCGATGTCGGCTCATCGCATCCTGGGGCTGGAGAAGGTCCCAAGGGTTTGGCTGTTCGCCAATGAAAGCGGTACGCGAGCTGGGTTCAGACCGTCGTGAGACAGGTCGGTCCCTATCTGCCGTGGGCGTCGGAAACTTGCGGAGCGTCTCCCCTAGTACGAGAGGATTGGGGAGGACCGACCTCTGGTGTGCCGGCTGTCCCGCTCGGGGCATCGTCGGGTAGCCAGGTCGGGACCGGATAAGCGCTGAAAGCATCTAAGCGCGAAGCCCCCTCCAAGACGAGGTTTCCAGTGACTTCAGGTCACGAAGGCTCCTGGAAGACGACCAGGTCGATAGGCCGGGAGTGTAAGGCGGGCGACCGCCTCAGCCGACCGGTACTAACAGCCAAGACGCTTGACCACCCCGACTCGGCCCCGCCCCCCAAGGCGGGCCACCCGAGACGAACAGGGTGTGTCCTCAACCTGCCGCGAGTGCCCGCACCCTCGACCTCCGTCGAGATGCGGAATCACCGCTCCGGCCCATCTTTCGCCACGAGACGAGGCGTCCAACGACGCCCCTCGCGGACGATCGCATCCCGCCCGAAGATTCTGATCGCGTGACTGACCGGATTGCCAGAGCAGCATCCACCGCGAACGTCGGGCCTGACCGCCCGCCGTCCGCTTTCCCGGCGACCATACTGGCGGGGCCACACCCGTTCCCATCCCGAACACGGCCGTTAAGCCCGCCAGGCCCATGATAGTGCGCAAGCGCGAAAGTCGGTCATCGCCGGGATCCCCCACTGACCCGACGCCCCGCCGATTCCCCCCACGGAATCGGCGGGGCGTTCGGCGTTTCGAAAGATCGATCCGATCCGATGTAGCCATTTTGTTCTCTCAACGACGATCATCGAGCTTTTTTCTTCTCAGGTTTGATTTGGTCCCTTGGTCGACGTTTCGGTGGTGATTCATGGGGCAGGAGTCGAAACGGCGGCCAGCTTTGTTACTGATCAATGCCTGGCTGTCCACTGCCTCAATTGTCGTTTGATCTTGTCGCCTTGCCTATGTTTCCTCGTGATGTCCAATTGTTGTGGATGATCGTTCTGATGGACCAGGCGTCATCGAGTCCCAGCACCTTTTGATTTTCTTCGACCTGTCTCCGCTCCGCGTGTTCCCGCGTTACTGCTATTAAGTGGCTTGATTCCCTCGTAACGGTCACAGGAGCGGACCGCAATTTGATCTTGCGTGCTCTGCTCATCTTGCCGCGTCATTCCGATGAGTTTCGCCGAGATCGAGATGGCCCTGCCAGGGCTGAAGGGCGAGGTCGTCGTTGCTGACGCGCCAGGACTGCATCTCTCGGCTTGGATCGATCGCGGGGGCTCTCGCCGGAGGGATCTCGACTACATGGATCAAGGCCCTTCGGCTACGATCGCAGTCCGTCCCCCGGTCTCAGGAGGGAAGGGGGCCCGTCTCTCGAAGGAGCGATTTGACGATGCCCCGATCAAGGCGCAGGCGGCCCGGTCAAGGCGGGCCCGGCATCTCCGTCTCCTTCCTCGAAGGGCGGGCATTGCCCAGCGGCTCCGCATGGTCGATTGCGTTGCCGACCACGATGTCGGACGTTGGCCCCTCCGTCTCCTTCCTGGAAGGGCGGGCATTACCCAGCGGTCCTGTCTTTGCGATGGCCTCGACGACACCGATCAAGGTCGTTGGCCCCCTGAATGTGTCGATTGGGACATCCATGCCCTCCCCAGCCCTCGACCACACGTCCTGGACGTGGTCGCATTCGGGTGCTTCGAGGCTCACCCCCGGCGCAGGGCCCCAGTCGGCCGCGGGCATCCGTGCATGGGGGGGAGCATCGCCTGCGACTTCGGATGGCTCCGATCGTGGGCCGTCCGACTGGGTGATTCCGACATCGAACGGGCCGAGGGCGGTCACCGTCGGGTTTGTCCGTGGCGAAATGATGTCGCGCGAATTTCGGGCATTCGGTTCGGATTCGCCGGTGATTTTATCCATGTCTACTCAGATCGACGGCGGCCCGACCTCGGCGACCAGCGTGGCTCCCGATGCCGATCATGGCCGCGACACGCCGCAGATTGACGACGGTGCGGAGCGTTCAGCTCCCGGCGGGCCCACCAACGACTTGTCGAGCTCGCCTCGCGGCTGGCATGCCGACGGACCTAAGCCGGCGATGTTTCCGGGGTATAAGGCGCTCGCACAGATTGCAGCAGGAGGTCATCCGGGGGCCTCGCGGATGATGGACCTTGCTTCGATGCCGGTGAGTTCAGGCCCGTCGGCGGCGCCGTTCGTCGCGGCCGACTCCGGCATTGCCTCCGATTCGGCTTCGAATATGACTGGTTACGACCAGGGCACGTCGGTTGGCGCATTAAACTCACTGCCCACGGTCGAGGGAGTCGCCCGGGTGATTTTCGGATCGAGCGAGGTCGATCTCGACACGGCCGAGCTTGCGGGGACGCCCCGAGGGACGAAGAGCCTTGAGCCGCCGGCTCGGAGGTCGATTGCGGCCGATTCCGTGACTGAGGCGGTCGACGCGTTGACGCTGCTCCCGGCCCCGCAGGCTGCGGACTTGCTGTCCGAGTTCTTGCCGACCTCGGGTGTGGCGTTGGTCAGGGCGGTCGACGATTTCCTCGCCTCGATCGACGAGCTGGCTCCCCCAGAGGAGCCCGGCGCTGGCCTGCCGATCCAGGTTCGCGAGCCGCTCGCGTGGCTCGCCTCGGGAGTGGCCGTCGAGGTCATTCGCCGGAGCCTCTCGAGGCGAGAGAAGGAGCAGGACGAGGAGACGAGGTCGCATCACGACCGGCCGAGCTGGCCGGGGGTGCCGAGGTTCCTGGGCTTGCCCGGTCGTTAACTCCTCGGGGAAAGGGAGCCGCCGATGCATGACGTTCAACTGGACGAGCTCATCCAACGCCTCAACGAGGGCGACCACGCCGCCGCCGAGCAGGTCTTCATCGAGTATGAGCCATACCTGCGGATGGCCGTGCGCCGGCAATTGACCGGGGCGCTGCGTGCCAAGCTGGACTCGATGGACATCGTGCAGACGGTCTGGGCCGACGTGCTCAAGGGGTTCAAGGAATCGGGGTGGCGGTTCGCCGACCGCGGCCAGCTCCGCTCATTCTTGACGACCCTGGCGCGGCACCGCCTGATCGACCGCCGCCGCCACTACCGCAGGTCGATGGAGAGCGAGCGGCCCATGGGCGACGCCGACCCGGGGGACTTCCCGGCGTCGGGCCAGCCCCGTCCGAGCGAGGAGGCGCAGGGGATGGAGCTCTGGCGCCAGATGCTGGGACTCTGCCCGCCGCAGCATCGTGCGCTCCTGGAGCTGAAGCGCCAGGGGTTGCCGCTCGCGGAGATCGCCGCCCGCGTCGGCCTCCACGAGGGGAGTGTGAGGCGGATCCTGTATGAACTCGCCCGCAAGCTCGCCGAGGTCCGCGAGCGCGAGCTTGCCGAGGCGGAATGAGTTCGGATTCGCTGCGAGCGACTCGCGGTCGGCAACGATCGCGTTGAGGTGAGTTGAAGACTCGGCGTCAGGGAGCGAACTCCGATTGCCGAGGCATTCTCAGCTCGAAACGCTCCAGAGAGCCAGCGGTGATCGACCCACACGGAGCCTCGAATCAGGCGACCGATCCGGCCCGAGCCTGGCGATTCAATCTGGGGGATGGGATCGTCTCGATCGGCGCGATCGCTGCGTGCCTGGGGCTCGCGCGGGTGTTCGTCCCCTGGATTCGACTCGGATTCCGAGGGCTCCCCTTCGAATCGATCTCGGGTGTCTCGGGCTGGTGGACTTACGTTCTGAATCACCCGAAAGTTGCCGGGGGATTTGCACTCTACGCAAGTGTGGTGTCGATCGCCTTCCTGATGATCTGGTCGATCGCTTATGTCATGATGTGCATGCGCAGGCCCGGGCCCGGCTTCGTGGAATCGGTATCCGAGTCCGGGATGGTCGCGATCGGGGCATTGTTCGCGGCGTTCGCCTTTGCCTTCGTGCTGGGCAACCTCTGGGCACCCGGATTACTGCTGTGGGTGGTGCTCTCCGCGGCGATACCGACGGCCTGGGCGACCCTGGTCCTGACCGGCTGCTGGGAGTCCAGGCCCGATTGGATCCATCGGTTCGGCCGGATGATTGGATTCCTCTGGTGCCTGATGATTCCGCTTTATAGCTTGCTCATTTTGATTCAGTAGGCTTCGACCAACCCGAGGAAATCGGCGGACCGATGATTGCACGTCCGACTGCTTCCTCACGGGACATGACCACGTCGATGCCGTAGAATAGGTCCTCCCTGCCTTGCTGGCGACCGCGGCGGAGCCCGCCCATGGATGCACACGGATCGACGCCCGAGATGCGACCGACGACCGACCCGGTGGTGCGCTCGGACGGGGTCGATGACTGGATCGACGAGCAGGTCGAGCAACTGGCCGATGCCTGGGCCCGCGGGCAGCGGGTGACGGCCGCGGAGCTGCTCGCGCAGAAGCCGGGGGTGGCCGACGAGGACGCGCTGCGACTGGTCTTCGAGGAAGTTTCGCTCAGGCGCGATGCGGGAGGGGGGGGTGAGACCAGCCAGGTGGTCGCGCGGCATCCCCGTCTGCGATCGAAGCTGGAGGCGCTGCTGGCCTGCGACCGCCTGATGCGGCCCGAGGCGCCGGTCGGCTTCCCCGAGTTGGGGGAGACTCTGGGCGACTTCCAGCTGCTGGAGGAGCTGGGACGGGGCCGGTCGGGGCGGACGTTCCTGGCGGTGCAGGTCTCGCTGGCCGACCGGCCGGTGGTGCTCAAGGTGATGGCGCTCGACGAGGAAGAATACCTCAGCCTGGCGCGGCTCCAGCATACGCACATCGTCCCGCTCTACTCGATCCTCGCCGACGAGGACCGGGGGCTCATGGCCCTTTGCATGCCCTACCTGGGCGGGGCGAATTTTTCCCAGATTCTGGCCGCACTGGGAGACATCCCTCCCGAGCGACGCACGTCCGCGGACTTGCTCCGGGTGCTGAACGGCTTCCCGGCGTCGCCCACTCAGCTGGAGGCCGGGCCCGGGCCGTATCGCGATGCGCTGGGGCGTGCGACGTATGTTCAGGCGATTTGCTGGATGATTTCGTGCCTGGCCGATGCGTTGCAGTATGCCCATCAGCGCGGGCTGGTGCACATGGACGTCAAGCCATCGAACGTCCTGATCGCGGCCGACGGCCAGCCGATGCTCCTGGATTTCCACCTCGCTCGCGGGCCCGTGCTGCGGGGCGAGGACCGGCCTGCGCGGCTTGGAGGCACGCCGGGATGGATGTCCCCCGAGCAGCGTGCGGCGATGCGACAGATCAGCGAGGGGCGGGCGGTCGCCGCCGAGGTCGACGGTCGCTCGGACATCTATTCGTTGGGGCTCTTGATGCACGAGGCCCTGGCGGGCCCCTGCGACCCCGACTCGCCGTCTCGTCGGTCCCGGCTCGACCGAGTAAATCGGACGGTCAGCGTCGGGCTTGCCGATCTCGTGGAGCGTTGCATCCAGGCGGATCCCGCGAGGCGCTACCCCACCGCGGGCGAGCTGGCCGATGACCTGCGGAGGCACTACGATGACCTCCCCCTGAAGGGGGTCGTCAACCGGAGCCACGCCGAGCGACTGGCCAAGTGGCGCAAACGCCATCCCCATGCGTTGACGCGAGGCCTGGCGCGGATGTCCATCGTCCTGGCCATCGCGATCGTCGGCCTGGCCGCCTGGCTGGTCTACCTCCAGCGCCTCCGGGAGGTCGACGCCTCTCTCGAAGACGCGCGGAACTATCAGGCCAGGGGGGCCTACGACGACGCTCGGCGCGCGGCGAGTCGCGGCCTGACGCTTGCCTTGAAGACCCCGGGCCTGGGGGCAGTGGTCAAGGCGCTGGAGACGCAGCACCGCCTGGCCCTGCGCAGCCGCAAGGCCGTCGAGTTGCACCGACTCGCCGACCTGATCCGCTTTCGCTACGGGGTTGATCCGGCGTCGGGAGTCGAGGCCCATAAGCTCGTGGATCTCGGGCGAGCTCTCTGGTCGGACAAACGCCTGATCAAGCCCCCGCCAGGTCTGGCCCTGGCCCCCGAGGTCGAGCATGAGCTTGGCCTGGACCTGCTGGAACTGGCGGTGGTCTGGGCCGACCTCCGGGTGCGGATTGCCCCCGACTCCGAGGTCGGACAGGCGAGGCTCGATGCCCTGAAGGTCCTGGACGAAGCAGAGGCCACCTTCGGGTCGAGTCCGTCGCTGCGCCGCGAGCGCGCCGTCCATGTGCTGGCGCTCGGGCTGAGGGACGTCGTTCCGGGGGCGGATTTGCCGGCGAAGACGCCCTGGGAACACTACGACCTGGGCCGCTCACTGCTGCGGGCCGGCCAGTTCGCCGATGCCGCCGCCGAATTCCGGGCCACCATCGACGAGAGGCCTCAGGACCTCTGGCCCAACTTCTATCAAGGGCTCTGCGCCTACCGCCTCGGTCAGCACGCCGACGCCCTGGCCGCCTTCCGCGCCTGCGTGACCCTCTCGCCCCGCTCGGCCGAGTGCCTCTTCAACCGGGGGCTGGCCAACGCCGCTCTGGGCCGGGTGGATGAGGCGAGGGCCGATTATACGAGGGCCCTGACGATCGACCCCACGCTCGCGCGGGCCGCCCTGAACCGGGGGATCCTCGCGTATGAGTCTGGCCAGCCCGGGCGGGCCCTCGATGACTATCGACGGGCCCTCGAAGCCAGTCCCGAGGGGCAGCTCGCGGGTCAGATCTCGTTCAACCAGGCCTTGGCCCACCTCGCGCTCGGCGATCGGCCCGCCGCGCAACACGCTGCAAACCAGGCGCTGAGACTTGGCCACGCCGAGGCCAGGACTCTCGTGGAGACCCTTGGCCCTGTGATTCCCTGAACTGTCTCGACTGGGGTGATTCGATCGATCTTGGAGGCGAGTCGATCCATCACTCCGTACTTGGTCCGATCCGCTTATGTTACGAGAATTCCTGGATCACCCTTGCGACGGACGGAGTGTGCGGGGCGGGGGGGAGCTCGTCGGCGGGCTGGACCAGGGGTCGGGCCATCTTCAACTCATCGAGGATCGTCCCCTGGAGGGTACGCTCGATGTCGAGGAGGCGGCGGGCGACGTAGGCTCCGTCGAGGACCCGGTGGTCGTAGATGAGCTTGACGACGACCTGGCCGGAGTCGGCGATGGGGCCGAAGGTGAGGGTGGTCGTCAGGGGTGAGATCGGGTGGAGGGACTCTGCGCCCAGGGCCCCGTAGCTGGTCAGGCCGAAGGTGCCGAACCGCTTGGCCCGCTTGTAGCCCGAGACGTGCAGGGTGCTCCACCAGAGGGTCCGGCGGATGGGCGTGGGCACCCGGCTTAGGCGCAGGGCCTGGCGGAAGATGCCCACCTCTTCGAGGGGCTGCTTCTTGTACCAGTTGAGCGCGGCGTGGAGCTGCGCCAGGGACTGGCACTCGGGGGCCCGGAAGAGGCCGACGAAGATTCCTTCCTCGCCGCCGTGGACCCGCTCAAGGGCGAGGGCGCAGGAGGTCTGCGGGTGCTCGTACAGGCGAGTCCAGGGGAAGTTGAGCAGCGCCCGTCGCAGCGGCGGCTCGCCGGCGCAGACGAGGGCGTAGGCCTTCATGAACAGGACCGCCCACGAGGGCCGCGATGGGTGCGACTCGCGGGGGCCGAACAAGGCCCCGACATTCATGGTCCGGCTCACCGGGATGCTGGGAACCCGGTGCGCGAAATGGACCAGGTCGATGATGAAGCGGCGTGGACCGGTGATCGGCACCGATCCCCCCTTCGGCTCGTGCATCCTTGCACCTCGACCAGACGGAAACTTCACCAGCCCGCCGGAGCCCGTCCGTGGGACCGACGCCGGGTGTCGCACGGGGCGACCTGGCGAGAGCAAGGCTACTGCAAACCGGCCGGGGCGTGAAGCCGAAGGTTGGCACGAGGCCGATCCGGGGTCGGCCCTCCCCAAGTCGGGCGTCGGCATGCCATAATGGCCGACCCGGGTGCGACCGGGGGTCGAAGATTCCCGGTCCCGAGGCCGCTCGATGTCCGCAGAGCCGTCGCAAATTTTCGTCCACCTCCTGCCCGCCCTCATCCCGGCGGGCGCCTTGCGCGGCGGAGTGGCCGTGGTCATCGACGTGCTCAGGGCGACCACCGCGATGGTCCACGGCCTCGCCGCCGGGGCCACGCACATCGTCCCCTGCCTGGAGATCGACGAGGCCCGCGGCGTCGCCGCCGCCCTGCCTCCGGGCACCGCCGTGCTGGCCGGAGAACGCCTGGGTGTGCCGATCGAGGGATTCGACCTGGGCAACTCGCCGGCCGACTTCAACGCCAGCACCTGCCGGGGCAAGACCCTGGTGATCACGACCACGAACGGCACTCGCGCGATCCATGCCAGCCGCGAGGCCGAACGCGTCCTCGTCGCCGGCTTCGTGAACCTGGAGGCGACCGCCCGGGCGCTCATCGCCGACGGACGTCCGGTGCACCTGGTCTGCGCGGGGACCGACGGGCAGATCAGCCTGGAAGACACGCTGCTGGCCGGCGCGATCGCCGAGACGCTCAGGGATCGAGGCTGGACCCTGGAGAACGACCCGGCGCGGATCGCCTCGATCTTGTGGTTCGATGTGGATTACCGGATCGACGAGGGCGAGACTCTCGCCGGAGTCCTCTCCGACGGCCGGGGCGGTCGTCGGGTGCGCGAGCTGAAGTTGGCCCCCGACATCGAGGCTGCGGCGACCCTGAACCGGTTCGACCTGGTCGCCGAGCTGGTGTCCAATCCGCCGGGGATCGTCGCGGTCCCGGTCGTCGAGCCGGAGTGATCGCCCGGGTTTCGAACGACGCCCCTGACCGGGATCGTTGGCGGTGTCATGGCCGGACACCCGGCCGGTCGATCAAGTCGTTTCTCCTTCCTGTCTTCCCAACGCAACCAAAGGTGGGGGTGGGCCCTGCCAAGGTCAGAGCCCCCGGAGAGAGCCAAGTATGATGGACATGGACAAGCTGGTCTCGCTCTGCAAGCGTCGCGGGTTCATCTTCCCGTCGAGCGAGATCTACGGCGGGATCAACGGCTTCTGGGACTACGGCCCGCTGGGCGTCGAGCTGAAGCGGAACATCAAAGATGCCTGGTGGCAGGACACGATCCGGTCGCGCGACGACGTGGTGGGCCTGGATTGCTCCATCATCATGAATCCGCGCGTCTGGGAGGCCTCGGGCCACGTCGGCGGGTTCAACGACCCGATGGTCGACTGCCGCGAGACCAAGGAGCGCTACCGGGCCGACCAGCTCTATGTCTTCCAGTGGAACTTCCCGGCCCCCGAGGGTGGGGCCGCCGCGCCCGAGCCGCTCTGGCTGTCGGCGATGGGCGCCTCGGCCGAAGACGCGATCACGGCGGTGGAGAAAAAGGCCCAGAAGATGGCCAACAAGCGGGGGGTCCGCACCAAGGATATTCCCGAGCCGTTGGCCGTGCCCTACCTGAGCCTCGCCGAGCCGGAGCGGGCCAAGGTCATCGGGCCGGCGACCGAGACGCCGGGAACCTTGACCGAGCCCAGGCAATTCAACCTGATGTTCAAGACGAGCGTCGGGGCCTTGGAGACGGCGTCGAGCGTGGCCTATCTGCGGCCCGAGACGGCTCAGGGGATCTTCGCCAACTTCAAGAACGTGGTCGACACCGGGCGGGTCCGGCTGCCGTTCGGCATCGCGCAGATCGGCAAGAGCTTCCGCAACGAGATCACCCCGCGCAACTTCATCTTCCGCTCGCGCGAGTTCGAGCAGATGGAGCTCGAGTTCTTCTGCCGGCCCGACGAGAGCGCCGAGTGGTACTCCTACTGGCGCAAGACGAGGTTTGACTGGTACACCGGCCTGGGCCTGCGCAGCGACAAGCTCAGGCTGCGCGACCACGACAAGGACGAATTGGCGTTTTACTCGAGCGCGACGGCCGACATCGAGTATGAGTTCCCGTTCGGCGTGAGCGAGCTGGAGGGGATCGCCCATCGTGGTGCGTATGACCTGACCCAGCACCAGACGCACAGCGGCAAGGACCTGAGCTACTTCGACGAGGAGAAGAAGGAGCGGTTCATCCCGCACGTCATCGAGCCCTCGGCCGGCGCCGACCGCGCGACGCTCGCGTTCTTGTGCGAGGCGTACGAGGAGGACACGATCGCCGGCGAAGTCCGGACGGTCCTGAAGTTCCACCCCAGGCTCGCGCCCATCAAGGCCGCGGTCTTCCCCCTGGTGAAGAAGGACGGGATGCCGGAGACGGCCGACAAGATCTATCGCGACCTGAAGAAGCACTACAACGTCTTCTTCGACGAGAAGGGCGCAATCGGCCGCCGCTACCGCAGGCAGGACGAGGCGGGGACGCCGTTCGGCATCACCGTCGACGGCCAGACGGCCGAGGACGGCACGGTGACGATGCGCGACCGCGACTCGTGCAGGCAATGGCGTGTCCCCTCGGCCGGGATCGTGCAGGCGATGCGCGACCTGCTGGACGGGCAGGGCGTACCTGCCGAGTGATCGGGAAATGACGGACAGGCCGGCGGCGCATCGAGCGATGCGCCGCCGGCCCCTTGGCAATCCGCTGGCCAGAGGCCACGATGTTACGGGACCGCCCTTGATGGTAGAAATCGACCACCTCGGCTGCGGATGCCCGTCGGCCACCCGGGTCTTGCCGCCACGCCTTCCGAGATCGGGACGCCCGTCGATGAAGCTTTGTATCGCCCAGGCCACGACGATGAGCTCGACCTTCGAGGCCGACCTGCAGGCCTATTCGCGGGCCGGATTCCCCGCGGTGGAACTCTGGCTGACGAAGCTGGAAGAATATATCCGCGAGCACGGAGTCGGGGCCGCGCGCGACTTGCTGGCGAGCAACACCCTCACGCCGCTGGCCGCGGCCGGGCAGGGGGGCCTGCTTCTCTCCGAGCGTGCCGAGCGTCAGGTCCACTGGGACCTGTTCCGGGCGAGGCTCGAGCTGCTGAGAGACCTGGGCGTGCCGACGATGGTGGTCGCCGTCGACTTCGTCCGCGAGATGGCCGAGGAAGACTACGGCAAGGCGGCAATGAGGCTCAGGGAGGCCGGGACTGTCGCGGCCGACCACGGCGTGCGCATCGCCCTGGAGTTCCAGAAGACGGCCCGCTTCTGTTCCAGCCTCGACACGACGATCGCCCTGGTGATGCAGGCCTCGTCCCCCGCGGTCGGCGTCTGCTTCGACCTCTTCCACTACTACACGGGCCCGAGCAAGTTCGAGGACCTGGCCTACCTGTCGCCCTCGAATCTGGCCTGGGTCCAGCTCTGCGACGTGGCGGGGACCCCGCGCGAGATCGCCGGCGATGCCGACCGGATCTTCCCGGGCGAGGGCGATTTCCAGATCACGCCGATCCTCGACCACCTGGCGGCGATTGGCTATGAAGGCGGGGTCTCGCTGGAAGTCCTGAACCCGCTGCTATGGTCGATCCCGGCCGATCGCGTGGCAGATATGGGCTATCAGGCGATGTCGCGGGCCCTGGGCGATCGCGCATTGGGAGGCCGGTATGCATCCGGCCCCATGCCCGATCCGGCGACCGGTGCGGGGGCCTGACGCATGTCGGTCGGGACCCTCCAGCCGCCGGCAGCCCTGTACCGCGAAGATCAGACGTTCGGGTGGTGGGTCTACGCGATCATGCTGGCCGTCACCGCGCTGAACGTCCCCTGGTTGGCCGCCGAACCGGTCCAGGGGCAGGATTGGAGCGACGTCGGGCAAATCGCCACGTTCGCCCTGAAATCGCTCCTCCTCGTCGGGCCGGTTTTCTTCGTCATCGGCCTGGGCCGGCTGACGACGGTGGTCACCCCGGCGCAGGTCCGCGTCTGGTTCGGCCTGATCCCAACCTATCGGCGATTCCTCCCCGTCGGGTCGATCTCCGCCGTCGAGGTCGTCGAATACCAGCCGATCCGCCACTGCGGAGGCTGGGGCATCCGCCGCGGGAGAGGCGGCGAGCTGGTCCTCAACGCCCGAGGCAGCCACGGCGTGCGTCTTCACCTGGTCGACGGTTCGAGGATCCTGATCGGCAGCCAGCGGCCCGAGGAGCTGGCGGCCGTGATCCGCGGGGCGATCTCGCCGCTGGGCTGAGATCGCTCCGACTTAGAGGTTGAGCATCCGGTCGCGGGCGACGATGTCCCAACGTTCGACGACCTCGCCGTTCTCGATCACATAGGCCTGCCTGTGCAGCGCGCAGGTGGGACAGATGTGGGATGGCATGGCGAGGAATGTCGTGCCGGGGGGATAGTCCTCGGCGTGGGGGGTGTCCAGGACGAGATGCTCCTCGCTCTGGAAGGCGACCGTGGCGTCGGGCAGGTCGGGGAAGACGACCCGGCTTGCGACCGGGGGATCGCTGGCGACGGCCTTGTAGCCGAGGTCGAGCGTGATCCGCCCGGGGCGGGGTCGGCTGATGACGCGGGTGAGGAGCAACGCCGAGGGGACGAACGGGAGGTCGGGATAGCGGGTCGCGTAGCCGTAGTCGTGCAGTGAGCAGGTGCCCGGGGAGAGTTCAAGGCCGGGAATGTCGAGCCTGGCGTGCACCGGGAAGGTGGGGGTGCCGCCGAAGACAACGATCGAGACGTCGTGGCCGGCGTCGATGAGCCGCTGTCGCAGCGCGAGGGTCGCCTCCTGGCCGGGGCGGGCGGCCTCGATGCGCTCGGAAAGGTCGGTGACCGCGATCTGGCCGTCGTAGGCCTGCAGGCCGTCGGGCCTGAGGTTCGGCAACGTGGCCAGGTGCTCGTAGAGCTGGAAGGCGGCGTCGCCGGGATCGATCCCGGTGCGGCCCATGCCGATGTCGAGGTCGATGAGCGTCGAGATCGTCTCGTTCGCGGGGAGGCCGGCGGAGAGGGCCGAGGCGGCGTCGGCGTCGTCGACGACCGTGCGGAAGGTCGCCTTGGGGTAGCCCCGGACCAGGCGGGCGAAGCGGGCGATGTTGGGCCCGACGATCGGGTAGGCGATCATGATGTCGGTGCCGCCGGCCGCGGCGACCATCTCGGCCTCGGCGATGGTGGCGCACTTATGCTTGCGGATGCCCAGCGACTCGGCCAGGCGGATCATCGCGGGCATCTTGTGCGTCTTGACGTGCGGGCGGAGGCGATTCGCCCCGCCGGCCACATCGATCATCGCCCGCAGGTTGGCCGTCACCAGGTCTTTGAAGATGACGAGGGAAGGGCTCAGCATCGAGTCGGTGTTGTTCAGGGCGTAGCGGGGATCCATCGGCGAATCAGCCTCCCTTTGAGGGTCGGGGGTGCGGCACCGGGGCCCACCGACCACGAGGAACCCTAGCCTCTCGGCGCCTCCGGGTCAATGATGGCGACGCCTTCGGGGGTTGTTCCGGGGTGACGCATCGGTCAAGATGTGAGATGAGTCGCCCCAACACGGAGGTCTCCGCCATGCCGCTTTCCGCTCGCCGCAGGCCAATTCGCGTCGCAGGCGTCTCGCACCGGCCGGGCTCGGGGACCGACACGCCGGAGGGGACCGACCGGTTGATGGCCAAGGCCGGCATGCTGATCGAGCGGGCGGCGCGGATGGGGGCGGACCTCGTTGCCTTCCCCGAAATCTACCCGCAAGTGACCGTCGTCGACCCCTACCATCACGCCGAGCCCGCCGAGGGGGGGACGCTCGATCGGGCTCGCGAGCTGGCACGCAAGCATCGGCTCTATCTCGTCTGGCCGAGGGTCGAATATTCGACCGAGCGGGGGATCCGCAACACGTCGATCCTGATCGATCGCGCGGGTGACGTCGTCGGCCGATACGACAAGATGTTCCCCACTCCCGGTGAGATGCAGCAGGGCGCGATCCCAGGGACGGAAGCCTCTTGCTTCGAGACCGATTTCGGCCGAGTCGGGATGCTGATCTGCTTCGACCTGAATTTCAGGGAAGTCCGGGAGTCGCTGGCGGCGGGAAAGCCCGACCTGGTCGTCTTCTCGTCGATGTACCGGGGCGGGCTCCAGGCCTCGGCGCTGGCGTTCGAGCTGGGATCGTTCGTCGTCACAGCCATCGACGCCGAGCTGGGGCAGGTGATCGACCGCTGCGGGCGAGTCCTGAAGGAATCGACGTATGAGACCTTGACGCTGGCGTCGATCAATACCAACAGCGTCGCGCTCCACATGGACGACAACTGGGGAAAGATGGACGCGATGCTGGCCAAGTACGGGCCGACTCTCTCCTTCGACTACCACACTCGCGAGGGCTTCTACGTCATCGAATCGACGGGACAGGCCGACGTCTCCGAGATCAGTGCCGAATTCGGGCTGATCCCGGCGGACGACTACTGGGCGCGAACCCGTCGGGTGAGGGCGGAGGCCCTGGCGAAATTCGACAAGGCCCGTGCAGCTCGCGGGTGAGCCTTCGTTTTCAGCGTTTTGGCGGCAGCAGCTCGACGACCGCGGAGGTCATCGCGGCGATGCCGGTGCGGATGCTTGGTGCAGGGTCGGGGGCGAAGAGGGCCGAGTGCAGCGAGGGGAGGGGCTTGTCGCTGGCCTTGAACTCGGCGACACGGGCCGCTGGGATTGTGCCCAGGCGGAACATGAAGGTGGGGACGCCGTCCCGACCGTAGAGGCCGAAGTCCTCGGCCCCCATCGTGGGATCGACGTTGACCAGATTTGCCTCGCCGATCGCGCGTTTCAGGGCGGGGACGACCTTGGAGACGAGGTCGGGCGTGTTGATGGTCGGGGCGGTCCCGTACGCCACGGTCACCGAGGGCGCGGGGGCCTTGTGGCCCTGGGCGAGCGCCTCGGCGCGGCGGCGAATCCCGCTGAGGAGCAGGTCACGGATGTCGTCGCGGAAGGCGCGGATCGTGAGCTGGAGGCGGACCTCGTCGGGGATGATGTTGTGGCGGGTCCCGCCGTGGATCGAGCCGACGGTGACCACGGCGGGCTGAATCGGGCTGATCTCGCGGGAGACGATCGTCTGCATGTCGAGGACCAGCAGCGACGCGAGCACGATCGGGTCAACCGTCTTGTCGGGCATCGCGCCATGGCCCCCTTTGCCGCGGACGACGACGTCGAGCGAGGTGGAGCCCGCCATCGCCGGGCCTGAGATGTAGCCGATCTTGCCGGTCTCGAGGTCGTGCGCGACGTGCAGGGCGAGGGCGAAATCGGGCCTGGGAAAGCGAGTATACAGGCCGTCTTCGAGCATCGCCTTGGCGCCACCGATGGCTTCCTCGGCAGGCTGACCGATCAGGATGACGGTGCCCGACCATCGGTCCTTGTGGTCGACCAGCCAGCGCGCGGTGCCGACGAGGCAGGTCATGTGGATATCGTGGCCGCAGGCGTGCATCACGGGGACGGCCTGGCCCGCGTCATTCTTGCCGGTCGCCTTGCTGGCATAGGGAAGCCCGGTCGCCTCGGCAACGGGCAGGGCGTCCATGTCGGACCGGACGAGGACGACGGGCCCGTTCCCGTTCTTCAGGATCCCCACCACGCCGAGCTTGCCGACGTTGGGGGTCACCTCGGCGCCGAGCCCGGACAGCTCGCCGGCGATCCGCTTCGCGGTCTCGACTTCCTGATAGGAAAGCTCGGGGTGGGCGTGCAGGTCGCGATAGAGGGTGACCAGGCCGTCGATCTTGCCATCAAACCAGGGGTCCTGCCCCCTGGCCTCGACGGCGATGATCGCAAGGAGGCAGGAGGCCAGCAGGGTGCGGGTCATCGTTGAAGGTGCCTCGTGGGGTGGTCGGCCCGGTCGTCCTCGGTCGCGGCCCGGTCTGGGGCGTTATTCCAGGCCCATCTGCTTGTTGTAGGCGAGCGCCTTGGCGTGCTCGGCCTCGGGGATCTTGCCGCAGCGTTGGTAGATGACGGAAAGCGCGGTGTAGCTGAAGGTGTCGTCGGGCTCCAGTTCGACCACCTTCTTGGCGTGCATGATCGCCTTCTCGGTCTCGGCCAGGTCGGTGAAGAGCTTGGCGAGCATGCCGTGGCCGATGGCGAAGGCGGGGTCTTGCGCCACCGCTTCTTCGAGCTTGACGACGGCGGCGGGCTTGTCGCCGGCGTCCCTCAGGTCAACGGCCTGGTCATACAACTCATCGGGCGTGGGCATAGGGCGTGGCTCCGCGGCGGGTCTCGACTCTCGGGCAATCAAGTTTAGAATGCAGCGGCCCGGATTGACAGGGGCCGCCCAGACGACCGACCACCACCCACGAGCCAACCGACCGATGAAATACAACCCCCTGGGCAAGACCGGCGTCCTCGTGAGCGAACTCTGTCTGGGCACGATGACGTTCGGCGAGGGCTGGGGATTCGGCGGGATCGATGCGCCCCAGGCCGACGCGATCGTCGGGGCCGCCCTCAACGCCGGGATCAACTTCGTCGACACGGCCGACGTCTACAGCGAGGGGCAGTCGGAAGTCCTGCTCGGCGGTGCGCTCCAAGGCGAACGACGCGACCGGGTCGTGCTGGCGACCAAGGGATTCGGCCGGATGGGCAAGGGGGCCAATGACACGGGCCTGAGCCGCTACCACCTGATCCGCGCCTGCGAAGCCTCGTTGAAGCGCCTGAACACCGACCGGATCGACCTGTATCAGATCCACGGATCGGACGCGGCAACGCCCATGGATGAGGTGCTTTATGCGCTGGACATCCTGGTGAGGTCGGGCAAGGTGCTCTATGTCGGCGAGTGCAACCTGGCCGCATGGCAGACGGCGCAGGCTCTGGGTCGGTCCTCGACGCTGGGCCTGCCGAAGTTCGTGAGCGCCCAGATGTATTACAGCCTGGTGGGCCGGGACGTCGAGCACGAGGTCGTGCCGCTCTGCCTGGATGAAGGCCTGGCTCTGCTCCCGTGGAGCCCGCTGGCGGGCGGGTTCCTCACCGGCAAATACCGTCAGTCCCAGGCGAAGCCGCCCGAGGGAAGCCGGTACGCAACGAGCAAGTTTGGCGAGTTCCCGCCCCGCGACAAGGAGCTTGGCGAGCGCGTGGTCGACCGGCTCGTCGAGCTGGCCGAGGCACGAGGAACCACGCCGGCCACCCTGGCGATCCGCTGGCTGCTGTCGAAGCCCGCGGTGGCGTCGGTGATCATCGGGATTCGAAGGCTGGAACAGCTCGCGGATAACCTGGCGGCGACGACCCTGGAGCTGACTCCCGCGGAGCTCGACTCGATCGACGAGGTTTCGCGGCCCGCCGCGTTGTACCCGGCCTGGATGATCCAGCGGCAGGCACGGAATCGGGTCATTTAATGCGGGAATTATGGCTCAAGGTGCGAGCCGGCGCGGCCGACAAGCGACGTTGACGGGTCGCCAAGGCTGGCGTACCATCCCGCCCGCTCGGGTCGTCTGATCCCCGAGGAAGACCTTCAGGGAGGGAGGCACTCGCATGCACGTCGCGCTCGCACTTCTGGCCATGTCCGCGGCCCCGCTGGCCGCCAATCCGCAACCGCCCACGCTCGACAAGCAGGTCTCCTTCGAGATCCGCGTCGTCGAGATGAAGGGGCTGGGCTGGAGGGCCGACTTCCAGCAGCAGCTCAAGCCCGTCTCGACCCGCGAAGGCAAGTCGGCCTGGACGATCGACCAGGTGGTCTTGAAGTCGCTCCTGGAAGAGTGCAATGAGACGACCGCCGCGCCTCGGGTGACGACCTTCGAAGGGGCGGACGCCACGGTCAAGACCGGCAAGCCCTGGAAGATCGTCTCCTCGGTTCGAGAGGTCGTCGACGCCCCCAAGGGCGTGATCAAGGGTGCCGCGTACCTCCCCAAGGTCGCGTCGGTTGACAGCGGCGACTCGGTCAAGGCCTCGGGCCGTCAGCTCGAGCAGGGGATGCTGGTCGACGTCTCCTGGGACGTGCAGCAGGTGCTTGCGTTGCACAACGTCACGCACAAGGGGGTCGAGGTCGAAGGCCAGGGCAAGATCAACGCGCAATATCAAGTGCCCGAGATCGTCAAGGACAGCTACAAGGGCGAATGGCTCGTCCCCGAAGACAGCGCCCTGGTGCTGAGCATGGGCCCGCGCACGGTCGCAGGCCCCCTGAACCTCGCCCAGGTCCGCGAGCGGGTCCTCGTCGTCACGGCCCGTCACGTGTTGACCCCGGCCGAGGAGAACGAGGCCCTGACCAACCAGGCGACCTTCTCGACCCCGCCGGTCACCGCGCCCGAGCCCAAGGCCTGGATGCCGACCCCGACCCCGCCCAGCCGCGCCCTGCCGCAGGCCCCCGCGGTCGACGGCTCGCTCCCCCCGCTGCCCGACGACACAATGCACGTGACCCCCGAGAGCGGCGACGTCGACCCCAAGGCCACCCCGCAGATGCGGGCCCCCGAGAAGAAGCCCGGCGAGGAGGCACCGAAGGCCGTCAAGCCGGCTGGCGAGCCCGAGAAGCCGGTCGCCGATGCCAGCCATGTTCCCGCCCCTCATCGGGCGACGGCTCGGGTCGAACCGCCGGTCAGCGGTGGCCCCGTTCTGTTTGGTGAGAACTTGGCCGACGTGGGACCCGATCGCCAGGAACCCTTCCAGAATCGGACGTATGCCGACATCGTCATAGATGTTAAGGAGATTGCTGCGGGGAAACTCATCCCCGGGGTTGGTTCTAAGAGCACCGACGACCTTATCCTCCAAGGAATCTACCTCCAGAGTGCTCTGAATAAGGCCAAACAACAGTGCGATCCCACGACCCAGCGATCTGTTGCAACCGGAGGGTCCGTGTCACCGGCTTGCGCGGCCAGCAGTTCTGATTTTGATAAATCATTGTCGGTGGCGGCGGACGGCTTTCCCTTGGCGGATTACATGCGCGAGATCGCCATCGGGCGAGCTGAGCCCTTCCCAAACGGGTCACATGGGGACATCGTCACAAAGGTCGATGAGTCGCCCAAGGGCCGGGCGATGTTCAGCACCGCAGCCTCTAGCTTCACCGACCGCCATCCCGAGCTTCTCCATCCTTCGGCGACCGTCTTCGACTCGCAACTGCTCAAGTCCGGTCTCACCGAGAAGATGGGTGCGATCATGAGCGCGAAACTCGATTTCGACGCCGAGGCACTCAGCCGACTCCAGACCGAGACGAAAGTCACGCGGATCCCGATGGCCGGAAATCTGGCCCTTGAGATTACCGCCCGCGTGGTGCCCGCCCCCAAGGTGGCCAGCGACGCGGCCCCGGAATGCCCTCTGGCGAAGTAAGCACGTCAGACTCAACACAAGCCGTCGAGACCCGCCCGCGCCGCTCGCTGAACCGGCGCGGGCGGGTCTGTTCGCACCTTGAGGTTCTGGCCCGTACGGATACGTTGGCTTATGATCTGGGGTCATTCCGCCCCATTCGAGACATTTCGACGAGGTCCGCCGCCATCATGCCCGACCCCCGCTGGGATACGCTCGCGGAGTTGCTGATCAACCACTCCACCAGGCTGGCGCGGGGGGAGAAGATCCTCATCGAGTGCTTCGACCTGGAGGATAGCACCCTGCCTCGGCTCCTGGTGCGCAAGGCGGCCCGCAAGGGGGCGCATGCGCTGGTGGAGACGAAGGATACGCGGGTGGTGCGCGAGATGGTGCGCAACGCCACGGCCGAGCAGATGCGGCTGATCGGCGAGACCGAGCTTTATCGGATGGAGCGGGTCGACGCGTATATCGGGCTGCGGGGGGCGCGGAACATCAACGAGATGTCGGATGTCGCGCCCGAGCAGATGAATTTGTATAACACGCACTTCCTCAAGCCGGTGCACTTCGACTGCCGGATCAAGCACACCCGCTGGTGCGTCCTGCGGCTGCCCAACGCCAGCATGGCGCAGCAAGCCGGAATGAGCACCGAGGCGTTCGAGGATTTCTACTTCGACGCCTGCACGCTCGACTATGCGCTGCTGTCGAAGGCTCTGAAGCCGCTGGTCGACCGGATGAACGCGGCCCGCGAGGTGACCATCACCGGGCCCGAGACTGACCTGCGGTTCTCGATCGAGGGCATCCCCGTGATTCCCTGCGCCGGAGAGATGAACATCCCCGACGGCGAGGTCTTCACCGCCCCCGTGCGCGACTCAGTCCAGGGCTACGTCCAGTTCAACACGCCGACCGTCTACCAGGGGAACTCGTACGACTCGGTCCGGCTCGAATTCAAGGACGGCAAGATCATCCGGGCCGACTGCAAGGGGGGGGACGTCAAGAAGCTCCGAAGGATCTTCGAGACCGACGACGGGGCGAGCTACACCGGCGAATGGTCGATCGGATGCAACCCTCGCATCCTGCATCCGATGCGCGACATCCTGTTCGACGAGAAGATCGCCGGCAGCTTCCACCTGACCCCGGGCAATGCCTACGACGAGGCCTTCAACGGCAACCGATCGAAGATCCACTGGGATCTCGTCCAGATCCAGCGCGAGGAGTACGGCGGCGGCACCATCTCGTTCGACGGCGTGCCGATCCGCGTCGACGGCAAGTTCATCCCCGAAGACCTGCAGGCGCTCGACCCCGAGTGAGGCCCGGTTGCTCGATCAAGGGCGGGCGGCGGCCGTCGCGGTCGGTGGGCTGATCCAGAGATAGTGGCCGACGAGCAGGCCGCCGACGAACGAGAGCGCCAGGCCGAGCAGGACGAAGAACATCCAGGCCGTGACGACCGACGGCGAGAGGGTCACCTCTCGGCCCCGACCGCGACGCGACGCGATGTCACGGTCGACGACCCTGGGCGGATCGAGGCGGATCTCGGCGGCGATGATCTCGTCGGGGATGAACGGGGCCGTCTCGGGCGGCTGGACGAGCAACTCGGCCGAGAAGGGGGGGGCGACGTCGGTCGAGGCGCGGAAAGGGCTCGATTCGCGGCGGATCACCGGGTCGACGAGCCTGGTTGGCGCGATCTCGATTGAGCCCAGGTCGAACTCGAGGACGGGGTCGCCCGAGAGCCGCTCGGGCGTTGATGGGGCCTGAGCGGGAAAATCAAATGACCCGGCCGGGACAGGGGCCGGCGGCTCGATGGCGGATTCCGGGGCCACCGATTCGACGGGCTCGGCTTCGGGGGTCGGGACGAGCAGCTCGGCCCGGCAACGCGGGCAGGTGGCGGTACGGCCGACCTTTGAGGCGGAGACGCCCAGGAGCTGGTCGCAACGGTAGCAGCGGAATCGGACGATTGGGGCAGACATCGCGGATCAATCTCCGGGGTCGTTGCTGCACCGCTCCAGGTTATGCCCGGGCGATCCCGACGCCAATGGGCGTGATCCCGCCGGGGCCCGATCCCGATCGATTGAACCAGCCGTGCGCCCGAGGAAGATCCGGCGCGAGCGACGGCGGGTGTCTGCTTGACCGGCCGGGTCGGTGCCCCACAATAGAATCGTTGCCAGGGATCCCGTTGACGCGCAACCTGACGCGGCCGGGCCGAAGACACGCGGGCGCGGGAGGCCCTTCTCGATGCGACGGATGCGCAAGTTGCTGGAGAGGGCGGCGTTCGGCCTGACGCTGACCGGCCTGGTCGTCGCGGCCAGGGCGGACATCGTCACGCTGAAGAACGGGACCGTCCTGAAAGGGGCGGTCGACAAGGATAACACGGTTGTCTCGGTGTTTGACGGCCTGAAACGGGTGATCGTCCGCGACACCAAGATCGCCAAGACCGATCCCGAGGCGACCTACGCCAACGCCGAGTCGTTCCGGTTCATCCAGCCGCTGGAGAAGCACGCCGGCAGCATGCCCAGGTACGCCATCGGCATTAAGGCCGGCCCCTGGAGCGACCGTGCGAGGCGCAGCTACCAGTATGTCGGCCCCAAGTCTTCGAAGCCCGTGGCCATGACCCAGGCGATCATCGACCTGGGCCCCCGGATCTCGAAGCTGCGCGGCGTCGATGAGTTCTGGACCGGGCAGATCCCCACGTCGACCCTCCCGCGCGACGTGGTGATGGGCCTGCTTGGCAATATTATCCAAAAGGAAAATAAGAGCGAACGACTGGCCAAGGGCCGGTTCCTGATCCAGGCGGAGTGGTACCCCGAGGCGATGGCCGAGCTGGCCTCGATCGAGGCCGATTTCCCCGAGGAGAAGGAGAATATCGGCGTGGCCTTGAGGAACATCCGCGACCTCGAAGCCCGCCGGGTGCGGGCCGAGATCGACGTGAGGCGCTCGGCGGGGCAGCCGAAGAAGGTGGCCGAGCTGCTGAAAGGCTTCCCGACCGGCGAAGGGGTCTCCGAGGAACTGCTCCAGGAGGTGCGCGACCTCCTGAAGCAGGACGAAGATCAGGCCGCCGCGGATCGGGCCCTGGCCGAGCAGATCAGGACACTCCCCGATGAGCTGATCGAGGTCCAGGACAAGGCGGACTGGAAGAATCGCATGATCGAGGTCCTCCGGTTCTTCGACGAGGCACCCGATGCGATCCGCCCGAGGTTCGAGCCCCTGCTCAAGGCCGACTCCAGCCTCGATGCCCGGGGAAAGCTGGCGCTGGCCGTCTCCGGCTACGTGCTCGGGGCCGAGGGGGCGGTGTCCAATCTGGACGACGCTTCGACGCTCTGGAAAGCCCGCGACATCGTCCGACGCTATCTGGCCTCCCGCCCCGAGGATGACCGCCCGGCCATGGCCGCCGAGCTGCAGGCGCTAAGCAGGCCGGGGCCCGACGGGGCGACGCTGCCGATGGATTTCACCACGGTCGGCCGCATCGCCAGGGTGCTGCCGCCCCCGTTAATGGACTCGAAGGAATCCCCGAAGGCCATCCGGACGCATCGGGTGCGCGACGACGCGAGCGAGTCGCCGACGGAATACACCCTGATGCTTCCGCCGGAATATCACCCGCTGCGGAGCTATCCGCTCGTGGTCGCGCTGCACTCGGGCCGGGGCCCGGCGTCGGCGATCGACTGGTGGCAGGCCGAGGCGACGCGTCGCGGTTACATCGTGCTGGCGCCGGAATACAACCTGCCCGACCAGTCGCCCGACTATCGCTATTCCGCCACGGAACATGCGGCGGTCGAGCTGGCCTTGCGCGATGCGCGGCGGCGGTACTCGGTGGACTCCGATCGCATCTACCTGGGCGGCCAGTTGCTGGGAGGGAACATGGCGTTCGACTTCGGCCTGGCTCACCCCGACCTGTTCGCCGGAGTCGTCGTGGTCTCGGGCCTCCCCGCGAAGTACGTCCCGCGCTACACGCAGAACGCACAGAACCTCCCGCTTTACGCAGCTTACGGCGAGTTTGCTCCTGCGGCGAACGAAGTCATCTTCGGTACGCTGCTCAAGCCGCTGATCTCCAAAGGCTGGGACGTGACTTACGTCGAGTATCAGCGGAGAGGGCTCGAGGAGTTCCCGGAGGAGGCCGTCCCGGCCTTCGATTGGATGGACCGGCGGCGGCGAGACCCCTATCCCAAGGCATTCAAGTTCGATTCGGCGCGGGGGAGCGACAATCGGTTCTTCGGCGTGGTCATCGACTCCCATCACAACGGCCGGACCACCGAGCCCGATGCGGTCGACCCCGTGGGCAAGAACCTCAATCCGGCGCGTGTGGAGCTGAAGATCGGCGCGAGCACCAACCTGGTGAACCTCAAGACCGCCGGCGTCCGCAGGCTCTATATCTGGCTGGGGCCGGCCGAGGTCGACTTCTCGAAGCGGGTCGAGCTGCGGGTCAATGACAGCCCCAAGCCCGTCTACCGGGCCGTTCCCCCCGTCTCGTTCGGGCCGATGCTGGACGACCTGCGGATCCGCGGCGATCGGCAGCAGATGTACGCCCTGAAAATCCCGGTGGGATAGTCGCCACGTTGGCGGATGGGCATGATTAATGCGATCTGGCCCGGCCGGCCGCCCGCATCCTCAAGTGACGGATGCAGGGGCCGGGCCGTCCGTGCTGCAAGAGATTCCGAGGGATTGACTCGTGACCGATGACTTTCGCACGCCGGAATGGGTCCGCGACGCGGTGTTCTACCAGATCTTCCCCGACCGATTCGCGTCGAGTCTGAGCGTACCTAAGCCGAGCGGGCTCGATGCATGGGGTTCCGCCCCGACCTACTACTCATACCAGGGCGGCGATCTTATCGGGGTCGTCGAGAAGCTCGATTACCTCCAGGATCTCGGCGTCAACGCGGTCTATTTCACCCCGGTCTTCCAGTCTGCGTCAAACCACCGCTATCACACGCACGACTACGAGAAGGTCGACCCCATGCTTGGGGGGAACCAGGCGCTGCGAAGGCTCGTGGACGAGGTGCACGGGCGGGGGATGAAAATCGTCCTCGACGGCGTGTTCAACCATGCCAGCCGCGGCTTCTTCCAGTTCCACGACATCCTCGAGAATGGGCAGAACTCGGCCTATCTCGACTGGTTCACCGTGACCGGCTACCCGCTCAACGCGTATGAATCGAAGAAGCCGCTGGGCTACCACGCCTGGTGGGGGCTGCCGGCCCTGCCCAAGTTCAACATCAAGACGCCGGCGGTGCGGGAGTTCATCCTCGGCGTCGCCCGCAACTGGATCGACTTCGGCATCGACGGCTGGCGGCTCGACGTGCCGGGGGAAATCGAGGACGACGACTTCTGGCGGGCCTTTCGCGAGCGGGTCAAGGGGGCGAACCCCGACGCCTACATCGTCGGCGAGATCTGGCGCGAGGCCCGGCACTGGCTGCAGGGAGACATGTGGGACGCGGTGATGAACTACGTGTTCACCCGCGCCTGCATCGGCTTCTTCATCGGCCGCGAGATGGACGTCGCCGAGGTCAAGCAGACGAGCTTCAAGGCCATTGAGGTGGCCGATGCTCCCCAGTTCGCGCAGAATCTCCGCGACCTGATCGCCCTGTATCGGCCCGAGGTCACGGCCGTCCAGCTCAACCTGCTCGACAGCCACGACATGGCCCGGTTCGTCACCCTGGCGGGCGGCGACCAGTCGGCCCTGAGGCTCGCGACCCTCTTCCAGATGACCTACACAGGCGCCCCCTCGATCTATTACGGCGACGAGGTCGGCCTCTCCGGCGGCCACGACCCGGCCAACCGAGGCGCCTTCCCCTGGGGCCATCGAGACGACTGGGACACCGCGTTGCTGGCCGACTTCCAGAAGATGATCGCGCTCCGGCATGCCAGGCCGGCCCTCCGTCGCGGCAGCTTCGAGATTCTGCACGCGGCCGATGACGTCTTCGTCCACCTCCGGGCGCTGGGCGACGAGAAGGTGGTCGTGGCCTTCAACGTGTCCAGGTCGACCCGAGTGGCCGATGTCAACGTTTCCGGCAAGATCGCCGACGGCGCGGTGCTCGACGAGGTCTGGGCCGATGAGTCGGTGCGGGCCGAGGCGGGGATGCTGCGTGGGATCAAAATCCCGCCGCGATCGGCCAGGGTCTTCGCCACGCCGGCGGGTGCCCATCGATGAGCGGAATCGACGAGATCCCCCCCTCGTGGCGCATGCCCGAGGGGGTGGATGCCTCACTCTGGACTTATGCGCGATCGGTGCGGCTCGCGGCGGAAGAAGACTCCTACTTCGACGGCCACCCCTTGTTCCGTGTCGACCGCCAGTTCCTGCTCGACCGACTGACCGAGCCTGGTCGGCTCGTCGACCTGGGATGTGGCGCGGGCCGCCTCACGCTGGAGTTCGCCCGCCGTGGCTTCGATGCCGTCGCGGTCGACCTGAGCCGGCCGATGCTGCGTCAGGTCGGTGCAAAAGGGGCGAGTGAGGGCCTGGACGTCCCCAGGGTCGAGGCGAATCTCTGCCACCTGCCGTTCGGTGCGGACGAGTTCGACTCCGCCCTGCTGATGTTCAGCACCCTGGGGATGGTCCGAAACGAGCAGGCGCGGGATCGCGTCTTGGAGGAAGCCGCGCGCGTCCTCCGCCCTGGAGGTCGGCTCTTCCTGCATGCGCACAACCTCTGGCTGAACCTACACGACCCGCAGGGGCGAGCCTGGTTGATCGGCCGAGGGTTCCGATCGCTGGCCCGGAAGGCCGGCCGGGGCGACCGGACGATGACCTATCGGGGGATCGCCGGGATGACGGTCCACCTCTTCACCTGGGGCGAGCTTTCATCGGCGATCGGTCGGGCCGGGCTGGTCATCGAGGAGGCCCTGCCGATCAACGAGATCACGGCCGAGCCGATCAAGCGGCCAGGCTTCTTTCCCTCAATCCGCGCCGGTGGGTGGCTCGTCGTGGCTCGCAAGCCGGGGGCCTGACCGTCAGATCTGGTAGTCGAGCACCGACTGGATGTCGTCCGGCCCTTTGGTGGCGGTCCCCCGGAACCTTAGGCGTGGGTCTTCGATGGTGACGGTGGTGTAGGGCTCGACGGTCCGCGTGATCCAGGCCGAGGAGCCGATGACCGAGTGGTGGCCGACCACGGTCTTGCCGCCGAGGATGGTGGCATTGGCGTAGATGACCACCTCGTCCTCGATGGTCGGGTGCCGCTTGATATTGCGGAGGATCTCCCCGGTCTTCTCGTCGCGCGGGAACGAGAGGGCCCCGAGGGTCACCCCCTGGTAGAGCTTGACCCCGTCGCCGATCTGCGTGGTCTCGCCGATGACCAGGCCCGTCCCGTGGTCGATGAAGAATCTGCGGCCGATCGTGGCGCCGGGGTGAAGGTCGATGCCGGTCTTGGCGTGCGCGTATTCGGTCATCATCCGGGGGATGAGGGGGACTTCCAGCTTGTACAGCTCGTGCGCGATCCGGAAGACGGCAATGGCCGCGAGCCCCGGGTAGCAGAAGATGATCTCGTCGAGACCCTTGGCCGCGGGATCGCCGTCGTAGGCGGCTTGTGCATCGTCGGACAGGATGTTGCGCAGTTCGGGGATCGTCTCGAGGAACCGGATCGCTTTGAGCTGGGCCTCGGCCTCGAAGTCGGTCTCCAGGTCCTGCGAATCGCAGCTGTGCCTCATGGACCGGGTGATCTGCTGCGTCAAGCGGTCGTGGAGCGAGTCGATCAGGTCGCCGACGTGATAGCCGACGTTGCCCATGTGCAGGTTCTGGCGCCGGCCGTAGCCCGGGAAGATGATCTCGCGGAGGTCGGCCAGGATCTCGACGACTTCCCGATAGCTGGGCAGCGGCGTATGGCCGAGGTGGTGGATCCGGCCGCACTCCTCGTACGTCTCCAGGATCCGCTCGGTGAGGGCGGGCAGTGTCTCTTTCAGTCGCGTTTCGGTCGACATGGATGGACCATCCCCCGCCGTCGTCGCGACGGCCCGCCTGGCGTACATGCGTCGAGCGATTGTAGGACCCACGCCGGCGTCCGGTCAATCCGAGCCCCCGACACTCGACCTCGACATCCCGCCGCTCCTGGTTGCCGAGCCCTGCCTGGAGGTTACGATTGCTCCATTCACCCGCGAGACGCCGCGCGAAAGGCCCCGACGATGCAGCCAGCGAAGCTCGATCCGACGCCCCTCTTCGACCTCTTCCGGGGGAACTATGCCACCGAACTGCTGACCTCGGCGGTGGCCCACTTCGACGTGTTCGGAACGCTGGCGGATGGCCCGATCGGCTTCGAAGCGTTCTGCGAGGAACTCGGACTGGCGTCCCGTCCTGCCAATGTTCTGGTCACGGCGCTCCGGGCCATGGGCCTGATTGCGGTCAACAAAGCTGGCCAGCTTAAGGCAACGGAGCTGGGCTCGACGTTCCTGGTCCCCGCGGTCGGGCACGACATCGGCGGTTATCTGGGCCTGGCGGCGAAGTCGCCCGGTGTGGTCGAGATGGTCGAGCGGCTGCGGACGAACCGGCCGGCAAACGCCGAGGAAGGGGAGCCTGGCGCGGCGTTCATCTTCCGCGAGGGCCTGGCCTCGGCCATGGAACTCGAGGTCGAGGCGCGTACGCTCACGCTGGCCCTCGCGGGACGGGCCCGCAACGTGGCGCCCGTGCTGGCGGACGTCTATCCGCTCGACGGGGTGAGCACCTTGCTCGATGTCGCCGGCGGTTCTGGACTTTATGGAATCGCCTGGCTCCTGCGGCATCCGGACCTGCGTGTGATCCTCTGGGACCGGCCCGAGGTCCTGAAGGTTGCCGCCGAGCTGGCCGCCGAGCATGGCGTGGCCGACCGGCTCGACCTGGTCGCGGGCGACATGTTCAGCGACCCGGTCCCGGCCGGGGCCGACGCGATCCTCCTTTCCAACGTGCTGCACGACTGGGACGTTCCCGAGTGCCGCATGCTCGTGAACAAATGCGCCGAGGCCCTGGGTCCGGGGGGCCGACTCTTGATCCACGACGTGTTTCTGGACGACGACCAGGGCGGCCCGTTGCCGATCGCGCTTTACTCGGCGGCCTTGTTTACCACCACCGAAGGCCGGGCCTATAGCCGCGCGGAATACGCCGGCTGGCTCACGGACGCGGGTCTTGAGCCGGCCCAGAGTGTCGCGACGCGGGTCCACTGCGGGGTCTTGCCCGCGACGAAGTCGGGTGCGGCCTGAGGGTTGCCGTTCGATTCGACTGGTCAAGCCGGGCGCGGCTTCGGTAGCCTAGGCACGACCAGAGCATAAGTTGAAGGCCGACGCCGGTCCGGCGGGCCGGGCAGCCCTTTGAGAGTTTTGACCGCCATGATGATCAAGGCAAATGACATCCGTCGGGGAATGGTGATCACGATGGAGGGGACCGATTACGTGGTGGTCGACTTCGCCCACCACACCCCGGGCAACCTCCGCGCGATGGTCCAGACCAAGCTGAGGAACATGAAGACGGGCACCCTGATCGACAAGCGGTTGCGCTCGGTCGACCAGATCGAGGTCCCCTACGTCGAGACGAAGGAGTACGAATATCTATACTCCGCCGGCGACGAGCACGTCTTCATGGACAGCGAGACCTTCGACCAGATCTCCTTCTCGCCCGAGATCCTGGGCACGGCGATGCAGTACTTGCTGCCCAACAACAAGGTGATGGTCAAGTACGTCGCCGACAAGGCAGTTTCCATCGAAGTGCCTGCCTCTATTGATCTTGTGGTCACCGACACCCCCCCCTCGATGCAGGGTGCGACGGCGACCAACCAGTACAAGGAAGCGACGCTGGAGACCGGCCTCAAGGTGCAGGTCCCGCCGTTCATCACCCCCGGCACGAAGATCAAGATCGACACCCGCACGGGTGAGTACGTCGAGCGCGTGACCAAGTAAGGTCAAGCCATTTGAGGGCCCGGGACTGCCCGGGCTGGCGAGTTGAGAGAAGCAGGTTCAACGAGGGCGGGGCAGCACGGATGGCCCGCCTTCGATGGCCTGGCAGGCTAGGGCCGGGGGAAGGCCGCGACGTCGCGGGATCGGGCCGGTGATCGGTGGCAAGCTGGCGGCGGCCTGAGTAAGATCGTGCCCCAACCGGTCGAAGGATCCTGCCGGCAGGTCGATGCTCCACATCCACTGAATCGACGACACTCGGCAAACTGAGCATAAGGAGGTGCTGCTGTGCAGAGCCAACCCGAATCGACCCTGGTCGTCTCGCCCGACGATCGTCTCTCCAGCCTCGATCAGTCCCTCTCCGCTCAGACTCCCTCGACGCCGCAAGCCGCCGCCCCGATGGGCCTGCTGACCCGCGCCCGCCTGGCCCTGAAGCTGGCCATGTGGCCGGGGACGAATTGGGTGAGCCGCGACAAGTCGAAGGTGATCCACCACCTCCTCGTCGGCTCCGACGACCAGCCCGTCCGAACCCTCGATTGCGGCTGCGGCAACGCCTACTTTGCGTATGAAGCCTTCAAGCGAGGTGCAACCTGCACCGGGATCACGATCTACGACTGGGAGCGGCGGAAGTGCGAGGAGATGCGGGACTACCTGCAAGTTCCCGAAGCCCGCATGCAATTCCAGGTCGGCCGCCTGGACCTGTTCGCCGATGACCCGTCGAACCACGAGAAGTTCGACCAGGTGATGATGTTCGACGTCATCGAGCACATCATGGATGCCCGTGCGGCCCTCCGGCAGGTGCATACCCTGCTCGACGACGACGGCTTCGTCTACCTCACGACCCCCGACCGCGACTGGCAGGGCAACGCGTCGCGCGGCCGGGTCTCGCGGACCGAGGACGGCTGGCACGTCCGCAACGGGTTCACGTTCGAGCAGCTCGAAACGGTGCTGGAGGAGAGCGGCTTCGAGCCGATCGACCGCCTGCGGTTCGGGACGAACGGCTCGACGCTGGTGACCCGGCTCCAGCACTCCGTCTTCCGCTCGTGGATCGACCCGCTGACGGTCCTCTTCTTCCCGCTCCTGAAGCTTCTGTCGCTGGTGCCTGGGCGTGACACCCATACGATCTTCGTCCTGGCGCGCAAGCGGCAGATCTGAATCGTCCGCCGAACACCCTCTTGCCCCGCGAAGCGAGACCCCTCGATGGCCGACCCGCTGCGTCTGATGGTCGTCGGGGCGCATCCCGACGACGCCGATTACAAGGCGGGGGGCCTCGCGGCGCTCTATCTGGAGCGAGGGCATGAGGTCCTGTTCATCTCGGTGACCAACGGCGAGTCGGGCCATCATCGGATCAGCGGCCCCGAGCTCGTCGAGCGGCGGCGGGCCGAGGCGGCCGAGGCGGGGCGTCGGGCGGGACTGACCTACGAGGTCTGGGACAATCCCGACGGTCGTCTCGTCGCCGATCTGCCCCGGCGCGAGGCCCTGATCCGGTCCATCCGCCGGTTCAAGCCCGACCTGCTGCTGACCCATCGACCCAACGATTATCACCCCGACCACCGCCAGACGAGCCTGATGGTGCAGGACGCTGCCTACCTGCTGACAGTGCCGCCGATCTGCCCCGACGTGCCGCACCTGCGCCGCGACCCGGTGATCGCCTATCTTTCGGACACATTCAGCCGCCCCTATCCGTTCCACCCGACGGTCGCCCTCGACATTGGCGCGGCCTGGGATCGTAAGATCTCGATGCTCGACGCCCACGTCTCGCAATTCTACGAGTGGCTGCCCTACAACATGCGAATCGAGGACAGCGTCCCGGCCGATGCGGCGGCACGTCGCTCGGGCCTCGAAGAATGGATGAGGACGGGTTCGCTCGAGCTTGCAGGGCGGATCAGATCAAAACTGGTCGCAACCTACGGTCCCGATCGAGGGGCCTCGGCCACGCTGGTGGAGGCGTTCGAGGGGTGCGAGTACGGGGCCCCGCTGGACGAGCCGGCGATTGCAAGGCTGTTCCCGATGCTACCCACGGGCGACGAAGTGACCCGGTAACGGGCGCTAGACCCGCGCCGGGGCCGGGGCTATCATCGAGTTCGATGCGGTTGATGGCCGTCGTTACGCCGTTGGAGTCAGCACCTTGGATGCCGTCACGCGTCTGCTCTCGGATCTCGTCTCGATCCCCAGCGTCAACCCGATGGGGAGATCCCTGAAGGGGCCGGACTTCCTGGAGACGAGGATCGGAGACTACCTCGACTCGTACTTCCGCGACCTCGGCGTCTCCTACACACGCGAGCCGGTCGCCCCGGGCCGCGACAACATCATCGCCCGGTTCGAGCCGCCCGGTTCAAGGTCGACGCTGCTCTTCGACGCCCACCAGGACACGGTGCCCGTCGACGGCATGACGATCCCTCCGTTCGAGCCCTCGATCCGCGACGGCCGGCTGTACGGCCGGGGCTCCGTCGACATCAAAGGGGGCCTGGCGGCCATGCTCGCCGCGTTCTCCAGGCTGGTGCGCGAACGCCCCGAGGGGGCTGCCACGGTCATCATGGCCTGCACGGTGGATGAGGAATTCACCCACATCGGGTCGTCGGCGCTGGCCCTGAATACGCGTGGGGCCGATCTCGCGGTGATCGCCGAGCCAACCCTGCTCGACCTCGTCGATCGCCACAAAGGGGCCGTTCGGTGGAAGATCAGGACCGCCGGCGTGGCCTGCCACAGCTCGACTCCGCACCTGGGCGACAACGCGATCTACCGGATGGCCGGAGTGCTCGACGCGCTCGCGGAATATGCCGGCGAGCTGGCACGGTCGGAGCCCGACAAGGTTCTCGGGCCGCCGAGCCTGTCGGTGGGGCGGATCGATGGGGGGCTGAGCGTCAACGTCGTACCAGACTGGTGCGAGATCGACATTGACCGGCGCCTGATCCCCGGCGAGACCGGCCCCGACGCGATTGGAAGGGCCGAGAGCTACGTGAAAGCCCACATCGCCAGGCCCGATCTCGTGGAATTTCTGCCGCCCTGGGTGAACATGCCCGCGCTCTGCCCCGACGCCGAGCGACTTGGCCCCTGGCTCAACCCATTGAAGGCCGCCATCCAGTCGATCCGTGGCGTCGCGCCCAGCGTGCACGGGGTGCCGTTCGGGACCGACGCGGGCCCGATCGGCGCGACGGGGCTCCCGTGCGTCGTCTTCGGCCCCGGGGATATTGCCCAGGCTCACACGAAGGATGAGTGGGTGGATCTCGACCAGGTGAGGGCCGCAGCAGAAATCTATCACGCGATGGCAATCGAGGTGGGCCGGGCCGGTCGCTGAGGCCTTCGAAATAAGGCAGCCCCGGCGGTCGGGAACCGCCGGGGCCGATCGTCTGCCGGGACAGGGAGGGACGCCTCGGAGAGGTTGGTCGCCCGGAGAACGTCATCGCGGCCTTGGCCGCGATGGCGGGTTCAGAAGACGTCGAGGGTGAAGTGATTCCCCTCGTAGTACTTCATCTTGTTCAGGCCATGCCAGCCGTTGGGATGACGGACCCCGAGGTGCCGCTTGCCGCCGTAATAATTACGGTACATCGGACCCTGGATCTGGGGGACGATCCGCTGCTCACGCGGGTAGACGTACCAGCCGTCGTGCAGCGAGCGGTATTCGTGGCCATTGCCGGGGACCTGCGGGGGCGTGTAGGGCCAGTGCAGATAGTCGCCCCAATCCTGGGCCTGCGCCGAGGCGGAGACGCTGAGGATCGCGATGGCCAGCAATGCAATCTTGCGGAGCGAAGTGAGCGACACGATCCACCTCCGTGTAGAGAGTCGATTCGCAGACGTTGGGAAGCATGACACGCGGACGGATCGCGGGCGGGAACGGGCCGAACTTTTTTCGGGGCGGGCGACGGGTTGCGCCAGGTCCACGGATGACGACACCTCCGGGAGTTCTGACGATGGGACGATTCCGACCGCTCGACGGGATGATCCAACTGCTGGCGGTGGTCGCGGTCGCGGCGATGATCGGCGAGACGTCTCGCGCCGAGGCTCCTCGTCCGGAACTCGACCGACTGAGGAATCACGTCGAGGTCCTCGCCTCGCCCGCCTTCGAAGGTCGACGTGGGGCAGGGGCCCGCAAGGCCGAGGCTTACGTGCTCGACGCCTTCAAGAAGCTGGGCCTCGAACCGCTCTTCGGCGACTCGTTCACGCAAGACGTCCCCGATAACGACCCCGCACGTATCATCGGCCGCAATGTCGGCGTGGTCATGCGCGGCTCAGACCCGGCCCTTCGTGATGAGTACGTCATGCTCGCGGCGCATTACGACCATCTGGGGGTACGCGACGGCGTCCTCTATCCGGGTGCCGACGACAACGCATCGGCCGTGGCGATGTTGCTGGAGACGTCCAGGTCGTTCGTCGAGGCCGACGTGAAGCCGCGCCGGAGCGTCATCTTCATGGCGTTCGACCTGGAGGAGTTTGGCCTATTCGGATCCCGCTATTTCGCGGCGCACCCGCCCATGCCGCTGGAACAGATCAGGCTGTTCATCACCGCCGACCTCATCGGCAGGTCGCTCGGAGGGGTCTGCGAGCGTGACCTCTTCGTCATCGGCGCCGAGAACTCACCCGGCGTTCGCCCCTGGATCGAGGAAGCGTCCGTGGGCCGCGACCTGCGGGTTGGGCAGCTCGGGGCCGACGTCCTGGTCCTCGACCGTAGCGATTACGGCCCGTTCCGGAGCCGCAAGGTGCCGTTCCTCTTCTTCTCCTGCGGCGAGAGCCCCGACTATCACAAGCCGACCGACCTGGCCGAGACCCTGAATTATCCCAAGCTGGCCGAGGTCAGCCGGGTGATGCACGACGTCGTCCGCAAGGCCTCGCTCGCCGATTCGATCTCGGGCTGGGTCGCAACCCCGTCCAACACGCTGGACGAGGCGGTCACCGTGCGCGATATCCTCACGACGCTCCTGAAGCATGAAACGAAGCTGAGCGTCGGCGCGGCCCAGAAGTACCTGATGAAGGCGACGTTGCGCACGCTCGAAGACGCCATCGGCCGGGGGACCCTCACCCCCGAGGAACGTGCCAGGATGGTGCAAGTCGTCCGGCTGGTGATGTTCTCGGTCCTCTAGCATGCGGACGGGTCGCCCCCGTCAGTCGGGCCGGATCCGAGGCAGGGCGGGGGGAATCTCGCGGATCTGCGGGACATCCGGCTCGATCAAGGGCATCGGTTCGAGCTGAGGAATCGCCTGCGGGTCGCCCGGCCGCGGCGCCGGGGCGTCATCGACAGGATCAAGGCCGAGGCCCGGCATCGGGGCGTCCGGGTTGCCGAAGTCGAGCGGGTCGGACGGGCCTCCCGCCGGATTGGCCGCGACCTGCCGCTCCTGGGCGTCGACCATGGACAGGAGATACGCGGGCCAACCCTGCCCGACGGCCGCCTCGATGATCACGACGGGGTGGTCGCCAACCATCTCGATGCGTTGAGGGGCGGCGGGCTCGGTCGCCTTGAGATAGTTGAGGGTCGCCCTGGCACGGTCGAACTCGCCGCGGGCGGCGAAGAGCTGGGCCCGAAGCCCGAGTGCACGCTGACGTTGTCGGGGAGTCTCCAGGCCGGGCTCGATCGCGGAGAGAGACGCCTCGGCGGCCAGGTAATCGCCCTTGAGATAGTCGAAGAAGAGGCGGGCCTCTGCGAGCGCACGCAGGGTCGAGGGTTCGGCGGGGGGGGCGTCGGCCGGCCTGTCGCACATGGCTCGGCCAAGCCTGCCGATCTTCTTGAGACGCAGGCCGGCTTCAGACGTGAGGGGGAATTCGCCCACGACGGGCAGCCAGGTCGGTCTGGCGATCGGACGCCCCTCGTCGGTGGGGGGGACCGACGGGTTGGCGACAATCCCGCGTGCCGCCGAGGCGAGCGTGGCGATCCAGTCCAACCGCGCATCGTCGTCGGCCGCGATCAGGGTCGACTTGTTGGTCTCGAGGTCGAAGACCAGCGGCGGCGACTGGCTCTCGATCGGCCCGAGCCTCATCGCCAGACCCTTGCCCGACGGGGAGACCGCCAACGAGCCGATCGGCAAGGCGATATCAACGGGATGGAACTGGCGGTAGACCTGATTGGCACGCGGCA
Organism: Isosphaeraceae bacterium EP7; assembly: GCA_038400315.1. Taxonomy (NCBI): domain Bacteria; kingdom Pseudomonadati; phylum Planctomycetota; class Planctomycetia; order Isosphaerales; family Isosphaeraceae; genus Kueselia; species Kueselia aquadivae. The sequence goes on from CP151667.1 coordinate 1,636,488, forward strand.
GGCACCAGACGATCGTCGTGTCGCGCCCTTCGATCGCGGTGGCGAAGAACGCGTTGTCGCCGTCGCGATCGAGCGCCATCGAGACCCCCTGGAGCGACTTACCTCGGGTCAGGGTCTCGGGGACGAGGATCCGGATGGGGAGGGGGACCGGCGGCGTCTCGTCGACCCTGACCCGGATCAGGTCGGCCTGCTCCGAAGGGATCCGTGCACCTCGCGCCTTGGGCCGGCGCGCGACGGCGAAGACCGAGAGCCCGTCGCGGGACCACGCGGCCGGCTGCATCGAGGCCCCGACATCGGCCAGGTGTCTCGGGGCTCCCAGTGAGGCGTCGAGGCAATAGAGAGCCTGGGGCTCCCCCCCCCGGACGTACGCCAGACGGCCGCCGACCGGCGACCAGCTCGGCAGGTAGGCATCCTCAAGCACCTTGACCACCCGGCCGTTCTCGGCCCGGACGATCGCGAGGCCCCTGGGCTCGAGCGTGGGGACGGCCAGATATCGGCCATCGGGGCTCCAGGAAACCGCCAGGCCGGGTAATTCGGCGAGATGCTCATTGTCGAGCGGCAGAGGTTGGCTGAACAGCTCGCGACGTCGGTCGAGCCCCTCTCGGACGACCAGCTCGTAACGCCCGCGACCACCCGCCTCGGGGACCACCTTGACGTAGGCGATCGCCGAGCCGTCGGGGCTCCACCCGGGGGACGAGATGGGGGCCGTCGATTCCTCGATCAGGACCGGCGTCGAGCCGTCGGTCCGGGTCGCCCAGAGCCGGTATCCGGTCGGCTTCTCGACGCTCGCAGGGCGTCGCGCATCGGACTCGAAGATCCAGCCGGCGGGAAGCCTCGACCCGGCGGGCCGCACCGCGGAGGTGTAGGCTAGCCAACGCCCGTCGGGCGACCAGAAGATCGGGGAATAGAGGCAGCCGGAGAACGCCGTGACGAACGCGGCCAGGCACGTCGCCCGGGCGAGATGGGTCTTCATCGGCGGTCTCCCTTGCGGGGCGGGGAATGTCCGGGCGGGTCGCCTTCGATCATATCCGCCGTGGTCCGGGGCGTCGATCGGGTCGCGGAGTCGAGCCATTTCAAGCAACAGATTTCGGAAACAGGGCTAAACGGGTAGTCCAGGAAATTTGGGCGAAATCGGCGAATTCGGTCCTTCGGTTTGACCTTGGCCGTAGACGGAGTAAAGTTTCCTCGAAGGCAACGAAGACTCGTCTCGGGCCGCTCGCCCCAGTGCGGGGCCGTCCGAGAGACTGCTTGTAGTCTCGGCGTCTGCTTCTTATGGTGTAAGATTCGTCCCGGGAGCCGCCGGGTGCATCCTTTGCCCGTCGGATCAACGGAGATCCCCGGGGCGGCCAGTCCACAACGCGGGGCCTTCCATGCGTTTCGTGCTCATTGATCGCATCATCGAGATCGAGTCGGGCCGGTCGTTGGTGGCCTTGAAGAATCTTTCGCTCGCGGAAGAGTATCTGGCCGACCACTTCCCCGGTTTCCCGGTGATGCCGGGCGTCTTGATGCTCGAGGCATTGACTCAGGCCGGCGCCTGGCTCCTGCGTGAGATGGAAGACTTCGAATATAGCGTGGTCGTCCTGAAGTCGGCGAAGACGATCAAGTACGGAAGCTTCGTCGAGCCCGGACGGCAGCTCTCGATCAAGGTCGAGCTGCTCTCGCAGGAAGGCCGCGACGCCGTCTTCAAGGGGACGGGCACGGTCGAGGGGCAGTCGGTGGTGCAGGGGAAATTCACCCTCACGCGCTACAATCTCCGGGAGAAATCTCCCGGACTTTACGCGACCGACGCCGCCCTGGTCGCCCACCTTCGCGATCTCTACTCCAACTTGCTGAAGGGGTCGGTCGGCTCCAAGGCGATGACCCGGATCGTCGTCCAGCCTCAGGCCACGACCACCACCTGACCGCCTTGGGGAGGGGTGAGGCGTGAGGGTGGAGTTGCAACGAATCGTCATAATCGACACAATGTTCCTCGCCCACGAGCCTCAGGCCCGACCTCGACCGAGGCCGGCAACCCTCCTCGCGATGTCTTCGACGAGCCCGAGGCGACGTTCTACGATCGAACGGCAGGACTGAAGTCCATTCGATCGCCGGCCGATGTAGTGAGGTAACTTGGTTGCCTCGGCGTCGATCGGGCGCTGACCCCCGCGGAGAGGGTTGTGGCGTTCCCGCAATTCGAGGATTCTATGCCTTCACACGACGAGATTTACCAGAAAGTTCAGACGACCCTGGTCGACGCCCTGGGCGTTGATGAGGACGACATCACCCCGGGGGCAACCCTTCAAGGTGATCTCGGTGCCGAGAGCATCGACTTCCTCGACATCGTCTTCCGCCTCGAGCGGAACTTCGGCATCACGATCCCCCGCGGCGAGCTCTTCCCCGAGAATGTCGTCTCCGACCCCGAGATGATTTCCGGTGGCAAGCTGACGGCCAAGGGCCTCGCCGAGGTCAAGGCCCGGATGCCGTACGCCGACCTGACCGAGTTCGCTTCGAACCCCGAAGTGGACCGCATGGGCGACCTGTACACCGTCGAGATGCTCGTCCAGTACGTCTCCAGCAAGGTCTGAGCACCTGCTGGTCGAGCTGACCCGAGGCATCCGACATGACCCGGCTGACGCAACGGCGTCAGGCGTCAATTCGATTGACCTGACGCCGTGGTCGTCTCCTCCTTGTCCGACGCTCCTCGAACGCGTTTCCTTCACGCCGGCACCCGCCGGCCCGTCCGGTCTGCGCGGATACACCCGACCATGCGCTGGATTTGGATCGACAAGTTCCTCGAGTTCCGAAGCGGCGAATTCGCCCGAGCCGTCAAGAATTTGACGCTCGCCGAGGAGCATTTGCACGATCATTTCCCGGGATTCCCGGTGATGCCCGCCTCCTTGATTATCGAGGGGTTGGCACAGACCGGCGGAATCCTGGTCGGGGAAGCCAATAACTTCACCGAGAAGGTGGTCCTGGCGAAGATCCCTCGGGCCGAGTTCTTCGGCGTCGCCTGCGCCGGCGATCAGCTGATTTACGAGGTGACGCTGAAGGACCTGCGTGAGCAGGGCGCCTTCGTCGAAGCCAAGGCGTTCCTGAACGGTGAGCTCCTGGCCGACGTCGAGATCTTCTTCGCCCACCTCGATAAGTCGCGGGTCAACCAGATCTTCGGGTCCAAGAATTTCGTCTTCACCCAGCAGATGCTCACTGTCCTGAACCTGGCCAAGGCCCAGGCGGCGGCCAAGGAAGTGGCGGCCGCTGCGGCCCTGACCGTACCCGCCGACGGGCAGGCCGACGGGGTGACCCCCGTGCCCGCCTCGACGTCCAACGACGGCATCTGAGGGTGACCTCTGCCCGTCTGCTCGCCATCGACCCACGAGTCTCCTCCGTGTCTCCCCTTGACTTAGAGCGCCCGTAGACCATGGCCCGCAACGACCGCCGAGTCCTCATCACCGGCTTGGCCGTGATCAGCCCCGTCGGCATCGGCGCCGAGGCCTATCGCGCCAGCCTTGCCGAACGTCGAGGTGGGATCGGTCCCATCCGCTCGTTCCCCGTCGCGGGCCTGCCCAGCTCCGCTGGCGGCGAAATCGCCAATTTTCGCGCCCGCGATCACGCCGTCCCCAAGCACGCCAAGGCCCTGCAAAAGAGCCTGAAATACATGGCGCGTGACATCCAGCTGGCCGTCGCCGGGGCCGAGCTGGCCATGGCCGACGCCGGCTTGATCGATGGCGGCGTCGATCCGACCCGGATCGGGCTCGACCTCGGTGCGGGGCTCATCGCCACCGACCTGGACGAGCTGGCCCCGGCCATGCAGAAGGCCTTCCCCAATGGGAAGACGCTCGACTACAAGGCCTACGCCCGTGAGGGGATCCCCCTCATCCCGCCGATCTGGCTGCTGAAGTATCTGCCCAACATGCTGGCGTGCCACATCTCGATCCTGATGGATTGCCAGGGGCCCAGCAACTCGATCACCGAGAACGAGGCCGCCTCGAACCTCGCCATCGGCGAGGCGACCCGGATCATCCAGCGCGGTCGGGCCGACGTGATGATCGCCGGCGGGGCCGACACCAAGATCCACCCGATGAGCCTCGTCCGGATCGGTCTGGCCGAGCAGATGAGCAACTGGGCCGGTGATCCCGCGGCCGCCTGCCGCCCATTCGACAAGGATCGGGCCGGCATCGTCCCGGGCGAAGGGGCGGGCATCCTTATCCTTGAAGAGGCCGAGCACGCGGCACGCCGCGGGGCCAAGGTCTACGGCGAGATCCTGGGCGCCGGTTCCGGCTGCGATGCCCATCCCGCCGGCGGACAGGACCCCGAGGGGAAGGGGACCGAGGTCGCCATCCTCGCCGCGCTCCGCGACGCGGGCCTGAAACCCTCCGACATCGGCCACGTCAACGCCCACGGCTCGGCCACCCGGATCTCAGACCTGGCCGAGGCCCGCGCCATCCGCCGTATCTTCGGCGACGGCCAGTCGGTGCCCGTGACCGCGCTGAAGGGCTACATGGGCAATCTCGTCTCGGGCTGCGGGGTCGTCGAGGCCATCGGCAGCCTGCTCGGCGTCAATTCGGGTTGGATCCCCTCGGTCCTGCATTGCGACGAGCAGGATCCCGAGTGCGGATTAGACCTGGTCCTTGGCCAATCGCGGCCGACCGACAATCCGATCTTCGTGAACACGAATCTCACACGCAACGGTCAGGCGGCCGCCCTGGTCATCCGGGGTCAGCGGTCGTCGGGCTGAATCCCTCCCGGGTCGGCCTCGTACTCTCCCACCGTCCGTCGCATCGACCTCGGGCAAGGAACTTCGCATGCATCGTCGAGTCGTGGTCACCGGGATGGGGATGGTCACGCCGGTCGGAAATGACCTGGAATCCTCCTGGAAGGCGTTGCAGGAGGGGAAGAGCGGCGTCGGGCCGATCTCGCTGTTCGACGCCTCGTCCTTCTCCACCAAGATCGCCGCCGAGGTCAAGGATCTCGATCTCTCCAGGTATGTCGCCGACGTCGACCGCTGGAAGCATTGCAATCGGAACACGATCCTCGCCATCGCCGCCGCCACGATGGCCATCGCTGACTCCCGGCTCGAAGCCTTCGACGGCCTCGACCGGACCAGGTTCGGCATCTATCTGGGATCGGGCGAAGGCCAGCAGGACTTCCCCCGGTTCGCCGCCCTGATCTACCAGACGACGCAGCACCTGGCCGCGGACGACAAGCAGAACGGCCGGGTCGAGACCGCCTCGTACATCAGCGAGGGGGTCCACTTCCTGGACAAGATGCACGAGGCGGAGCAGGAGCCGGGGACTCCCTCGGGACACCTCGCGAGCCTTTTCGGCGCCCAAGGGCCGAACTCGAACTGCCTGACCGCCTGCGCCGCCAGCTCGCAGGCCATCGGTGAGGCCGTCGAGATCATCCGCCGGGGCGAGGCCGACGTCATGCTGTCGGGCGGCACCCACAGCATGATCCACCCGTTCGGCGTCACCGGCTTCAACCTGTTGACGGCCCTCTCCACGCGCAATGACGAGCCGACCCGTGCCAGCCGCCCGTTCGACCGGGACCGGGACGGGTTCATCCTCGGCGAAGGGGCGGGGATGATCGTGCTGGAAGGCCTGGAGCACGCCCTGGCTCGCGGGGCCACGATCCACGGCGAAGTCGTCGGTTACGGCTCGACGGCCGATGCATTCCGCCTGACCGACACCCACGACGAGGGGCGGGGGGCCATCGCATGCATGAAAGAAGCCCTGGCCGATGCCGGCCTCCAGCCGACCGATATCGACTATATTAACGCCCACGGGACCAGCACGTCGGTCAACGACTCGATCGAGACTCTCGCGATCAAGGGGACGTTCGGCGACGCGGCATACCATGTGCCTATCTCGAGCACGAAAAGTATGATGGGTCACCTCATCGCGGCCGCTGGCAGCGTCGAGGCGATCGTCTGCTTGCTCGCGATTCGAGACGGGGTGGTCCCGCCGACGATCAACCTGGAACATCCGGGCGACGACTGCGACCTCGATTACGTGCCCCACACGGCACGCAAGAAGGACGTCCAGGTCACCCTGTCCAACAGCTTCGGCTTCGGCGGCCAGAACATCTCCTTGATCCTCAAGCGATATACTGGCTGACGTCCCAGGTTCACCTAAGACGACTCAACTCCTCTCGCCCGACCCACCGCCGTCCCGATCGAGCACCGAGACTCCTCCCCCAGCGACGACTCCGGAGCCCCGCCGTGCCATCCCCCCTGACCCTGGCCGTGCTTCTCCCCGTGCTGGTGGTCTTACTCACCGTCGCCGGGTTATTTGCCTATATTTGGTTGCGATACGGCCCCGTCGTGGCCCGGATTTTCGAGGAGAAGCCCCTGTTTCTCCCGCTCCGGATCGAAGCCAAGCCCGGCGAGGAGGTTCGATTCCGGACCTCCGACGGGCTGACGCTGGCCGGCACTTATCTTCCCAGGCGTACGCAATCGAGGGCCGGCGTCGTCGTCTTCTCGCATGAGTACCTGAGCGATCGCTGGGGCGTTGTCCCCTACATCGACGGGCTCCGCGACCTGGGCTTCGACCTCTTCACCTTCGATTACCGCAATCACGGGCGGAGCGAGTCGAAGACCGACTACGAGCCGCTCCAGTGGGTTTCCGAATACGAAATCCGCGACCTGAAAGCGGCCCTGGCTTACCTGCGGACGAGGCCCGATGCCGACCCCGCCGGCGTGGGCCTCTTCGGGGTCAGCCGCGGCGGCACGACGGCCCTCTGCGTGACCGCGGCCGAGCCCTCCGTCTGGGGTGTGGCCACCGACGGCGCGTTCCCGATCCGCGGCACGATGATGGCCTACATCCAGCGCTGGGCCGAGATTTACATCCACTCCCGGAGCATCTTCAACAAGATGCCCAAATGGATGTACCGGTTTGTCGGCTGGGCGGGCCGGTCCCGTTCGGCACGTCGCTTGAATTGCTCGTTCCCGGATGTCGAGCGGGCCACCCGACAGATCGCCCCTCGCCCTCTGTTCATGATCCACGGCGAGAAGGACGCGTACATCTCGCCGGCCATCGCCCGGGGCCTCTTCGACGAAGCGGGCGATCCCAAGGAGATCTGGATCGTCCCGCTGGCCAAGCACAACCGGAGCCGCGAGCGTCAGCCCGAAGAGCACTTCGCCAGGCTCTCGAAGTTCTTCCGTGCGAATGCCCCTCGCAGCATTTCCGAGCCCGTTCGACAGGCCACCGAAGTTGTCCGCGAGGAAACGAAGGTCACCGAGCCCGTCATCGCGACAACGGTCTCGGCCTGACCTCGAGCACCGAGTCCAGCCAGTCGATCAGGTCGGTCATGTACCGGTCGGGATCGGGCTCGAATTCCAACGTGTGATGCGCCTCGGGATATTCGATGACCTTCCGGTCGGCACTCGCAAGTTGATCGAAGTAAGCACGGGTTTGAATGTTGTCCACGATCCGGTCCTGGCCGCCCAGCATCAATAAGATGGGCTGGGTGACCTTGGCCGGGATCTTGCGGACCTTCAGGTCGAGGAACGTGCTCGCCGCGAGCAGGCCGGCGGTGGCCACGCGCAGCGACAGCGAGTCGGCCGCGATGAAGGCCTGGCCGGCTGGCTCGGCGGTGAACAGGGCGGGGTCGGCCAGCGGGATCGGGAACGTCTTGCGGCGGTTGGTGGCGAAGGCCACCGCGATCCGCAGCTTCTCGACGAAGGAGACCCCGACCCTCGGCCTCAAGCCGGGGCAGATCAGGGCGAGCGCGTCGATCCGGTCGGGCCAGAGGCCCGCGGCGACCACCGCGAGCTTCCCACCCCAGCTGATCCCGGCAAGGGCCAGCGGCACGTCCGACTTGCCTCGGACGAAGGCCGTGAACTCGCCGACGTCGTCGACCAGCCTGCGGGACGACGGAGTATGGCCCCGATCCTGGCGATTGGCCCCCGAGCCGCGACGGTCGGGAAAATAGGCGACGTAGCCGCGACTGGCGAGGTTCCGGCCCATCCTGTGGTACCAGCCGCCGTGGCTCTGCACGCCGTGGAGGACCACGCAGGCCCCCCTGACCGATCCTTCGGGATGCCAGGTGGTGACGTGGATCGGGTAGCCGTCGGAGGCCGTCCAGGTCTCGGAACTCGGTTCAAGCATAGTCGAGATGCACCTTCCTGACGGTCAACGCGTCGAGGCCCTGCTCATCCACGGTGACCCCGAGCCCGGGCCCCTTGATCGGCCAGGCAAGCCCGTGGATCGTGAAGTTGACGCCCTTTGTCGTGATATTCCTCGCCAGGACGTGGCGGTCGTACGAGCCCTCGACGTAGCGGAGCCCGCGCAGATTCGAGGCGACATGTCGGCCGGCCGCCGAGAGCACCCCGGTTTCGCCCGGGTGGCAACCGAGCTGCACACCGAGGCCGGCGGTGTGGGCCATCGCCACCAGTCTCAGGCTCGGGAAGATTCCTCCGCACTTGGAGAGGCGGACATTGAAGAGGTCGGCTAGCCCCGCCTCGATGGCGCGCCGGCCGTCGGGCTCTCCGCAGAGCGACTCGTCAAGCATCACCGGCACGCCCAGCTGGGGTCGGAGTGACGCCAGGCTTCCAACGTCCTCGTGCGAGACCGGCTGCTCGAGCGCCGACGGTCGGCTGCCCAGGAGCGGGGCGACTCTTTCGATCAGCTCATGGGGTGCCCACGATTCATTGGCGTCGATCCGGATGTTCATCCAGGGCCCCAGGACCCGCCGCAGATTTCTGAGCCGTCGGGGGTCATCCTGCCCATCAACGCCTACCTTGATCTTGGTCTGCGAGAACCGGTAGAGGCGAAGTTTGAGGGCCGAGTAGAGCTCGCGCCGTGGGTCTTCGGCCGTGATCGCGCCGCTGTACCAGACCACGCCTGGCTTGGCCCGCAATGGAAGGCCCGGCACCTCGGCCATCCGGAGCGCCTCGCTCGCGGAGACGCCGAATGCCTGGCCGTAAGCGTCCAGGATCGCCAGTTCCAGGGCGCACCGGGCGGCGTTGCCGTCCATCCCTCGGGGATCGTCCTCGATCGAGGGGAGCGTGAAACGCTCGAGCGAACGGACGACACTCCGCATGTCAGAGGGTCGGCCGATGGCCCGGGCGACATCGACGCCGGAGAGGGCCCGGAAGGCCGTCTCGATGGTCTCGCCCGTGACGTAAGAGCGCGGGACCCCCTCGCCGACTCCGACCCGGCCGTCATCAAGGCGGACGCGTACGATCAGGTTGTCGCTGGTCGTCCGGTCGTGCGACGCGTGCTTGATGCGGCGTTTCAGCGGGACCGCGACGTGGTGAACGTCAATGGAAGAGATCAGCATTCGACGGCCCGATCGCGATGCATCGCACGCCCCTGCAAAAGAGCCGATCCGGGACTTCAACCGGCAACGGCGAGCCTCGGCTTCGAAGCCCGATTTGTTCGTCCTCGCCCGTCCAAACCGGCGATCCTCACCGACCCGTCGCCGACGTCCCTGACCCGTTGAGAAGGTACAGGCCCATCCCCAAGATGACCAGCCCAGCCGCCAGACCCAGGGCCCTCGACCCTCGACCCTTCGGTCCGAGGATTGATGGGACGATACGCCCGGAAGCCCAGGCCACCGTGGCCAAAACCAGCCCCATCCCCAGGCCGAACGCAATCAGCAGGATCAGCCCCAGGCCGAGTCGGCCCAACGCCTCGGCCAGCACGATCAGGCTGATGGCGTCCCAGCAGGGGACCAGGCCCGCGACTAGCCCCAGGCCCGCGACCTGCCACGCTCCTTTCATGGGAGGGAGGTCGTCCGTGGGAGCCTCGGCATGCTCGGGGACGCCCGAGACCCAGCGGCCCAGCTTCCAGGCACCGATGGCCGCGATCAGAAATCCGGCCACCCGAGTCAGCCCGTCGTCGATCTCGGCATATCGAGCGGTGCGCGTGGCGCGCAGAAGGCCGGCGACCGCGATCACGGCCCCGGTGTGGGTCAGCGTCACGGCCGACGCCAGAACGAACGCCAGGCCTCGTCCGCCGCCTCGACCCACGGAGACCGCCGCCACCAGCGACTTGCCATGCCCCGGCTGGAGCGAGTGCGCCGCCCCCAGGCCGATCGCGATCAAGATGAGAGCCGCGACCGACCAGCCACGCTCCGCGTCCAGGAGGCTCGCAGTCTGCCTGGAGAGCCAACCCCGCTCTTCCTCAGGCCGAGGCGGCTTCTGTTCGCTGACCTGGAGATTCGACGCAGTTCGTACTGGTCCAGGAGCCTGCGATGGTACGTAGAAGACCTCGACCTGCTTCGTCCGCTTTTCCTCGGAGTCGGAGAGCTCCCAGACGGCGCGGATGGGGATGTCGCCGACGTTCGCCGATAGCTCATCTCCGGTCAGCGTGATGCCGGGTTCTCCGGCGATCGCCAGCCTGCTTGTCCCTTCGCTGGCCGCGTAATTCGTGTCCTGGAGCCTGAGCCGACCCTTGGGCGGGATCCCGGCGATCATCCGGAACTCGAAGCGAGGGTGTCCCTCGACGACGACGTGGGAGCGATCGATCTTCAGGGCGATCTCGGCTCCGTCCACCGAGACGAGCAAGCCCTTTGCGTTCAGCGGGCCGGTCACCTGGGCGTAGATCTCGAACAGGGATCGTCGGTCGAGATTCGGCGGGATCTCGGCGAGGCCGCGCAAGTCCTGGACGAGCGTCAGCTCGGCCAGACTCACCTCGTACTCGACGATCAGCCGGCCGGGCTCGATCCGTGCCTGGATCGATCGGTCGACTCGCGCGTTGGGGATGTCATGGCCGCGAGCGTCGACCGCGACCACCGCAAGCCAGAAGATGAGTGCGGCGAGGCGGCGCATCGTGGGCACCGGCCTCAGTAGAACTTCTGGAGCGCCCGCGCGACGACGTAGATAACGACGTGCTTGCTGACCGGCTTGGCCAGCACGCAGAAGGCATGCGCCGAGAGGGCTTTGCGAAGAAGATTATCGTCGCTGGCCCCGGAGACCAGGATCATCGGCAGCATCCCCTTGATCTGGCGGACGATCTCCATCGTCTCCAGGCCGGTGAGGCGGGGGAGATGCATGTCCATGAGGGCCAGGTGGATGACGTTATGCTGCGCGATGTCGATGGCTTGCTCGCCACTCTCCGCCAGCAAGGTTCGATATCCTTGCGGCTCGAAGATATCGCGCAACGTTTCTCGGGCGACGGGGTCGTCGTCCGTGATCAGGATCGAAAATGGATGATCGGCAACCATGGCCACACATCATTCGCTGATGGAGCTCGGAACCGGGGCAAGAGGGGGGTCTAGCAATTCCATTGCCGGAGTCTTGCTCTTCCATTTTATGCGGCCGGTTTGGTGACGGAAACAGCTTTTCCCAATCGGGTTAAAATTTGTGACAATTTGGGGATTTCGATCCCCAACTTTCACGCCGCCCGTTCGGTGCTCGCCAGAATGGCAGTCACTGCGTCGTCGTCTTGACGGGCTCGGTGCTGCTGCCCCGCGCAAGCCGGCCGAATAAGCCCGAGGGCTGTCCCCATCGGGCGTTCGGGTCGAACGCATCGACCGAGGCGAGTTCGGGCAGATCGACCTTGGGCGGGTCGAAGACATACCGCTCCAGGAGTTGTCCCTGGGCGTCGGCCGCCAGGACCATCGCGGGCAGTGAGGTGGTCGTGTCGAGGTAGACCCGCCAGTGCTCTCCGCTCGGCGTCACGCGAGTCAGGACGTAGCAGGCGCGGCCAACTTCCTGCGGAGACTCGACTCCGGCGTATTTCACCCTGCCCACGGCCGGGTCGTTCGATCGAGCGGGTGCCTCGACGTTCGCCAGAATCGTGTCGAAACCCGCCTCGGTAATCGGGTGCCGACCGCTGCGCATCACTAGCGGGCTGTCGGGTGCCAGCGAGAGCCTCGGAATCAGCGGATTGGGCATCTTGACGTGCATCTTGGCATCCGGCCCGTTACCGGCAAAGAGGACCTCGCGACCCTTGTTGGGGCCGTCGGGCCACTCGATCCGGACCGCCCGAGGCGACCTCAGGATGCTCAGCGTGATGTCCTCGACCGGCTGCAAGTCGGAGCCGACCCGCTCCTGGCGGCGGACCTTGACCTGATAATTGCCGATCGCGTCGAGCTTGGATCGGGCATCGGCCAGGACCTGCCTCATCTTGACGTCTTCGTCTTCGTCTTCGTCTTCCGACTTCGGCCCGGGCTCGTTCACGGGAGCCCCGGCGATGACCGGCGGGACGTCGACGGGCGGGACAACCAGCTTGGGCACCGAGATGTCCGGCAGGTCGAGCGGCGGCAGGGCATTGGGGGCGGGCCTGGTCGCTGCGGCCCGGATCCTCGAAGATTCCTGGGCCGCGAGCAGGGCGCCCGGGGTCGGGGAATCGGTCGGACCCGCCGCGGGCGGGGTCGACGGATGGGCCGTCGAACGGGTGACCGTTGCCTTGCCGTCGGCCGAATCCAGGTCGATCAGGTCGCCGACCAGCGATGGTCTCGAGGTCTGGGCCCGGGGAGTGAGGTCGCCCGCGACCGGGATCGGGATCGGTCCCGACGTGCTCGCCGACGGCCCGGGGACCACGACGTCCTTGCCCAGGGTCGGCCGACGATGGTCGCGGAACCGTGAGCAGCCATGCAAGGCGGGCGAGACGGCGACGAACGAGGCGAGCAGCAGATGGGCTGCCCGCCGGCGGCGCGCGCGATCCTTCGCGGAATTCATTGCGAGATCCCTCCCTCGACCGGCTCACTCCGCTCTGAGTTCGCGGCGCGGCAACGTCATATCTCAATCGACCGTTCCGGACAACCCGAGATCGAGGGCCTCCGGTCAGGTCGGCCCCGCCTGCGTGGGCTCGTCGCAGACCTGGAAACCTTGCAGGGCTTCCAGGTCGGGCATCAGGAGCGGCTGCTTATATTGTTCGACGGTCCCGCCGCTCCTCGCCAATCGCTTCCGCTGGAAATCGGCCCATGATCCGGCGGGGATCCGGCGTGCGCGGATCGGGGCGAGGCGGAGGGTTGATCGCTTATTCTCGTATTCGACGTTCAGAGCCTGAAGCTGATGCTCCATCTCCGAGGCCATCCGGCACGCGAGCTCGGAGTCGGCGTCCCCCTCCTCGATGAGCAGGACGTAACCGGGCGGGTCTCCCCACTCCGGGAGCAGCAGGAACGACTTCAGCCTGATCCCGAGCGCCCGCTGGGCCAGGTCGCCGGCCGCCACGACCTGGAACTCCGAGAGCTTCTCTCCGGTCAGGCTGGAGTAATGGGCCCCTTTGTTGAGGAACTCGATAAGGGGGGTCTCGCCCCGGTAGCCCGCGCACCGCACCAGGTCCTGGATGTGGTAGCGGTAGAGCCCGCCCGCCGTGGTCGGCAGGATGAAGTATCGCTTCCCCTCCTCGAGCTCGGTCGCCCCCAGCACGTCGGGCTGGTCGGCGTCCCCCTGGTCCTCGGGGATGAACTCGAAGTAATGATGGCGGATGTCGAGCAGGCCCGCGGCCGTCCCGTCCTCGATCGGGATGGTCATCCGCCCTTCCGACGCGATCAGGCCGACGTCGCGCACCGGCGTCTCGCCGAAGTATTCGGGATAGCCGCGCAGGTACGAACCCATCGTGCCGCCCGTCCAGTTGGAGAGGAACTGGAGGTTCGGCCAGTAATCCTTGGGTAGCAGGCGGCCCGTCCGCTCGACGATCCGCTCCAGCCGTCTGGCCGCATTGGGGCGTCGCCAGCGAGTCCGGGGCCGGATGGCCCGGCGCACCTCGTCGGGAATGGTCCATTTCTCGGAGACCGTGCCGTCCGCGAGGTCGCGGATGAGCGTCTCCTTCTCGCGATCGCCGAGGCGAGCGATGGCCAGGATCGTGCTCGGATTGGCTGCGATGACGGTGCCGACGTCGCGATACGCCGAGAGCCTCAACGCCACATAGTATTTGGATTCGACGTCCTTGATCCGCGACGCCGACGGGTGCATGCAGTAGACCGTCCGGACGAGGAGGCTCTGCATCTGCGACGTCAGGCCCGTGATCGCCCCGCAGGGAATCCCCGACGGTGTGACGCTCTCGCGCCAGTCGCTGGCGAGCTGGAGAATCGGCTTGAGCCCCGCAGTGAGCATCGCGGGATGGTCGTCGAAGGCACGAATTCCCCAGATCGTCCAGCCCTCGCGATAGCCGTCGAGCGACTCCTGGGTTACCGGGATCGTCTTGGGCCGGGCCGTGGTGCCCGACGTCATCGCGAACATCCGGACCGTTGTCCCGGCACCGAAGAGGGCGCCGATGTCGCCCTGCCGGACCCGCGCGATGTACGGCTCGTGGCCGTCGTAACCCCGCACGGGCACATGCTTCCGGAAGTCCTCGATCGACTTGATGGCGCCGAAATGATGGTCCCGGCCGAAATCGCTGCCGGCGTGCCGCGCGACCATGCCCAGTAGCAGGCTGCGCTGGACGGCGCCGGCGCGGGCGGTCTGTTCAAGAAAGCTGGCCGCCAAGGCACGCGAGCGATTCGTGAGCGGAAGTCCGGCGAGTCGACGGATCGTGCCGATCATTCGGGTTCGACCTCGGCTCTAGGACCTGGAGAGAATGGGAGGGATGGGCCGGCGCGTTCGATCGGACGCCGACATCATGAGGCGAATCGTAGCAGGCGGAGAATCTCTGTCAACGCAAAGGCCGCCGCAGCCGGTGATTCCTCCGGTCCGCGGCGACCTGATCGGCGTCGTTGGCCAGTCAGGGACCGGTCAGGGTCGGGTCATCTCGGACTTCTTGGCCTTGAAGCCCGCTTCGATCAGCCCGAGGGTCGTCTTGGTGTCAAACCCTTCGACGATCGTCACATCGACACCGCGGCGGTCGATCGCGTAATCGGTGCCCCTCACGGAGCGGCGGAGGGCGTCGGCAGGTTGGTCGGGGGTCTCGGCATCGGCGTTCATCTTGGTCGCCTGGAACCGCGCGTAGCCCTGGGCAAATTCCTTGGCGTCTTCCTCGGTGTCCCAGGTCAAGGCCCAGACGAGGCCGAGCTTGCCGCCGGGCTTCTCGAAGACGGCGTAGCGGTCGCCGTCCCAGCCGGCCGCCGCCTTCTTGCCGCCGTGCTTGTTCAGCAGGACGCTCGTCTGCATCTCGCCGACCACGTTCCGGCCCAGCTCTTTCCAGTCAGGGCCGGCGTCGAGCGTGCCGAGGTCGATGAGGGTGGGGACGTCGGGCTTGGCCTGGTACTTCTCGGGGTGGAGGATCTGCTCGGTCGACAGCGGCGGATTCTTGTACGCCTCGTCGATCCCTTCCCAGCCCTTGTCATTCGTCAGCTTGGAGACGAAGACGAGGCCGCGGAGGTAAGGGAAGACAAGCGACTCGATGAGCACGGGCGGGGCCTTCTTCAGGCTGGCGCCACCGGCGAACTTCATGAACGGCATGATGAACGACATGGTTCGTTCGAGGTCGGCCGAGGGGAGGACGGTGATCGCCTTGCCCTGCCAGTCGTCCATCTGCGCGGCCATCATCGTCAGGGTGGCCTCACCCTCGATGAGGGCCGAGACCGCCATCGCGGCGTCGTCGTTGCCCTTGGCCGCCTTCTGGAGTGCGGCGAGGTCGTAATGCTGGTCGGCCAGGGCGTGCGTCAGCTCGTGGGCGAGCACCGTCTTGTTCTGGTCCTTGTCGAACCCGCCGGTCCGGCCGAGGAGCTTGTCGAGGAACCCGACCGGCTTCTTGTCCTTCTCCTTGACCTCGGGCTCGCGGATCAGGTGCATCGTCTTGGTCCGAGGGTCGTAGAACGCGGCGATCTCCTCGGAATAGACCTGGACCATCGTCGCCTTGAGGTCGGCGTTGCGCGGGAGGAAGCCGAGGGCCTTCATGCCCATCTCCATCGCCCGGAACTCGCCCGGTGTCGAGTCTTCGTCCAGCTCCTTGACGAGGAAGTCTTTCAACGCTTCGCGTGCGGTGACGTCGCGCTTGACCTCGGTCTTGAACGGCAGCTTGCGCATCACGGGCAGGAGCTTCTCGAAAGCCTGCTTGTATTTGAGGACGGCCTGGTTGGTATCCGCCTTGTCGGCGAGGTCGTCCCCCTCCTTCAGAAGCGTCTTGCCCGCCGTAATTCCCGGTTCCGTGTCGTCCGCGGCATGGGCCCGTTGAGTCAGGGCCAGCGCGGCCGTCAGGAGCGTCAAGGCGGCGACCCGAGTCAGCAGCATGGTGGGAGGCCTCGTCCAAGGGGGTCGAATCGGAGTCGTGCCCCGCGTTCAGGCTTCGCCAGATTCGGCGAAGTTTCGGGGGAGGGATGATCCATCATTCATTATGGACGAGGCCGGTCTCGGTCGGCTAGCGGGGGGGGCGAGGAGACGCCGGCCTGGTTGGCCGGGGGATTTCCCTGGGCGGCCCGTTCCGCGGGGAACGGCACGGCCAGAAGCTGCTTGGCCGCCCGGACCCAGACCTCCCTCAGGTCGCGGGCGGATCCACGCTGTGAGATCTTCATCCCCTCGTCGTACGCGAGGATCCCCAGGATGTCCGGCTCGCTCATCCCCTTGGACCGCATGAACTCGATCCGACCATTTCGCGTGAATTTCGTCTTCCGCGCCGAGCCCTTGAAGGCCTTCGCCACGGCGTCCTCGATCTCGGGCTGGACCGGCAGAAGCGACCGCTCGCGAAGCTCGCTAACCTGCGTCCCGAGCGCATCGCCGCGTCCGGCCAGCACCCGCCGCAGCTCGGCGCGGAACCTGGGACGCTGGGCATCGGCGCGCTTCCGCGCCTCGGCGACCTCGACCTTGCGACGTTCGAGGCTCTGCTGCTTGTCCCGCTCGGCGAGCTTCGGCTTGATTGCCTCGATCGCGCGGATCTCGGCCTTGCGCTCGGTCGACTCGCGCTGGATGTCCTTCAGGACCTGATCGCGGGTCAGCTTCGGAGGCTCGGCCGCCGGTTTGACCTCGGCAACTTCGGCCTTAGCCTCGCCCGGGTCGACGGCGTCCGGCGGCGGGACGAGGGCCTCGATGCCCGCCAGGGGTTCGCTCTCGGGCGCCGCGATGGGGGTCGGGGACGGCGGCAATTGCGTTGGATTCGCCGCTGCGAGGGGAGCAAGGGGGGCGAGTTTCGGTTCCGACGGATGGGCAAAGCCGATCGAGGCGGGCTTCGAAGGCTCGCCCTCGATGTTACCGAGGACGATCGAGGGATCGAGGATCGAACGGATCTCGAGCTGAGGCCGCTCGATCACCGGGACGGGCTCGGGCCCTTTCGACTCGTCGGAAACCTGAGGCTCGGCAGGGTTTACCGGCCGGGTCGCGACTCGATTCGATGGCCCCTCGGTGGGATGGGGGAAGCTCTGCCGATAGACCAGGATCCCCAGCGCGGCGGCGATGAGGAGCAGGGCGGGGAGCATGACCAGCGGGACGCTGGCTCCTCCCTTCTGCACGATCACGATCCGAGCTTCGCCGGCCTCGGGAGCGTGCAGGATCGGGGTCGGGTCGACGGCCAGTTCCCCGGATTCGTCCGCCGCCGGTCCCTCGTCAATTCGAGTCTCGGCCATCGCAGTCTCTCCAGAACGAAACGAACCCGGCGAAGCGTCGGTCATCTCGAAGAGGGCTCATCCGCCGCCGGATCCGCCCACGCCCGTGCCTCGGATCGTCTGGCCCATCGGGTCGAGCGCCGCCATGATCTGCTCGGCGGCCGGCAGCGGTGACACCGAGCCTTTGAAGGAATCGGCGAGGGGACCGTACAGGTCCGCCACCTCGTCGCCCGTCTTGCCGGCGACAGACAGGGCGACCTCACGGACGGTCCGGCCCGTCTTGTAAGCCAACTTGGCGATCGCCGCAGCGCGATCATAGCCCACGATCGGTGCCAGCGCCGTGCACATGGCCAGGCTCCGCTCGATCGACTCCGCGCATCGAGCCTCGTCGGCAATGAGGCCGGCGACGCACTTATCCTGGAGGTGTTGAGCCGCGGTCGTCAGCAGCGCGATCGATTGCAGCAGGTTGTAGGCGATCACCGGCATCATCACGTTCAGCTCGAAGTTAGAGCCGACTCCATTGGCCCAGGCGATCGTCGCGTCGTTGCCTACGACCTGCGCGGCCACCATCATCACGGCCTCGGGGATGACCGGATTGACCTTGCCCGGCATGATCGAGCTGCCCGGCTGAAGCTCTGGCAGGACGATCTCGCCAATTCCACACCGCGGGCCGGAGGCCAGCCATCGGAGATTGTTCGCGACGTTGGACAGGCTGATTGCCACGCTCCGGAGGGCCGCCGAGGCCTCGAGCGCCGCGTCGCGACCGGCCATCGCCTCGAAGGGGTTGTCGGCGGGCCTGAAGGTCAGGCCGGTCTGCTGGGTGAGCCGGGCAGCCATCCGCTTCGGAAAGTCGGCGTGCGTGTTGATCCCCGTGCCGACGGCCGTCCCGCCGATCGGCAATTCCGCCAGGGCTAGCCCGGCCGCCTGCAATCGTCGGATCCCTTGGGCCACCTGCGCCGCGTAGCCCGAGAATTCCTGGCCCAGCCGGATCGGGACCGCGTCTTGCAGGTGGGTCCGGCCGATCTTGACGATCGGGTCGAACGACCTGGCCTTGGCGTCGAGCCCCTCGCGCAGCAATTCCAGCGAGGGTATCAGGTGTTTCGAGATCCCCTCGAGCGCCGCGACATGGATGGCCGTGGGGAAGACGTCATTGGACGACTGCCCCATGTTCACCGAGTCGTTGGGGTGGACCGGGGACTTGCCGCCACGGCCGGCTCCGAGGATCTCGTTGGCGACCCCGGCGATCACCTCGTTCGTGTTCATGTTCGACGACGTGCCGCTGCCTGTCTGGAACACGTCGACGACGAACTGGGAGTCGTACCGCCCCTCGGCCACCCCCTGTGACGCCTGGGCGACGACCTCACCGATCTCGGCGGCGAGCAGCCCCAAATCCATGTTCACCTGCGCCGCGGCCCCTTTGATCAATCCCAGGGCCCGGATCATGGCTCGCGGGATGCGCAGGCTGCTGATCTGGAAATTGAGCTCGGCCCGCCTGGTCTGGGCGCCATAATACGCCTCGGCCGGGACCTCCATGCTCCCCATCGAGTCGAGTTCAGTTCGCGTCATGGCGGTCCGCCCGGGTCATCGTTCGGCCCGGGCAAGCCCCCCGGACCGTCTCTCTAAGTCCCGGCGATCTTACCAAAATGAGCCCCTCTGGGCACACCCAAGAGGTCTCTACGGGGTCCGCATGCGGACGGATCGGGCGATCCCGGAGAGGCGACTGACCAAACCGCCCCGCGCTTCGGGCCAACTGTAAGTTCAGGTACTCAGGCCGAAGTCTTCGCGTCCACGACTGGCCAGAGACCAACCCGGACGTGATCCACGGGCGGATGGGTCGGGCAGGCCATTCGACGGAGTGAGACTGAAGACCGATCATGGGCATGACGGCTTGTTGAATCAGGGGGGAGTCGAGATGAATCCGACAAATTAGGTCCTCACGACGCGTTGAGGACCTTGAGAGTTGTGATCCATCCCGAATTGAACTCTCCACGCCTGGGATCTCCACGAACCATATCTCCATCGTGGCCCGGCGCACCACATCGCACTCCAACGCCTTCATCACCTTCAGATTCAGCCTCGCCCCTTTGACGTGGATCGTCTTGATTAAGCCAATCGTGGAGGGAATGCCCTTCCAACTCAACGACCGGGCGAATCCCACCAACGGCTCGATCGATTCCAGCAGCGGCCTTCTCTACGAAGACGGCCCGGGACGGAGTCGCGCGGCTCGGAACGTCTGACGGACGAACCGTTTCACCCGGCGTCTTAGCCCGATCGCATCGAGAAGCCCGATGGCGGCGCGGGAGGAGGCGTCGAGGCCGGCGTAAAGTCCCAGGAGCATGAGGTGGCGCAGGCTTCGGCGAAAGTGGAAGAGGTCCGCAAATGGGATGCTCCGGGTCGAGAAGACCTCCTTGTGCAGCCCATCTCCATCGGCGAAATCGAATGTCCGGTGCTGGCCCTCAGCGAACAGACGTTCCAGCGCGAGGTAGAGCAGGACGATCCCCGGGGACCAAGGATTGAACTTGGGGTCATGACCGGCATATCGGTACAGGAGGTCATTCCCTCGCGCCACGCAATGAAGAAAGGAGACGGGATGCTCGCGGTGGAAGAGGATGAAGGAGCGCACCATGTCCTCGGAGGCGAGCCGCGATAACTCCCGCAGTATCCCTGCCGATTGAGCCCGCTGAGAATCGCTTGTTGGATCGGCAACTCGGCGTAGGCGTAACCACAGGGTCGATCATCTGACGGCAGACCAAGTCGGTTCCGATGCGAGCGGTCTAACTTCGGTCCTCGGCGATTTCCATGATGTCGTCCAGGAGTCGACGCATGCGGACCTCCGCAAGGCGACGCCCCCCGACGGATGAGGCATCGAGGCAGGTCATGCCGCATTGCAACTCAGGCAACATCTCGCCGATGGTGACCCGGCTCCAGCCGAGATGGTCGTCGGCCCGGCGTCGGGTCGCCCCATCCCATGGCCTTGGCGGCCCTGGCCATGAAGGGTCGCTTCTTGCTGCGATTGTGGATCTTGAAGGTGTCGATGAGGACGG
The DNA here is from genome assembly GCA_038400315.1 of Isosphaeraceae bacterium EP7. Lineage (NCBI taxonomy): Bacteria > Pseudomonadati > Planctomycetota > Planctomycetia > Isosphaerales > Isosphaeraceae > Kueselia > Kueselia aquadivae. The sequence continues at coordinate 1,656,875 of CP151667.1, forward strand.
GAAACTTCTCGGGGAGGACGCACACCGTCGCTCCTGAACTCACTGGGGGTAAGTCGTCAGGATACGGGATACCGATTTGCTTTCAAGGCATTAAAATGCATGAATACCAGGAACGTGGGAATGCATGGCAAGCGAGGAGGACCACCCCTCAAGCCGGCAGTGCCACGTTCGTCAGACCGTGTCGGGGCCCGGTTGCGAGCAACTCAGCCCGGGCTTGGCGGTTGGTTGGTCGGCCTCCGGAAGGGGCCAGGAGACGAGCTGGATCTCGGGTCCCTTGATGGCCAGGAAGGGGCAGGGCGGGTGCTCGGTCCAGGTCCCGCTGTTGAGGTATCGGACCCCGTCGACCGTCACGTCGAGCGCGAGATGGGTGTGGCCGCAGGTCACCGCGAGGAAACCCTTGCTCCGGGCATAGTCGATCGCCCGCTGCTGCACGAGCTGGCTATTACGCTGGAATTTCTTGGTGACACGCCGCAGCCAGCGGGACGCCCGGTGGGGCATCGACTTCTGGAAGTAATAGTAGATGCCGCATGCGAAGTTGGTCAGGAACGCATAATTGGTGACGACCGTGTCGAACTGGTCGCCGTGCAAGATCAGGAGCCGGACCTGGCCGTTGTCGAAGACGTACTCGTCATGGATCTCGACGCCGACGATGTGACTGACGATGTCGGCCGCGCCGTCATGGTTGCCGCGCAACCAGACGACCCGCACGTCGTCGCGGTCTGAGTTCCTGCGGATCTCCTTCAGGCAGGCGAAATGCCTCTTCGAGAGGCGCTTGAAGTTCAGGTCATCGAAGATATCGCCATTGATGATCAGCTCGTGGGTGTGGTCGAACGCCCAGGTCAGGAACTCCTCCAACAGCCTGGCCTGGCAGACGTCGCTACCCAGGTGCAGATCGCTCAGCACGATGCCGTCGTAGATCAGGTCACCGATCGGCACATGCGCGGTCTTCAGGTCGTCCATCGTGGCCCTTGATTCCGAATGTTCGTGGAGGGCAGAGGTCGGGTCTCGGTCCTCTGCGAGGGTCTCAAAAACGTCGGCCGCGTTCGGCCCGCTACCAGCCGGCGTAATAGGCCATCCCGGGATAGTCGCGGACGAACCCCGCCTCGGCCAGCCAGGGGGCCGCCGGGCTCGCCAGCGTGGCAGCCCCGTTGTAGGTTTCGACCTTCAGGACCCGCCGACTGGAGGTCGCCAGGCTTGGCAGCAGGCCGACCGCGGCCTTCAACTCGGCCTCGGAGGCCGCACCCAGCCCGGTCAGCCGCTTGCCCGTCCCCTCGACGATCAGGATCGGCCGGCCGCCCATCAGGACGATCCAGTTCGAGGCATTGCGAAAGAGCCTGGCCGTCCCCCCTTCGAGCAGCGGCACGTCGAGCGGCGCCCCCGAGCCGTAGAGGTTGGCCGGGTCCAGGGTCGGAAGCAGGATCGGGGCCGCCGATTGGCCGGAGTTCGCCCATCGCGCAAGAGACTCGATCGTCTCGGCCTCTGCGAACTGGACGCCCGAGAGTCCCTCGACGAAGTGGCCCCGACGCAGCTCGCCGCGCATCTCGGCCCGGTCCAGGAACGGGAAGAGCTCGCGCCAGGGGGGGCACCAGGGCTCGACCGCCACGGTCTCGCGGCAGAGCACGCCGAATCGATCCAGGACCGCCGCCGCCCAGGCCAGGGCCGAACCTTCCGCGTCGCCCTCGGGGGCCGAGACGAGTGACCAGCGCCCTTCAGGACGATCGGTCACCGGCCGCCTGGGCAGCCGCCCACGCGTGCGCGACGCCGCTTTCGCCTCCACCAGCGCCTCGGCGCGTGCCCGCGATCCCGGACGGACCGGGTCGAACCGGTCATTGGTGACCAATCCACGGGCGACCAGCGTCGCCAGCGACGATCGAACGCGGAATGGTTCCATCGATGCTGAACGCGCCAGGTCGGGCACGAACGAGGCGCCGAGCGTTCCCAGGGTCGCCAGAATTGTCGCCGGATCACCCGAGAGCAGCTCGGCCCCTTCGACCACGGTCCAGTGGCCGGGAAAGTCGCGTGGGAGGATCGAGACCGAGGGGTCGGCGCGGGCGTCGGGGGCCTCGGCCCGCCAGGTCCAGCCGCCCGACGTCAGCGCCGAATCGAGCCAGGTCGGGCGATAATCCCCGAGGCGCCTGGGTAGCACGTCCGACTCCCAGACCTCGGCGGGAAGGGGCCGCCCTCGAAGCTGGTCCAGGACCGTCGTCAGCGCCGCCTCGCCTCGCAAGGGCGCCTCGGCCGCGACGTGCTGGCGGGCCAGGACGAAGGCCGCGAAGACCTCGGGCGCCACGGCGAGGGCTTCTTTTCGGCGCAACGCGATCGTGATCCGCCGGGCTTCTTCCAGGTTCCGCCGGTCGGCCCAGCGCACCCCGTCGGGGTCGTCTACCCGCACGAAATCCTCGGCATGTGCCCGTCGTTCCAGCACCTCGGTGGCGATCGCGGGGTCGATCGGGTAGCGCGAAGTCAGCTCGGCCAACCCGACCAGGGCCCTCGTCCGCATGTAGCGGCCCAGCACCGTCGCCATCGCCAGCTCGTCGGGCGGGTTTGCGAAGGCAAGGTCGAACGTGGCCAGGTCTTCGGCGTGGATCCAGCGACCCGGCCTCGCGGTCCCTTCCAGGTCGATCCGGCAGGCCCGATGATCGTCGGCCAGGTCGCGGAGAAACCCGGCCATCGGCCCGACCACCTCGTCGTCGTCAAGGTCCCCCAGCCGCCTCAGTGTTTCGGCCATCTCCTCGACGCTCCGAGGTGGTCGGCCCACCCCGCGCAGGCGGCCGTCGACCCGGCCAATGGCCGCTGGGTCGAGCCAGTTGGGGTCGGTCGAGGCCGACGCCAGCAGCGGGTTGAGCATCGCCTCGTCCACGGCCCTGGTTGTTGTCCCCCGATCGGCACGCTTGGGCTCGTCCCATTCGTACATGAATTTCAGGGTGAATTGGAAGGTCAGCTCCGAGGTGAACGGCGAGGGGATCTCATTGCGCCGGCCGACCACCTTGATCTCGCCCGAGGCGAGCCTGTCCAGGAAGATCCGGAGCCTGGGAAGGTCGAGGTCGTCGTCGATGCACTCGCGGTAGGTCTCGACCACGATGGGGAAATCGGGCGACTTGCGGACCACCTGGAGCAGGTCCTTCGCCCGCAGCCGCTGGAGCCAGAGCGGCGTCCGCTTGGATGGGTCGGGACGTGGCATCAGCAGTGCCCGGCCGGCGTTCTGGCGGAACCGCAGGCCGAACAGCGGGCTCTCGCCCAGCGTATCGCGGATCAATCGCTCGGCCAGGGCACCATCCAGCCCGCTCAGGATGTCGAGCGGCGGGTCGTCCATCCTCGGCAACCGGATCAGCACCCCGTCATCGGCCGAGAGGCAGGCCGCCTCGATCCCGTACCGCTCGCGCAGACGCTCTTGCAGCGCCAGCTTCAAGGCGTTGTGCAGCTTGCCGCCGAAGGGGGTCAGGATCGCCAGCCCCAGCTCTCCTGCCGGGTCGTCGAACGCCTCCACGAGCACCGTCCGGTCGTCGGGCGCCGCGCCGGAATGGCGGACCTGGCGGCCGACGTAATCTCGCAGGCGTCGGGCCGATCGTGCATCCAGCCGACACTCCTGTTCCAGCCAAGACAGGAGCGATTTGTCGTCCAGTCGCCCCGAGATTTCTCGGGTCAGCACGCCAACCGCCTCGCCCAGCTCGGCCGAGCGTGTCGCCCCTTCGCCGCGCCAGAAGGGCATCAGGGCGGACCTGCCCGCGGCCGGCGAGACCACCACCTTCTGCGGCTCGATGGCGTCAATCTTCCAGGTCGACGTCCCCAGCACGAACGTCTCGCCCACCCGTCGTTCCAGCACGAATTCCTCGTCGAGCTCGCCAAGCTTGGGCCCGTTCTCGCCGAGATAGAGCGGATATTGCCCCGTGTCGGGGATCGTCCCGCCGCCGACCAGGGCCATCCGCTGGGTGCCTGGAAGGGGAGCGAGCGCATTGTGCACGCGATCCCAGCTCAGACGCGGGCGCAGGTCGCGGAGCGACGCGGCGGGGAATCGGCCCGAGACCATCGCCAGCACCGCCTCGAACGCCTCTGGCGTGAGGTCGCGGTAGGGGTAGGCGCAGCGCATCAGGTCGAACAGCGCGGGGACATCCCAGCGATCCATCCCCACGCAGGCGACGACCTGCTGCGCCAGCACGTCCAGGCAATTCGTCGGCACCCTGAGGGCCTCGACCTGGCCTGCGATCATGGCCCTGGCCAGGGCCGCGGTCTCCAGCAGGTCTCCCGTGGTCTTCGCCAGCATCCGACCACGGCTCTTGCGGCCGACGATGTGACCCGCGCGGCCAACCCGCTGGAGCCCGCGCGCGATGCCGCCCGGCGACTCGACCTGGCAGACGAGGTCGACGGCCCCCATGTCGATTCCCATCTCAAGCGAAGCTGTCGACACGACCGCCGCAAGCTCGCCCTGCTTCAACGCGTCCTCGGTGCGTCTCCGCTCGTCCAGGTTCAGGCTGCCGTGATGGGCACGGACCAGCGGAGGATGCTCGCCGTCATCGCCGGGGCCGCGATCGACCTCGGCCTTCTCATTCAAGCGGCTGGTGAGCCGTTCGACGATCCGCCGATTGTTGGCGAAGATGATCGTCGACCGATTGGCGCGGATCGACGCCAGCAGGTCATCCTCGATGGCCGGCCAGATCGACCCCCCGGGCGGGCCGTCGCCGCCGGTCAGGGTCACCTCCAGCTCAAGCTCCTTGCGCCTTCCCGCGTCCACAATCGTCACCGGCCTGGGGACGAGGCGTGTTGAGCCGTCGGCCGTCGTCTCGATTGAACGGCCGCCGAGGTAGCGGGCGACCTCTTCTAGCGGGCGCTGGGTGGCCGAGAGGCCGATCCGCACGAATCCGGCCGGGTTGATGGCCTGGAGCCGCTCCAGCAGGATGGCCAGGAAGACCCCTCGCTTGTTGGGGCAGAGGGCGTGAATCTCGTCGACGATGACGTGCTCGAGTGCCCCGAGAGTCTCACGGGCGCCGCTCGTCAGCAGGAGGTGGAGCGATTCGGGGGTTGTGATCAGGATCTCGGGCGGACGACGACGCATCCTGGCCCGCTCGGCCTGCGGAGTGTCGCCTGTTCTCAGGCCCATCGACAGCGGGCGTAGCGGGGTTCCGGCCGCCTCGGCACCGGCAAGGATCCCTTCGAGCGGGTCCTGCAAGTTCCGCGCGATGTCGGCGTTGAGTGCCTTCAACGGCGAGATGTACAGGATCCGCGTCGTCGGCCGCGAGATCGGGTTTCGCCAGAGGTGGTCGAGGCCCGCCAGGAATGCCGCGAGCGTCTTGCCCGAGCCCGTGGGCGCGAAGAGCAGGGTATTCTCGCCCGCGGCGATCGCCGGCCATCCCTGCCGCTGCGGCGGGGTCGGCTCGCCGAAACGGGCGCGAAACCACTCTGCGACCGGGGGAAGGAACAACCCCAGCGGATCGCCGACGCCCTCGGCCTCGGCCATTTCCGGTCGCACTCGTCGATTCGTTCTCACTCGACGATTATGGACCATCGAGGCCCGTCGAACAATCCGTTACTGAACAGACGATTCCGTCGGGACCGTTAAACCTACCGAGTGACACTCGGCGTCGATCGCGTCATCGATCCAACCGCGGAGCATCTGGGCGACGCTCCGCTGATTCCGCCTCGACAGGGCGATCAACGCGGCGACCCTGTCGGATGAGAGGAGCAAGCCGATTTCGATGACATTCAAGCGATCGCTACTGCCCAAATCCAGTGCGGAACCGCCCGCCATTGCGGCGATCCTGGTTCGTTCCATCGGATGTTCCCCCCGGCCTTGGGAGTTTCTTACGAGACGAGTCGGTAAGTAAGGCAAATCGGGGGCCATCTCGTTGACCAGGTCCGTATTTTACCGGAACACGGTGATGACCAAAATGACCGCGATGCCCAGTAAAACGGCAACCAGAATGAAAGCATAGAGCCAGCGTGAGTCGTCCTGGTTCGCGTCGGCCCCGACCTTTGGACGCAGCGTATCTCGAGGATTCACGATCACGGCGGACCTGGGCTTGGGCAATGGTCGGGACATTGGAGCCGGGGCGGGGGTGGGGTCGCCGAGGTCTCGCAGATTGGCCAGGCTGATCCCTGAATCTTCGGTCATCAAGAGTCGAAGCTCGTCGTCGTCGAGCTCGGGGGGAGGCGGCCGGAACGCACGCGCGGCATCGGCCTCGGCACCGAGGATGGCGCGGACGATGGCAGGGTCGGTCCAGCGGGCGAGGTCAACCCGCAGCTCGGCCGCTGACTGATAACGATGGTCGGGCTCCTTGGCCATCAGCTTGCGGACGATCGCCCCGAACGTGGAAGGGACGCCGCGAGCGACCGTCTCCAACGGGTCGGCCTCGACCATCCGTTGCTTGAAGATCTTGTTGACGACGTCTCCCCCTTCGAACGGGGGGCGCCCGGCCAGGGTGAAGTAGAGCGTGCATCCCAGCGAATAGAGGTCGCTGCGGCGATCGGCGTGCGAGGCATTGCCCAGTTGTTCGGGGCTGGCATAGTCGAGCGTGCCGATGACGGTGTTGGTCTTCGTCAGCCGGTGAGCCTCCTCGTCCATGTCGCGGGCCAGGCCCAGGTCGAGGATCTTGGCGTCGCCTTCGGGCGTCACCATGATGTTCGACGGCTTGATGTCGCGATGGACCAGGCCCCCTCCGTGGGCGGCCTCCAGGCCGTCGAGGATCTTGAGGAAGAACCGGGCGGCGTCGGGCACACGCAAGGGGCCGCCGTCGTCCGACTTGACGACGTGGTAGAGGCTGTCGCCGGGGATGTACTCCATGACCATGAAGTAAACGTCGCCCTCGTTGCCCACCTCGAAGGTCCGTGCGAGGTTGGGATGATTGACACGGGTCGAGAGTTCCATCTCGCGCTGGAACCTGAGCAAGCTCTGCTCATCCTCCTGCGCTCGCTTGGGGGGCAAGACCTTGATCGCCACGAGGTCGCCGCGCTTCGGCCCTCGGGCGAGATAGACCTTGCCCATTCCCCCTTCGCCCAGGGGCCTGAGGATGGTGTAGCCGCCCACGAAGAAGCCGCGCGTGGCACCCGCCAGGATCTTGCGAGCCTGGTAGGACGTCAACAAGTCCTTGGAGATCAAGTGGCGGGCAAGCCTGACGGCGGCTTCAGGATTCTCGGTCGGCGCAACGGCCGCGCGGGCCCGCTCCAGGTCATCGGGCTTGACCAGGGCGGAGCGGGTCAGATTCTCGACGAACTCGTCGAGTCGCGGCATGCCCCGTCACCTCTGGTCGCTTGGGTCGGGGAATCGGCCGAAGTCCGGCCGGCACTCCGCCGATCGGCCGTCACTCGACGTGGACGACCAGGCAGGTGACATTGTCCTTCGAGTTATTGGCCAGCGCGCGATTCATCAGCAATCGGGAGGCCAGTTGTGGGTCGTCATTTTCCGCAAGGATGGTCGCGATGTCCGCGTCCTCGACGACTCCGGTCAGGCCGTCGGAGGCCATCAGGAACCGATCACCCGAGGCGATTGGCAAGACCCGGACGTCGTCGGGCCCGCCCCTCGCGTCCTTACTTCCCAGATACAAGTACAGCACGTTTTTGAACTTGTGGAATGGGACCTCGGACCGCGAGATCGTCCCGGCCTCGCCCAGGGCGTCGGCCAGCGAATGGTCCTTGGTCAACTGCTCCAGCTTGCGATCGCGCAGGCGATAGGCCCTGGAGTCGCCGATCCCGGCGACGTAGACGTGGTCGCGGCGAAACTGGGCGAGCACCACGGTGGTGCCCATGTTGGAATATTCGGCGCCGATGTGCGACTGGGCCAGGATCTCCTGGTTGGTCACGGCCACCGCTTCCTTGATCGCACGCGACGTCTGAGGCTGGTCGAGCGCCTCACCCACCAGGCGTTTGGAGAGCTCGCGCGGGATGAGGGTGACGGCCATCGAGCTGGCCTCCTCGCCGGCGAGTTGCCCGCCCATCCCATCGGCGACGATGAGCAGGCTCCCCAGGTCGAGCACCGAGGGACTCTCGAAGTCGACGTCCTTGCGGCCATCGTGGCGCACCGGCGGCAGGCCGGGGACGAAGAAGTTGTCCTCGTTGTGCTCGCGGTAGCGCCCCACGGTCGAGACCACGCCGACTTTGAGTCGCAACGGCCCCGCTGACGTCTTGGGCGTGGGATCGCCGGGCGCCAAGCGGCCCGCGGCGTTCGCGTGGGCGCCGACGTCGGGGGAAAACAGTTTACGCATCCAGGTCGCTAGGCCCACCTCGTCCGCCCTTCTCGTCACGCCGGACGCCCGATCTTCGCTCGACGGCGAGCGAACCTGGGCGAGCGGGGGCAGGGTCATCGCTCGGCGACCGGGGCTAGCCCCGGGTCATCGTCGGGCATGCCCACTCGATCAGATCTTCGACCCCGACCGAGCGATATGTCAGCAGCAACTCACCCGCCTCGAACCCGGCCGTCTGACCGTGATATCGGTTCATCGACTCCACCAGCCGAAAAATCCGGCTTTTGGCCGCCGGGAATTGGCTGCCGTACGCCCGGATGGCCTCAAGCTTGATGTCCATCGTCTGGCCGATGTCCGAGATGATTGACCCGGACGATTCCGGCAAGTCCAGGCTATTCAAGGCGATCGGGAAACTCAACTGGTTGGAAACCGAATGGACCGGCAGATTGTCGAAGTGCTCGTCCCACTTCGTCAGGCGACTGTAGAAGACCGCCGCGTCGGTGATCAGCATCGCCTGATAATGATCGGGAGATGCCATCACTGTCTTGCCGCCGAAGCCCAGGACCAGCCTGGGCCGGTGCCTGCGGAACACCTTGGCCAGCGCCACGCGGGCCTCGAAGGAGTCGAACAGCCGCCGGTTGGGCAGGTTCAGGTTGATCCGCTTGTGGACTCCGAGGATCTCGGCGGCGCGCCTGGCCTCCTCCATCCTGGCATCGGGGCCGGGCGAGAGCGGAGTCGGCTCGCCATCGGTCAAGTCGACGATGCCGACCTTGTAGCCCTTCAGGGCCAAGTTGGCGAGCGTCCCCCCGCAGGCGATCTCCACGTCGTCGGGGTGAGCCCCGACGGCGATCAAGTCGAGCTGAATATCGCCCGAGTCAGACGTGCCCAAAGCCAGTTCCCCGAAACCATTCGTCCCGAGAGGGACGGCAAGCTCTCTATTATAGAAGACGAACCCGGCCGTGGGCAACGCGCGCCCAATTTCGGCATATCCACTTCTGAGCGTTTCCGTTCAGTCGGCACCTTCGGGCTTCTTGACGACCGCCAGCAGGAACGACGGCATCACCGGCTCGAATCGGACGCGCTCGAATTGCTCGATCCCGCGGCTCACCGCCACGTTCCAGAGCTTGACCTCGCCGGCCAGCGACTTCAAGGTCTGGTAGGCCGTCAGGAGCCCGTCGATCGTGGCGACATTCACGGCCATCCGCCCGCCCATCGAGAGCCTTGCGTAGGCCGCGTTCAGCACGGCGTCGACCTGCCGGCCGGTGCCGCCGATGAAGATGGCGTCGGGATCGGGCAGGCCCACCAGGGCCTCGGGAGCGCGGTCGACGATGGGCCGGACGTTGGTGACGCCGAACGCCTCGGCATTGGCCGAGATCAGGGCGGCGTCGGCCGGGTCGGGCTCGATCGCGTAGACCACTCCCTGATCGGCGAGCTGGGCCGCCTCGATCGCCACCGAGCCGGAGCCCGCCCCCACGTCCCAGACCACGCTCGAAGGCCGGATGTCGAGCTGCGCCAGGGCGATCGAGCGGACCTCGGCCTGGGTGATCAGACCGCTCTTGGGCTGGCTCTGCACGAATGCGTCGTCGGGGTTGCCGAAGATCCTGAATTTACCCGATCGGCTCGCCTGGTCGGGCCGATTCGGCTTCCGGACCAGGATCAGCACGTTCAGGGGGTTGAAGTCCAGGTCGACCAGCTCGTCCAGCTCGGCCTGCGTAACCCGCTCGTCGGCCGAGCCCAGGTTCTCGCAGACGTAGGCCCGGAAGTAGTCGATCCCACGCTCCAGAAGCGCCTTCGCCAGCCGCTTCGGCGTGTTCTCGTCGCTGGAGAAGAGGCCCACCTTCTCGGCGGTCCTGATCCGGTCGAGCACCGCGGCTAGCGGGCGATCGGCCAGGCTGGTGAGGTAGGCGTCTTCCCAGGTTTCCTTCACGCGGGCGAAGGCGAGCTGCATGCTGCTGACGTGCGGCACGACCTGGAACTGGTCCTTGCCCAGGCGCTCGGTGATGTAACGGGCGACCCCGTAGAAGAGGGGATCGCCGCCGCTGACGAGCACGGGGTGGTCGAACTCCAGGGCATCGCGCACCTGGCGAACGGCACGGGGCATGTCGGGGTCCAGTTCGACGAGCTTGGCCTTCGTCGGCCCGATCAAGCCCAGCGTGGTCGTCGCGCCCAGGATCACGTCGGCCCCCGAGAGCACAGCGCGAGCCGCCTCGGTCAGGCCAGAAAGGCCGTCGTCCCCGATCCCCAAGATGACCAGCTTCGCCCGAGACTCGGCCACCGCCCGCCCTCCCATCGCCTACATCGACCGGGACGACCGCCCCGGCGCAACCCAAGGATGCGCCACTCGGGCCGTGCGTTGCAACCCCTCAACGGGCCGGTTCGTTACGCTCACTCGGGCACCCCTCGGGGGCGCATGGCAGCAAGTAGCCTTCGATCGCCTGCGCGAAGACCTCCGCGTGCGTAAAATGAGGCTGGTGCCCGATCAACGGCATCAGGACCCCCGTCGCCCCGGGCAGTTGGGTCCGCAGCAGATCGAACTCCGACTGGCGAACGATCCGGTCCTCATTCCCGTGCAGCAGCAGGATCTCGACCGGGATCTGGGCCAGCTTCGGCCGCAGGTCAAGACGCGTCAGGAGCGACGTCCGATGGGCAATCCCGGCGATCGGCGTCAGGCCGTTCTGCTCCAGGTAAATCGGCCAGCGGTCGGCGATCACCCGGGGGAACTGGTTCTTCGAGTTGTGCTCGAGGATGGTTCGTCGCAACGGCAGTCGGTCGATCGTCCCCGGCACACGCCGGCCGACCGCCAGGGCCAGCTTCTCGGCGAACGAGAATTGACGGTGGGCGAACGCGCCTTGCAGCACCGCCTTGGGGAACCGTCGAGGCTCTCGGAGCAGGGCACCGAGCGTCACCGTGCTGCCGAAGGAGGTGCCGACCAGGAACACACGGCCGATCCGCAGGTGCTCGATCAGGTCGAAGACGTCGTCGACCAGATTCTCATGGGTGATCGAGGCCAGTTGGGCGGTGTCGTCGGGGTTGTCGCCGGGGTAGTCGAGGACGATCGTCCTGAATCGCGCGGCCAGCCGGTTGAGGGTCAGGGCGTAGCCTCGATACGTCGAGGCGATGCCCGGCAGCAAGATCAAGGGGGGGCCGGCGCCCAGAACCCGGTAAGTCATCCGGTGCCGCGGGCCTTGCCATTGGCCCACCTCGGCCTGGGCGTCGTAAGCGGCGATCTCGGCACGGAAATCGGCCGGGGCGGGGCAGGCAGGGCGGGCGCCTTCGTCGGCGTCCGGGGGGCTCGCGTTCGATGACACGTCAGGGCGCCTCGGTCGTCTGGTAGGAGACGCTGGCGAAGGAGACGCAGCAGGTGCGGCCTTCGTCCACGGCCTGTTGGTAGTTCAGGACGAGTCCCTCGGCCGGGCCCATCGCCTGAAGCATTGTATACGTCGCCGCCAGGCCGCAGACACGCCAGCGATCCTGGACCTTCGTCGCATGGCCGAACCAGCCAGCCGCGTCGCACCCCGTCGCGTGGCCGAGCATCCCTTCGTCGAACGAGCGAATCGTCCCCAGCAGTTCGGCGGAGACCGGATCGGGGTCGCCGAACTCCGGCCCGACGTGGCAGAGGTCGATCCCGGCGATGTAAACCACCTTGCCGGGGGCCTCGCGCTCGGCCTGCTTCAAGGCCTCGATGAACTGGCGGACTTCGGCGTCCTCGATCGGCTCGGCTCGGCGTATCATCAGGTCGTAGAACGACCCGACCAGGATCGGCACGATCCGGAACGGCCGGTCGCCCAGCACATACTTGAGGAACACCGCCTGGAACTCGACGGAGTGCTCCATCCGATGCGCCAGCTCGTCGTCGAAGTAAGTCGGCCCGGCGAACTCGGCGATCCGGTCCACATAGTCGCGATCGGTTTCGACCAGCCCGAGCGGGGTGTCAAAATCCTTCCGCGTCAGCACGAATCTGCGAGCGCACGCCTGATGTGCCACTCCCAGGATGACGAACGTGTCGGCATCGGATCGTTCGGCCAGCGCCCTGTACGCCCAGCTATAAGCCCGACCGCCTCGTCGGAAGTCGATATGAGGGCTGAGGATCCCGCGCAGTCGCCCGTCCACGTCGCCGACTGTCGGCTCGCCCGCCCCCCCTTCGCCGGCGAAGCACTGGAGCAGCTGGGCCTGGAGCGAACGCTGGGTGCTGGCGTAGGAACGACCCGCGAAAGCGGGCGGGCGCACGCGGCTCTCGGCGTAATCTCGGCGGAACGCCTGGAAGGTCGGGCCGTCGAGCACCAGGGCCTGGTCGAGCTGCTCCGTCAGGGATTCCAGGTCGGCCAGGTCGATGAAATGGCCGGTCTCTCGAAGGGCGAGCGCCTGGATCGCGGCCAGCGTGCGCGTGCCGTCGAAATGTTGGACAACCCTGATCCAGGCGTCCCACGGGACCAGCATCGGCTGGGCGAAGAGGCCCAGAGGGTCCTCCAACGCGACGAAGGACCGCCCGTCATGGTCGAGCCGCCTACCGGAGAGCGGGCGGAGCTTGGGCCGGTCGAGAGGAGGCATTTCAGCGATCCTCGAAAGGCCGGGGAGCCTCCGAACGTCGCGTCAGGCCCGGATCCGCGATCCAGCGGCCGTGCGCGAGGAACCCCCGCCGGGATTGTCGAGGTCGGGCGGGGTTGCGTCAAGCCTGCCCGCCGCGTGGGCCGACCGGCGGCCCGGCGATCAGCGGATTGGTCCAGGTTTCCGGCGGCAGGTCCCGGGGAGTGATCACTGGCATCGTCGGGGCCTCTCGTTCTTCGCGGGGCCATCATGGGTCGGCACGGAATGGTAGGCCCCGGATCAAGTCTGGTGCGTTTTATCGACGCGGGCCGCGAGACCTCAGACCGTCCGAGACGATCTGGAGCCATTTTGGAATCTCTGCTAATGTGCGCCGGCGTCACGCCCGACGGACGAGCCGATTGCTCGGCGGCGGGCTGTACACGGAAGGAGTGACCCATGCGACGGATCGTCTGGACGTTGTTCTCGCTGACCGCACTGACGACGATGGGAGTGCGCGCGGCGGGGCAGACGGCCGCGCCGGCGCCCAGGAACGCGCCGCAGGCCCAGGCCCGGCCCAAGGCCGCGACTCAAGGTACCCCGGCCAAGCCCCAGGAAGCCAGGATCCCCAAGCCCGCGGTCCCGCCGCTCTCGCCGGCCGAGATCGCAGCCCGCCAGAAGAAGATGGACGACCTGCTCGTCCGCTGGGAAGCGTCGAGCAAGAAGGTCACCCAGCTCGACGTCCACATGACCCGGATCGACAGATCGGAGAACTGGCCCGCCGAATGGTACGACGGCCGGGCCATCCTCAAGGCTCCCCACTTCGCCATGATCGATTTCCGCGCCATCGAGATCGATCCCGCGACGAAGAAGCCGGTCAAGGGGCCCGACGGCAAGGCCAAGAGCAAGGCCCACCAGAAGGTGATCTGCGACGGCTCGAACGTCTGGGAATACAAAGACGAGACCAAGCAGATCTTCATCTTCCCGCTGGGCAAGGAGCAGAAGGAGAAGGCCCTCCTCGAAGGTCCGCTCCCCTTCCTCTTTAACATGCGGGCCGCCGAGGCGACCAAGCGGTACAAGATGACCTGGAAGGAAGAGAAGAACGACGCCACGATCATCGAGATCGTCCCACGCCTGGACATCGACCGCGACTCGTTCAGCAGGGCCTTGGTCCGGCTGAACAACACGACGCTGATGCCCGACGCCATGATCCTGTATGACCCCAACGGCAACGACTGGCAGGAATACAGCCTCGACGACGTCCGGCCCAACGCCAAGATCAACGACGACAATTTCAAGGGCGTGATGCTCGCCGGCTGGAAGGTCGAGAAGAACTCGCCGACCAAGCCCGGAGCTGCCACGCCGGCGACGGCCCCGGCAAGCGCCGACCCCGCGTCCCGTCAGCCCTCGGCCCGTCGCGCCCCGGCCAACCCGCCCAAGACACGCTGAGATTCGCGGATCTCGCCCGTCTACGGGCGTGTTTGACGGTCGTTCCGGGGGGGCCTATAATGGGCTCGTCGGATCGGCCTCCCCGGCCAAAAATGCAGGGGGCCGGTCGACTGCGGGGGGTGGTGGCATGGACCGCCCGCCCCCGGCAACCGACCGTCGCCCGCCTGCCCGGCGTGGCGGCGAGATCCCGGAGGGAGCCTCCCGGCCATGATTCGCACCGTCCTCAAGCGACTCTTCCCGGCCCTCCTCTTCACGCCGGTCGTCCTGGGCTTCGCCGTCGCGGCTCGCGCCCAGGACGGGCCCCCTCGGGCCGAGAATCCCGACAAAAACGGCCCGGTCGAGCCGGCCGAGGTCGTCCCCGGACAGTTCTTCCCGATCATCGAGCCCATCGACGGCGACCTGATCGAACGCACCGCCATCGCGGCACGCCAGGTCATCGACCGAGCCCGCACCGAAGAGTCCAGGCCCGTCCTCGTCTTCGAGATCAGGCCCGGCACCGCACAGCCCGGCAAGGCCAGCTTCGGCACCGCCTGGGACCTGGCCAACGTCCTCTCCACCCGGCTCGCCGGCGCGCGGACCACCGTCGCTTACATTCCCGAGCCCCTCACCGGCTACGCCGTGCTGGCGGCACTCGCTTGCGACGAGATCGTGATGGCCCCCGGCGCCTCGCTCGGCCCGATCACCCCCGAGGGCGAGGTGGTTGACCAGGCCGCCGTCGAGCCCCTGAAGATCCTCGCACGCCGCAAGGGGCGCGAGCCCGACTTGCTGCTGGGCATGCTCGACAAGGAGGCCGACCTGCGGGCCGTCCGCGCCGACAACAAGCAGGTCCACTACGTCCTGGCCCAGAACCTCGCCGAGTTCAAGGCCTCGCACGTCGTCCTCGACGACCAGCCCGCCTGGGAGGGGGGCCGTCGCGGCGTGCTCTCCGCCGAGCGGGCACGCGACGAGGGGTTCGTCAAGCTGCTCGCCGAGAACCCCTCCGACGTCGCCAACGCCTATCGACTGGCCGGCCAGGCCTCGGGTGCCGACCCCACGCTCGGCCAGGTCATCCGGCCCGTCTGGATTGAGATCGAGGGGACGCTCGACAGCGTCAAGGAGTCGTACCTCCGCAGACGCATTGAGCAGGCAAGGCAGGAGAAGGCCAACCTCATCTTCTTCGCGATGGATAGCGACGGCGGGATCGACAAGTCGGCCGATAACATCGCCGACCTCATCGTCAACACCAAGGACATGAAGACGGTCGCCTTCGTCGACGGCAAGGCGATGGGCGTCGCGATCCTGGTCGCCCTGGCCTGCGACGATGTCGTGTTCCTTAAAGGAGCCCGGATGGGCGACGTCAGGCGCCTGATCACGGGCCGTCGAGGGCAATCCGAACCCCTCTCCGACCTGCAAATCAGCAGCCTGGCCAGCCGCGCCGAGACCCTGGCCAGGCAGAACGGCCACCCCTCCGCCGTCGCCCGCGCGATGGTCGACCCCGAGAGCATCGTCCTCCGCGCCAAGGACCACAAGACCGGCGCGGTCGTCTACGTCCTCCGCACCCAGGTCGAGGCCGAGCCCGCGCGATACACCGTCGACGAGACGATCAAGGACGCCGGCGATGTCCTGACCGTCACCGGAGAGGACGCCGCCTCGTTCGGTCTGGGGCAGGTCGTCAACGATCGTGAGGACTTCAAGGGGCTCTACGGCCTGAGAGGCAAGACGATCAAGGTCGACGGCCCCACCTGGGTCGACGGCCTGGTGACGACCCTGAATGACCCATTCGTGAGCTGGATCGTCCTGTTCGTCGGGCTCTTCATGCTGGTCCTGGAGCTGAAGCTGCCGGGAATCGGCCTGCCCGCGATCACGTCGGCGCTGGCCTTCATGCTCTTCTTCTGGAGCCGATACCTCAGCGGCACGGCCGACCAGCTCGAGATCATGCTGTTCGTCATCGGCATGGCCTGCCTGGCGATGGAGCTGTTCGTCTTTCCCGGGTTCGGCGTCTTCGGGATGAGCGGGATCCTCCTGATCCTGGTCAGCATCGTGATGGCCAGCCACACGTTCATCTGGCCGACGCAGGAGTATGAGTATCGCCAGCTCGGCCAGACGCTCCTCCAGATGACCCTGGTGCTCGGCACGGTTGGCGGCGGCGCGGTGGCCCTGGGCCGTTACTTCCCGTCGATGCCCATCTTCAACCGGCTCATCCTGAAGCCCGAGCCGTGGGACGCGCCGTCGGACCCGACGGTGAAGCCCTCGGCCGACGGGATGCTCGACTCGCTGACCTTCCTGATCGGCGAGACCGGCCGCACGACCTCGGTGCTGCGGCCCAGCGGCAAGGCCAGGTTCGGCGAGCTTCTGGTCGACGTCTCGGCCGACGGCTTCTATATCGAGCGCGATCGGCTCGTCGAGGTGGTCGAGGTTCAGGGCTCCCGCGTCATCGTCAAGGCAATGGGGAGCTGAGCCGGAGGCGCCCCGTTCCGGGGCGCTCCGGGCGTGCCGGCGGCGTCCGTTCGCTCGACAGTGCGACGCCGGCTGTGCTACATTCGCGGCGATTTCCGGGAGAAATTGGCCGCGCGATCGCTGCGCGAACTCCCGGAAACAGGGAGCGAACACCATGCATCAGGGACGTCCGATGACCATCACCCTCTTCGGCCTTGCCGCCGCGACCGGCCTCGCCTTGATGTTCGCGGCCGGGTCCGCCGAGGCCGCCGACGCCAAGACGATCGTCGTCTTCGACACCAGCGCCGGCCCGATCGAGATCGAGGTCGACGGCGAGAAGGCCCCGATCAGCGCCGCCAACTTCCTCAAGTACGTCGACTCGGGCTTCTACGACAACCTGATCTTCCACCGCGTGATCCCCGGATTCATGGTCCAGGGCGGCGGCATGGACGACGCCATGAAAGAGAAGTCCAAAGGTCAGGCGGCCCCGATCAAGAACGAGAGCGGCAACGGCCTGAAGAACTCGCGCGGCGCGCTGGCCATGGCCCGGACGAACGACCCGGATTCGGCCACCAACCAGTTCTTCATCAACCTCGTCGACAACGACTTCCTCGACAAGGCCCGGTACGCGGTCTTCGGCAAGGTCATCTCGGGGATGGACACCGTCGACGCGATCGCCAAGCAGCCGACCGCCACCAAGGGGTTCCACGAGAACGTGCCGACGAAGCCGATTTACATCAAGTCGGCCAAGCGGAAGGCCAGCTGAGGCCAGCGAATCGGCCGGCAGGGAGGTGTCGCAAATGAGTCTGGGCTCTCAGCCTTGACCCATGCCGGCGGCCATCCTACGATAGTCGCGTTCGAGGGGCGGCGTGCCGATATAAGGTGCGTCGCCCCCTCAATTTTGCCGATCAAGATCAACGCGCCGACCCTGGAAAGGAGCGGAACGTGGCTCACGTTGTCGCCGAGCCCTGTTTTGACTGCAAGTACACCGACTGCGTCGTCGTCTGTCCGGTGGACTGTTTCTACGAAGGCGCGCAGATCCTCTACATCCACCCCGAAGAGTGCATCGACTGCGAGGCCTGCGTGCCCGAGTGCCCGGTCGAGGCCATCTTCCACGAAGATAACCTGCCCGACGACTGGAAGGACTTCACGGCCCTGAACGCCGAAGAAGCCCCCAAGTGCCCCTGCATCACCGAGCGCAAGGACGCCCTCGAAGGCGAGTCCTGCACCAAGGCCGCGAAGTAACCGGAACCGCCGCCCGGCGGAATGCGGAATGACGAAACCCCGGCCAGACGCCGGGGTTTTGCATTTCGAAGCCGATCAAATGCGACAGCAAGCCCCCCGTCGAGGCGGGCCCAGGGCTGGGCTTGCGTCGGGGGCAGGATCAAACTCGATCGCTCAGCGACGTTCGTCGCTGGAGATCGACTCGCCGCCATTGCGGGTCATCATCTTCACGAGGACGAGCTTGTTGATCTGGTTGGTCACCTGGCTGACGCTGCCGTCGCAGAAGGCGAAGTTGACCAGGCCCGGGTGCTTGCTCATCCAGTAAGTGTAATAATTGACCCCGGCGATACGGATCGGCTTGTTGAGCGTCCGATCCATCGTGGTCCGGACGCAGCAGTCGAACCCCTGCGACCAGGTGCCGACGAGCGACTCGCCGAACATGATCGTGTTCGACGTGCCGTCGGTGATGTCGGCAAGCCCGGTCTTCGAGTTCATGTAGTTGGTGCCGTTGTCATAGATCCCGCAGAGGGTCGTCGGCGGGCTTTCCACGCAGTCGGGGAGAGTGCCTGCGGCCATGTTGAATCGGTAGTCGGACGGCCCGAACTTACTGATGGTGCTCGCGGTCCCGGACGTGGTGGCGGTGGCCGCCGCCTTGCGGTTCGAGGGGCAGACGAACAGGTCGAGCGTCCGCCTGAGGCTCGTCGAGTTCGACCATTCCGGCTGAACCACACCCTTGGCGTCGAGGTAGGTCGGCGGGACCTGGAAATTCATCTCATCGAAGAGATTGCCCTGCTCCATGTGGGTGAGCAGGCCGGGCAGGCCCCCCCACTGGGTCGGCAGTGCGATATTCGGGGCGCAGACCGGGTTGTTCGGATCGGACTCGAAGCAGATCCATCCCGCGGGGAAGTAGTTGAACGAGTCGTGATATTGCTGAGCGGCGAGGGCGAGCTGCTTCAGGTTGTTGATGCACTTGGCCCGATTGGCCGCCTCGCGCGCCTGCTGCACCGCCGGCAGGATCAGGGCGACGAGCACGCCGATGATCGCGATGACCACCAGCAGCTCGATGAGAGTGAAACCGACACGTCCGCGCTTGGAGAGAGGCTGGCGACGCATGACGCGACCCCGCGATGAGGACAAGGGACTGACAACCGTCGTCGATTGCTAAGATAATCCATCCACCCCGTCAATGTCACCCTCGTCGGAGAAAGATTCGTGGCGATGACGGGCTAAGCCAGCTCGACCGTCCAGTAGGCATCGTCCAGGAAGCTCTTCCAGCTGAGGTAACGCCGGTTGGCCAGCTTGAGGCGGAGCGCGGGGCTGGTCCTGGGCTCGACCGGCTCGCGGATCAGGCGCATCGAGGCCTCCGTCGGCGTGCGGCACCCCTTGCGCACGTTGCACTTGAGGCAGGCGCAGACGAGATTCAGCCAGCTCGCCCCGCCCCCCTGGCTGCGCGGGACGATGTGATCGAGGCTGAGCTGGGCGGTGGAGAACCGCTTGCCGCAATACTGGCAGCGATTGCCGTCGCGGGCGAAGATGTTGCGGCGGTTGAATTTGACCTTGCGGCGCGGGAGCCGGTCATAGGCCAGCAGGCGGATGACGCGGGGGACCTGGATCTCGAACTGGACGGTGCGGACGTAGTCGTCTTCCGGCTTGCGGAAGGCGGCCCTCGCCTCGGACACTTCGCGCCAGGACGGGAAGTCGAACGACTGATACTGGCCGTCGTCGACGGTGACAACCTCGGCCAGCTCCTTGACGAGCAGCCGGAAGGCCCGTCGCGCCGAGATGACGTGGACGGCCATGAAGAATTTGTTGAGGACCAGGACGCTGGAGTCGAGCGGCTGGAAAGCTCCGAGACTCATAAACGAGAGGCTCCCCGGTTACCGATCTTCTAGAATCGGGCGGTTCGCGGGTCGACCGTCGCTGGGCGAGGTCGGGTAGCCGGGGGTCGAGGCCGGCCGTCGTTTTGGTCGTTGGGTCGGGGTGTCGCGGCCCCGGGCTCCTGAGCTGGTTCGAGGGCAATTCTCCGTTGACGTCCGAGGGTCGGGCGGGGCCCGTCTCGCTTCATGATGACCCCTCGGCGGGCGACCGTCCAGGTTGCGTCGCCGAGGGGGCGTGGATGGGGCTCAGGCGGAATGGCGTGCGAGGGCTTCGCGGACGGCGGCACCGACCTCGGTGGTCGTGGCCTTGCCGCCCAGGTCGGGCGTGCGCGGGGTGCCTGCGGCGAGGACCGCGGTGACGGCCTTGCGGATGGCGGCGGCCCCCTTGGGTGCGTCCAGATGGTCCAGCAGCATGGCCAGTGAGAACATGGCCGCCAGGGGGTTGGCGATGTTCTTGCCGGCGATATCGGGGGCCGAGCCGTGGACCGGCTCGAACATGCTGGGGAATTTGCGATCGGGGTTGAGGTTGCCCGACGCGGCCAGGCCCATCCCGCCCTGGAGCACCGCGCCCAGGTCGGTGATGATGTCGCCGAACATGTTGGTGGTGGCGATGACGTCGTACCGCTCGGGGCTGACGACCATCCGCATGCAGCAGGCGTCGACGTGGTTGTAGTCGGCCTTGATGTCGGGGTACTCGGCGGCCACCTCGTCGAAGGTGCGCATCCAGAGGTCGTGGGCGAAGGTCAGTACGTTGGTCTTGGCGACCATGGTGACCTGCCCCTTGTGCCCCTTGTCGCGGTCGGCCTGGCTGAGCCCGGCGAAGGTCCGGGCCTTGGCGCGGCCGCGGGCCAGCTCGAACGAGTAGCGGATGCAGCGCTCGACGCCGGCCCTGGTGTTGATGGAGGTCTGGATGGCGACCTCCTCGGGCGTCCCTTTATAGGTGAACCCGCCGGCGCCGACGTAGAGGTCCTCGTTGTTCTCGCGGACCACCACCATGTCGATCTGCTCGGGCCCCTTGTTCTTGATGGGGGTCTCGACGCCCGGGTAGAGTCGGACGGGACGCAGATTGATGTACTGGTGGAAGGCGAACCGGATGCGGAGCAGGATGCCCTTCTCCAGCACGCCGGGTGCCACGCCCGGGTGGCCGACGGCGCCCAGGAACAGGGCGTCGCAACGCTTCAGATCATTGAGGACCGAGTCCGGCAGGACCTCGCCGGTCTTGAGATAGCGCTCGCCGCCCAGGTCGAACTGGACCAGCTCGGGCGCCTGGCCGTCGAGCCCGGCGACGTCCGCCAGCACGGCCAGTCCTTCACGCACCACTTCGGGGCCGACCCCGTCTCCCGCGATGACTCCGATCGTGGCCAACACCGCCTCCGCTGTCCGATCTAAAGGGGAGAAGCTTGGAATTCGAGTCACCGACTGTAGCGGCGACCGTGTAGGTCGGCAAGGGGCGCGGCGCGGGCCGGGGTGTTGCAACCGTGCCGCAACCCGGGACGGCGCGTTGACAAGGGTCGGGACTGCCGCATAATTCCAAGGGTTCAAAGCCCGCGCACTTCTCTCCTTCCGTCTCGGGCTCATCCGGCAGGCTCTATCTCCGCGTCGCCGGGCCCCGGGCCAGTTTGCCCGGGTTCTCCCCCCATTCTCCGCCCCAGGGAGGCGTCCGCCATGGCGACTTCGACCGAGAACACACCCCCCGGCAAGAAGGACACGCGTGGCCTCTCCTCGCTCAGCGAGACGCTGCTGGAGAAGTCGATCCTCCGCCGGGGGCTTGCCACGCCCCAGGAGCTGGCCCACTGCAAGGAGCTGCGCAAGCAGATGGCCGCCCGGGAGGAGTCCAAGAACCTACTCGAGGTGATGCTCGAGGCGCGGGTGCTCACCAAGGGGCAGGGCCTCAGGCTGCTGCAAGAGGTGGGCGCCGAAGCGACCGCGCAGAAGCTTGAGATCCCCGGCTACCAGATCATCGACAAGCTGGGCAAGGGCTCGATGGGCATGGTCTACAAGGCCAGGCAGACCAGCGTCGACCGCATCGTCGCGGTCAAGGTGCTGCTCGACGCCCTGGCCAAGAACAAGGAATTCATCAAGCGGTTCGACCGAGAGGCCAAGATCGCCGCCAAGCTGTCGCACAGCAACATCGTCAACGCCATCGACGCCGGTCAGATCGACGACCACCACTATTTCGTGATGGAATACGTCGAGGGCGCCACGATCAAGGACGAGCTGGAGAAGGGCAAGATCTTCGACGAAAAGGTGGCCCTCAAGGTGGTGCTGGCGGTCGCCGAGGCACTGAAGCATGCCCACGAGCGCGGCCTGATCCACCGAGACATCAAGCCAGAGAACATCATCCTGACCCGCGACGGCAACGTGAAGCTGGCCGACCTGGGCCTGGCCCGGCTGACGGCCGACGAGAAGTGGGCGATGGCCGAGGCCGGCATGGCCATCGGCACCCCCTACTACATCAGCCCCGAGCAGGTGCGCGGGCAGGTCGACGTCGACATTCGCGGCGATATCTACAGCCTGGGGGCGACCCTCTACCACATGGTCACCGGCAAGGTGCCCTACGACGGCGCGACGCCGCCCGAGGTGATGCGCAAGCATGTTGATAAGAACGTTAATTTCATCCCGCCCGACCACGTCAACACCAAGCTCTCCAGCGGGCTGGGCGTCGTCGTCGAGACGATGATGGCCAAGAACAGGGACAACCGCTATCGCAACCCGGACGACCTGATCATCGACCTGAACTGCCTGACCCAGGGCGAGTCGCCGATCCTGGCCGGCTCGAAGATCGACACCCTCGCCAGCCTGGCGGAGGGGGATTCGGCCGACGGCGAGGGATACGGCGGGGTCGCGGCGAGCGAGTCGGAACTGATCGAACTGGCGGGCTACGTGAACAGCCGCAACACCATCATCGCGGCCCTCGCCGCGATCCTGGCCCTGTCGCTGGTCACCAACGTGATCTTCCTCGTCCGGGGCTGACGGCGTCCTGATCATGCCTCGACGCCGGCGCTCCTGCACCCGGCGTCAACCAACCGGCCGCGACGAGGCGGCCCTCCGGTTTCACGTCGATCTCGGTCGTTTCAATTCTTGCTGAAATCCAGCGTGCGGCTCAGGTCGCGGCCAAGCGGGTCGTTCAGATATTTCTTGTGGCAGCAGGCGCAGAGGTCGAAGCGGAAGGCCTTGTTCACTGGGGTGGCAAGCTCGTCGGAGCTCAGGTTCTCGTCCTGCCGCAGCAGGGCGGAGACCGCTTCCATGGGGTCGGCGTCGAGGTCTTCTTCGGTGATCGAAGTCGGGTCGAAGCCGGGGAAGGCCTCGATCCGAACGACGTAACGAGGCTGGCCGCAGGCGGTCAAGTCCGTGCCGCAGAGATCGCACGAGATGTGGATCATTGGCGTGGAGTCCCTCGGTGGTAATCCGGTCCAGGTTGCCGACGGGTAGGCCGGTCCAATTCTAACCCGACGAGCCGAGCCCTCCAAGGCGATTGGTGGCCTCGACGTCGAAAAAGGACGAGATTTAGGCGTCCCCACGCCACCAGTCCACTGATGAACAGTATGGAGGTGGCGGAGGCAAGCAGCCCCATGCGCACCTCGGCCGGCTCATAGCTCAGGTCGATCCGGTGGCTCCCCGCCGGCACGTCGACAGCCAGGAACGGCCCTTCCGACGACGGCTCGGCGGCCGGCCCGTCGTCAACCCTGACGACCCAGCCTGGGCATGCGATCATCCTCACGACCAGCCGGCCCGCCCGGTCGGACCGGGACCGACAGACCACCCGCCCGCCGTCGACTTCGATCTCGAGCGTCCCGCCCGGCTCGACCGTGGCGAGCGGCATCCCATCCACGGCGGCGATCCAGGTCTGTCCCACTCGTTCGACGGCGCCGAACAGCCCGGCGGGCGGCTCGGTGGCGCCGACGAGCGCCATGACGCCGGCACCACGCAGCCGATCGAGGCCTCGATACGCCGTGCGCCAGGTCACGTCGCGGCGGCTGCTCCTCATCCTCGGGTCGGGCTCATAAATCGGCTCGAACCAGTCGAGGGCGGCGGTCAGCTCGATCGAGTCATAGCAGCGGGCGTCGGCGATGCCATAACGCATCAACGAATTCGGCGGCCACTCCGCGCCGATGCCGACCACCCGGCTTCCCGTTCCCAGGTCCTTCAGGAAGTCGACCACCGCACCGCCCGGCCGATATTGGACGGCATTGATTGATGGGTTCAGCCCGACGACGAACACGAGCAGGTCTGCCGCGACGAGTCCGCACAGCCCGGCGCGGCCGGCATTCGCGCCGATCCGCCCTCGTCGCATCAGCCCGATCAGGATCAGCAGAACAAGCCCCTGCGCCGCGATCCAGCCGTAATACCGGGGAACGAACCAGAGCGTCGAATCCACCTGCCGGCCGGCACGTTCGAGATAGGCGGTCAGGTCGGCGCCTTCGGCCTCGGCGGCGGCGGCCCGATAGTTGGCCTCGGCGCGAGTGCGGAGCTGGGGCTCGAAGCGGGGCAAGGCAACGGCCACCATGATCGATCCGACGGCAATCAACGCCCACATCCAGCGCAATCGACCGAGCAAACGCATCCCGACATGAGCGCCCAACGAATCCAGGCCAATCCCTCCCAGCAGCGGCAGCGCGAACGCCAGCCAGACGCTCAGTCTCCGGTTGTCGGCCACCCCCAGCACCGGCAGGGCCCTCAGTAAGTTGTCAACCGGCGGGATGCGGAACGCGGCCAGTGCGCCGACCGCCGCCAGCGCGACCAGGAACCGCACGCGCGGATTCCGACGGCGGGCCGCCCAGGCGAGCGGGGCCAGGCAGACGAGCGTCGCCAGCCCCGCATATCCGCCCGCCGATTCGTTGATGTTATGAACCCCAAGCGCCCTGGCCAGGTTCGGCTGCCCACGCCGCTGGCTCCCATACGCATAAGGGATTGCCGTGCAGACCGCGTCGAGCAGCCGGGGCGTCGCCAGGCTCAACGGCGAGCCCCATTCCTGCCTGCGATCGGCCAGGATCGGGCTTCGGGTCAGATAGACGCCCAGCGGCACGATCTGCACCGCCGCCAGCCCGATTCCGAGTGCGATGCCCGCCGACCAGGCCGGCCATGCCCGTCGGGCCCGGCGGCTGGTCCATCTCCAGGCGGCATAGAGGCCGGCGGCGAGCAGGGCGTGCGCGGCGGTCTGGACCTGCCCTCCGAACAGGATCAGCGAGGTGACGACGGCCAAGCCGGCCGTTCGTCGGGCGCCGGGCCGAGCCAGCACTCGGTCGGTGGCCAGGATCAGCCAGGGGATCCAGACGGCGACCGACGCGGCGGGGTAGAGGAGCCAGAGGCTGATGAACCCCGTGAACGGGTAGACCAAACCAGCAAACCATCGGCCCCACACCTTCAGGCCCCAGCGGCGTCCGAGCAGGAACATCCCCAGTCCGGCGACCCAGAGCCTGGCGGCGGCCATCGGCGCATGGGCGTCGGGCAGGGTGCCGAGATAGGCGATGAGGTGGAACGGGTCGAAGATGGCGCTCTGACCGTTGGCCAGGTGCGGGGCGCCGCAGCCGATCCAGGTGTTCCAGAGCGGAAGCCGACCCTGCCTGATCTGCCGGCGGCTTTCTTCAAGCCAGGGCTCGAACTGGAGGGCCGGATCGGTCAGCAGCCGATTGGCCGGCTCGAAGCGTTGGGCGTTCTCGCCTCCCAGGCTGGCGGTGGTCAGCAAGACATCGGACGGGCTGAGCACCCCGTCGCCGAAGAGGCAAGGGGCGAAGAGGGCGCAGAGGATGAGGAGCAAGGTTGCGCCAAAGGCGGCGGTTTCGCGTCGATGGCTCATCGGCCTGAAACCTCCGAATCCCCGGGTGATCGATGGCTGGTCGGATGCGCCGGGTTCGTTTCGTCGTGAAAACCTGGGACCCGAATCGATGTTGCTCCACGGATGCCATGCCCTCGCGCCGCGTGAGCATGAAGCGGGGCGGCCTCGCCCAGGCTGCCCGACCGGCGTATGCTCACGCGGCGCGAGGGCATGGCACACGGAAACGGCCCAGCACACGGGGATGGCCCGCGATGGGATCGTTTGCTCGCGTTCACGTCAGACCTGGCGATTCGATGAGGGACCATGCAGTCTCGTTTCGTCGGATCCATCACTGGGTCATTCAGAAGAGCGTTAAAGGTCGAGCATTCGTTTGAACAAGACCATGAGTGCGGACAGCGTGAAGACTCCCGCGGCGATCCGATAAGGGCGAGTCCGGCCGGCGGCCTTGAACTTGCGCGGGTCGAGCTTGCTGGTGCGGTTGGCCAGGACGAAGAAGGTGACGGCCGCGATCGTGAGGAGGCCGCAGAGGCGCCACTCGGCGACGGCGGGGCCCTCGGTGCCGAAGACGAAGTCGGCGGGGACCTGCAGGGCTCTCCCCGTCGAGCCGATCAGGATGGTGGTCAGTCCTTCCTGCATGTGGGACATCATGACCAGCGTGAACAGGCCGGCGCCTCCCAGGGAACCGGCCAGGACGGCGGCGATCAGGCTGCCGGATTTCGACATCGGGACCCCTCCGGGGCCTGGGCTTGGGCGGTTGCAGGCGAAGGGACGGGCACGCGAGATCGCTGGGCCCGAAGATCTCTGGAGACCATTGAAGCCGAGCGTGCGCGGGACCGGGGGGACGGGACATAATACCCAGAGGGTCATGACGAGGTCACCTTGTTCGCCTCGGCCGACTCGGCGTCTCGCAGCTCCTTGGAAGTCGGGCGGCGGAAGGGGGCGGCGGGCGACGAGCCGGGGAATGAGGCGGGACGGTCGGGGTTGGGCTCGGTGAGCGGCTGGACGCGCGAGAGGAAGGCGTCGATGCCGGGCGTGTTGCTGCGGGCCTTGCGGGGCGGGGTCGGGCTGCGGGGGGGCTCGGGGCTCAGCCTGGCGGGGAAGGATTCGAGGGGAGTTGACGTCTTGTGCGCGAGGGCCCGGTCGTGGGAGTCGGGGTGGCCGGCGGTCGGGCGGTCGACGGGGTGGTTGTAGGTCTCGGGGTTGCTGAGTGGTTTTCCGGCGGTCCCTGGATAGGGAATGTTCGGGGCGCCGTCGAGCCAGTCTCGGCGATAGACGGGCTGGCCCTCGGTGTAGGCGACCGGGCCGGGGAAGGGCTGCATCTGCGCGAGTGCGGGGTGGTCGAGGCGCATCGAGGTGAGGCTGGGTTTGGGGGGGAGGGTCAGGGTCTTCGGGTCGCCGTCCCAGGCGTCGGGGGCCTCGGCCCAGCGGCCCTCGACGAAGACGACGCCGTTCTGGTCGACGGGCGTGGGGTTCGGTCGGTAGGCGCCGATCCGTTCGTGATAGGACAGGTCGACCCGTGATTTGGCCAGGTCGCGCAGCGAGCGGCTGATGGCCAGCTCGGCGGAGGTCTGGTAGCGGCGCAGGTTGACCCCTTCGCGGCCGGTGTCGACCAAGGCGCGGTCGGCGGCCTGTTCGCGGTCGAGCCGCTCGATCTCGGACCAATCGGCGGCCTGGGCGCGGAGCGACTGAATGGACCGGTCGACGTGGGAGATGAGGTGTCCACGCGCCTCGGCGGCGTCCGGCGATGCGGAGAGCTGGTTGAGCAGGCGCGCGACGGTCGGCGAATTCGCGGGGAGGAGCGAGGGATCGATGACGAGTCGGAGGCGATTGGCAAGATCGGGACCAGGGATCTCGCCGCCCGAGAGGGCCGCGTGGGCGTCTTCGAGCAAGTCGACCAGCGCGTGGCAGCCGGCGGCATTGGAGCGCAGGAGGACGACGGCGTAGGCGCTGGGCTCGGCCGCGAACAGGCGTTGATTGCGTTCGTGGTCGGCGGCGGTCTGGGCCTGGCAGTCGGAGGCGGCGTGGCGGGCGCGGTTGAAGATGGCGGCGTTCTCGTGGCGGCGGGCGCGTTCGAGCTGGACGACGGCCGTGACGGCGGTTTCCACCAGCGTGCGCTGGGCCTGGCCGTCGGGGCACATGTCGCGGTTCCAGGCGGCGAGCTTGACGTTGCGGTCCTTCTCGTCGTCGGGGAGCATCACCGTCCCGCGACTTGTGAGCCCATGCTTGAGCGAGTTGCGGCGCGAAGCGGTCTTGCCCTCGGCGGTCCGGGGTCCGGTGGACTTGGCCGCGCGGATGCGGTTGGCCTCGATCTGGGCGGGCGTGGCGGGCATGGGTGGGGTCTCGTCGTTGAGAGCCTTGAGTGCGTCATCGCGGTAGAAGGGGGACGACGCGTTGCCGACGGACTCTGCCCGTCGGTCTTTCGTCGCGCGAAGCGCCCCTCTATTGAAAGACAATCCTTTCGGCGCGCGATTTCCTCCCTACTTTTTCGGAATTCTCGAAAAATAATCCGCCAGATGAGCGAGCACGATGGCGACCGAAACCCGCGAAGCCTCGACGGGACGAGGCGCCCACAACCCGTCGAGCGTCCAAGGCCCGGTCCGCTCAGGCTCACGCCTTGTGAACAGGGAAGAGATGGTCCTGGCTGACTGACCCGATTGAGATGACATCGGCCCGGGAAGGGCGCTCCGACGGTCCGCCCTGCGCGATGTTTCATCGACGCATCGCAGCGATTAGGGGAGGAGTTCTCTATCTAGGCATCAAGCTATTCAGGTGCGTTGTTTTTTGTCGAAAACGTCCCGAGGAAACCTCATTCGGGACGAAACGGATGGTGCCCCGAATTCAATTGTGTAAGTTTTGAATGCTGTCGGATGTAATCGACGAACTCCGAGCGACTCGCTCGCACATGGATGGCCGCGGTCGAGGATTCGGGCAACTGGTCCCCCCCCCAGGCACCGGAAAACGCGATGACCATCACGATCACGAGGTTTCACCTCCTCGCGCCCCTGCGCGCCCACTCTCCCCGATACGGCCGTGAGATCCCCCGCTTCGACGGCGTTATGCGGGCTTCGCTCCCGAGTTAGACGCCCCTCCGCGTCAACACGGGCACGGCGAGGATCTCGCTCGTTCGCCCCGAGACAGTCTCGCGGATCCGAAGGGACTCCGCCTTGTAAGTTTAAAACAGAACATATTCAAATGAATTATTGGCGCGGAGCTAAGCTGTGCATCGGGACCCCTCAGTTGAGACGATTCGAGGCCTGGCGGTGGTGCTCGTCGTGCTGTTCCACTCGCTGGTCTCGGTGGACGGTGCGCACCTGAGCGACGCGGGTCTCTCGGCCCTCAGGTGGCTGATGGCCCCGCTGGTCCTGATCAGGATGCCATTGTTCGCGGCGATGTCGGGCTACGTCGCCGGGCTCGGGTCGGCGGGCGCGGACCCGAGCCCGAGGCGATTCATCGCGGCGAAGGCCCGGCGGCTCCTCGTCCCGTTCGCCTCGATGCTGACGCTGACCTTGCTGGTGCGTGCCGCTCGGAACGGACTGAGGCCGGACAAGTACCCGATGGACTGGGATCCGGGCGTGCTGCTCGGCCACTTCGTCTACGGCTTCGAGCACCTCTGGTATTTGCAGGCGTTGTTCCTGATGGTGGTGGGGTTCTCGGCGCTGGACCGTCTCGGGTGCGTGCGGACGGTCGGCGGCTGGATGGCGACGACGTGCGTGGCGGCGGCGCTCGCCCTGCTGCTGCCGGACTGGCGGATCTTCAATCTGCACGAGGCCCTGGCCCTGTCGGCGTCGTTCCTGCTCGGCGTCGGGTTGGCCCGCTTCCCAGCGATGATCTTCACGCGGACCACGATGGTCGCCTGCATGCTGGCGACCGCGGTCGGTTTCGCCACATTCTTGCTGACCAAGTCTGGCCACCTGGAGGTCCCCGCCGGCCGGAACAGCCTGGTGGGCGTCCTGACGGCGATGGCGGCGATCCCCGTGATCTTCCGCCGGAGGCTGATTCTCCCGGTCTTGCCGACGCTCGCGAGCTATTCCTACTCGATCTACCTGTTCCACACCCTCGGGCTCTACTGGGGCTACTGGCTGTCGATCAAGCTCTTGCAGGGCCATGACCGCCTGCTGTTCGTCCTGTTCAACGCCATGTTCGCCATCGTCTTCTCCGCGGCCGCCCACCACGTCGTGACCTCCCACCCGATGCTCGCGTTCCTGTTCCTGGGCGAGAGAACGAAGGTTAAGGTACGGGCGCCCAGGCCTAGGCCGGCGGCCATCAGAACGATCCTGGTCGGCCAGGTCTCCTGAGCCTCGCGGCGATCGCCGAGCCCCGCTCGGGGGAGAAACACCCACGTCGGCTTGACTTCTCAGACTGGTTGTCTTAGCCTTTGACGGACAAAGACAATCTGTCTCGGGCGAGGATGGCGATGGCACGGACCCCGCGCGATGTGACGGAGGCGGAACTCGCGGTGCTCCAGGCGCTCTGGGACCTGGGGCCTTCGACGATCCGGCAACTGACGGAGGCGACCTATGCGGACGAGGGGGCCTCGCCGTACGCGACGGTGCAGAAGCTGCTAGAGCGGCTTGAAGGGAAGGGGATCGTGGCCCGCGATCGGTCGACCCAGGTGCACGTCTTCCGCGCGAGCGTCGACCGCGAGGCGCTCATCGGCCGTCGGCTCAGGGCGGTGGCCGACACCCTCTGCGGCGGCTCGCTGACTCCCTTGCTGACGCATCTGGTCCAGGCCAACCGGCTGAGCGAGCAGGAGCGGGCCGCCCTGCGCAAGCTGATCGACAAGATGGGGCCCTGAGCCCAGGCGGGATGGACCGATGGCCATTCGAAGCGGAATCGCGGGCCGCTGGATGCTCGGGGCGACCATGCTGCTGACGGTAACGAGTCGGGGTCAGGACGCACCTCAATTGCGGGCCCTGGACGCGGTCGACGCGCAGGACCGGGCCAGGAGCGAGGCACGCGCGAGGGAGGCGGCTCCCTCAGACGCGGCAACAATCGGCCACCCGCGTTCCGGCACCGCGACTTCGGCGAGGCTGAGAGCGGAGTTGGCGGCGACGCGGAAAGCACGCGTTGGCGCCTGCGTGGAGTCGAAGAAGCGACTCGACGCGAAGATCGCCCGGCTGTCGGCGGAGCTTACCTCGATGGCCGTCAGGTCCGTGGATGGTGGCGCGGAGGTTGCGGCGGACCGGGACGAGCGTGAGTTGCGCGGGCTGGAAGAACGTCTGGCGATGTTGGTCCGGCGAGCCGGCGCGCAGGAAATCCCCTCGTCGGAGTCCGATGACGAGATGGCCGAGCGGCTCGAGCTTGAGCGGGAGATCGGCGAGGTTCGGGCCGGGCTGGAACGGTCGAGAAAGGCCCTGAAGAGGGCGGTTCGGCCAGTTCCTGGGGTCGAATCGAGGCCTGTTCCGACAAACCGCGATTGACGGCGCGGGCGGCCGACGGTTTGCTTGGCGTGTGGATCGACGCCGGAACCGGATCGGGGTGAGACTGCGATGGATAAGCGAACGAAATTCCGCGCGTTGCTGGCGTTCTATCTGGGATGGCTCATGCTGCTGGGGACCGTCGGCTACCTCTCGGGTAAGAAGCCGACGGTGAGGCCGACCGCGCCGGCGCGGTCGGCCCAACCCTGAAGTCGCCAGGCCGGTCAGAGGACGCGGCAGAGCAGGCAGCTGAGGTAGTCGGTCTCAAGGCAAGAGGCGGCGACCGGATGGTCGAGGGCCGCGCCTCGCTGCTCGAGGATCTGGATCGGCCGCTCGGAGAGCTCGGCGACGCGGCCGAGGAGGTCGGCGAACATCCGCCGGTCGACCAGGCCCGAGCACGAGAACGTCACCAGGATGCCGCCGGGCTCCAGCACGGAGAGCGCCAGTCGGTTCAGGCGGAGATAGGCCTTGAGGGCGTCATCG
Organism: Isosphaeraceae bacterium EP7; assembly: GCA_038400315.1. Lineage (NCBI taxonomy): Bacteria > Pseudomonadati > Planctomycetota > Planctomycetia > Isosphaerales > Isosphaeraceae > Kueselia > Kueselia aquadivae. The sequence continues at coordinate 1,688,208 of CP151667.1, forward strand.
ACGTTGGCGGCGCTGCGGGCGAACTTGGGGGGGTCGCAGACGACCATCCCGTAGGTCGTTCCGGCCGCCTTCTGGGCCTCCAGGAAGTCGAAGACGTCGGCCTGCTCGAAGGTGGCGGGCAGGTTGTTGCGCTCGGCATTACGCCGGGCCAGGGCGAGCGCCGGCGCGGAGGAGTCGACCCCCAGCGCCGAGGTCGCGCCCGCGGCGAGCGCATTGAGGGCGAAGCCGCCCGAGTAGGTGAACAGGTCGAGCACCGACCGCCCCTTGGCGAGCGCGGCGGTGGCCCGGCGGTTGTCGCGCTGGTCGAGATAGAAGCCGGTCTTCTGGCCGGTGGCGAGGTCGACGGCGAAGGTCAGGCCGTTCTCCACGATCTCGATGGGGCCGTCGGGCATGGTGCCGCGGACGGGCCCATCGCTGACGACGAGCCCTTCGCGTTGGCCGATCCCCTTCTCGGTGCGGAGGATGACCCCCTCGGCGCCGGTCCGCGCGATCAGGTGGTCGAGGATCAGGTCGCGGCGCTCGTACAAAGCCCGGCTGGTGAACTGGACTGCCAGCCAGCGGTCGAAGCGGTCGACGGTGAGCCCGGAAAGGCCGTCGGCTTCGCTGAAGACGAGGCGGCAGGCGGAATTGGGGGCCGACGAGAGATCGAGGACGTCGTTGCGCAGGGCGAGCGCGGCGTCGAGGCGGCCGAGCCAGAAGGCGTCGTCGAGCGGCTGGTCGTCCCAGCGGTAGAGCCGGACTCGAATGGCGCTTGCGGGATTGAAAAGGCCGCGTGCGACGAACTGGTTCTCGTGGCTGACGACGACGACCTCGTCGCCAGCTGCGGGCTCGACGTCGACCCGGGCGATCGACTGGACGTAGACCCAGGGGTGGCGGGCGAAGAAGGGGCGGGCCCGGCGAGGGCCGAGCGTGACGCGGACGGGTGCGGACATGGGGGCCGGCTCGATCTGGGAGAAAGGAACTAGGTGCGTTGCGTCGGGCCCGGCTTGCGCCGGGTCAGTTCGGTTCAGGACGGGTGCAGGGCAGGCCCGTTCAGGGGGCCTGCTCGCGGCTGGCAGTCTCGAACTCGGAGAGGTAAGCCAGGGTCCGCTCGAGCTGACTCTGGTAATGGCGGACGCGGAGCAGGCTCTTGATCCGGCAGAGCAGCTCAACCTTATTGACGGGCTTGGTGAGGAAGTCGTCGGTGCCGGCCTGCACGCCGCGCTCGAAGTCGGACGGCTCGTTGAGCGCGGTGACCATCAAGATGAGCAGGTCGCGGGTGGCGGGGTCGGCCCGCAGCTTCTTGCAGACCTCGAAGCCGGAGAGCTTGGGCATCATCACGTCGAGCAGGATGAGGTCGGGGCGGTCGGCGGCGACGGCGCGCAAGGTGTCCTCGCCGTCGAATGCGGTTTTGATCTCGCATTCGACGTCGGACAGGTACGCCTCCAGAAGCTCGACGTTCTGGATGTTGTCGTCGGCGATCAGGATTTTGGGCAACGGCTTCGGCAGGTCCAAGGTCCATGCCTCCAGGGGCGGCGGGCTGCCGGACGCGGTCGGCGCCGGCCGCGCCGCGAAGCAACCGATCTTACCGCCCTTGGGGCCGGGCTGGAATCCGGAATCGAGACCGGCCCCCTGGATCGTGGGCGGGACCGATTCCGCCGACGCGCAACTTTCGGATCGCTTGCCGATGCCATTCGAGCGGGTAGAATTGGGGGTTGAGGCGAGACGGGCTCTCAGGGCGGCGGCCCGCACGGTCGCCGCGTCTCGTCATCGCCCTTGGGTCGGGAGGTCATTCCATGCCCTTGGCCGAGATCGATCGCCAGTTGCTCGACCGGTGCCTGAAGAAGGAGCCGGGGGCCTGGAACGACTTCGTCGATCGTTACATGGGCCTGATCTACCACGTCATCCACCACGCATCGCATGCGCGGAGCGTGGTCCTCAGCCAGCCAGATATCGAGGATATCGCCGCCGAGGTCTTCCTGGCCATCGTCGACGATGACTACGCCGTCCTCCGCCGCTACAAGGAAACCGCGGCCCTGCCGACCTATCTGACGGTGATCGCCCGGAGGATCTGCGTCAAGGAGATGGTCAAGCGGTTCCGCGAGGCCGAGCTGGGCCACACCTCGGCGCATCGCGCGGGGCTGGAAGACGAGATCTCCGGCGAGGCCGAGCCAGTCATCGCGGCCGAGGAGCTCGACCGGATCCTAGGCGAGCTGCCCGAGCGTGAGGCCGAAGTCGTCCGGCTCTATCACCTGAAGTACCAGAACTATCGCCAGATCGGCAAGCAGCTCGGGATCCCCGAGAACTCGGTCGGCCCGATCCTGGCCAAGGCCCGCAAGAAACTCCGCCTGACCGCCGAGCAGCGGGCCTCCTGAGGCCCACGCGTCACCGGGGGGAGACGGCCCGAGCCGAAGGCCAGAGCCGACGGAATTTGGCCGACGCTCCCTCCTTGATCGGCTTGCCGTGGCCGAAGCAAGCGACCTCGAAGTCAAGTTCCGAGAGCCTGGCCAGGCTCTCGCGGCCCTCGGCCAGGTCCTCGTAGAGCGGGCTCAGCCCGAGGCCGAGGACATTGGCCGCGGCATCGGCGACGAGCAGGACGCCCCCCTGGTGGGGCCAGAGCAGGGCGACCTGCCCCGCACAATGACCAGGCGCATGGATCGCCCGCAGGCCGCCGCCCACCGGCAGGATCTCGCCATCGGCGATCTCGTGCTCGACCTCGGCGGCTTCCAGGTCGTTGGGGGCGAGCCGAAGGATCAGGTTGCCGATCAGCCAGTTGCTAATCCCGGGGGCCGGCTTCAGCGGTCGCTTGCATCGACCCGCGCGGACCATCTCGGCGTCGACGGGGTGCATCCAGGCCTCGGCCCCGGTCCTCCGCTTCAGCTCCGCCAGGCTGCCGGCGTGGTCGATGTGGCAATGGGTGACCACGATCGACCGCAGGTCGCCCGGATCACGGCCGATCGACCGGATCGCGGCCACGATCTCGTCGGCCTTGCCGGGGTATCCGGTGTCGACCAGCGTCAGGACCTCGTCGGCCTCGATCAGATAGGCGTTGACCGAGCCGATCGCGATTCGGTGGAGGCCCGGGACGACTGGCTCGATGGACATTGTGGGTAAATCCTCGGGGGCTCATCGGTTCAGGGGCTGACCTCGATCTCGATCGGCCCGTTGCATCGCAGGCAGTCGGTGGCGGATTCTGCGGCCCGCGCGAATCGATTGGCGCAGCTCTCCGGGGTGGGCGTCAAGGCATTGGCGTGTCGTCTGAAGATCGATCCCGCAGATCTCGTGTCAAACAACCGGGAAACAAATGATGGCGATCCATATTGTGCCGCGATACAGTCCAAGGTCTCTCCGCGAGTGACACAAAGGCCGGGGGGCTGCCAGGGCGGCAGGCCTGCGGCCGTTCATCTGGATACGTCTTGAGGTGCCATCGTGGTAGTGAAACGACTTTTGAGGCCGGACGACCGCGCGAGTCAAACACGTGCGGGGTTCACCCTGATCGAGCTTCTGGTGGTGATCTCGATCATCGCCGTGCTGATCGCGCTGCTGCTGCCGGCGGTGCAGAGCGCACGCGAGGCGGCCAGGCGGGTCCAGTGCGTGAACAATCTCAAGCAGCTCGGGCTGGCGCTCCACAATTATGAGAATGGCGTGGGTGCGTTCCCGCCGTCGGGCAAGTCGACCTATTTCGGGTCGAGCCCGCCCAATAATCAGTACGTCGACGGCGTCGGGCTGCTGCCGAGGTTGCTTCCGACCCTGGAGCTGACCACGACGTTCAACGCCATCAACTTCTCGATCGAATACAACCACATCTCGGGCGGCAACTTCACCGCCTATTCCACCGCGATCGCCGCATTCGTCTGCCCTTCGGCGGTCCGTGAGCCGTCGGGGAGCCGCGACTCGCCCGACCCGGCCGACCCGGCTTCGATGCAGGCGGGCCAGGGATATGGTGTGACCGATTACGCCGCCACCTGCGCGACGACCATCGACCCGCAGGGGCGGGCGGGCGGGCCTTGCAGCACTCCGATTGCCATCTACCGCAACTGCAATGCGCGGGTGGACGGGATGCTGAAGCAGGGGAAGACGCGGATTTCCGAGGTGACCGACGGCCTCAGCCAGACGATCGCCGTGACCGAGGACGCGGGGCGTGACGCGCGGTTCATCGGGGCCTACTCGGAGAACTACGTGACGCCGGTGCTCTCGTATACCCGGCCGGTGCCGCCGGGACTGCGTCGATTCTGGCGCTGGGCCGAACCCGACGGCGCGGTCGTCTCGTCGTCGGTGATCAATAACAAGGGAACCCCCAGCCACGAGAACACGCAGCACCCCCAGTCGGGCACGTCCGGGGCCGACGGAGCCGGGGCAAACGACGAGATCTTTGGGTTCCACCCCGGCGGCGTCAACGCGCTGATGGGCGACGGCTCGGTCAAGTTCCTCAAGGAGACGGTCAATATCGTCGTCCAGCGCTCGCTGATCACGCCCAATCAGGGTGAGATCATCTCGGCTGACGCGTACTGATCCGGGACCAGGCCGATCGGGGCATCGCAGGACGCGTTTGCCCCGATCGCATTGCAACGATGTCCCCGCGCAAGGCCGCCCTATTTCCCGCCGCTCGACGGCGACAGTCGTTTCGTCATCTCATTCATTCGGGATGCGAGTCAAGCGACTACAGCGCCCAATCGATGGGCGGAAGCGTATTCCACCAGGGCAATTTTGCTCGCGCCTGGCTGTATGCCCTTCGCCACGGCTTGCCCACCGCCGCGTTCAGCGCCGCCTCCAGTGAAGCCAGGGGGTACTGCTCCAAAGTCGCACCGAGGTCGATTAAAAGGCTCTCGTCTTCCTTGGATCGTCCGGCCAGTTCAGCCGCCGTGGCGCCATCGCGGCATAGCTCAGCCAATGCCCTGTAGCTAATGTCCGTGAACTCGGACCTCGCCATGGCGTGCAGGTTTCGACCGGCATCGTCCGGGCTCGCGGTCATCAACCCGCCGGGGCAGGGAAACCCGGAATCGTCGCCGGCGAGGATGACGGGATCGCCCAGCCAGGCACCCCGGAACGAGGTCGTGTCTCGCCCATAGCAATCCGCGATGAGGAGTTTCAAGGACCCGATGCAGTGATCGCCACGCAGCACTGAGGAGATCTTGACCGCCTCGCCGAACCGCGACGGGTCCAGATATTGCCGCCTCACCGGGTTGACGACCAAGAAGTACGCTCCCACGCGTATCCTCCCTCTTACCAGCGATAGGGAACAGGTCGACGAGGGCCGGCCCGAGCGGGACGATCGCGGTGACCGCACGTGCCAGATAGCCGCGCGGATCCGGTCCCCGATGACATCGTCTTCCCCAACCTACGTCGCGGACGTGATCGTGGAGATCACCTTCCGCGATTGCAAGCAGGACGACGGGGCTGGCCAGCAGCAAGCGCGAATGATCTGAGTGAACGTCGGAGCGTCCCACATCTTTCTGTGTACGCCACGCTGACCATGGCCCGGGCCTGGGACCGGAGCGATGAAGGATCTGGTGGTCCTTCGGGCTTGCTTAGGGATAGCCCATCTCGGCGCCCGAGACACGCGGACAAGGGACGGCCCTGGTGTCGGGAAGGCTGGGCGAGGAAAAGCGAGCGGTTCTACCTCGCGGGGCTGCCAATGTAGAAATTCAAGTCGTTGCCGACAGGCTGCTCGACCTGGCGGTTGACATCGAGGTTCTCTCGGAAAATACAGCGGGGAATGAGAGGTGAGAATTCATGCCCCGTTCTTCGTCAGCGGAGATCGAGGGTCCACGCCCTTGCTGAACACTGCCCTGGATGGAATGGGGGGTGGTCCCACACCCCGACCGTCCCAGGGCCGGGTGTGCCCCCCACGCCATCCAGGGCAGGAAGGCGAAGATATCGAGACTGAGATTCAATGTCAATAAATTCGTCGGTTGAGACGGGAGAAATCCGGGCTGATGGGCTGGATTTCGTGCCGTGGGGTGTGAACGGGTTCTGTAGGATCGAGCGTGAGGCGGAGGCTGCCAGGCCTCCGGGGTCGAATATTGGGATCAAGCGTCTAGCGGAGGGACTGCTCATGGGCGTCCGACACGAGGATTCAGGGCCCGAGCGGGGCGACGCGGGGGTTTCCAGGCGTGCGTTCGGGCGCACGGTCGCCGGGATCGGCGCCGGGCTGGCTTCGGCGGGCGGTTTGCTGCCCTCGATCCTGACGCCCTCGATGGCGCGTGCCGAGGCACGGGCGGCGGCGAAGGGGAAAAATGCCGGGGCCGAGACGGCCGTCAAGCGGTTCTATGACACCCTGACGGACGAGCAGAAATCGACGATCTGCTTCCCGTTCGAGCATGAGCTGCGGAAGAAGATCAACGCCAACTGGAGCATCACCAAGCCGTCGATCGGCAGCGACTTCTACAAGCCCGACCAGCGCAAGCTGCTCGACGAGGTCTTCCGCGGAATCACGAGCCCCGACGGCTACGAGCGGTTCATCACGCAGATGGACGACGACTCGGGCGGCTTCGACGCCTACAGCGTGGCGGTCTTCGGCACCCCCGGGACCGGAGAATTCGAATGGGAGCTGACGGGCCGCCACCTGACGGCGCGGGCCGATGGCGACAGCGTCACGGGCGCGGCGTTCGGTGGGCCGATCGTCTACGGCCACGGCGCCGGGGACGGGGAGAAGGGGCTTCCGGGCAACGTCTTCTACTACCAGACGCAGAAGGCCAACGAGGTCTTCAAGGCGCTCGACGGCACCCAGCGCAAGGCCGCCTTGCTCTCCAAGGCCCCCAAGGAAGACAGCGTCAAGGTGCAGGGGGCCGAAGGCTCGTTCTCGGGCCTGAAGGTGGGCGACATGTCGTCCGACCAGAAAGAGCTGGTCGAGAGCGTGATGAAGGTCTTGCTGGCCCCCTATCGTGAGAGCGACACCGAGGAGGCGATGGCGATCTTGAAGGACGGCGGCGGCGTTGACGCCCTGCGCATGGCCTTCTACGAGAGCGACGACCTGGGCGGCGACCACGAGTGGGATCTCTGGAGGCTGGAGGCGCCCAACTTCGTCTGGCACTTCCGCGGGGCCCCGCACGTCCACTGCTATGTGAATATCGCCAAGAAGGCCTGAAACCCCAGGCCTGACGTGATATGAACCCGACCGCGGCCCGGCCCATCTCGGCCTGGCCGCGGTCTTCGTTTCGAAGGCCCCCATCGGAGGACGGCCTGAGTCTGGTGGTTCGCTTCGTTCAATCCTTCGAAGCCGGCTGGGCGCCGTCGTTGCGGGGGGTGAGCAGAACCGTCTTCAGGTCGAAGACGGCGTTGTTGATGGGCCCGTCGGCGCGGATGTCCAGCGTCTGACGCCCGGCGTCGAGGTGGACCTCGGCGACGAAGGCGGTCCGGTAGCGGTCCCACGAACCGGGGGCCGTGGGGCCGACGACGGACGAGAATTCGCGGCCGGGGATGCGGATCAGGTAGCGATTTCCGGCCGATTCGTCGGGGCAGGCCCACTCGATCGAGAGGGTATAAGTTCCCTCCCTGGCGACGTCGAGCGACCAGGAAGCTCGATCGCTCGGGGACGACCAGAAGCCGAGATTCGCATGCTCGGGCTCGAACGCGAGCGTGTCTCCATAGATCGATGCGGCGCTCGCCACCAGCCGGATCGAGCCGTCGGCCTGCTGGGCGACGGTGCGGGGCGTGTTGCCGGGGAACGACCTGGGGGCCGCGCCCTGGCCTCTCAGATAGGCGACGAGGTCGGCGAGCTCGCCCGGCTTGAGGTCGCGCTCTAGCCCTTCGGGCATGAGTGACTTGCCGCCGAACTTGAGGGCTTCGATGTCGGCGCGGAGGAGGACGTCGAGGCGACCGCCGGCCGACTTGAGGGTGACGGCGTTGGCGGTCTCCGATGCCAGGATTCCGCTCAGGACGCGGCCATCGGAGAGCGCGGCGGAGGCCTCGACATAGCGGGCGTCGACGTCGCGGTTGGGGTCGAAGATCGCGGCGAGCAGCCCTTGCGGCGAGAGGTCGGTGAGCGCGGCCAGGTCGGGGCCGACTTCGTGGCCCACACCGCCCAGCTTGTGGCAGGTCGAGCAGAGCCGGCCGAAGACGACGGCCCCCTTCTCGACACTGCCCGCGCCGCTCCCTTCTTCGAGCCTCGCGGCGACCAGCTCAGCGCGGGCGGTGTCGCGGCCGAGGCCGGGGAGCGTCTGGGCGCGGGCGCGGATGGCGTCGTCGGGGTGATCGACGAGCTGTTTGCGGCGTCCCGCGTCGATCGATCCGGCGGGGATCAGGTTCTTCGCCAGGGCGTCGAGCAGGAGTGACGTCGAGCCGGGTCGAGCGAGGAGCGCGTCGAGCAGGTCGCCGCGATCGGCCGGGGGGAGGGCCGGCCAGGCGGCGAGGAGCCTGGCACCGGCGTCAGGGTCGTCGATCCTGGCGAGCCGGGCGATGGCTGCGGACCGGAGCGCGGGCGGGGCCTCGGCGGTCAGGAAGCTGGAAACAAGGGCGAGATCGGCGGGGAGCTTGCGAGGTTCGCGGCCGAGAAGACGGACGGCGAGGGCGCGGTCATCGTCGGGGATGGACTCGCGTCCGACGATCTGACGCGCGACGCCGAAGGTCGGGAGGAGGGGGGAGAGGTCGAGGTGGCGGCTCTCGGCGAGCTCGGCCAGCGCGGAGAGCCGCCAGGTCTGGGGATGCTCCGGATCGAGCTTCGCGAGAAGCGGGAAGAGGCCAGCGAGCGCCTTCGCGGTGCCCGGCGTGGCGGGCGCCGCGGCCAGCGTGGCGACGAGCGGGCTGACGAGTCGAGAGTCGGGCGTGCCCTGGCCGGCCGCCCCGAGCACGGCGGAGAGGACCTCGGCCGGGAGCCTGAATGCGGAGCTGAGCACGGCTCCCCGGATCCATTCGTCTTCGGGATCGCGGAGGGCGATGCGGGCGAGGGCCGCGGCGGAATGGGGATCATTGGACGCGCCGAGGGAGAGGGCGAGCTGATAACGGACGATGAGTGCGGGGTCGGATTCGAGGGCCAGGAGGCCTTCGAGGATGATGGATCTGCCGGCGACGCGGCGCCCCGACAAAAGGACTGCGTGACGCCGGACTCTGGCGTCGAAGTCCTTGAACGATGCAATCAGGAGGGTGTCGGGCAGCGATCCGAGGGTGTCGAGGATGCCGAGGGCCTGGAGGCGGACGCTCGGGCGGGGCGAGTTGGCGGCGAGGCGTGCCAGGGTCGGGACGGCCAGCGTGTCGGCACGGTGGAGGAGCAAGCGATGGACGGTGTCGCGGCGGGTGCCGCTGGAATCGTCAAGCGCGGCGGCGAGGGCCGGCGTGTCGAGGGTTTCGAGGCTGGCGGGGGCGTGGCGCGAGGCGTCGGCCTGTCGCGTGACGCGATAGATGCGGCCGAGGTCGGCGCCGGCGCGGACGTCGAGGGTGGCGAGCTGATCGGGGCTGATCCAGCGAGGGTGTTCGATGACGTGCCGGTACATGTCGACGACGTAGAGGGCGCCGTCGGGACCGGTGCGGGCCTGGACGGGCCGGGACCAGGGGTCGGTGGAGGCGAAGAATTCTTGATTGTCTGGGGTGAGTGCGCGTTGACCGGCGAATGTGACGCCGTCGTCGGTGAGGGTCTCGCGGTGAACGAGGTTGTGGACGGGCTCGCAGACGAAGAGGTTGTTCTGGTATTCGGGGCCGAGGGAGTCGCCCCGGTAAATGCAGATCCCGCACGCTGAAGTGGCGTAATTCAGGCTCTCGGGGTGGTTGAATCGCTCCTGCGGGGTGCTCGCCGGATAGAGCTTGTTGGGGTCCTCGGATCGGGGGACGTAGACGGACGGGTCGGGGGTGGCGACGCGCGGATTACGTCGCGCGGCGTCGTCGGGGAAGGGGAAGTGATTGGCCAGGGCGCTGTTGCTGCACCCGAAGGCGTTGCCCCAGTCGTCGCGGACCCGGCCCTGCTGGCTGAGGCCCGAGACGGGCTCGACGGTGCCGCGGTCGGGGTCGAACCGGAGGTCACGGCCGCCGAGGTCGACGACCTGGCCGGTGAGGGTGGACCTGATCGACCCGCCGAGCAGCCCGTTGGCGGCGTGGACCAGGCCGTCGAGGCCGAGGTGGAGTCCGTTGATGCGAGCCTGATAGTTCTCGGAGTTGAAGCCTTCGAAGAGCACCCTGCGGATGTCGGCCTTGCCGTCGCCGTCGGTGTCCTCGGCGTAGAGGATCTCGGGGGCGGCACAGATGAGCACGCCCTTACGCCAGGCCATGATCCCGGTGGGGAAGGGGAGGTCGTCGAGGAGGGTCGTCGCGGTGTCATATCGGCCGTCGCCGTCGGCGTCCCTGAGCCGCTTGACGCGGCCTCCGGGCTTGAACTTGCGGTCGAGGCCTGTGGGGTAGTCGTACATCTCGCAGACCCAGAGCGAGCCGTCCCCCCCCCAGTCGATGGCGACTGGGGAGGTGACCAGGGGCTCGGCAGCGACGAGTTCGGCCTTCAGGCCGGGCGGGAGCTTGATCGACCTGCGCGACTGATCGGGCGTCTTGGGAGCGGTCCCTTTGACCGGGGCTTGCGCCTTCGCGTGGAACTTCGGCGGCGAGATGGCGAGGACCTGCGCGATGATCGCGTCCTCGACGCCGGGCTTGAGACGGGTGGGCCAGCCGTAGTAAGCCATCGCGCCGATGGCCTCGTAGCCGCCTTCGCGCAGGATGCGCTCGGAGGGGATATAGCAGGGATCGTCATTTGTGTATGCGACGACCCAGAGCCGGGCGGGATCGAGTTCCTTCTTGAGACGCAGGACGTAGTCGACCACGACCTCGCCGGGGAGGAAGACCATCAAGAGGTCGTCATCGAAGGCCCAGGTCTGGACGGAGTAGGGGATGGAATCGATGGGGGGCGTTCCGGCCTCAAGCTGCTTCAGATAGTTGGATGCGTTGTAGCCTGGGGCACCGCCGGCCTTGATGGTTTCGAGATACTGCTCGCGGGTGGGGAGGGTGTCGAATGGGAGGCGGAACGACTTGAGAGTCGCGGCGGGGGGACCTTCCAGGGGTTTCAGCGGGCCGGCGATGAGTCGCGCAACCTCCTTGCCGAGCTTCTCTCCGTGGGCGTTGACGACGGCCTTGCCGGGCGTGCCTCGAAGCTTGGGGTTGGCGTCGGCCCCGCAGCCGACGATGGTCAGGGCGACGACGCCGGGGTGGTCACGCTCGATGGCGGCCTGCGCGACGCCGGCCCAGTCGGCGTGAATCGTGTTCTCCGATGGGTCCATGGTGGTGCAATGGCATGCGTAATTGACGAGCACCGCGCGGGGCTTGCCGTCCGTCCCGCGGGCGACGAGGACCGGGACGGAGTGATCGACGGGGCCGCCCTTGGTCCGGCGGTTCTCGGCGAAGTCGACCGAGCCTTGCGACCAGCCGAGGGTGGCCGGGGATCGGGCGGCGAGGGCGTCCAGGCAGACCTTCTCCAGCTTGTCCGCGAGGCCGACCGTGTAGCGATCGATCGTGGACTGCTCGAGATCGGTATACTTTCGTCCGAAGATATTCGGCGCGAGGCCCGTGATGCAGGGGGCGCTGTGGGTGTGCGAGGCGGAGACGGTGAGCCGTTCTCGGGGCAGGCCGACCTTCTTCTGGAGCCGGGCCGAGAGGTCGGCGACGAGGTCGTCGGTGACCCCGAGGAGGTCCGCCGAGAGGAGCAGGACGGGCCCCTGGGCGTCCGATCCGATGGCGATCGCCTTGGCGCGGATCGGCTGGTCGATCCCCTTGGAGGGGCCGGAACGTCCGAGGTAGCCGTGCAGGCGGATGGGCCCATCGGGAGAAATGTCGACCTGCGCGACCCCGACGTCGACGGCCAGGGCCGTTCCATTCATCGTCGCGAGGGAGAGCAGAAGGATTGCCGCGAGCCGGGATTGCATGGAGGGGGTGTCCTGGGAGGAGGTGGGGCGGGGTCTGCCTCACATGCTGACGGGGCCGTGGCCTCGGGTCAACCGACGAGTTCGCCCCGGCGGTCCAGACGGTCCCGGCGGTCCTGGGTCGTGTCGGGCTGGCATGTCCGATGGAGTTCGGGGAGGAGGCCAGGACGCGTCAATGGGATCGAATCGTGAGATTTCCAAGGTGAGGCGGCAGGGGATGGGTCGGGCTGCTTGAAAGACTCCCGGAATTTTGGCGAAGGAGTAGGCTTCGCACGCGTCGGCGCAGGCTACAATAACCGCCGAGCCCCGGAGGAGTGCGGGGGACTTGCCGAGTCGGATACGCCTTCTGAGTGGAGGGGCCGATGAGTGAAGGCGAGAGGCCGAGGCGATTCGGACGACCGTCGCGCCTGGCGCAACTGACGGTCGCGATGGCGTGCGTCGTCCCCGCGGGGCACGTCGCGCTGGTGAGGGGACCGGCCTGGCACGAATCCGTGCTCGCCTGGCGCAGTGCGTGGAGAGTCGAGTTGATGGCCGCGAAGCTGCGCGACACCAACGCGGCGGAGCGCGCGGCGGGGCTCGACGGCCTGATCACGGCGGGCCCCGTGGCCGAACCCTGGCTGGTCGAGGCCGCGACCGAGGAAGACGTCGAGGTGCGCTTGCTGGCGATCCAGGCGCTAGGGCGGGTCTCACCAACGCCGACGACGGCGGCGATCGACGCGTTGCGGGCGAACTTCCGCAATCTCGACGTGCGGGTGAGGCGGGCCGCGGTCGATGTCCTGAACCGGGTCGGCGTCGAGAAGGTCACGCGGGCGCGTGCGGAGCTCTATTGGGCGCTCGACGACGAGGACTCGGAGGTCCGGTTCCACTCGGCACGATTGCTGACGCGGATGGAGACGGAACCGGTCGAACCGGCAATCTGGGTGCTTCTGGAACTCCTGAGATTGCCCGAGGACTCGACTTCGTTCGGGCGAATGGATGCGGTCGATGCCCTGAGGCTCGCGGGGCCGAGGGCCGAGCGGCGGGCCGTGGCCGAGCTCATCACGCTCGTGAGTAGCAAGGATGTGAGCACGCGTCGGTCGTCGGTGGAGTGCCTCGAGCGGCTGGGGCCCAGGGCGGCCGAGGCGGTGTCGGCGCTCGAGGGGGCGATGAAGGATGAGGATCAGGCGGTGCGGTGCATGGCGACGTTGGCGCTCCTCGAGATCGAAGTGTGGGAAGAACGGCGGACGCGATCGCTGCTCGTGAGCCTGGCGGGTTCGGCCGACCTGCCGCCGACGGTCTCGGCCCGAGTGCGTTCGATCGTGGATTCGGGCCCTTTGAAATCGAATTCCAAATTTTTGTTTCGCGACGTCGTGCAAGGGATTCAGATCGGCGGGCGAGATCGCGGCTCCTCTCGATTTATGCCCCTGGGAGTCAACAGGCCGTCGAGGCTGGGCGCCATGCCTTGACGCCCGGCCTGCCTCGGTCGGAACTCGCTCGTGAGTCGCGGCCCTCGGGAGATCGGGGGGCGAGAATGACATCAACGCATGCCGAATCGCGAGAAGACAGCCGCGTGGTCGGAGGGCCAGCGGGTGGCGTGGCGGTCCACCACGGTCGAGGCTTCGACGTCGAGGGCATCCCCCTTCCAGAAGATGAAATCGATGCGGTCCTGGATCTGATCAGGGAAGCGCGGCGACCAGGTCCGGTCCTTCGATCGGTCGGCCTCGGGGTTGGCGACGCGGTAAGCGTCGCGAAAGCCAGCAGCCTCGATGATCGCGGTGACGGGCCAGCGGACGGGGGGACCGAATCGGGCTCGATTCGCCTCGGTATAATCGAGGTGCGAGTTGCTGTTGAAGTCTCCGGCGAGGATGACCGGGACGCCTGGAAGGTCGGCCATCTGGTCCTTGATGCCGTCGAGGATCGCACGCACCTCGACGGCGCGGGTGGGCCCGTCGGCGGCGATGAGGTCGGCGGGCGACCTGCCGTCGCGCGAGCGAGGGTCGGTCCAGATGTCGTCGACGTAGTGAATCCAGGCGGTGAAGACGGCGAATTGCCGGCCGTCGGGGCGCTCGATGAGGGCGCCGACGCAGTGGAACGGCTTGTAAACGGACAGGTCGCGCTTGATGGGCCAGCGGCTGAGGATCGAGACGTTGGTGCCGCGCGGGTGGAACGCATAGCCGAGGTGGTCGGCGATCACCTGGCCGCTGCCGTAGGTCTCGACCATGGCGACCACGTCGGCCTCCGTGGCCTTGATGACGTCGGCGATGCTCTTCTGCTTGGCCGCCTTGACGGCGGGATCAGTCGCCGACTTGGCCTCGTCGCCGCCGTTCCAGATGTTCCAGGCGAGGACGCGGAGGTGGTCGGCGGGACCTGCCGCGAGGGTCGCACGGGAACAGGCGAACAGGACGGCGAGGGCGAACGCGGTCGTGGATCGCGACCCTTGGTGGATCATGTGTCTGCGCTCGTGGTGTGGGACGTGTTGCGAACACAAGAGAGGGGCGAACTCGACGGTCAGAAGACCTGATTGAGCCCCATCCAGAGAATCGGGCCGCGGCCGGTGCCGATGGGCTGGGCGATATCCAGGCGGAGAGTGGCGCGTTCCAGGAAGGAGAAGAGGGTGGTGTCCAGGCGGAGGCCGACTCCGATGCCGCTGACGACGCCCTGGTCTTTTCCGCCGAGGAACGACTGGCCGACGTCGTAGAAGACGGTGCCGAAGAGGTTGCGGAAGGAGAGGGCGTGGTCCATCACGTCGCGGTCGATGTTGCGCCACAGGGGCGCACGCCATTCGAGCGTGATCAGCCAGACGGCGTTGCCGATGTCCTGGCTGAGGTCGAGAGCGCGGAGTCGACGGCCGCCGCCCAGCCGGAAATAGGGCTCGGTGTCTGGGAAGCCGATGCCGCCGTAGGCTCGGAAGGCGAACCGCGAGCGTGAGAAGTAGCCCAGGCCCTCGGGAAGCGGCCGGACGATGCCGTACTCGGCGGAGATGCGCTCGTAGCTATACTGGGATCCGAATGCCTTGAATCCATACTCGGCGTTGAGGTCGATGAGCTGGCCGCCGACGGGGTCCCAGAACGGGAAGAGGGTATTCAGCCGGTAGCGGGCGCCCACGGCGGTGAGGCGGCCGTTGACCGGCCGGCCGTCGTCGCCGGCCCAGAATTCATTGCCATTGCCCAGGTAGATCTCGGCGAACCCCTGGTCGTCGGCCAGGAAGCTGGAACTCTCCAGGAAGCGGTGGCGGAGGAAGATGCGCCCGCCCGAATGCCGTTTGTCATTGTAGAAGTTGTACATGCCCTGTTCATAGAAGACGCCGACGGCATCCTTGGGCCCGGGCAGGTGGAAGAGGGTGGCCTGGCCGCCGAAGATGGCCTCGTTGAGCGCGGGCTCGACGCCGGCCCAGCCGATGATCTGCCACTTCTCCAGCCGCTGGAAACCGGCCTTGAAGCCGCCGCGGGCGTACTGGTCGATGAACGGGCCTGCAACGAGGCTGGGCTTGTCGTAGGCCTGGAACTGGCCGGCGGTGTCCAATGGAGTCATGAACGGCGTGACGCGCCAGGCGACCTCGGGCTTCCATCGGTTGTTGTCGGGCACGGCATCGAGGAGTGCGTGCTCGGGGTCGACGATCACCTGCGTGGGGGCTCCGGGCGCGACCAGCCGGACGGTCCAGGTCTTGCCGTCGCGGTCGACCTTGGCTCCCGGGATCTCGTAATGTTCGAGCTCGGGCCAGATGGGGACGCGGACTTCCGACTCCCCGGCGCGGCACATCACGACGGTGGGCTCGACCATCTCGCCGACGTGGGAGAGCTGCACGGTGACATCTCGGCCGGCCTGGGTGGTGAGCCCTGTCTTGACCGACGCGACCGACCAGTCGCCGTCCTTGTGCTCCACGAGCCAGCCGTCGAGGAACGCGGGCCAGTGACCTTCGGGATCGAATTCATTAAGCTCGCGCTTCAGGTCGGCATACGAGAACGTCTTGTAGGCGTAGTCGCGGTAGATATCCTGGAAGAAGGCGAAGAAGCGTTCGGGACCGAGGCGGTTGTGGACCATCTCGACGACCTTACCGCCGCGGTCATACGCGAGGCAGAAGAGGTTGCCGAGGTTGCCCATCTCGTTGATGTCGCGGAGAGCAGAGCCGGTGCCACCGCGGGCGCGCCAGCCGTAATAGCCGGAGAGGCGCATGTCCTCGCGGCCCACGGTGGGGAGCCAGTTGAGGGCGGTCGGCCAGACGATGAGCGGTGCGTTGCGGCCGTTCTTGGAGTCGAGCCGCAGGGCGGTGAAGCAGGTCACGAGCCCTTCGTCCATGAACGTCTCGCGGAAGCCGTCTGTGCCGACGACGTTCCAGAACCACTGGTGGCAGGTCTCGTGCGTGGCCAGGTGTTCGATGTAGCGGCGGCCGACCGAGGGGAGGCGTAAAACGCGGTCGTCGATGAAGACGAGGCCCGAGCACTCGTTGCCGTTCCAGCCGAAGAAGCCGGGCGCCATCTCGTATTCTTCGTCGTAGTAGGGCCCGAACCAGCGCTCGTACTGGGGGATGACCTCGCAGGCGGAGTCGAGCAGATAGGCGGCGTTGTCGTGGTGCTCGGGCAGGGAGACGACCCGTACGAGGGTGGAGCCGGCGCGACGCTGGTTGACCTCGAACCTGTTGGAGCAGGCCAGGGCGAAGTCGCGCGAGGGGCTGCCGCCGATGGTGATCAGCTTGCGGCCGGGCGCCGAGGGCTGCTCCTCCGAGATCCGCCCCGTGGACGCGACGACCTGATCTTTCGGAAGGTCGAAGGTGACGTTGTAGTGCGACGCCTCCTGGTGCCAGGGCTGGTGCCAGGGGACGAATGGGGTGCGCGACCACCCGCCGTCGTCGTGATAGGCCAGGACCGGATACCAGTTCATCAGGTAGGTGACGTCGCGATAGTGGCCCCAGCGCCCCCACTTCTCGGGCAGCGAGAGGGTGAAGTCGACCTCGCACTCGATCGACTTGCCGGGCGCCAGCGGCCCCGAGAGGGGGACCGACATCAGGGTGTCGATCTTGGGGTCGAAGTCATGGCGGGCCGGCTTGCCCGCGATCCGGACCTGGGAGACTTCCAGGCGTCGGCCCTGGGCGTCGAGCGCCTCGTCGGGGCTGAGTCGGAGGACTTCGAGCGTCTTGGACAAGGCGGGGATGTCGGCGGGGTCGACCTTGAATCGCGGGTAGACGTGGAAGACCAGCTCGTTCACGTCCACCTTGGAGCGGTTGGTGAACTTGACGACCTGGCTGGCGCCGACGCTCTTGGCATCGAGGTCGAGGCGGGCGTTGATCCGATATTCGGGGAGGCCCGCGGGGATCGCGGGTCGCAGGGGAGGGCCGAGCGGGACGGGCTCGTCGGCCAAGCCGTTGCTACCGATCAAGGACGCCAGGGCGATCGCGAGGATGGCCTGCGTGCGGATTCCGCGGCGGATTCGGCTCATCCTGCCCGCTGCCCTCTGCGACACGGTCGGGGCGCGCGGACGTGATGTCCGAGGGGGGCGCGGCCGCCGACTCGCCGGGGAGGTTAGCGGAAACGTAGGAAATCGAACAGCCGAAGCGATCGGCGATCAGACGTGGGTCAGCACCAGGGTCGCGTTCTGGCCGCCGAAACCGAAGCTATTCGAGATGGCCGAACGGAGCGGCTTCTCGCGAGCGGTGTTAGGGACATAGTCGAGGTCGCAGTCGGGGTCGGGGCAGGAGTGGTTGATGGTCGGCGGGATCACGCCTGAGTCGAGCGAGAGGGCCGTCGCGGCGGCTTCGAGGGCGCCCGAGGCGCCGATGAGGTGGCCGATCATCGACTTCTGCGAGCTCATGGGGACGGCCGAGGCGCGGTGGCCGAAGACCTGCTTGACGGCGACCGTCTCCATCAGGTCGTTCAGGCGCGTGCTCGTGCCGTGGGCGTTGATGTAGCTGACGTCGGCGGGGTCGAGCTTCGCTTCACGCAGGGCCGATCGCATCGAGATCGCGGCGCCCTTGCCATTGGGGTCAGGCCGTGTAATGCCGTAGGCGTCGAACGACGAGCCGTATCCGGTGATCTCGGCGTAAATCGTGGCACCACGACGCTTTGCACGCTGGAGGCTCTCCAGCACGAGCACCGCGGCCCCCTCGCCCATGACGAATCCGTCGCGTTCGCCGTCGAATGGGCGCGAGACCTCGGTGGCGGGCCGAAGGCCGGGGCTGAGAGCCTTCATGGCGGCGTAGGCGACGAGCAGATGGGGCTCGAGCCGGCTGTCGCAGCCGCCGGCGAGCATGACGTCGGCGTCGCCGCGGCTGATGAGGCGGAAGGCCTCGCCGATGGCCTGGGTGCCGGCGGCGCAAGCGGTGACGATGGTGTTGTTCGGGCCCATCGCCGTGTGCAGGATCGAGAGGTGCGCGGCGGCCATGTTTGGCAGGTGACGGAGCAGCCAGAGCGGGTCCATCGACAGGGCGCGCGACCTGGCGAATTCGGCCGCGTCGAACTCGCCGTCGCCATTGAGACTCGCGGCGATGGGGCCGACCAGCTCGCCGATGTCCATCGGCGTGATGCCGGTGCCCATGCAGACACCGAAGCGAGACGGGTCGAGTTTGCCCGTCTCAAGGCCCGCGTCCTCGACAGCCATGGCGCCGGCGCCGACGGCGAATGTCACGGCCCGGCTCATCATCTTCAGGTTCTTGCGTTGCGAGCCAAGGTAGGGGCCGACGTCGAAGTTCTTCACCTCGCCGGCGATCTTGATCGCCAGACCAGTGGTGTCGAACCCCTGGATCGGCCCGACCCCCGATCGTCCCTCGACGATCGCTTCGGCGAATTGCTTTCGGCCCAGGCCGTTAGGCGAAACGATGCCCAACCCGGTGATGACCACCCGACGCATGAGACACCCCATCTCGTCGCGCGACTTCCGTGACTCGCCGACGTCCAGTGGACTCGTGGCTTCGCACTCTTGCAGCCAATCACGATGTAGCGAACTCGAATCCACTCGCCAGCGAATCGACTCGCCGGCAAGCTTCGCCCTATCACCCCAATCTAGCACCCCGCCGTCGGAAATCAAGTCTGACTAGGAGTTCTGGGAAGATTGGGGAATAAATATAAGTTCCGTAATCCTCGCCCGTTGTACCCTAGCTAATGGTTGACTGACGAGGGGTTGAAGCCCGTGGTAAGATCGTTCGACCTGGCGGCGGGGCGACGGAGGGGGGGAACCCGGCCGGGCGACCCTTGCTCCAGGCCTTGAGGAGTCGGGGAGATGTCGCTGCCGCTTGCCGCCCGTTCCACGTTGATCGCCCCGTCCGCAACCCTGGCGATGGCCGCCGCGGCGAAGAAGCTCAAGGCGTCCGGGGTGGACGTCCTGGACTTCGCGCTCGGCGAGCCCGACTTCGATACTCCCAAGAACGTTCAGGACGCCGCGGTGCGCGCCATCCGCGAGGGGAAGACGCATTACACCCCCCCCGCGGGGATTCCCGAGTTGCGGTCCGCGCTGGCCGATCACTACACGAAGGCGGTCGGGCTGGCGACGAAGGCCGAGCAGGTTATCGTCTCGAACGGCTGCAAGCAGTCGATCCATAACGCCTTGATGGCCCTGACGGGACCGGGCGACGAGGTGATCATCCCGGCCCCGTACTGGGTGAGCTACGCCGACCTGGTGAAGCTGACCGGCGCCGAGCCCGTGATCGTGCAGACGACCGACGCGGCCGAATTCAAGCTGACTCCCGAGCAGTTCCTGGGCGCCGTGACGCCCAGGACCAAGCTGTTGATGATCAACAGCCCGTCGAACCCGACGGGCGTGGTCTACGGCCGTGGCGAACTGGAAGCCCTGGCCGACGCCGTGCTACAGACGAACGTTGGCGTGCTTTCCGACGAGATCTACGAGCAACTGACCTACGGTGACGCCCGGCCAACTTGCTTCGCCACGCTGCGACCTGGCCTGGCCGACAGGACCGTCACACTCAGTGGTGTCAGCAAGACTTATGCCATGACCGGCTGGCGTATTGGGTGGGCGGTGGCTCCGCTGGAAGTATCGAAGTTCATGGGCGACCTTCAGAGCCAGGAGACGAGCAACCCGTGCTCGGTCAGCCAGTGGGCGGCCCTGGAGGCGGTTACCGGACCGCAGGACGCCGTGGTCGAGATGAAGAAGGCTTTTTCCGACCGACGGGCCTACGTCCTGGATCGCGTGAAGCGTTTGCCTGGCGTGACTTGCGTCGAGCCGGGCGGGGCGTTCTATGTCTTCATGAACGTCACGAACCATTTTGGTCGGACCTTGGGCGGTTCCGTGGTGAATAATTCCACGGACTTCTGCCTGACGGCGCTCGCCCAGGCGCACGTGGCCCTGGTGATGGGCTCTGCGTTCGGGGCCGAGGGGTTCGCCCGGATGTCGTTCGCCACCGATCTGAAGACGATCGGCCGCGGGTTCGACGCCCTGGAGCAGTTCCTCGCGAGTTGAGTCGGGCGACGTCTCGTGCCGATTGATGCTGGTGACGGGGTGGTGCGGACGGAGGCAGGCGGTCGACCTTGCCCGATTTCCTGGATCGGGTTATGGTCCGACCGCCCTTCCGCTGGCCTACCTCCCCGCGCCGCATCCCGGAACGACGTCCGCTCTCACACGCTGGTCAGCCTGCCAAGTCCCGATGTCGGGGCACCCGGGCGGGCTGAACGGGGAGGTTTCCGGTCATGCATCGTCGGCACGCTAGCCTCGGCTTGCTCGCACTCCTGGCGACGGGTTGCCACGCCGGGAGCCTGCGCACGGCGCCCAGGCCCGAGGTGGCGTCGCTCACCCCGCAGGCCGAGATGACCCGGGATCAGGTGCTCGCAAGGCTCAACGCGAATGCCGCGGCGATCACGAGTCTTGAGGCCTATCCGGCGCTGACGGCCGTAATGGATGACGGGACCAAATACGGCCTATCCGGCCGCCTCCTGTTCGAGCGCCCGCGTAACTTCAAGCTGGTGATGCGGCATAGCGGCACCACCCAGGTCGACCTCGGCTCGAACGATCAGGGGTTCTGGATCTGGACGAAGGAACGCCGCGGCGACGACAAGAGCATTCTGTTCGGCACCTATGATGCCGACGGGGCCAGCACCACCGGCGCCAACATGCAGCCGGATTGGATCATCGAGGCCATGGGCCTGCGCGAATACAGCGAGCAGGACCGATCGAAGATCTCGATCGCGGCCTCGCCCACCTTGCCCAAGGGATACACCCTGAGCGAGCGTCTCACCTCGTCCACCGGCCAGAACCTGCTAAAGCAGACCGAGGTCGACGCCTCCGGCCTGCCCCGCTCGCGTAAGCTCTATTTGCTGGACAAGACGCAGAAGACGCTGCTGGCCGAGGCCTCGATCGCCCATTATCAGCAGGTGGCAATGGCCGCAGCCGACGAGGCGAGCACGCCCGTCCAGGCTCATGTGCCCGACTCGATGAAGCTAGTCTGGTACCTGCCGCAGAGGCTCGAGCTTCAGGTCATGTCGATGGCGAAGCTGGCTCCCAACGTGGCGATGAAGCCCGGCGCCTTCGACGAGCCCACCTACACCGGCTACGCCCGCCGCTCGATCGACCAGAGGGAAGCCCTGGCCGATGCCTCTGGCACCGGCACCGAGATTCGCGAGTCGTTGCCGTCCCACCCGTCGGCCAAGATGGGCGAGCCCACCCCGCTCGGCCCCGACGGCTCGAAGCGGACCTCATTCGATCCCGAGCCCATGGGCGCAGACCTCCCCGCCTTGCCCGCCGAGGCCAAACCCGAGGCCACCCGTGGCCTGATCCGCCCCGCCACCCCCAGGCCTCCGGTCTCGCAAGGCGAGGTGTCGGATCGTGAGGCCTTCCTCGAGATCCCCAATAGCCTGGCACGCTGAGGGTTCGCGAGGAGGCGTTCCTAGCTGTCCCCGAGGGAGTGGGTCAATCGCGTCACGGGTCCGGGGGATGTTAGCGCTCGCTCGATTTCCGCCTTTGGGCGGCGGCACGAAGCGTTCGGACATGAGATCAAGCTGACCAGTCGCCTTCCTGGCTCGGTCAGGCGAGATTCATGTCTGGCCGAACCCGATTCGGTTCGCCATTCTCGGGCAAGCGACCCCTTGCATGCAACGTAACCACGACGGCCGCGCCGACCATCGTGGGATGGTCGGCGCGGCCGTGTTGGCGTTGGTGGGCTGATGGCTTGATCAGCGGACCTTCTTCAGGAGGGCATCGACGTCCTTGGCCATGGCGGGGGTCAGGGACGCGGATCGGGCCTTGGCCTTCTCCAGATAGGGGACGGACTTGGTCGCCCGGTTGCGGTCGAGGGCGAGGAGACTGCCCATGTGGTAGTTCAGGGCGGGTAGGTCGGGGGACTGGTTCAGGCCCCGGGCGTAGGTTTCCTCGGCGGGCTTGAGCTGGCCCATACCCTGCTGGATCGAGCCGAGGGTGTCGAAGAATTCGCCGGGCAGGGTCGAGGGGTCGGCCCGCTTGAGGAACGCGTTGGCGAGATCCAGGGCGTCCTGGCCACGCTTGAAGTAGGAGTGGAGGATCCAGGCCTTGTTGTTGACGGCCTCGACGGAGGTGGCGTCGACCTTCAGGACCTTGTCGTACTCGACCAGGGCTCGTTCGAGCAGCTCCTTCGCCCCGTTGGAGGAGGGGTCAGACTCGGCGATGGCGAGGAGCAGGTCGCCGAGGTTGAGATGGACGGCCGGCAGGTCGAGGAGCTCGGCGGCCTTCTCGGCCCAGGGGAGGGCCAGGTCGGGCTTGCCGCCGCGCTGGAAGCCGATGGCGAGGGCCAGGCAGGACTGGCCCTTGGTGTCGCGGCCGCCGGCGGATTCTGCCAAAGCCTTGGCCTCGACGAGATCCTTGGCGGCGGGGTCCTTGCCGGGCTCGCCGGATCGGACGAGCAGCTCGACGAGCTTCGACAGGCTGGTCGCGTCGTCGGGGCTGACCTTCAGGGCGTCCTTCAACGTGGCGATGGCCTGGTCACGCTGGCCCCCGGCGATCTGGACCTCGGCGAGCTGGTAGTAGAAGTTGAGCTGGTTGGGCTGACGCTTGATGGCCGCGGCGAGAAGCGAGGTCGCCTCGTCGCGATTGGTCGACTGCTGGGTGGGCGAGCCGGGTCGCTTGACCAGTCCTCGCGCCTGGAGGACCAGGGCGTCGGGGCGGTCCTGGTCGGTGTTCAGCACGGCGGACGTCTGCTTGAGGGCCTCGTCGAACTGGCCGAGGGACAGGTTGGCCTGGGCCAGCAAGAGTCGGACGTCAGTCTGGCGTGGGTTGCGCTCGAGGGCTTCGGTGTACGAGTCGGCCATCTCGCGGGTCTTGTTCTGCACCTGGTAGAGCCGGGCGCGGAGCAAGGGGCCGGCGGGCGACGACGGATTCTCGGTGTCCATCTGCTGGGTCAGGGTCAGGGCCCGTGTCAGGTCGCCCTGTCGGGCGGCCAGCTCGGCCTCGGCCTGGGTGAAGGAGAGGTCCTTGGGGAACTTGATCCGCATCTCGCGGATGAGGGTGGCCGACTTCTCATTGAGCGTCTTCTCGGCGGCGGCGTCATTCTTGCGGCCCGCATCGACGGCCTGCTGGACGACGAGCTGGACGAGCAGATGCGCGAGCCTGGGATCGTCGGGCTGGTCGGTGCGGAGGTCGCGGACGACGGCCTCGGCGGCGGCGTGGTTGCCGCGGTCGCGGTAGACGTCGGCCAGGAGCCGGCGGAAGGGGCTCTTGGGGGCGGCCTTGACCTTGGCTTCGACGAAGGCGAGGGCGCCGTCGGAGTCGTTCTGGAGCATCAGGACGCGGTAGCGGGCCTGGACCAGCTCGATGGAGTCGGGCTTGCGTTCGAGGCCGCGGTCGAGCGTGGCGGCGGCCTGTTTGAGGCCGTCGAGGCCCGGCGTGGCCAGGTTCTCGAAGGCCGCGAGCATCAGGAAGAACGCGGCGGGCGGCTCCTTCGACCCGGAGATCGCCGAGCGGAGCAGGGCGATGGCGTCGGCCGGCTTCTTGGCGGTGCCGAGGATCGAGGCCTTGCTGACGACGGCCGCGGGCTGCGCGGGGTCGGCGGCCAGGACGAGGTCGAGCTGCTTGGTCGCCTCGGTGGCCTCGTTGTTCTTGCGGAAGAAGTCGGCGGCCCGGACCCGGTCGCCGGGGGTCGGCGGCGTCTTGGCATCGCCCAGGATCGCGACGATCTCGGCGCGGGCGGTTCCCCAGTCACCCTTGGCGGCCTCGGCCGTGGCGAGCTGCCAGCGGAGCGACTTGTTGACCGTGCCGGTCTCATTGGAGGAGAGCAGCTTGGTGTAGCGGGCGATGGCGTCGTCGAAGTTGCCGCTCTCCAGCGACATCCCGGCCAGGGCGCTCTCGGCGGCCGTGGTCAGGGTGATCCCGGAGTCAAGTTCCTTCGTCGGCTGATCCCGGACGATGGCCTCGAAGACCTTGGCGGCCTCGGTGGTGCCGCCGACCTGGCCGTCGACCTGGGCCTTCCAGAACTGGACGACCTTGTTGCCGGGGTCCTTCACCAGGGCCTGCTCGAAGTGGGCCGAGGCCGAGGGGTAATCGCCGCGCGACATGGCGAGCTGGGCGTCAAGCAGGTCGGCTGCGGCGGCTTCTTTCCAGCGGGCCCTGATCTTGGCGATGGTGGCCACGACGGCCTTCTCGTCCTTACGCCTCAGGTCGAGGATGGCGAGCTGGACGAGCGGGGCCGAGTTGTCGCAGCGGGTCGCGGCCGCGCTGAGCAGCTCGCGGGCCTGATCGGGCTTGTCGAGCATCTCGGCCAGGATCTGGGCGCGAAGCTGGATGGCGCCGATATTGTCGGGCTGCTTCTCGAGGAAGGCCTTCAGGACGGCGTCGGCCTCGTCGTACTTCTTCTCGCGGGAGAGGAGCGACGCCTCAAGGCTGGCCAGCTCGCCCGATTCGGGATAACGCTTGCGGGCGGCGGCAAGCACTTCCTGGGCGTTGGTCGTCTTGCCGATTTCCATCAGGGTCAGAACGGCGAGGTGCTCAGCCTGGGCACCGGCCTTGCCGTCGCCCCTGAGCTGCTCGATCCGCTTGATGGCGACATCCTGGCGGCCGAGAAGGACCTCGATCTGGGCGATCCGGAGGCCGACGGCGGGGGTCGGCTTCAGGCCGGCGGCGAACGCCTTCTCATACTCGGCGAGCGACTGGATCAGGTCGGCCTTGGTGCGGCGCGACTGGGCGATCTCGCCGGCCAGCAGGTGGACGGTCCCGGCGATCTCCTTGGGAAGGCGGCCCGAGTCGAGCTGCGTGAGCAGGCGCTCGACGACCGGCTTGGCCTCCTCGGGATAGCCGGCCTGGACCATGGCCCACGCGGCCCAGATCTGATACTGGGCGTCGATCGGCCCCTTGCGAAGGGCGGCGACGAGGTGCTGACGGCCGAGTGCGGCCTCTTGCGAGAGGATCAGGGCCACGCCGTAGCGGGCCTCGGCCTCGGGGACTTCGGGCAGCAGCTCGGTGGCCGCCTTGAGGTGGACGATGGCCGATGTGCGCATCTTGGCGGCCGCCGGCGTGAGCGTCAGGCTCCCGGTCGGGCCGGGTTCATTCGCCGGGTCAGCGCCAGGGGTGCCGCCGGGGCCGCTGGCTCCGACGAGGCCGGACTTCTCCAGGTCGATGGCCCCCTGGAACAGGTGGGCGAACCCCTGGTGACGCGGGGACGAGCTGGCGAGGAGATCGTCGATGAACGGCTTGGCCACCTCGAACCGCTTGGGGTCGGTCGGATCCGACAGGGCGGCCTCGACGGCGATGGCCTTGAGGTTGTTCACCGAGTCCGCGAAGGCGGGCTGCTTGGCCAGCTTGGAGCCGAGCCCCTGGGCCACGACCTCCAGGCAGCGGGCCCGTTTGCGGCGGAAGCGGAGGTGATTCGCGTAGGTGACGCACAGCGAGGGATCGGCGCCGCCGGGGCGGGCGAGGGCCCGCTTGAAGACCGAGTCGGCGACCTCGTCAATCGAGCCGACCATGGCCTCGACGGCCGGGAGCATCGGCGGGGGCTGAGTCGCGGAGAGCTGGCTGAGCCCGCGCTGAACGCCGTCGACGATGCCTGCGAGGCGGGCCAGCCGCATCGAAGGGACCTCGGGCAGCGAGGCCAGAGCCTGGACCTCGGCCTGGAACGCCTTGACGCGTTCGGCCTTGAGGGCCATCTCCGGGGCGACCTGGAGGTCCATGGCCCGCAGCCTGATGAGGGCCATCTGGTCGAGCGGGTCGGTGCCGAGCGTCATGGCACGGGCCCGCACGAGCACGGCGTCGCGGCCGGCCTCGTCCTTGGCCAGGTCGGCGACCCTTGCCTTGATCCAGTCGGTGCGTGCCGAGGTGGGCGCGGCGGCCTCGACAACGGCGAGGTGCTTGCTGACTTCGGCCAGGCTGGGCGTGGATTCGTCGAGCTGCTCGAGCGCCAGGACGTCATGGGCGGGGGCGTCCTTGGGATCGAGGGCGACGACCTCCTTGGCCCAGCGGGTTGCCTCGCCCAACTCTTCCTGCTGAATGGCGTCGGTCAGCAGGAGCCTGCGGGGCTGGACGCGCTTCTTGTCGAACTTGGCGGCCTGGGCCAGCGAGCTCAGGCGGTCGGCGCGGAGGGCGGCGGCCCGCTCCGGCTCGGCGGTCTGCTTCTCCCACTCGCCGAACATCTCGGCCAGCTCTTCATGCACCGCGGAGGCCTTGCCGTCGGCCTGGAGGGCGCGCTGATACTGGATCTTGGCCCGCTCGAAGTTCTTGGCGGTGCGTTCGACGCGGGCCAGGCCGACGAGGTCGGACGACCCGACGGGGGCCATGGTGAGGATGACCAGGCCGGCCGCGGCGATCACCACGAACAGGCCGGAAAGCAGCAGCAACGGTTTCCAGCGGACGGTCATCGGGCTCAACTCCTTGGGCTCGCGAAACCGGGCCACGCCCTGGGCTTGAATGCCCCCCGCCATCGACCCTCCGGGTCGCGTCGGGAGACGCCCTGGGGCGCGTCGTTGTCAATCAAAGGGAGCGGTTCGGGCGCGGCGGCTCGATGAGTGACATCAAGACGAGTGCCGCGGACCTGGGCGAGAGATCGCCAGTGGGAAGGGGAGACGAGCCGGAAGAGGTGGGGAGATGTGCGCGGTTGGGCAACGCCATTCGCCCCGAAAACCCCGGTGGGTCGCGATCCTTCGCCTGGAAACTCGGCCGTGGCCGCCAGCATAGAAGACCCGCGGCGCGATTGACAAGCCTCCACCCAGGTTCTCGCCCGGATTCCTCCGAGCATGGGGGCATGTCGTTACGCGCCGCGAGCAGTTTCGCCGACGGCTCATTCTTCATTCGTGAAATCGCCGGACGAGGCGACGCGATTTGCTTGCGAGATGGCTCAGCGACGGGCGGTGGTCGAGGAATCTCGGAAGAGGAACGCGCTCAGGTGCAGCGAGTCGGGGAACCAGTAACGCAGGCCCGACCTCGACGCAGAGAACTTGGGCAACCCGCGCACCAACGTCCGGTTGTTCTTCCAGCAGTGCGGGCAGAAGCCCCGATCGGCCACGTCGATGTCCGCATACCGCGTGGGATTCTTCAGAAAAGCGGCGCGGCTGGGTTCGTCGGCGAACGTGTAGAGGTGGCCTCGGTAGAGCAGGCCGAACCGGGGATCACCCCGCCGGAGGTCCCCTTTGTCCACCAGATTCACCGGGCAGTTCCCCTCGTTGCGGGGGACGAACCGAGACGGGTCGGAGAGGAACTTCGAACGAGCCTGGGCGTTGGCGAAGCGATATTCCGACCCTTCGTAGCTGGCCTTCATCAGCTCGCGGCCCGGCACGATCTTCCGGTCGGAGACCAGCGAGACGGGGCAGACGCCGTCGAGCTTGATCGCCGCGAGCCTCGACTCGGCGGGGTCGGGCAGGGGGCTCTTGCTCGGCCGGCCGTCGGCGGAGAGCGAGCCCGCGAGGAAGCCGTCGAAGGCCTCCGCCTCGGCGAAGCCTTCTTGCCTGGCGATGATCTGGCCGGACGGGGTGACGATCACCGTCGAGGGGAGGACGCTCAGGCCGAGGTCCAGGGCATACTGTTCGTGCGTCTCGGTGCTGAGGGTGACGGGGATGAACTGGGCCCCGGCGCGTGACCGGACGCGGGGGTCTCGGAACGTCTCCTCGTCCATCTTGTGGCAGTTCTGGCACCAGGGTCCGGTGAACTGGATCCAGAGCAGGCGATTCGAAGACAGGGCTTCCGCCTGGGCGCGGGCGAGGTCGGTGCGCCAGGCGATGGGGGTCGGCTCGGCCCCGAGAAGGTTCGGACAAACGGAGAGAAGGAGGAGGGAAATCATCGGGGCGACAAAGCGATGAGCGACCCTCGTCGGTCGAGTATTCCGTTTGGGCATTCGGCGGCTCCGTCAAGGCGGCGGCGGGATGGAGTCGGTGCGCATTGCAGGTCGAGGGGGAAAGGGGCACTCCATCCCTGGAGCTGTTCCGCCCCTTGGAAGGGCGGAGCCATGCCGTTGGCGGGGGGCGAGGTCAAGGTGTGCTCTTTCGATCGGAATGCACCCACCGCAACCTCCAGAAGAATAAAGGAGTTGCAAACATTCGAGGGCCGTCCGCGACGGCTCGGCCGATTCGACGTCTCGTCGCGGTGAAACGCGTCCGACGATGTCTGACGATGTCGCCAGACGCAACGATCCGAGCGATCGGGGGGCTGCCAGCGCGTCGATTGACCGTCCAACCGGTTCTGGTACGATGGTGGTGCGTCCCATAATCCCGGCATGGCCGGGGTTTGGGGCGGGAGTGAGTCGGGCTGCGTTGGCCGAAAGGTCGTCGCCGTCCGCAGTTCGTTTCTCTGTCCTAGAACCGACGTGTCGTCGCGAGACGGAGAGCCACCCGACCCTTGACCGGGCCGGGACGGTGACCGTGGATCCTGCGCGGCGATCGACGAAATGTGGATTTCAACGCGACGAGGCTCCCCGGTGCAGTTCCTGCTCATCCTCACCTGCTGGGCTTGCGACCGGACGAAGCTGCGGCACGCAGCCACGTCCCTCCGTCGCGTGCACCGCGGCGCGGGGTGGATGCTGGCGACCGCGGGTCCTTCGTCGATGCGAGACGGATGCTCGGTGGGCGGTCTTCCGTCAACCGGGTTGAACCGAGGTCGCCCCCGGCCTGGGCCGCTCCTGCGAATCGACGCAGGGATGGTCCGCGGCGGGTGTCCCCGATCGAGTGGCGATCCCCTGCGCCTCGCCCGTCTCCGCCGGTGTTATCCGCCTCGTTGATCGAGCCTTCGATCCATCCCCCGCCGCGCGGGCCTACGAGGGCCCGTGGACCACTTCGCCGCCGACTTCACGCATTCGATATACGTGAAAGGTTAGGCCCGTCATGGACGGGGCAATGCTCGCCAGCCTCTCCGGGGCCCTCGCCCTGGGGATCGCCGCCGGCTATGGCGGCTGCATGGCGTTGATCCGGACCCGGGCCAGGTCTGCCCGTGGCCTGGCCTCGGAGATCCTCGCCGAAGCCCGCCGCGACGCCGACTCGGTCCGCCGCGAGGCCGACATCCGCGCCCGCGATGAATCGTTCAGCCGCCGCGAGGCCCTCGAACGCGAGGTCGACCAGACCCGCAAGGGCCTGCGCGACCTGGAAGCCCGGCTCGAGAAGCGCAACGACCTGCTCGACCAGAAACTCGACCTGATCAACAAGAAGGACCGCGAGTTCGAGACGGTCCAGAAGTTCCTCACCGACCAGCAGGAAGAGCTCGGGCGCAAGAATACCGAGGTCAAGCAGCTCCTCGTCGACCATCGCGAGACGCTGCACAGACTCTCGAGGTTAGGCCCCGAGGAGGCCCGCGAGATGCTCCTGCGCCGGCTCGACACCGAGATGACGCACGAGACCGGCGGCCTGATCCTGAAGCATGAACGGTCAATGCACGAGACTTGCCAGCAAAAAGCCCGCGAGATCCTCGCCAGCGCCATCCAGCGGTATGCCGCGGGGCACACGGCCGAGACCACCGTGAGCACCGTCGACATCCCCAATGATGACATGAAGGGGCGCATCATCGGCCGCGAGGGGCGCAATATCCGCGCCTTCGAGAAGGCCACCGGCGTCGACGTCATTGTCGACGACACTCCCGGGATTGTCATCGTCACCGGGTTCGACAACCTGAGGCGCGAGACGGCCAAGATCGCGCTGGAGAAGCTGATCCAGGACGGCCGGATTCACCCGACGCGAATCGAGGAAATCGTCCTGGAAACCCAGGAGGAGATGGAGCGGCACGTCCGCCAGCTCGGCCGGGCCGCCGCCCAGGAGGCCAACGTCTCGGGCCTGCACGACAAGCTGCTCGACTACCTGGGCAAGCTCAAGTTCCGCACCAGCTACAGCCAGAACGTGCTGAGGCACTCGATCGAGGTGGCCTACCTGACGGGTAACCTGGCCGAGGAGCTGGGGCTCGACGGCGCGCTCGGCCGTCGTTGCGGGCTGCTGCACGACATCGGCAAGGCGGCCGATCACGAGATGGAAGGGGGGCACCCGCAGATCGGGGCCGACCTGACCAAGCGCTACGGCGAGGGCAAGGAAGTCGTCCACGCGGCGCTCGGCCATCACGACGACCTGCGGGCCGACACGCCTTATACGGTCCTCGTCGCCGCCGCCGACGCCATCAGCGCCAGCCGTCCCGGCGCCCGCCGCGAGACCCTGGAGAAGTACGTCCGCCGACTCGAAGAGCTGGAAGCCCTGGTGCACGGCTTCCCCGGCGTCGAGCAGGCCTACGCGATCCAGGCGGGCCGCGAGGTTCGCGTGATCGCCGACAGCGGGCGGGTCAACGACGAGGACGCGGCCAAGTTGGCCCGCGACATCGCCAAGGCGATCCAGGCCCAGCTCACCTATCCGGGCGAGGTCAAGGTGACCGTCCTGCGCGAGATGCGCATGGTCGAGTACGCCCGCTAACTCGAACAATCTCAGACGGATCGGCTTGCAATCATGTCCCTGAATATCCTGATGATCGGCGACGTGGTCGGCGGGCCCGGGCGCAAGCTCGTCTCGCAGCTCGTCCCCCGGCTCATCCGCCGCTGGAACCTCGGCCTGGTCGTCTGCAATTCGGAGAACTCCGCGGGGGGCTCGGGCCTGACGACTTCCTGCTACGAAGAAATCGTCGAGTCTGGTGTCGACGTCATCACGATGGGCGACCACATCTACCGGAAGGATGACATCTACGCGCTGATCGACCGCGACCCCCGGATCCTCAAGCCGGCGAACTATCCCGAGGAGTCGCCGGGCTCCGAATATTTCATCACCAAGGCGCGCGACGGCACGCCGGTCGCGGCCTTCTCGCTGATGGGCCGGACCTTCATGAAACCGGTCGACGACCCCTTCCGCGCCGCCAACCGGGTACTCGACAAGATCGGCACCCAGACCAAGGTGATCCTGGTCGACCACCACGCCGAGGCGACCAGCGACAAGCAACTGATGGGCCGACACCTCGATGGGCGGGTCTCGGCCGTGATGGGGACGCACACGCACGTCGCCACCGCCGACGAGCAGATCCTCAAGGGGGGGACCGCCTATCAGACCGACCTCGGCATGACCGGCCCCTACGACTCGATCCTCGGCCGGCGCGTGGACCGCGTGATGACGTCGACGATGACCCTCATGCCCAACCACTTCGACGTGGCGACCGGCGATCCCCGGCTCTGCGGGGCCTACATCGAGATCGACCCGGCCACGGGCAAGGCGACCTCGATCCGCCGGGTCTCGATCGACCAGGCCGAGGCCCAGAAGATCATGACCGCCTGACCCCCCGCTCAGGTAATGAGCCGCCCGCCGAACAGGTCGATCATCCGGGCAACGCTCCGCTCCAGGCCGAGCCGCGGAGCAACGGGATCATCGAATCTGCGACCCTCGATGTAATGCCAGCGGATCCAGCTCTCGCCCGCGAAGAACGCCGCCGCTTGCTCGAAGACCGGGATTGCTCCGAGTTCTTCATTCGAGAGCGGACGCACGGCGACGTAAGCGTTCAGGGCGGCGTCACGGACAAGTCGATCATTGCCGGCCCAGTCCGGAAGCAAACGGCCGAGGTCGGCCGCGACCGTGTCAAACTTCATCGCCGCGAAGTCGATCAGGCCGGTCAGCTTCGGGCCGTCGAACAGGAAATGATCGGGCCTCGCGTCGCCCAGGCAAGGCTGGACCGGGAGCAGGACGTTGATTTGTTCGACCAGGCGATCATCGAGCGCCTTCAACGTCCTCCTCGCGAGCAAGATCCAGGCCCTCGCAGCCTGTTCACATTGATCGGCCCGAATGCAGGCTTCCAGTTCGTTGAAGCCGAAGGCGTCCAGGGAATCAAGCGATTCCATCCGGGCATTCATGCCGGAGGTCAACGTGCTCATCGCGTCGCGGCCCAGGGCTCGATGAAGGCGGGCCAGCGCGGCGAATGCGATCCGAGTCCGGGCGAGGTCTCTCGGCTGGCTCTGATCCGGCGCCCCCGGTAGCCATGGGACAAGCTCCCAGAATCGCGCGGACTCCTCGACGAAGGTCACTCGATCCGAGTTGAAGAAGGGGACGGGGAGGATCGGGCCGAGAACGGCGTCGCTCGCCGATGCGTCGAAGAGGTAGGCGTGAATTTTCCGGATGCTGCTACGTCGGCATTCCAGGCTCCGAGGGGCCGGCCATGCCTTGAGGCCGAGTGTGCCTAGCTCGGACTTGAAACGCCAGAACGACGCGCCGCTGAATCCGCCGGCATTGCCCAGGGGCTCAATGCGTGACCGCGGCTGGAGCATCCTGGGATAGTGCCGGAGTGCCCGAGTCGGATCGAGCGGTGGCGGGGGTGTCTCCATCGGCGTTTCGGGCCTCCTCGACGGAGTTCTTCAAAGCGTGGATCGCCCCCATTAAGCGCTCGGTCGCCCTGATGAGTGTCGCATGGTCGCGGTCGTCCGCGGCATCGAAATCGGAGAGGTCCACGGCGGGCCCGTACACGACCCTGGATTGCGAAGGGGCGATGAGGCAGGCGACGAACTCGTTGCTCTCGGGGGTCCCGTGGAGATAGGCCGGGATGACGGGGACCTTGGCCTTGAGGGCGAGATAGGCGACGCCGCTTCGACCCTCGCCGATGACCCGGCCGGACTGAGCGGTAATCTTGCCTTCGGGAAAGAGTGGGACGACCCGCCCGTCGGCCAGCGCCCGCAGCGCGGCGCGGGTGGCGCCCAGGTCGCGGCCGTCGCGTTTGACGGGGATGCAGCCCAGCAGCTTGCAGATGGGGTGGTAGAGCCGGTTGTCGTAGAACTCGCGGGCGATCATGAAGCCGAGCACGCGGCGGGCGCCGACCTGGAGCAGGAAATGGTCGATGGCGCTCGTGTGGTTGGCGATGAGAATCGCCGGTCCCCGGGCGGGCAGGGGGGCCTTCACGGTCGGGTCGAGGTGGTGCCAGAGGGTGCAGTAGGTGGCGTTGATCCACCAGATGAACGTGAGTAGGCCGTGGATCTCGGGCCGGGGCCGGACGCGGGGCATCATCAGCCGAGGGGCAAGGAGCATCCCTGCGCTGGCGACCAGAAGCGCGACGAGATCCATGGAAATCCGGGCTCCTCAAGGGTCTCGATCGTCAAGGGCGGCGGCCCCGCTAGGGGTCGTTGAAGCCCGGCGAGGCGCAGCACGAAACCCCGCCTGATCGGCGGGGCTTCTCGTCAGTTTATCCTACGGATGGCCCGGCGCGTCGTAAATCAGGCGTCGCGGCGGAGGCTCAGCCGACGGCGGCCGCGAAGGCCCAGGGCCAGGCAGGCGACCGTCCAGCACAGGATGGTGGTGGGCTCGGGGACGGGGGCGGCCGACGAAGACGCATAGAGCTGGGCGGACGTGATGCTCGGCGCCACGTTCATGGTGAATCCCGAAGCGACGTTCTTGAAGTTCCGGCTGAGCAGGTCCTGCACCGCGGCGGCGCTGAAGACGGGGTCGGCGGCGTTCAGCAGCGTCGGGTCGGCGGAGCCCGAGTCGATGAACGTGCCGGTCGCGTCGTGGTGTTCGGCGATCCCGAAGGCGTGCATCATCTCGTGGGCAACGTTCTCTCCCACGGCGTCGGCAAGCTGCTTCGGGGACGTGGCACCGTGGAACTGATCGATGAAGGTCATCCCGTTGCCGCCGATCTGGGTCTCTCCGAGCTTATCGAGGACCGGGGTGCCTAGAGTCGCCGAGTCGGGGGTCGAGACGACGCTGAGCGTATGCGGGGCACCGGCGTTGGGGTCGAGGGTGAAGCTGGCCGGGACGCCGCTACGCTGATAGGCGGTGCTGACCCGATCGAGCACTTCCTGGGAGAACGCAGCTTGCTGGGCGGCGTTCGGAGTGTTGCCGCCATAGATGCTCTTGACCAGGCCGCTCTGGTACCAGGGCTGGGCCGCGTAATTCGTCGAACTGCCGGGCTGAGCGAACGGCCCCGAGGTGAAGTTGATGAATCCGTCGGGGACCGAGGAACTCGAGGCGGAACTGGCGGGAATGGACATCGGCAGAGCGACGGCGGGGGCAGCGGCCGGGGTGGAGATCACGGCGGCTGCCCCCGACGTCGCGGCCGGGGTCGTTCCGAGGCCGGGCGTCGTGGCCCATCGGCCCATGTTCTGCCAGTCGGGGGCGGAGGACGACGTGGCCACGGCGGCCGCGGCCGGAACCGTTGTCGGCTGGGCGATGTAAGGAGTGACGACGGTCGGGATGAGCGACGAGACCGTCGAAATCGGGGCGGAAGGGGCCAACTGCGCCGAGTTGAGCACGACTCCGCTGGCCGGGCTCCAGGTTGTCCAGCGCCAGGTGCCGTTGGTCAGTGCAGCCCCACGAGCCGGGAAGCCGACGGCAACCGCAGCGGCGAAGCCCAGAGCCAAGGTCTTGACGAAGGACATGCGAACCTCCTGTTCGGAGTGCGTAAATGGCACCATCCTGGCGCCATCTGGACCGCGGACTGGCCGTGCGTCCGGCCGAGGCGTTCCGATCACGGATCGCCAAACATTCTTCCGACCAAACCTGATCGGCCCTGGAGCCGACGACTTCGTGGGTTGATCTGGGGAATACACCAACAGAGAGCAAGACATGCGCCAAAGCGATCATTTGCCCGAAGATTGCCTCGAAACAGGACGGTTTCAACGCCGATTTTGCGACACAATCCATGATTTTGATTCGATTTGAGGAAATCGAACGATTCGACCCCGAATTCGATCCGAGATACGGCGTGGTCGGCAGTGATTGGCCCGAGGGTCGAAAGTTACAAAGAGGTGGTAAAAAGGGGTCGTAACGGCAGGTCATTCGGCAAAAACGACACAGCCAAACAAATCCTCAGGAGGAAAATGCAGGGTCTTTGACTCAAGTTTTCGCCGGGTGGTGGCGACGACCAATTTTCCAGGAGGCCATCAGACCCGAAAAGGTTACTAAGCGTCAACTGGCTCATCACTTGCGTCAAGCTAAGGGCCGGTCGAGATCGAATCCGAGCGTGGCATGACGCCCCCAGTAATCTCGCCCGGCATACGATTGAACTGGCCTGGAAATCGATTTGTCTGGCAGGCCTTTTGCTCAAGAGACACTCGACTGAAACCGACAGGCACCGGCCCTTCGATGAGCTGGCGGTGCCCGGCGTAAGTCCAACCGATTTGTCCTTGTCTCAGACGTCCTGATTCTCAATTCAGAGCTGAGTCGCGGATGTGGGCGATGACTGGACAACCGTGTTTCGAAGGGTACCGATGCCGTCGATCGACATGCGGATGATGTCGCCAGGGGTCAGCCCGAATTCATCGGGTGGGACGACTCCGGTGCCTGTCAGGAGAATCGCCCCATCGGGGAAGGCGTTGTCGCGGGAGAGCCAGCCGATCAGTTCGTCGAAGGTTCGCTTCATCTTGGCCGCCGAGGTTTCAGACTGGACGACGATCGCGCCGGCTCGCTCGATCTCAAGGCGAATGCCGATCTCGGCAACGGCGGGCATCCCCTCCGCGAGCGTGATGACGGGGCCGAGGCCACAGCATGCATCGTGGACCTTGGCTTGCGGCAAGTAGAGCGGATTCTCCCCCTCAATGTCGCGCGCACTGACGTCATTGCCGATCGTGAAGCCGACGAGCCGCATGGTAGGCGACAGGACGAGCGCCAGCTCGGGCTCGGGAACACTCCAGCGCGAATCGCTCCGCACGCGGATGGCCTGGTCGTGGCCGATGACGCGCCTGGCGTTCGCCTTGAAGAAGAGCTCGGGACGAGGAGCCCTGTACACGAGGTCATAGAAGCTGGCGGCCTTCTCCGACTCCTCTTCGCGCGCAATTTTGCTGCGTTCGTAGGTGACCCCGGCGCCCCAGACCTCCTGGTCGTCGATCGGTGCCAGCAGCTCCACCTGGTCGAGCGATAAGGTGACGCCCGCAGGCACGTGCGCCCGTGCGTATGAGGCGGGGTCATCGGAGTGGAGCACGTCGGCGAGGCGTCCCGCATCCGGGGCGAGAGGGCGGACGACCGACTCCTCGACGATGCCAACGCGCGGGGACGGGTCCGACTTGGTCCGAAATCTAGCGAGCTTCATCGCGGTTCCGATCCAGCTTGGTTTCGTCGAGGTCTCGACGGGCAGGGGGGCGGTTGGGTCGCCTCGGCCACCAAACTAGACCGTCTCCCGGCGCGACCGTCAACGGCCGGGCGAACTTGCGGCGACCGTGATGTCGTCCCCGAATTCAAGTTCAAGGTTGCACGGGCCGATTGAATCAGTGGTGCCGGGTGCGACAGCCCGAGGGACGGCTCGCCTTCGAGGCTCGACGTTCAAGGGATCGCGATGGTCATCGAGACGGCGTCAGGAAATCCAGGGAGGCGGTCCCATGAACGAAGCATCCCCCGCGATGGTCGCCCAGGTCGCCGAGATCGTCCGACTCGTCGGCAAGCTCGCTCCCGAGACCAAGGTTTCGTCCGAGTCGAGATTGTCCGAAGACTTCGGGATCGACTCGCTCGACCAGGTCTCGATCCTGATGAAGATCGAGGATTCGTTCGGGCTCGAGATCAATGACGACGACGTCTCGGGCCTCCAGACGGTCGGCGAGCTGGCCGATCATGTGGCGCGGACGAAGGCGGCGGCGGCCTGAGAGCGTGGCATGGAAGTCGGACTCGTTCGATCGATCGGGGAGTGGCTGGATGAGGCGTCGCCTACATAATTTCCGCAAGGCCATGCTGAAGTTGGCCCTCCCCCTGATCAGGCGACTTCCTCCGCAATCCGCCACCCGGGCGCTTGCGCAAATCGGCCACGTCGAATACGCGATGTCGAAGAAGTTCCGGCATCGGTTCGACACCGCCATCCAGCACGGGGCCATCCATTTCGGGGCGACATGGGACCCGTCGAGCCTTGGCCCTTCGCTCGCCGGTCGTCAGATTCTCGGTCGTTCTTATGATCTCCTGCTCGACGGGATGGATGACGAGACCGTTGCCCCCCTGATCGCCGTCGAGGGGCGTGAGATCCTCGACCGGGCGCTGGCCGGCGGGCGTGGCGTGATCCTGCTGATCAGCCACTTCGGGTCGAACGTCATCCCGACTCACTGGCTCTATCGCAACGACTATCCGGTCCGCTGGCTCACCGAGCGGCCTCGCCACCTGTCCGATTACATGAATCGGAAGCTGGAGGTCGAGGGCCAGCGCGAGCTGTTCCTGTCGAGGCGTGCGACCCCATCGGAAGGGGCGGCAACAGTCCGTCGCGCAGCCAAAGCGTTGCGAGCGAACATGATCCTGAAGGTCGCCTGCGACGTGCGATGGCAGGGGCCGAGTTCCGTCCCCGCGCGGTTCCTGGGCCAAGACCTGACGTTCGCCGCGACCTGGGTGCGACTCGCCGCGATGACCGGTGCGCCGGTCGTCCAGTCCTTCGGCCGGATCGCCGACGACGGGAACTACGCCATCGAGTTCCTCCCCGAGTGGAACGTCCCCACGACCGGCTCGAAAGAAGACGAAGCGGCCATCTGGGTCCAGCACGCGCTCGACCGGATCGAAGAACGCGTTGGCGTGCATCCGGCAGACAGCAACGACTATTTCTTCTGGCGAGAAGAGACCCTGGCCGGGGCCTGAGCGCGGCCCGGATGTCGGCTTGACCTTGCCGGCCCGGGGCGAAAGGGGTAGACCACCGCCTCGCCCGGCGTGAGCCGAGACTTGGCGCCACTGCCCCGGCGCGCCCGTATCGGGTCCCTCTCCCATGATCTCAACGTCGAGATTCGCCAAAGTTTGGCCCTGGCTCGTCCTCCTGCTGGCCATGGCGCCGGCGATCTGGCACTTTGTCGACTTCCCCGACGACCTCGACGGGGAATATCCGTCGATCCTCCGGCCGACCTTCAGCGCCCGGCCGCCGTCGGCCTACCGCCTGGCCGAGCCCGGCGACACGATCGACCGGGTGGGCATCTACGCGTCGGCCGCGGGCCTGGTCCTGACCGCGTTCGGATGGGGATTTGCCTGGCGTAACGGGACCCGCACGGGGCTCTGGCCGGCCTCGTTCGCGGTGCTGCTGGCCGCGGGCTGGCACGCGTCAAACCCGATGCCCACGGCCGACGGCTGGCACGGCCTGGGATGGGCCGCGTTGCTCGATCCGGCCGCCCCGATCGGCCTGCGGATCGGGCTCGGCCTGGCCGCGGTCGTGCTCATCACTGTGGCGGCCGTTTCCGCCCACACATCGCGGCCGGATCGGCTCAAGCCGGGGGTGGCGTCGCTCGGACTCGTCGGCCTCGGCCTGATGATTCTCCGCGTGCTGAACATGCCCGACGTCGAGCCGCTGGGCTACTGGCCGCGCTGGTGCTTCGCCTGGGGCCTGATCGCCTGGGACCTTTCGCTGCTCAAGAGCCTCCCGGCGATTTCCCTCGTCGGAAAGAAGGCGCGTTGGGGCCTCGCGGTGGCGGGCCCAGTCGGCTGGGTCGTGCTGGTGCTGGCGGGAATCCAGCTCTCGTGGTATCACCGCCCGCTATCCCGGCTCAAGGAGATCGTGCCGGGTGCGATTTATATCAGCGCGATGCCCACGTATCGAGGTCTGGAAATCGCCCAGGAGCGGCACAAGTTCAAGACGATCATCAACCTCTTCGCCGAGGACACGCCCCGGCGTAGCCCGATCTTGCCGCAGGAGCTGAAGTTCGTCCGAGAGAACGGGATCGCCTACTACAACAGCCCGGCCGATGCGTCGAAGTCGGACGAGTTCCTGGACATGACGCTGGCCCTGGCCCGCGATCCCGCGGCCTGGCCGATCCTGGTCCATTGCCACGGCTGCATGGATCGGACGCCCGCCTGGGTGGGGATCTACAAGTTCGTGGTGCAGGGGAAGCCGCTCGACGGGATCTTCCGGGAGATCGAGGCCCATCGGGGACATCGACCCAAGGCATCGGTGACCTTGCTGTATAATCGTGTCCTCCCTCCGCGAGCCCCCGGGCAATACGCCGAAGATCCGACGGCGCCGATCCTCCGCGAGATCGCGCACGGGATCGTCGATCCTCACGACGCGGCGATCGCCTCGAACGAGGGGCCGAAGGCGAACCCGCGGCTGGCCCGCGGTGTCCCTGGTGCGGCCCACTCACCCGGGAAACTTGACGGGTCTCCGGATCAGGCTAAAGTTCCCCAAGATGCCGCAACAGTCCCCAACCGCGAGTCCTCAGGGCACCATGACACCCCGAATCCCGTTCAGTGACGCGGCAAACCGGACCTCACCGCCGGCCATCAGCGAACTCATGCAGGTGGCACTCGCCAATCCGGGACTGATTTCCCTGGCCGCCGGATTCGTCGACCAGGGGTCACTCCCGGTCGGGCCGGTCGCCGAGGCGATCGCCTCCATCGCGGCCGACCCGGTCGAGTCCAGGCGTGCGTTGCAGTACGGGACCACCGCGGGGGATCGAGGCCTGAGGTCGCAGATCGTTGGGCTGCTTGAGCGGAGCGAAGGGGTGAAGCCCGGCACCTACGCCTCGGCGCACGACCGGATCCTGATCACGACCGGCTCGCAACAACTGCTCTATCTGGTGGCCGAGGCCCTGATCAATCCCGGCGACATCGTGATCGTCGAGGCGCCCACGTATTTCGTCTATCTGGGCGTTCTCGAGACCCAGGGAGCCAGGGCCGTCGGCGTGCCGATCGATGACGGCGGAATGCGGCTCGACGCTCTCGAGCAGACGCTCGTCGAGATTGAAGCCCGCGGCGAGCTGGATCGGGTCAAGCTGATCTACACGATCAGCGAGCACTCGAACCCCTCGGGCATCAGCCTTGCGGCCGACCGGCGAGGGCCTCTGGTCGAGCTGGCGAAACGCTGGTCGAAACGCCACCAGATCTTGATCCTCGAAGACGTGGCCTATCGCGGGGTCTGCTTCGACGGTCACGAGGCGCCGAGCGTCTGGAGCCATGATCCCGAGGGTGAGACGGTCATCCTCGCCCGTTCGTTCAGCAAGACATTCAGCCCCGGCCTGAAGACCGGCTTCGGCGTGCTGCCTCCCGCACTTCACGCGGTGGTTCACCGGCTCAAGGGGAACCACGACTTCGGATCGTCGCACCTCAATCAGCAGATCCTCGACCACGTCCTTGCCAGCGGCACGTTCGACCGGCACCTCGCGAAGCTGGTGGCGATGTATCGCCGCAAGCGGGACGTGATGCTGGGTGCACTTGAAACCTACTTCGGCGGGGCGGATTCCGGGGTCAGCTGGACGCATCCGCACGGCGGGCTCTTCGTCTGGCTCACGGCCCCCGAAGGGGTCGACACCGGGCCGCACGGCTCGTTCTTCGCCCGCTGCCTTGAGCGCGGGGTGCTGTACGTGCCCGGCTCGTATTGTTATGCGGCCGAGGGGAGCCCAGCCCCCACCAACCAGGCCAGGCTTTGCTTCGGCGTTCCGGGTGAGACCGAGCTCAAAGAGGGAATTCGCCGGCTGTCGGCGGCGATGTCCGATTGCCTGATCGAGACGGTCTGAGGTTCCCGGGGTCGTCTCGGGGATGGCCTCCAGCCGATAACCCATCCATGTGGCTTCGAGCTGGGAATTCCTCTCGACCGTTTCGGCCCGACGTGGCATTCTGTGCGCGACATGCGCCCCCTCCGAGGGATCGGAGTGGGGCACGGTCACGAGCCTGGACGACCTGTGGCAGGGATGCGAGGGTTGCCCGTGATCTGGGGTAGTGCACACGGCCTGATGCAGGGGGGAATGCTCCGCCTCGGCGGCATCGTGCTGGCCTCGGCCTGCGGGATGTCGTTGCTTGGTGTCGTCTCCCGGGGCACGATCAAGATCGTGATGCCCGTCGACCCGATCGGCGGCCCGCCGCCCGAGGGTCCGGGCGCCATCGATCGCCGGCCACCCGTCCAGACCAGGCAATTCGAGACGGTCTCCGATCGCCCGTGGCGGCGGAAGACCCCCGTCTTCGGCATCCTCCAGCGCTACATCCTGGGCGAGATCTTCCGCTCGTTCCTGCTCGCACTGACGGCGATCACCGGCATCTTCGTCCTGTTCATGGTCATGGCCCAGGCCACCAATGCGGGTCTCTCCCCTCGCGACATTCTCAGGCTGATCCCGTTCGTCGTGCCGACGAGCTTGCCCTATACCGTCCCCGTCGCGCTCCTGTTCGCGGTCACCGTGGTCTTCGGCCGGATCGCCGCCGACAATGAGGTGGTCGCCATCAAGACCGCCGGCCTCAGCGCAATGGCCGTATTGAAGCCCGCCTACGCCTTCGGCCTGGCGCTCAGCGTCTTGCTCTTCTTCCTCAGCGGCGGCCTGATCCCCAAGGCGAACAAC
The DNA here is from genome assembly GCA_038400315.1 of Isosphaeraceae bacterium EP7. Classification (NCBI taxonomy): domain Bacteria; kingdom Pseudomonadati; phylum Planctomycetota; class Planctomycetia; order Isosphaerales; family Isosphaeraceae; genus Kueselia; species Kueselia aquadivae. Next base: position 1,729,509 of record CP151667.1, read on the forward strand.
TACGCCAAGAAGGTCGTGTTCGAGAACTTCGAGGATCTGATCTACAAGACCCTCAAGAAGGACCGCGAGCTGAATAACGGCTTCCCCTTTTATATCAAGGTTCGCGACGTCGTGGGCAAGACCCTGATCGAGCCTACCTTCAAGCGACGCGCCCCCAAGCTCGGGCCGAACTCGTACGACGCGATCGTGCAGGCGGCCACGGCCGAGATCCAGTTCGATCTCGACGCCCACGTCGCCAAGGTCTATCTCAACGGCAGCACGATCCAGACGACCGGAACGTCTCAGGTCGTCGCCCTGGTTCATGACAAGATCCTGGAAATTCCGATGCCCGGCGACAACAAGATGTTGCAGGACAAGAAGGTCCAGGAAATGACCACGTCCGAGTTGAAGGTGCGGTACGCCGAGAACAAGGTGAAGATCGCCACCGAGCGGCAACGTCAGGCGATCGAGTCGGCCATGTCGATCGGCGCGGGGATGTTCCAGAAGGTGAACTGGGCCTCGGTTCAGAAAGTCTTCATCGACTACAACTACTGGGAACAGGAGTGCAACAAGGTCGAGACCGAGCGTCAGCTCAGGACGGCCCTCGCCGCCGGCAGCATCTTCTTCGTGATGCTGGGCGCGCCGATGGGGATCCGGGCGGCACGCGGCGACTTCCTCAGTGCATTCATCGCCTGCTTCGTGCCGATCATCATGATCTACTACCCGCTGACCCTGTTCGGCGTGAACCTGGGCAAAGAAGGGGTCATGACCCCCTGGGTCGCCCTCTGGGTGGGCAACCTCGTCCTGGCGGTGCTGGCCCTGCTCGTCATCCGTCCGGTGTTGAAGCATTGAGCGATCGCGTCCGGGGTCGGACGTTGTGGCGTAGGGCTCGGAACGAGTTGCGTGGAGAGTAGGCCGATGAGAATCCTCGACGGAGAGCGAAGCAGGGCCCTCCTCAAGGCGTATCTCATCACGATTATTTCATTGGTCGGGTCCTACGTCGTGATCGACGCGACGACCAATCTCGACGAGTTCCTGCGGATTGAAGACGGGAACCTCGGCCTGTTCCTGAGGATAGGGCAGTTTTACTGCGTCCGCCTGGGCGATCTCATCGTGCGACTCAGCGGCGTGGCCATCATCATGTCGGCGGTGGCCGTGTTCGTCGTCCGGCCGATGGTGAAAATTTGATCGGACGAATGACCTCTCGAACGTGGTGGCGTGGGGCGATGACCAGGGAACGTCGGGCGTACGTGGCGGGAGAAGGCCGATGAGAATCCTCGATCGCGAGCGATACAAGGCCTTCTTCAAGGCGTATGTCATCTGCTTCATCGTGCTGGTGGGGCTCTACGTCGTCATCGACGCATTCACCAATCTCGATGAATTTCTGAAGATTGACGACGGCTCGTTCGGGCTGTTCAGGCGGATGGGCCGGTTCTACCTGATCCGCCTGAGCGAGTTTTACGACCGCCTCTGCGGCGTCATCAGCATGATGGCGGCGATTTTCACCGTCACCTGGATGCAGAAGAACAACGAGCTGCTGGCGATGCTCGCCGCCGGGGTCGGCACCAAGCGGGTCATCCGGCCGGTCCTCATCTCCGCGGTGATCGTCAGCCTGCTGGCGATGGCCAACCAAGAATTCGTCCTGCCGAGCATCGGCGAAGAGCTCCAGAAGTCGCACGACGACGACGGCACGCGGCGGGTCGGCGTCTACGGCCGGGCCGACGGCAACCGGATCGAGATCGACGGCCAGCTCGCCGACCGCAAGGCCAGGACGATCTTCCACTTCAGCGCCACCTTTCCGGTGGCCCTGACCGGACGCCTGACCTGGGTCGAGGCGGCCCAGGCGCTTTACGTCCCGCCGAATCACCCCGATGCCCCGCTCAAGGGCGGCTGGCTGCTGAGAGGGGCCCGGATCAGGCCCGAGGACGACGAGTTCCGCAGCGAGGTCCTCGTCCCGCTCGAGACCGATGCGGGCTTCGCCCCGCCGGTCGGGGTACTGGATGACCTCGGGCACGCGACCTACTTCCTCAAGACCGACCTCCCGTTCGCGGCGGTGACTCGCAAGCGGGACTGGTACCGGTTTGCGACCACGCCCGAGCTCTTCACGTCGTTGACCGACCCGACCACCGAGCCCGAGTGGCTGGACATCAACGTGGCGCTGCACGGCCGGTTGCTCAGGCCGATGCTCGGGCTCTGTCTGATGTTCGTCAGCCTCCCGTTGGTGCTGGGTGGGAGCGGGCGCAACATGTTTATCAACCTGGGGATGTCGCTTGGGACGTCGGGCCTGTTCTACGGGGTCACGTTCCTGATGCAGTACCTCGCCGGCACCGACGTCGTCTCGGCCGAGCTGTCGGCATGGGCCCCGCTGATTGGCTTCGGCACGTTCGCGACGGCCCGCTGGGATGCGATCAGGACCTGAGCCGACTGGCCCCCTCGAATCCGGTCCCGCGCCGGGGATGGTCATGGCGTCGGCCTGCGCCGTTGCATTAGACTGGAACCCAGGTTGGGGCGTCGCGGTTGGACGCCCGTCGACGGCCCTGGGCCCTTGAAGATGAATGATTTGACGTGGGCGTTCGTGCTGCTGGCCATCGGCCTGTTGCTCGTCGTCGCCGAGGTCTTCGTCCCCTCGGGCGGGCTGATCGGCCTGCTGGCTCTGGGCTTGCTCTGCCTGAGCCTCTGGAACGCGTTCCGCTACTCGACCGAGGCGGGATGGCTGTTCATCCTGGCCGATCTGGGCCTGCTCCCCGTGGCGCTCATCGTCGCGGTGAACCTCTGGCCCAAGACGCCGTTCGCCAAGGCGACCTTCCTGAGGCCCCCGGACGCCGAAGACCTGGCCGAGCCCCCGAACGCCAGCCGGTTGGACCACCTCATCGGCGAGTTGGGCAGGACCCTGACCCCGATGCGGCCCTCCGGTATGGTCAACTTCGAGGGCAGACGCCTCGACGGCATCGCCGAGGAGGGCATGATCGACGCCAACGTGATGGTCCAGGCTGTGCGCAAGCAGGGGGCCTATCTCATCGTCAGGCTCGCAGGGGAAATCCAATCTCCGCTCGCCTCGATCGACCTGGAAGAACCGCTGCCTGCCGTCGACCTGAGTGAACCGCTCGACGAATAATCCGGAATTCCACGCGGCCCGCGCCGCGAGACTCGTTCGGCCTACGCACCCAAGGATTCACCGCTATGGATGCCATACTGCTGGCCCAGGGCCCGGCCCAGGCCTCCACCTCGTTCCTGGTGATCATCGTCATCGTGACGATCGCCCTGTTCTCGCTGTTCGCGTTCATCTTCTTCGCCAAGTACTTCAATCTCTGGATCCAGGCCAAGATGACCCACGCCAACGTGGGGATCTTCGAGCTGATCGGGATGTCGTTCCGGAAGGTGAACCCCAACATCATCGTCCGCTCGAAGATCATGGCCATCCAGGCGGGCATGACCGAGAAGGATGGGATCACCACCCGCGGCCTCGAGGCCCATTACCTCGCCGGCGGCAACGTCCCCAACGTCGTCCGGGCGCTGATCGCCGCCAATCGGGCCGACATTCCCCTGAGCTACAAGCGGGCCGCCGCCATCGACCTGGCCGGGCGAAACGTGCTCGACGCCGTGCAGACCAGCGTCAATCCCAAGGTCATCGACTGCCCCGACCCCACCAAGGGCCGGCAGACCGTCGACGCCGTGGCCAAGGACGGCATCCAGCTGAAGGCCAAGGCCCGCGTGACCGTGCGGACCAACATCGACCGACTCATCGGCGGTGCCACCGAGGAAACAATCATCGCACGCGTCGGCGAGGGCATCGTCACCACCATCGGCTCGGCCATCTCGCACAAGCTCGTGCTGGAAAACCCCGACTCGATCTCCAAGCGAGTGCTGGAGAAGGGCCTCGACGCCGGCACTGCGTTCGAGATCCTCTCGATCGACATCGCCGACATCGACGTGGGCGACAACATCGGCGCCAACCTCCAGGCCGCCCAGGCCGAGGCCGACACCCGGGTTGCCCGTGCCAAGGCCGAGGAACGACGCGCCTTCGCCGTCGCCATGGAGCAGGAGCACATGGCCTCCGTCCAGGAGAACCGCGCCAAGGTCATCGCCGCGGAGGCCGAGGTTCCCCTGGCCATCGCCGAAGCCTTCCGCAAGGGTAACCTGGGCATCACGGACTATTACCAGCTCCGCAACATCCAAGCAGACACAGAGATGCGCAACTCGATCGCGGGCGGAAACTCCAAGCGCGACTCGACGCCGGCCGGCAGTTAAGCCCTGGCAGACACCCTTGGCCCGCACCACGAGAGGCGTCCCATGGACCCGGATGAGCTGATCCGCGCAGTCGTCCCTCTCACCTTCCTGGCGATCTGGGCATTGACCTCGCTGTTCAACCGCGAGGCCAAGCCCTTGCCCCCGAGGGGCGGCACCGCGGGCGGCCCACTCGGGCCCTATGCCCAGCCACCAAGGCCGCAATCCGCCCCCCAGCCCTGGCAGCCCGCTCAAACGGGCCCCGCCGCGGGCCAGAAGCAACCGACCATGCGCTGGGGCGGGCCCGCCGGCGGCCGGCCCCAGGTCGACGACGACATCCTGATCATCCGCGACAAGCCCAGTCAGGCATTCCAGCGGGCCAAGCCCGCGAGGCCGCAGAAGTCGCAGCGCAGTCGCGAGCCGAAGGCCCACCAGGCACCGGCAACCGACATCGACTCCATGAAGATGGAGTCAATGACGCAGAATCTGACCGCGGATCTCGGCAAGGAGCTTCAGCTCGACAAACTCTCAGCCGGCGTGACGAGCGCCCGGGCGGTCGGGCGGAACGACGAACGACCCGCGACGATGGCCATCACCACGCTCCTGAACTCGCCCGAGCGGGTGCGTGAGGCCTTCATCCTCAAGGAAATCCTCGACCCGCCCGTCTCCCTCAGAGGTCGGGTCATCAGGCGTTGAGGGCTCACGCCGGATTCGAAGGGCCTGACGGCTCCCCCCCGAAGTAGGCCCGATCGCGGGCCTCCCACGCCGAGTAACCGAGGTGCTCATAAAGCTCGGCCCGATCCATCATGGCGCCGAGGGACGACCGTTGCGTCCCTCGGTCGCGCAGCTCGGCCAGCACATCACCGGCGGCCTTCATCGCGGCCCGGAAGGCGGTCAGCGGATAGAGCACCGCCTTGTAGCCGTAGCCTGCAAGCTCGTCGAAGTCGAGCAGCGGCCCGCGGCCGAACTCGGTCATGTTGGCGATGAGCGGGGCTTTCACCTCGCGCGCGAACCGCTCGAACTCGGCGGCTGACTCCAGCGCCTCGGGGAAGATCATGTCGGCCCCGGCGTCCAGGTAGGCGCGGCTACGCGTGACAGCCGCTTCGAAACCCTCGACCGATCGTGCGTCGGTGCGCGCGATCAGGACGAAGTCGGGGTCGGATCGAGCGGCCACTGCGGCGCGGATCTTGGCGCACATCGCGTCGACACCGACAAGTCGCTTTCCCGAAAGGTGCCCGCAGCGTTTGGGCATCTCCTGGTCTTCCAGGTGCAGACCGGCCGCGCCTGCCCGCTCGTAGAGCGTCACCGTACGCTCGACATTGATCGCCTCGCCGAAACCGGTGTCGGCGTCGCAGAGCAAGGGTAGGGACGTCGCTCGAGCAAGCACCGCCGCCTGGTCGGCGAATTCCGTCGCCGTCAGGAGCCCGATGTCGGGCACGCCGGCCCAACCGGCCGAGAGTGCCCCGCCCGAGAGATAGATCGCGTGATAACCCAGCCGCTCGGCCATCCGGGCCGTCAGGGCATTGAAGGCACCCGGGATCATGATCGGCCCGGCGTCCAGGGCCGCCCTCAGCTTCGCACCCGGGGACGTCATCGGTCGGCTCCCAAAGTCGGCCAGAAACGGGCGTTACACGAATGATTTCGGGGTGATCCCGCGTCGAAAATCGCGACCACGCAGATCGGGACGAATGTGTCGGCTCAAATTGACCGATACTCTGAACGAGGCGGGAAATCCGGCACGCCCAGGATGTGACGCGACCGTAGGTTGCGATTGACGTCATGCGTGCCGCGAGATAGTTTCCGGCCGGAGCCGATTGTCGCCGGTACGTCGAACGGAGTCGACCCGGTGCAGTCTGCGGGAGATGGTAGCCATGCCGCCAACGAGCCCGAACGCGGCGTCAAGGGACGACGCCGGCGCGGACGACCCCTGGCTCTTCCTGGTGGGGACCGACGGCCACGACCGCGACATCCTCGACATTCACGGCGGCGACGCACGTGCGTCCAGGATGATGCTCCAGGTCCTCGGCCCCGCGCTGGAACTCCTCGGGCGTTGGCGTACGATCGAGAGGCCGTCCAGCAGCCTTCCGTTCGTCGCTTCCAAAGCGAAAAAGGACGGGATGCGGCCGGTCCATGTCTCGTTGCGCCACCCCCACGAGACCTACCTGACGCCGGCCTCGCCCACGGTCATCCTGTGCAACTGGCCATTCCCCGACGTGCCGGGTCGCGCCTTCGGGATCGACACGCGTCACCACTGGCCCCGGATCCTGGCCCACACCGACCTGCTCGCCGGGACCAGCCGCCGAAGCGCCAAGGCCTTCCGCGAAGCCGACTTGCCTTGCCCCGTCGCCCACGTCCCGATCCCGGCCCCCTCGGCGACCGACGCTCCGCCGCCCTGGTCGACCGACGCTTCCTGGACCTTGGACTGCTGCCACGTCGTCATCAACGGCGGCCAGCAGCACATCTCGTCCGTCGCGACCGATCCGTACGAGCCCTCCGAGGAGTCGGCCTTCGTCCCGCCCCGTCCCCGCCTGGGGTCGAGAATCAGACACAAGGCAACCCAGATCGCGAAGTCGGGGTGCGGCAAGGTCGAACAGACCATGCCCGCCGGCGTCAGGGCCCGCTTCGTGAAGACCAAGGGGGCTGTCGTCAGGCTCCCCTGGAATTCGCCGAGGCGCCTGCCCGTCGCGGTCCTCCGCAAAGTTTACGGGCGTTACTGCGCCGGAAAGCTCGATAGCCGCCTGCACGCACGCCTCGTCTGGCTGAAGCGAGCCATGCGTCGGATAGAGGGCCCCGTTCCCGTTGCTTCGGTCCATGTCGAGCCATCGCTGCCGCCAATCCCATCCGCACCGCTGACCTTGAGCGGGATCACTTACACGGCGATCCTCGACGTGATGGACCCCCGCGAGGACGTGTCGAGCCTGCTCGAGTCCTTCGTCCGGGCCTTCGCTCTCAGGCCCGACGTGACCCTGGTCATCAAAGTGCTCACGTCTCCCCTCGCCGCTCCTCACGCTGTCCATCTGATGAGACATCTGCTCCACGTCATGGGCATCCCCGCCCTATGCCGCATCGTCGCGGTCACCGACGACATCGACGAGAAGGCCCTGCTCGGCGTGACGACCTACCATGTCGATTCCAGCAAGGCACGCGGCGGCGCCCTCGGCCTGCGACGGGCCCTGGCCTGGGGGCGACCCGCGCTGGCTCCCACGCACACCGGCCTGGCCGAATTGATCGACGACCGGGTCGGCTTCTCCGTCTCGTCAGCCCCTGAGCCCGCCTCATTCCCCCGCGATCACGAGCGCCGGGGCGAGACGACCTGGTTCCAGGTCTCGGTCGATGATCTGAGCGCCCGCCTGGTCGAGAGCCTCGCCCTCGTCGAGGACGGATCAGAATCTTATGCCGAGATGTGCCGGTGCGCGGCCGAGAAGATGGCCGAGCAGTTCTCGCCCGAACGAACCGCAGAAGCCCTCGGCCGTGCCCTCGAAACCCTGGTCGAGGCTCGTCCAGGTGCCATGGCCTGGTCCTGCTGAACGAGACCCGATCCTTCGGGAACACAAGACGAGCCACGCCCCGACATCGACGTCGCGGCGTGGCTTCTTGTCATGAGACGCCGGCGTATTCCCAGTGCTCTGTCCATCGTCCGTTCGATGGGTTGAGCGTTGATCGTGAGAATGCTTCGCCACGAAAAATGCCCCCGCCGGATGGGCTGGGGGCATGATCGTTTCGGAAGATATTGATCAAGAGCACTCGATCAGGCGGCGTCGGACTCGCGGCGGAAGCTGGCGGCATCGTCCAGGCGGTCACCCTGCTCGGCGACGAGCTGCTGGAGCACCTCGACCTGCATCTGAAGGCGAAAGACTTCGTTCAGCAGGCTGTCGAGCACGAGGTTCGTCTCGTTCGAAGGGGTGCGTGCGGCGGCCTGAGTCTCGAGGGCATTGAGCATGCATTTGGAGAAGAAGCCCGAGGCCTTCGCCTGCACCGGGTGACGCAGGGGGCCAGTTTTCCGCCAGGCGGCGGACATCGACCTCTGGAACCAACGCTTCATGACGATCTCCTCCCCGTGGCGTGGGTCCCTGGATTAGCTGGCCATCAGCCTGAGCGAAGGCCCGGCGGCGACCACACCCGCACGTCGTGATTCGTGGATTCGCTCGATCGCGTCGCGGAACTGCCCCGCGACGACGTCGAAGCCGTGGATCCGATCCACATATTGGATTGCACCAGCTCCGACCCGCTGCCGCTTCGAGACGTCGCGACCATACGCCCGCAGCGTCTCCCCGAGCTCTTCGACGACGGGCCGCAAGCCCGGTAGCCGAATCGCGGCGCTCTGGGGAATCTCGCCCGCGAAGGCAGCATCGTTGATGATCGTGGGGATGCCCGCGAGGAGCAGGTCGAACAGGGCGCCAGGCGCTCGATAGGGAGCATTCGGTTCGTGGAGATTGACGGCCAGGTCGGTCGCGGCGATCAGGTCGGCCATATCCGCGGGGCGTCTCAATCCCATCAGCCGGACTCGATCCGTCAGTCCAAGCCGTCCCACTTCGGCCCGGAGCCGCCCGTCATCGGCCTCGGGGCCGGCAACAACCAGGATCGCGCCGGGATGGTCCGCGAGAAGCAACCGGAACGCTTCGAGCGTTTCGAGATTTTGCGTGTCGGCATGGATCACGCCGAACTGGCCGACGACGAGGTCGGCCGTCGGAAGGCCGAAGCGGGCGCGAACGTCGCGGCGCCTGGCCTCGGAGACGGGCCTGGATGTGAGGGGCGTCGGGATCACGTGCACCTTGCCGGCTAGGGCAGGGGCCGCGGCGAGCCAGCGTTCGGCGGCCCAGGCGGACGGGACGATGAGCCCCGCCGATTCAAGCAGCGAGCCGAGAAGAATCCCGGGTTCGAACGGGATGGTGCCGAGGGGCCAACGTTGCATCGCCTCGATCGGGCGGAGCCGGGCAGGGAGGTCGCGGGCGGACTCGAAGCCGAAATAGTCGCAGGCGGAGAGGTCAAACTCGCCCGCGAAACCGGGGACCGTCTGCCGCCAGGTGGAGAAATCGGCCCAGCCGAAGTCATGCGCGAAGAACAGGTTCCGCCCCAGCGGCATCGAGCCCTCGGCGAGCATCTGGGGGTGCCCGCTCATCACGAGGACGCCGCGATAGTTCGCCACGTCGTCGAGTCGGCCAAAGATCCGCCGATCGTGCCGACCGACGTCGCGCCGGCCGAGCGCAGGACGGGGGACGTCGCCCGTGTCGTGGAACAGGTCGACCGTCGCGTGGGCGGCCAGCGCATCGAGCCAGCGCGAAGGGTCGTCGCCGGCCGGCGTCGGGCGGTGCCAGTAAACCGCGACGCGAGGCCTGGGCTGGCGTCGTCGCGACGAACGCCGATCGCGGGCGATCCGTTCGAAGACTCCAAGCGCGATGTCGGCCGACGCCTCCCACGAGAAGCTCTCGGCGTGCCGCTGACCGCGATCGCTCAGTGTCGCCCGATAGGCATCGTCGCCCAGGACCTGGAGCATGTGTGCCGCGATCGCGTCGGCATCGTCGGCCTCGGCGAGCAGTCCGCCGGAGCCTGTCGCCTCGATGAGCGACGAATTGTTCCCCGCGATCACCGGGGCACCGCAGTGCATCGCCTCCAGAATCGGCAGGCCAAACCCTTCGTAGAGCGAGGGGAAGACGAACAGGCGGCACCGCTGGTAGAGCGTCCGCAGTAGCTCATCGGTGATGTGCTTCGACAGCACGACGGGATCGGCGATGCCGGCCGCCCGCACGCGGGCCCGGAACAGCTCATCGTGCCCGTGGCTCATCTCGCCGACGAAGACGAGCTGGTGCGAGTCCTGAATCGCCTTCGGCAACTTCGCGTAGGCATCGATCAGGATGTTCTGATTCTTGCGGTCGTTGATGACGCCGACGGTCAATACGAATGGCTTGGTGATGCCCAGCCGATGCAGCAGGTCGCGGACCTCGGCGGCGGGGGGCTCGCGGCGATCGGGGACGAAGAAGGTCCCCTGGCCGGCGCTTCCGATGGCGACGACACGATGGTCGTCCATCTCCAGCAACGAGAGGCAATCTCGCCGCGTCGCCTCGGAATTCGTCAGCAAGGCGTCGTAATTCCGCAGCGGCCTGAGCCGGCGGTGGAATCGCGCCGAGTAGGCCGCATCGAGCAGGTATCGCTCGGGGAAGACGAACGGGATCAGGTCGTGGACGACTGCGAGCAGTGCGGGGCCACCGGGCGGCGGCGATGGGAGCGACAGGCTCAGGCACATCTCGAGCGGATTGGGGATCAGCAGTGCATCGATCGAGTCTGGGTTGAGCCTGGCGATCCGGGCCAGCGAGTCGAGCATCGTCGCCTCGCCGCGCGACGCATCGGGCCGGACCACCCGGATCGACGCGTTGTCCGACTTGGGGATGAACTCGGTCGAGAGTCCGTCCTGGGCATACAGGATGAACTCATGATCGGCACCCCGCGTGTACATCGCGGTCATCAGATTGCCGACGTAGCGGCCGATCCCGCGCAGGCGGCTCTCGGATTGGTTGCCCGACATCTCCACGCCGATGCGCACGCGACATCCTCCAGACGGTTGAAGCGGGGGGTACGACCGGTCAGGCGTGACGATGGGCCGCCTTCGGCACGTGATGCGGGGCCGGAATGCACGACTTCGCGGCCGACGACGACTTGTTCGCGGCGAAGTCGAGCAAGACCTGGGCACAACGATCCCAGTTATACGTCCGGTCGAGCGGGCCTTGCGGGATCTCCACTGGGCCAGCCGCTTTGAACTCGAGCCAGGCCTGATCGAGCGTCGCCGGGTCGCACGGGTCGAAGAAGTGGACCCCGGGACCGGTGAACTCTCTCAGCGAGCTGTTCCCGCTGGTGAGCACCGACGTCCCATGCTTCAGGGCGTCGAGTACCGGGAAGCCGAACCCCTCGTACAGAGACGGATAGATCGTCCAGCCCGCCTGCTGATACAGCTTGCAGAGCTGCGCGTCTGAGACATATCCCAGAAACTTGACCTTGCGCCCGGCGATCTGTTCAAGCTGCGTCAGCTCGTCGTGGCTGAGCATCCAGCCGAGACCGCCGACCCACCAGAGTTCGACGTCGCGAGGGAGGACCGAGGTCTCGCGGAACCAGTTCAGCAAGAAACGTGTGTTCTTGCGGGGCTCGAGCGTGGAGACCGCCAGGCCGATTCGCTCGGATCGCTTGATCGGTTTCTTGTGGAGATGCGAGCCCACGCACATGCTCGGGCCGGGGTAAGCCGTGACGACGCGTTCGGGCTCGACCGAGCTGAGCCAGGCGGCGTCGGCCTTCGTCGAGTGCGAGTCGGCCATCACCAGGTCCGACAGCGGGAGCGCGTCGGCGAAATAGGTCCGGAAAGCGATCCGCGTCAACTCGGTGCAGGTGTCCGGCACGATCAAGGGGGCGAAGTCGTGGAGGACGCTGACCTCGCGATCGAAGATTTTCCAGTCGGGCCTGTGTGCGCAAAAGAGGCCGATGGAATCCTTCGGCGGGGTTGCCAGCGGGCGCCGCGGGGCCTCGCGGACGATCCTCGTCCAGTCGTTCAGGTCCTGGTCGTGCGACCAGGTCAGGTCGGGGCCGGGAATCACCTGCTCGCCGGTGGCGAAGATGAAGAACCGGACGGGCCATCGCTGGCCCAGGGCCATGGCGAGCCTCGCGGTGTAGCGGGCAATGCCGGTGACCTGGGTGGCCTCGAAGACCGAGGCCTCGATGTAAATTGGAGGGCCGGTAGCGACCCCTTCAGGCTGGGCGAAGGCCAACGCACGTCCTCCCGTCACGGATCATGTTCGAGCGGAGAGTCCCGGATCGCATCGGAACACGATGGTTCGGGCCAGGCGCCCCGGGTCGCGGACGGCGTCGGCCGTCGACCCGGAACCTGGCGAGCGGGCCCCCGCGAGGGGGGCCCATGCCGGATCAACGGCCGGCGGAATGGGCCTTGTCGGCCTTGGCCCGCAGGGGATTCCAACGCAGGAACCAGGGGCGACGCGGGGCCGACGCCTGGGCGACGTCGATACGCACGGCGGCGGACTTCACCCGGTCGTCGCCGTCGGTCAGCATCGCCTGGACCCCCTGTTTGACGCGCGGATCCTCGAGGACCGAGGCATCCGCCGTCTGCAAGGCGCGGGCGATGTAGTACCGGTCATCCGGGTTGGGTGCGTGGCACGAGGCCACGACACGGACCAGGATCTCTTCGGGCGTCATGGCCTCGGTCACGCGGAACTGGCCGAGGTTCGCGGGCAGTTGCTTGACCGCCAGGTAGTCGACCACCGTCGAGGGCTGGAGGTCGCCGACCTTGACCGGCGAGAGGCGGTCGCCTTCCACCAGGTAGTTCTTGTATCCGAATGACTCGAGCTTCGCCTTGAGCGAGTCGGGCACCAGGCCGTAGAAGTCCAGGGTATGCCCGTTGGACTCGACGAGGATGGGCGGGGCGTCGGCGCGAGAGAGCAGCGATCTCAGCCCTTCGAGGCCGGCGACCTCGGACCCCTCGATGTCCATCTTGATGAAGTCGACCTTGTCCCAGCCTTGCTCGGCAAGCAGGTCGTCGATGGGCAGCGCGGGGACGGTGATCCGCGGGAAGTTGGTCAGCGGGGTGGCGACGTGGCCGTAGGGGCCGTACGAGCAGAACTCCAAGGAGCCCAGCTTGTCGCTGACCGCGGCGTTGACCAGCCTCATGTTCGTGAAGTTGTTTCGCTCGATGCTCGCCTGCAGGACCGAGGCGTTCGTCGGCGAGGCCTCGACGGCCAAAACCTCGTAGCCGTTGGCGGCTGTCGCGAGGGCGAACGTGCCGATGTGAGCGCCGAGGTCGAGGACCCGCCCACCCTTCGGCAGGATCGTCTCAAGGAGCTGGAACAGCGGCATGTACGTGGGCGGATAGACGCCCGCGTCCAGGTGATGGCTGATCCAGTCCGGCGCATCGACATCGGTCACAATCGAAAATGTGATCGAGTCGTTGAACCGCACTCCGTCGCGAATCTTGCTGCGCGAAGGGTCAACCGGGGGAGCCTGATACCGCCGGGGCGCCGATCCGTCCATGGATCTCTCTCCTCGAGTCCGAGAGCGAAAATTGCTCGTCACATGCCCTATCGGGCGTATTTCGGCATCGTCTTAACCTTTCGATCCAAATCTCACAACCCGAGTCCCATTGACAACCGGCAGAATCCACCGCTCGATCAACGCAAGATCCCGATCGTTTCGTGCGGATTCGGGTCATCAACCAGTCGGCCCAGCCGTTCCCAGACTCGGGTTGAGCCGTCGACCCCGATCGCTGGGATGGACAGCTCGTCGAACTTGCTGCGGAGCTGGTCGTCTGTCAGCGGGTTCTTGTCGTGACCCGGCGGGAACGACACCTCTTCGCTGAGGGTCGTCCCGTCGTCGAGCCTGACGGTGACCCGGTTGGGGATGCCCGCCGGATAGCCGCGAGTTAGGTCCGGATCTTCGACGACGCTCGTGCGAGCGATCAGAGCGAGTAGGGCGGGGTCGTTCAGTCTCTCGGAGTTGAACTGTCTCGCTGTGATCTCTCCGTCGACGAGGGCCACGGCCGTGCAATAGGGCAGGCTGTGGTCGGCCGTCTCGCGGGTCTGCGGCCGCCACTTCTCGGGATCCTTGCCGATGATCTCGACGGCCACCTTGAACGTGGCGATTTCGATGGACCTGACGCGCCACGGATCGCCGATCCGTTCACGCAGCTTGAAGGCGGCGGCGATGGCCGATTGGCTGTGGTATTCGGCCGGGACGAACTTGATCGACGTCTTCGGCAGCATCCAGTCGGCCGCCGAGGGCCCGCCGAGCTTGTCGAGATGAAAGGGCCCTGAGACCTGTTCGAAGAAGCCCATCTCGCCCTCGAACAGTGGGGCCGGGCCGGTCATCCCTTCCGCGGCAAGCTGCGCGGCGAAGATCGCGTTGCGGGACTCGTGAGCGAATGCGCATCCCTTCCACATCGAGAGCTCGCCGGCCCGCGTCAGCCGCAAGGCAGTCCCGGTCGTCCCGGCGATTCCCAGCGCGTGCACCGACTGGGCGTGAGAGAGTTTCCACAGACGCGAGACCGCCAGAGTCGAAGAGAGGCCACCGTAGGTGACGTGGTCCCAGCCGCGTGCGCGAATACTGGCGGCGTCGCAGAGTCGGCACTGCACCTCGTAGGCCACGGCCGCGGCGGCGATCCAGTCCTTGCCGTTCGCCTTCGCAAGCTCTCCGGCGGCCATGATGGCAGCCCAGTTGTCGCTGGGGTGCGCCGGCTCCAGGGAAAGGTAGGTGTCATTGCAGTCGAGGTAGCGGATGTGCACGCCGTTGGCGAACGCCGCCCAGTCGGCGCTGCTCCGGCCGCCGCCGATCAAGGAGGTTCCCGGCGAGCCCGCGACGGCCAGCGCGGCGGCCCTGGCGATCCCGGGGGCGGGCTCGGCCATCGCCCCCGCGGCGCACGCGAATGTGTCCTGGAGCCGGCGACGGGCCTCGACGATCACCTCGTCCGGCAGTTCTTCGAAGCGGGTCGACAACGCGAAGTCGACGAGCCGATCGGCTAGGTCATTGGCCATCGTCGTGATCTTCCCGGGGCCTGCGTCGTGCCCGGAATCGAAACGGCCGGGCCGCTTCCATTGGGGACGATGGCGGGGCCGGAGTCAATCACGCTGGGGGATTTTCGCGGCGGCGCTCTGCCGGTTCGGCGTGAGGCCGATGTGCTCCAGCAAGATCCGGTGCACTTCGCCGATCGCGATCGGGTCCTTCTGAACGCCGTGATCGGACCGGACCACCAGCTCTGACTCGACGCCGTCGATGTGGGCGCTGGTGTAGGGGACGACGCCGTCGGTGGTGACGTCCTTGGGCCTCGGGCGATTCGAGCCGATGATCGAGTGGAACGTCACTTTCGGCCCCGGCTTCATCTTCAGCAGAGCCGGCAGGACCTCGGCGTGCGGCGAGAGGGTCTCGATGCTCGTCGGCATCCGCTGGAAATTCTTGCGCTCGAACGCGTCGGGGTTGTCCTTGCTCAGCCTGGCGAGCAGTGTCGAGATGTGGTCGGGGTCTGAGATAAGGCTCGTGCTGAGCCGCCCGACCATCCCCGCGGCGATATCCGAGCCCCGATGCGGCGTCGCCAGGAAGACGACCCGGCGCACGAACGGCAGGGGCTTGAAGAAGAGATATCGCTTCAGTTCGGCCCGTACTTCCGGCGGCCCGAAGATGTCGTCGAACGCTCGGTCGGTGTTCAGTCGCCAGAAGAGGTCGCCGCTATCGACCACCATGGAATGGCTGAGCAGACCCCCCATGCTGTGCCCCAGCAGCACCATCTTGCCGAACGCCGCGTCGGTGCCACCTCGGTTGAACGTGACCTCGGCGCCCTGGAGCGCCTCGCGGAGGCTGGCCATCGCAATCGGCATGGGCAGGCCGGTCGGATAGACGTAGAGCATGAACTGGAACCGTTCATTGACGCGCGGATCGCGCAGCAACTCGTTGATCATCGGAATCCAGGCCAGCGGGCTCGACGCCAGGCCGTGCACCATCACCACCGGGATCTTGCCGGTCTCGTAGGGACGCAGCAGCATCAGGCCGGTCCGTCCCAACGCCTCGCCCGGCTTCAGCAGCCCGGTCCAGCGGAACTTGGCCAGGTCGGTTCGCGACCACATGTACGCCAGCGGCGTGGTCAGGTCGCTCTCGACGACGAGCTTGGACGACTCGATGCCGAAGGTCCGGTAGACCAGGGGGTCGACCAGCTTGAGGGTGCACTCCCGCAGCTGCTCAACCTCCGACTCGTCGGTGTCCTTCAGGCGTGAGTTGGGCTGGATGATGGCCGTCAGTGGGAAGGCCATCTCGGGCGGGTAGAATTGCTCGTGCTCACGCGCCGCGGGGTCCGACTTACGGACGCCGATCAAAGGGACGCCCACGCCGTAGAGGAACGCCTTGGACGGTAGCCCCTCGACCTCGAAGTCGCTGGCGAGCAGCAGTTCGTTGAGGTCGGCCTTCGTCCAGGGGGAGGTCTCCAGGACGACCTTGATGGTCTGCTCCTTGCCGTTCACCTTCAGCTTCACGTCTTCATTCGGCGAGATCTTGCCGCTCGACTTGGCGGCGCGGATCAGGCGATCGAGCCCCGCATTGTAGAAGTCGCAGGCCATCCGATACCGCGGGTCCGACGGAGAACGCCCGTCGGCCATGTCGGGATCGAACAGGAAGTCGTAAGCATACGCGACCGTGTCGAGGTAGCGATCCAGGGCCCCCGGCTTGCGCTTGCGGTCGAGCTTGCGTCCTTCGACCCACGACAGCTCCGCAAGCGCGAAGACAAGGTCGGGGTCGGTCTGCAAGCGTGCACGCCGCTCCAGGCGCGAGATCGCGCCGTCGGGGCTGGTTTTGTACATCCCCTCGAGGTCGAACCGCTTGAGGGTCTCGACCGTGCGTTCGCCGGGGCGGTCCATCGCGGCGATCGTCCGCTGCCACGAGGCGTGGACCCGGTCCCCCTTGCTGGGGGTCACCGTGATGGTGTCGGCCCAGCCGATCAGGGACAGCGTCAGGGCGAGGGAAGCCAGGGACATGGGCGGGTCACTCCATCGACCCGGGCCCGACGCGGAGAGGGGTCGCGCGCCGGACTCGTCGCCTTCGGACACCTGTCACGACCGGCCCGTCCCGGACCGATCGGCTCTCTTCTACTGCGACCTCAGCCGAGCTTGCCCGTCTTAGGCACCAGGCAGATGGCTCTTGTAGTAGTCGATGACCTCGGCGATAGGCCCGTCGGCCATCACCCGGCCCTTCTCCATGCAGATCCCGCGGACGCAGAGACGCTTGAGCGTGTCCAGGTCGTGCGAGACGATGACGACGACGTTCGATCGGTCGAGCAGCCCGGCGATCCGGTCCTTGGCCTTCTGCGCGAAGGTCGCGTCGCCAGTGCCCAGAGACTCGTCGATCAGGAGGATGTCCGGGTCGATCTCCGTGGCAATCGCGAAGGCGAGACGCATGTACATGCCGGTTGAATAATACTTCAACGGCAGGTTTGCGAACTCCTCCAGGCCCGTGAACTCGATGATCCCGGCGACCTTCTGCTCCATGATCTTGCGCGAGTAACCCAGCATCGCGCCGTTGAGCAGGATGTTCTCCGTGCCCGACAGCTCGGGGTTGAACCCCGCGCCCATCTCGATCAGCGGGGCCACCGACCCGCTCACGTTGAGCTGGCCGCTGGTCGGCGGATAGATCCGCGCCATCAGCCTCAGCAGCGTGCTCTTGCCGGCCCCGTTATGGCCGATGATGCCCACGCGCTCGCCGCGGCCAATCCGCAGATTGACGTTGCTGAGCGCCCAGAATCCGGAGATCGCCTCGGGCGTGTCGCGGCGCAGGATCAGGTCGAGCGCCGCTCGCTTCAGCGAATATTGCTTGTCGTGGTAGCTGACGAATTTCAGCGAGACGTCCCGGAGCTCGACGACGGACTCGGCCGACTTCGACGCCCGGGCGTGCTCAGAGTCGGAAGACCATCTTGTCTTCGTTGCACTTGAATGCGGCATAGCCGATCCCCAGGCTCCCCGTCGCGATGGCGGCGGCAATCAGCAGCAGCGACCCCTGCGGCCACTGTCCGTCCGAGATGATCCCTTGAAACAGGCGGATGAACGGGAACGCGGGGTTGATCCAGAATTTCCAGGCCTGCCCCGCACCCATCGTCCGCTCGTCATAAATGATCGGCGTGGCGAAGTACCACGCCTGCAGCACCACGCTCACCAGGTGGCCGCAGTCGCGGTAGAACGTGTTCATCGTCGCGACGATCAATCCCAATCCCAGCGTGAAGGCCGCCCAGAGCAGGACCACCAAGGGAAGCATCAGCATCGGCAGGTGAAACTGCGCCCCCATCGGCTTCAGCATCAGGAACAGGGCGACCATCGACAGCACGAATGTCGTCAGGCTGATCAGCACACGCGTCAGCGGGAAAATCAGTTTGGGAAGGTAGATTTTGCGGATCAAGGATTCATTGACGATGATGCACAACGAGCACTCGGACAGGCTTGCCGACAGGAACATCCACGGGACCATCCCCGAGAAGAGATAGATCGCGTAGCTCCACATCGACTTTTCCGACATCATCTGGCCGAAGACCAGCGTCAGCGTCGTCATCATCAGGATCGGGTTGAGCAGGGTCCAGAAGAACCCCAGCACCGACCGCTGATAGCGGATCTTCAGGTCCTGCGACACCATGTTCTGCACGACCGGCCAGAACCGGGTCAGCTCACGGCGATCCTTGGCGATCGTCACGAGCCAGCGCAGGTGTCCCTTCGACGCCGGCGGCGAAGGGAAAAACTCGGTATGCGGAACGGTGGCGGCCGTGCGGCTGTTCATCGTTCGGGCTCGTCCCTGATATTCGCCGCGATTCCATTCGCGGGCGGGTCGTCATGACCCGGCCAACGGCGGCATCCTATGCCAGGTCCGCCGTGGGCGGAAGACCAAACGCGGGGGGCTTCGGCCACCCCGCCCAACGATGGTTTTCGGGCTCAGTCGCTCTCGGGGTGACGATCAAGCGAACGCACCGCGACCCGGCCAGCCATCCTGACCTTCTGGTCGGTCGAAAGCTTCTTGAGGTACGAGCCCTTCAACGCGGACAGCCAGCGGATCTCTCGACCGTCGTAGCTGATCTTCACGTGAGTCAACACAGGGGCGGGTGTGGCAAGCGCCCGACCGATTCCGGGGCCGACCTCGGCATTGGAGAAGATCGGGTTGTAGGCCAGGCCCATCGCCGCGGCGAAGGCGGCGTAGTCGATGTGAGCCAGCTCGGTGGCCGTCGTCCTGCGATAGACCGGCTCCTGGAGCATCTGCATGTAGTGGTATGCGCCGTCTTCCAGCACGAAGAACTTGACCGGCAGACCGGCCCGCGCGGCGGTCGACATCTCCATGCCCGACATCAAGAAACAGCCGTCGCCCGTCACGCAGACGACCCGGCTGCCGGGGCTGACCCGCTGCGCCGCGATCGACGCGGGGATTGCCCAGCCCATGCTCTGGTTGTTGGCGGGCGCGAAGTAACGGCGGGGGCCGGGAAGCTCGATCGCCTCGCTGGCCCAGTGCGTCGAGGCCGTCACGTCGACGAAGAATAGCTCGTCGGGCCCGAGCGCATCACGCAGGCTCGAAAGCAGATACATCGGGTCGACGCACGGGTCGATCTGCGGCTGGCGGTAGTTGCAGCGGTCGACCGTCCGCGCCGCTTTGATCTTCTGCCAGAGCGGCGGGCAAGCGGGCCTGGCAACCGAGGCCCCATCGGCCAGCAGCCGGTCCAGGAACAGGGGGGCATCGGCGTTCACCGCGACGTTCGCCGGGAAGTTCCGGTTCAGGTTGTGCGGGTTGGCGTCCACGTGGATGAGCGGCTTGATCGGCAGCGAGTAGTTGGCCGTCGAGACCTCGCTGAACCGCACGCCGACCGCCAGGACCAGATCAACATCCTTGAAGGCCGCCTCGGCCGCCGGCGTACCCTGCTTGCCGTAACCCCATCCCACGGCCAGCCGATGATGGTCGGCGATGACCCCCTTGCCGCTGACCGAGGTCGCCACGGGGGCCTGGAGAAGCTCCGCAACCGCATCCAACCTGGTCCCGGCGTTCACGCAACCCTGGCCGGCATAGATCCCGACCCGACGTCGCTTGTCGCCGAGCATCGCCAGGGCGCCGCGGTAGGCGGCTTCGTCGAAGCAGAGCGGGGCGGGGGGGGGCGGGGCGAAGTCGAAGTCCCACGACTGTGTGAGGAATGGGTAGGGGATCACGACCGCCGTCGGGCCCGGCTCGCCGGCCCTGGCCAGGCGGAATGCCTGAGAGATGGCTCCCGGGATCTCGGAGACGTGGTGGACCTCGAACACACCCTTGGTGATCGGCCGGAGCAGGGCGGTGTTGCTCAGCGAATGGACCTGGCCGACCGGCGCACCCGGTCGACGGTCGACATCGGTGACCAGCGCCACGATCGGCACGCTGTCGAGCAGGGCTTCGCCGATGCCCGTCATCGCGTTGGTCAGGCCGGGGCCGGGCACGACGCTGAAAACGCCGACCTCGCCGGTCACGCGGGCCGCGGAGTCGGCCATCACGCTCGACGAAGCCTCATTGGTCACGAGCAGATAGGGCAGGCCATAGGTCTTCATCGCGTCCCAGAACTCGTTCGTCTGGGCACCCGGGACGCCGAAGACGCAACGCACGCGCTCGCAGCAGAGCGCCGCAACCGAAGCCTGGGCCCCGTTCATCTTACCGCGGACGCAACCGTTCTGGACGGCCGCGTGGACATGATCGGCCTGCGCCGGCGTCGTCGAGGACGCGACCGCGGCCACGGCCCCGGCCGTGCCAATCACTCCCAGCATCTCGCGTCGATTCAGCGGCAGAGCTTCCACGGGCATCCCCTCCCTAGTTTGCCCCGGTCGACCGGCGACCGACGAATCCATCCGGCTTCCTATCGTCCTCGAGGCGTCGTCGACTGTCCCGGATGAATCGGGTATTGATCGACTCTCCCCGCCTTTCGCTCGTATCGCAGCGATTGCGGCGGTTGTGCGGCCAGGGCGAGTCGAGGACGAGCCCCCGTCGGCGGAATTGATCCCGTTCATCCGGCCACGGGTGGGTCGAGTCGATCGTATTTCCTCGGTCGGGTCAGGGGCTCCAGAGAGCACCTCCCGCCGACCGATCGTCGTCGGTCAACTGGATTTACGAGGCTTTCGGGTCCAAACCCTTGTCCATTTCGGGGCGGCAGGTCATGATAAGGGGCGAATTGACGACAATGTTGTACGCAGCGTGTAGGCCCGAACGAGCCGGGCCGAGGCGTAGCGTCGACCCTTTTTCGACTCGCCCCGCCGCCGGGAAGGATGATTCGGAATGCCCCCTGCCGCCCTGGTCGACCCCGAGACGATCGACACCTCGCGTGTCCTGGTCGACCTGGATGGACTCCGCAAGGCCAACACCCAGCGCTTCGAGATGGAGCAGCTCACCGCGATCGTCCGCATCGATGACGAGCAGAAGCTCATCATCGGCTACAAGGACGTCTCGCCGGACGAGTTCTGGGTCCGCGGCCACATGCCCGACTACCCATTGATGCCGGGTGTGCTGATGTGCGAGGCCGCCGCCCAGATTTGCAGCTACTACTGCGACCACATCAAGCTGGTTGAAGATGGCTTCGTTGGCTTCGGTGGGATGGAAGACGTCCGGTTCCGTGGCCAGGTCAGGCCCGGCGACCGCCTGGTGATCATCGCCAAGGCTCTCCGGCTCAACAGACGCCGGACCATCTTCGAGACCCAGGGGTTCGTCGGCACGAACATGGTCTACCACGGCCAGATCATCGGCGTGCTTCTCACGCCCGCTCCTGCGGATCAATCCTAGAGTGAACCCCCCATCTCAGATGCCAGGCGACCAGCGACCGGGTCGGACGATGCCTTTGCCCAAAAGCTCAGTCGACACGTCGCGGACCATCCTTGAACCGCCGGCACTCTCGGGCCACATGGATTGGGCCTCCCTCTTCGGCAATGAGAACCCCGTCGAACTCGAGGTTGGATCGGGGAAAGGGCTCTTCCTGGCGAACGCCGGGACCAGCCGCCCAGGTCATAACTTCTTCGGGGTCGAGATTGCCAAGAAGTACGCCTATGAGGCGGCCGTCCGGCTGGCCAAGGCCAAGCTCGACAATGCCAAATTGCTGGCCGGCGATGCTCGCCAGTTCATGGCCCTGCACGTCAGGCCGCAGAGTCTCCACGCCGTCCACATCTACTTCCCCGACCCTTGGTGGAAGGCCCGCCACAAGAAGCGCAGGGTCTTCTGCGAGGGGTTCGTCGTCGACACAGAGCGGCTGCTGATGCCCTTGGGGCACCTGCACGTCGCCACCGACGTCGAGGAATACTACGGCGTCATCCGCGAGTTGATGGACGCCCACCCTCGGTTCACCGAGCTGCCCAGGCCCGAGCCCAACACGCCCGAGCACGAGCTGGACTACCTGACCAACTTCGAACGCAAGTACCGCATCGAGGGCCGGCCCATTCACCGGGCCCTCTATCGATTCGAGGGATGAGCCCGACCATTGAAGGTCAGGTCGTCAGACGTTCGTAGGCCCGGGAGCCGCCGGCGCCATTGGTGTGGTACGACTCGAGCGAGTCGATCTCGTACAGCCTCTGGCCGATCTCCGTCGGATACGTCCCCGTGACGCACGCACGGCAGAGGCGGTCGGGGGCGAGGCCGATCGATCGGGCAATCGCCGAGACTGGCAAATACCGCAGGCTATCTGCGCCAAGTTCCTTGGCCATGGCCTGTTGCGCCTCTTCCGAGACGCTACCGTCGGGCATGTCGGCGTACTTGGGCGCGAACAGCTCGTCCCGCCTCGACATGTCGATGCCGTAGTAACACGGCGCGAGGATCGGCGGGCAGGCGATCCGTAGGTGGATCTCGCGGGCGCCGCCGCGGTCGCGGATCTCGTGGACCAGGGCCCGCATCGTCGTCGACCGGACGATGCTGTCCTCGACGAGCAAGACTCGCTTGCCCGCGAGCACCTCGGGCAGCGGGGTGTATTTCAGGCGTGCCTTGGCGGCGCGGTCGGCGGTCCCTTCGATGAAGGTCCGGCCGACATAGCGGTTACGCATCAGGCCCTCGACCGAGGGCAGGCCGAGCGAGTAGGCCAGCGAGTCGGCCGCGGCCTTGGCCGTGTCTGGAACGGGCACGACGATCGTGTCAGCGTCGAGCGGCACGTCTTCTAGGGCGGCCAGTTCCTTGCCAAGCGCGGCCCGACTCAGGTAGACCGAGCGGTCGTCCATCGTGCTGGCGACGTTGGCGAAGTAGATCCACTCGAAGAAGCAGTGGGC
Source organism: Isosphaeraceae bacterium EP7 (assembly GCA_038400315.1). Taxonomy (NCBI): domain Bacteria; kingdom Pseudomonadati; phylum Planctomycetota; class Planctomycetia; order Isosphaerales; family Isosphaeraceae; genus Kueselia; species Kueselia aquadivae. The sequence goes on from CP151667.1 coordinate 1,752,452, forward strand.
CTTCTTGGGAGACTCAGCGAACCGCTCGATCCGGACGCCATCGCGATTGGCGATGGCCAGCGTCCCAGGCTCGAGCGAGCGGATGCCCCGGAACCCCAGGTTGGCGAGCGGGACACTCTCGCTGGCGGCGGCGAAGAGCGGGCCATCCTCGGCGATGCAGAGCGGCCGGAACCCCATCGGATCGCGGGCCACGACCAGGTCGCCGACGGCCGAGAGCAGGACGATGTTGTAGGCGCCGTCGAACCGCTTCGCGAGCCTGGAGAAGACCGCCCGCCAGTCGATGTCCATCCCCTCGGACTGGATCTCGTGGCTGAGCGTGTGCTGGATGATCTCGGTGTCGGTGTCTCGCTTGAGGTGGTAGTCGCCCGCGTCGAGCAATTCCTGTTTCAGCTCGTGATAGTTGGAAAGCTGGCCATTGAAGGCGAACGCGAACCAGCGGGCCTTGCGCCCGTGCTCGCGTTCGAAGGGTTGCGCCAGACTCCGATCGTCCCCGCCGCAGGTTGCGTAACGGACGTGTCCGATCGCTGCGTGCCCTTCCAGGCCACTCATGATCTCTTCGAACTGGGCCTTGCGATTGAGGCAGAAGGCCTCGGCCACGGTGCCGAGTTCCTTGTACGTCTTGAGCAAGGCATCGCGGCCCACATGGTAACTCGTCATGCCCGCGGCCAGCTGGCCCCGGTTTTGCATGTCGAGCAGCATTCGTGGGATCAATCGCGAGGCGCTATGGATGTCGCCGACGATCGGCACGAGGGGGGACGCGGGGCGTCCTCCGGCGTGGTAAACGGCTGCGACACCGCATTCGTGGTTCAGTTCATCGCCCATATCGGGTCCGGCCCCATAGGACATGGACCCGGGCGAGGGCGCCGAGTCATCGAAACCAGGCGGGACGTCGACGACGACATCCCAGTTCCACTAGGCCACCGCGAGACTACGATTATAATGTCGGCCTGACCTACCGACAACCTTCACGACCGCGGTCGACGAGCGACCGGATCGACAAACCAGCCTGGTAGAAGCCTTTAGGGGGCCCGGCAATTGGCCGAGATCCCGAGGCTTTTTCCGGACACACGGGCGACACCGACGGATCGGCACCGCCCCGGAGAGATCCATACGATGACCAGGGACCTGGTCCGCCACGATGTCGCATATTCGTCTCACACATGGGTCGTGAAGGTCGGGACCAGCGTCCTGACCGGCACCGACGGGCGACTCGACCCCGCGCGCATCGCCCAGCTCTCCGACGAGATCTGTGCCGTCACCGCCACCGGCCGCAAGGTCGCGCTCGTCAGCTCGGGCGCCGTCGGTGCCGGCATGGGGCGCCTCGGGCTGCGCAAGCGGCCTGATAACCTTCCCCAACTCCAGGCCGCCGCCGCCGTCGGTCAGGCCGACCTCATCCGCGCCTACGATGAGAATTTCCGCCGGCACGGTCGACAGGCCGCACAGCTGCTGCTGACCCACGAAGATTTCGACAACCGCCCGCGCTACCTCAACATGAGGAACACGCTGACGGCCCTCTTCGAGTTCGGCGCCATCCCCGTCATTAATGAGAACGACACGATCAGCGTCGACGAGATCAAATTTGGCGACAATGACCGGCTCGCCGCCATGGTCACCAACCTGATCCAGGCCCCCTTGCTCGTCATCCTCAGCGTGGTCGATGGCCTCTGCAAGGTCGACCCCGGCTCCGGCGGCATCGGCGACGTGATCCCGCTCATCATGAATCTCGACGACATGACCCTCGGGTTCGCCGGCACCAGCACAAGTGCGCTCGGCACGGGCGGGATGCGTAGCAAGCTCCAGTCGGCCCGGCTCGTCACCAGGGCGGGGGGCTCCGTCATCATCGCGTCGGGCAAGAAAGACAAGCCCCTCACGCGCATCCTTAACGGAGAGCCAGCCGGGACGCTCTTTCTGGCGCAGGGACGCACCGAGGCCGCTCGAAAGCGCTGGATCGGCCTGACCGTGCGGCCCCGCGGGCACATCGTCGTCGATCCAGGCGCGCGCAAAGCCCTGGAGACGGGCACGAACAGCCTGCTCGCGATCGGCGTCGTCGATGTGGTCGGTGAGTTCGAGAAGGGCGACGTCGTGTCGATCCTCGACGTCGAGGGCCACGAGTTCGCCCGTGGCCTGACCAACTTCGCCACCGCCGACGCCATGGCTGTGCGCGGGCTGCACACCAAGCAGGCCCGCAAAGCCCTGGGCGCCGCAGGCTACGACGAGGTCATCCACAAGGACAACCTCGTCATCTTCCACTGAGCCAAGGTCCCCCCGATCAGGGGAGCTTCAAGCCGTCGAACTCGAACGGGATCTCGGCCGAGCTGCGGATCATTCCGTAGTAGCGGAGCCGAGAGGGCGTGGCCTGGTTCGTCCCTCGCGACGGCACAGTCAACGTGATCCGGGTCCCGTCGCCGTCGCCCTGCATGCCCGAAGGGAACCAGGCCAGCACGTCGCCCTTGTCGTCGAGCACCTCGAGCTGCTGGGGATTCTGCACGTCCATCCTGACGTCCTGTCCGGGCTCGTTGGCTCCGGATATCGTGCGCGTCAGGGTCACCTCGATCGTGGTCGTGGACATTTCGGGGTGGACCTTCACTTCGTGCAGCACCACGGTCGCATCCTCCCCGCGCACGCTTCTGCCCATCGCCCCCACCAGCGAGACCTCGAGCGCATCCGGCTTCCTCGTCGAGAGCATCACCGGCACCGATCCTCGGAGCTTTTTCATCCGAACCCCCGGCGACTTCGGCCGGGTCATCGGGATCTGGAGCTGGATCATAGGGGTCAGGGTGGTGCCGAAGACGTTGGGCATTTGCATCACCGGCAGCTTCACGTCGCCCGGCTTCCACGACTGTCCCTTATCGTCGGTCGCCTCGATCAGCTTCGCGGCGCCGGCCTGGAGCATCGACATCCGCGGCTCGGCGATCACTTGCAGCGTCGCCTGGCACTGCTCTCGGATCGTCACCCCGGCCACCCCGCCGACATCCTGCAACCGCAGGCCGCCCGGCGGGGTCATCGAGCCGCCCGCATGGCCGAACGAGACATCACGCCGGAACGTCAGGCCCGTCAGCATGACCCGGAACGGCCCCTGGTCCGACACCAGCCCCGGGGGCCGGAAGCTGCCGTCGCCGTCCAGGACGATCATCGAAGGTTCCCGACGCCCCGCAGCCGGCTGGAAGTTGGCCGTCGACTTCGCCTTACCCGCCTCGCAGACCCGATCCAGGGCCTTCCAGAAGGTGAGGGGCTCCGCCGACTCGATCCGCAATGGTCGCCTGGCCCAGGTCGGGTCCGACCCCGCCGAGACGTGGATGTTCAGGCCCTCGCGCTCATTCCAGTCCTTCAGGATCGCCTCGATCGTCGGCTGCTTGCCGTCGAGGCGGATTTCCGTCGCCTGGGTAAGCTGGGCGCTCTCGATCTTCTCGTAAAGGGCCAACACCCGCGAGCGGATCTCCGCGTCAGGGTCGTCGCGTGCGAGCCGCAATGCGGTCAGCGCCGACTTCCCCAGCCGCTCGATGGCCGCGGCGGCGTCCTCGCGGTCGCGGAACCGGGCAGACCCCAGCCTGGCCACGAGCGCATCGGGGTCCGAGTCGGCCGGGCTGAGCAGACCCAGGACCGCCGCCATCAGGAACGTCGTCACCATCGGCGTACTCCGTCGGTCGGCCGTCAGATTCCCTCGATCGTGGGCCCGCGACGCACCGGGTATCATAGTCGAAGCCCGACTCGCCGTCATGGACCCGGGCCCTTGAATCGCATGGATCTCGGAGACAGGTCGATGCCCGCGCCGATCCAACAGCCCTCGCGGTCACCCCTCGAAGGGTTCGAGGCCTTGAAGGCGGCCCTTTCCGCGTGGGAGCCCGCGCTCGACCTGGACGTCCTCCGCGGATGCCCTCGACTTTACGAGCCCGACGGGACGCTGCACGCCGTCTGCCTCTCGGAGGCCGCGACGTTCGTCACCGATCGCCGCGAGGTCGAAGTCCGCCGGGGCGACCTGATCGTGCTGCCCAGGTCCGTCGGCGTCGACGTCCTCCCCTCGATCGACGCGATCACCGTGCGCCACGACGGCCCCCAGCCGTTCCACTTCCGCGAGCGGTTCATCCAGGTCTGGACCTTCGAGCACCTCGCCGCACCCGCACGCTCCCCGGATCAGCCCCGCCATACGCTCCTGGAAACGTCCGGGCTGCTGCACCGGCTAGGATACGCAATCCTGGACGCCGTCGGCGGCGAAACGATCTCGATCGAAGCCCGTGAGGCATGCCACATCCTGGTCGGCCTCGGCGGCGAGCTCCGGATCGAGATCCAGGGCGAGCCTTCGAGAATCCTCGCACTGGGAGAGGTCGCACTGGCCCCCCCATGGCTCTCCTATCGGGTCGACGGGACGGGGAGGTACGGCGAGCTGAGCATGATCTCGGAATTTGCCCACGAGGGCAGGGCCCTGGAACGACGCCGCGAGACTGGCCGGGTCAGCCCCGAGTTTGGCGTTCGTGCCGCCGAGGGCACCGAACCCGCAGCGGAAGATATTCGCGGCACCCCGCGGGCGTGAGTTATCATTGAGTCCGACGGCGGCGGATGGATCTGGGCGTGTCCCTCGCCGAGTGCAAGGGTGTCGTCGCCCCCGCCTCGCCCGACCTGACCCGCCCCATTGGAGGCGTTCGATGTCGCGTCCCGTACTGCGAATCTTCGGCACGCTCTTCTCGGCCGCCGGCCTGGCCGCGACCTCCGGCGTCGCCCTGGGCCAGGATCACACGGCTGACCCCTACAAACCTTACAACAACCAATACCAGTCGTTCGTCTATCCCTCGATCCCTTCGAACCTCGCCCTCCCCGGCCAGGCGCGGATCTATAGCGACTACCTCAACGGGGCGTTCAGCGAACGCGCCCGCGAGAGCGAACTGTTCCGCGACGAAGAGAACATCTTCGACCGCGGCACGGGCGGCACGTCGGGCACCCCCGGCTCGTACGTCGGCGTCCCCTACTACCGGGCCTTTCGCCAGCACGACAAGGCCTACGGCCGGTCCGTCTCTCCGAACCAAGGGGGCGATCGCCAGTTCCAGAGGGACCGCGAACAGCTCGCGCAGCGGCGGCAAGACGCGTCCCAGGAGAAAGACCCCAGGAAACGTGCCGAGCTCCTCAAAGTCATCGAGCGAGACGAGTTGAAGTCGTTCCGCAGCGGAAACGAAGGGCGCAGCGGCACCTTCTCAAACCAGGCCGACCTAGGTGAGGCGAGGGATCGCGACGCCCCGGGCCTCCGCGTCGAACGCAACACCGACCCCGCCCGCCGGACCTCACGCACCGCCCCCTCGGCCGCACGCCCCAAGACGCGCCGTCCACCCGTCGCGCCCCCCTTGATCGCCGCCCCGACGCCCGAGGCGTCTCGCCGCCCCGCGACGCAGGACCGCACCAAGGCCGCCCGCCGGACACAGGCCGGAACCGCCGCCGTCAAGCCGCCGGCCACCGCCGAGCCGACCCCCGAGCAAATCTTGGAGCGAAGCGAGCGGATGTCGCGCGAGACATCGCCCGCCATCCCTCCCCCCCCTCCGATCCCCTGATCGGCCGGGCGGGCATGGCCCACCTTCACATCGGTAGGATCAAGAGCCAATCGGGCTTACGTCGGGAGAGAACTCGCTCCCCCCTTGAGGTTTCGAAGCTCCTGAGTAAGATGAGTCGTGTCTGAAGTGAGCCGACGTTCGTCTGGCGTGCCTCTCCTTTTTTTTCCTCGACTTTGTGAAACAGTTCACAAAGTTGGCGCGAACCGTTGAGGGGTCATGGGCACCGAGTTCACGCCGATCTTCGTCTTCATCCTCGTCGCCTTGATGACCGGGGTGGGGATGCTCGTCTCGAGTGCCCTGATCGGGCCCAAGAAGAAGACGGCCGTCAAGCAGATGCCGTACGAGTCGGGCATGGACCCGATCGGCGACGCCAAGCAGCGGTTCGACGTCCGCTACTACCTCGTCGCCATCGTCTTCCTGCTCTTCGACGTGGAACTCCTGTTCCTCTATCCCTGGGCCGTGGCCCAGTGGAGCTTCAAGACGGCCGCCCAGATCGCGAATGAGGGCGGCGCCGCGGCATCGGCCGTGGCCGGCGTGGGCATCCCCCCCGAGTTCCGCGGCCTGGTCTTCGGCGAGATCATGGTCTTCATCGTCGTCCTGGTGGCGGCCTTCGCCTACGCCTGGCGCAAGGGAGTCTTCGAATGGCGTTGAACATTGCCCCGGCCAAAGCGGGCAGCACCGCCGTGGCTCTCGGGTCCTCGGCCGACGCCGAAATTCCCGAGAACATCATCCTCACGTCGCTCGACGCGGTCGTGAACTGGTGCCGCAAGAACAGCCTCTGGCCCATGCCATTCGCCACCGCCTGCTGCGGGATCGAGCTGATGGCCGTCGGCGCCAGCCGGTTCGACATCGCCCGGTTCGGCGCCGAGGTCATGCGGTTCAGCCCCAGGCAGTGCGACCTGCTCATCGTCGCCGGCCGCGTCAGCATGAAGATGCTGCCGGTGCTCCAGCGCATCTGGCTGCAGATGCCCGAGCCCAAGTGGTCGATCAGCATGGGCGCCTGCGCCTCGACCGGCGGGATCTTCGACACTTACGCCGTGGTGCAGGGCGTCGACCGATTCATCCCCGTGGATGTCTACATCCCCGGCTGCCCCCCCAGGCCCGAGCAGATCCTCAGGGCCGTCATGGACCTGCAAGCCAAGGTCCAGAGTGGTGGCACGCTCGCCGGTAACAGCGGCCTGCCCGAGCTGCTCGAACGCGAGAAGATGCTCGTCGAGAAGCGGACCCTCCCCATCGGCTTCGCCCTCACGCCCGAGCGTGGCGACGAGGAGCGATTCGGCACCAGGGCGCCCGGCGGCGAGGCCCCGGTCGGCCGCGACGAGACGAAGTAACGACCCGAATCGCCCCGACGCCCGACGCGGGCCGGCCCGAACCGACAGACACACGGGAGCAGCCAGACGGATGAGCGCCTCGACCGAGACTGAGACCGACGACCGCCATGCCTCGACCTTCGCGACCCTCTCGAAGGTGTTCGGCGACGGCGTCTTCTCCACCTCGCGATCCCGCGGCAACGTCCGCCTTTTCGTCCCCAAGGAGCGGCTCATCCCGCTGCTGACCACCCTCAAGGACGAGTGCGGGTTCTCGATGCTCGTCGAGCTCGGCGGGGTCGATTATCTAGGCTACCCGGGCCACACCCGCAGCCGGTTCGAGGTCCACTACGTCGTCAAGAACCTCGACACCACCGAGCAGCTCATCATCAAGGTTGGGGTCGACGACCCGGCCCCGTCGATTCCTTCGGTCTACCCGCTCTGGCGGGGTGCCGACTGGATGGAACGCGAGGTCTACGACATGTACGGGATCACGTTCGATGGTCACCCCGACCTCAGACGAATCCTGATGCCCGACGAGTTCACCGCCTTCCCGCTCCGCAAGGATTACCCCCTGCGTGGCCGAGGCGAGCGGCACAACTTCCCCAGGCTGACGCGCGAGAACTCGTGACCAGGGCCGGACTCCCCGCCGGCCCCCCTCAACCGAACATCGACGCCCGACCGCCCCGTCTCGTCCCCAGGTGCGACCCACAATGCCGGCGAACTTGCTCGACGATCCCGAGCTCGAAGCAGAGTCCAAGCCCTACCTCTGGACCTTGAACTTCGGCCCGCAGCACCCGGCCACTCACACGACGCTGCGCCTGGTCCTCGACCTGGATGGCGAGCGCATCGTCCGCGCCACGCCGCACATCGGCTACCTGCACTCCGGGTTCGAGAAGCTCGGCGAGCACCTCAACTTCAACCAGTACGTCACGGTCGTCGACCGCAAGAACTACATCAGCCCGCCGATGAACGAGGTGGCCTGGCACAACGCCGTGGAGAAGCTCCTCGACATCGAGCTGACCAAGCGTTGCCAGTACATCCGGGTCATCATCGGCGAGCTGGCCCGCATCAGCGACCACCTTCTGTGTACGGGCGCCGCGGCGCTCGACCTGGGGGCGTTCACCGCCTTCCTCTTCGCGTTCAATCAGCGTGAGCTGATCTACGACGTCTACGAGGAGATGTCGGGCTACAGGTTCCACCCCGGCTACACCCGGGTCGGCGGCCTGATGTACGACTTCAACGACAAGGTGATCGGCCGGATCCGCAAGTTCCTCGACGCCATGCCCCGCGTCCTGTCGGACATGGAGAAGCTGCTCTTCCGCAACAAGATCTTCCTGGACCGGATGAGGGGCGTCGGCACGCTCAGCCGCGAAGACGCGATCAACTTCTCCGCCAGCGGCCCCATCGCCCGCGCCAGCGGCGTGACGTACGACCTCCGCAAGGACGAGCCGTACCTGGCCTACAACGACTTCGACTTCATCGTCCCCTATGCCACCGAGGGCGACTGCTACGCCCGGTTCCAGGTGCGCATGGAGGAGATGGTCCAGAGCATCTCGATCGTCAAGCAGGCCATCGAGAACCTCCCCTCCGGCCCGTACAACGTGCCGATCGCCGAGAAGTTCCCGCTGCCCGACAAGGGGACCTCCTACAACAGCATGGAAGGCCTGATCCAGCACTTCGAGCTGATCATGCCCAACCGGGGCCTGGAGTCGCCCAAGGACGAGATCTACGCGGCCATCGAGTCGCCCAACGGCGAGCTCGGCTATTATCTCGTCACCGACGGCAGCAAGACCGCCTGGCGGACCCGGACCAGGCCCCCCTCTTACATCCACTTCCAGGTCTTCCCGCACATCATCAAGGATCACCTGCTGGCCGACATCGTGGCCGTGCTCGGCAGCCTGAACATCATCGCCGCCGAGCTCGACCGCTAGGTCGACCCGACGCAGCGACGACCTGACATTCCTTCGAACGGCCGAACCGACCGACTTCCCCAGGACCTCACTCGATGCCCGCCGAAGTGACAAGCCCGATGCTCAGCGAGGCGATCCGCGACAAGATCCGCGCCTTCATCCCGCGCTACCCGAGCAAGCGGGCCGTCACGCTCCCCGCGCTGCACATCGTCCACGAGCACTTCCGCTGCGTCCCGTTCCAGGCCATGGCCGAGATCGCCGAGATCCTCGAACTGGCGCCGGCCGAAGTGCACGACACAATGAGCTTCTACGGGTTCTTCCCGCAGGCCCCCATCGGCGAGAAGCGCCTCTGGGTCTGCCGGTCGATCTCGTGCATGCTCCGCGGTGGCGACGAGACCCTCGAAGTCGTCTGCAAGAAGCTGGGAATCCACAACGCCGAGACCACCGCCGACGGCAAGCTGAGCGTCGAGTTCGCCGAATGCCTCGGCATCTGCGACTTCGCCCCGGCCGCCCTCTGCGACACCGGCAAGATCTACGGCCCGCTCGAGACCGAGGCCCAGGTCGACGCCATGCTCGAAGACCTCGGCCGCTAGCCCGACAAGGGAAAATGGGGACCGGCTCCGCAGCGAAGTGAAGGTGCCTGTCCCCTTTTTCCCGCCCGACTCAATTGCAGCCCGCACACACGACCCCGCACGAGACGAGACGGCCCAGGCACGCGACCGAACGCCCCGCGCGACCGCCCGCCGCCAGGCAGGAGATTGACCCTTTGGCCGCATTCGAACCGGTCCTCTCCCGAAACTGGGACGTCCCCGATAGCCACACGCTGGGCGTCTACGAGTCCCGCGGCGGCTACCAGTCGGCGCGCAAGGTCCTCTCGTCGATGTCGCCCGACGACGTCGTCAACCTCGTCAAAGCGAGCGAGCTGCGGGGCCGCGGCGGCGCGGGCTTCCCCTGCGGCCTGAAGTGGTCGTTCCTGCCGAAAGACCGGCAGGAGACCCTCATGTGCATCAACGCCGACGAGAGCGAGCCGGCGACGTTCAACAACCGGATCCTCATGGAGGCTGACCCCCATCAGCTCATCGAGGGGATCCTCATCTCCTGCTTCGCCACCAAGGCGACCGCCGCCTACCTCTACGTCCGGTTCGAGTACATCCACGCCTACCGCATCCTCGAGCAGGCCATCAAAGAGGCCCGCGACGCCGGACTGCTGGGCAACAACATCCTGGGCTCGGGCTACAACCTGGAGATCTGGGTCCACCGGGGTGCCGGCGCCTACATCTGCGGCGAGGAGACCGGCCTGATCGAGAGCCTGGAAGGCAAGCGGGGCTGGCCCCGGATCAAGCCGCCGTTCCCGGCCATCGAGGGAGCCTTCCGCAAGCCGACGGTCGTCAACAATGTTGAGACCCTCTGCTGCGTCCCCCACATCGTCGAGCGCGGGGCCGACTGGTTCAAGTCGATCGGCACGCCCAAGAGCTATGGCCCCAAGCTGTATTGCATCTCGGGCCATGTGAACAAGCAGGTCTGCGTCGAGCTGCCGCTGGGCGCCACCACCAATCAGCTCATCGAGGATCACGCCGGCGGCGTCTGGAAGGGCCGCAAGGCCAAGGCCGCCGTCCCGGGCGGGATCAGCATGGGCCTGTTGTCGGCCGCCGAGCTGGATGTCCCGCTCGACTTCGAGGCCCTCCGCTCAACCGGCTGCCTCGGGCTGGGGACCGCCGCGGTCACCGTCATGGACGACCAGACGCGGATCATCGATTACCTGTACAACACCGCCCGCTTCTTCGCCCACGAGAGCTGCGGCCAGTGCACCCCCTGCCGCGAGGGGACCGCCTGGATCTACAAGGCGATCAAGCGAATTCGCAACGGCGGCGGGCGGATCGAAGACCTCGACACGCTCGGCCACCTCTCGGCCAACATGGGCATCATGCCCGGCACCACCATCTGCGGGCTGGCCGACGGCGCCGCCTGGCCGCTCAAGAATGCCCTGGCCAAGTTCAGGCCCGAGCTCGAAGAGTTCATCCGAGACCATCAGTCGCCCGACTACGCCGTGACCCCGCTGCAGCAGGCCATCTCCAACGGCACACCGGGCGACGCGGCGGTCGCCAACTACCTGCCGGTGATCAGCGCCCCAGGGTCGATCCTCCGATCGCCCGAGAGCCGCTGACCCGCCTGGACAGGCACGAACGCAAGGCCGCCGAACACCCGACCAACGACCCGACGCGAGACAGGGAACACGCCCGATGGCGACGATCCTCATCAACGGCCAGGAATACCCCCTCCCCGAGGGGGAGAAGCTCAACGCCATCCAGGCCGCCCAGCGCATCGGGGTCGAGATCCCCTACTACTGCTGGCACCCCTCCCTCTCCGTCGTGGCCAACTGCCGGATGTGCGAGATCGAGGTCGGCTCGAAGGACCCGAAGACCGGCGAGATCCGGATGGTCCCGAAGCTCGTCCCCGGCTGCCAGACGCCGGCCAAGGACGGGACCGTCCTTGTCACCGACAGCCCCAAGGTCGTCGAGCATCAGCGGATGATCATGGAGCTGCTGCTCCTGAATCACCCGCTCGACTGCCCCGTCTGCGACCAGGCCGGCGAGTGCGGCCTGCAAGACTACAGCTACTCCAACGGCCAGGCCGTCCACCGGTTCGTCGAGGAACGGGTGGTCAACCCCCGCAAGGAGGTCGCCGAGACCATCCAGCTGAACGCGGACCGGTGCATCATGTGCACCCGCTGCGTCCGCTTCACCCGCGAGATCACCCATACCGGCGAGCTGCAGGTCATCAGCCGCGGCAGTCACGCCGAGATCGACATCTTCCCCGGCCACCCCGTCGCCAATGCCCTGGCCGGCAATGTGGTCGACCTCTGCCCGGTCGGGGCCCTGCTCGACAAGGACTTCCTCCACAAGCAGCGCGTCTGGTTCCTGTCCAAGCACGACGGCGTTTGCACCCGCTGCTCCACCGGCTGCAACATCAGCTCCGAGGAGAATCGCGGCGAGATCTGGCGGTTCAAGCCTCGCAACAATCCGCTGGTCAACGACTACTGGATCTGCGACGAGGGCCGATACAGCTACAAGTCGGCCAACGACCCCAGCCTGCTCACGGCCATGTACGCCCGGATCGGCAACGAGCTGGGCCCGGTCCTGACCGACCAGGCGCTCAAGTCGGCCGGCCAGGAACTGACCAAGGTCGCCAGCGAAGGCGGAAAGATCGCCGCCGTGATCTCGCCGTTCCTGACGGTCGAAGAAGCCTACCTGCTCGCCGGTTACATCAAGGGCCTCAGCCCCGACGCCGTGCTCGCCCTCGGAGCAGTCCCGGTGGTGGGCGAAGACCAGACGTTCACGCCCGACAAGGTCAAGGGGCGTAACGGCGACACCAGCTTCCTGGACCCGAAGCCGTTCACGATCCACGCCGAGAAGTGCCCGAACCGCAAGGGTGTTGAGGCCGTGCTCGCCCACTTCCAGGGCGAGGTGATCGACTTCAACGCCCTGACGGGGCGGATCGCCGCCGGCGAGTTCAAGGCCCTGTACTACACCTCGGGCTCGCCCGACCTCTGGGCCGATGAAGAGGCCGCCCGATCCTTGCGATCAGGCGTCAGCTACCTCGTCGTCCAGGACACTCTCGTCACGCCGCTGGCACAACTGGCGGACGTGGTGCTGGCCTCGGCCACATTTGCCGAGAAGGCCGGCAGTTACGTTAATGCCGACGGCCGGTTGCAGTATGCCGAAGCGGCCCTACCGCCCCGCGACGGCAGCCTGCCCGACCTGGACATCCTGGCGATCCTCGGCGGCCGCTCCGGCGGGCCGGTGGAATCGTCGGCGGTTCTCGCCGAGCTGGCCGCCAAGATCCCGGCGTTCGGCGTCGCCGCGGGCGGCAAGCTGCCGACCTACGGCGCCTTGCTAGGTGACGCACCCGCGCCTTTGCCGACCAATGGCGACGCGCCGACCCCGTTCATCGACGCCTGGTCCAAGACCAGGGCCCAGATCGGCACCCGCTCCGGCGCGGGCGCCACCCGCTGACACGTCGGCCCGGCCGGCGCCCCGACGGGCGTCGGCCTTGCCCGGTCCCTCGCGAACCGTCCTCAGAGGTGAGTCTCCCATGTCGTTCTGGGCCCTGGTGGCAATCCTGTTCAAGATCGGCGTGGTCGTCGGCATCACCCAAGGGGCGGTGGCCTACCTGATCCTCGTCGAGCGTAAGATCGCCGCCTGGGCGCAGGACCGCATCGGGCCCAACCGCGCGGGCCCGTTCGGCCTGCTCCAGCCGCTGGCCGACGGCGCCAAGATGATCCTCAAGGAAGACGTGGTCCCTGGCTACGTCGCCAAGCCGCTGTTCATCCTGGCCCCGCTCATCTCGATCGTGGCGGCCATGGTCGGCTTCGCGGTCGTCCCCTTCGGCCCCGTCACCCCGATGCCCGCCGACCCCGGGTTCTTCGACGTCCTGGGCCAGTTCCAGATCGCCCCGGGCGTGGACATCGGCATCCTGTATATCCTCGCCGTCGGCAGCCTGGGCGTGTACGGCGTGATCCTGGCCGGCTGGGCGTCCAACTCCAAGTACTCATTCCTGGGCGGGTTGCGCTCGAGCGCGCAGCTCATCAGCTACGAGATCCCGCTGGGGATGTCGATCCTGGGCATGGTCATGATCGCCGGCTCGCTCGACCTGAACACGATCGTCAACTGGCAGGACCGCCACGTCTGGGGCATCGTCGCCCAGCCGCTGGGGTTCCTCCTGTTCCTGATCAGCTCGTTCGCCGAGACCAACCGCCTGCCGTTCGACCTTCCCGAGTCGGAGCAGGAGCTCGTCGGCGGGTTCCACACCGAATACTCGGCCATGAAGTTCGGCATGTTCTTTCTGGGCGAATATCTGCACGTCATCACGGTCAGCTACCTGATCGTCATCCTGTTCTTCGGCGGCTGGGATATTCCCTACGTCTTGACCCAGGACCAGACCGGCCTCGTCTTTGCACTGATCAAGGCAGGCGTCCTGGTGTTCAAAGTGGCACTGGTGATCATCTTCATCATGTGGATCCGCTGGACCCTTCCCAGGTTCCGGTACGACACCCTGATGGAGCTGGCCTGGAAACGGATGATCCCTCTGTCCATCGCCAACTTGGTTCTGACGGCCATCGTCGTGCAGATCGTCCGCTCCTGGGCCTGAGCCCGAGCCGTCCTAACGAAACGAACCCGAGCGTTCCGCAAACGGAGCTGGAGACGGCCGTGCGACCCGATGACCCTAGCCTGAAGCGGATGATCCCGCCGACCCTGAAGCTTCACGAGAAGTTCTACCTCCCGCAGATCGTCGGCGGCCTGCTCGTCACCGGCAAGCACATCCTGTCGGCCTCGCTGGGCAAGGGGGCCATCACGGTCTCGTACCCCGAGGACCAGCACGTCCCGTCGGCCAACTATCGCGGCGTGCACCGGCTGAACAAGGACGAGCAGGGGCGGGTCAAGTGCGTGGCCTGCATGCTCTGCGCCACGGCCTGCCCGGCGCACTGCATCGACATCGTCGGCGCCACCGCCCCGGAATCCTGGTCCGACCGCGAGAAGTACTGCGAGAGCTTCGTCATCGACGAGCTTCGCTGCATCTATTGCGGGATGTGCGAGGAAGCCTGCCCGGTCGAGGCGATCGAGCTGACCGGCCTGTATGACTTGACCGGCCTGTCTCGCGAACAGATGATCTTCGACAAGACCAAGCTCCTCTCCGTCTTCGACCTGACCCGCGACGCCGAGCCGATGCGGTACACCACGCCGCCCCCCAAGGCCGGCCCGCGCCCGACCGAGGTCGAGCCATCGGGCCTCCCCGGCCCCAAGGCCTGACGGCCTGACTGGCATCTCCAACCACCGAACGCCGAAGCGACCGCCCCGAGATCGAAGGACCCAGACGCCGTGAACATCCCCACCTTCGAACTGGTCGTCGCTCTGCTGAGCATCGCGCTGGGGGCCGTCGGCACGTCGATGCTGCTGCCCCACCAGCACGGCCGCCTGAGCACCCGGCAGGCCTATACGCTGGGCGGCTCGCTCGTCGGGGCCTCGATCCTGCTACTGGCCCTGCTCTGGAAGCCGACGGGCTTCGGGCTCATCCCCGGCCTCTTCTTCTATGTCCTGGGCATCGCCTCGGTGGCCGGCGCGATCCTGAGCATCACCAGCCGAGACCCCATCTACAGCGCCCTCTGGTTCGCCTGGGTGGTGCTCTCGACCTCGGGCCTGTTCCTGCTGGCCGGGGCCCAGTTCCTGGCCGCCGGCACGATCATCGTCTATGCAGGGGCGATCATCGTCACGTTCCTGTTCGTGATCATGCTGGCCCAGAAGGAAGGGCAGGCGACCTATGACCGGTCGGCCCGCTCGCCGTTCCAGTCGACCTTCTGCTGCTTCCTGCTGCTCTGGTCGCTGACCTACGCCCTGCTCGTCGCTCGGTCGCCGGCCCTGGCGCCGGCCGCGGGCCCGTCAACGGCCGTGGCCTCGTCCACGAACTGGCTCATCCCGGGCAACGAGATCGGCGTGAGGAGCAAGGCGAGGGCTGGCCAGGGGATCAACCTGGTGCTCGCCCGCTCGCTCAGCCCGACATCCAGGCTCAACTCGCCGCACGTGGCGGGCCTCGGCGGCACGCTCTACACCGACCACCTGGTCACCATCGAGCTGGCCGGGGCCCTGCTGTTCGTCGGCCTCGTCGGCGCCGTGGCGATCGCCGCCCCGAAGCCGCAGATCCGGCCGGCCAACGCCCCGCACACGTACTGAATCGCACCGGCTCCCTTCCCACCCGAACCAATGCGAGCGACCGACCCGTGAGCATGTTCAGCGAAGACATGTTGGTCAATTACCTGATGATCGGCGCCGCGCTGATGGCGTTGGGGATGCTGGGCTTCCTCTCGCGTCGCAACATGATCGTCATGTTCCTGTCGGCCGAGATGATGCTCCAGGGCGTCGCCACCACCCTCATCGCGTTCGGCCGCTACCACGGCAACTGGACCGGTCAGGTCTTCACCATCATCATCCTGACCGTCGCCGCCTGCGAGGCGTCGATCGCCCTGGCCCTGATCATGGGGCTGTTCAACCGCAGGAACTCGCTCGACGTGACCCTCTGGCAGGACGTCCGCGAGCCGGGCACGCTGCCGCACGTTGACGCCGCCAGCGAGGCCGAGCCGCTCGTCGCGGAGCCGGGCCCCGAGACCTACCCGCACCTCACGCCCGCGGGCATCGAGCCGGCCCACCCGGCGCAGCCCTGGATGAAGCGGCGGAGCTGACGGCCCTTTTTCGATCGCGGCGAGACTCGAACGCGCGACGGTTGGCGGAATGACCCCGGGCCCGACGCGGCCGGGATGGGAGCGGAGGTCCGATGAGCGTCCTGGTCCGGAACTGCTGGCTAGTCCCCTTCCTGCCCCTGCTGGGCGGCCTCGTCGCCGCGCTCGGCGGCAACCGCCTGAAGGAGAAGGCCCACCTGCCGGTCGCCCTCGGCATCGGCCTGGCGTTCCTCTACTCCCTCGGCCTGCTCTTCTCCGCCGACCACCCGGCCAGCACGGTTGTGTATGACTGGATCAACGTCACCGGCCTGACCGTCCCGGTCGAGTTCCGGGTCGACGGACTGACGACGATGATGCTGTCGATGGTGACCTTCGTCGCCACGCTCGTCGTCATCTTCGCCGGCGGGTACATGCACGGCGACCCCGGATACACCCGGTTCTTCGCCATCGTCGGGCTGTTCGTGGCCTCGATGACCGGCCTGGTGCTGTCGAGCCACTTCATCCTGACCTACGCCTTCTGGGAGGGCGTCGGTGTTTGCAGCTACCTGCTGATCGGCTTCTGGCACTCGAAGCCGTCGGCCGCCGCCGCCGCCAAGAAGGCGTTCATGGTCAACCGGGTCGGCGACCTCGGCTTTGCCATCGCCATCTTCTGGATGTGGTCGAAGGGGATCGGCCACAGCCTCTCCTACGACTCATTCCTCGGTCCCGAGAACCTGGCCGCCCTGGCCACCTCAGACAAGGTGGGCATCGCCTTGCTGCTCTTCTGGGCGGCCACCGCCAAGAGCGCGCAGGTCCCGCTCTACGTCTGGCTTCCCGACGCCATGGAAGGGCCGACGCCCGTCTCGGCGCTCATCCATGCCGCGACGATGGTCACCGCGGGCGTCTACCTCATCGCCCGGTCGAGCCTGCTCGTGGCCGCCGTCCCCGGCGTCCAGCTCCTCATCTGCATCACTGGCTGTGTGACGGCCCTGCTCGCCGCCGCCATCGCGCTGACCCAGACGGATCTCAAGCGGGTGATGGCCTATTCGACGGTCAGCCAGCTCGGGTTCATGTTCATGGCCCTGGGCGCCGGCTACGGCACCGTTGGCCGGCTGGCGGTCGTCGCGGCGATGTTCCACCTGTTCACGCACGCGTTCTTCAAGGCCCTGCTGTTCCTGGCGTCCGGCAGCGTGATGCACGCCATGGGGGGCGTCATCGACATGAGGCGGTTCTCGGGCCTGCGCCACAAGCTGCCGATCACCCACTGGACCTTCCTGGTCGGCGCGCTCTCGCTCTGCGGGATCTTCCCGCTGGCCGGCTTCTGGAGCAAGGATGAGATCCTGGCCGCCCTGAACGAGGCCTCGCACGTCGCCAAGGCGGCCGGCCTGCCCGGATACGGGGCGGCCTACGCGGCGATCTACTGGACGGCCCTGTTCACCGCGTTCCTCACCGCCTTCTACACCGGCCGGGCCTACTTCCTCACCTTCTGGGGCCCCGAGAAGCTGCCCAGCCCCGATGATCCCGAGGCCGAGCCGGACGACGGTCACGGGCACGGCCATGACGACGGACACGATGCCCACCACGTCGGGCACGAGTCGCCGCCGTCGATGACCTACCCGCTGATCGTGCTGGCCTTGTGCACGGTGGTCGTCGGCCTGGCCTTCGGCCCGACCCACCTGTTCGAGCACCACCTGCTGCACACCCCCGGGTTCGAGACCACGCTCGGCCACCCTGAGCATGCTCACGGCACCGACTGGCAGAGCGTGATCCTGGGCTCGATCGTCGGCATCACCGGGTTCGCCATCAGCTACGTGCTCTACGGCAAGCGCAGCCCCGTGCCGGCGCAGCTCGCCGGCCGGTTCAGCGGGCTCTACCGGGCCTCATACAACAAGTTCAGGATCGACGAGGCGTATACGGCCCTGGTCATCGGGCCGACCGCGGTGCTCGCCTCGATCGCCCAGTTCTTCGACACCTACGTGATCGACACCCTGGTCGCGGCCGTCTCCTGGATCCCCCGCCTGGCGGGTCGATTCGTGCTCGGGCCGTACCAGAATGGCCTGATCCAGTTCTATGCAGGGGCCACGGCGATCTGTGTCGCAGGGCTGCTCTTCCTGTTCCTGCTTTATTGACTTGAGCGTGGGCGTCGTTCCTCCATTGATCGAACCGAAGCTGCGTCTGAAGGGGTCGAGGGCCGCTTGATGTCCACACTCTTATTGATCACTGTGCTCATCCCCCTGGCGGGGAGCGTGCTGCTCTTCAGCCGGCAAGACCTGCCCGCGGCCACCGCGCGGATGATTGCCCTGGGAGTTGCGCTGGGCACGCTCGCCCTGTCGCTCGTCTTCGTGTTCGCCTTCGGCGTCGACACGGCGGGGCCGCAGTTCGCCTACAAGGCGGAGGATGGACACCTGGGCTACCCCTGGCTGGTCAGGCCCGACGTCCGGTTCGCCCTGGGCCTGGACGGCGTGGCACTCTCATTGTTCGCCCTCACGTCGCTGCTGATGATCACGGCGATCTTCTCGTCGTGGGAGTCGATTAAGGAGCGGGCGGCCGTCCACTATGCGTTGCTGCTGGCGCTCGAAACCGGGCTGCTGGGGCTCTTCGCCAGCCTGGACGTGGTCCTCTTCTACGTCTTCTTCGAGTTCACGCTCATCCCGCTCTTCTTCCTGATCGGCCTGTACGGCGGCCCCGACCGGCGCCGGGCGTCGGTCACGTTCTTCCTGTACACGCTGGCGGGCAGCCTGCTGACCCTGCTGGGCGTGATCGCCCTGGTGGCGATCAACTACCAGTACAACCCCAGCCACACGCTGACCTTCTCCATCGCCGAGCTGACCGAAGGGCTCGCCCATGTCGAGTGGGGCGCCTGGAACCTGTCGTCGAGCTGGACGACCAGCCCGCAGGCGCTCATCTTCCTGCTCCTCTTCGCCGGGTTCGCCATCAAAGTGCCGCTCTTCCCGTTCCACACCTGGCTGCCGCTGGCGCACGTCGAGGCGCCCACCGCGGGCTCGATCCTGCTGGCCGGCGTCATGCTCAAGGTCGGCGGCTATGGCTTCCTCCGGTTCAACCTGGGGATGACCCCGCTCGGCCTTCACCTGCTGTTCCCGATGCTCGCCGTGCTGTCGGTCGCCGGCATTCTGTACGGGGCGCTGGCAGCTTTGGCCCAGTCGGACATCAAGCGGCTGGTGGCGTACAGCTCGGTCAGCCACATGGGGTTCATCGCCCTGGGCCTGTTCTCCGCGACGCCCACGGGCATCGAGGGGGCCGTCATTCAGATGATCAACCACGGCCTGACGACGGGCGCCCTGTTCGCCTGCGTGGGCATCGTCTATGAGCGGTACCACACCCGCGAGATGTCGCAGATCGGCGGGCTCTGGAACCGGATGCCGGTCTTCGCCTTCTTCCTGATCATGGCGTCGCTGGGCTCGGCCGCCTTGCCCGGCCTGAACGGGTTCACCGGCGAGTTCCCGATCCTCATCGGCATGTACTCCGCCTGGCCGGCCGCCGCGGTCTGGGCCGCGTTGGGTATGGTCCTGGGAGCCTACTACCTGCTCTCGATGCTGCAACGCGTGCTGTTCGGCCCCTTGAAGGAGCCCGGCGGTCACGACCACGGTCATGCACCGGCCGGCGAGCACGGCGTCGACACCCACGAGGCGCCCCGGCCGCTGGGCTGGCATGAGATCGCCGGCCTGACGCCCTTGATCGTCCTGATCGTCTGGATCGGCATCGCCCCGAACATGATCTTCTCCCGCATCCGTCCGTCCGTTCAGCTCGTCGAGGCGAGGCTTCTGGCCACCGCGCCCGCCAAGGCCGTCGCGGCCATCGCCCCGACCCAGGCCACGACCCCGAAGACGGCACTCGCCCAGGACACGGCCCGATGACCGCCACCTACGCGCTCGAAGTCGCCCACAGGACGCTGATCATCCTGGCGCCCGAGATCATCCTGCTGGCCGTCGCCACGGCCATGATGACCGCCGGCGCGTTCATCAAGCGACCAAGGCACTTCTGGTCGATCCTGTCCGCGGGCACCCTCGTCTTCGCCATCATCCCGCTGTTCCTGCACCGGAACGCGGGGGTCGACATTTATGCGTCGACCGTCCTGAACGACCCGCTCTCGGGCTATTCGAGGCTCTTCTTCCTGCTCACCGGCCTGATCGTGCTGGCCCTGGCCCACGACCAGGTCGACGACGCCCGGGCCCCAGAGTTCTTCGGCTCGCTGCTGATGATCCACGCGGGCGCCATGATCGTCGCGGCGTCCAATGAGCTGGTCCTGATGTTCGTCGGCCTCGAACTGATCAGCATCCCGACCTACCTGCTCCTGTACCTGCTGAAGCGGACCTCGGCCACGCAGGAAGCCGCCACCAAGTACTTCTTCCTGAGCATCTTCTCGTCGGCCCTGCTGCTGTATGGGATGGCCTACCTCTACGGCCTGACCGGCGTGAGCAACCTCAAGGGGATAGCAAACCTGGTCGAGTATGCCCCCGGCGTGCCGAACCCGCAGCTTGCCCTCATCGCGCTGGTCTTCATCATGGCGGGCCTGGGCTTCCGCGTCGCCGCGGTCCCGTTCCACTTCTATGCCCCCGACGTCTACCAAGCCTCGCCGACGATCCTGACGGCCGTGCTGGCCTGGATCCCCAAGGCGGTCGGGTTCCTGGCGATCATCCGCATTCTCATCTGCGTGCTCGCCGGCGCGGGCGTCGAGAACCCGACGGTCGATAAGGCGATTACGCTGGCCTGGATCATCGCGGCCATCACGATGACCCTGGGCAACACGGTCGCGCTCGGGCAGGAGAACCTCAAGCGGTTGTTCGCCTATTCGTCGATCGCCCACGCGGGCTACTTGATGATCGGAGTGGCGGTCGCGTTCCGCACCCGGCCCGGCTCGACGGGCATCTACCTGGGCATCGAGGGGATTCTCTTCTACCTCTTCGCCTACGCGTTGATGACCCTGGGTGCCTTCGGGGTGATCCTGGCGGCCAACACCGGCAATCAGGCCGTCGAGAACGTGGACGACCTCTCCGGGCTGGGCCAGTCGCAGCCGTTGCTGGCGCTCGCCATGACGATCTGCCTGTTCAGCCTGGTGGGCATCCCGGGTCTCGCGGGCTTCTGGGGCAAGTTCAGCATCTTCGGCGCGGCGTTCTCGGCGGGCCCGGTGGCCGACACCCGGATGCTGCAAGTCCTGACGGTCATCGCCGTCCTGAACTCGGCGGCCGGGGCGTATTACTACCTCCGGATCGTCGTGAACATGTACCTGAAGCCGGCCCGCATCCCGCATGAGCTGCGAATCCCGTTGCCGACCGCCCTCGCCATCGGCGCCTGCGCCTCGCTGACCCTGATCCTGGGAATCTTCCCCGGCTCGATCATCCGGATCACCCACGAGTCGGCCGTCGCGGCCCTGAGCCACCCGGTTCCCGAGTCATTGCCCGCCGGCGAGGTCGCTCCGGTGACCGTCGTCACTCCGGTCACGGCTCGCTGACGCGGTCTCTACGCCTGGAAACGCGCCGAAGGCCCGCGTCGGGGATTCCTCCTCGACGCGGGCCTTGTTCATAGATTGAGTGCCGATGCCTCAGCCGCCGACGGAGAGGCGCCTGACGACTTCGGTGAGGTCGCCCGTCTCGTCGAAAAGGGCGAGTTGCTGCTCGGCGCCAGAGTGCCCCCGGACCATCTCGGCGGCATGAGTCAGCTCGGCCACGCACCCGAGTTGCCGGGCCGCCGGCATCAGGTGGTCGATGAGGTGGGCGAGCAGGTCTCGGGCGGCGACCGGGCGCAGCGTCCAGGGATCGACGAACTCGGCCCCCATGCCGAATCGGGCCGCACGCCAGCGATTCTGGCGGATCAGGACCTGGTGCATCTCGGGGGCCCAGGTCGTCTTGCCGGTCTCTTCGAAGGCGAACGACCAGACCAGGCACTGGATCAAGGCGGTCAGGCCGAGGGCCGAGGGGAGATTGGCGGGAAGGTCGCAGACGCGGACCTCCAGCGTCCCCAGCTCGGTGTTGATCCGCGCGTCCCACCAGAGCTCGTGGCTGGTCTGGATCGAGTCCGAATTCTTCAGCTGGTCGAACAGCCTGACATACGCATCCCAGCTCCCGAACTCGGGCGGGAGGCCGCCGTTGGGCAGCCCTTCCAGCAGCTCGACCCGATTCGAGTGCAGGCCGGTCGCCCTCGCGTTGAAGAACGGGCTGTTGCACGAGAGGGCCAGGATCATCGGCAGGAACGGCAGCAGGCGATCGGAGGCCCGGATCGCGGCCTCGCCCGAGGGCACGCCGACGTGGACGTGCATGCCGAACGTCACCGGCCGCAGCAGGGTTTCCTTCAGCCGCTCGGCCAGCATGTAGTAGCGCGGGTTGGGGGTGATCTCCTGCTGCTGCCAGCGTGAGAACGGATGGGTCGCCCCCCAGAAGACGCGAATCCCGTGCTCCGAGGCGCTATGGACCACGGCGTCGACCTTCTCGGACAGGTCGGACTCGATCTCCGACACGGTCCTGCATGGCTTCGAGTTGATTTCCAGGTAGCAGCGCAAGAGCTCGGGTTTCACCGAGTCGCGCAGGGCCTGGGGCACGCCGTCGTGGACGACCTCATAGGCGTTGGAAAGCTCCAGGGTCGTCTTGTCGACGAGTTGGAGCTCGACCTCGACGCCGAGGCTCGGCCAGTCGTTCCGATGGAAATCGAGGGGCATTGGGGGGCGAACTCCACGGATTTCGGGCGACGATCGGATGGGAGCCGCCGACGGTTCGGCGTTGCCGGGCGAAGCCCCGGGACATCAGGGCGAATCCTCGGCCGGACGCAGGCCTCTCATCCCGTCGAATCCTCGACATCGGGGCAATCGTCGTGCCGCCCGGGGCCGCCGTCGGGCCTCGCTGTGTCTCCGGGCGAGCCGGGGCGGTCGACCAGTTGCAACCCAGCGGAGCTGAGGCGGCTGAGGATGATCGGCCAGTTCTTCTTGAAGCTCTGGGACTCCATGGTGTGCGAGCACTCGATCGTCTCGCGATCGAACCGGCCGATGACCCGGACCCCGCCCGCCGTGTGGATCAGGGCCCGCTTCACCTGATTCACGCTCTTCGCCACGACGAAGAATCGTCCCATCGCTGCCCCCGGTTCCCGCGGCCTTACGCCATGTGATACGCTCGGACACGACGAGCATACCGTGAACCCCTCCCGAGCCCAAAGCCGATGGCCGACGCCCCGACGAACATCCGGGCCCTGCAAGCCGAGCAGGTCCTTGAGCTGACCTGGCCCTCCGGCCAGACCGACCGCCTGCCGTACCGAGGCGTACGCGGCGAGTGCCCCTGTGCCTCGTGCAAGGACGAGTGGACAGGCGCCCAGATCCTCGACCCCGCCACGATCCGCGAAGACCTGAAGCTCGAAGGCATGGAGCCCGTCGGCACCTACGCGGTTCGGTTCTCCTGGAGCGACGGCCACTCCTCGGGGCTTTATACCTGGGAAACCCTGGAACGCCTCGGAGCGTCGGCCCGCCCGTGACTCCTCCGCTCCTGACCGTGGCCATCCCCACGTTCAACGGCACCCGCCACCTGGCCGAGGCCGTCCGCTCGATCCTCGCCCAGGCCCACGCCCCCTTCGACCTCCTCGTCTGCGACGACCGCTCGGACGACGGCACCACCGACCTCATCCGCGACCTCGCCGGCGACCGCGTTCGGATCGAGATCAACCCCGAACGGCTGGGCCTTGCCGGCAACTGGAACCGCTGCGTCGAGCTGTCGCGCACCCCGCTCGTCGCCGTCTTCCATCAAGACGACATCATGCATCCGGGCCACCTCGCCGCCCGCCTGGCGAGGTTCGCCGCCCCCGACGGCGAAACCCTGGCCTTCGTCTGCGGGGCCGCCGACGTCATCGACCAGGACGGCAAGCCGGTCGACCCCGAGGTGGTGGAACACGGTGGGCTCGGTCCCGACGACCGGACCTACGCCGCCGGTGAATTGCCGACCTCTCTCGCGATTTCCAACCCGCTCCGCTGCTCCACCGTCACCCTGCGTGCTGAGGCCCACCGGCAGGCTGGGGGCTTCGACCCCGCCTTGCGTTACGTTGTCGACTGGGACTTCTGGATCCGCCTGGCCCGGGTCCACCCGGTCGCCTGGCTGGCGAGCCCGACCGTGTCGGTGCGATGGCATTCCGGCAGCGAGACCCATCGGTTCAAGGCCAGCACGGCCGACCTCGACGAGACGCGGGCCCTGCTCGAACGGCTCGCGGCCGAAGATCGGGGGACCGTCCCGCCCGTGGCCCGGCGTCGCCTTGCCAGGGCCTACCTCAACCGGGCGTATGACGCCTCGCACGCGGGGGCAGGGGCCCTGGGCCGCCGCTGCCTGGCCCAGTCCCTGGCCCTTAACCCGGCCCTCACCGCGACAATCCTCGCCGATCCAAGGCTCGCGGTCCGGATGTTGCGACTGGTCCCGGGCCTCGGGAGTGGGAACCGGGACATCCAGGCTCGTTGAAGATCGGCATGGAGTGCTCTCACCCGACTCTCGCGAATTCCCAAGGGCCTAGGCATCGGGTACAATTGATCCGTTCAGGACCCGTCGGGGGAGATGATCCGGCGATCCGCCGGTGCTCCTCCGAGGAGGTCCCGTCGCTTGAAGGAGACGATCATGTCGGAACTCGGCAAGCACAAGCTCACGGACGCCCTCCCCCAGAAGCCGCACGAGAACGACGAGGACAAGGGGGGCCAACCCCATCCGACGCACGACACCGTCGCCGAGCAGGCGCGCGAGCAGCAAAAGCTCGAGGAAGCCAAGAACGCTGAGGCGTCGATCCGCGACCGCATGGTCGACATCGGCCGCGGCAATCAACAGTCGGGCCGACAGGGTCAATAATTAGGCCATCCAGGCCCGTCGAGCCCTTTGAACCGCTTCGCCCGGCGCCAACACGCCGAGCGGCACGCGACTCAAGCCCGACCGACAATTCCTGGACTCGTGCCCAGGGCGCAATCGTCGGCAGCGCGGGCGCAAGGCGCCGCCTCTTCGACTCCGTATTGTCAAAGATCGAACCGGTTAAGAGTGACGCAGTTGGCCCAAGACCGGGCAAGACGGCTGGTCATTTGAGCAATTCTCGTAGGGTGGGCACTGCCCACCGCGGGGGCTTGCTCCTGGTGGGGGGTGCCCACCCTACGCAGAACTCCCAGGCTTACGGCAAACCGGTCCAGCTGATGGTCAACTGCGTCACCCCGATCGGAGACGGCGGGCTGTCTCTCGTTTCAGGCGGCCGGGGATGGCACCAGGCGGAGCAGATCCGGGCGAGGCGGCCGAACCAAGACCGTCGCGGGCCGGATGCGCCGTCGTTCGGGCATTGCGAGCGGCTTCGAGATCGATTGGAACGGGCTCGGAGCGACGAGCGAGCGGGCCAGGCGGCGGAGCAGGCCCGAGAGATGAGCTCGATCGGCGAACTGGGTCGGAGCCCCGCGATGGATTTGATCGGCCTGAGTGTCCCGGGCAACCCGACGGCGGGGGGCCGCGTTACTCGAAGCCTTTGAGCCTTCGGCGCGGGGGCCCGGGGCGGGCTGGGGGCGTTCGGATCGAGGTACCGGATCGTGCCCCGCGCGATCCCGACCGGTTCCCGGGCCGGTCGTGGGGCCCTCGGGATCGGTAGGCGGGGGAGTCGAGTCGGGGTCCGTGACCGGACTCGGGACGGGGCCATTCCAGACGTAGGGGTAGGGGACCTGGCGGGGGCGTTCGATGTAGTCGTGCGTCATGGTCGGGGCGGGCGCGGCCTTCTGGCGCCCCTTGTGGAGCATGTCCAGCGCCCAACGCTGACGGCGGTAGCTGGCAGTCTCGTACCGCCTGAGCAGGACCAGGCTGGGGTCGTCGGTGGCCATCAGGCCCATCGTGGCCGCCTCGCGCAAGTCATCATCGATCGCGTCGAGAGCCTCCTCCTGCCGCGCCGCGAGACCTTCCAGCTCGCACTCGACCAGATCCCGCAAGTGGGACATCAGGTCGGCCCCCGCGGGGGTGTCGAGCGGGCTGTCCATCGCGCGCAAGTCGGCATCAACCCCCATCAGATCCAGAGCCAGCGACCGTTGCTCATCGGTCCAATCCCCCGCCTTCTCCAGCACCTTGCCCAGCGCCCGCCAGCGCACGATCATCCAGTCGCATCCCGACGCGGTGGACGCAAGCCGGGCCGCAACCTCCTCCGGGCAACCCGCCAGCGTCTTACCCGGCTTCGCCACCTCGGCCCTCCGCTCATCGAGCCAGCAGGCCCCGGCCCGCCGAGCCCGGACATCACGCACCAGCCGCTCCTCGATCCGGCACCGATCGATCCGCACGCTCTCGTTCGCGATCGTCTCGACCAGCCCCATCTCGAACGCATTCATCGGCCGAAGCGACGACACCCACTGCTCGGCCCGTTCCCGGGTGGCCTGCGCCTCGTCCTCGGGCACAACCACCTCGGCCCCCGCCAGCCCATGAATCAAGCGATTCCGCCGAGACTGAGCCTTCCCCTCCTCGGTCCTCGGCCCGGTGCTGCGCATGGCATTGCGTCGATTGGCGTCAATTCGCCTCTGGCTCACTTCAATCTTGCCCATGATGCTTCATCGCTTCCTGGGGTGCGGATTCGAGGGGGCCGAGTTCTCGCCGGCGTCGGCGGATCGGCACGGCCGACGTGACAGCACGAGAGATGGGGATCCGGCAATTTATATCCCTCAAGCGGGGAAAACCTTCCCGACATAATCGCCAAATTAAAAAAAATGCGGAAGATTCTCGATTTCCGAATAACGGGGCTTGAGAAAAACGACCGGACAGGATGTGACCTTTCTCCTACGTATCTTATTTGTCAAAACATGCAGTTTATCGAATGTCAATCAACGACTGTCAATCAGCCTGCCCGCCGCCCGCTTGCAACGGCGCGAGTCTTCCGATCAAGAGGCCGGAAGCAGGATTGATCCGGCAAGCCCGTTCTAGCGATTCCGGAACGTCGTCGACCACGCCGGCGACTCTGGTCGAGTTTGAGGACCGAATCGGTCATTGTTCTCGGCTTGTTCCGGCGAAGTCGAGGAGAAGTCTTCGAGTAGATCCGCCGACCGCTCCAAGATTTCTTGATCCCTTGAATCGGATGGGGCCTTGCCAGTCTCCGGCCTCGAACGCCCGATTTTCGGGCGGAGCGGGCCCACCTCGTTGAACGGGAAAACAAAGACGAATGCCTCATTTTGCGCCCTTCGATGGCGCAATTGTCGAGCCGCAGGTCGAGGACTTGCTTGGGCGTCGCGAGCGTGTTATCAAGGCATCATGCAACGCGAGGGCCTCCGGCGGCATGCGACATATGGGGACGCCGACCCTACCTCGAGTCCCTTTATTTTTAAAGGTGATCATGAGGTCATGTTAGCATTGATCGAATTCCACTCGGCGATGCCCCATTGATTTCCCCCCCTCCGAAATGTGACAGAACCAGAGGAGGAACGGAGAATGGCCCCGCAATCGTTCGAAGACACGAGCCCATCGGGAGGTGGGCTCGGGTATTCCGCGCGGCCTGGCACGGCAGCCCGAGAACGGGACGGCGGCACGGGGAGCCCGAGGGGTGACGTCGATTTCGATCGTCTTGACTGGGATCGGTTCTATGCCGATTGCAATGCGGTGATCGTGGCCGCCCTCGCGCGCCAGCCGATCCAACCGGCCGACCGGGAGGATTGCCGCCAGCAGATCTGGGTCGAACTCCTGACGTCGCGAATGTCCGGGTTCCGCGGCGGCAATCTTCCCGCCTGGCTGACGACGCTCGCGCGGAACCGGGCGATCGACAAGGCCCGTCGGGCTCGCCGGCATCCGGTCGAACTGCCGAGGCTCGAGCGGGAAGGGGCGTCGGCCGAGTCCTCGGAATCGAGCCCGGCGCAGCAGGCCGAGGCGGTCGTCCGGGTGGCGCTCGACCAGCTGGAGAAAGAGATCGAGTCGCTAAATTTCGCCATTTTTGTCCTCCACTCCATCGATGGTCTGTCGTTCGGCCAGATCGCCGGCGCATTGAGCCTGACCCCCGACCAGGCCCGCGCACGGAATCATCGCACCAAGGCGAAATTCCGCCGGATCGTCGAGATGTCAGGCGCTCACGGCCAGGTTGAGGGAGAGGGTCGCGATACGCCGACTCGTGCACTCGGGATCGCGTACTCCCCGAGGAGCAGCCATCGGCGGGATCAGTCGGCCGCGTGCGATATCGGGTGCTCCGTCACCACTCCGCCTCGCACGCGCTGAGCCGCCAGAGCAAGTGCAGGCGGGCTGGGCCGACTCCTGGACCGAAACGCCTCGGGGCGAGGTCCGGTCCCTCGTCATAATATTAGATGGGACGCGACGGATTCCTGGTGGACCCGCGCCGAGGCGGGCACGGATTTCGAGGCCCGTTTTAAAGACCCGCGAATCTGGCGAAGTATTTTAAAAAAACTCCCGATGCTGCGTAACAAAGCGTGAGCGTCGGCGATGAATGGGTAGAACTTGGGAGTTGCGACGGCGAAGTTGCAAAATAGGCCAGGACCTCTCCGGTCTAATCTGCGACTCGCGGCTTGAAATCAAGGCGGGAGATAGCCATGAGCACGATCACGGAACCCAGCATCGACCCGAATATCGAAGCCCAGGCCCGCGAACTCTATCTCCAGAAGCAGCGAGAGTTTCTCGATGCGATGAAAGGTCGCGAGGGCGACAACGCCGCAGCGGCGGCGCAGGACCTGGAAACGTTCGTCAAGTCCTCCGTGGGGATCACCTGCAAGATTTTGACCGTATCCGAGCCCTTCATCTGGGGCCAGGCGACGGCGGAGATCTATTACACGAGCAATGGCACCAAGCTGTCGTTCTACGGGACGGGGTGGGGAATTGGGCTCGGGGCTGGAGCAGGCGGCGGCGGAGGTCTTGGTACCGACGATCCGAACAACCTCGTCGGCGATACTCCCTTCGAAATCTTCTTCACCACGGTTCAAGCGACGATGGTTTGCTACAAATCAGACGGGGTCGTCATCAGCCTTTTCTGCCCCGGTGCATTCCCCGGAGCGGGATACCTGAAAGGCACCGGCACCTGGAAACTCGGATGGTGAGCGTGATGAGGCCCATCCCCTCAACCTCGGCCTGAGACCGATCCGCGGATCCGGGCCGGGGGTGTTGTCGGGAACCACGTGTGGCCCGGCCACCGAGCTGCCCCTCTAAACAAGTCCATCCGGATCAAATGTACCCGACTGGGCGGCCCGGCGTTGACGCAATTCCGAGCGGCCGCGATGGTGACGTCGGGGAAAATAGAAGATTCCAAACTGTCGATAAGATCATGATTTCAGCCTGATCTGAGGCGTGTCCGGGTTCGGCTTCGGCATCTGTCAGATGATCCATGGTGATGTCGCGGCTCGATCAATCGCCGATAAACGTGTCAGACGTTCGCGAGATCCAAAGCCACTCGCATCGGCCCTTACCCATTAATTTATTATCATTCTAGATTGTAAAATCCCCCCCAAGACCGTACGGATCGGGGACATGGAGACGGGGAGGGTGGGCATCGCCCACGGCGTCCGGGTTCACGACGGCGGACTCCCGGATCAAGCTCAAGCGGCTGGACCCTGTCCCGGAACCCGTTGATTCGGGTGTGGCAGACGACTTGCGGTGACGCCCGGGTCGCTGGGCATGGGGTGCCCGAAGCGTTGCATCGGTCGGCCCCTCTGGAGACGATCGCGTTGCCCGTTCGATCATGAATCGGGCAGAGACCGCGAGTGTTCGTCGTGTGACCCCGCCAGGGTTTGCGAGCCTAAAAAAGAATATCAGTCATCGGCGCCAGATTGCGGTCAAGTCGAATCGGTGGGGAACCATTCGCCGTTTCGACGAAATCGGAAGAGGGCTTTCAGGTCTTGGAGCGTGGGACTGGTCGCGGCCCGGGCGGCGGGGAATTCGTCCGGAATGACCTTGCAGCTCGAATCGACGTTCGCTAGAAACGTGATCTGAATCACATCCTGATCGACCATAAATGCTCTGCAAATCAGGTGCACAGATGCGAGCACTCAAGCAATTAAGATCCGCGTTGATGGCGCTCGCCATCGTCGGAATCGCGACCTCGCAGTCCTCCGCCGGGGTGCTGTATGAGACCGGTTTCGAACCCCCGACGTTCACGCCGGGCCTGTTCCCGGGGCAGGACGGCTGGTTCGCGGGGCTCGGCCCGGACGCCGCCACGATCTCGACCGCGTTGCCGAAGGATGGGCTGCAGAGCGTGCGGATCGATGGGTCGGAGCTTCAGGAATTCTCAGGATTCCACTTCGGCTCCTACGCTCGACCCCTGAACTACGACCCGCTCGCGAGCGGCACGCCGATCGTCGTCCTGTCTTCGGACATCAACCTGACCGGCACCGAATCCGCCACTTGCGGCCTCTCGGTCGGCCTGAGTGCCGTCTTGAACGGAGAGTTTGTCGCCAACATCCTGTTCGGCGTCCAGGGGCAGAACGGGACCCTCGTTTCCTACATCTCGAACATGGACGGTTTCTCGATTAACGGCCCGGCGTACACGTTCGGCGAATGGGCGAACGTGACGGCCGTCTTCGACTTCGCGAACAGGACGGCCACCGGCTACTTCAACGGCCAGCTCATCGGCGAGGTGACCTTCACGGCCGGCATCGACGAGGGCATCCCGGCGATGAATATCGCCCTGGGATCGTCGGCTCCCATCCCCGGCACCATCGGCTATGTCGACAATTTCTCGCTCATTGCCGTCCCCGAACCCGGGACGTTGTTGATGCTGGGCATCGGAATCCTCGGCCTCGTCGGGCATACATCGCTCCGCGGCAGGGGATGGAGGGGGCGAGCCGCTTGAAAGGTGGGCGCTCCGGATCGTTCGACCGGGCTCATCGGATCGATCCGGGTTGCGGGACGGATGCAGCGGCGGGGATTTGGGGGGCAGGTGTGATGTCGGCCGGATCGGGGGGGGCGAGGCGGCGAGGATGCATCGAGGTTCCCTTTCTCGTTGGCCGGATTCGGGCCTTGTGTCGGCATGGGTTGACGTGCGATCATGTTGGCTTGCGCCCGGCCGGCGCGTAGAATCGGCCATGGACCCTCGCGACACCTCTTCCATGAGCCTTGATCTCGTCGCCACACCCCCGTGTTCGAGCCGGCGAGCCGAGGCCAATGTGGCCCGGACTCAGTTGCCGGTGCTCCAGCCGATCGACATCATGCCGCCCCATCTGCCGGCGACCGCCCGCGAGATGAAGGCGCGGGGGTGGGATTGGGTGGATGTGGTGCTGGTCAGCGGCGACGCGTACGTCGACCACCCGGCGTTCGCGATGGGGATTCTCGGGCGCGTGCTGGAGGCGGCCGGGTATCGCGTGGCGGTGCTCAGCCAGCCCGATTGGCGGAGCGCGGAGCCCTGGCGGATGTTTGGTCGGCCTCGTCTGTTCTTCGGCATCAGTGCCGGGAACATGGACAGCATGATCAACCATTACACGGCCAACAAGAAGGTCCGCAACGACGACGCGTATAGCCCGGGGGCCCAGATCGGCCTCAGGCCCGATCGCGCGACGATGCCGTATTGCCAGCGGGCCCGCGAGGCCTATCCGGGGGTCCCGGTGATCGCCGGCGGGGTCGAGGCCTCGCTGCGGCGGCTGGCGCATTACGACTACTGGAGCGACACGGTCAAGCGGTCGATCCTGCTCGACAGCAAGGCCGACCTGGTCGCCTTCGGCATGGGCGAGCAGTCGATCGTCGAGATCGCCAGGCGGCTGGACGCGGGGGAGACGGTGCGGGACCTGCGCGACATGCGGGGGGTAGCCTATGCCCTGGGGGCCAAGGAGGCTCCTCCGGAGGCGGCGATCGTGCTGCCTTCGTTCGAGGATATCAAAGCCGACCGCCACCTGTTCGCGAAGGCGACGAAGATCATCCACCAGGAGACGAACCCGCTCAACGCCAAGACCCTGGTGCAGTACCACGACAAGCAGGCGGTCGTCGCCAACCCGCCCGGCCTGC
Organism: Isosphaeraceae bacterium EP7; assembly: GCA_038400315.1. Classification (NCBI taxonomy): domain Bacteria; kingdom Pseudomonadati; phylum Planctomycetota; class Planctomycetia; order Isosphaerales; family Isosphaeraceae; genus Kueselia; species Kueselia aquadivae. Next base: position 1,784,309 of record CP151667.1, read on the forward strand.
CGATCAGCCAGGAAGACATGGACCGGATCTACGGCCTGCCGTTCACGCGCAAGCCGCACCCGATGTACAAGGGGCAGACCATCCCCGCGTACGAGACGGTGAAGGATTCGGTGACGATCATGCGCGGCTGCTTCGGCGGCTGCACCTTCTGCTCGATCACGGCGCACCAGGGGCGGATCATCCAGTCGAGGTCGAAGGAGTCGATCCTGGGCGAGCTGGCCAGGATGGGCAACGACCCGAACTTCTCGGGCGTCGTCTCCGACCTGGGCGGGCCGACGGCCAATATGTACGAGATGCGCTGCACCAAGCCCGAGGTCGAGGCCAAGTGCAAGCGGCTCTCGTGCGTCCACCCGAAGCTCTGCAAGCTGCTGGGCACCGACCACGGGCCGCTCGTGGACCTGATGCGTGAGAGTCGCGACGTCGAAGGGATTAGCAAGGTCTTCGTCGCCTCGGGCATCCGGATGGACCTGGCCCAGCTCTCGCCCGAGTACATGGACGAGCTGGCCGCGCACCACGTCGGCGGCCACCTGAAGGTCGCGCCCGAGCACACCGACACCGAAGTGCTCAAGCGGATGAAGAAGCCCAACCAGGAGGACTACTCCGGGTTCGCCGATGCCTTCCGCGAGGCCAGCGCCCGCGTGGGCAAGCCCAAGCAGTATCTGGTCCCTTATTACATCGCGTCGCACCCGGGCAGCGACCTGGCCGCGATGATCGACCTGGCCTTGTTCCTGAAGCGCAACGGCTACCGACCCGACCAGGTGCAGGACTTCATCCCGGCCCCGTTTGATATCGCCACCTGCATGTATCACACGGGCCTCGACCCGTTCACTGGTGAAGAGGTCTACACGGCCAAGCACCTGAAGGACCGCAAGCTCCAGCGTGCCCTGTTGCAGTTCTTCAAGCCCGAGAACTACTTCGAGGTGCGCGACGCCCTGATGAAGGCGGGCCGCTCCGACCTGATCGGCGCGGGCTGCGACGCCCTGATCCCGGCCCAGCCCCCCCAGGCCGCGGTGCGGGCGAGGATGATCAAGGCGAACAAGGCCCTCGGCGAGGGGAAGTTCGTTCATCAGATCCCGAATTCTGAATCCAGCAAGGGCTACCGACCGGGACGCAAGACGGCGCGCCGTCAGGACAAGAAGCGCTGACACGGGATGGCGGCCGTTCAGACCCGCGACGATCGCCAAGATTTGACCGCCCGATCAGCCGCCTCGGGCTCGCCCCGAATGTTCAGAGGTTCGCCAGTACCTGGCCTCACGACATCAGGCGATCAGACGATTGGCACTTAGGTTTTCGGAATGCACTTTCCCGCGATGCGTTCGGGCAATCGCTCGGCTTGTTGATCGATCTATGCCAATAGATCCACTTGGGTTTGATCGCGGAATTCCCGAGAAAATCGATTCTGGGAAGTCGAGTGAAGTGCGCCCCCGGGACCGGACCGCCCAGACGGGGCGGTTACGGTTCAGCGACTTCCTCGGCTCGCAGAAGGAGTCAAGGCGTTTCATTCGGCCTCTGGTCGTGATGGATCACCTCAACGCAGCTTCGCGATGTTCCTCCAAAAGTGCTCCAGGCTCTCAGTGCCCCCGAACAAGGTCGTGAAGATTGTCGAGTCGGCGAGCAAGATATCACCGCCTCGGTTACCATCCGGCGGCATCCAGATCAAGGAATTAAACTCTCGGTTCCCCGCCGCGGTGAATGGATGCGGCCGGGACATGTCGATCGGTTGCATGGCCAGAACACGGATCTCTTTCGCATCCTCTTCCGTCACTGCATAGTGCGGCAGATGCAAATGGAAGTTGAACGTGGTCACGCCATTCAGTAGCCCGAGCGAGTCGAGATCCTTGTTGATGGTCAGCGGAGCGATCTGATCGGTCCCCTGCACGATGGCGGGCCGGAGGCCGAATTGATTGAGCACGGGCACTCCGAGTCCCTGCATCAGCGAGCGCGTGTACTGGCCGAAGCGCTGCTGGCGCGGCACGAGTTCGTCGCCGTGATGCTTGTACTCGATCTGACGCTGCTTGAGATCAGCGGTAAAACCGACGTCGTGGTGCGGTGCCAGGAGCAAGCACGTGCCTTCCCGTTTGAGCCATTCCCGGATCGCCTCGATCTCCCCCTGCTCGGCTTCCTGCTCAGAGACGAGGTGGTCGAGGCCGAACACCATCAAGGTGTCCGTGTCCGCGAGGACCGTCTCATCGATCGGGAGCTTGTAGCCCGCCTGATCGATGCGTTGATAGACAGCCACCGGATGCTCGGTCGTCTCGCCCACGACCTGCTGGAAGGCGACGGTGGAGCGGTGGAACAACTCGAGTGTGCCGGCGATCCCCTGGAGGAAGTTCATCCTGTCCCACTCGGACTTCTCGAAGCTCGGCCAGGCCACCCGGCGAACCTCGGTCATGGTCGAGAAACGATTATCCAGGTCGGTCGGATCACGGTTGGCTTCCCACGGATAGCTCCACGTCCAGTAGATGCTGAAACGGCGTCGACCCGGCGTGTAAGGACGCCGGACGTGGTTCTGGTTATAGGTTCGCCCGGTCTCGTTCGCCGCACTCATTGCGATGTCCTCAAGATGTCCACGGTTTCAGTGCGGATTCGTGCGGCCGTCGGGCAGGGTCGCGAGGTACCGGAGCGCGTTGAGGCCGGGCAGGAAGAAGTACGCCCCGCCCCGGACGGTCGTGAATGCCGGCAGCCCCGTGATCTTCTTGCGGATCGGTCGCCTGGGGATCTTGTATTCCAGCGTGCCGTCCTGGTTGCCGATGATCGGGTCGCGTTCGTTGGCGAGTTCGTGGAAGTTCTTGTCGTTGGCCCACACGTTTTGAGCGAACTCGAACTGGCGGATAAGGCTCCCGCAGATCACGAAGGCCGCGATCCCGCGTTCCAGGCCGTCCTCCGGCTCGCCCTCCGGCAGATGCGGCCCATAGGTCGCCCCACGACGGATCATGCGGCGCCGGTTCATGTTCGCGGCCGTGTCCCGCGGATTCATGCGACGGATGTGTGATCCCAAGGGCACGGCGTAGCCGAGGGGGTCCGATTCCTTGTAGTTGAAGTCATTGTTGCGTTGCGGGTCGGCCCCGAGGGCCGCGTCGTCCTTCTCCGGTGCCAGGACGAGCGGGGCGCCGCTGCGCCATCGGCCCATGAGCTTGGCGGCGATGAGTTCCTGTTCCTCCGACGTCTGGCCGTGCTCGCGGAGGAAGTCTCGGAACGCCCCCACATGCTCCTCCAGGCGGCGGTAGGCGGCGTAGCTGCCATTGAGGCGGAGGATCTCCGGCTCGGGTTGGCGGGCCACGTTGCCGTCCTCGTCGGGGTAGCCGAGAACGAATTCCCCGGCCTTCAGGGGGCTTCCGGAACCGGGTGTCGGCTCATCGCCCGAGCCCTCGATGACCGGCTGCGACATCCGGTCGCGGTAGCCGAAATGGTCGTGCGCGTAGCCGAACGGCGGAGTGGCGTCGAGATCGAGCGACGAGAGTACCTCCACGCCCCCGCATTTCGCGACGAGGTCGAGATGCTCCGACTGGCAACGCTCCCGTTCTGCTTGATCGCGGGCGAAGAGGATGGCGATGGCGTGGAGATCCGGGCTGGCCAGGCCACCCACCCAGTGGTCGGGGTGGTTCGCACCCGTGTCGCCAAGGACTTCCGCCCGGGCGACCATGCCCTGCTTGAACTCCTCGGGGAACGAATCCAGCGACGCCTCGCCCAGTCCCAGCGCCCGCAGGCCGTTCCAGGTGAGGCCCACGGTCACCCAGCGGCTGTTCGCGTCCATCGAGGCGCGTGCCTCGGCGGCCGACTGGACCGTCGGCAGGATGCCCGTGAGCCAACTCCGGCCGGCGGAGGGGGTACGAAAGGATAAGAACTCGTAGCGCGCCGCGAGCGCCGGCGCCCGGGCGAGCAGGATATGTTGCAAGTCGTCGAGTTCCAGCACGTCGCATCCCCTGTGGACTACTGCATCTGGTCGAGCATCGTGGAGAATGCCGCCTTGAGCCTGAGCGCTTTCTTGATCTCGTCGGCACTCACGTAAGGATACTCCCCGTATTCGAGGAAGCTTGGGCACTGGTGTTCCCGGACGAATTTGACGAAGGCCGCGGGGTTCGACTTCCAATCCTCGGGGAACCCTTCGAGGTTCTCGAAGATCGTGTTGATGCCGTATTTCGAGAAGAGTGAAACTGCGTCCTCGGTGTACTTATCGAAGTCGGTGTCGAAGATGCCCTGATACATGAAGTATGTTTCCGCACCGATGTCGAATAGCACCCAGCGCAGGTAGTGCAGCTTGAGCACCTCGAGGGCGTCGGGCAGGCCGGCGATGGTTTCCTCGATCTTCTTCCCATACGCACGGATAGTCTCCTCCGTGCCGGGCTTGATCTTCGCGATGATCGTGAAGCCATAACACGCGGGAGTCTTGGGGTAGATCGGACCATACCGTCCCTGCTTCTCGTCGAAGAATCCCCCCTTCGGGATCGCCTTGGCGGCGGGCTTCGTCCAATCGTGCTGCATGTCAGTCTTCCTGTCTGTCTTGTCGAGGGTCTTTGCTTGGTTTTGCTGGATTTCGAGCACGCCCATCGGCACGACTCACGCCCGATTGCCGCCTCGCGAGGCCTCGAACGATCACTCACGGGACGACCAGGGTGTGAATGCCATCAGGCACGATGACCTGGTCGATCGAGTCGAGGAAGGGCGCGAGGATGAAAGTATTCCGTACATCTCCCCAGCCCTGTTGTGACAACTCGTGCCTGTGGCCTGGATTCGAGAGGACGGTCCACGCGAAGGGAGGCCGGCCTTCCCGCACATCGCGAACTCGACCGCGAATCTCGAAGAAGAGGGAGCAGGGCGGTTGGAGGATCAGCCGGAAAATCATCGGCCCGCCCGAACGACCGATGAACGTTGCCCAACTCCGCCTGAGGGCCTCCGCCACGACTGGCCTTCTCGGCCGCGCACCTTCGAATTGGCCCGGATTTCCCCGATGGGCCTTGGCTTCACCGTCGGCGACCTCACTCTGGTCTTCTCAGCACATATTGGACTCGTCCCGAAACCCCCCGTCCAGATGTCGGCGGGGAACTCGGGGTGCTCGGAGGGCCGCCCGCCCGATGGAACACACCGGTCGACTGCAGGACACGAACACACACCAGCTTTGCGCGCTTCGGTTCAAAACACAGACGTGCTTCCGCTTTAGCAGGAGGAACACCCTCCTCGTGATCGACATGGCAGCGACGAGGAAGTTGGAGGATAGCCACCGGTGATCGCAATCCTGCTGCTGCGAGCGCCGGGCATGCCAATTCCTGAAGCACGAGGACGCCTGACATCGCCACCGCATGTGACTGGTCTGGGATAGACTCCTTCACCGGGGAAGAAGTGTCTGTCGCCAGAGGTTTGCAGGATCGAACGATGCAGCGGGCGTTGATGCAGTTCTCTAAGCCCGACAACGACTTCATGGTGCATGAGGCTCTGCTCAGGGCAGGTCGAGGAGACCTCATCGGAAACGGCTGCGACTGCCTGATCCCGTCACAACCGTCCAAGGCGGCACTGAGTGCGCGCAAGGAGAAGACGAATCAGTCGCTCGGGGAGGTGAAGTATGTCCGCCAGATCCCGAATCCCGAATCCAGCAAGGGCTACCGACCGGGGCGCACGACAGCGAACCGTCAGTCATCGAAACGCGAACGGAAAGGCGGCGGTTCAAGCCCTCGACCGTAACCAGTCTTTGACCGTCCTATCAGCCGCCTCGGGCTCGCCCCGAATCGTTGTATGTTCGCTAGGAGGCTTGACGGCATCGGTTGATCAGACCGAAGAGCGCGGCGCCACGCTGAAGGAAATCGTCACCGTCCGGCTGCTCACCCTTCGAGCGTCAGAGTTCGACACAGGGCGTTCCAGAGGCTCGACTGAGCTGTGCGCCATCCGGAAAGGACCTGAGCGAGCCTGCATGTCTGTTATGTCCACGGCGGACGGACCCGGCTTGTAGATTCAGTGAAAGCGCTCGCTGCGAACAACCCGGGTCGCGGCGGGCAGTCGAAGTCGTCCCGACCCCGGACCCCAACGAGCCGTGATGCCGAACCACCAGGGGCCGGGAGGACACCGGCCGACCGTCCCCCCCGCCACCGCTTCCCTCGGGCTTCTACGGTTCGAGGAGGATGCGGCGAATCTCGGCGATGGCGGCCGGATTGGTCGGCATCTTGACGTGGCCCTCGTCGATGAGGAGTTCGCTGGCGACCCCGCCGATCCGGGAGCTAGTCAGAGGCACGATGCCGTCACCGGGAGGCCTGAGGTCGTGCTTCTGCTGGAGACCGACGATGTTGTTGAAGGTGACCGCCGGCGATCGCGGCAATTGGTCGAGGGTCATGAGTAAAGGGTGCTCCTTCTCGAGCAAGTCGATACTGGTGACCGGCCGTGCGAACCCGGGGCGGAACGCGCCGGGGTTGTCACTGCGGACCCGGCGATAGGCCTCCCGGGTATCGTCCGGCAACTGGACCAGCGAATCGGCCAGCCGGCCGATGGCGGCGTTGGCCATGCTCGCCCCGCGGTGAGGGGTCGCCAGGTAGATCACCCGTCCTATGGATGGCTGCGGCTCGAAGAAGAGGGTCTCGGAGAGCAGCCGGCTCGTCTCTGGCTCGAGGGAAAGCGACTCCAGCGGGCGAGAGAACACCGTCTCCCAGATGGCCTGGCTGGACCCGGTGACCTGGGCCTTCGAGACCAGTCCACCCATGCTGTACCCGACAAGCACCATCCGGCCGAGAGCCGGGTCGTTATTGCCGGGATCGAAGGTCGCTCGGGCTCGATTGAGATCACCGCGCAACAGCCGCGCGCTGCGGAGGAAGTTGTTGCCCGTCGCATAGGAGTAGGCCCAGAACTGATACCGGGCGTTGAGCACCGGGTCGGATCGAAGGTCGTTGAGCATCTGCGCGAAGTCGAGGGGCGTGTTGCGTAGGCCGTGGACCAGGACCACGGGGATTTTGCCGGGCTGGTATGGCTCGAAGACGTACAGGCCCTCGCCCTCCCCAAAGTCGCCGGGCCGTAGGAACGCGAGCGAACCGATCCGCGACCCTCGGGATGTCGCCCAAAACTGAGACATCGGCGCGTCAAAATCCGCTGCCAGTCGAATTATCCGAGATCCCAGGGCCACTGCGTCGACCCGCCAGGGGTCGATCAATTCCAGTTGATCGCCGGCTGGGTCGGGGGCCGCGGCACCGAACCAGGCCGCCAGGTCGGGGCGGAGGACCGCCGTGGCGGCGAACGGGTGGCTCCGCGCCAGGAAGGGCGTCGTCTTGTTCAGGTCCACGCGCTGGACCACCTCGACGGCCCCGAACCCAGTTCGTGCGTGCTGCGTTTTGATGCCCGGCATCGGCTCGATGGTCGCCGGGTCGACGAGCATCGAGAAGTCCTGCGGCGACCAGACGAACCCCCGGTGCACGATTGGCACCACGACCCGGCGACCATCCCGGACGATCTCCAACCGCGATCGCGCATCGATCCGCCCGAACGCCGCTGCGGCCTGGAGGCATCTGTGGAGCGAGTCGTTGTACAGGCAGATTGCCTCTCGACACGCGGGCGAGTCGAGGTTGTCCTCGTTCAGTGCGAGTACGCCATAGGCTTCGACGGCCGCCGCGTAGAACAGGTCGACGCCGTCGGCGCAATCCTCGACGATGGCCCGCGACGCCCGCTCGCTCAGGGCGATGGCCCGTTCCAGCGAGGGCGACGCCACCGATTCGGACGCCTCCGACACCGACGCGATGCACACTCCCGCGAGGACTAGGGCAACGAAGTGCCCCCCCCAGACAGACCGCCTCGCAGACGGCACCAGAATGTCACTCATCGACGCTCGCTCCATCGAGCAGTCCGGCTCGCCGGCAGTGGCGCGATGGGCTGTCCTCGCCCCCGAACTCTCGTCCTTGATCTCCCCGCCACGCCAGGCTCCGGTCGTAACGCTCGCGAAGCGGCACGACCGCCTTCAACTATCGCTAGCCCTGGCATAAATCCTGATGCTAACTTGGCATCCCGCCGAGTTGGGATTGCCGGCTACGCGAGTCGTGGGGTCTGTATGGCCGTCTTCTTGTTCTCGAAGCGGGTGGCCCGGACAATTCGACGGACTGTCCTCCGCCGGCGAGGCCACTCGCCTCAGGGAGCCCATGCGACGGACCAGTAAGCACACACAGCGATCCGAAAGCAGGACGTCGAGTCAAATGAGTGCTCATCCGGTCGAGCAGACCTCGCATGGGGCGGGGAAATGGGGACGAGGGGGAAATGGGGACACAGGCTAGTTTCAACCTCCCTCCAGGTCTCTCCCGAAAGAGGTCAGGTCCGGCTGGCCCGAGGGATGTTTCGCCCGAATCCTTGGCAAGAGTCGAAACCAACCGTATCGGCCTTGGGCATCATCGCCCCGCGCTCCCGGGAACCGTGACGTTATTGCGGACCACGAACTCATTCCGGTCTAAACCGGCCGATGCCCGTTTTCAATCGTGGCGACCAGGAAACGCCAGTAGGACGATTAAGCTGAGTGTGAGACGGCAATGTTGGTGCCCGGCAGTAGTCACATGCTATTCGTGAGATCTCCGCGTATACTGGGCTTGATGGAGATCGTCCATAACATCGCCTCGTTCATGTCTCACAGGGGCCTCGACCCGTTCACGGGTGAAGAGGTCTACACGGCCAAGCACCTGATGGACCGCGAGCTCCAGCGTGCCCTGTTGCAGTTCTTCAAGCCCGAGAACTACTTCGAGGTGCGCGACGCCCTGATCCCGGCCCAGCCCCCAAGGCCGCGGTGCGGGCCCGGATGCTCAAGGCGAACAAGGCCCTCGGCGAGGGGAAGTACGTCCACGAACTGAAGCCGCAGGGGTCCGCCATCGGGCAGGACCATCCCACGCTGACGAACAACGCCCGGCCGGCCGCGAGGCCCGCGAACGAGGGCGGGCAGGGGGGCGGCTATCGCCCGGGCCGCAAGACGGCCAAGCGGCGATCCCGCTGAAGTCCGCATTCTTCCACATCGTCTCCGCGATCACGACCGAAAGGATGGGCGACGGCGGAGCAATCAGCCCGCCACGCCCGACGCAGGCCTCCCCTATGAACCGACCCCGAAATCGTCCCAAGCCCACCCGCAACCGGCCCGAGCCGGGCCTGATCAAGCCGTCTAGCCGGCCTGAGCAGCCGCTCATGGTCGAATACATCGCCGGCTCCGAGTCCCAGCAGAAGCCTGCCGGCGACCGCAAGCCCAGGGGCCAGCGCGGCCGGGGCGGCAAGGGGAAGGCACCGCCCAAGCAGCCGCAGTCGACGGAACGCCAGGGGCAAGGGCAAGGGGGCGGATCCAAGAGCTCCGACCAGCAACAGCAGAAGAAGCGCGGGTCGCGGCGGCCGGGACCGGGTCAGGCTCATGGGCCATTGACCCAGGATCGCGTGCGGACCGACCAGAGCCGGCGTGCCTTCGAAGGGGCAGGCCGGGGCCGCGACATGACCAAGGGCTCCCAACGTGACGCCCCTGTCGTCCCCCAGGTCCGCGTCGCGCAGGTGATCCCGCTGGGGATGCTCGCCGAGGAGACCGCTCGCATCGCGGGTCAGGTCGAGGCGGCCGTGATCAACGAGGGGAAGCGGGCCGACCGCCTGCTCTCGTCGCTGCTGCGCACCAGGCGCGACCTCGCCTTGCCCGACCAGCGATTCATCGCCCGGGCCACGTTCGCACTCTTCCGCTGGCGCGGTTGGCTCGACTCGACCCACGTGACGACCCCGCTCGATCGTCTGCTCATCGCCGGCCTGCTCGATGCGCCCGCCGTCTCGCCCGTGCATCGGATGTGGGCCAAGATCGTCGGCCGCGACCCCGACATGCTCGTCAACGGCGGCGATGCTCCCAACTGGACGGCCAGGGCCGAGGTCCTGAAGCGGCTCGTCGGTCACCACGCGATCAACGCCGACCCCTGGCGTCTCTTCCCCACCTGGCTGCGCGAGCACCTGCCGCTGCCTCCGGGCGGCGCCCCGCCCAAGCAGAAGTACCTCGAGCTGCTCGAGTCGATGCAGCATCGGCCGCCGCTCTGGGTGCGGGTGCAGGGGGCCGATCCCAAGGTGCTCTGGGACGAGCTTTCGAAGTCGGGGGTCCGCCCATGGATCCACCGGACCCTGCTGGGATCGGGCAAGCTCGACCCCGACTCCGACGTCCACCACCTGGCCGCGTTCACGCGCGGGCATCTGGAGATCCAGGACCTCGCCTCCCAGGCCGTCGGGTTCGTCTGCGACCCCGACCCGGGCAACCGCTGGTGGGACGCGTGCGCTGGGGCAGGCGGCAAGTCGTTGCATCTTGCCTCGCTGATGCAGGGCAAGGGGCAGATCGTCGCCACCGACGTCTACGAGCGGGTGCTCAAGGAGACCGTCCGCCGGGCGCGTCGGAGCCCGTTCCGCAACATCACGACGAAGCTCTGGGACGGCAAGCGGGTCGCTGGCAAGCCGGGCAGCTTCGACGGCGTGCTGGTCGACGCCCCTTGCTCGGGAATAGGCACCTGGAGGCGTAACCCCGACGCCCGCTGGACGCTCGAGCGAGAGTCGATCCCCAGGCTGGCCGAGACCCAGGCGCAGATCCTCAAGACGGCCGCCCAGGGCGTGAAGGCGGGCGGGACCCTGGTCTACTCGGTCTGCACGCTCACCCCGTCGGAGACGCGCAACGTCATCCGGCCGTTCCTGGAAGCCCATCCCGACTTCCAACTCGACCCGTTCCCCCACCCGTTCAACGGCGAGCCGACCGACGGGACCTTGCAAATCTGGCCCCAGGACGGCGACTGCGACGCCATGTTCATCGCCCGGATGATCCGCACCCGTTAGTCTCAGTGCCATCGATTTCCCATTGAGGCCGAGACGCACCCCCACGTCCCTGGACCCCGAGCCCTCGCGCGATGATCGACTACGACCCGCACGCCTGGCATGCGCATCTGCTGGACATCAAAGGGTCAATGGTCCGCGAGATCCTCGCGCGGGTCCTGACCTGCGTCGGCTGGTCGGCCGTCGTGGTGCTGGCCCATCTGCGATATCCCTGGCTCATCGCCCCCACAACGGTTCATACCCTTGTGGGGGTGGCCCTGGGCTTGCTGCTGGTCTTCCGGACGAGCTCCTCGAATGACCGCTATACCGAGGGGCGCAAGCTCTGGGGCGGGATCGTCAACGAGTGTCGCAGCCTGAACATGGCGGCGAGGGTCCACCTGGCCGGAGATCCCGACCTGCTCGCGCGTGTCGTGCTCTGGACGGCCGCGTTCCCTTACTCTTGCATGAGGGCCCTGCGCAGCCAGGATGGGCTGGGCCCGCCCGCCGGCAGGCTGCCCGAGGACGAAGTCCGCCGGGCTCTGGACTCATCGCATACCCCTTCGAGCGTGGCTCGAGAGATCGCCCTGGGGCTCGCCGAGGCCCGCCGCCGGGGCTCGCTCAACGACCCGCTCCATTCCGTGCTGGAGCAGAATGTCCAGCGCCTCATCGACCTGATCGGCGGATGCGAGCGAATCAGGAGCACACCGCTCCCATTCGTCTACGTCGTGCACCTGCGCAGGGCGCTCATCCTGTATTGCTACACGCTGCCGCTCGCCCTGGTCGACACGTATGGCTGGCTGACCGTGCCCGCGACGCTGCTCCTGGCCTACACGTTCTTCGGGATCGAGGAGATTGGCGTCGAGATCGAGGACCCATTCGGCTTCGACTGTAACGACCTGCCGCTGGATCAGATTTGCGCCAAGATCGAGGCCAATCTCCTGACCGAGCCCCTGCCGCAACTTGTCGAGCCCGCCGGGGCGGCGGCCTGAACGGGCGAGATCGCCTGTCGGTCGACGCGAGCCGCCCACGCGCGTTTGCGGCGTGGGCGGTAATCATGGAGAGAGGTCTCTTCGGCGGGCCTTCGATCAGCCTCCGCTACCCCAGTTGAAGAAGTAGGGGAACGGGAACGGGCCGGGGCCCGTCACGAAGCGGTCGAGGTCGTAGATCGGCACATAGCAGCCGCCCGCGTAGTACATCCCCACCGGGGCATTGGGGTGGAAGATCTGGCGAGTCCAGCGTGCCGCTTTGCTCTTGGGGATGCAGTTCTGGCAGAGGGTGCTGGCGCCGGGCGAGCCGCGGAAATTGGGGGTGTTGCACGAGGTGCAATTCCCCTTCCAGCGCATGCCATAGAGCCCGCCGTCAATCACCAGATTCGGGTGCTTGAGGTTGGGCGGGTTCCAGCGCGTGTCATACCAGTCGTCGCGGTCCTTGTCGTGCGGCAAGCCCGAAGTAATCGACATGTGCCGATAAAGTAGGCCACTCCGCAGATTGGGGTCGGCGACGTGCGGCTGGGGGACCTGGGCCTGGGCCCGACCGGCCTGGGCGAAGGTCAGGGCGGCCATCGCCAGGGCCAGTGTCGTAAGCTTGGTCAGACTGGGTCGGGTCATCGTCCCTCACCTCCTGTGAGCTTCGGCCTCGTCTTCCGTCCATCCATGGGTCGAGGCCCGGCGAACGGCCGCCGGGCCCCTTTGTTGAAATCCGTCCGGGGAGTGTCCATCCCTCGGCCTATCCCGAACCGTCGGCCCCGTATCAGGGGGTGTAGGGGGGGAAGGAGAGGAAGTCACGCGGCGAGCGGACCGGGTTGATGTAGGGCACATAGCCGGGGGTGATGGGCACCGGCCCGCCTGGCCCGACGAAGTACTGGATCTTGTTGTGGTGGAGCTTGCCCAGCAGGCCCGCCTTCAGGCCGCCCAGCTTGTCGCCGAGGCAGGACTTGCAGCCCTTGCCGCCGCACAAGCCGCAGCCACCCTTGTTGAACAGGCCGAGTCCGCCGCACTTCCCGCAGCCCTTGCCGAAGCACGAGCCGCAAGCGTCGCCGCTGAACAGGCCCTTACCGCCGCAAGCACCGCAGCCGAGGCCTTTGCCGCCGCAGGGGCCGCAGATCTTCGAGAGCAGTCCGCCGTGACCCAGGCCGCAGCCGGGATCGGAGCAGGGGTCGCCAAAGTAACCCTGCGAGGAGGCGACGACACCCTGGCCGCTGGGGATGATCGCCGGCGACTGGTTCGACGCGATCACGACGCCGCCACCGTGGTGGCCATGCTTGCCAACGCCGTAGCTCGATCCGAGCCCGCCGCAGGAATCGCACCCGGCATTGCCGTGGCCGAGACCGCCGCCACCGTGACCGAGGCCACAGCCGCCGCCGAAGAGCCCGCAGCCCTTGCCGAGCCCGCCGCCGCCGTGGCCGCCGAAGTGGCCACCGCCGCCGCCGTGGCCGCCGCAATTGCCGTCGGCACAGTCGCCGCCGCCATGTCCGGCGTGTCCCAGGCCCGAGAACTTCCCTTTGAGCAGGCCGACATGCTTGCCGAGCTTGCCCGAGAGATCCTTGCCTACGTAATGACCGTAGGGGATCGGGGGGGCCATGTACGGACCGCCCGTATTCACGTCGATCGCGGGGGAGAGCGACGGGATCGTCTTGTGGAAGAGCCTCCCGTCGGCCATCACCGATGACGCAGCCAGGCCGACCATGGCCAGCCCGAGCGTAACTCCCCGCCAAATTCCGAGGCGCATGATCACTCCCTTATCGTTCTCGGTGTGCTCCCTCCTGGAGTGTCCGGTCTCGGGCGGCGCCGGCCGCGGACTCCTGTCCATCGGCCGATGTCCCGTGCGCGAACGCCTTGCCCATTTCGGCCACCTCTCCGACGACACCTCGGCGGATCGCTCCGTCAAAGGTTCCATCGAATAGGAAGGTCTGGTGAGCCTGGCAGTCACAGTCACCCAGATGATCGGCGTAAGCTGGGCGACTTCTGAAATGGAACTGGGAATTGGGGCGATCGACGTCGACGACCGGAGGCCGCCGGAGGTCGCAAGCGACGTCCGGCGGCCTCTGGAAATTGCGTTCGAAGGGCAGGGGCCCGCGCGACCTGATTAGCGGCCGCCGTAGACCATCGAGGCGGGCAGCTCGCTGATCGGCCCGCCGGCATTGCCGTAGGAGATCTTGGCGTGCTGTTCGCGGGCCTTCTGCTCGCGGGCCTCACGCCCGGCCCGGCCGATGCCTTCGAAGCCGAAGAGGTGGGCCAGGACCCGGGGGCGGGCGTTGGCACCGCTCGACGCGGGGGTCGGGGCGGGAGGGATCGGGCCGTTCATCGGCACCGGGCCTTGCGGGCGGGTCATCCCGGCGTGGCCGCGGGCGAGCGGGTCAATCCGGTCGGCGACGGAGTAGGGGGCCGGGGCACCCGCGTTGTAGTTGGTCTGCACGACACCGACCGGGACCGGTTCGGCGCCGGCGATGCCCATATTGCCCGTGGGCTGGCCATGGCCGAGGTCGCCAACGACCGCATGACCGGCGGCTTCGTCCGACGACTCGATCGGCATGCCCACCATCGTGACGACCTCGCCACCGGCCGCGGCGGCCTGCTGGCAGGAGGTGCAGACGCTGCCGGCGGGGATCCGGGCGGGAAGGGCGTCGGGCGGCGGGGGGACGAAGATCCCCTGCGAGGCAAGCTTGGCTCGCTGGCACTCGATGCAAGGGCGAGCCTTGCGGAACATGCCTCGCTCGTGTTTGTGGGCATGCGAGTGGCCGGCCTCACCCTCGACGACCGTGACGGCCTGGGTCGGGGCCGAATGGCCGGCGGGCGACCTGGTGGCCGCCGACTGGGCCAGTGCAGAGGCGGGCGCGGCGATGGCGCCGAGCAAGGTCAGGCCGATGGGGACGATCCGACGCATCTGGGAACTCCTTTTCCCGGGGCCGATCCCAGGGGCGTTCGCGACCCTTCGGGCCGGGGTCGCGGTGGGACCGACATCGAAACTCAAGGCAGGAAGGTCGCGGGCTCCGCCGACGACGCTCCGGACGACTCACTCTCATGATCGGCCGCCAGGCCTCCCCGGCATTGGCGAAACTTCCGGATGAATCCCCAAGAACCTCCCGGCGTGCAAATCCGGACCGTCTACGGACCACTCTGGCGTGACGCGTCGCCGCCGAACACAATCCGACGGCCGACCGCCAACCGAACATAGCAACTCGCCCACGGCGTCAGAGACTTGGAGTCAGGATGCAACTCTATTTCGCCGGCCCCCTGTTCACCCAGGCCGAACGCACCTGGAACGCCCTGATGGCCGCGGAACTGTCGGCCGCGGGCCACTCGGTCTTCCTGCCGCAAGTCGAGGTCAAGGCGATCGCATCGCTCGAAGCCGACGCAATCTTCCGGGTCGACATCGACGGCGTCCGAAGGGCGGACGCCCTGGTGGCGATCCTCGACGGGGCCGACGCCGACAGCGGGACCTGCTTCGAGTGCGGAGTCGCTTACGCCCTGGGGATCCCCATCGTGCTGGTCCGGACCGACTTCCGCGGCGGCGGCGATGCCCTCCCCGGTCAGGCCGTCTGTAGCCTGAATTTGATGCTCTCGCAGGCCGCCTCCGAGGTCGTGCATCTGCCGGACCCCGGGACACGCTTCGAGGACGTCGCACGGGCGATCCTCGAGGCCCTGAACTCGGTGCCCGCGTCGGTCGAGCCGATCGGGCGTGCCGCGAAACCCTGAGAGAACCTCGTTTTCTCGATCGGGATTCTGCGTCTTGCCCCTTGCCACCATATCGGCCCCGTGAGACGTTCTGATCGGGACGCCGACGTCGAAAGCTGCGTGAGTGCGATGCTGCGCGGTTCGATGGCGACCGCCCTTATATTTCAGATCCTGGAACTGGTCCCTCCGGAGCAACGGTCCATGCTGCGAATCTCGAAGGTTGAAGCCACGCTTGCCGGCCTGGCGATGATGCTCGCCGGCTCCTTCTCCGCCGAAGCCTACTTCGCCGAGACGCCGACGATCAAGGAAATCATGGGCAAGCTCTGCAAAGGCCCCAAGTCGCTGACGCCGACGATCGCCAAGGAGTTGAAGGCCGAGAATCCCGACTGGACGACGCTGGAGACGCAGTCCAAGGAATTCGCCGTGCTCGCCGCCGACCTGCTGAAAAACACCCCTGCGAAGGGGACGGATGACTCCTGGAAGAAGCTGGCGGGCGACTACTCCACCCAGGCGACCTCGCTGGAGAAGGCGACCGCCAAGAAGAACAAGGAAGCGGCCCTCGAAGCCCACGGCAAGCTGGCCGCGTCCTGCAAGGCCTGCCACTCCCAGCACAAGGGCAAGTGACCGCCGGCACCGGCGTCTCGATTTGAGGCGAGCGAAACCGGTGTGACTGGCGGCCTTTTCCGCCCCGAATCAAATGCCGGAGGCCCGGGGGACACAACTGGTCCCCCGGGCCTCCGGTCATTCGGTCAAAGGGTCTCGGGCCGACGGCCCTTCCGGCTCAGGAGCGGAAGGCGCGGGCCGGGCCCTTGGGGACGGCGGCCTGCCTGAGGGCCACCCGTTGTGCGGCGGCGGCCTTCGCGGCGGCGGCCTTGGCGGCACGGGCCGCCGCGGCTTTGGCGTTGGCGGCGGCACGGGCCGCGGCGGGCGAAACCTTCACCGGGGTTCTCCCGGGGGCCGGGGCGACGGGTGCCGCGGCGGCCGGGGGGGTGGCGGGGGCGACGACCGGCGCGAGGACCGGGGTCGAGATCTGCACCGCGTCGCTGAAGGCCACGTTGCCGCGGCCGTTCATCGAGTCGGTCACCGCGGCACCGTTGATCGAGGCGATCAGGGTACCGTTCTGACGCAGGTTCCCGTTCAGGTTGAACTGGACGGTGTAGGCGTTCAGCCAGGTGAGGCTGGTGGCCCGTGCGGGGTTGGCGGGGTCGACCGCGTCTCCGGCGAGGACGAGGTCGGCGGGGACGATCGATGCGGCGTCGGGGAACCCGGAGAAGGTGACCACGACGGCGTTGAGGCCGTTCCCGCTGATCATGCGGTTGTTGGCCTTGGCGGCCCCGGAGTCGGCCAGTGAGGTGCTGACAACCCGGAAGGTCGCCCCGGCGGCGATTCCGCCGGTGCCGTTGTACTCGAAGGCACCCACGTCGGCCGGCCCGGTGCCGGGGAAGCCCCGGCCCGTGATCCGGACCCGGCCCCTGGAGCGGAAGTCGTTCGCGGGGGCCTGGTTGCCCAGGGCCGCGTCGATGGCCGCCGAGCTGAGCTGGAGGTCGAAGTTCCCGTCCAGGAAGAACACGCCGGGGCCGTCGGCCGAGGGCCTCGGGTCGCGGGGTGCCACGAAGGCGGGGGCACCGGTGAAGTTGCCCAGCGAGTCGGGCGTGGCCGTCAGGATCGCCGGGTTGAACCCGTTGGTGACGTTGACCGTGTCATCGGCCGGGCTGGTCAGGTTCGGGCCGTTGTTGGAGAAGAGGTTGTTGTTCGACGTGATCTTGCCGGCGAAGTTGGCGGAGATCGCGGCGCCCGGGTGGGTGGTCCCCAGGTCCCTGTTCTGCCAGAAGATGTTGTTGACGGTCTGGGCGAGCACCGGCGAGGAGCCGAGCGCACCGACCTGGATGCCCACGGTGTTGAACGTGACCGTGTTGTTGGCCACCTGGATCGGCCGGGTCAGCGAGGTGCCGCCGCCCGCGTCGATGATGGACAGGCCGATGCCGTTGCCGACGATGCCGTTGTCCTGGACGAGCGGGGTGGCGGCGTTGGCCCCGGCCTCGGTCACCTTGATCCCGAAGCCCGAGTTCACGAAGTAGTTCTTCGTGATGAGCATGTCGGAGTTCGTGACGCTCAGGCCGATCGAGTCACCGCTCTGAATCCCCGTCGCCGGGTTGCCCAGCAGCGGAGTCGCGACGGTGAAGCCCTGGAAGGTCGTCACCAGACCCGACGTGCTGATGATGTTGGTGGCCGTCACCGAGGTGACGATGCCGGCCGCATCAGCACTGCTCAGCGGGGCCCGGATCACGGTCTCCTGGGCGTTGCCCGGGATGTAGTTGCCCGCCGAGCTCGACGGATCGACCGACATCACCGTGACGAGCGACTTGAGCGTGACCGCCTCGCCGTAGACGCCCGGCAGGACGGCCACGATGTCGCCGGCCCCCGCCGCGGTGATCGCGGCGTTGATCGACTGGAACGGGTTGGTCCGGCTGCCCTGCGACGCCGTCGGGTCGATGACGTAGCCCAGGCCGCCGACGAAGTAGCTCTTGCTGAGGGCGGGGGAGTAGACCACGATCCCGGTGGTCAGGTCGGTCCCGCCGAGGATGGCGTTGCCGGCGATGTCCGTAACCCGGTTCGTGCCCGAGCCCCGGATCGTCAGCTGGTACTGGTCATTGCGGGTGAACCCGCTGAAGCTGAAGTTGACGGTCATCTGCCCCTGCGTCGTGTGCAGGGTGTTGCCGGCGGCGTAGTAGACGCCCGCGATGCTCGCCGCGTTCAGCGGGATGATCTGATCGTTGCCGTTGCCGAAGATCCCGTCGCCACCGGAGCCGACCAGCTGGACGGTGTTGGTGTTGAACGTCGAGAGGTCCACGTTCTCGTTGAACGTGAGCGAGAAGTTCACCGAGCCACCGACCAGGGGGGCCTGGGTGTTGGGCGCGGGGGTCAGGCCGGTGATGTCCGGGCCCACCGTGTCGATGACGAACCCGGTCACGACGGAGGTCGAGAGATTCCCCGACGTGTCCTGGGCGGTGATCCTGACGGCACTGGCACCGGAGTCGTCCGACGTGCCAAGGATCCCGTCGTTGCCCACGTTGTAGGGCGAGTCGGGGAAGGGGTTGGACGTCGTGACGTTGAAGTTGCCGTTGGCGTCGGTCTGGGAGGTCCCGACGAGCTGGTAGCCCCCGGCCGGCGCGTTGTAGTACTCCAGGTAGACGGTCTGGTTCTGGAGCGGGTTGGTCGGCGGGAAGACGTCGGTGATCTGGCCGACGAACGACGGGGTGTTGTCCGCCGTGATCAGGTCGCCGACGATGTTGGTGTCGCTGGCCGGGTCGAGGATCACCGAGCCGGGGATGAACGACGGGGACGTCGTGTCCACGGTGAAGGTGAGCTGGAACGTCCCGCCGGGGAACCCGTCGCCGGAGGGCAGGGCGATCTGGTTGCCGTTGGCGTCGATGTTCTCGCCGTCGAGGGCGTTGCCCGAGCTGTCTCGGATGACCGACTGTCCGGTCCCCTTCAGCTGGATCCGGTACTCGTCGCTGGCCAGGGCCAGGCCGGCGGCCCCCACATTGATGATGAGGATCCGGGGGTTGAGCGGATCGAGCGTGACCTTGCCGCTGAGGTCGATGAAGGTGTCGAGCGGGCTGTTGCCGTTGCCGAAGATCCCGTCGCCGCCGGATGCCTGGAGGAGCACCGTCAGGTTGTTGATCGTCGTCGGGTCCAGGTTACGGTCGAAGGCGAACCGGATGACCGAGGGGTTGACGTTGATCCCGGCCACGCTGCCGACGGAGTAGAGGTCCACCGTCGTGCCGTCGGGCTTCGTCGCCTGCACGTTCTGGCCGCTGCCGGTGACGGTCTGGAACGACACCACGTGGGGCGGGAAGAGCCGGCGGTACTCGAAGGCACCGATGTCGAAGAACGGCCGGCTGCCGAACCCGGAGTTGGGGGTTCCGCCGTCGTCCTGGCGGAGGAAGCCCGCCTGGTCACGCTCGCCGGCAATCAGCACATAAGAGTACGTGCTGGGGTTGGGGGCCGAGGAGTTGGGGATATAGGTCGGTGCGACCGGGATCGCCACTCTCGAGTAGCTCGTCAGCGTGTAGCCGGGGAGGCTGACGATGTCGGAGGAGGAGAAGAAGCCGCCGAAGCCGCTGGAGCTGGCCATCTGACGGCCATTGGTGCGGTTCCCGTTGGCGTCGAAGATCGGCTGGAGCATGTTGCCGAAGAAGTTCGGCCCCAGCTCCGAGCGGCTGGCGTCGATGGCGCCCGACCCGGGCTGGAGCCGGAAGTCGCCGTTCGCCGGGTCGCGGAACTTCGGGTCGCTGAAGGAGGCACCGGCGTTCGTCGGGAACGAGCCGTCGACCCCGCGATTGGTGTAGCTCAGGTTGCTCCCGTTCTGGAAGAACAGGTTGTACTGGGCGTCGCTGTCGATGATCATCCCGACCGAGGTGATCGCCTCGGTCCGGTTGTTGGAGAAGATGTTGTTCAGGGCGAGCCAGCGAACGCTGGAGTACAGGTTGAAGCTGGTCCCCACCTGGAGCGGCTGACCCGCGGTCTGCAGTCCAGTGTCGGTGTTGTAGAAGGTGTTGTTCAGCAGGGCGACGTAGAAGGGCTGCTGCTGCGAGTCGGCCGTCGTGCTGAACTGGCCGAATGGCCCGACGGTCGTCTCGGAAACCACCCGCACGCCGATCGGCATCGTATTCAGCGTGTTGTTGACCAGGTACAGGTCGACCGGCCGGCCGCGGACGCCGGTCCTGATGAAGGCCGGATCGGTCGGGCCGGGGTTCAGGGCTGGGTTATTGGCGAGCAGGTTGAAGCCCGGGTGGGCCAGGACCCCGGTCTGGCTGAAGTTGGACAGGTTCGTGGTGGCGATCCGCACCGCCAGGGTTGACTGGGAGGCGAGGGTCGGGTCGAAATTCCCCGTGATGGGGCTGATGCCGTTCAACTGGCCCCGGAGATCGTCCGCGTTGGTGTAAGACCCGTCGGGGACGATCGGCGAGCCGTCGGTGGTGGGCGGGCCGGTGTCGATGGCGTTGCGAATCAGGCCCCCGCCCTGGAACTCGATCCGGGTCATGTAGCGGATGTCGGCGTTGTCGATGACGGTGCCGCTGGTCGGGTCGTACAGGTTGCCCGAGGTCTTCGCCAGCCCACCGACGAAGATGATCCCGCCGTCGCCGGCCGCAGCCGCCCCGGTGAACGAGGGGGCCGAGACCGACTGATCTACGCCGCGGACGGTCCGGGCGATCGAGTTGTCCCTCAGCGACGTGATGATGACCGGCACGCGAGACTGCCCGGTCGTCTCGTTGGCCGGCACGCCCAGGATGCGGATCGAGGCGTCCACGCCGGGGTCGATCAGGGAGTCGGCATCCGGGTCAATCCCGTTGTCCACGCCCACGATGAAGCCAGCACCGCCGACCACGCTGCTGGTCGAGCCGCTGACCCCGTTACCGGCCGGTGCATAATCGTTGAGCAGCTTGACGACCAGCGACTCGCCCGGCTTGCCGATGATCTCGCCGTTGGCCAGCAAGGTCCCCGGCACAGCGCTCTGCAGCGTCAGGTTGACGTTGTCCTCGAACTGGAGCGTGCCCTTGAGGATGTACGTCAGGTCGGTGGCGTCCCAGACCGACGAGACCGTCTGGTTGACTGATCCGTTGAGGGGGACGAGCTCGACGATGGTGGTCGTGTTGTCGGTGCCGGTGATGGCGCGGATGCCGTAGATCCGCATCCCGTTGTAGGTGTTCCGCTGCATCACGTTGCCGCGGAAGAACGGGTGGGCGGAGACGAGCGGGCGGAGCGGGTCGCCCGCCGCCAGGGCATTGGGCGTGGCGCCGATGCCCGCGTCCGAATTGTCGAAGAAGTCGTTGTTGGTGATCATCACCCTCGACCCGCCGCCGAAGAAGCGCTGGGACGCGAGGAAGATCACGGGCCTGAGGACGTCGGTGCTGTCGGGCGTGTTGAACGCACCGCCGCCGTAGTAATACTGGGCCTCGTCGGTGACCAGGATGGCACCGTCCAGGACGGTGATGCCACCCCAGCGGGCCGCGTACTGCACGCTGCCCGGGCTGGGCTGGAGGGCCGTGCCGCCGCCGTCGCTATCAAGCGGGGCCACGATCGTGCGACGCAGGGGCTGCCCGGTGGCGGGGTCGATGATGTTGTTGTCCACGTAGTACGTGGTGGCGACGTCATCGAAGAGCGAGGTCAGGACGGCCTTGGCCGATCCGACCTCCGCCGCACGGAAGCCGGTGTCGGTGGCGGCGAAATTCGCATTCACATCGTACTGATCGATGTAGTTGCGGTCGCCGATGTTGATCTGCGAGCCCGAGGCGATCTCGATGCCGGCACCGCGGGTGAACTTCAGCAGCGAGCCGGGCTGGACGTTGATCCTCGCGTTCAGCGAGCCGCTCTGCCCGCCAGAGGCCTCCAGGAAGTAGTTGCCCAGCTGCACGGTCGCCAGGAAGGCCAGCGGCAGCGACTCGTCGAAGACGTAAGTACGCTGGACGCCGCGATCGCGTGCATCGGCGGCGTAGTTGATCGCGTTCGACGGGCTGATGAGACCGTTGATCTCGGGGCGGACGAGGATCGCGTTGAGCGTGTTGCCCTGGAGGCTCACGCGACGGATCAGCGGCCCCCGCGAGATGTCGTCCTCGCGGAACGAGTTGAGGTCGCCCGAGATCGGGGCCTGGGTCCCGACCGTCTGGCCCGAGAAGTTGATGTTCAGGTTCGTCATCGTCGGCCGGCTGTTGAACAGCGTGACCGTGTCATACCGCGTGCCGACGGTCTGCGGGACCGTACCGCCGCCGTACAGCAGGTTGGCGAAGACGAGGCTCGACATCACGTCGTCGGCCCCCGCGGTGCTGGGCAGCACCCCGTCGACCGTGAACGAGGTGTTGCGACCCGAGTTGTTGTACTTGCGGAAGACGATGCCGCCCCAGTCGCCGCCCTGGGGCGCCGAGCTGCTACCGTCCCGGTTCGTGTCGCCCGAGATCGTGTCGTCGGCATACGACGTGAACGTCACCCGGTCGGTGCCCAGCTGGCTGCCCTGAAGCTGGAGGGCCGCCCCGTTCTGCTGCACCAGCAGGCTGGCGTTCTGCATCTTGACGGTGGTGCCCGTGGTCATGACCAGCGTGGTCATCGCGGGCACCGAGGCGCTTCCGTCGTTCAGGATCGGGTCGGAACCCGACGGGGCCTGGATGACATAAGGACGGCGGATGTTCTGGCCGCTGATGGCGTCGGTGACCAGGGAGCCGCGTTGGGCGAGGACGATGACGGGGCCGCCATTGGCCGTGACCAGGTCCCGGGCCGCGATGAACGCCGAGCGGTCGAAGTGCCCGTTGCCGTTGCGGTCCAGGCCGGTATTGAAGCCGGTCCCGAAGTTCGACGCATTGTTGTTGGGCCCCTCGGGGGCCAGCGTCGAGTACGGGCGGGCAGCCGAGCCTGTGGGGTCGTCCGACGAGTCGAACGGATTGTCGATCGCGTCGGGATTGACGAAGACGACGTTGCCGTGCGGGACGATGGTGAACCCGGTGACGAACGCACCGCCGGGGCGGCTATCGCCGGTGATCCCCGGGCGATAAAGCCCGTTGGGCTGAAGGGTGTCGTACAGCAGGGGGTTGTTCGTGTCGGACTGGGTGCCCAGGAACTCGCCGTCGAAGGTGTTGCCGAAGGCGTCCTTCAGGGCGGACGCGCCGGCGTTGGGCATGTAGATCCGGTAGTTGTCGGGCGCCAGGCCCGACGGCAGGATCACACGCAGGCGGCTGGCATAGCCCGGCTGGCCGAAGCTCGTCGAGGTCGCCACGACGTGGTCGAGGATGATCTGGACGCCGCCGACCCTGGTGAACTCGCCGCCCGTGTTGACGTTCCCGTTCACGTCGGTGGTGATGCCGAAGTTGCCGAAGTCGCCGTCGGGTGCGGTGTTCGCCGAGTCGCGAGATCCGAACACCTGGATCGAATTGGCGCTGAGCGATGCGCCGTTCAGCGGGTTGGAGAAGTCCAGGATGAACTGCGAGGGCGGGGCGGCGGCCCCATTGGGGGTTCCCCCGGTCTGCTCGAAGTAAGCCTTGGGCCCCTGGACCGTGCCGTCGGTGCTGATGGCGTAGAAGCTGTTCAGGTAAACCGGCTGGGTCTGGATGTTCAGGGTCAGGACGAAGTCTTGGATGCCCGGGGACATCGGGTCGCCGTCGAAGGAATTGCCCGCGGCGTCAGTCATCCCCACGCCGGTCGCCGGGTCATACTGCTTGATCTTGAAGACGTACAGGCCGGCGGGGAGCGAGCCGCTGTTGAAGGTCAGGTCGATCCGCCCGGTGTACGGCACCGTCGGGTTGGCCCGATTGGTCGTCGGCACGAACACGGCGCCGGTGATCACGCTACTGTAATCGACGGCGGCACCGGTGGCCGGGTCGTAGAGGAACAGCTGATAGTTGCTGACGTTGCTGACCCTGGACGGGTCGAGGGCCGGGAACGACAGCTGCGTCGGCACGAGAAGGCCGGTGCCGACGTTGGGGTCCTGCACCGTGAGCGACATCGTCGTCAGGGAGCCGATCAGCGCGCCGCCCGAGGTCGGGATGCCATTGACGAGCAGGGGCGTGGTGGGGTTGATGCTCGTCGTCGGGCTGGCGCTGTCGATCCGGAACGAGTTGTCCTGGTACGACGAGTAGCCGGCCGCATTGGGGTTGTCCTGGCCGGCGATGACCACGACCCGGACCTGGTTGTATCCGTCGGCGAGGGCCGAGGGGGCGCGGAAGCTGAACAAGCCGTTGGCGTCGGTCGTCGTCTCCATGTCGAAGGAGCCGATGTACCCGCGATTGTTGGCACCCAGGCCCAGGGTGATCGGCTGGCCGCCGTTGAGGCCGTTGAACTGGATCAGCACCCGCAGGCCCGCGACGGTGCCGGGGAAGGTGGTCGCCACCTGCCCGACGAAGGTCGGCCGGACGTCGCCGGTGTTGCCGTCGGAGGGGATCCCGCTGTCGGTGGCCAGCGTCAGGTTGACGATGACCGGCGGGGTCAGCGCGAGCGGCCCGATGTACTGGATGAATGTACCGCCGGCGACGTTGTTGCCCGAGGGGAACGTGCCGAAGAACTCGCCGTCGAGCGTATTGCCCACGACGTCCTTGACCGCGGAGGTCACCACGATCGCGTACAGGTCGGTCGGCAGCGAGAGCTGCGGCAGGGCCGACAGGTCGATCGTCACCAGGCCGGTCGCCGCGTTGGAGGTGAACTTCGCGCCGGGGGCGAGGGCCAGGTTGGTGGTGAACGAGCCGGTACCCCTGGAGGCGAACCCGATGTTGTACGGGGTCACCGTGTTCGGGTCGAGCGCCTCGCTGAACTGGACCAGGATCAGGCGGCCGACGATCTGGGTGTTGACCACCTTGGGGGCGATCGTGTCGGCCAGTGTGTAGCGGAGCGAGTAGGCGACGAGGCCCTTGCCGTCGGCGGCGACGATCGAGTTGTCCGCGAGCGAGAAGGCGTAGTTGCCGTTGGCGGTCGCACCGGCCCGTGCGTAGGTCAGCGGGAAGGAGACCTGCGTGGCATCTCCGGCGACGGGGAAGAAGGGGGTGCCGACGGTGACCGTCACGCCCGAGGGGAGCGACGTCACGATCAGGTCCGACGCGTCGAGCGTCGCGGGGTTGACGTTCTTGGAGAACTTGATGGTGATCGAGGTCGGCGCCGTCGTCACCGTCGAGTTGTTCGCCGGCGTCGTGCTGCTCACCCGGAGCTGGTCAACCTGAGCCAGCGCCGCGGAGGCATTGATGAAGCCGAAGCCCGCCTGGGGCGTCCATGAGCCCTGGGCCTGGCCGTTGAGCGGCGTGGCGGTCGCCGCGAAGGCGGCGCGGGCCTGGTCGATCGTGACGCCGGGGTTGAGCTGCTTCATCAGCGCGGCCACAGCGGCGGCGTTGGGCGCCGCGGCCGACGTGCCGAAGAAGTTGTACAGCGTGTCAACATTGCCGGGGACCACGCCCGGGGTGAACTGGCCGCCGAAGAACGACGTGTTGATCCCGTCGGTCGCGCTGATGTCCGGCTTCTGCCGGCGCTGGATCGAGGAGAGGCGGTTGCCCGTGGCGTCGAAGAGGAAGTTCGCCGGGCCGAATGAGCTGAACGATTCGTTCCGATTCGTGGCGTAATCCGGCGCGAGGTTGAACCAGGGGACGGCACCCACGCCGATCCCGTCGGCCGAGGTGGACTGCCCCGAGGTGGCCGGGTACGACGTGTCGCCGGCCGTGCCGAACTGATGCGAGACGGTGACGTCGGACCGGCTGAAATTCGAGAACCGGACGCGGCCAATCGACGGCCCCGAGATGACCTTGATCACCGCGGTGTAGGAGCCCGCGGGGATGTTCGCGACGAACTCGTCGGGCGTCTGGGTCGCCACGTTGTTGTCGGTGCCCGAGGCCGCGACCGAGCCGTCGGCGTTGAGCAGGAAGAAGTCGACGTTCGACGTCACGCCCGAGGTCGTGTAGAAGGGCTGATCGTACTGGAAGTCGATGGCGCCTCCGGCCGTGACCGTGACCGGCAGCTGCGTGGTCACGCCCGGGCCCGGATCGAAGTCCATGTAGGTGCCCGAGCCCAGGCTGCCCACGGTGGTGTTCGTGGCCCGGAAGGCACTCTCGTAGCCCTGGTCGGCCGAGTTCCCCGCGGCCGAGAAGTACAGGACGTTGTACTGGTTGCGGACGTCGGAGACGGCCTGCGAGATCACGCCGTCCTGGAAGAACGGCTGGCTGCCGTAGCCGACGTCGTCGACGATCACCTGGGCACCGGCCGCGGCCAAGGCCCGGATGTTATTGGCAAAGCCGACGGGGCCGGTGAACGCCGTCGCGAAGAAGAGCTGGGCGCCGGGGGCGAGGTCGTAGATCTCCTCGAGCATCGCCCGGCCTTCGTCCGTGCCCCCGTCGCCGGCGGCAAGGTCTTCCAGCACCGTCACGTTGCTCGGCAGGTCCCCAGTCTGCACCGAGCCGGCCAGGCCGACCAGGCCGTTGGGGTTGGTGACCAGGTTGACGCTGTCCGAGAGGACGCCGATCTTGACCCCGGCACCGGTCAGGCCGAACTGCGTCCGGGCCGTCGCCACGAGCATCGACGTGTCGGCCTGGTTGGGGGCGATCCCCTGCGTGGCGAGCTTGGGCCTGAGGATCGGCGCGACGGCCAGCACCTGCGGGGTCCTCGCCAGCGTCGGCAGGTTGGCGATCGGGATCGTCCCCTCGGCGACGTTCGTGACCGTGTCCAGCGCCCCGACGGTGAAGCCGAGGTTGGTCAGCGCCGTCAGGCCCGCCTTCATGTCGCCGTTAATCTTGACGTCGATGCCGACCCGGTTGCCCTTGATCTGGACGACCTCGGCGAGGCTCGACCGGAACTGGACCGGGAACCCGGCACCCTTGAACTCCTGGTAGACCGTGACCAGCTTCGTGCCGAGATTGGCCAGCGGCCCGTTGACCGTGTCCGCCTGATTGCCGTTCGTCGGCGTGAAGAGCGGCGTGACCGACGCGTTGCCGTCGAGCAGCCTTCGCTCTTCCAGGGCCTCGACTCGAGGGACCCCGTTGATCCGATTCCCTGAGGCGCCCTTGCGGCGGTCCTGATCTTTCCCGTCACCCTTGTAGCGAGCCATCGCGACAGACCCCCCGGTAAGCCCTTGGAATCCGACCTCCCCGGGCCCGGCCGACGTGCGGCGCCGGCCTTCGGCGGGGACGGGAAATCCTTCGTTGCGAGATAAATCGACGAGTTCAAACGCAAACCGCACCGGTCGTCGGCCGCCGGGGCTCGCTGCCCAGACGACCCTCGAGCGACTCAACCCATCCTTGAGCTGTCAACGACCAGTTTCCTTCGGCGGTCCCTGTCTCAAAATCGAGCCCCGATCGGCCGAATGGCCTCGCCCTGCGGGCGCAACCCTCCAACCCCCGAGACCCCGCCATCGCCCCGCACAGCACCCGGCCCCGACGTCACACCCTCGACAACGATGTCTCGGAAGGAAGTCGAAGAGCCCATGAGTGCGAGATTGACTGCGTGCATGCATGTCATCCTAATGACTACGACCGGTCCGTCAACAAAATTCTTTGCAAAAATCCGCGTGAGAAGTGCGTCTGAGAAGTTGTGCCAGGCGAATTCGAGGACCGGTGCGTGCCGCGGTGCGATGGCGAACCAAGACGAATGTGTCACCTGGCCAGGGGAAGTCAAACTTCGTCGGAGCACCCGTTCCCCTCTTTTTCCGAAACCGCCCGCGCCGCTCATCCGACCGGTTTTTTAGCCACCACAGGCCCTCCGGCGCCTCTCCACGCGAGAAGATCGACGTCTCGATCTTGATCCTTTCCGCCGGAATCGGGCCGCAATCGCGCGTCAGAGTCGCCGCGACCGGACCGACATCGCGAAGCGTGAAGAATTGATCATGGCGAGGAATCCGTCTCCTCGCCCGCCATGTTTCCTAAAGTCCACAGCGCACGATGGCGGGCCTGGACGGGCTCGAAACCGCGAAGGTCGGAGATCGGCCGGGTTGCATCGCATCGCCTGCCGTCGATAATGGCCGAGGCTAACCGGGGGGGCCGCAAGATGATGCTCGATGCAGACGGGCTCCGATCCAGGTTGATCGCGGCGGTCCCCGTGCCGTTCGACCGCGAGGGGCGGATCCATGCCGGGGCCCAGGCCTCGCAGGTCCGCGCGATGGCCGCCAGCCCGGCGGGGGGGGTCGCCGTCTGGGCCCACACCGGTCGCGGCCTGATGCTGACGATCGACCAGCGTGCCGAGGTCCTGACCGCCTGGAAGAGCGGCCTGGCCCCCGGCCAGCTCGTGGTCGCCGCCGCGGGCTCTCCCCCCAGGGAGCGAAATCCCGAGGTCGTCATGGCCAACTCCCTGGCGATGGCCAGGCAGGCCGCCGAACTCGGGGCCGACGCGATCCTCGTCCACCCGCCGGTTGCCTTCCGCGGCTTGCCCACTCAGGACCGGCTGATCCTGGAATATCACGCCAGGGTGGCCGAGGCCGGCCTCCCCTTGATTCTCTTCTATCTGTACGAGGCCGCCGGCGGCATCTCTTACGGGCCGACCACCTTGCTACAACTGCTGGCGAGGCCCGAGGTGCTCGGCATCAAGCTCGCCACGCTCGACAGCGTGATGACCTACCAGCAGGTCGGGGCCCTCATCCGCGAGCGTGCGCCTGAGAAGCTGCTGATCACCGGCGAGGACCGGTTCCTTGGCTACAGCCTGATGTGCGGCGCCCAGGCCGCCTTGATTGGTATGGGCGCCGCCTGCGTTGACCTCCAGCACCGGATGATGCGTGCCTACCTGGACGGGGCCGCCGCCGAATTCCTGGAGTTGAGTCGCAAGGTTGACGACCTCGCCCAGAACACCTTCATCGCCCCGATGGAAGGCTACATCCAGCGGATGCTCATCTGCCTCGTTCACGAGGGCGTCATCCCCTCCGAGGCCGCCCACGACCCTTGGGGCCCGAAGCTCCCCGCCGGCGAGAGCGACCGGATCGCGGCCTGCCTGACCCGGATCGGCCGACCTTGAACGAAACGAACCCGGGCCGCCCCCACCTCCTGCCCGCACGCCCCGACCTGCCCGCGGCCACCACCGCTCGGCTGGCCGACGACTCGGCCCGCTTCGCCCTGGAGGGCCTTCCCGCCGACCTGCCGGCTTACCTCCTGGACGCATACGGCCTGGACGTCTCGGCCCGCTACGCCGGCCTGCCGGTGTCCAACCCCTGGGGCAAGGGCTCGGGCCAGCTCTCGATGAGGGCCAGTCAAGTTCAGGACGCCGCCGACGCCGGCCTCGGCTTCGTCGTCCTGAAGACGGTCATCGCGCAGGACGCCGAAGGCCACCAGTCGATGGGAGCCTGGGCCGTCAAGGAAGCTCGGATGGTCGCCGAGCCCATCCGCGGCCGGCAGACCGGCGCCCGGGGCTGGACGGTCACCTGGAAGGGCAGGGGCTGGTGGCAGCCGTTCGACGACTATCTGGCCCTGGTGCGCGAGTCGGTCGCCATCGGCTTGGGTCGGGGGATGGTCGTCGCCCCGTCGGTCAAGTATCACCTGCCCGCCCCCGGCGAGACCTCCTGGCGTGTGGCCGAGTACCGCGACACCACCCGCGCCCTCGTTGACGCCTGCCGCGCCGCCGGCCTGACCGGCCCGATCCCGCTGGAGAAGGACTTCTCGCCGACCCTCGCGGGCTCCGACCGGGCCGGCGCCCGAGAGACCATCCTCGACTGGCTCGCCCGCGTCCCCGGCCTCATCCGCGAAGGGGCCGCCCCCGACTCCGTCCGCCTCGGCCTGAAACTCTTCAATGCCCTGGACACTGACGACTTCCAGCGCCGGATGCTCGGGGCCGTGCACGTCAGCGACGGGGCCGATTTCCTCATCTACGGCAATCGCCTGTTCGACCCCGATCGCGAATTCGACGGCAAGAAGGGGATCGCCTATGGAGGCCCCGACCTCAGCGATCGCAACCTCGCCATGCTCTCCGCTCTCAGGGCCGATCAGGCTGCCGGCCTTACCCCACCCACGCCGATCGAGATCAGCGCCACCGGCGACATCAGCTCGGGCCGCCTGGCCGTCGAATACGCCCTTCGCGGCTGCACCAGCTTTCAGCTCCACACCTTCTTTCAGCTCCCCGACGAAGCCTACACAATGAGGCAGGGGCCCAAGCTCTCCAGGGCCCTCCACCAGCTCACCTTCGACCCCCTCGACGGCTTCGTCGCCTGGCTACTCCACGCCTCAGGCCGACTGGGGACGAAGCCCCGATTCCTCGATGTCGCCGAGGTCGGTGCCCGCGCAGCCCTGACCTCGGCGGACCTTGCCTGACGGTCAGGCCGGCAGGATGCCCAGCATGGCCAGTTCCTCGACGAGGCTCGGAGTATCCCGGTAGACGATCCCCGTCAGACCGGCGGCCCGAGCCCCCTCGATGTTCTCGGTCAGGTCGTCGATGAAGACGCATTCGGCCACCGGCCGACCGGCGGCGTCGGCGCAGGCGTGATAAAAATCGGCCGATGGCTTGATATGGCCGACCTCGTAGGAGAGGACAAGGCGATCGAAGTGGGACAGGGCGTCGGCGAACTGGCTGCGGAACTGGGCCGCGTGCAGGTCGTTGGTGTTCGAGCCCAGCACCAGCGTGTATCCGGCCCGCTTCAGGTCCGCGACCAGCCCGGCGACGGGCTCATTGAGCTCGAAGATGTCGGCCCAGGCCGCGGCGAAGTCGTCGTGGGACAGGCGCAGGCCGACGAGGTTGGAGACCTCCCTGGAAAACTCGGCCGATGTCATCTTACCCGCCTCGTACCGCTTGACCAGGCCGTCGAACCCCAGTCCGTGGGCCCGCGCCAGCAGGTCGGCCCCCGAGAGGCCGATGCCCTCGCCCAGGCGTTCGGCGGCCTTCTTGTAATCGAAAAAGGCCAGGACGTTGCCGAAATCGAAGATCAGGGCGGGCTGCATCGGTCGAGGGCTCCGGGTTCCAGACATGCCGGCGATCGGGACCCACCCGGTCGCCCCTTGACCGGCGGCCGCACATGGCGTCCGATTGCCGGGGAGGGGCCGCCTTCGCGGCCGGCATCGTCCCGAGCATACCCGAGGATCGCCCCGATGTTCTCCCTCCTGCTGACCACCCTGCTCATCACCGCCGCGCCCGCCGAGGTCCGCGTCGAGCCGCTCGCCTTCGACATCAACGCCCTCAAGCAGCGCCCGCGGGTCGAGTTGAAGGTGAAGGAAGGGGATGCGACGGTCACCTATTCCGGAGTTCCGTTGGCCGTCGTCCTGGAAGGCCAGTTCAAGTCAGCCCGGCGGATGGCCGACCTGCGGGCCCTGGGCGACGCCGTCATCCTCATCCGCGGCTCAGACGGCTACCAGGCCGCCCTGGGCGCCGCCGAGGCCGCCACCGATCCCAAGGGCGAACGCTATCTCATCGCCTTCGAACGCGACGGCAAGCCGCTCGACGCGAAGCAAGGGCCCGCCAAGCTGATCATCCCGGCCGAGGCGGAGCACGTCCGATGGGTCCGGATGATCGACTCGTTGACCCTCGTCCGACTCAGCGACCTCAAGCCCACGCCCAAGTCCTGAACTCGCCTCGTCTCAGGGGGTCACGGGTGTCGCCGTCGCCGCAGGCAGGTCGTCGATCTTGGCCAGGCCCCGCCAGATCTTGGGCGAAACCCCCTGGGAATACGACCGGACGCCGCCGTCGAGCAGCAAGACGTGGACCCCGCGGACATGCCCGCTCGACGCCCCCATCTGCGCCGTCCGGCCCGATGCGGACACCAGCGAAAGAGGGGCACCGGGCTGAATCGCGTGGTTCAGGTGCGTCGAGGGCCAGCCAGGCAGCGACCAGTTGGAACCGGCGTCACCCTTCCAGGTTGCGCCGGCCGGGGCAGCCTCCAGACCTTCCGGCGGGATTTCTCCCCCGACGATCGCGTAATTCGACGGCACCGCCGTGTCCTGCCCCGACCCGAGGACCCGCTCGCCGAATGCGGCCGTGTACGACAATCCGTCGCCGGCCTCGACCTTGGCCGGCGTCAACACACGCCCTGGGGCGAAAAGCCCATCGCCGCCGTCGACCCTCGACCCGGCCACCGCCCGATAGCTCGATGGTGCGATCCTGGGCGACCCCGCGGCCCCCATCAGGGCCACCGTGTCGCTGGGGCAGATGAAGCCCGCGATGAACTTCGCCTCGCGGTGCCGGCTCGCTCCCGGCTTGGGCTTCCCCTTCGGATCAACCTCGCTGAAGTCGTCCACCCCCAGCAACGTGAGCATCGAGCCCAGCGGCGACGAGTCGGGCGCGAACGGTCCGGGGCCGAACTCGGGGGTCGTCGGCAGGGCTCCGGTCGCCGCCATGTACTGGTTCATGGCGGCCCCGATCTGCATCAGGTTGGCCTCGCAGCCGACCGACCGCGCCACCTCCCGGCGCCTCGGCAGGTCGGTCAAGATCAGGAGCCCCAGGATGCCGAGCACAAGCACCACCACGACCACTTCCGCAACGCTCACACCGCGCCGTCGTCGCCCCGGTTGCATGAACGGACCACCTTGATGGAGACCTTCGGACCTGATGAGACCGTCCACCATCCTACCGCATGATCCGGCGAGATCGCAGGGCCGAGGCTTCTCGGATCAAGCGCGATCGTCCCCCTCGGGCCATGCAACGACCTCGCCGTTTCCCCCGCTCCCCGCATTTGCCGACCGTCGCCGGTTCAGCTCGTCCTCGAGCAGTTGGAGCCGCGCCAGGCGGATGATCTCGCGGTGTCTCAGCGCATAGAATCGGGTCTCGATCCAGTCCCTCATCGCCAATCCGAGCAAGAAGAGCAGAAGCGCACCAACGCCGATCCAGATTCGCACGAAGTCGAAATTCGGGCGTCGCGGCTCGCCGGGATGGATCCGAGTGCCGACGACGACGCCCACGGCCAGGAGCAGCATCACCAACCCGCCGATCAGTCGCCGCCTGTCCTGCCTCCGGAAATACCCGTCGTCCTCGTCGGAGAGGTCGTCGAACTGGCGGCGTTCGCGGTCGCGGATCTGCCAGGCCATGAGGGCCCCGGCCGCCAGCGCGACCAACGCCCCCACGATCAGGCTGACCACGTCAGGTCGGTTGGAGAGCGGCATCTGGTCGGCCCCGAGTGGCACGCCCCGGTGCCCATCGGCGCGGGGCGTCGCTCAATAAAGGTCGGAATTGTTGGTCAGGCGCTGCTCGACCAGGTCCCCCTGGCGGGCAATTTCGAGCATCGTCGCCCGGATCTCCTCGGGGCGGACGTGCTCCCTGGCGAACGTCCGGGTCATCACGTACATCGACTCGCCGCCGATGGTGCGGATCGAGATTGCCCCGTGGGTCAGCTCGGAATTCAGCTTCAGGGCAAACTCGTGGTGCATCGACTTGGCCGGGGCGCAGACTCCGAAGACGGTCAGGAGCCGCTCACCCTCGCCCGACTCGTGGAATTCCAGGTAGACCTCGTGGATCCGGTCGCCGGGCAGCGGGAAGACGAGCCTGTAATTGTCGGCTCCCCCCTGGATCAGGCAATCGACCCCCGCGAGGCTCTCCTTGATCAGGGTGTCGGGATCTCGCAGGCCGGAGATCACCAGCCGCAAGTCTTCGGACAGCTCGCCGGCCGTCTCATACCGATTGTCGGGCAGCTTGGCCAGGCAGCGCTTGAGGATCGCCACCACCGACTCGGGGACGTCGGGCGCGAAGATCCGGATGTCGGGGGCCGGCACGTTGCGGTGCTGGCGGATCAGCTCGATGACCCGGTCGGCCGTGAACGGCAGGCGGGCCGAGAGCAGGTAATAATACATCACGCCGACGGCATAGAGATCCGACCGGGCGCTGGCGGCGACGCCGCTGAACAGCTCGGGTGCCATGAAGGTCGGGCTGCCGGCGACCGTGTTGTTGCCCAGGCCGTCAAGCTCGCTGATGCGCCTGACCAGGCCGAAGTCGGCCAGCTTGGCCAGCCCCGAGGGGGTCAGCAACACGTTAGACGGCTTGATGTCGCGATGGACCAGGCCCGCCTTGTGGGCGGCCCCTAGCGCCTCGACCACCTGCCGCACCAGGCATGACGCCTTGACCGGCTCGAAGGCACCCTCGTGCACCAGGCCGTCGCGGAGGGTCCGGCCCCCCGAGATGTATTCCATCTCGATGAAGTGGTAGCCGCGGTCGCTCCCCAGGTTGTGGACGGTGACCACGTTGGGGTGGGCCAGATTGGCGACGGCGCGGGCCTCGGCCCAGAACCGCTCGTGCACCTGCGGCTCACGCTTCACCAGCCCTGGGTTCATCACCTTGATGGCGCAGGGCCGCAGGAGGCCCATGTGCTGGGCCTTGTAGACGCGGCCCATGGACCCGTGGCCAAGCAGCCGGCCGAGCCGGTACTGGCCGAACGGACGATTCTGGATGTCGTCGACAAGCGGGAAACCATCGGAATCGGCGACGGCTTCGCCGCCCCGGTACGCGACCGTTTCCTCGACCTGTTCGGCGAACTGTGTTGCGATCATGACCCTTTCCTTGGAGGACGGTCGGCCCAGCCTCTCGGCCCCGGCCAGCGTCGCGACCCCAATTGGTCGCTGTCCCGATCCTCTCGATTCGACACGCTCGTTGAGTCTAGTGTTCGCGGCAAAACCAGACAGTCAAGTCGCACAGGGCGCAACTTTGACAATCGTCATGGAAGGGCCACGATCCACGACTTAGAAATCCGCGTCATCGGGGAGAACTTCGTCCCGACGCGCCCGAGATTATCGATCTCGAATATCCGGCCCTGGAATCTCGCCTGGAGATTCTTCGGACACGGCCTGGGGTGAGATTGAGGGGTGGGGGTGAATCCTGGGCGGCCGATCATACGATTCCGGGGAAGTTTGGCAACCCTGGAATCGACCCGAGCATCCTCGCATGCAGGTAGATATCGGAGAAACGAAGCCACGGGCGACAACTGAGTCCGTTCATCGAGCTCGACCGCCGACCTCGCGAATCTCGTCGGGTGGCGTCGAGGAGGCTGCTCCCCCTGACCCTAGTACGAAGTTCGGAGCGTATGGGTCGAAGCCGGCAAAAACAAAATCGACATGCGTCACACCGATCGCCCCGTCCGCCCCTGAGTCATGGGGAAGGGACGGACGAGGTTCGAGGCGTTCATTCAGCATAACGGCAAGGTCGAGGGGCCTGCCGCGACCGATTCTTGAGGAATTCGACGCGGACGTCGCCGGAGACCGTGTTCACGCCGCTGGGATGGCAGCTCCTCCGAGCAAGTGTCAGCCCCTGGGTGGCCGTCAAGGTCGTCTATGTCGGATTGGGCCGGGCGATCAGCGGTGAGCCCTTCGAACGCGAAACGGCCGTCCCGTTGGTTGGGACGGCCGTCTCGGGGTTGCTCGTCATGCAGTAGGGGGGTGGGGTCAGGCGTTGTAGGAGGTCGAGGAGGTCGTGCCGCCGCGTCCGGTCCAGTTGGTGTGGAAGAACTCGCCGCGGGGCTTGTCGACCCGCTCGTAGGTGTGGGCGCCGAAGAAGTCGCGCTGGGCTTGCAGCAGGTTGGCGGGGAGCCGTCCCGTCCGGTAGCCGTCGTAGTAGGCCAGGGCCGACGACATGGCGGGGATCGCCACGCCGCGGGTCGCGGCGGCGGCGATGACCCGACGCCAGCCGGCCTGAGCCTTGTTGATCTGGTCGGTGAAGTAGGGGTCGAGCAGGAGGTTCGCCAGCTTGGGGTCGCGGTCGAACGCCTCCTTGATCTTGCCCAGGAAGGCGCTGCGGATGATGCAGCCGCCCCGCCACATCAGGGCGACGGCCCCGTTGTTGATTTCCCAGCCGCTGTCCTTGGCCATCGCGTTCATCAGGGCGTAGCCCTGCGCGTAGGAGATGAGCTTGCTAGCGTAGAGCGCCTGCTCGATGTCGTCGACCAGGGCTTTGGCGTCGCCGTCGTACTTGGCTTCGGGGCCGGTCAGAACCTTCTCGGCGGCGACCCGCTCATCCTTCTGCGACGACAGGACGCGGGCGAAGACGGCCTCGGCGATGAGCGTCAGGGGCGTGCCCAGGTCGAGCGCCGAGTTGACCGTCCACTTGCCGGTCCCTTTCTGGCCGGCCGTGTCGAGGATCAGGTCGACCATCGGCTTCTTGGTCTCGGGATCGACGAACCCGAGGATGTCGCGGGTGATCTCGACGAGGTAGCTGTCGAGGATCCCCTCGTTCCAGCGGGCGAAGACGTCGCGCTGGGCGGCGGGGGCCATCCCCAGCAGCCGGTCCATCAAGGCATAAGCCTCGCAGATGAGCTGCATGTCGCCGTATTCGATGCCGTTGTGCACCATCTTAACGTAGTGGCCGGCGCCTTCGGGCCCCACCCAGTCGCAGCAGGGGGTGCCGTCGTCGACCTTGGCGGCGATCGCCTGGAAGATCGGCTTGACGTGCGGCCAGGCCTCGGGGTTCCCCCCAGGCATGATCGAGGGGCCCTTCAACGCCCCCTCTTCGCCTCC
The DNA here is from genome assembly GCA_038400315.1 of Isosphaeraceae bacterium EP7. NCBI lineage: Bacteria > Pseudomonadati > Planctomycetota > Planctomycetia > Isosphaerales > Isosphaeraceae > Kueselia > Kueselia aquadivae. Next base: position 1,820,583 of record CP151667.1, read on the forward strand.
GGAGACGCCCGTGCCCACGAACAGGATCTTGTGCCCGGCGAGGGCTTTCGTCCGGCGGGTGGTGTCGGGGTAGTGGGTGTTGCCGCCGTCGATCAGGATATCGCCCGGGTCCAGCAGCGGCGCGATCTCGTCGATCACGGCGTCGACGGGGTCGCCCGCCTTGACCATGATCATGATCTTGCGCGGGGTCTTGAGCGAGGCCACCAGCTCTTCCACCGAGTGGGTGCCGACGATCTTCTTCCCCTTGGCACGCCCACCGACGAAGTCGTCCACCTTCGACGTCGTCCGGTTGAACACCGCGACGGTGAATCCCCGGCTCTCGATGTTCAGGACCAGGTTCTCGCCCATCACGGCCAGGCCAATCAGGCCGATATCGGCTGTCGGTTCCGCCATCTCAGTCATCCACCTTTGGGGTCTGTCGCTCGGTCAGTTGAAGGTCGTCCGGGGTTCCGCGGCTCAGGCTCACGCCTTGCGGTACGTCTCCGGCACGTAAGCGGGGAGTGTCTTGGGGGCGAAGGTCTGCGAGATCCGGGCGAACCGGACCAGGCCGTTCACCGTGGGCACCGTCACCCAGTCCTGACCGATCAGGGGCTGAGCATAAGCCAGGTATTCATCGGTGACGTCGCAGCCCGAGGCCGAGATCCAGGCCTTGGGGAAGCTCCGGTCGAAGTTGGCCACCTTCTCCAGCGGAACCTTGTCGAACTCGATGGAGTAGGCCCCCTTCGACCGATCGCGGAGGATCGTGGCCATGTAACCGTTGCCCGCGGAACGCGCGATGTCCACCGCGTAGCGGCCGACGCCATACGCCTCGTCGAGGTCGACGACGCTCGCGTACGCGATCGCGTGCCGCTGGTCGGTCCCGGGCACCTGGCCTCGCGCCTTGCCCGGGACGGGGAACTTGAGCGTGTTCAGGTAGTTCACCACGCTCTGCGCCACGGTCGTCTGGCTGGCGCTGAACTGGACGTGGCCGAAGTTGTCTCGGGTCGCCCCCAGGTCGCCGACGTCGAAGCCTTCGCTGACGACCACAATGCAGCGGCCGTCGCTGGAGAGTTGGTCGAGCACGTTCTTGCCGAGCTGTTCCAGGTTCAGGCCAGACTCGCTCAGGTAGATCTGCAGCGGCATCTCGCGATTCGGGTCGGCCAGCCGCGCGGCGGCGGGGATGAACCCGATCTTCCGGCCCATCGCCTGGATGACCAGCACGGGGTCGGCCGGGCTGCTGCCGCCGTTCTCCTCGTTGGCCTGCCGGACGTACTGGGCATAGTACCGGGCCACCGAGCCGTAGCCGGGCGAGTGGTCCAGCAGGGTGAACTCGGGGTCGCCCAGGTCGTTGTCGATCGTCTTGGGGACGCCGACGGCCACCAGGTCGAGCCCCTTGTCCTGCGCCAGCAGACTCACCTTGTGCGCCGTGTCCTGCGAGTCGTTGCCGCCGATGTAGAAGAAGTAGCCGACGTCGTGGGCCTTGAGCACCTCGACCACCCGCGCGAAGTCCTCGTCCTGCCCGGACTTCAGCTTGTATCGGCAGGTGCCGATGCTTCCGGCGGCGGGCGAGGTGCGCAGCAGCGAGATCTCCTCGGCGGAGCTGGCCGACAGGTCGATCAGCTCCTCCTTGAGGACCCCCTCGATGCCGAACTTGCCGGCGTACACCGTGCCGAAGGTCTTCGAGTCGTCGCGGCACGCCTCGATGATCCCGCGCAGCGAGTTGTTGATGACGCAGGTCGGGCCGCCGGACTGGGCCACGACGACGTTACGCGCGGGCATGGGTGCTTCCCCGGATCATTCGGGACAAGGGTCGAGGTTCAACGGACGACGTCACCTGGAAACGACGGACCAGGGGGGATTCTCGGGCAGCAGCGACTCGAACCGGGCGACTTGCTCGTCCATGTACGAGCCGCCATACGTCCCGGCGAAGAACCTGGGCAGGGCCTCGTCGTGGAACCGCCGCCAGGACTCATCCTCGTGGCCCGGGTCGATCGGGTAGAACAGGACGCCCACCGCCTCGGCCGCCTTGCGATCGCCGGGCGCATCGCCCACCATCAAGACCTTGTCCTTCGCCCACTTACCCTCGGTCGCGTACTGGAGGTGTTCTTTCTTCACCCCGAGCTCTTGCCCGGCGATCAGGCCGACGTACTTCGACAGCCCGTGCTCGCTCCACTCGCGCTCCAGGGCCTCGCTCGGGGTGGCCGAGACCACCATCACGTCGGCCTTCCCCTTGAGCAGCTCCAGCGAAGGCACGACGAAGGGGAAGGGGGGGACGTCCTTGACCATCCGGCCGACCGTCGCGTTGACGGCCTCACTCCATGCGTAGGTCAGGGTCAGGTCGGGGTCGCCGGTCTCCTCGACCGCCCGCTTCAGGGCGGGATTGCCCAGCTTGGTCTCGCGGTCGAGCCAGTCGCGCACGCCTTGGAGCCTCGGCAGCACGAAGTTGCGGGCGGCGACCTCGGGGCGTTCGGCCAGAAGGTCGAGCGTCTTCGTCAGCGCGGGGAACCGGTTGATCCCGCGGTACTTTGAGTACAGGTTGACGAACTCGGCCGCCTCGCGCGCATACTTGGAGATGGCGGCCAGGCCATAGTACTCGATGATGTTGGGGATGAAGCATTCCTTTTGCTTCACCTCCATGCTGTCGAAGACGCAGCCATCGCTGTCGATTCCGACGAAGAAGTCGTGGTTCTTCTTGAACGCGCGGAGCGCGGCGTGGGGGTCGTTGGCGGCTGTCATTCCCTGATCCCTTCGGCGCGGGACGGGGGCCCGGCCCGCGTGCCCGGGGTACCATCCGTCTTGCGTTTGTTGCGGGGCCGGCCGCCGGAGCCCCGCCGACTCGCCCGGCGTGCGGCCGGGTCGGCCCACGGGCCGAATGGTAGTCGGCCGACCGCCCAATGTCCAGGAGCCGCCGGCGTCGCGACGTCAACCCGTCGACGAGCCTCCCGAGGAAACGGAGGAGACTCGGGCCTATCGGGCGATCCCGGGACGGAGTAAGAGGAAGTGCGACCCGAAGCCCCAAGATGGCGGATCGCGACGAGTCCCGAAGACCGACGACAGCGACGAGGACGACCTCATGACGACGAGACAGGCCGGAGCCGCCCTAACTCTCCTGGGTACCTTGATCTGCAACGCCGAGGCGTCGGACGCCGGCCGAGAAACAGGCGGGGTGACGACGGTGGCGGTGCCCGGCGGCGGCAAGCCGGTCGTGGCCAGGGTCGGCCCTGACGGTGCGATCCACCTCCTCTTCGATTCGTCGCACGGGCCCGGCTACGCGAAATCGACCGACGGCGGCCTGACCTTCGGCCCGACCATCCCGGTCCTTGGCGATGGTCCGCGCGTCTCGGGCCTGGAATATTCCGCATGGGACCTGGCCGTCGGCCGGGAGGGCCGCATCCACGTGGCGATGGGTACGAACGCCTGGAAGCTCAAGCTGCCCCAGGACGAGTGGGGACTCTTCTACGCCAGGCTCGACCCCGGCTCCGACGCCTTCACGGCCGTCCGAAACATCAACAGGAAACCCAGCGAGGGCTTCAGCCTGGCCGCGGACGGCGCGGGCAATGTCACCGCCTGCTGGCTCTCGGAGAAGCTCTACGCCAGCGTCTCGCGCGACGACGGCGAGACATTCGCGCCACCGATGGAGATCGATCGGCGTTTCAACCCGTGCGACTGCTGCACGACCAGCGCCGCGTACGGGGAGGACGGGCGCCTCGCGGTGCTCTACCGCGAGGAGACGGCGAACGAGCGGGATATGTACCTGGTCCTTTGGGACCAGGCCGGCGGCCGCGTGGAACGGAAGCGAGTCGGTCGCACCCCCTGGAAGATCGACGGTTGCCCGATGACCTACTACTCGGTCAACGCCCGACCTGGCGGTTTCGTCGCCGCCTGGCCGACGAAGGGCGAGATCAAGTACGCCACGCTCGACGGCAAGGGCAATCCCTCCGGCCCCGCCGAGATCAGGACGCCGGGGATGTCGGGGATGCGGACCGGCGTCGTGGCCCTCTCCGGCATGAAGGGGGGCACGCTCGTGGCCTGGACGCGAGACGGCCGCCTGGGATGGCAGTCTTACGGCGCCGACGGCGAGCCGTCAGGACCCGCCGGATCGGCGGCGAGCGTGGGCAGCGGCGTGGCGGGCGTGCCCCGAGCGGACGGCGGATTCGTCCTGTTCCGCTGAAACCTCCGACGATCTAGCCGATCGAAGGGCAAGGGGCCCCAACCGGCCCGCTTCACGTCCGAGGGAGCGGGCTCAACCCCGACGACTTGACTTGTCCGATGCCCGGGGGCTGATATTGTCGGGCCGTTGAGATAGAGTGAATGGCTGGGCAGCGCCGGGCGAGGGTCGCCCGGCAACCCCGGTTCGGGACGTCCGATCCGGCGAGGGCGCCGGATCAGGCGGGCAGGGGAGTGCGGTCGTGGCGACGTCCGAGAAGCCCAAGTCGACTGGCGGAGCGGGCCTCGACCTCGTCTCGGTCATCCGCAATTCCGGCATTCTTAGCGAGCGACAGCTCTCCGACCTCCGCGCCCGGATCCTCTCCGGCGACCTCCCCACGGCCGCCCCCGCGCTGGCCGAGCGGCTCGTCGACAGCCGGCTCCTCACCGAATATCAGGCGAAGCGGCTCCTCGCCAACAAGCCGCACGGCCTGACCGTCGGCAAGTATGTCATCCTCGACCGGATCGGCTCGGGCTCGATGGGCCGCGTCTTCAAGGCGCACCATCAGTTGATGGGTCGGGTCGTCGCGTTGAAGATCATCGCGCCGGAGATCCTCACCAACGAGCGTGCCCTCGCCCGCTTCCAGCGCGAGATGCGCCTGGTCGGCCGACTCGACCACCCGGGCGTCGTCCGCGCCTTCGATGCCGACCAGGTCAACGGCGTCAGCTACATCGTGATGGAATACGTCCAGGGCCGCTCCCTGGGCCAGATCTACAAGTCCGAAGGGGTCTTCGCCCCCGTCGACGTCGTCAGCTACGGCGTTCAGGCTGCCCGCGGACTGGCCCACGCCCATGCGCAAGGGGTCGTCCACCGCGACATCAAGCCTTCGAACTTGATGCTCAACGAGGAGAAGCAGGTCAAGGTGCTCGACCTCGGCCTTGGCGTGCTGATGGAGGCCGACAACCAGGCCACGTTCGCCACCGCCGACGGGATCGCCGTCGGCACGGTCGACTACATGTCCCCCGAGCAGGCGAGCGGCAAGGAGGTCGACGGCAGGACCGACCTCTACTCGCTCGGCTGCGCGATGTATCACCTCGTCAGCGGACGCCTGCCATTCCCCGGCGACTCCCCCATCGAGCGCCTGGGCAAGCGGATCAACGGCCGACCCGTGCCGCTCCAGGAGGCGCGGGCCGACCTGCCCCCCGGCTTCATCCGAGTCATGGACAAGCTGCTCGCCCATCATCCCAAGGACCGATACCAGAGCGGCACCGAGGCCGCCGACGCCCTGGAATCCCTCCTACGCCGCTCCACCAAGAAAGCCGTCCCCGCCCCCGTTGCACCGCCCGCCGACGCCGAGCCCGCGACCGTCGTCTCCCAGCAGCCGCGCCAGATCGTCGAGGTCGAAGTTTACCCCGAATACCCTGCGTGGTTCCGACCTCTCGCTGAGCTCGCCGAGACGAGGCCGAAGACCGCCCTGACGCTGCTGCTCGGATCGGCCGCCGCCTGCATTGGACTGGGAACCCTACTGGGCTGGGCTGCGTTCTGAGACCTCGAGCAGCATGGGCGGGCATCGTCAAGGCATTGCCACGCAAACGACCCCCGGACCCTCGATTGAGGAGGGTCCGGGGGTCTACTTGCTTGCGACCTAGAGATCGAGTCGTGAACCGGTCTCAGCGCGGGGGCTGAGACTTCATGACCGACTCCAGGGCTTCGAGCAGCCGGTCGTTCTCCTCGCGACAGCGGACGGCGAACCGGAGGTGGCCCTTGGTGAGCACTTCCAGGCCGGGGCCGGTCAGGATCGAGCCCATCTCCAGGCCGGCGTAGTTGGAGCACTCGCGGATCAAGACGCCGCGGCGGGCCATCGCCTCGTGCACCTGCACCGAGGTCCAGGGGGTATCGGTCAGGCTCACGAGCAGGAAGTTGGGGAAGCCGGCGGCGTCCTCGGGACGCTCGCGGCCGGGCCAGGCGGGGCGGAGTCCGGGGATGTCCCAGAGGGCGTCGAACATCCGCTCGGATTCTTCGATGACGATCCCGCGCGTCTCTTCGATGTACTCGTCGTCATTCAGGCATTCGACGGCCGCCAGCTCGGCCGGCACGGTGATCGTCCAGGGGTCCTGGAACCGCTTGAGGCGGTCGACCATCTCGGGCGAGGCGAGCGCGTAGCCCACCCTCAGGCCGGCGATCGAGTAAATCTTCGTCATCGACCGCATGACCATCAGGTTGTCGCGATTGACGACGTCGCCGCAGAGGGTCCGCTCGGCCTCGTCGGGCAGGAAGGCGAGGTAGGCCTCGTCGACCACCGTCAGCAGGGCGCCCGAGGCGTCGACGTGGTCGAGCAGCGTCTTGCGGTCCCAGGCCCGGCCGGTCGGGTTATTGGGGTGGCCCGTCCAGTTGATGCCCGAGGCCTGCTTGGGGAAGTAGTCCTGCTCCCAGCCGATGATGTGCGTCTTGTGCACGTCTACCCGCAGGTTGTTCAGGGTCGAGGCCCGGCGGTACTCGGCGTAGCAGGGCTCGATCAGGTGTGACATCGCCATCCGCGGGTCGCCCAGCTCCTGGGCGTGCTGGGCCAGCACGTCGCGCAGCGAGGCCGCGATCAGGCTGATCAGCTCGGTGGTGCCGGCCCCGACGATCACGCACTCGGTCGGCACGCCGTGGAACTCGGCCACGCGCTCCGTCAGCCGCAATGCCCCGGGCTCGGGATAGCGCTCGATCTTCGCGTTGGCCTTGTACGCGGCGGCCATCGCCCCCTTGGGGGCTCCCAGCCCGTTCAGGCTGACCGAGAAGTCGATCATGGGCAGGTTGCCGAGGCCGTAACGCCGCCGGACCGCCGTCATGTTGCCGCCATGCGAGATCGGATTCATCAGGGCCGATGCCTCTGGTGTGTGCGGAGTGGGTGGGATGTTCTGAAGGATGGCTGGGGGAGTTGCGTCAGTGGTGGGCCGTTGGGGCCGCGTGCGAAGGCGCGGGGCGGGCCGCCTTCTCGTTCTTCGGCGGCTTGGCGAAAAGATTCGCCAGGGCGCCCGCCAGCTCGGGGAATTTGAAGGTGTAGCCAAGCTCCTGCGCTCGCTTGGGCAGCACCTTCTGTCCCTTGGTGACCACCTGGGCCACCTCGCCAAGTCCGGCGTTCAGCAGGAGATCAGGGGGGCCGAACGGGAAGAACGGCCGATGGAATTGCTTCGCAAGCGCCTTGCCGAAGTCCACGTTGCGAACCGGGTTGGGGGCCGTCCCGTTGATCGGACCCTTGGCCTCGGCGTTGTCCAGGGCCAGCAGCATCAGCCCGACGATGTCATCCAGGTGGATCCAGCTCATCCACTGACGGCCCGTGCCGGGCACGAGCGCCGAGTGAGTGCCGCCGATCGGCGAGCCCATCAGCTTGAAGATGGGGGTCATCACCTTCAGAGCCCCTTCGCCCTTGGCCAGCACGACACCGGTGCGGATCGTCGCCAGGCGGGCGAAGCTGGCCGCGGGGGCGGCGGCCTCTTCCCACTCGCGGCAAACCCGGGCCATGAAGTCGGAGCCAGGTGGCGAGGACTCGGTCAGTTCCTGGTCGTCGGTCGGGCCATAATAGCCGATCGCCGAGGCCTGGACCAGCACCTTCGGCTTGACCGTGGCTTGGGCCATGGCGGCCACCACGTTCTCGGTGCCGTAGACGCGGCTATCCCGGATCGTCCGCTTGACCTCCGGCGACCAGCGGTCGGCGAACAGGTTGTGCCCGGCGAGGTTCACCACCGCATCGCAGCCGTCGACGCCCGCGTCCCAGGGGCCGGCGTGGGCGGGGTCGCCTTGCAAGACCTGGACCCCGCGCAACTTGGGGTTGCGCCGGGCGGAGTCGGCGTGGCGTGAGAGCAGTACCGGCGTGTCGCCCCGGCCGATGAGCCGCTCAGTCAGGCGCCTGCCGATCAACCCCGTGCCGCCCGTGATGAAGACCCGCATCTGAACGGCGCCCCCGAAGCATCTCGATGTGTCGCCGACCCCCGCGAGGTCGCGCCTCAGCCTGTCGACCGAGGAGTTCCCGACGGATCGCGTCCGCTTTGAGCGGTGCCGGCGCAATGCAACGGCCCGCCCACGGCGATCCATCTTGGCGCGACCGGGGCCCCGCGTCAAGCAGCCTGATGGATGCCGCAATTCCCCCCTGATTATGGCGTACTCCGCGAGGTTTCCAAGAAATTCTCGCGGTGAAGGCCGCCAGATCCTCCTCCGGGCTCGACGAGTGCCTACCCGGAACAGCGGGCCTCGCCATCACCAAACCGGCCAGGTTCCGGGCCCGAAGGGTGGTGACCTGCCGCATTCGCGTGTGGTAAAATTCCTTCGGATGGAGTGGGTGCGAGCTTACCCCTGTCACGCCTTGCCCCCGTCGAACGCGGGCCGCCGGACTTGGGTCCGCGAGAACAGGGGTGACCGAACCGCCGGCCGACGACGAGTGTCGGCTTCCCGGGAGCTCGCACGACCGCCCAAGATGACCGGATCGCTCGCGTGTCACGGGGACGCGACCAGTCGAGCCGGCGGATCAGGCCTTAACGGGCGGGCGAACTCGCATGGCGAACGAGTCCAGGTCAGCGGCGGCGGGCGAGGCGGCCGTGGACCCTCGCCTCGAGGCGCTCCGCGATGACCAGATCGAGCGCTGGCGGTCCGGCGATCGGCCATCGGTCGAGCAGTATCGGGACGAGAACCCCAACCTGAGCTGGAACTCCAACGTCCTGCTCGATTTCGTTTTCGGCGAATACCAGATCCGCCAGCAACTGGGCGAGTCGCCGACCCAGGACGAGTATGCGGAGAGGTTTCCCGAACTGGCCGCGGCCTTCAGGCTCCAGGTCGAGGTCGACATCCTCTTCAATTCACGGCTCGAGCGGCTGAAGAAGGCGTCGGGCGCCGAGGGCGCCCCCCTGCCCAACCTCTTCCGCCAGGAGCAGACGCTCGCCGGCGTGGCCCCGCCTCTCTTATTCCGCAAGCCCGAGCTCGAGGGGTATGACATCCTCGGCGAGCTGGGCCGCGGCGGCATGGGGGTCGTTTACAAGGCAAGGCAGCACAAGCCCAACCGCCTGGTCGCAGTCAAGATGGTGCTCACGGGCTCGTATTCCTCAACCGAGCTGCTCGCCCGCTTCAGCCAGGAATCCGACGCGATCGCCCGGCTCCAGCACGCCAATATCGTCCAGGTCCTGGACGTGGGCGAGAGCCATGGAATCCCCTACCTCACGCTGGAATGGGCCGAGGGAGGAAGCCTGGAGCGGAGGCTCGACGGGACCCCCAGGCAGGTCGAGTCCTCGGCGCTCCTGGTCGAGAAGCTGGCCAGGGCGGCGCACCACGCTCATGTGCGCGGGATCATCCACCGCGACCTGAAGCCGGCCAACGTCCTGTTCACCGTCGACGGCGTGCCCAAGCTCACCGACTTCGGCCTGGCGAAGATGCTGGACAGCCCGCTGGGCCAGACGCTCACCGGGCACATGCTCGGCACACCCTGCTACATGGCGCCCGAGCAGGCCCGAGAGGGAGCCCGCGACGTCGGCGCCGCGGCCGACGTCTATTCGCTGGGGGCGATCCTCTATGAGCTCGTCACCGGCCGGCCGCCGTTCCGCGCCTCGACCCCGGCCAGCACCATCCAGCTCGCCCTGACGCACGAGCCCCCCGCACCTAGCAAGATGCGCCCCGACCTGCCGCGCGACATCGAGACGATCATCCTGAAGTGCCTTCAGAAGGACCCGGGGCGCCGCTACTCGACCGCCGACGAACTCGCCGACGACATCATCCGGTTCACCCGAGGCGAGCAGATCCGCGCCCAGCCCGACTCCTTGACCGTGCGACTGATCGGCTGGGCGACCCGCCACCCGGTCTACGCCTCGTTCGCGGGGGCCTCGGCACTCACAATCCTGATCCTCCCGGTCGTCCTGGCCCTCCTCTGGCTGCGCACCCTCGCCGCCCTGATCGAGAGCCGGGGAGAGGCCGACCTCCTCAAGTCCCGCGTGCAGATCGTGCTCAGGAGCCACGCCAACGAGGTGCAGAAGGAGAAGGCCCGCCACGACGAGTTCTCCGCCGCGATGCGCAGGCTCAATGAGAACCTGCTGGCGGGCGACGACCTGCTCGCCCAGTACGAGGTGGGGGGGCCCAGCCCAGCATTCCTCGCGACCCGCAAGCGCGTGCTCGAGCAGTCGACCAGGGCCCTCCGCGACGTGATCCAGCGGCCCGGCGGCCGGTACGACATCGGCGACGAGTTCACCCGCAAGACGCTCGCGCAGCTCCTCAGGCGCCAGGCCACCATCTCCGACGTCCTCCGCCAACCGGGCGACGCCGACGACGCCTGCCGCGATGCGCTCAGGCTGGAGCAATTCATCGTCGATCAGTCTCCCGATGACCTCCAGAAGCGCTTCGAGATGGCCCAATCCTGGATCACGCAGGGGGAGCGGCAGCTCGACGCTCATCGGGGGCGGCGCGCCCTCGAGGCCTTCGATCACGCCGCACGCACCCTCGACGCCATCGTCGGTCACCCCCTCGTCGGCGACTGGCTCCGCCGCTCGAACACCCCCGGACTCAAGCTCCACAACACCGCCGCGAACGCGACCCACCAGGCCTCGCTGATCCACGATGAGCTGAACCAGGTCGGCGAGGCCATCGCCACGCAGCAGCGCTCGGTGCAGTCGCTCCGCTATGGGGTCGCCTACATCCCCGAGGACCGTGCCGACAAGACGGGCCTGGCGAAAGGCCTGGTCAATCTGGGAGAGCTCTACGCCAGGGCCGGCCGCGCCGATCAGGCCGCCAAGGCCGACACCGAGGCCGTCGCACTTCTTAAGGACCTGCTCCAGCCCGGCCTCGTCGTCCCGGCCATCCTCGCGGGGGAGGACTGGCAGAAATTCAGCCGACAGGGCGAGATCCACGAGTGGCTCGGCGCCGCCCAGTCGAGGCTCGGCGCCCAAGACGAGGCCGCGTCTCACCTCCTCCAGGCGATCTCCATCCAGCAATCAATCCTCGACCGCCACAACGGAGAACCCCCCCGCGCCGTCCTCGTCAGGCTCAGGTCGCACCTGGGCCACTGGTCGACCTTCACCCTGGCCGCGCACCGGGTGGCCGACTCGATCGCCGCCGCGCGGCGGCGAGCCGCCCTCGCCGACGGCGAGCCCGGCGAGACCTTCCAGGCGGCCCGGGTCCTCTCCATGGCATTCGCCCAGGCGAACCAGACCTCGAGATACGAGGCCGAAGCCCTCGACGAAGAGGCCGTCGCCCTCCTCCGAAACGCCGTCGTCGCGGGCCTCGCCGTCGGAGCCCCCTTCAGCGACCCCGCCTTCGACGCCATCCGCAACCGCGACGACTTCCGCAGGCTGGCCGACCTGAAGGCCGAGTAACCACCCAGGATCATCCCCGAATAAGCCCCGGCCAACTCCCGTCGCCAGTGGCCGCGACGACCATGAGAGTGAGTGGTCGCTGCTAAGAGGGCGGGTCAGGGACGGCCACGACGGACTCTGCCGTGGCCGCGCCCATCGTTCATTCTTGCCCTGGTGTTGCCGAAAAAAATCGCATTCGCACCTCTAGGCCCCGGACGAGCGTCGTGAATTGCCCTCTATGTTTCGCTCTGCTGGCCGGAGGCCGATTGAGTCCTCCGCCCGGAAGTCCCGATTCGATCCATCCGGCAAGGGATGCGATCAGGCGTCCGACCAGACCTTGTGCGGGCGGCCGGACGCCTGACAGATTGGGTTCTTCTCGCGATCGTGAGTCCCGGGCCGAGGCTCATTACCGCCTTGCGGATCGCTCCAAGGTTGATGGACCGAGGCGGAGCTCAGGAGGGACGCTCACCACTTCCACCCCAGGCCGCCCGCATTCATCGGGCTCGCATCGCGGTCCGTGTAGGTCACGAGCGGCGTATACGCCCCCCCGCTGGCCGGCACCCGGACGAGGCTCGGATACATGTACTTGCCCACCATCCGGCGCATCCCGAAGGCCAACGTAGTCCCATCGGGCGAGATCGCGGGCGGCGAGAACATGTCGACATACTTAGACCCTGTTCCGCCCTCCTTAATGACCCAGCTCCACCGGCCGGTGTCCGGGTAGAACGAGACAATGCCCTTGGTCCCGTCCTTATACCTCGCCGGGCTGAACAGGCGGAATTCGGTGGAAGAGCCCCACGGGGACGTCATGTCGAGCCCGCTCACAGCCGGGTTGTTCACCGTGATCGAGGTTTGCGTCTGGTGGTTGTGGACGGAGGTCACGAACCTGCCGGCGGCGTCACGGTCAGAGTAGGTGAGCCAGGTCCCGGTAGGGTCCCAATCATAGAACTCTCGGAAGCGATAATCGTTGGTCTCGGAGATGACATACTCCAGGCGCGGGTCATCCGACGAGAACGGTATAAAGTCGGGCTGGAAGACGTCCGAGACCGGGCCGTTGTAGCGGTAGTACACCCAGAGTGATGTGCGCGTGTCGTAGACCACGAACGAGAAGAAGCTGTCCCGCTGGTCATTTGAGAACCGGCACCGGGCGCCGTTCTGGTCGAGGTACTGAGGGCCGCGGAAGTTCGTCACGGTCGTGGGGACCTTCCCTTTCTCCGAGATAAGCATGAGGTCCCCGTAGCTGGCCGAGACGCCCGGGATCGGGCCCAGGGGCTCGGCCGTGCCGAAGATTTGTCTGCCCCCCGGATAGATCTCCAGGGCGGTGGTCCTCACCCCCTTGGTAGGGCCGAGGTAGACCGTGCCGGTGCCGTTGCCGGAAACCCGGTACGCGTCTCTCGGGGTGGTGGAGCCGTAGAGGTAATAGATGGTCCCGGGCCCGGTCTGGGTCTGGGCGGCGGTCGTCTGGGCGGCGTTGATGGCCAGGGCCAGCAGGAGGAGGCTGCGTCGCATGGGAGAATTCCTCGTCGAAAGGGTGTTCCGGCACACGTGTCCGTCGCTCTGGGACGGGGCGAAGCCTCGCATCGGGCGGGATAAAGCTCATCACCACTCGCCTCGACCGGGCCCATCGTCGTCCCCTGTAGGTCAATGCGCAATCGGCTCATGGACTACCCAACAGAACGGGCAAGAATCACGGAAATTCTCGGCACGGGGGCCGGTTTGCCCTTCCGGGGTCATGCCAAGAGCGGCGCATGGCGGAACGTAAGTCCCGCCACGCGAGCCATCGAGGGAAGTGCGCGTAGGGGAACCGGTGACCGCCGAAGACGTCGCCCCAAAATCCCGCGATCTCCGGTCAGGTCACCTGGCGACCTCGTCCGCACCGGGCGTCGTCCCGAGCAGGGCGGCGGCCTCGGCGTAGAGGGCACGCGTCGGGGCGTCCCCCTGCTCCGGCTCGAACCCCGGCGGCAGCTTCGCGAACCATCCGCGGGCCTCCTCCAACTCGCCGCCGTGGGCGTGCACCAGCGCCAGGACCAGGCAGGCATGCCCGTCGGGCTCCCAGTCCGGTCGCGCCATCGTCACACGCGCGGCCTGCATCGCCCTCTCCGCCTGGCCCACGCGGTCGTAGGCCAGGGCCAGCGCGAGCCCGCCGGACTGTCCCTCGGAGATGGCGGCCGCGTCCTCGGCGGCGCGGACGGCGAGTTCCCCGTCGAACGGGGTCGACCTAGGGAGGGTGACGAGTTGTCGAACCAGTCGGATCAATGTGATTGCCCGCCGCTCGCGCTCGTAAGGGTGGTGACCGGGCGGGGCCCCCAGGATCTCGCGGAGCCAGCGCTGGCACAGGTCGCGCAACGGCGCCGGGTCTGGCCTCTCCCGCAGCTTTCGCATGAGGTAGCCGAGGGCGCCGCTGGTCCGGATGTGGTTCGGGCCGAAATTTCGCCGGTAGCCCTCGGTGGCCTCGAGCTGGAGGGCGATCCCCTCGTCCTGCCGGCCCCGCCGGAACACGACGGCCCCGAGATAGCCCTGGCTGGTGAGCGTGTCCGGGTGGTCCGGCCCCAGGGTCCGGCGGCGATCCTCGAAGCCACGCCGGAACGCCGCCTCGGACCCCGCAAGGTCGCCCGCCAGCTCCAGGAGCACCTTGGCGTAGATGTGCAGCGTCCGGAGCGCGTCGGGGTGATCGGGGCCGAGGACGCGGGCCTGGTCTGCCAGGACTCCCTCGAGGACCTTCCGCGCCTCGTCCCGCTGGCCCCGGCGAAACAGGGCGTCTCCAAGATCCGAGGCAGCCCGAATCGTCTCGGGATGATGCGGTCCGAGCGCGCGGCGATAGAACGCCGAGGCGCGGCGGGCTAGCTTCTCGGCCTCCAGCCGGCTCGTCGTGGGGACCGTGTCCTGGAAGTTGAGGACCCGGACCAGGGTCGCCTGGGCCGCGACGGTTTGGGGCGCCTCGGGTCCGAAGTGCTGCGACCGGAGCTGGACGACGAGGCGATATTGCCGTTCGGCCTCATGGTAATCGCCGAGGGCGAAATAGGCCTCGCCTAGGGCGTGGCGCGCCGAGGCCTCGACCGGCGGCCGGCGACCGAAGCGGGCGGCGATCTTCCCCTCGCCCCGCGTGAGGATGTCGTGGATCGTCGCGACCCGGCCGCCGTTGTTCTCGGGCGCCGCGCCGCCGAAGATATCGCCGACGAGGAAATCGAGAACGGCCCCGGTGTCGTCCAGGGCTGCGGCCGCCCGCCTCTCGGCCCGCGTCGCTCGGAACGCCTGCCATGCGCTGGCCGCCGTCCCGGCGAACAACGCCAGGGCGACCAGCGCCCCGGCGGTCAGGGCCGCGCGGTGGCGGCGGGCGTACTTCCCTAGTCGGTAGCGTGCCGACGGCGGGCACGCCTCCACCGCCTGGTCGGTCAGGTAGCGCATCACGTCGGCGGCGAAGTCGCTGGCCGTCTCGTAGCGCCTCCTCCTGTCTTTCTCCAGGGCCTTCATGGCGATCCAGTCCAACTCGCCCCGCACGGCGCGGTTAAGTCGACGTGGGTCGGAACCCCGCCGCGTCGAGACCGTTGATAGGGACAAGCCCAGCGTGCTCAGGCGAGTGCTGGGCGTCGGCGGCTCGACCTCGCGGATGATCCGCCGCATCTCGTCGAACGCCGCCCTCCTGAGCGTCTCCGAGTCGAACGGTGTCGTACCGGTCAGCAACTCGTAAAGCAACACCCCCAGTGAGTAGATGTCCGAGCGGGTGTCGACGTCGAGGCCGCTCATCTCCGCCTGTTCGGGGCTCATATACAGCGGCGTTCCCACCAGCTGCGCGAACCCGGTGAAGAGCGTCTTGTCGGTGAGGCTCTGTCCCGTGGCTTTGGCAATCCCGAAATCGATCACCTTCGGTACTGGCACGCCGTCGTGCAGTGTCACCAGGACGTTCGACGGCTTAAGGTCGCGGTGAATCACCCCCTTCTGGTGAGCGTGCTGGACCGCCCGGCAGACCAGCACGAAAAGCTCCAACCGCGCGGCAACGGGCAATTGCTCGCGGTCGCAGAACTCGGTGATCGGGACGCCGCGGACTAGCTCCATGACGAAGTAGGGGCTGCCCGAGTCGGTGGCGCCGGCGTCGAGCACCCGGGCGATGTTCGGGTGGTCCATCAGCGCCAGGGCCTGCCGCTCGGCCTCGAACCGGGCCACCACCTGCTTCGAGTCCATCCCCGACTTGATGAGCTTCAGGGCCACCTTGCGCCGCACCGGTTGCGCCTGCTCGGCCATGTAGACGGTGCCCATGCCCCCCTCGCCGATCGGCTCCAGCAGCTTGTAGGGGCCGATCGTCACGCCGGGTCGCTCGGCTGCGGCGGGCAGGCACACGGTCACGTCGCTGGTGGGCGCGATGAGGAAGTTCGCCTCCTGCTCGCCAACGCGGACCAGCCTCTCCACCCGGCGGACCAGGGCGGCGTCGCCCCCGCAAGCCTGAGCGAGGTAGAACGCCCGGGCCTCGCGGTCCGTGATCTTCCGTGCCACGTCGAAGATCGCCTCCTCGTCGAGCTGCACGGAATCCATCGACCGCCTCCCGGCTGGCTAGCACGTTTCCCCTTCAGTCCAATGCGCAATCGGGCCGCGCTTTACCCAACCCGGCCGGCGAGAATCTCGGTGGCCTTCATCCGTCGGGCCCGTCCGCCTCGTCCCCGAGCATGGCGACCCGCAGCCAAGACCGGGCGTAAGCCCATTCGCTGTCGGCGGTTGAGGTGGAGATGCCGAGCACCTTGGCGGCCTGATCGATCGTCAGGCCGGCAAAGAAGCGGAGCTTGATCAGCTCGGCCTTCCGCCCGTCTTTGACCTCCAGGGCCGAAAGGGCCTCGTCCAGGGCGAGCAGGTCAAGGTCGGGTCCCGCGAGGGCCGGCTCGGCGACGGCCAGGTCGACCCGCTGACGGTCCCCGCCGGCCTTGAGGGCGGCCTTGCGGCGTGCGGCCTCGACCAAGATGCGGCGCATGGCCTCGGCCGCCGCGCCGAAGAAGTGGCCGCGGCCGTTCCACCCCCCGGCATCCCCCGATCCCACCAGCCGCAGGTACGCGTCGTGGACCAGCGCCGTAGCCTGGAGAGTCTGGCCGGGCTTCTCCTTCGCCAGCCTCGCGGCGGCGAGCTTGCGGAGCTCGTCGTAGACCAGCGGCAGCAGTCGCTCGGCGGCCTCGGGTTCGCCGTGCTCGATGGCCGAGAGGATGCGGGTCACGTCATTCATCGCCTGCGGCCGCCCCGAGGTTCACAGTCCGGCGAGAGCAGGTCGCGACCGAGCCGGCCCGGGTTCCTCCCCGGGCCGGCTCGGGGAGAATGAGACGCCGAACCATATTATCCGATGCCCATGCGAGGAGACAGGCCGCCGGGCAGGTGTTGTTCCCCGGCATCACGCGACCGAGGGACCGGCGGGCGGATGGCCATGCGGGGGAGCTTTGCCGGAGATCGTTCCCTTTATCTGGGGCAATCGATGCGATAGAAATCCAAGCCTTCAATCCGATCATGAACTTTAATGAGCGCAATCCCCGACTGGGTCAATTTTGCCGTGGTTCAACGGCATCCGGAAACGGGATGACCCCAATTCCGATCGACCCAACACACGAGTTCGAAAGGCGTCGAGCCAGGTGAGCGACTGACCCCGGGTCTCAACGACCCGGCGGCACGGTCCCCACTTTGCCCGTCCAGGGGGCCAGGAACAGTGGGGCGGACCAGGACCAGACTGACTCGGGATGCTCGTCGATCTGCACCGCGATGTTCCAGCGGCAGGCTTGCAGGTAGACGCCGGGAACTTGCATCAGGAGGCCGGACGATACCATCCAGCAGTCCATCCTCGACCGCCACACCGGGGAGGCCCCCCGCGCCGTCCTCGTCAGGCTCAGGTCGCACCTGGGCCACTGGTCGACCTTCGCCCTGGCCGCGCACCGGGTGGCCGACTCGATCGCCGCCGCGCGGCGACGAGCCGCCCTCGCCGACGGCGAGCCCGGCGAGACCTTCCAGGCGGCCCGGGTCCTCTCCATGGCATTCGCCCAGGCGAATCAGACCTCGAGATACGAGGCCGAAGCCCTCGACGAAGAGGCCGTCGCCCTCCTCCGAAACGCCGTCGTCGCGGGCCTCGCCGTCGGAGCCCCCTTCAGCGACCCCGCCTTCGACGCCATCCGCAACCGCGACGACTTCCGCAGGCTGGCCGACCTGAAGGCCGAGTAACCACCCAGGATCATCCCAGAATAAGCCCCGGCCAACTCCCGTCTTTGGTGGCCGCGATCGAAACCGATCCGCCCCGCCAATACCACCGCCCGCGCGTGGACTGGCCCTCGATAAGCGGGCGACGATCGAGCCCCTGAGGAGCCTGACCGACGCGTCGCAGAAGCCAAGGTTGCAGCCTCCCGGCTGGCGACTCCAGGTGCGGCTCGATCCGCAGCATCGCCCGTGACGCCTCACCGTGATATCCCCGGTCGGCGTAGGCGACGTTGCGCAACGCCTCGGAACCGCCCGGTTCCTCCCACAGACGACTCCCAGGGACAACGGCTTCATCGAGAGCTTCTACGCCAATCTCTTGGATGAGTTCCTGGGTCGCGTGGACTTCGACACCTTGTTGGAGGCGAAGGTGCTGATCGAGCGACGGACGCTGGGATCCTACCGGCTCCGGAACCTCCATAGCCTGAGCGATCGTGTCCTGGATCCCGAGGTCGAATGGCTCCTGGTCGCGGGAGCCGCCAGGGCGTACGCGGCACGATCGCGATGATCGAGGCTGAAATCTTCCAAAGGGGGCGGACCATGCCAGGTGATGGGACGTCCGATCAAGCGGAGCCGGGACGACACGGGTGCCGCCCGGACCACGAATTAATGAGTCTTCATAATAGATTATTCATGCATGATCAAGAAAAGGTCGCCTCAGGCGGGACGCCCGGCTAGCCGGCGGCGGGCAAGGGAGCCGAAGGTGACGACGACGCCGAGTCCCATCAGGACCACACTGGCCGGCTCGGGCACGGCCGCGGCTCCGGAGACGAAAACGGCGCCGATCTGGGTGTTCGTCCCGCCCGGTGCCGCGGGGAAGGCGTTCTGCGAAGCATACTCGCCCGAACGGGTCGTGTAGGCCCCATTCAGCGTGATGGTCGCGAAGAAAGTTGCGTCAGCAAAAAGGGTCTGGCCGTTGTAGGTGAAGGAAATGTTCGCGATCGATGCGCTGTCGACTGGATTGATCGAGCCGCTCGAGGGGACGGGCGTGAAGCCGAGGTTCTGCACCGTGACGCTGAAGTCGGAGGACACCATGACGACGCTGCTCGGATCGGTGACCCCCGCGCCGAAGTCGTACAGGGTCAGGACGTCCCCGTCGGTGAGCTGCTCGGACCCGCCATTGCTCGAGAAAATCAGGCTGTAGGTGAAGACTGAGGCTGCGCCGCCGGGGGCCGGGCTGTCCAGGATTGGCACGAAGCCGGCGTGGGCGGCCGGAGCGGCGGTCCCGAAGGCGACCGCGGCCACCCCCAAGGCGAACTTTTGAAGAAGACGCCAATTCATGTTGATCATCAGGGTTCCTGTATATTTGCACTCGGGCGACGAGAGCATGCGGTGTCCCGGTGGACCTCGGTCGGGCTGTATGCTACGCCTTTCCGCGAATCGAAACCAACGAATTGAACAAACCCTGTTGCCGAAATAAGACATGCGATTCTCAGAAGCCGGCGACTCTGTCCTTGCCGCCGCTGTCGCCGACGATGCGCAGGCAGTACTGATCGAGGGGGAGGAGCGGCGAGTCTTTCGATGATTGGGCGACATGCGGTCGACATCGTGGGCAAGACGACTCGCACCCAGAGCTTAAGAATGAAGTTAATCGCATTCGACTGCTCGAATATCACGCGATCGACCGAGTTGGCATCGGTTAATTCGAGGACGTCGCGTCGATTACTTTAAAAAATAGTTATAATTAGAATAACTTGTATTGAGCCATTCGCGTCTGTTGTGACGAACGCGATCGTGCTGACCTGCCCCGGGAGCATGCTTCGATCGATACCGGGCAGCAATCGAGGCTGCGAACGAGCTTGTATGGGGCCAAGCCGGGTGAGCAAGGGACCCAGGGCTCAACCACCAGGCGGAACGGCTCCCGCCTTGCCCGTCCAGGGGGCCAGGAACGGGGGATCGGACCAGGACCAGACGGAGTCGGGATGCTCGTCGATGTGCACAGCGATGTTCCAGCGGCAGGCATGTAGGTAGACGCCGGGGACTTGCATCACGATGCCAGTCAAAGTCAGGGTCGCCACGGTCAGGCGGCCCCACCTGGTTGCGCAGAGGACGGCCAGCCCCGGCAGGGCCAGCAATGCTAGCAAGGGCTGGGTTTCGACGATGAGGCGAGATCCCCAGCAATAGCCGCCGTACCAGATGCGCCAGGCCGCGATCAGCAGCAGGTGCGCCACGACGATCAGGCCGCAGAGGAGCATGAAGCCGCGAGGGCCGGTCGTGATGCCCAGGGATCGGGCCGAGTGGAGGCAGGCGGGGACCAGGGTGAGCAGGGCCAGGATTGCCCAGGGTTGATAGATCAGAAGGCCTCGGCCGGGGCTCGCCAGCAGGCCCATCAGCGGCCATCCGATGTGCGTGGTCCAGCTTGAGCCGCCCATTTGCGAGGTCGACGGGCCCAGCGGGCTGCCGTAGATGGAGAGATACCAGGCCGCCCAGGGGGCGTAGACCAAAGCGGCGAGGCCCACCACGGCCAGGGCTCGCCTCGGCGATTTCCAGAGCATCCAGAGGCCGAACGGGATCAGGAAGCTCGCCGCCGTGAGCCGGAAGGAGGGGAGCAGGCCGCACGCGACGCCTTGGGTCACGATTCCAACGCGACCGGGCCCCCCTTCGCGGGAGACTTCGGCCAGCAGCACCGCCATCATCGCTAGGATGATCCCGCCGTGCTGCCAGGCGCCTCGCGCCACCGTCGAGAACATCCCCGAGCCGAGGCCCAGGATCAGGGTCGCCAGCAAGGCCAGGGGCGCCGGGGCCAGCCTCGCGGCGATGAGGAAGAAGAGGCCAAGGGCGGTCGCCTCGACCAGCGTCGCGACGATCTTCTCCAGCCGAGCCTGCACCGGGACGGCGAAGAGGTCGGCACCCGCCAGACGGGCCAGGCCAACGACGGGAGTCGCCAGCAAGACCATCCCGGCCGGGTAGGCCGAGTAGACCCGACCATGGCGCCGCGTGAGGTCATACGCCAGGTGCGGACCTCGCCCGAACAGGTTGTCGGGCCGTCCCGGGCGATCGAACTCGTCGAGGTCCCAGTTGCCCTGGGTGACGAGGCTCACGGCGGTCGGGATCACCGGCCGGGTGTCGCCGGAACCCTCGAAGTCGTTGTTCGACAGGTCGAGCAAGATCGCCGGCAAGGTGACGAAGAGCAGGGCCGCCCGCCAGGGAGGGACGCCCCCGCATTCATTGAACTCGGCCAGCGAACCCCACCACGCCCGGACGACGCCCGAGATGCGTGCCCGATAGCCGGCCGAGGCCAACATGAGCACCGCCGGCGCAATCAGCCCGATCCAGGGGGCCGAGGCATAGTTGCCCTTGGCTCGCAGGCAGAGCAGGGCGGCGAAAACGCCAATGCCGGCGACGACGAGGTCGACGGCCATCCTCAGAATCCGCCGCGGGTGCGGGCGACCGGCCCGGGTTGTCCTCGGCTCGAACTCGACGTCCGGGGGCATCGCGGGCTCCTCCGCCCGGTGTCAGGCAACCCGTTTCTTGGAGTCGATCAGGCCGACGATCTGGGCCACGCTGTCGAGGTTCTCCACCCCGGCCTCGTGGGCCTCGACGACCACGTCGAACCGTTCTTCGAGGAACACGACCAGCTTCAACGTGCTGATCGAGTCGAGAATCCCGCCGGTGATCAGCGGGGTCTCATCGGTCAGCTCGGAGGGGTCTTCGCCGGGCAGGAACGTCTTGAGGATGTAGTCGTGGACGACGTTGCGGGTCTCGGTCATCGAAGGCTCCAAGGTTGGGGGGGAGATGAGAATGAAGCGAACAATGGTCGGTGGACGCTGATCCAGATCGTCTGGTTGCCGTTCAGGCGCACTCGGCGCCAAGGCCCGCCGCCATCAGGAGGGCATCGCGCGCGGGGTCTCGACGGATGATGGCCGCAGAGCCACGGCGGACGTCCAGCGGGCGGTCGAAGGCCTCGTGCAGCACCCGTCCTTCCATCACCGTGGGGACGCGCTCGCCGAGCATGGAGAGCAGGGTGGGCGCCACGTCGTGGAGGTCGGCCGAGAGCTGCGTCCCCTTGCGGACGCCGGGGGCGTCGATCGCGATGACTCCTTCGCGGTAATGGGTCGCCGGCAGCCTGGGATCGGGCCGCATCAGGTCGCCGCGAACGCTCCACTTCGCCTGTGCCTGGTAGCCGTCGGCCGAGAGCGCCAGCACGTCGGGCAGCCCGTCGGCGGCGGGGTCGATGCCATAGCGCTCGGCCAGGCTGAAGACGTCGCGGAAGAGCGGGTCGTTGGTCTTGGGATCGCGAGCTTCGAGGAACGCACCGATGACCTCGTCGGTCACGCGGCCGGCGGCCGACGAACCCGGCAGGGCGGGCGTATTCAGGTAGATGGAGCCGGCGAGCTGGCCGAACGGGCTGAATGCCGCGCTCTTCGACCAGTCGCAGCCCACCTGGCCCTCGACCGATCGCGGCGTTCGCATCCCCTCGCCGCTCCCCGTGTGCTTGGCCACCCAGCGCCTCAAGCGGTCGGCGATCCGGCTCGCCCGGTATCGGAACCTTGTGCCGTAGAGCAGGCCCTTCTGCAGGCCCGCCTTGCGCAAGAGTCCGTTGACATTGACCAGCGACCGGCAGGGGCCGAAGCCGTGGTCCGAGACCGCAACAACGGCGGCGTCTCGGCGAGCGGCCAGGTCGAGCAGCCGGCCCACGGCCGCGTCGAGCGCCATCAGGCACCCCTCAACCTCGGCGTTCCAACCCGTCCGGCGCAGGCCGGTGTCGTCGACGTCAAGCTCGGGCCAGAGCCTGTGCTGCAAGCTGTCCAGGTTGTGGAAGTGGACCATCATCGCCGACCAGTCGACCCGCGCATCGGCCCGCTCGGCCGCGGCGGCCTGCGCCTCGAAGATGGTCCGATTCCTCGCGGCCAGCGGGCGCAATTCTTCGAGCGTCCGGGGCCTGGTCTTCCAGACGATCTTGTTGGTGTAGTCGGGGACGTGCTCGGCCAGGTCGGCCCTGAAGTCGGGGCAGCCGGCGAAGGCCCAGTCCAGACTCGGCGCGTCGGAGCCCGCCACCACGATCCCGCGCACTCCCGGCGGCGGGTAGGTCATCGGCAGGTTCATGCTGACGATGTCGCGGCCGGCCGCGTCCAGAGCATGCCAGAGCGTCGGCACCTTCACCCGGCCCGCGTGGTTGGGCCTCACGGTGCGATCGGATGGCTCGATGTAGTTGAATTCGTGGATCCCATGCGTCGCCGGCAGGCAGCCGGTCGAGAATGAGGTCCAGGCGACCGGCGTCACCATTGGGTCCGACGAGCGGAGCGTCCCGGTGGCGCTCCGGCGCCAGAGCGAGGCCAGATGCGGCATCAGGCCGCGGTCGAACAGCGGCCCGAAGGCCGCCATGGTCCCGCCGTCCAGGCCGAGCACGAGCACACGATCAACGGATGCCGACATGGGTTGGCCTTGGCAGGACCGGCCCCGGTTGCCGCCTTTCGCCCCGAACCCCGGCGCGAGCGCCGTGCTTCGGGGCCGCCGCCCTCCGTGGCGGTCGGGGCATCCTGGAGCGCCAAAACGAGGGAGATTGGCGCGCCGGCTCCCGGGATGGCGGGACCGTAACCGGACTTCCACGATCGGTCAATCCCGACACTCGCCACCCGCGCAATCCGGAAATTCCTCAGAAACCTCAGACTTCGATTCAAGTCGATCCGGCCGGACCGCCGATATTCAGCGTTGTCGACGGCGTGTGCCCAGTGCCGCTCCGTCTCCCCCAAGGCCCCGGACGCCTCCTCGTCCGGCCAATGTACCCGAGGGTGTTGCACGATGACCGCACGGACGCGGAACCGATCGCCCCTCGCACGGACCCTCGCCGCCGGGCTCGTCCTTTGCGCCGCGGGGCTCGAAGGGTGCGGGCTGACCAGCAAGCACGCCGCACGCAAGATCGAGCAGCGAGGGGAGTTCGACCTCAACCAGCCCCGAGAGCTACAGATGGTCTCGCTCCCCCCCTATGTGGTCGAGCCCCCCGACGAGATCGAGGTCATCGCCAAGCCCGCCTCGCTCGACCTGCCCAATACCACGGCCATCGTCCGCCAGGACGGCGTCATCGACCTCGGATTCCACGGCGACGTCTACGTCTCGGGGCTCACCTTGAGGCAGGTCGAAGAGAAAATCGCCGACCTCCTCCGCTCCGAGGCCGCCCAGCTCAACATCGCCGACCCCGTCGAGGTCTCCGTCCGGCTCGTCAACGGCAGCCAGAGCAAGACCTACTACGTCCTTGGGGCCGTCACCTCGCAGGGCAAGTTTCCCATCACCGGCAGCGAGACCGTCCTTGACGCCATCCTCCAGGCCGGGCTACGTACGAACAGCATGCCCGAGAAGGCCTACGTCACCCGCCCGCATCCCACGGGCGGCAAGGACCTGATCCTCAAGATCGACTGGGAAGGGATCCGCGAGCGCGGGGACACCACCACCAATTACCAGATCTTCCCGGGCGACCGCATCAACGTCCCCGGAGGAAAGCCCCCCGGGCTCCTCAGCAGCCTTATCGGCGGCTGAGACCGGGGATGCTCCGATTCAGGCCCAGGCGGTTCTCGCCCGGTTAGCCCGCGAGAAAAGGGGACACACTTCGGTGCCGGAGTGTCGGCCGTCCCCATGATCTCGACGGGCACTCCAGCCAGTGTCAGGCCTGGTCGCGGACTGTTTTGGCCAGCGGAGACGAGTCGAACTTCTCCAGAAGCTCGGCCACGTCGCGATAGACTTCCTTGCAGCCGGCCCGCCGCAGGTCGGCCTCCTTGAAGCCCCCGCTCAGCACGCCGATCGAGACGATCCCGGCCCTCTTCGCCGCCTCCGCGTCGTACGGGGTGTCGCCGATCACGATGGCCTCGCTCGGGTCGAGGCCGCCGCCACGCTCGAGCGCCGCGTTGAAGATGTCCGGGCTCGGCTTCGACTCCTCGGCGTCGGCCGACGAGGTCGACGCGTCCACCAGGTCCTCGATCCCGGCGATCTCCTCATACTTCTCCAGCTCCGACTCGGTCGCGGAACTGGCCAGCACGATCGTGAGCCCTTCAGCTGCAATCCGTTCGAATAGCTCGCGGACCTTCGGGAACGGCTTGATCTTCGGCAGATATTCCGTCTTGAGCAGCTCCGAACGCTCCTTCTCGATCGCCTCGCCGGCGTACTCGACCATGTCTTCAGACAGAAAGACCGGCATCAGCTGGTCGCCACCCTTGCCGATCTGTGCCCGAATCTTCTCGACCCGGACCTCGTAACCGTACTTGGCGAAAATCTGCTGCCATGCCTGGGCATGGAAATCGACCGAATCGATGAGCGTCCCGTCGACGTCGAAAATGACGGCCTTGATCACGGCGCAATCTCCCCCACCCAAGCCACCGCCACCGAGGCCACTCCCCAGCCCGCGCGACCCGGACGACCATTCTCCCAGCGAACCGGGCGCCGACACCACCCCGACTTGCTCGCTCCTCCTCCTTGCGTCGCGCTCGAACCAGTTGTCCAGGTAATAGTGCCGCCCCCGCGACCACTCCCAGGCACTCGCCGCCAGGTACGCCGGCAGGAACAGGACTCCCCATCGCTCCACCTGCCGTACATGCACCATCTCATGCGCCCGCAGCAGATCCAGGTCTTCCGAGCACCGGCCGATGACCACATGCCCCAGCGTCATCGCCCCGAACCCCGCCCGCCTCGCCAGCCAGGTCGAGAATCCGCCATGAAACTCGACGATCCCCTGATGCCGTCTGCCCCGCCCCCCCGTCGCCAGCGTCAGCGCTCCCGCCAGAACGCCCACTGCCGTCGTGGGAGCCGCCCAACCATAAGCCGCCACACGCCTCACACGAATCCTCGCCATGACTTCGCCCCCTATCGGCAAAATCATCGGGGCCCGCATGACCCGGGTCAACCATCGCCGGAACACCGGATCGACCGGGCGGATGGCCAGGCGATCCGCCGGTGAATCACAGGCCCTCATCGGCGGCATCTCGATCTCCTCCTCCCTTCATTTTCTCGCACGCGTCATCCGGGCAATTCCCCCGGGAAACGGAGACCTCGGATCGCCCGAGTTCGAAATCCTCGAACTCTGAGCACGCTCAGAACCAGATCCATTTGTAGGGCGGAGAGGTAACCTTCGACTTGTTCCTATTAATCCTATCGACTTTCAAATAAATCGCATCTCAGACGCTTCTGCGAGTCTTGATTAATTCGATCGACTTAAGTACAAATCGTCCATAGAGCCTCCTCGGTCCTCGCGGACCATCGGTGTGTCGCTCGAATTCACCGTCATCCGGACCTCCCTCGACGGCGAGCCTCCCTCCGTCGGTTTTCCCGTTGCTATGGGCTGAAACCGTCCCGCGCCCGCCCCCGCAAGGCGGCCATGGCGGCTCCACGCGCACGTGGATCTCGATCAGTGCCGGGACAGCGGCCACTTTCCCCCCAGGAGTTCGATGAAGACCATGCAACGACGATCACGCCCTGGTTTCACGCTCATCGAATTGCTCGTGGTGATCTCGATCATCGCCGTGTTGATCGCGCTCCTGTTGCCCGCCGTGCAGTCGGCCCGCGAGGCTGCCCGGCGCATCCAGTGCGTGAACAACTTGAAGCAGATGGGCCTGGCGCTGCACAACTATGAGAGCGCCCTCGGGTCCTTCCCGCCCGCGGGCCTGCCCGTCAGCTCTGGCGTCAATCCCGCGGCGACCCTGAACAACGCCAGCTACAGCGCACAGGCCCGCCTGCTCCAGTTCATCGAGCAGGGCAGCCTCTACAACGCGATGAACTTCAGCTACGGCTGCTTCAATTCCATCGACAGCTACGGCAACGCGGCCAACTCGACGGCCACGGACACGCGGCTCTCCTTCTTCCTCTGCCCGTCGGACACGCCGCCGTCGTTCAACGTGATCCGCATCCTGGGCCAGAGCTTCAAGGCCCCTGGGGTGAACTACTTCACGTCAACCGGCTCGACCCTGGAGCACGACGGCACGCAGACCGGCGGGCCTCCCAACGGGGTCTTCAGGTACGGGAGCGTGGTCCGGATCGCCGACATCACCGACGGCACGAGCAACACCATCGCCTTCGGCGAGTGGAAGGTCGGCTCGGGAAATCCGAACAAGCGCACGATCCCCTCGGACATCGTCTGGCTGACGAAGTATCCCGACGGCGTGACCCGCAACACGCAGTCCATGAATCTCCCCCAGGCGAACAACAACAACGCACTGCTCAACTGGCTCGAAGAATGCGCCTCGCGCTCTGAGGTCGGCTCGAACACCCGCAATAACGGTAGTGTCTATCTCGGCCAGGCCTGGGCGTTCAACCTGCCGGCCTACAGCATCGGCAACACGGTCGTGCCCCCCAACGGGAAGTATCCCACGTGCATGGTCATGAAGCCGGGCACTCAGAACTCGCCGGGTGCCTACGGCCTGGCCAGCAACCACCCGGGAGGCGCCAACGTCGTCCTCACCGACGGCTCGGTCCGGTTTCTCAAAGAGACCGTCGCCTTCCAGCCGTTCTGGGCCCTCGGCTCTCGCAACGGCGGCGAGATCATCTCCGCCGACTCCTTCTGATCGGATCGACCTCGTCATTCCGTCGAGGGCCTGATTCCCCCCGGGCCCTCGACGGATGCCTTGATGGAGAGCCCTTTGCGCACGACCATGCTCCTCGGCCTCTCGGCCCTCTCGCTGGCCTTCGGCCTCCCGGCAGCTCGCGCCGCCGAGGTCAAGAAGCCCCTGAATGTGCTCTTCATACTCTCCGACGACCTCAGGCCCGAGCTCGGCACCTATGGGCATCCCGTCGTCAAGACGCCGAACATCGACGCCCTGGCGGCCTCGGGCGTCCGATTCGACCGGGCCTATTGCCAGTACCCGCTCTGCAACCCGTCACGCACCAGCATGCTCAACGGCCGCTACCCGGTGACCACCGGCGTCGTCGGCAACCGATCCTGGGTCGGCAAGGACCACCCCGAATTCGTCAGCCTGCCCAAATATTTCAAGCAGCAAGGCTACACGACGCTGCGTAGCGGCAAGGTGTTCCACGGCGGAATCGACGACTACGAGGCCTGGACCGAAGGGGGCGACCCCAAGACCACGCCGGGCGTCGACCGCGGCGGCCCGCAGGCCGCGAATCCCCCCGCCGAGACCTCCAAGTCCCAGATTCGCGAGGCGGCGAAGGCCTCGGACCAGCGTCGCGATCGGCGGTCGGACTCGATCATCGTCATCCCCGGCGACGGCGACGATGTCGGCGACGGCCGGGTCGCGAACCGGGCGATCCAGATGCTCGGGGAGAACAAGGACGGGCCCTTCTTCCTGGCCTGCGGCTTCTCCAAGCCACACAGCCCGCCCGAGGCGCCCCAACGATTCTTCGACCTGTACAGCACGGATCAGGTCGTGTTGCCGCCCGACTTCGCGTCCAGGCCAACCCCGCCGCCCGGCATCCCCGCCGCCTCGGTTCGTGCCAATTCCGACCTGTTCATCGGTCGCGATGCGAGCGAGCAGGAGGCCCGCGAGGTGACCCGCGCCTACTGGGCCTCGCTGAGCTGGATGGACTACAACGTCGGCCGGGTCATCGCCGAACTCGACCGCCTGGGCCTGCGCGAGAACACGGTCATCGTCTTCTGGGGCGACCACGGCTACCACCTCGGCGAGAAAGGCCGATGGTCCAAGGCCGGCTCCCTGTTCGAGACCGGGGCCCGCATCCCCTTCATCGTCGTCGCCCCCGGGGCCGCCGGAAATGGCCGGCCCGCGCCGAGAGTCGTCCAGGCGCTCGACATCTACCCGACCCTCGTCGACCTGGCCGGCCTTCCCCCCGTCGAGGGCCTCCAGGGCCGGAGCCTGACCCCGCTCCTCGCCAATCCGAACACCGCCTGGGACCACCCCGCCTACACCGTCTGGGCCGAAACCGGGGTCATCAACGGCGCCACCGTCCGCAACGAGCGCTACCGCTACGCCGAGTGGACCGGCCCCAAGGGAGGCCCGATCCTCTTCGACCTCGCCAACGACCCCCACGAGCTGAAGAACCTGGCCGACGACCCCGCCCACGCCGAGGTGCGCAAGGAGCTGAGCCAACTCCTCCACGAGCATCTGAAACTCGGCAAGAAGTAACTCCTTCGCGGGCTGTCGTCGCCGAACAAATCATGAGCCCCGACACCCGCGAACGTCTCGCGAGTGCCGGGGCTTTCGCGTCCGACCTGGCTGTGAACATGTCGTCGCGAGATCGAAGCAGCCCGCCCATTTCGGATGAATTTGGAAAAATGACCAAAAAGTAGGGAGAGAGCTCCTCGAAATTAGGACTATCTCAATGGATCCTTTCGTCGACGCGCATCGATCGGCCAGATTTCCAAGCAAGGCCATCGACCGCGTTCGAGTTTCTCCCTCCGGGAACGACGAGAGTGCTGGCAGACTCGGCCCGGGTTTCGAGGAGAACCGCCGAATTCGGGGCGTCAGCCGAACACACCAAGATTCGACGAGATGTTCACGAAGCTGTACGGCCCGGATAACCCTAAACCACTACTTAAAAACGATTTACGAATGTCTAACGGGCGATTTCTCGAATCTGGTTCCGATCCGCATTGCCGGACAATTGCCGTCAAGCGACGCCCTGCGATGGGTGAAAGTGGCTTCGTTCGGCGCGACCTTTTGCATCACGAAACGAACCCGGGACGCCTTTTGGGGGCATCGCGGTCCGATTTACGAAACGCGGCATACGGGCTAGAGTGGGCCCGGCGTCGAGGGAGCGACGGAGCGACCCGGACTCGCCTTGGCACGGAGGGCGTGGAGGCCCGCACCTTGGATTTCAACCTGAGCGACAGCCAGACGACCTGGCAAAATGCGGCGATCGCGTTCGCCCGCGAGCACCTCAATGATGACCTGGCCGGCCGCGACGAACGCCGGGAATTCTGGCGCGAGGGGTGGCGGCTCTGCGGCGAGTTTGGCCTGCAAGGGCTGCCGATCCCCGAAGAATACGGCGGTAAGGGGCTGGGGCTGCCCGAGACGATCGCGGCGATGGAAGGGATGGGCTATGCCTGCCCCGATTCGGGCCTGATCTTCGGCATCAACGCGACGTTGTGGACGGTCTCGATCCCCATCCTCAAGTATGGGACCGAAGATCAGAAACGCCGATGGCTGCCCAGCTTGTGTCAAGGAAAGCTGGTCGGTGCCAACGGGGCCAGCGAGCCCGAGGCGGGGTCGGACATCTTCTCGATGCAGGCCTCGGCCGCCAAGGTCGACGGCGGCTGGGTGTTGAACGGCCGCAAGACCTGGATCACCGCCGGGCCGGTCGCCGACGTCTTCGTCTGCTATGCCACCACCGACCCGTCGAAGGGAATCCTGGGGGTCACCGCGTTCATCGTGCCGGCCGACACCCCCGGATTCCGGGTGGTCCGCGAGATCTTCAAGATGGGCGTCCGCACGGTGCCGATGGGCGAGGTGGCGATGGAAGACTGCCGCCTGCCCGATGACGCCCTGCTCGGGCGGGTCGGCCGCGGCGCCGAGGTCTTCAACGTGTCGATGGAGTGGGAGCGGGGGTCGATCCTGGCCGCCTCGCTGGGGACGATGAAGCGGCAGTTGGAACAGTGTGTGGCCCACGCCCGCAAGCGGAAGCAGTTCGGCAAGGCGATCGGCAAGTTCCAGGCGGTCTCGCACCGGATCGTCGATATGGCCGTGCGGCTGGAGACGTCCCGCCACCTGGTCTACAAGATCGGCTGGCTGAAGGAGCAGGGGAAGGACGCCACGACCGAGGCGGCGATGGCCAAGCTCTATGTCTCGGAGAGCTACGTCCAAAACAGCCTGGAGGCGGTCCAGACCTTCGGCGCGGCCGGATACGTGGCAGAGACGGGGTTGGAGCGGATCTTGAGGGACAGCGTGGGCAGCCTGATCTACTCGGGCACCAACGACATCCAGCGCAACATCGTGGCTCAGAGGCTCGGTCTATGAAGAACTGCGGGGGCGACGACGACCGGCCTCTGGCATGGCGGTCCCGGCTCGTGTATCTAGGATCGGCCAACCCGATCCTACCCAGCCCACACCGTCGTGCCGGCCAATCCGATCGGTCGAGACCCACCCTCCCGGGGAGAGCCTGCGCATGAATCCGCGGAAGTTGTTTGTCGCCAGTTGCACGGCCCTGATCGCCTCGGCCTTCTCGTTCATCATCCGTCAGGACTTGCTGGCGACCTGGGGCCAGACGCTGGACATCTCGACCACCCGACTCGGCCAGATCGGCGGCTCGGCCTTCTTCGGCATGGCCATCGCGATGCTGATCGGGGCGCCGATTTGCGACCGGCTGGGCATGAAGCTGATGCTCGGCCTGGCATTCCTCTGCCACCTGGTCGGGACCTTGGGCACGATCGCCATCCCGTTCCTTGGCTTGAAGGGCGACCAGGCGTATACCACGCTCCTGACCTTCACCTTCCTCGTCGGTGCGGCCAACGGCCTGATCGAGATCGGCATCAACCCGCTTGCCGCCACGCTCTACCCCACCCGCAAGACGCACATGCTGAACATCCTGCACGCCTGGTGGCCGGGCGGGATGATCCTGGGCGGCTTGCTGTCGCTGGGCATCGCCTATGTGGTCAAATCAGACGCCACCTACAATCTGGCCGGGATCACGTTCCTGGGCTGGCAGTTCAAGATGGCCCTGATCCTGCTGCCGCTGCTGGTGTACGGCATCTTGTTCGTCACCCAGGAGTTCCCGGTCACCGAGCGGGTGGCGTCTGGCGTCTCGTCCGCCGAGATGTTCAAGGAAGCTGCCCGGCCGCTGTTCCTGCTCTGGGCTTTCTGCATGCTGCTGACCTCGGCTACCGAGCTGGCCCCACAGAGCATGCAGGGCCTCGTCCTGGGCAAGACGGCCGGGATGAGCGGCACCATGATCCTGATCTATACCAGCTCCATCATGTTCGTGATGAGGCACTTCGCCGGCAATCTTGCCCACGCGCTCTCCCCCATCGGCATGCTGACCATCTCGGCCGCGCTGGCGGGCATCGGCCTGTTCTCGCTGTCTTGGGCCTATGACGCGACCACGGCCGTCGCCGCCGCCACGGTCTTCGGCGTGGGGATCGCCTACTTCTGGCCGACCATGCTTGGTGTCACCGCCGAGCGGTTCCCCAAGGGGGGCGCGTTCCTGCTGGGCCTGATGGGCTGCATCGGCAACCTGGCCGTCGGCGGGGCCCAGTCCACCATGGGCACGATCAACGACGGCGTCACCTTCAGCTCGATGGACCCCAGCCTCAAGGCCAAGGTGGTCGACGAGTTCCAGGTGATCCAGGACTCCAAGGTCCTGGCCCTGCCGGCCGAGGAACAAGTGGCCGTGCAGGCCGCCCAGGCGGAGGGGGCCAAGTGGTCCTTCCGTTACGTTTCCTTCCTGCCGGCCATCCTGGTCGTGATCTTCGGCGGCATCGCCCTGTATGATCGTTCTCGCGGTGGCTATAAAGCCGAGGAGCTCCCCGCCGCGACCCTGGCCACAGACTACTGACGGCGGGGCCCGACACTCCAATGACCCACGCCCGGCCGGACCGGATGAGAACCGGCCGGGCGCCGAGACACCCAACCGTGCACCCGAAGACGCCCCCCACTCAGGCCCCGACCGCCGACGCCCCCGCCGCCCCGGCCCTCGACCCGTTCGACAAGAACGCACCGCCGCCCAGGCGCGACTGGCGATATGGGCTGGCGCCCTCTTATATCGGCACCTTCTTCTGGGTCGTCTTCTACGAGCAGATGGCCGTGCACACGCTGATGGTAGGCGGCCTGGCCTGGACGGTCGCCGGCGTGGCGGCGGGCGCAGCGCTCGCCCGCTGGCTGCTCTATCTGGCCCCCGCGCTCTGGGGCGTCCGCTCCGGCCGGCCGCTCGCCGAGCTGTCGAAGGCCACCTTCGGCGTGGCCGGCTCGGCCTGGCTGCCGGGCCTTGTCGTTGCCCTGGCCGCCATGGGCTGGTTCGCCGCGGCGATCTGGTCCACCACTTCGACTATCCTCAATGGCCTGGAACTGCTGGGCATGGTGGCCCCGGGCTCGACGGCCCTGGGCGCGTCGGGCCCCTTGCCGCTGCACGGCGGGGCCTTCCTGCTGATCTCGCTGCTCTGGTGCCTGATGATCGGCCTGATCGGCGCGTTTGTGACCCGCCTGGTCTCGGCCATCGCCAACATCTACCCCATGTTCCCCGCCGCCGCGCTGGCGGCCGGCCTGCTGCTGACGGTCCGAGGCCTCGCCTCCTTCGCGCCGACCGGCATCGACCCCGTCTCGCACGTCGCGGTCCGGCTGCCCGAGCTGTCGACCCTGCTGCACGCCGCCGGCCTGGTCTTCGCCTTCGCCACCCTCCCCGGCCTGATCGGCGCCGACTGGGGCGCGGGCAGCCTGGGCGAGACCGATGTGAAGCTTGGCGGATGGGTCGGCCTGGTCCTTGCCCCGGCCATCACCGCGACCCTGGCCATGCTCATCATCGCCGGCTCCATCGGCCTGAGACCGGCCCCCGTCGTCTCAGAGACGGGCCCGGATCCCTATGGTCTGAGAACGACCAAGGCGGCCGATCCGGTGGGCCCGACGGTCGACGACCTGACCCTGACCGAGGTGGTCCACAACCGGATCGGCGGGCGGACCGGAGGCCTGATCCTGCTGCTGCTGGGCGTGGGCTCGTCGGGCATGGCCGCCTTCGCCGCGTTCCTGTTCAGCAAGCGGATGGCCGCCCTGGACCTCGGCCCGAGCCGGATGCACTGGACGATCCTGGGCGTCCTGGCGGCCTGGCCCCTGGTGGCAACGGGCCTGGCCTCGCATCTGGGGTCGTTATTTAACATCCTCGGCTCGCTGCTCGCCCCGGTCGCCGCCGCGATCACGGCCGACTTCTTGCTGACCCGAGGCCAGTGGCCCGGCCCCCGCCGGGGGCTGAACCCGGCCGGATGGGCCGCCTGGTTCGCCGGGCTGGGAGCCGGGCTAGCCCTGGCGCTCGCGTCGCTCAATGGGCCGATCTCGCTGATCCCCCCGCCGATGGCCGCTTACGCGGTGGGCTTCGTCGTCTATCTCGCCGTCGGGCTCGCCGGCGGGCTGTCGCCTGCGATCGATCCTCAGCCAGCCGCGCAAGCCGGGTCATGAGTCAGGCCGACAACCAGGCCGCCCGATCGCGGGGCTCGCGGACCTTGCAGGCCCTGGAAATCCCCGAGTTCCGCCGGTTCTATCTCGGCCTGGGCATCAGCCTGATCGGCAGCTGGCTCCAGGCCGCGGCCGTCCGCTGGATCGTCTTCGAGCGGACCGGGTCGGAAGAGGCGCTCGGCCTGGTCGAGGCCGCCAGCATCCTGCCCGGCCTGGTCGTGGGCCTCTTCGCCGGGTCGCTGGCCGACCGGGTGGCCCCCAAGCCCTTGATCCTGTTCGCCCAGACGGGCCAGATGCTCTTCGCCTTCGGGCTTGCCGCGGCGGTGGCCTTCGACGACGCCCAGCCCTGGAAGCTGGCTCTGCTGGTAGCCTGCAACCGCGTCTTCGTCGCCTTCGAGATGCCCGGCCGGCTCGTCCTGCTGCACGGCCTGGTCGGCCGCGACCTGATGCCCAACGCCATCGCGTTGCACTCGGGCCTGTTCAACGCCTCGCGGATCCTAGGCCCGGCGCTGGCCGGCCCTTGCCTGATCTGGCTGGGCGGTGCCGCCTGCTTCGGCCTGAATGGACTGAGCTACCTCGCCGCGATCGTCGCCTTGCTGACGATTCGCCCAGTCGCGGCTGAGCGACCGGCCGGAGGACACCATTCCGGGATCCTGGGAGGCCTCTCCTACCTCCGCAGCGATCACCGGGTCGCGGCCTTGTTCCTGATGGTCGGCTTCTTCGGCGTCTTCGGCATGGGGTACGACGCGATGGTCCCCGCTTATGCCCGCAAGGTGGTGCAGACCGACGTGGTCGGCTACAGCCTGCTGATGGCGAGCAGCGGGGCGGGGGCGACGCTCGGGGCGTTCTGGGTCGCCTCGATGGGCGGAGTCCGACGCAAGGAGCGCCTGATCCTGGGCGGATTGGCCCTGTTCGCGGTCGGGCTCGCCGGCCTGGCCATCTTCCCCCCCTGGATCGAGGCGAGATGGCCCGAGGTCCGGCTGGCGATGCCCGTCGCGTCGGCCTGCTTGCTGGTGGTCGGCCTCGGGGCGGTGATCTTCTATGCGTCGGCCCAGTCGCTCATCCAGTCGACCGTGCCCGACGCCTTGCGCGGCCGGATGATGGGCATTTGGATGGTCGTCTACTCGGGCTCGGTGCCGCTCGGGGCACTCCTGACCGGCTCGGCGGCGCAGGCCTGGGGCGTGGGCCGGATCATCCTCGTCTCGTCGGTCCTTTGCCTGCTCGTCGCCGCCGTCGCCTGGAAGACCCGCTTGATCGCCGCCCGTCAGGGCTTCGAGGCCGACCCTTCCGCCAGGATCGACTTGATGCCGTCGATGATCGAGTCCTCAACGGGCTCGGCCCAGGGCGAGGGAAGGCCGTAGTAGATCATCGAGGTCGCCCCTTCATACCCACCTTCCTTCAAGACCCTCGCCGATGGGATATAGGCCATCACGTCGTTGCAGTAGGCCGAGACCCAGGTGCTTGACGAACCCAGGTTGCGCTTCAAGCGGTTCGAGTAGTCGACCACCACCTCGCCGCCGAGGAAGATCCAGGTCAAGCCTCCGAGCTTCCAGCTCTGAATGGGATAAGGATAAGTCGGCGCGAGCTTACCATCCTTCACCAGTTGACCGATCAACAACCTGGCCCGGCTGGCGGTGTAGAAGTCGGCGGCCTTCGCGTCCCGGTCCAGCTCCTCCCGGGTCGGCAGTTTGGCGAACGCGATCGGAACTTCGCGATAGGCCGTGGTGGGGCTCCCTTCCACCGGATGCATCGGGCCGACCATGACGTCGGCCACTGCGGCGGCGAGCTGGGCGCCGTAGGACTCGGCGAGCTCGACGGTTCGGCGGGGCAGGGGGTTCTGGTCGGCGCCGCAGCCGGCGACGAACAGGGCCGTGATGCCCGGGTTAGCCCGCTCGATGGCAACCTGGGCGAAGCCCGCGTAATCGCCGCAAAACTGCTGCCCGGAGAGGACCGTGCAGTGGCAGGCATAGCCGCAGACGACCGCCAGGACCTTGCCTCCGGCCTTCACGCGAAGCACGGGCACGTCGTGGTCGACCGGCCCCTTCAAGGCCAGGGCCTGCCGCAACGCGGGGACGTTGGCTTCGGTGTTCTCGCGGCGGTTGACGCCGAAGTCGGCCGTGCCCGTCTGCCATCCCAGGTCGGCCGGCGCCAGATGCTCGAAGGCCTCGTCGGCGATGCGTCGAATCGTTGCGGCCAGCTCGACGGCGTACTCCGCCACTCGGGCGGCCTGGTCGGCGTCGAGCTTGTACATCGAGATCAGGTTGGTGCCGACCACGGGCCCGCTGTGAGTGTGCGAGCAGGCCAGGACGATCCGGTCGCGTGCCATCCCATGCTTCGAGCCGATAGCCTCGGCGATCGGCACGGAGAGATCGCGGCCAATCCCGCAAAGGTCCAGGCTGATGAGCAACGCCTTCGACCCGTCGGGCGCCTGCATCGCCAGGGCCTTGGCCCAGAGATCGTGGATCGCCCCTTCCGACGGCTTGGTCCGCGACCCGTAACCAGCCATCCAGGTCGACTTCGTCGGCGTGATCGAGGCGCGGGCCACGCCGGCCTTCCACGCCTCTCCGCTCGCGGAACCATCGACCCCGGCCAACGCGACCGCGAACACCATCAAGCCCAGTTTCATCCGGCGCATCAACGAGCCTCCGCGCCGCCGGCCGGGGCATTCCCCACGCCCCGATCCGGCACAGACGCGGCGACGAGCATACGGCCTCCGGGCACCCGGCTCAACCGACCGGCGAAGGCTCAGCCCCCGCCAAGGCTCGTCAGCAACGAGATGTAGGGGAGGAAGACCGCGAGGATGATGAACAGGACCATCGCGCCCATCAACACCACGATGATGGGTTGCATCAGCTGGCCCAGGTTCTTCACCGTGTACTCGACCTGCTCCTCGTACTCATCGGCGAGTTTGCCGAGCGTCTCGGGGAGCTTGCCCGTCTCCTCGCCCGACTCGACGATCGAGATCACGTCGGGCGGGAACCTGCGCGAGGCCTCGAGCGCCTCGCTGAGCAGGCCCCCTTGCATGACGATCGCCTTGGTCCCGCGGATCGCCTTGCGATAGGGCGCCGTCGTCAGGACATCGGCCGACAGATCGATCGATGCGCCGATGTCGAGGCCACCCTCTTGAAGGGCCGACATCGTCCGGGCGAACCGCGCGGTGTCGATCTTTCGGAGCAGGGCACCCAGCACCGGGACGTACATGGCCAGCTCGTCGAACATGGCCTTGCCGGCACTGGTCTTGTAGAACCTGTACGAGCCGAAGATGCCGCCGAAGAAAAGCAGGGGGACCAGCCACCAGCCGTACGACCTGACGAAGGCGGAGAAGGCCATCAGCACCCGGCTGGGCAGCGGCAGCGAGCTGGCACCCTTGCCGCGGGCGAGGTCGGCCAGCAACTCGGCGAACATCGGCAGGATGTAATAGGTCATCAGCATGACGACGATCGACGCAACCATCAGCACGGCGGCCGGATAGATGAGCGCGGACCTGGCCTGGCGGATCATCCGCTTGCGGGCTTCGTAATGGTCGGCCAGCAGCCGCAGGGTCTCGGGGATCCCGCCTCGGGCCTCGGCCACGCGCATCAGGCCCAGGTACATCGGGTCGAACGCCTGTGGCTCGCGGGCCATCGTGTCGCCGAGCGAGTCTCCCCGGCGGACGCCCGCCTCCATGCGGTCCAGCACCGGGCCGAGCGCCGTGCGGGCGAACTGCTTGCGCAGGTTGGCCAGCGACTTCATCAGGTCGACGCCGGCCTCCATGTAGGTGCCGAACTGCCTCGAGAAGAGGGCGAGCTGCCCCGAACCGATCGAGCCGAAGAGAAGCCGCTCGAACATCGACGGACCACTGCGGTCGGCCCGCTCGTCGTCCGCCTGGGTTGCCCGCCTGGGGTTGGCCGTCGGACCCGCCCCCGTCGAACGCGAGGCCTTCTTCTTGGGGGCGTTCGGCCGGAAGGTCGAAGCCTCATCGAGAAGCTCGGCGTCGTCGTCGGAGGCCTTCCGCGGCCGGGCGGGTCCGTGGCGCGGGGGCAGCGGAATCTCTTCGTCGTCGGGAATTTCGCGGCTCATGCGGTCACCTACCCGGCACGGTTCGACGGCCCACGCCCCAGGGAGTCGGCCAAGCGTTCGATTATCGTCGGCGGTCGTACCGGTCCGCAACGAGCCCAGGAGGAATCTCAACTTGGACGCGAGCATCTGGCTGATGCCATTCGCACAAGTTGAGAAAAACGATCCAAAGACTTGCGGCCGACGGCGCAGCGTTGGACAATTTTCAAACCTAGCATCCGTTGGTGGTGACACTCACTATCGCCATCGTGATCGGCGGCCTGACTCGGACCCTCAAAACATGCCCCGCACTAAGAAGTTGCCGGAGTTGGGACCGTCGGGCGAGAACGGTCACGCAGCGGTTCCCCAGGTGCCGATTGCGCCGCACGGTAGGGGCGTGCTCCGACACCTGCCGTCCGAACCGGCCAAGCCGATCTACCGCCAGTTGCGCGGGTACGCGTTCGACCCCAGCCTGGCCACCCAGCTGGAGACCGCGCTCGTCAGCGAGATCACTTATCGGGTGCCGTGGGAGCAGCTGGCACCCGGTCCGATCGGCGAGTACGTCGAGGTGGTGGACTACGACCCACCCAGCGCGTGCTGGTACGCCCCGGTCGCCCTGGACCACCCAAGCGTCCTCGCCCTTAACGGCCTGGCCCCGTCCGAGGGCAACCCGCAATTCCACCAGCAGATGGTGTACGCGGTGGCCATGACCACCATCAACCGTTTCGAGCTAGCTCTCGGGCGGAAGGCGTTCTGGGCGGACCGGTACGTGCGGGGCGCAGGCGTCGAGCCCGAGGACCAGTACGTGCCGCGCCTGCGCATCTACCCGCACGCTCTGCGCATGTCCAATGCATACTACAGCCGGAACAAGGCTTCTCTACTCTTCGGCTACTTCCCCGCGACGGATGACCTGACCTCGGGCCAGTTTCCCGGCGGCATGGTGTTTACATGCCTATCCCACGACGTTGTGGCGCACGAGACCACCCACGCGCTGCTGGACGGGTTCCATGAGCACTTCATGGAGCCCACCAACCCGGACGTGCTCGCCTTCCACGAGGCGTTCGCCGACATCGTCGCCCTGTTCCAGCACTTCACGTTTCCGGAGGTGCTGGCGCACCAAATCGCGAAGACCCGCGGCGACCTGAGTAGCGAGAACCTGCTGGCGCAGTTGGCCGGCCAGTTCGGGCACGCCCGCGGCACGCACGGCGCGCTCCGCGACGCAATCGGCAAGTACGACCCGGTTCGCAAGGAGTGGGTGCGGCACGTGCCCGACCCGGGCGAGTTGGAACGGACGTTGCAGGTGCACGCACGCGGCGCCATTCTCGTGGCCGCCGTGTTCGACGCATTCCTGTCGATCTACCGCTCGCGCACTGCCGACCTGTTACGGCTCGCCAGCGGCGGTACTGGGGTCCTGCCGCGAGGGGAGTTACATCCGGACCTAGTCAACCGGCTGGCCGGTGAAGCGGCCAAGTCCGCCGGGCATGTGCTCAACATGTGCATCCGCGCCCTGGACTACTGCCCGCCGGTGGATCTAACGTTCGGGGAGTACCTGCGGGCTCTGATCACTGCGGACATCGACCTAATGCCCGAGGACCAGCACGCATATCGGGTGGCGTTCATCGAGGCATTCCGCCGCCGCGGCATCTACCCGGAAGGCCTGCGCATCCTGTCGGAGGACAGCCTCAGGTGGGCTCGGCCGGGCGAGGATCTGTCGATGGAGCCGGGCATGATGGACGAGCTGTTCAAGGCCTTCATCGAGGGCATCAAGTTGCGGACGTGCGTGGACGAACTCCGCTACCTGCGCGACCGCTGGGACATCTGGTCCACCACTCGCGCGATTCGAATTGGGATGTTCGAGGCCATCCACCAGCACCTGACCAAGGCGGAGCTACTCCAGCGCCTGACCGGTCTTGTCCTGACCCAGTCCCAGGTACCCTCCTGGTTCCGAATCCGGACGCTAGACGGGATTCCTCGGTTCTACGTGAGTGCCCTCCGCGAGGCGCGCCGGCAGAAGGAGGATGGACGGGCGCTGAACCAGGTCTTTATCACGATCCGACAGAACGTGACCGTGCCGGTCGGCGACCGGAAGCACACCATCCGCTGTGGGAGCACACTGGTCATCGACCTGGACGAAGCACGAGTCACGTATGTCATTCGCAAAGGACCCCACGAGGAGAAGCGGTTACGTCGGATCGTCGCGTTCAGCGAGACCCTGGCCGAAACCGCCTCGTTGGCCGCGACCTACTTTGGCAAGAGCCATGAGCCCTTCGCGGCCCTCCACAACTCAGGCGCCTGACCCCTCCCGCCGACCGAGGTTCGAAACGCATGGCCAAAAAACCTACGGCTGCAACGACGGCGGCCGGCAAGAAAGCCACTGTCAAGAAAGCCGCCGCGAAAAAACCCGCCAAGACGGCACCGACCAGGCCGGTACCGGCGGCCTCCAGGAATCTCGCTGCTCAGCCCAACGGCACGGTGTTCGGATCGGCGGCCGTCGTGGCACCCGGGAGCCCGGAGGAGTACCGAGCTCGCGTCCGCATGTACCGCCACGGCCTAGGCGACTGCTTCCTCGTCACCTTTCCGCGAACGGGGCACGTGCCGTTCCAGATGCTCATCGACTGCGGCGCGCTTGCCCGCGACGCGGAACACATGCAGCGGCTCGTTCAGCACGTCTGCGACACCGTCCGGGCCGACGCTCGGGACGCCCCCGGTGTCAAGGCACGCCTGGACGTCGTCGTCGCCACGCACGAGCACAAGGACCACGTGTCCGGGTTCAACCAGGCGCGGGAGCTCTTCGACAATGAGTTCAAGTTTGGGGCGGTCTGGCTCGGCTGGACTGAGAACCTCACGCAACCGCAGATCAAGGAGCTCAAGGAGGCGAGGAAGCAAGCTGCGACCAAGCTGCGGGCCGCACTCGGCAGCCCTCTGGCCGCGGCCGCCGGGGACGCCTTCAACGGGCTAGAGGCCCTCCTCGGTTTCGTCGAGGACGACCAGGCAACGGGTGCCAGGAGCGTGGCCGAAGCGATTGAATACCTGAAGCATCGCGGCGAGGACGCGGGCGACCTACGGTACCTCGAGCCCGGTACTGGCCCGATCGAGATGGACGGCGTGACAGACGTTCGCGCTTACGTCCTCGGGCCGCCGCGAGACCCCATTCTGCTCAAGGGGAGCGAGGTCACCGAGCAGTTGAAGCGGGACGGAGTCATCTACCACCTCGCGGCCACCGGCAAGGCTGGCCTCGACGCGCTGGGGGCGGCACTCACGGCGGCCGATCCGGTCGGGGATCGGTACCACCCGTTCTCGGCGGAACACCGGATCGCGCGGACCGTCCCCGAACCTGCGAACGATGGGAAGCAGAAGCCGAACCCGTATTTCGCCGCACTCCGGCCGTTCGTGAAAAAGACCTACGAGCGCAAGGGCGAGGAGTGGCGCCGCATCGACCACGACTGGCTCGGCGCCTTCGGACAGCTTGCGCTGGACCTCGACAGCGACACGAACAACACTAGCCTGGTCCTCGCCTTCGAATTCGTGAAGACCCGCGAGGTATTGCTGTTCGTGGGCGACGCCCAGGTGGGCAACTGGAGGTCGTGGGCCAACGTGGAATTCGCCGTCCCGGGCATCCCCAAACCGCTGCCCGCGCACGACCTGATCCGTCGCACGGTCTTCTACAAGGTCGGCCACCACTGCAGCCACAACGCCACCATCAAGGCCGGCGGTCTCGAACTCATGACCCGCGACGACGAATTGGTGGCGTTCATCCCGCTGGACAGGGAAACGGCCGCCCAGATGGGGAAGAAGGATCCGGTCACCCTAAAGCCCAAGGGGTGGGACATGCCCGCCGCTCCCCTGTTCAAGGCGCTACGGGAAAAGGCGAAGAATCGAGTGGTGATCTCCGATCCGAGCGAACCGCTTACGCCGGAAGCCATGGAGGCGAGCATCATCTCCACCGACACCTATGTGGATTATTTCCTCAGGTAAAAATATGACGGAAGTCGTTGGGTTGCCCCATCTCACCGCGTTCGGGTCAGGACTACCGCTTGCCGTATGAGATGGAGCAACTCGACGAACCGGAACTCAATCGCACGGACCTGGATCCAAGTAAGCCAATTCGACTTCAACAATTTGGAGATCGAGCCCTGACGGCTGCCGACCACCGTGCCAGGTCCCCACGCCACTCTCGTTGGAACCCGGATGAAGCCCTCAGGCCCAGGCCTGGTGAAGAATCGATCGAGGACGTCGTAGTGGGCCTTGCGAGCGAGAGCGAGGACCTTCTAGCTCCGAACGCATCCGGCGTTTGACCATTCCATTTATTGAACCAACTTAGCACGCGCGAGGTACTTCGATGCCTGACGACTTAAGCCCTGTGACCGAACCTGTACCGGACTTGCGAGAATCAGACGACAACGGGGAAGTCGATCACGGGCCGGAGGCGGGAGTCGGACTTTGCCTGTCCGGGGGAGGTTACCGAGCCATGCTGTTCCACGTTGGGGCATTGTCACGCCTCAACGAACTTGGCCTGCTCCCCGTGCTGAAACGAATCTCCAGTGTCTCCGGCGGGTCAATCACCGCGGCGGTGATGGGACTGGCGTGGAACGACCTGGAATTCGACGGCAACGGTGTTGCCCGGCGCTTCGAGTCGCTGGTGGTCAAGCCGATCCGGGGGCTGGCGAACCGCACGATCGACGTCGGGTCTGTGTTCGGGGGGATGCTCAACCCGTTCAGCAGCATCGCCGACAACATCGAGGCGGCCTACCGCGAGCATCTCTTCGGCGACGCGACCTTGCAGAATCTACCCGACTCGCCGGCTCCGCGTTTCATCTTGAACGCGACCAATGTTCAGTCCGGTGCGCTTTGGCGGTTCTCCAAGCCCTATATGGGCGATTACCACGTCGGGATCACGAAGAACCCGCCCACCTCGCTGGCCCTTTCGGTCACCGCCTCCTCCGCCTTCCCGCCGTTCTTGTCGCCAGTCACCCTGGACCTTTCCGGCCTGACTTTTGAGCCCGATGGTAAGGCCGATCTGCAGCGAGAACCGTTCACGACGACCGTAGTCCTGAGTGACGGCGGAGGCTACGACAACCTTGGGCTGGAGTCTGTGTTCAAGCGTTACGACACCGTGCTGGTCAGCGACGCGGGGGCGAAGATCGCGGCCGAAGAGGCACCGAGCGCCGACTGGGCCCGCCATTCCTACCGGATGTTGAATATCATCGACAACCAAGTGCGTAACTTGCGCAAACGCGCCCTGATCGTTGCCTTCCGTGACACGTCCGGCAACAAACTCACTGCGAGGAAGGGAGCCTACTGGGGCATACGCACCGACATCGCGGATTACGGGCTCGACAGCGCCCTAAACGCCGACTGCCCGCGCCAGCACACGTTCGAACTGGCCGAGGTGCCCACCCGGCTGGCCAAGATGCCGAAGGCGTTGCAGGAACGGCTCATCAACTGGGGTTATGCGGTGTGTGACGCTGCGATCCGCCGACATTGGCCGCCGCAAGACGCGCCAGCCGCTCCGAAATTCCCCTATTCGCGCGGGGTCAAGCCGTGAGGTGCCAGACCTCAACTTTGTCGCTCGGCCTGACGCCTGAATCGCCGGATGAAATCTCGGGGCATGGGCATGGCCTGGAGCGACGCCGCCTCGCAGCCCGTCAATGGGGCCCGAGAAGCATCGGATTCGACCCGGAAGTTTCCCGCAGTACGACACACTTAGATTCGATCGTCCGAAGGTAGTCGACCAAT
The DNA here is from genome assembly GCA_038400315.1 of Isosphaeraceae bacterium EP7. Classification (NCBI taxonomy): domain Bacteria; kingdom Pseudomonadati; phylum Planctomycetota; class Planctomycetia; order Isosphaerales; family Isosphaeraceae; genus Kueselia; species Kueselia aquadivae. Next base: position 1,863,986 of record CP151667.1, read on the forward strand.
CCTTATCGATGAGTATCTCGCCGCGGAGTCTGTCTGTAACCGGCACGGTATGGCACCGACCATCCGAATCCTGCTCGTCAGCCTAGCCCTCGATGCCGTTGCATCCGCCAACGGGGCGACGGCCTGAAGGTGGTGAGGCGACGAACCGGCACGGTCCCCAACGCCGGGCCAGTCTGCTATGGTGGCGAGACGCCGGCGCGACGCATGCGCCGGCGTCTCGCTCGATGCCCCTTGGCAGGACAACCCCGCCCATGGCCTCCACGACCTTTCCCCCCGACGATCTCGAGACCCCCACCGTTGCCGACGACCCCGAGAGCCGGCCCGGGGGCATCCCGCTCTACGTCTGGGTGATCGCCGCGGCGGTCCTGGCCGTTCCGGTGGGACATCTCTGGGGCCCGGGAGCCTCGGCGCTCGACATCATCCCGGCGCTCGTCATCCGGGCCCTCAAGGCGCTGGCCACCCCCCTCGTCGTGCTGGCCATTCTCAGCGCCATCGTCACCAACGAAGTCCGCGGCCGCCAGGGGCTGCGGATGATCCTCTACTACCTGATGAACACGATCGTCGCCATCACCATCGGCCTGGTCCTGGCCAACGTGGTGCAACCGGGGGTTGGGGCCGAGCTGAAGAAGGTCGTCGCGGGCGAGTCGAAGGCGGCGGCTGGCAAGGGGATCGGCCAGATCGTCGACGAGCTGATTCCCGACAGCATCGGCGACTCGTTCGTCCGCAATAACCTGGCCCAGCTCGTCATCGTCACGCTCGCCCTGGGCATCGGGCTGGCCAAGATCCGCGACGAGCAGAATGCGGCCGGCCAGACCTCTTATCACGCATTGGTCGACGTGATCACCGTCGGCTTCGAGTTGCTGATGCGGGTTCTGCTCTGGATCGTGGCGCTCGTCCCGCTGGCGGTCTTCGGGGTGGTCGCCTCGAACATCGGCCGCGAGGGGCTGGGGGTGTTCAAGTCGCTGGGCTGGTTCATCGCGGTCGTGCTCATCGGCCTGGCCTGCCAGATCGTCTGGTACCTGACCCAGCTCGCCGTCTTCGCCCGGATGTCGCCGGCCCGGTTCCTCCGAGGCGCCCGCGACGTGATGGCCACCTCGTTCAGCACCGCAAGCACCGGCGCCACCATGCCGTTCACCCTGAAGGCCCTGATGGGTCCCCTGGGGGTTTCACGAGGGTCGAGCCAGCTCGCGGCCTGCGTCGGCACCAACTTCAACAATGACGGCACGGCGCTCTACCAGGCGGCGGTCGTCCTGTTCATGGCCCAGTCGATGGGCCGTTCGCTGTCGCTGTCCGAACAGCTCATCGTGGTCGTCACCACGGTGCTCGCCTCGATCGGCGCGGGCTGCATCCCTTCGGGCGGGTTCGTCACCCTTCCCTTGATCTTCGCCGCGGTCGGCCTGCCCGCCGAGAATCTGCCGATCATCCTGACGGTCGACTGGTTCCTCGACCGCTGCCGGACCAGCTCCAACGTGCTGGGCGACATGACCGTCGCCGTCCTGCTCGACCAGACCGCCGACGACCCTGGCCAGACCGAGCCGGCCATCGCGGCATAACCGGGGCACTGCCATGACCGTCCGAGGAATCGTCCAGGCCGCGACCCTGGAAGAGAACCCCGCAGACCCAGACCAGGTCGAGCTGGTCCTGAGGGCCCAGGGCGTCGGGCCAACCCACCCCCGACGCCTGGTCGTCCCCTATGCCCTGCTGCTGGAAGACGAGTCGCTCGAGCCCGAAGGCGTGACCGGCCGCGCCTTCGAGGCCGAGGTTGAGGAAGACGCACCCAAACGCTGGGTCGTCCGCACCATCAAGTTCGCCGCCCGCAGCGTCCTCAGGCCCGAATCGTCATGAGTCGTAGGCGTCGTTGATCGGCAGGCCGTCCATCAATCGCTGATAGAGGACCAGGTAGCGGTCGACGACGCGCGGGAGTGAGTACGTCTCTTCGATGCGCCTGCGGGCCGCACGGCCCATATTTACGGAACCTTCGCGATCCCGGAGCAATCCGATGAGCGCCTGAGCCCAGGCCGGGGCGGTCGGCGGCGACACGAGGATTCCCACGCCGCCTCCGAGCAAGTCGGTGTTGCCGCCGATGTCCGAGGCGAGACAGGGGAGGCCCGTCGCCATCGCTTCGAGCAGCGAATTGCTCATTCCTTCGGCCAGACTCGGCAAGACGAAGACGTCGGCGGCTCGCAGATGCTCGGCCGGATCGGCAACGGCGCCTGTGAAGACGATGTGCCCCGCGACCCCAAGCTCCGCCGCCCGCGCCTCCAGGCGTGAGCGTTCAGGGCCGTTGCCGACCAGAACGAGCGTTGCTCCGGTCGCGGCGGTCACCGTGGGCCAGGCGTCGAGGAGCAGATCGAGATTCTTCTGCGGGTGCAGGCGACCCGTGAAGACCACCCGAGGGCGGGGCGGCAGCCCCGACTCGACGAGGCTGGGGCCGGGCCGGAAGTGCTCGGCGTCGACGCCGCTGGCGGTGCGGACCATCTTGCGGTCGGGTACGCCGAGGGCCCGCCACTGATCCTCGATGTCGGCCGAGATGGCGGCGAAGGCGGTGTTGCGGAGGATCAGCCGCCGCAGTCCGTCAAACCCCTTGGTGCGGGCCAATTCCTCGGCCTCGCCGTAATAGCCAGAGCTGGCCGGCTGGATCAGGGTCGGGGCGCCACCCAGCCAGGTTCGGCCGAAGCCGGTGGAGATGGCCTCCCAGAGCCCCTGATGGGTGTGGATCAGGTCGTACTCGGGCCTGAGCCGCCGCAAGGCGCGGGCGACCCCGGCGACGAATGTGACGCCGAAGAGGGGGCCGAAGCGGACGGGGCGGACCCACCGATGGACCTCGACCCCGCCGATCGATTCGTCCGAGGGGCAGCCGGCGATCGCCTGCGTCACCACGTGGACGCGATGGCCCCTGCGAACGAGTTCCACCCCCTGGGCCAGCGCCTGCCGCTCGGCACCGCTGGCGTGGGGGTGGAATTTGCTCAGCACATAACAAACGCGGACCGGTGAGTTGGTCGGACGCGGAGATGGGCCCGGGCTCACCTCAGCGTCGGATCGTGACGAGGGGAACGGGAACACCCGAGCCGTCGATGACCTCGCCGGCGCTGGACGTCAGGGGACCGGTGTCGACCGCGAGGACGTTGCCGCTGGGCATGGTCACCTTCAGCTCCCAATCGCCGGTCGGCAGGCTGACGGCGAATTCGCCATAAGCATTGGTCGTCACGACGCGGTCCGCAAAGCGATTCATCTGGTCCTGGAGAACGATCTTGACCCCCTCCTCGGCGCGGTTGCTCCCGCGGGAGATGACCTTGCCGTTGAGGATCGCCCGCGAAGTTGCGGTGCTGTTCGAGAAGCTCGGCCTCATCGAATCGCGCCTGGTGGTCCCGGCTCCGAGGGAAGAGACCGGCGGCAGCGGGGCAAAACCGCCGGCGGGGGGAGTGGGATCGGTGGTCTTCGGGTCAGCGGGAATCGGCAACTCGCCGGCGGGGAAGTCCGGCGGGGTCTTCTCCTCGGCCTTCTGCGTGGCCGCCGGCGCCTGAGCGGGTGGCGTCGTGGTGGCGGGCGCGGCCTGGACGGGGGGCGGAGTCTTCGGGGCTGGGGCCTTGTACGTCGACTCGGTCGTCGGCGTGCTCTCCAGGGCCGCCGAAGGCGCCTGCTCGTCGCGCGGCGGGACGACGTTGGAGGGGGTCGACTCGATGGCCGGACGCCTGGAAGGAGCGACGCCCACCGGGATGGCCGGTTGGGTCACCACGGTCTCGACGGAGTCGCAGGGAGCAACCGCCGAGGTCAGCAGCATGGTGGACGTCGGCACGACGAAGGTCGTGGGCCGAGCAACCACATAACTTGTCGGCAGGAGCGAGTCATAGACAACCCGGCTGGTCGTGATCAGCGGGGCGGGCTCATAGATCCGGGCCGAGGTCGTGACGTAAGGGACGTCCCAGTAGGACGTTGGCAGGTAAACCCGCGACGCGCGAGGGCGATAACGATAAGCGGTCGGGCGGAGGTAGGTGGTCGGATAGTAGACCGATGTGGGGAGATAGGCGGTCGTCGGCGTGAAAAACGAGGTCGGGGTGTAGACCGAAGTCGAGAGAATCGAGGGAGTCGTATACGACGTCGTGACGTAGGAGGTTGGCAGGGAGTAGACCGTCTCCAGCGGCGTCGAGAGGACCGAGCTCGAGTAGCAACCCTGGGCCAGCGCCTCGGCCGCCGAGCCCGCCAGGCCGGTAGCCATCAGCGCAGGCAGCATGAGAGATCGAACGCGTCGCATCATCGGTGTCTTCTCCAAGCCAGGCCCGATCGGCCGGTCACACATCGCCGGCGGGCCGACCGAAATTCAGCCTCGACCACGCTATCCAGACAACCCATTTTATCAGAACAACCGGCCACTACCACTGATTGTACGACAAGTCTGGTCCTGCGGTCGAATGGGACCTGGCCAGATCTCGCTCCCAATTCGCCGATTATGCCGATTGCAACGATTGCGGGCCTCAAAATCTGCCAACCCATCGAACTTCAGCTCACGTCGAGCGATTTGCGTGCCGAGACGATTTATGCGACGATGATGCGACTGGACCTGCTTGAGAGTCCGCCGCAGGGTCCGGATTCCCGCAAGGCCGGACGAAGATCGACCCCGAGCTTCGATCATGAATACCCGAATGACCGCCCGCGACGCGTCCGAAGTCCTCGATCGAGACTTCCTCGAGACGCGCGGTCGCCTGCTCGAAGTGGCCGCCGCGCTCGATCGGATCGATCGCGCGCCCGACCCGTCGCACGGCCACCCCGACAGGCGGCTGGCCCAGCTAAGGCGAGGCATCGAGGCCCTGCTCGAGCCTGGCGCGGGGCGGGCCGAGACGATCCAGATGCTCTTCTCGCTGGAGTACTCGCCCGAGTGGCGGACGACTCTGGGTGTGCGAGACGGGTCGTCTTCCTGAGACAAGCGTAGGTCGGAATCTCCGGGCCGGCCGGGGTTTCCATCGCCGGAATTTCCTGGGCCGGGTGCGAGCGACCGCGATGACCGCCTACATCGATCCCCATCTGCACATGGTCTCGCGGACCACAGACGACTACAAGCGGATGGCCCTGGCCGGCTGCGAGTTGGTGAGCGAGCCCGCGTTCTGGGCGGGCTTCGACCGCTCAGGTCCCGAGGGGTTCCGGGACTACTTCCGGCAGCTCACCGGGTTTGAAGGGGGCCGGGCCAAGGCCTACGGGATCGAGCACCGGACCTGGCTCTGCATCAACGCCAAGGAGGCCGAGAACGTCGAGCTCTCCCGCGCGGTGATCGCCATGATCCCCGAGTTCCTCGACTCGCCCACCGTGCTGGGTATCGGCGAGATCGGTCTCAACAAGAACACCCGCAATGAGGCGACGGTCTTCCTGGAGCACCTCGACCTGGCCGCTCGACTGAACGAGCTTGTCCTCGTGCACACCCCCCACCTGGCGGACAAGTACCAGGGGACGCGGATGATCCTGGACATGCTCAAAGGCGACCGGCGGATCAATCCGTCGAGGGTCTGCATCGACCACGTCGAGGAGCACACCATCCGGCCGGCGCTCGACGCCGGCCACTGGGTCGGCATGACCCTCTACCCGATCACCAAATGCACGCCTGCCCGGGCAGCCGACCTCGTCGAGATGTACGGCACCGACCGCATCCTGGTCAACTCGGCCGGCGACTGGGGCCACAGCGACCCGCTGGCCGTGCCCGAGTTCATCTTCGAGATGCGCCGGCGGGGCCACGACGAGGCGACCATCCGCAAGCTCGTCTACGAGAATCCGCTGAGCTTCTTCGGCCAGTGCTCGCGGTTCTCATTCCAGCCCAGGGGCGGGAATGCTTCGAATCGGTGAACCGCGATCGGTCGCGCGGTTCGCGGTCGGTTGGAAGTGAGACTCGACTCGGTGTCTGGCCCGCGGCCGACCTGCGGGATCGGAAATCGGACCACGGGCTCATCGGTCCATCTTGATTTCGATCAATCCGCAAGGCCTTCCGGGCCGATCGCGGCCGGGGGCTTCTTCTTGGTGAGCTTCTTCTTAACGACGTCGGTCGGCGGCTCGATTTGCTTGTGCTCGGGGGGAGCCTCGGCGCAACCGAAGGTCAGAATGAGCGCGACGGGGAGGGCGAGCAGACCATTACGAAGGCGCATGAATTCTCCATCGACAAATGCTGAACTCAACGAAGCGCCCGGCCACCCAGCCGGGCGCTTCAATGGACTCTTTGGTTTCGAAGGCCGAGTTTGAGAGGAAATCAGAACGCGTCCGCGCTGACGATCTCGCCCCCGGCCCGCGTGCCGATCCCCTGGTAAGCCAGGTCGTTGATCGTGCTCTTGATGAACTTCACCGAACCGTCGGCGAAGGCGAAGTTGCCGCCTCCGGGGTGGTTGCTGCGGAAGGCCCACTGGCCGAGGGTGAGGGCCTGGGGGCAATTGATCAGCCAGTCGGTAGGGATGCCCGCACCGCTGCCGCAAACACCCCAGATCGAGCTGATAATATTGCCGGTCGTGTCAGGCGGCGAGTTGAGCCGGGGCAAGGTGAAAGCACCCGTCTGAGGGCGCAGGTCTCCGGGCCAGGTGCTGCCGCGGGTCGTGGTGCCGAAGACGGCGGTGAAGTAGTAGAAGTTGAACTGCGTCGTCTGCTCGTTCTTGAACCGCGACATCTCGCCGAACAGCGTCGTATTGCTCGTCCCATCGGTCACGCCGGAGACGGAAACGGCACTCTCGGCCCCGAACATCCCGTTGCCGAGCGCGGCATTGCACTTGTTGGCCTGCTCGCCGGCGGGATCCGGGAAGGTCGTCTTGGCCCAGTTCGTGTAGATATTTTCCTGAGTTCCGCGGCTCATCCCGTAGGACGTCTGGGCGGCCGGGAACTGGGCCTCCGTCCCCGGAGGGGCGAGCAAGTCGGAGGGGCAAATGTAGCCGGCAACTCGCGTCCCGAAGGCCGTGGTATTGCGGACGGAGTTGGCCACGCCGCTGAAGTTCGCGGAGTTGTACTGGGCGGTCGCCTCGACGAACGGAAGAATCAAGTTGAACGCGGAGTGACCCGACCAGCTATCGCAGGTATTCACACCCGTGGTAGAATCCATATATCGATTGCCCAGCGGAAATGTGCCGTTAGCCGACTCGTAATTGGCGCAGGCCAGGCCCAACTGCTTGAGATTATTGACGCACTGCGCGCGACGGGCGGCCTCGCGTGCCGACTGTACAGCGGGGAGCAGCAGGGCGATCAAGACGGCGATGATCGAGATCACCACCAAGAGCTCGATCAGGGTGAATCCCTTGCGGGCGAGGCGGAGAGATGGGATCGAGGTCATCGGATTCTCCCGGGGATGAGGGCGTCGGACGTTGCGGATCTCGAGTCGGTCGAAGCGAAGAAGAAGGGCGTGGGGATCGGACTATCTGATCGAATCGGATTTGGAGCCTGATTGACCGGGAGTGACCGAACCTGTGGGTTGACCTGAAGTTGCGTTGCGAAGGAATACGCCGATGGATTGGCGATCCGGTCGAAGCAGAGTTGAGCAGTCCTCGAACGTCGGCACCCGGCAGGAAACCCGAGGAATCCATCTCGACGGATGCTCGAATTCCTGAGGGTATGGCCACACATCTCCGACTCGACGCTTGGAGTCAAGCGGTCGAGTACGGTGGTTTTCGGATGAATCGAACAGAAACGGATTGGCGCGGCGAAGGTGACTGACGAAACGCTAAGAGGAAGGACACGGCCGACGAACCGCAGGACATCATGCGATGATGCACGGATCCATGGATTAGTCGATCGCGACAGCGTGTGGCCTGGATGTGAACGCAGTGCCGAACTTATGGTCTCGGAGACCGGATAAGTTGAGCGTTGCGTTTCAGCCGCACCCCATCGTAGGAACGTGATCCGAAGATTTCCAGTGTCTAGGATCAAGAATTCTTGACCGGCCGGTTTCCGAAGTCACTAGGCCTTCGAAATGAATGCGAGATCGATCAAACAGACTTAAAAAGCAAATTTCGTTCCAACCGGCCGGAGTGATAATCATCCGGTTGTCGGTCTTATTCAAAAACGCTTTCTAAATTCAAGAAAGTCCGGTGAATTGACCACATCAGGCTTCGACCGCGATCGACCCTGACGAGGCGGATTCGCAATTCTTCATTGCAACGATGTTCACGGAGCAGGCAGCGCTCTATGTTGAATAAATCCATCGCCCCAGGAGAAACGCGGGAGGCCACCAGGCGGCGACGAGCAGGGCCTCGGGGACGCCACGGACGGCAGCAACGACCCCCACATGCAGCCAGACCAGCGCCAGGACACCCGTCTTCACAGCCTTGCGCCGCGACAAACCGGTCTGTTCGCGCAAGGCCCCGGCCCCGGCCCAGACGATAGACCAGGCGACTAGCACGAGGATCAGCAAGCCCTCGACAGGGATGAGCGGCCGGTTGAGCGAGGGATTTGAGAAAAGAGAAGGCCGGAAGGCCGCGACGAGCAGCCCCGCGATCGCCGCGACCTGCAATCCAAGGCCCAGAGAGGTCCCCTGCGCAGGGCCTTCGACGACCTCGGAGCGGCTGATATAAGTGACCCCGGCGATATAGGCGACCAGGGCGACGACCACGAGCAGGCCGCCATTCCCCCCGAAGGCCAGGCCCGACGCGCCGACGAGGCCGAGTAGCACGTCGAGACCGCGGCACGAACCCATCGCCCAGGGGCCGAGCGGGGTCCGCTTCAGGCCCACGTTGTAGGCGAGGATGCAGCCGACCAGGGCGAGGGCAACGGCCGCGGGGCCAGGCCCGGCGAGCGAGGCCGAGGCGAGCCCCACGAAGGCGAGCCCCGCGGCGAGCAGTCCGGCGAAACGTCGCGAGATCCGGCCCGAGGGGAGAGGCCGGCCTGGCCTCTCGATCAGGTCGATTTCATAGTCGAAATAGTCATTCCAGGCGATGCCCGCCGCGTAGATCGTCATCGAGGCCAGGGCCAGTGGGGCCCAGCCGACGACGTTGCGCGGGGAGCCGCCGGCGAGAAGCCAGCCGGCCACGCTGTCGGCGGCCGCGGTGAAGACGTTCGGTAGCCGGACAAGTTGCAGATAGGGCTTGAGTCGACGCATCGGCCGAGGTGGTCCTGCTTTGGCGGGGCGTTGTTCAGCGTGTCGAGGCCGTCGCGTTGGAGGTCTCGGGGAAGACGAGCGGGCGGAGAACCTCGATGGCGCGCCGCGCGGCCTGGTCGGGGTCGGCAATGTTGGGGTAGAGCTCGACGGTCAGCCAGCCGTCGTAGCCGATTGCTCGGATGGCCGACAGCGTTGCCTCAAAGTCGACGGCCCCTTCGCCGGGGATCAGGTGGTGGTGCACCCGGCTGGCGGCGATGTCTTCCAGGTGGAAGTGGCGAATGTGAGGGGCGAGCTTGCGGATGGCCGCGGGAATGTCTTCCGCCATGCAGAAGGCGTGGCCGACGTCGAAGTTCAGGCCGATCGAGGGGGCGTTCAGCCGGTCGGCGACCTCCAGATACTCGTCGCTGGTCTCGATCAACAGGCCAGGCTCGGGCTCGATGAGGAGCAGCACGCCGAGGTCGTGCGCATGCTGGGCCAGCGGCTTCAAGACCTCGACGAAGAGGTCGATGGCCTGGGCCCGCGACTGACCCTCGGCGATCGGGCCACCGGGCTCGGTGGTGACGTGTGGCGCCCCCAGCTCGGCGCACAGCGAGAGCGCCCGATGCGTGTGGTCGATGCGGACCTGGCGATAGTGGGGGTCGGGCTCGATGAACGAAGGGTGCCAGTACTTCTGCCGGTGGTCGGCAATCGCGTTCATCATAAACGCGTTGACGTTGGAGAATTTCAGGTTATGCCGGCCCATCGACTCGAGGATCTCGCGCTTGGTACCGGGCAGGAGGCAGGCGGGCCAGGCATGCGGGACGTCCGCCATCAGCTCGAGGCCGTCGTAGCCAAGCTCGGCGATCCTGTGGGCGGCCTCGTCGAAGGAGAAGTTCAAATAGGCGTTTGTGCTGAATGCGAGCTGCATGGGCTGGATCCCAGTCGCCTAGACCCTTCGGGGCCGGCGTTTGTCATAGAGGGGGGCGGGGACTCTCGGGGCCAAGGCCGGCCATCGGCATGGCCCTGGCGGGTCGATTGCCGACCGGAGCCACGTGGCGGGATCGATTCGGCAGGAGCGGGAAGGCCCTGGGATTCGGCGGGCGGGGGCGTAATCGGGCGGGCGGAGCAGGCTCCCCTCGCCTGGTCGGTCGAGGTCCCGACCATTATCCCCCCGTCATGGGCCGGGTCAACCCACCCCCAAACCTCGCTTGGAGCGGGGGTGGTCAGGCCGTTGGATGATCAGCCGGGAGCGTCGGCCTTCTTGGCGTCGTCGGCGGCATCGGAAAGATAGTCGTTCAGGGTGTTGAGGAACCTGGCCAGGTCCTTGACCAGCTTGGGCCTGGACTGGACGCGGTCGAGCCGCAGGGCAGGGTGTCCATACTCGCGGAGCTTCTGCTTGGCGAGCGTCACGGAGGCGACCGAAGCGTGACCGCCTGTCTTCTGCTCGGAGACCACCTTCGCGACAGCCTTGTCGACGTCGGCCCGATCCTTGTTCTTGATGGCGAAATCGGGCCAGAGGACCGATCCGTCCGTCGCCAGGAACCTCGGCGTTGGGGGGGACGCCGGAGCCGGCGCGGCGGCCGCCTGCGCGGCATCCTCGGCGGCCAGGGTCGAAATGGAGCCCGACCTGGTCTGATATTTCGGCTGGAGTCCGCGCGCCTTCTGGGCGTTGGCCAGGGCGAGATTCTCGGCCTGCTGACGATAGAAGTTCGCCTGCTGGTATGCGGCCGCCGCCTGGGCGTTCTGAAGGTTGAGATTGCTGGCGTTCAGTGCCGAGAACTGCTGCTTGACCATCGCCTGGTCATAAGCGGTCATTCCCATCCCGCCGAAGCCCAGCCCGCCGTAATAGCCCATGCCCAGGCCGCCGAAACCCATCCCGCCGAAGCCCAGACCACCGAAGCCCATTCCGGGGTATCCCATCCCGCCGAAGCCCATGCCTCCGAGGCCCACGCCCGAGCCGCCCCACGAACCGTAGTTGAAGCCCGAAGAATAGGCCGGATTGTAGATGCCAGGAAATTGACCGCCCATTTGCGCCTTGGCCGGTGCCACCTGGATGGCGACGGCCCCGGCCATGAGCGTGAAGACCAGGGCGCAACGCCCGACCCGCGATGCCCGACTCGTCCGTAGCCAACTCATCGCAGCACCCCCGTTAGTTGGGCCGGTCCCGCGACGCGCGGCCGCGACCCTCTCAGATTCATTTTACTGCGCATCGAGCCACTTAGCCCGACCAGTCCACGAAACCTCGGGATGGTCACACCGAGCATCCGGCTTGCCCCGGGAGGACGCCAGCGACTACGATCGAAACTCATCGGGAATGATTCCCGGTCGCCAGTGACCCAGCGCGGAGGTAGGTGCAGCGATGCCGAGTCGGGTCGTCGTGGCGATGAGTGGCGGGGTGGATAGCTCGGTGGCGGCGGCCCTGCTGAAGCAGGCGGGGCACGAGGTCATCGGCCTCTTCATGCGCACCGGGGATCACGGCGATGCCCCCGAACGCAAGGCCAAGACCTGTTGCAGCCTGACCGACGCGCTCGATGCCCGCTCGGTGGCCGACCGCCTGGACATCCCCTTTTATACGCTCGACTTCGAGGGTGAATTCAAGCGGATCATCGACCAGTTCGCCGACGAGTATGCCGAGGGTCGCACGCCCAACCCCTGCGTGCTCTGCAACATCTGGCTGAAGTTCGGCAAGCTCTGGTCGTACGGAAAGCAGGTCGGGGCCGACTACGTGGCGACCGGCCATTATGCTCGGATTGTCCGCGACGCCGCCGGCCTCCCTCGGGTGGCTCGTGCCCTCGACCCGAGCAAGGATCAATCCTACGTCCTCTTCGGCCTTCGTCCGGAACTGCTGAACAACGTGCTGCTTCCCGTGGGCGGCTTCGACAAGGCCGAGATCCGCGAGATGGCCCGCACCATGGGCCTGCCTGTTCACGACAAGCCCGACAGCCAGGACATCTGCTTCGTTCCCGACGACGACTACCTCTCGCTGATCCGGGCTCGCCGCCCTGACCTGGGCGTCGCCGGCCCGATGATCGACGAGGACGGGACCGATCTGGGGCAACACTCGGGGATCGAGGCTTTCACCATCGGCCAGAGGCGCGGGCTGGGTCTGTCCGTCGGCTCGCCCCGCTACGTCGTCCAGATTGAGCCACTGACTCATAAGGTTGTCGTCGGCCGCCGCGAGTCGCTCGACCGCCCCGGGCTGGACGCCTCCAAGTTCAACTGGCACGTCCCCGCCCCGACCGGCACGCTGCCCTGCATGGCCCAGATCCGCGCCAAACACAAGGCCGTGCGGGCCCTGGCAGTCGGTCTCCCAGACGGCCATGTTGCCGTCCGGTTCGAGACCCCCCAGCGTGCCGTCACTCCGGGCCAGGTCGTCACCCTTTACGATGACGAAGGGCTCGTCCTGGGGGGCGGCTGGATCGACCGCGACCTCGACGAGACGAGCCTCGATCGTCTCTTCGATGGTTCGACGGTGGACCACCCCCTCGCCGTCCCTTGAGAGACGTGCCTGCGTCCGTCTCATCGTCGGTACCGCGCACCGAGGTCGTGCGCCCTCCCCGGCAAGCCCGCACGCTCAACGACCGAGCCGCCGCGTCCTGGAGATGAGCCGCCCATGGCCCGCGTCAGCCTGATTGTCCCGACGACCGCCCTTTCCCCGGATTTCAGCGATCGCGTCGCACGCTCGCGGCATGGACTGGCCGAAGCGGGGCATGACGTCGAATTCCTGGTGGTCTCCGATTCGACCGGCTCCGAGTCCGACGCCATCGGCTCGATCCGGATCGACGAAACTGGGCTGGCGAGGGCCGGGGTCGAGGGGCTCAGGCGGGCATCCGGCGACCTCCTGGTCCTGATGGACCCGGGCTTCGACTTCAGGCCGGACGATGTCGTCGACTTCGTCGCCCATCTGGCCGAGACCGAGGCCGACCTCGTCGTCGCCAGCCGGTTCAAGGGCGGCAAAGGACGGCCGGTTGGGCGACTCTACGGGACGATGATGCACTTGCTCACCGGGACGAGCGACCCGATGTCCGGGCTGGTCGGCATCAAGCGCGAGCGGCTCGACGAGATCGTGGACGAGTTGAGGCCTTCGGGCGATCACCTCCTCTGGGAGATGCTCACCAATGTCGACCGCGGCGGACGCTCCGAGTTCGCGATCGTCGCGCCCCGGACGGTGCGCGGTCGGCTAGGCCTTCAGGAGTTCCGCCACCTCAAGAAGCTCGCCGACCAGCGATACGGCAACTTCTCGCGACTCCTCCAATTCTGCGCCGTCGGCGCCTCGGGGATGATCGTCGACCTCAGCTCCTATGCGCTGTTCCAGAAGTTGCTCGGCGGTGGCAATCTCGCCCGAAGCTCGGTCCCGATCGTCGGGGGTACATTCGACCTCGCTCTCGCCGCGGCCCTGTCGATCACCCTGGCGCTCACCTGGAACTTCCTGCTCAATCGCCGCCTGACATTCAGCTATGCACGCGGCGGATCGATCGTACGTCAATATCTGACCTACGCGCTGAGCAACTCGCTGGGCATCGCGCTAAGCTGGAGCCTCCGACTCTTCCTTCCTTCGCGAGTCGCTTTTTTTGCGCAGCATAAGTTAGCAGCCGCAGTTGTCGGCATCGTGGCGGCCACCGGCATCAGCTTCACCATGGCCCGATGGCTCGTCTTCCAGAAAGCGACCCCTAGCGAGGCGGAGTCCAATCCTGGGACGCCTAATTTTGTTGAATTCGAATCAACCTTGTGACGCCTCAGAAATTATCGAAAATGCATAGACTGCATGGACTTACGTCACAATCAAGCCTATTAATTCTTAGCATTTTCCTGACAATCGATCATTCTTGTGCTTTCTTTGCAACATCGCGCCATCCGATCGGCGACGCACATGAAAATTCCTAAAAAATCGTTCCCCGGCCGAGATTGCGCCTTATGTTAGGCCCAGGGGAGTCAAGCCTTTATGGATCATGCTTGTGGATCGAAGGAACCCCAGTTGGCCGACGACTCGGGTTTTGGATGACTTCGGGCGCGAGTGTGGACCCTAGCTCGGGTGTCGAATACCCGGGTTGAGCCTGGCTCCGTAAATAGGACTCAATGACGAGAGCCGATGGGAACGCCGCAGGGATGCGACGGCGTGTCCCCGGTATGTCCGGATGATCGCAGTCCGGATGCCATGATGAGGAGCGCATCTGGTGGATATGCAACCTGCCGCCTTGCTGCCCGAAACCGTCGCCGATGCCAACCGGAACGATGCGCAGTGGACCAACAAGCGGGCGACCGCCCAGGCCGTGCGGGCGGCCCAGGCCCGCCATGCAAGCGGCCGGCGGCGGTTCGTCGACCCGACGACCTGCGACCGCGATTATTCGAACTCCGAGATGGAGTTCATGCAGGCCATGCAGGACTATAAAGCCAGCAGCGGCCGCCTCTTCCCCACCTGGAGCGAGGTCCTCGAAGTCCTCAGGGACCTGGGATACGAGAAGACCGTCCTCATGGCAGACTCTGCTTGAGCCCTGCCTCCAGGTCGTCCGCCATCGGCCCGCTCGGCCCGCACGATTGACAACCCCGACGTCGTGGCCCTATCGTGTGACCTGCACCGCGACCCCCGGACATGTGTGAGGGGGACGCGGATCTCGGCAGGATCGAGACGACGGACGACGATTTGACCATGACTGTGCGCACAAGGTTCGCCCCCAGCCCCACCGGTTTCCTCCACATCGGCGGGGTGCGGACGGCCCTGTTTAACTGGCTGCTGGCCCGCCACCACGGTGGCCAGTTTATTCTGCGCATCGACGACACCGACCAGCAGCGTCACGTCGAGGACGCCGTCCGCCTGATCCTCGAAGGCTTCCGATGGATGGGCATGGACTGGGATGAGGGCCCCGAGGTCGGCGGACCCCACGGGCCCTATTTCCAGTCGCAGCGCAAACATCTCTACACGGCGGCCGCCAACGCGCTCGTCGCCTCCGGCCACGCCTACCGCGACTACTCGACGGAACCCGAGCGCGCCGCCGAGAAGGCGCGCGTCGAGGCCCGGAAGGAAGCCTATCGATTCCGGGGTGCCGACCCTGACCCGGCGCTGGTCGCCCAGTATGAGGCCGAAGGGCGGCCCTACGCCCTCCGCTTCCGGGTCCCGCTGGACCAGAAAGTCGTCGTCCACGACCTGATCAAGGGGGACGTTGAGCAGAAGACCGACGAGATGGGCGATTTCGTCATCATCCGTCCCGACGGCTCTCCCCTGTACAACTTCGCCAGCGTAGTCGACGACGCCAACCTCGAAATCACGCACGTCGTCCGGGCCGAGGAGCATCTGGCCAACACCTTCTCCCAGCTCCTCGTCTTCGAGGCCCTGGGATACCCGCTCCCTGCCTTCGCGCACGTCCCCTATGTGGCCGCGCCGGGATCGCGGAAGAAGCTCTCCAAGCGTGACGGCGCGGTGGGCCTGGACGAGTATATCGGCAAGGGATATCTCCCCGCGGCCCTGATGAACTACCTGGCACGGCTGGGCTGGAGCCTGGACGGGACTCAGGAGATCTTCAGCCGCGCCGAGCTGATCGAGAAGTTCACCCTCGACCGCGTGAACAGCTCCCCCGCCAGCCACGACTCCGACAAGCTCTTCTGGCTCCAGGGCGAGTACATGAAGGAGCTTACCGTCGACCAAAAAGTCGACGGCTCCCTGCCGTTCCTCATCGCCGAAGGCCTCGTCACCGATCCGCCAACCGAGGCCCAGCTTGCCCGCGTTCAGGCCGTTGTCCTGGCGCTCGGCGACCGCCTGAAGGTCTTTTCAGACATCGTCAAGCTGGGCAGCTACTTCTTCAAGGATGAGCTGACCTACGACCCGGACGCGGTGAAGAAGCGCCTGAAGAAGGAGGGGGTCGTGCCCATCCTCGGCCAGCTGAATGAGCTGTTGGCGACCGTCGAGCTCTTCGACCTTCCCACGCTGGAAGCCGCCGTGCACACCTTCGCCGAGACCAACGGCCTGCATATGGGCCTGGTCGTCAATGCCCTCAGGGTGGCGACGACCGGTCAAGGGGTCGGCCCCGGCCTTTACGACTGCCTGGCCATTCTGGGCCGGGACGCGAGTCGCGACCGGATCCGCAAGACGATCGAGATGCTGACCAACGCAGGCTGACGCCCGAGGTCACGCGATGAAGACCAAGCGATGGGCCCTGATCCTGGCGGTGCTCTTGCTGCTGGCCCTGATCGAGTTCGCGATCAGCCGCTGGAGCATCACCGAGGGCTCCATCCACTTCGTCAATCAGGGCCCCACGCCCATCGAGGGGCTCGCCGTCCTCTTCGAGGGTCGCACGTATACCATCGATCGGATCGCTCCCGGGGCTCGATCAGGTCTCTACGTCGGATCGCCGGGCAAGGGGCCACTGAGGGTGACCTATCGCTCGGGTGGGGCTTCGTTGGGCGGTTTCAGCCTGCCCGAGTACGACCCGGCAACCCTCGCCGCCGACGGCCAGCGGTTGGTGCTCGTCGTGGACGGCAACCAGATCATGCGCTACCAGGAAGACACGGCCGCCGGTTCGGGGGGCCCCTGGAACCGATTCAAGGCCGCGCTCGCCCCATATTGGTAGGCCGCAACGACTCCGGACGGAAGTCGGCCCGATTGGCAGCGGCGTGGGCAGTCGCTAAGCTGGTCACCTTGCTTCGGCCGGGCCCCGCGAGGGGGCCGGTCACCGACGCACTGTCGCGTCGGCCGCCTGCCCAACCCGGAGAGTGGTTCTCATGGCGCTGCTGGTCGTCGGCTCGATCGCCCTGGATTCGGTTCAGACCCCGCACGGAATCGTGGAGCATGCCCTGGGCGGCTCGGCCACCTATTTCTCGTACGCGGCCAGCTACTTCACCCCAGTCCGCCTCGTCGGCGTGGTCGGCGAGGACTTCCCCCCTCAGCACCGCACCTTGCTCGAAGAACGGGGCATCGACACCAGCGGCCTCGTCGTCGAGAAGGGGGGCGAGACCTTCCGCTGGCGAGGCAAATATGAGGGGGACATGAACGTCGCCGAGACGCTCGAAGTCCATCTCAACGTCCTGGGCACCTTCAACCCGGACCTGCCAGCCTCCTTCATCGACTCCCCGTTCGTCTTCCTGGCCAACGGCAGCCCGGCCATGCAGCTCAACGTCCTGAGGCAATCGAAGAGCCGCAAGCTCGTCGTCGCCGACACGATGAACTTCTGGATCGAGACTCAGCGCGACGACCTTTACGCCCTGCTCAAGGAAGTCGACGGCCTGGTCCTCAACGACGGCGAGGCCCGGATGCTGACCGAAGAGGTCAACCTCGTCCGCGCCGGCCGGAAGGTCCTCGACCTCGGCCCGCGATTCGTCATCATCAAGAAGGGCGAGCACGGGGCGATGTTCCTGAGCAAGGACGAGTCCTACGTCATGCCCGCCTTCCCCCTGGCCGACGTCGTGGACCCCACCGGCGCAGGCGACAGCTTCGCCGGCGGTTTCATGGGTTATCTCGCCTCCACCGGTCGCACCGACGCCGAGGCACTGAAGACCGCCATGGCCTACGGCAGCGTCGTCGCCAGCCTCAACGTCGAAGACTTCAGCCTTCGCCGCTTCCAACGCACCGAGCGTGTCGACATCGACAACCGCCTGGCCGATTATCGCCAGATGATGGCCTTCTGACCCCGCCCCGTCCCCAACCCAACTTGCGGAGACCGGCGGGCCGCAACCAACGTCGTTGCGGCCCGCCCGACCGTCCATGGCCGAGACCACACGAACCTTCATTGCAGTCCCGCTCACCGTCGACCGCCTGACCAAGAAGCTCCAGCGCCTCCAGTCGCTCGTCGCGCCCGAGCTACCGGGCGTGCGCTGGACCGCCCCCGATCAATTCCACCTGACCCTCGCCTTCCTCGGCGACGTGGCCCATTCCGACCTCCGCGAGGTCTGCAAGGCCGTCACCGAGACGACCGTCGCCCATTCAAAGTTTTCCCTGATCCTGGGCACGCTCGGCTGCTTCCCCAGCCCCGAGAACCCGCGGACCATCTGGATCGGCCTGTCCGGCCCTGCCATCGATCAGCTCAACGACCTCCAGCAGGACATCGCCAGATCCGTCCGTTCGCTGGGCTACCCCCCCGATTCCAAGTTTTCCCCCCATATTACCTTGGGGCGCGCTCGCAGCGGCCGAAAGACTGACTCGGTCCAGGCCGAGATCGGTCCCTTGCTTGCTCACTATCGAACCTGGGCCGCCGGCCTGATGCCCATCGCCGAAGTCGTCACCTACAGCTCCTCCATGGCCCCCGAAGGCCCAGTCTACGCGGTCCTTGCCAAGGGAACCCTGGCAACGACCTGAACACGGACGTCGGTGGCGGCAAGCCACCGAAAATGGGGGGATCGCCGCTTGACGCAAGTCCTGAATCGGTGCTAAACTCCTGATCTCGTGTACAGTATCGCCTGAACAGGTCGGGGAGGGCGGGTCGTGGCCAAGAGACAGTCGACCGAGGTGAAGACGACCGCGGCGATCACTGCCGAGGCGAAGGCGCTTAATAACACGATCAGCCAGATCGAGAAGACGTTCGGCGCCGGCGCGATCATGAAGCTGGGCTCGAACAGCACCCTCGAGGTCGATGGCATCAGCACCGGTGCCCTCTCGCTCGACCTGTCGCTGGGCGGAAAGGGCCTGCCGCGCGGCCGGATCATCGAGATCTTCGGCCCCGAGTCCAGCGGCAAGACGACCATCGCGCTGCACGCCGTGGGTAACGCCCAGAAGCTGGGAGGGATCGCCGCGTTCATCGACGCCGAGCATGCCCTCGACCCCGCCTGGTGCAAGAAGCTGGGCGTCGACATCGAGTCGCTACTGGTCAGCCAGCCCGGCAGCGCCGAGGAGGCGCTCCAGATCGCCGAGGAGCTGATCACCTGCAACGCCCTCGACATCATCGTCATCGACAGCGTCGCGGCGCTCGTCCCCAGGGCTGAGCTCGAAGGGGAAATCGGCGATAACTTCGTCGGCCTGCAAGCCAGGCTGATGAGCCAGGCCCTGCGCAAGCTGACGGGTAAAGTCTCCAAGTCGAAGTGCGTCCTGATCTTCATCAATCAGATCCGCGAGAAGATCGGCGTGATGTTCGGCAGCCCCGAGACGACCCCGGGCGGTCGCGCCCTCAAGTTCTATAGCAGCTGCCGGATCGACGTCCGGCGTATCGGACCGGTGAAGGACGGCGAGGAGATCACCGGCAGCCGCGTGAAGGTCAAGATCGTCAAGAACAAGGTCGCCCCGCCGTTCCGCGTCTGCGAATTTGATATGATGTACAATGGCGGGATCTCCCGCGAAGGGGACCTGCTCGACCTGGCCCTCGCTGACAAGCTCATCGAGAAGTCGGGCTCGTGGTTCAACTACGGCGATCGACGCCTGGGGCAGGGGCGTGAGAACGTCAAGAACGTTCTCCGCGACGACCCCGCACTGGCCGACGAGCTGGCGAACAAGATCCTCGCCATCCGCGGTGCCGGTGCCAAGGCCAACGGGGTGATCCCCGTGGCAGATGACGACGACGAAGGCGACCTCGACGAGTGAAGCCGGCTTCGGCTCACGAGCTCAATCCCGCCGATAGGTCGAAGGGGCGACCCATCGACCGGTCGGGGTTGAACTGACCTTGACGCATCGTGTTCAATCCGTAAGATGTCCGTTTCGCTATGTCAGAAGTCGGACATGGACGACACCGGACGCGGTTCTAGACAGTTCAGGTAGTTCATCGTTATGAATTGCTATCAGGCGAAGGCGAACGAGCTGACCCCGCAGTGGTACGTGATCGACGCGACCGACCAGGTCGTGGGCCGGCTCGCCGCGCAGATCGCGCCGATCCTGATGGGCAAGCACCGGCCGACGTACACCGCCCACATCGACACCGGCGACTATATCGTCGTCACCAACGTCGAGAAGGTTGTCTTCACCGGCAACAAGTGGCGGCAGAAGTCGTACCAGCGCTACTCCGGCCACCCCGGCGGTCAGAAGGAAGAGGAAGCCTGGAAGCTGCTCCAGCGCCGCCCCGAGCGGGTCCTGGAACTTGCCATCCAGCGCATGATGCCCAAGAGCAAGATGGGTCGACACATGATGTCGAAGCTCAAGCTCTATGTTGGCACCGGTCACCCGCATCAGGCGCAAGCCCCGCAGCCGCTCGACGCCAAGTCGGGCCGCCCCTCCTCCTCGGGCGGGATCTTTACCCCCAAGGTTGAGAAGGCCCCACGCCCGCACCGCGTCAAGGCCTCTGCTGACGCCACGGCCATCGTCCCCACCGTGACTCCCGTCGCCGAGACGCCCGAGACCACGGCCGCCGAATGAGCGGATGGACGCCTCGCCCGGCCTGAACAGCCGGGCTCCGAGGTGCCTGCCGACAACCGGACGACCTTCGAGTCGGACGATCGCGACACTCCGAAACACTGGCATCATCAGTTTGGTCGAGCCGTCGATGGCTCGTGACCAGGGGATCAACGAGCATCATGCCGACGGCCACCAATCCGTACATCTGGGGCACCGGGCGCCGCAAGACCGCCGTCGCCCGCGTCCGCATCAAGGAAGGGACCGGCGTCTACCAGGTCAATGGCCTGGAAGTCGACGCCTACTTCCCCGTCATCACCCAGCAGGTCAACGCCCGCGCCCCCCTGGCCGTCACCGAGATGGGCGGACGCATCGACGTCTTCGTCAATGTCCGTGGTAGCGGCAAGCACAGCCAGGCGGGCGCCGTCCTCCTCGGCCTCTCCCGCGCCCTGAAGGACTTCCGGCCCGACGTCGAGCCCGTCCTGCGCGAACACGAGTTCCTCACTCGTGACGCCCGCAAGGTCGAGCGTAAAAAGTACGGCCACAAGAAGGCACGCAAGAGCTTCCAGTTCTCCAAGCGTTGATCGCCGAGAGAACAGGCCACGATTCAAAAACGACCTGCCGAGCCCTTGGGCTCGGCAGGTCGTTTCGTTTGAATCCCGGTCGAGGCGTTTCAGACCCGGCGATCGCTGCGGAGCATTCCGGAGTCGTCATGTCGAGGAAGGCTCCGCCTCGCTCACAAGGGGCGAAGACGAGCCGTACAGGACGTCTTCACCGGGGGCGAGGTTTCCTCGAAGGGCACGCGTCTCGTCGCTTCAGCCGGACTTGCCCGGGCTTCGACGAACGAGCCGGAGCGGGATGCCGAGCCAGTTGATCCGTCCTTGGTTGACGGCGACGGCCGTGATGACGACCAGACCCAGGACGAGGCCCTCGATCTGGGTCGAGTCGATGCCCCAGTCACGCGGGGTGGCCAGGCCGGTCCCCTTGATGACGACCTGGATCAGGATCAGGCCGAGGACGGTGCCCCGGATTGAGCCGACTCCGCCGGCCAGGCTGCAACCGCCGACGACGGCCGCGGTGATTGCGTACAGTTCGTACGAGACGCCCATCGTACTGGAACCCTGGCCGCTCTTGCCCGTGAACAGAATGCCGGCGAGCGACGCGAGCATGCTGGAGACGATGTAGGCCACCGCCTTGAGGCGCTTCGTGGGCAGGCCGCTCAGGCGGGCCGCCGCCTCGTTGCCCCCGAGCGCGTACAGATGCCGCCCCAGAACGGTCCAGTTCATCATGATCGACGCCACCAGGGCCAGGCAGACGAAGATCGGGACCGTGTACCAGGGATCGCTGCCGAGCAGACGATACGAGTCGAACGAGACGTTGATCGACTTGTTCTTGCTGATCAGGGTGGCCAGGCTCCGCAGGCCAGACATCGTCGCCAGGGTGGCGATGAATGGCGGCAGGCCCAGCTGGTTGATCAGCCAGGCGTGCAGCAGGCCGACGCAGAGGCCCATCAGCAACGTCAGTGCAATGGCCGATGCGACGACCGCCGCGGAGGGAGGGGTCGGCCCGGCGCTCGCCCCGGGCAGCCACTCGGTGACCAGCTTGGCCGAGACCACCGACGCCAGGGCGACCACGGCCCCGACGGACAGGTCGATGCCGCCGGCGATGATGACGATGGCCGCGCCCAGGGCCAGGCCACCGAACAGGGCGATCTGATGGATCACCGTGCGCAGGCTGTAGGCCGAGAAGAACGAGTGGTTCGGCTCGATCAGGAAGATGATCGCCAGCATCGCCAGGATGCCGACGACCAGGCCCCCCTCTTTGGGCAGCGAGAATCCTCGGGCCGGGGCCGGGGACTGCGACGGCGGACTGGCTGGGGCGACGCTCATGACGACTTCAGGCCCTTCCCGGACATCCACGTTTTCATCTCTTCAATCGTGATCACATTCTCGCCCTTCACCGGCGAGTCTTTCGACGGCACGATCACTCGGACCCCGGTGTCTCGGGACTTGCCGTCGGGCAGCACGGCTTTGACCGCCGCGTCGTCCTTGTCCGCCAGGGCCTTCAGGAGCTTGACCCCCTGATAGCCGATCTCGTAAGGATTCTGGCAGATCGTGGCGTCGATCCGGCCCCCTTCGAGGTGGCCGACGGCCAGCTCATCGAGGTCGAAGGTCACGACGTTCAGCTTCTTGCGCATCTCGGGCGAGGCGCTCGCCTCCTCGGCGATCCTGGGAGCGTTGTACGACCAGAGGCCGAGCAAAACGCCAACGTCGTCATACTTGCTCAGGGCCGTCTGCACGTTCGAGGCGGCTCGGGCCTTGTCCGAGCCGTCGTCGAAGATCTCGGTCTGAATGAACTTGTCGCCGGCCCCTTCGAAGAATCCCTCGCGGCGTTCGATCGCGTTGGCCGCCGACGAGGTGCCGACGAAGACGCAGACCTTCCCTCCCTGCGGCCGGATCGTGGCCGCCGCGTGGCCCGCGGCACGCCCCGCCTCGCGGTTGTTCGTTCCGATATAGGCCGCCCGCGCATCGGCGGCGGCAGGGGCAATGTCCGAGTCGATGGCGATGACCAGCTTCCCTTGCTTCTGCAATTCACGCATGGCGTCGGCGATTCCCGGGGCGCTGGCCTCATAGACCGAGACGGCCACGCCCTTGACGTCGGGTAGGCTGATCGCGTCTTCCAGGAGCCTGATCTGGCCGGGAACTTCCTTCTCGTTGCGCCTCATCTCAACCTGGCAGCCGAAGGCCTCGCCGCCGTCGGTCATCCCCTTCTCAACAGCCGTCCACCAATCCGCGTTGCTATTCGTGATGAACAGGAACCTCGGCTTCGCAGTGGCCGCCGTCGTCGAGACAGCCCCGCCCGGGGCAGTCCCGCCCGCGGGAGGCGCAGCCGGTTCGCCGCCTCCGCAACCGGCCAGGCCCAGGGCCAGCAGGGACCCGAACCAGGCCGCGGGCCATGCGTGCCCGGGCCGCCGACGATCAGAGAGCGTGCTGGTTCCCGCCACGTCGTATTCTCCACGTTTCGGCCGGGGCACGCGCGAGGCCCGAGGCCGTCGCGAGACGACCCGACCAGCCTGCCCCAAACCTCGACAACCCGCGGGCGAAGGCCGAGGAATCCGGCCATGCCCAACCTTGCGCTCGACCCTGCCGATCATCCTAACCTCGCGGTTGGACGACGGGAACAACCCAACGACCCGCGTTTCAGTGCACCATCAATGCCTCCCAATTCCCGACCACCGAGATCTCATTCTCCACTCAGGACGGAGGGTCCATGGACGTGTTCCAGGATTCTCAACGAACCACGCCCGGCGACTTGACAGCCCGAGCAACCATTGGCTATCGTCCAATGATGAGATTGAATCTCAGTTTCAACTGAGATTGCTGGCCTTCGAATTGACCGACATCCCCACGGAACGAGGAATTCCACCATGCGAGCGAATCCACAAGTCGTGGAGCGTTGCTTCGAGCTGCTGAGGGAGGGCCGGCTTGAGGAGGCCGACCGGCTCGCGGGGGAAGCGGTCGAGGCCGAGCCGGACAACGGCGAGCTCTGGGAGATGAGAGGCCTTCTCAGGCAGCGATCCGGCGACCATGCCGGGGCCTGCGAAGCCCTGGAAATGGCCAGCATGCTGGTGCCGATGGGGCACGCACCTCAATGTGCCCTGGCCGATTGCTATGCGAAGACGGGGAAAACCGACCTTGCTCATGACATGTATCAGCACCTCGCGGGCGATCCGCGCTGCCCCACGTTCCTGCTGCCGGCGGTGGCATCTGGCCTGGGGACGCTGGGTGACCTGACCGGTGCCTTGGGGGTCTGCCAGACCTGGTCGGACCGCGAGCCGAGTTGCCACGAGGCACTTTTCGGCACCGCTTATTACATGCGGCGGCTGGGAGCGAGCCCCGCGGACGTGATCCCGGTGATGGAGCGGTCGCACGAACTGGCCCCCGACCGCGCTGTCTATCGGATCGTGCTGGCCTCGCTGTACGGGCGGCTTGAGCGCTGGGACGATGCCTATGATCTGCTGAGGGACATCCCCACGGGAGAGGTGAGCTGCACTTGCTGCATCCGCCGCGTGATGGCCATCTTCTGGCGATCGGGAGATCTCTGCCGGTACGAGGATTTCCGGGCCCACCTCGATTCTGCCAGGGCGACGAACGCAACACGCCATGCGCCCTGAGTCCAAAGAGGGGTTCAGGGGATTGTCGGGCGGGTGAACTTGGCCTGGAAACCCCGGCCCGACTGGCGGACAATCGTACATCGTCGATCTCGAGGATGGCCGTTTGTCCGTGCGGGGCGTTCAATGCGTTGGTGCGACCGGGTTTACGGCGAGGTATCGGTCGACGAACCGGGAATTCTCCGGATCATTGAGTGTCCAACATTCGAACGTCTGAAAGGGATCCGCCAGGCGGGTCCTTCGGCGTTCGCCTACCCGTTCAAGACGGTGACCCGGCACGAGCACAGCCTGGGCGTCTACGTCTTGCTGCGTCGTTTAGGGGCCGACCTGATCGAGCAGGTGGCCGGCCTTCTGCACGATATCTCGCACACGGCGTTCTCGCACGCGGTCGACTTCGTCTTCGCCTCGGAGGAGCAGGACCATCACGAGCGGCTGAAGCCGGAGTTCCTCCACCGGCCCGACCTGGAACGGGCAATCCGGGGCCTCGGCTTCGAACCCGAGATGTTCCACGACGACTCGATCTACCCGCTGCTGGAACGCCCCTTGCCCATGCTTTGTGCCGATCGGCTCGACTATTTCCTGCGGGACGGGGTCGCCTGCGGGGTGGTCGATCGGTCGGCCGCTCAGCGGATTCTGAAGGCGACGACGGTCGTGGATAGGACAATCGCGTTCGATGACCCGGCGGTGGCCAGGGAGGCTGCGCTGCTGTTCTCGGTGATGAACCGGGACCTGTGGGCGAGCCCCACCGAATCTTACATCTACAACGAGTTCGCGGACGCGCTGCGAGAGGGATTTCGCCTGGGTGCCCTGTCGAGGGACGATTTGCTGGGCGACGATAATTACGTGCTCGGCCTGCTCCACGCGGCGCGAAGCTCGAAGATCGATCGGACCCTCGACCGGATCTCGAAGTTCCAGCCCGAGGTCCTCGACACGTTCGTGCCCAGGGTCTTGCCCAAGACTCGGTGGCTCGACCCGCCCGTAGCCGTCAAGGGGCGGCTCGTACCGCTGTCGCAGCTGATTTAGTTCCTCTTCGGCAAGCTTGGGCGGGATCAGTGGCGACCGACGCCGTGGATTGCGTCGTGCAAGACCTGGCGGAGATGGTCGAAGGTCAGCGGTTTAGGCAAGAAATAGTCGAAGCCGGCGGCAAGGATCTGGTCGCGGTCCTGGTCGAGATCTCCGCCCGACATGGCGATCAGTCGAATATGGGCCAGCGAGGAATCGGCCCGAATGGCACGGGCCAGGTCATTGCCATCCATACCTGGAAGGCCGATATCGCAGAGGAGAACGTCGGGCCGACACCGTAGCACCTCTTCGAGACCGTCCGGTCCGCTGAGGGCAATCCTCGGCTCATGCCCCAGGATCCGGACGAGTCGTCCAAGATTCTGGGCAAGCTCGAGATTGTCCTCGACGACGAGCACCTTACACCCCTCGGTTCCGGGGGCCTCTCGCTCGTTGACAGCCACGTCAAGCTGGCCCGGCTTCCGGCCCGATCGATCCGTCTCCCGCATGGAAGCGGCCTTTCCGACCAGTGATCAGGTTGAATCGCGAACCATCAAATAGGGCAACCCCGTTCGCGACGTACGAGGCCTGGTAAGTCCTCGTGGACCCTAACGTCCATCGAGGTCGCCATTCGAGGATGCAATCTCGGGGCCAAACGTATGCACGATTATGGCTCGACATCGAAGTTCGATTGATCACACGCCGGCCGCCCACATCATTCTATTGAACCTTAACCGAATTCCTTCGCGGTATTCGCGACAAAATTAAACAAACCAATCTTAAGCGCCAGGTCAATGCCTGGCGTTGATTGCGGTCAGGCTTCCAGGAGGCCGCGCAAAGTCGTGACGCCCTTTTCGAGGGCCTCCGCGATCTTCGACGGGTCCTTGCCGCCGGCCTGAGCCAGGTCGGGTCGGCCCCCTCCGCCACCACCAACGACCGGAGCGACGGCCTTGAGCCAGTTGCCCGCGTGGAGGCCTCGTGCGATGAGGTCGGCGGTAAGGCCGGCGGCGAGATTCACCTTGCCGTCGACCGATGAAGCGAGCAGCAAGGCCAGCCCGGTGGGCTGCTTGCGACGCAGGACGTCGATGAGCTGGCGTAGCTCATCGGGGGTCGCGCCTTCAATCAGGCGAGCAACCACGATGGCGTCGCCGACGGAAGTCCCCCCGGCAATCAAGTCCTCGGACGAGGTCTTGGGCGTGTCGTCGGCCTTGCGTCGGGCGGCCTGCCTCTTAAGGGTCTTGAGCTCTTCGAGGAGGGCGAGGACACGCTCGGCAGCCGCGGACGGGGGGACCTTAAGAGCGCCCGCGACCTGGGCCAGTGCTTCCTGTTCGAGCTTCATCTGATCGAGCGCGGCGCGACCGGTGAGGGCGGTGACGCGGCGGGTCCCGGCGGAGACGGACTCCTCGGCGACGATCTTGAAGAGGCCGACCTTGCCCGAATTGTCCAGGTGAGTTCCGCCGCAGAGTTCGCGCGAAAAGTCGCCCATGCGGACGACCCGGACGATCTCGGGGTATTTCTCGCCGAAGAGGGCCATCGCGCCCAGGGATCTGGCCTCAGCGATGGGCATCGTCGTCCAGTCGATGGGGGCCGACTCGAGAATTCGCTCGTTGACAGTCTCCTCGATCAGCCGGAGGCGTTCGCGGCCGACGGAATCGGGGTTGGAGAAGTCGAAACGGAGCCGGTCGGGCTCGACCTTGCTGCCGGCTTGCTGGGCATGCTTGCCCAGGTGGACGTGCAAGGCATGATGCAGCAGGTGAGTGGCCGAATGCGCACGGCGGATCGCGTCGCGCCTGATGGGGTCGACGGCCGCCGTGACCGTCTCGCCGACGTTAACGGTCCCATGGACGACCCGGCCGATGTGCAGGGTGAAGTCGTTCTCCTTCTTGGTGTCGGTCACCTCGAAGTGGAACCCTTCGCCGAGGATCTTGCCGATGTCGCCGACCTGGCCGCCGCTCTCGCCATAGAAGGGTGTACGATCCAGGACCAGGACGACGGGTGGGGCGCCGGCCGGAGAGACCTCGGCGGTGCTGGCCAGCTGACCCTGGGCGAGGATGCCGATGACCTTCGCCTGGGCCTCGTTGGCCTCATACCCGAGGAACTCGTTGCCCCCGCGATAGCTCTCTTTGAGCGTGTCGAGCGGCCCGGTCTCGAAGACGTTGGCGGCGTCGGTGGTCCCGCGTGAGACGGCCGAGTGCTGCCCACGGGCGGCGTCGAATCCGACGCGCTCGACCCTCAGATTCTGGTCGGCGGCCAGGCTCTCGGTGACCTCGACAGGGATCCCGTAGGTCGAGTGCAGGTCGAACGCGGCCTTGCCGTCGATGGTGTCCGATCCCGAGGCCCGGGTCTTGCGGAACGTGTCCTCGAGCAGCTTCAGGCCGTTCTCGAGGTTCTTGAGGAACTGTTCCTCTTCCTCCCTGACGACGGTCTGGATGCGCGGGACGCTGTCGACCAACTCGGGGTAGGGGTGGGCCATGGCCTCGGCGACCGACGGGATCAGGCGGTAGAGGAACGGCTCGCGGCGGCCCATCTGGTAGGCGTCGAGCACGGCCCTGCGCAGGAGCCGGCGGACGACGTAGCCCTGCTTCTCGGGCCCGGGGCGGACGTTCTCGTGGATGGTGAAGCTGAGGGTGCGGGTGTGGTCGGCAATCCTGCGAATGCGGGCCCCGTCCGCTTCGTCGCGGACCTTGGCGTAGTCAATGTGCAACTCGCCGGCGGCATGGGCGACGATCGGGCGGAGGATGTCGATGTCGAAGTTGGTCGGCACCCCTTGCAGCGCGGCGGCCATCCGCTCCAGGCCCATCCCGGTGTCGATGTTCTTCTTGGGCAGGGGCTCGAGCTGGCCCGGGCCGACGCGGTTGAACTGGGTGAAGACGAGGTTCCAGATCTCAACTTCCTCGGCGCCGTCCCGATGATAGAAGATCTCGGAGCAGGGGCCGCAGACGCCGTTCGGGCCGTGGGTCGGGGCGCTCGCCGGCCAGAAGTTGTCGTCCTCGCCGAGTCGCCTGATGCGCGAGGCGGGGACGCCGATCTCATCCTTCCAGATGTTGAACGCCTCGTCGTCGTCGAGGTAGACAGTGATGCTCAGCCGTTCGCCGGGCACCTTCACGACCCTGGTCAGGAACTCCCAGGCCCAGTGGATGGCCTCGCGCTTGAAGTAGTCGCCGAAGCTGAAGTTGCCCAGCATCTCGAAGAAGGTCATGTGCCGCGGGGTCTTGCCGACGTTGTCGATGTCGCCGGTGCGCAGGCACTTCTGGCAAGTGGTGGCCCGGGTCAGAGTGGGATCGCCCAGGCCCATGAACTCGCGCTTGAACTGGTTCATACCTGCCGGCGTGAAGAGCACGGTCGGGTCATTGGGGACCAGCACGTCGCTGGGCTTGCGGACGCAGCCCTTGGAGACGAAGAAGTCGAGGTACGCGTCGCGGAGTTCGTCGGTGGTCATGGGGATTCGGTCGGCTTATCCGGGACGTGGGTCGGTAGGTCGGCCCTCGGGCCGGACGGCTCGGCTCGATCTTAGCCGACGCCCGGTGGCCTCGGCAATCCGATGGCGGGCTCAAGGGGCTCAGGGGACGGAGACGGGGCCGAGGTCGGTGCCGAGCTTGACCGGCCCCTTCTTGTCGGCGACCGATCGGCCGAATTCGTCGGGCGACCTGACGGGGGTGCCGTCCACGGACGCGATGAGCTGCCCCTTCTTGAGGCCGGCCTGCTCGGCGGGTGTCCCGGCGACGACCTCGGTGATCACGACGAAGCCGCGGAGCATGGCCGCGTCGGGGTCGACGACCATCGGCTGGACGTTCCCCATCGTCGTGCTCATGTGGTCGATGCGCAGGCCACGCCAGGGTGCCGGTCGGTTGGTGGCGATGATCTCGCCGTCGACGGGGAACTTGGCCAGGACCAGGGTCTTCTCCAGGTCCTGTACGCCCCGGGTGAACGGGTCGACGCGGCGGACCTTGATGGAGACCTCGCGGCCGACGGGAAGGGCGTTGACCGCCAGGATCAGGCTGTCGGTGTCGTGGACGGGCCGTTCGCCGACCGAGATGATCGTGTCTCCGCGGACGATCCCGGCGCGGTCGGCCGGAGACCCCGGTCGGGTCTGCTCGACGCGGGCCAGCCCGTCGACCGGTCGTCCGAATTCAGGGCTGCGGCCGGTGTCCAGGGTCAGGCCGAGGAAGCCGTACTCGACCTCCTTGCCTTGCTTCAGGGCCTCGATGGCACGCCGGGCCAGGGCGTCGATCGGGATGGCGTAGCCGGCCCGGCCGTCATAGCCCTCGACGTTCGCGCCGGCGGTGGTCAACCCGACCAGCTCCCCTTTGCGATTGATGACCGCGCCGCCGCTCATGCCCAGGTTGAGCTTGGCGTCGAGCTGGAGCAGCGAGGCGAGATGCCTGAGCTGGCGGGGGTTCTGGCGCTGGTTGAAGTCATAGGCGGGGGGCTCCAGCTTCCTGGCCAGGTTCGACAGGATGCCCAAGGAGGCCGACGCCGACCCGTCGCGCGCGGCGTTATAAGGGTTGCCAAGGGCGATCAGGAACGACCCTTTCCGAAGGGTCGCGGCGTCGCCCAGGGCGATGGGCGTCAGCTTGGGCGGGGGCGAGCCGGGGATCTCGCGGGGCGCGATCACGGCCAGGTCGCTTCGAGGATCGGCGGCGATGATCTCGGCGGCGAACTGGGGCTGGCTGCGGGTCCGGACGGTCAGGCGTGCGGCGCCTTGAACCACGTGGTAGGCCGTCAGGATCTCACCCTTGGTGCCGATGACCACGCCAGAACCATAGTCGAAGGAGAGTTCCTCCTCGGCGTCGACGGGGGCGAACTGGCCGAGCTGGGGGTTGAAACCGTTGATGACGCCAGGCGCCACCCCGGGCTGCGGCCGACCGCGGACGGCCACGGTTTCCTGGCCCTTCTCGGCCTTCTCCCTCGCGATGGCCACGACCGAGGGCTCGGCCCGCGCGATGGCGTCGGCCACCGCGTTCTCGAGCGCCTCGACCGGGTCGACGGACTTGGGCTCGTCGGCCTTCGCCGCGGCGGCGAGGAACAGGGCTAAGGCGAGCGCGGCGTACTGACGCATCGTCGAGAACCCCCGGCGCCAGGCGCCTTCGTTCGAGCCCAATCCGAGCAACCAAAGGGCGGGGGATCGGCCGACCCTCGGCACTCGATCGCCCGCCAGACCATCTTTCACGTTCCCAGCCTCTCCGACAAGGCCGGCCGTTCATGCCCCGTCTCCGCAACCGCCAGGACGAGGCGCCGGGTTCGTTTCGTTTTCCCAGAATCGGCCACGCAGTCAGGTCATTCTTGAGCCGGAAGGAGAACTCAACACCTCAAAATGGTCGATCATAAGTCATTATAAATCATTAAGTTGCGACATAAAATCTTGGACAGAAAATGACGGCTTCCAAAGTCACTTCCGATTCTTTGACAATCGTCATAGGCCTGACCCAAGCCTGTGGCCTATCGCGGACGTCGGCCCTCGCCTCCAGGCCAAGGCTACTCGGTCGGCCGATTTGGTCGCAAACGTGAGGACCAAGCACGGGGTTCCACCAGGAGGGGGGCAAATGGTTGCGAAAAAAAAGCGGGAACCGCAGGCCGTCCATCGGACACTCTCTCTGAACAGCACCGCCTCTCTGAACAGCGCCGTGATGGCGAGGAGAACCGGCCCTTGACGACCCGGTATGACGGCATGATCGTGCGGCAGCTCGCCTCGCTCTTTGAGGTAGGGAGTTTCCGAGAACTCTCCGACGGCCAGCTCCTGGAGCAATCTCTGGGAGACGAGCGCGAGGCCGCCGAATTGGCGTTTGGTGCCCTGGTGAAGCGGCATGGGCCGATGGTCCTGCGCGTCTGTTGCAGAGTTCTGGCCGACCCGCATGACGCCCAGGATGCCTTCCAGGCCACGTTCCTCGTGCTGGCTCGCCGAGGTCGTTCCATCAGGCGGCGTGAGTCGTTGGCAAGCTGGCTCCACGAGGTCGCGTTGCGAGTCGCCTGTTGCACCCGCAGGGCGAACGCCGTTCGTCAGGCCCACGAGCGGCTCAGGGCCGGGCAGCTGGTCGAGGCGGTGGTTGCCCCGACCGACGACTCGGCGGAACACGCGACGATGCTGCACGAGGAACTCGCCAGGCTGCCCGAACGGTATCGGGCGGCGGTCGTCCTCTGCGCGTTGGAAGGGCAGACCTGCGAGGAAGCGGCGAGGCGGCTGGGCTGTCCGGTCGGGACGATCAAAAGTCGGCTGGCGCGGGCCCGCGAGCGACTTCGCCTCCGGCTGGAACGCCGAGGGCTGGGGACGGTAGGGTTCGCGGCCTTGCTCACCGCCGAGTCGGCCAGAGCGGCCGTCCCGGCGAGGTTGACTGCTCAGCTCGTGGCCAAAGCCGGCCGGGCGGGGTCCTCAGGTGTCATTCAAACAGCGGTTGCAGAACTCACACAGGAGGTGTTGACGCTCATGCTGCGAGACCAATTGCGTTACGTTGCGATCGGCATGCTGTCCCTGATCGTCGGGGTTTCCGGCGCCGTCGCACTGGCCCGATCCCCCCAGTCTCCGGCCGTGGCCGCGGCGTCAGCCCCCGGGCAGGCCGAGGCACCCGTCGCAGACTATGTCGTCGAGCCCCCCGACCTGCTCGTGGTCGAGGTGCTCGATGCCCTGCCTGGACGGCCGATCAAGGGAGACCACCTGGTTCGACCGGATGGGACGTTGTCCCTGGGTTATTACGGAGATGTCTTCGTGGCAGGCCTGACGCTGCGACAGGTCAAGGTCGCGGTCATCGCCAAGCTTCGCGAAAACCTCGGCGATGACCAGCTCGGACTGATCGAGCCAGACGGGCGTCACCCCAGTCAGAACAGGGTCGTGTCGCCCGAAAAATCGACGCGAGTTCTCGTGGACGTATCGGCCTACAACAGCAAGTTCTATTACGTCCAGGGGGACGTCGGGTCCCCTGGCAGGCTGCCCGTCACGGGAAATGAGCGGGTACTCGACGCGATCAACTTCGCGGGCGGGCTGAACCCGTCCGAGGCTAAACGGAATATCCGGCTGGTCCGCCCGGCCTCTCCGGGCATCTGCTGCGAGCAGGTCTTCAATGTCGACCTCGACGCCATCGTCAAGGCCGGCGATCAGTCCACCAATCACCGGCTCGGTCCCGGAGACCGCCTGGTGGTCTACCGCGATCCGGTGTCCGAGACGACAGTAAAGGGTCCGAGCCTCGAGGCACGCTTCGAGTCGATCGAACGCCGGCTGGATGCGATCGAGCGTCGCCTAGAACGGGCTGTCGACCTCCTGGAGGCCGCACAACCTCCCCGGCCCTAGGGCGATCGATCGTCAGGGAAGCCATGTCAGATGGGCGCGGTGAGCTCAACGGAACGGACTTCCGAGATATTGGCGGAGCAGCGTCGGGGAGAGGAATTGGCTAGACCTCTCGATGGCCCCCTCTCTCGGCTTAACGCGGGGATAAACCATCGGGAACTCGGCAAGCAACCCACTCCACTTCCGTCATCCAACCACTCCGTTTGTGAGCAACCGCCCCGACTTGCCCGGTCTTACTTCCTTGACCGACACTAAAAGGCCGGCAAGGCGCGTGCAACGTCCCATGATTGCGAGATACGGCCGGGGGTCGATCGGAGGCCCGGGGTCAGTTGTGGGTCGTCCATTCAAGTCCGAATCGCACCTTGGTCCCGGCTCGTGCCGAGCCACGCGTTGAAAATCTTGATCGGGTCCGGAGAAACCTGTATCGGCGGGGCGAACCGGTGCAGTAATCCCTTCATGTCGGCCCGACGGTTGGCGCTTCGCCCGCCTCGGGCCTCGGGAGGGACGCGGCATGGGTCACGGGTCGAGCGAGCAACTACTCAGGCAGGTGGGCCGGCTGTTCGCGGAGGGGACCAGCGCGGGGATCAGCTCGACCGAACTCCTGGAACGCTATGCGTCGAGGCGTGACGAGGCGGCGTTCGAAGGGCTGGTGGCGCGGCACGGTCCGATGGTTCTGGGCGTCTGCCGGCGAATGCTGCGCGACCCTCGGGATGTCGACGACGCCTTCCAGGCGACATTCCTCATCCTGGCGAGGAAAGCGTCGAGCCTGCGCGACCCGGGAGGGCTCGCCCCCTGGCTGCACGGGGTGAGCACCAAGGTGGCCGCCCGAGCCCGCTCGCTGGCGATTCGCCGGGGAATCATCGAGCCCAGCGCCGGTGAGTTGATGACCGACCTCCCGTCGTCGGATCGCTCGTCGCCGGGCGCCGAGTGGGCCGAGCTGCGGCGGGTGCTGGACGAGGAGATCGCTCGCCTGCCGGAGAACGATCGGACACCGCTGATCCTCTGCGGCCTGGAGGGGCTCAGCCGAGACGAGGCGGCCCGCCGCCTGGGTTGGCCTCCGGGAACGGTCGCCGGCCGCCTGGCCCGTGCCCGCGAGAAGCTCCGAGGCCGCCTCACTCGCCGCGGCATGACCCTGCCAGCATCCGCGGGACTTGCCCTGGTCCCGGAGTCCTTGATCGCCGCCGTGCCGCCCGCCTTGCAGGCCCGCGCCGTCCTGAACCTCGGCGCCGACCTGGGCACCGTCACCCTCTCCTCCACAGCGAGAACCCTGGCCAAACGAGCACTCTCCGCCATGGCACTCACCGAGTCGATCAAGCTAAGCGCCACATTCCTCGTCGCGGCCGGAGTCCTGGCGGCCGGCGTGGGAGCCGTCGCTCAGGGCGTCGGCCCTGCCGGGAGGAATCCCGAAGTCGAGCCAGCTCGACCCATCGCACGCCAGGTTCAAGAACCCGGCCCGGCGATTCCGACCGCGGCGCAAGACGCCACTCAAACGAAAGTCGCGGCCGAAGGGGCTGGAGGAGCGAACCCGGAAGCGGTGAGCAAGTCGGAGGGTGTCGCGAGTTTGCTCGCTCTCGCGGAGGCGAGGGTCGAGGACCTGTCGACGATGAAGGCGAAGATTACCTCGCTCATCGTCAAAGACCTGACCGATCTGGAGGTTGATGAGGCCCATCTGGAATACTTCCGTAAGAGGATGGTCGAACACAGGAAAGCGGGCGAGGAGGCCGAAAGCAAGGCTCAGAAAGAGCAGTATCGTCGAGAGCAAATCGTCAAAAACTCGACCTATGGGCCGACGATTGACGGAATCGTGATCGGCCGCCGGGTCTCGGCCGATGAGGCCAAAACGCCCGAAGGCCGGACAGAAATCGAACGCCAGATGACGATCCTGAACGCCCGCGAGGACGAGGCCAGACACGAAGCAACCGAGAGCGAACGAAATGAAGCGAAAGCGCGGCTGACCTATCAGAACTTTGCCGAGGAAGTGTCCGGCAAACGCCGGGATTTACGGGATAGGGAACGAGAACTCGATCGCCTGGAGCATGAGCACGCCAGGGCCGTCCGGGAGGCACTTCGATTCAAGGTGTCAGCCGAACCCAGGAGAATCGGCGTGGGGGACACGCTCGAAATCGCGGTCCTCCAAGCCCTACCAGGAAGACCGATCAATGGAGAGAGGATCGTCCGGGAGGATGGGACGATCTCGCTCGGATATTACGGGGAGGTCCAGGTCGCCGGCTTGACGAGGATTGAGGCCAAGGTCAAGGTCGTCACACATCTGACGAAATCGCTCAGCGATGAACTCCTAGGCTTGGTCGAGGAGGATGGAGGGAGCGGCAAGTTCATCAGGATCCCGCCCGGAAACTCCTCCACCGTTTTCCTGGATGATTCGAAGGCGTTCACTGATGAGATGGCCAGGGATCGGGACGATGAAACGCTTCGAGGCGAGATCGAACGGTTGCGGCGGATCGTGAATGAGTCGGGGAATCTGCCGGCGACGAGGAGGACGAACGCGCGAGTGTTGCCCCAGCCCGCCGAGAACGAGACGGCGAAACCTTGATGGCTTCACGATGACTGAATTCGGGCTTCGCCGGCTCTGATACGATCGGTGCGAGCCGGGGTCGGCGAATACGACGGACCTCGCGGCTCGGATCGATCTGGAGCATGGCCATGAGAGGCCCCGGGATCGGGCTGCGGAATTTGCTTTGGCTCGGCTTGATCGTCGCGGTCGACCTGTCGCTCTACAGGGGGGCATTTCGACAGCTGTCCGTGCCGGCGATCGGGGCTGTCGTCGTCCTGCTCAATGTCGCGCTGACTCGGCTCCTGGTCTGGGGGGGATCGTTCCGCGCGTTCGACTACGGATTTCTCGCGGCCGGGCTCGCAGCGACATTGGCGACGATCCCCTACAACAGCGATCCGCAGATCCTTCACGGACTGATCAGGCTGTACCGCGATGTGACCGGAGACGTGCAGTTTCTGAAGGTCTATCGCGTCACAACACTTCATCGGATGGATCGCGCATCCCTCAGCGTCCTGCTCGTCGCCTTCGCGGTGGCTGGCGGAGTCGTCGCCGACCGGGGAGTGAAGCGAACGAAGGCGACGGGCGTGGCGAACGAATCGACCCATTGACGATCGTGCCGCCCACGGACGCAAAGGCGTGGGCGAGGGGGTTCGGGAGGGACGCGCCAGTCCGGGAGGATGGCTCGTCCTCCGCTGACATCGTGCGGAGTCCGGCGATCCCGGGCACCCGCGAGGTAGGGCCGACCAACGACGTGCTCGGCAAGTGGGCCGACCCTGGGAGTCTGGGCGGCGCCGGGCCGGTTGCGTCAGGGCCTCGAGACAGGGGGCTCGGGCGGGATGCCCCGGAGGCCGGCCTTGCGTTCTTGTCTCAGGCGACGACGAATCTGACCGGGGGTTTCCCTGGTCGGGGCGGGGTCGGGGAGGGGGGGTTGGGCCTGGCCGAGCTCGTCGGAGATCGCCGGTGATGGGGCGGGCGCGATGGCGGTCCGGGGCTGGATGAGGCGGAAGAGGAGGTCGGAAACCCCCTGAGTGGCCCCTCGGCGTAGGAGGGTCTTGCCCAGCTCCTTGAGATGCGCGGCGAGCGCATCGCGGTCGAGCTTGGGATCGTCGAGGGTGCCGCCGACCGGGATCGTCAGGCGGGTGCCGCCGGCGAGGTTGGACAGGAGCGGGCTGCCGGCGACCAGCGACGGGGTGATGGGCAGGCTGGCGGTCAGGGCCATCGTGCGGTCGAAGCCGACCCAGCCGTCGAGCTCGATCCGAGAGAGCTTACCCAGCGGGATGGACAGGCCGTGCTGGTTGACCCGGCCGTCGGCGATGGTCAGGGAGACGGGCTGATCGAGTTGCAAGGTGGGGGCGATCTCGCGACCGACGAGGCCGAGGAGCTGGTCGGCGAGGGGCCCGGGGCCGAACTCGACGTCATCGAAGAGGACCGAGCCTTCCAGAGTCGGCTTGCCCGCGGCGGCGGAGAGCGGGATGTAGGCCTCGCGCACGGCGACATCGAACGCTCCTCGGATCTGGGTCGCGTCCTGGAGCACCGGGGCGACGTAGGCGAGGAGCCTGCGAGACGCCTTTTCGTTGATGCGAGCCGCCTCGATGAACGAGCCTGGAGTCAGGCGGATGGCGGGTCCATGCTCGCGAGAGAGGTCCAGCTCGGCCTCGATGCGGAGGCGACCTTCGTTGAGGGTGGTCTCGATCGGGTCGAAGTCGAGGCGGCCGTTGCGTGCCCTGAGGATGATGGGGGCCGGTCCCACGGCGATGCCGAGCAGGTCGAGCTCGGTCAATTCCACGCCGAACTCGGCGTCGATCCCGGCGAGTAGTTCGTCGAGGTCGCCCGCGCCTCCCAGGGGACCTCGCACGCGGAAGCCTCGGGGGCGGCCGGCGAGCTTGGCCTCCGGATCGAGGCCGCCGAGCATGGTGCGCAGTCGGGCCCAGTCGGGCTGGAGCTTCCCCTTGAGGTCGACGACCCGGCGATCCAGGAGGTCGAGGATCTGGCCGGAACCTTCGACTGTGACGGGGCCGCCGGTGAGGGTCAGCTCGGCGAGGTCGAGGCGGCGGGTGGCCGGGGTAAGGTGGGCATCGACGGTCGCCTTGACGGCGGGCTCGACGTGACGCGAGTCGCCGGCCGGCCAGGATGCGTCGCGGACTTCGAGGCTGCCGGTGAGCTCGACCCCGTCCTCGTCGGCCAAGGCGCTGAGCCGTGCGTCGCCGCGACCTGCGATGCCGCCGGGCTTTCGGCCCGAGGCGGCGGCGAGTTGCTTGTCGATGAGGTCGAGGTCGCCGGAGAGGGTCGCCTCGGCTCGCCAGTTGGCCCGGCCGACGCTCCAGCCCCGGATCCCCTCTGCGCCGAGCGTGACGGGGGAGGGGGTGCGTGCCGAGGGGGGAAGAAGCTCGAAATCACCCCGGTTGAGGTCGGCCCGGCCCCGTGCGGAGACGATCAAGGGGGGGGCCCCCTGAGTCTGAAGGCTGACCTGCACGTCGTCGACGTCGAGCGATGCGTCGTCGTGCATGGCCCCCTGGAACTGGGCGGTCAGGCGTGCGCCTTCGCCGAGCGAGGGGGCATCGCCGGTGATGTAGGCCTCGACGTGGGTGGCCCCGTGGTCGGGCTCGGCGTCGAACCGGGAGGTCAGGCCGGCCGATTCGACCTGGAGCGACGCGATGTCGTAACCGCGAGGCAGGCCGTCGGTGCCCGCGACCCCCTCGATCTCGGCGTGGAGCGTCAGATCTCGGGGCGTGGTCCCGGCCTGGAAACCGACGATCCCCAGGTCAACTTTGGCGAGGTAGGCCAGGTCCTCGGCCATCCTGAACGTCCCGGCGAGGTTGCCCCGGCCCGCGAGACGCACACCACCCAGGTCGGAGACGTCGGCGAGCTGCTCTTGCAGGATGGCAAGATCAAGCTTGCCGTCGATTTTCACCCCCTTGGAGAGGGTGCCGCGACCCGAGGCGTTCAGGATCGGGCTCTTGACGGTGAACTCGTCGACGGCCAGCCCCTCGGCGCCTCGTGCGATCATCAGGGCGAGCGTGGCCGGCTCGCGCTGGCGGATCGAGGTGTCGCCGATCCGGGTCACGAGGTCGCCGACGCGGGCCTCGAACTTCCAGGGGGAGGGGTCGTCGGGTCGAGTCTGGGCGTGCAGGTCGAACTCGGCCAGGCCGCGCTCGACGACGAGATCGGGCCTGAGCCTCAGGGTCCTGGGGAACTGGCGGGCGAGCTGTGCGAGGTCGAGCTGACCCCGTGCGTCGGTGGACCGGCCCTCGCGGGGCGGGAGGGGGCCGCTCGCGGAGAGGTGCACGATGGCGGAGTCGACGTCGAGTCGGCGGGCGGTCCAGCCCTCGGGCTCGCGGGCGACATCCCAGACGGCCGCCAGCCGGTCGAGGCGAGGGAAGTCGCCGTGGAGTCGTGGGCCGGCGAGTTCCAGGTCGCGCAGGCTGGCGTCGCCCGAAGTGGCCAGGCGGCCTGCCTTGCGGTCGACGCGTGCCTGGCCGTCGAACCTGGCTCGGGCCGTCTGGGTTTCGGAGGTAAGGTCGATCGGCCAGCCTCGGCCGGTCGCATTGACGTGCAGATCAGGGGGCTCGCCGGGGTGGGGATGCCAGCGGTCCAGCTCGCCTCGGACGGCCAGGGTGCCCGACCCGAGGGGGTCGCCAGCCACGCCGGGCCCCTCGACCAGTTCCACCGAGAAGGCGAGCGGGGCCGGCGCCGCGGCGATGTGAAGTGAGACGTCGGCACGCGCGGCCTCGACCGGATTGCCCAGTTCGGGGGCGCGAAGGCGGAGCGTTCCCCCCTCCACGACGATCGTCAGGTCGAGGGCCGGGTTGGGCCGCAATGCGCCGCGGATCGCCTCGAAGATGTCGAGGGTGGCGTCGGCCTTGCGCTCGACATCGAGCTTGGCGGCCTTGAGCTTGAGG
Source organism: Isosphaeraceae bacterium EP7 (assembly GCA_038400315.1). Classification (NCBI taxonomy): domain Bacteria; kingdom Pseudomonadati; phylum Planctomycetota; class Planctomycetia; order Isosphaerales; family Isosphaeraceae; genus Kueselia; species Kueselia aquadivae. The sequence goes on from CP151667.1 coordinate 1,903,110, forward strand.
GTTCCGTAGCGAGGCCGATCGAAGAGGATCTGCGCGAGGTTGCGGTCCCAGGTCGCGTGCGCGGCCTGCACGACGGGCTGCCCCTGGGGGCCGAGCAACGCCAGATTCTTGATCACCGCGGGGCCGAACCAGGAGGGCTCGAAGGATTCGAACCGCAAGCCTCCAGGGGCGAGCGCGGCGTTGGCCTGGCTGAGCAGGAGTCGCTTGACTGGGCCCGCGGCAATGATCCAGGGAAGGGCGACCGCGAGGGCGGCGATTAACCCGAAGGCAAGGAACGCCATCTTCTTCCAGAAGGGCCGGCCCCCTCGCCGTTTCGGTGAATTGCCGCTCATCGATGCAGGCCTCCTGGTGCGCGTCTGGATGGCCGGTCGAGGGCATTCGCCCCGCGTCGGCCCGCTTATCTTACCTCACGAGACGCGGGACGCCCACCCGACGGACCGGCGTCTCGCCCCTGCTCAAGAGACCGCCAGGCGGCGGCCTCGGCGGGGCGTCCCCTGCGCTCGCGCTGGTCGGCCAGGCGGGCAATCAACTCGGGGTAGGGCTTGATGCCCAGCCCCGCGGCCTCGCCGGCCTCGACAAAAAGCGGATAGGCCTCGGGCTGCGCGGCCTCGTGTCGGGCCTGGCAGGCTTCAAGCGCCTCGGCTTCGCCGGCGTTCTCGGGGCCGAGGCGGTTGAGGGAACGTGCCAGCCGATATTCCAGGCGAGGGTCGTGGGGCAGATGCTTCAGGCCGATCCGGAAGGCCTCGACGGCCGATTTCCAGTCGCCCCGCTCCTGGGCAACCAGGCCAAAGTAACGCGCGAAGCGGGGGTCTTCGGCCAAGGTATTCGGCAGAGTCGGTAGCACATCGGTCAGGACGTCTGCGCGGTTCCCGAGGTCCAGGGCGCCAAGATAGAACTCCCAGGCCTCGGGGTCGCCGGGGTGGGCATCGACGTCGGCGGCGAGCAGATCGAGGCCGCGGTCGACGTCATGGCCGTCGCGCACCAGGGCCAGGCCCATCCCCCGGCGCACGTCGGGGTCGTCGGGCTGGGCCTTCAGCATCGGCTCGAAGATCAGGATGAGGGACTCGGGGGCGGGCGGCTGGGCTTCCTGCCTGAGTAGCTCGTGGAGCAGCTGGGCCCGGTCGCCGGGGTTGGGCTCGACGGAGACCTGTGCCATCGCGACGGCGCGGGCGTGGTCAGGGCGACCTTCCAGATAATCCAGGTCGAGCAAGCCCCAGGCGGCCTCGGGAACGGTGGGATCGGCCTTCAAGGCGGCAACCCAATCGGCCCTCGCCCGGCCCAGACGCATCAGGCGACGCTCGGCCTTGCCTTTCCAGAGCAGGACCAGGGCCGTCAGAGCCGGCGTGTCGGGCTTGATGGCATCGAGGTGCTCGAGCGCCCGACGGATCGGTGCGAGGTCGGAGTGGTCGGTCTGGCGGTCGAACCGGTTAATCAGAACCTGAGCCAGGAGCATCCGTGGCCTGGTTTCTGAGGGGGCCCGCTCGACCCCCTGTTTCAGCAACGCCACAGACTCCTCGAAGTAACCGTCCTCGGCCAGCCGGACCGCCTCGTCGAGGTCGGGCGGGGCGGGCGAGAGGGCGAAGACCAGCACTGCGCCGAGGGCGAGGACGACCAGTGCGGCAAACAGGGCCGAGGTCCGCGTCATGACTCACTCCGTCCGGCCGAGGCTTTCGTAACCTTAGGTCGAAATCTCCCCGGGCTCGTTCCGCGTGCATTCATGGGGTCGATCCCGAGGGCTCGATGACCTGATGGGCTCGGTCGATCGCCGGGCCATCCAGGGTGGTCAGTGTCCCCGAGGGCCAGCGGATCACGACCTTGTCGACCCGCTCAGACTTGCCGAGGCCGACGAGGAGACGCGGGTCATTGGACGAGAGGTAGCTGCCCCCCCCTTTGACCTGGCGGCGTAAGACGCGAGTGCCGACGTGGACCTCGGCCGAGGCGCCAATCGAGGTGCGATTCGAGCGGGTTCCGGTCAGGTCCAGGCGAATCCAGTGGCCGAGCACTTCGGTCTCGTTCAGAAGGACCGCAGGGCGCGCATCCATCCGGCTGATGACGGCGTCGAGGTCGCCGTCGTTGTCCAGGTCGCCGAAGGCGGCGCCCCGGGCGACGTGGGACTCGCGAAAATAAGGACCCGGGTCGGCGGCGAGCCGGAACCGGCCGTCGCCCCGGTTGCGCCAGACCTTTGCGGGCTCGGCCCAGGGGACATCCCGGCCCATCGCGGCGAGGTTGTCATCAACATGCCCGTTGGCGACGAACAGGTCGGGCCAACCGTCATTGTCCAGGTCGCCCAGCGAGCAGCCCCAGCCGACATAGGGTGCTGTCCCCGCCACGACCCCGACCGAGGCGCTGACGTCCTGGAATCCACGGCCGCCCAGGTTGCGGTAGAGGGTGCCATAATCGCCCTCGAAGTGGCTGACGAACAGGTCGGGCAGGCCATTGCCGTCGGTGTCCTCGGCGTCGATGCCCATGCCGGCCTGGGCCTGGCCCGACTCGCTGAGGGCGGCCCCAGAGCTCTCGGTGGCGTCGGTGAAGGTCCCGTCGCCGTTGTTGAAGAAGAGGAAGTGGGGGCAGAGATCATTGGCCACGTACAGGTCGATCCGGCCGTCGTCGTCGAGGTCGGCCGCGAGCACGCCGAGCCCGCGGCCGTCGGCTCGCAAGATCCCGGCACGCTCGGTGGCGTCGACAAACGTGGCGTTCCCCTCGTTGTGATAGAGGAAGTGGCGCTGGGGGGTGATCGTCCGGGGAGAGCAATAAGTGACAACCCCCTTGGCCGCGTCGCCGCAGGGCTGGGCGTCCTTCAGCGGCCAGCTCCCGTAGCAGGTCACGTAAAGGTCGAGCTTGCCGTCGTTGTCATAGTCCAGCATCGCGGCGCCCGACGACCAGAGCCCGCACTCGGCGCCCGAGTTCTCTCGGCGACGGAATGTGCCATCGCCATTGTTGAGGTACAGGACGTTGCCGTCGAGATTCGTCAGATAGAGGTCGACATGGCCATTGTTGTCGACGTCACCGGCGACGACCCCTTGATTGAATCCGTCGAAGCCCACCCCCGCACGCGCCGTGACGTCCTCGAACGTGCCGTCCCCCTTGTTCCGATAGAGCGCGTTGCCCTTTGAAGGTGACTCGGTACCGATGGGAAGGTGGCGCGTGGTGGAGAAATAAAGGTCGAGCCGCCCGTCACCATCGTAATCGAGCATAGCCAGGCCGCTGCCGTTGGCGGTCGGGTAGAGCTTCTCGGGGGTATTGCCGCTGGTATGGGTGAACCTGATTCCGGTGGCCTCGGTGGCGTCGCGAAACCGGATGTGGTCGTCCGGGTCGACGGCCAGGCGGTGGGCCGACCGGACGGTCCTGGGCGAGGCCGCGGGCGGTTCCATCCGGCCCGCCGATGAGGCCGGCGGCACTGGCGTGGAGTCCGTCGCCGAGGGCGACGACGACGCGGGCCTGCACCCCTGGGCGAGCAGGGTCAAGACGACGATCGCGAGCGGGCTCAGCCAGAGTCGAGGCATCGGTCGGGCCTTCGATGGGGGCGTTCGCGTCAGGGAGAGAGGCGAACCGTCGCGGGATCGGCCTCGGCCGGCTGACGGGCCAGAGAATTCGCGGCCGGGGAGATCAGATCGGGGACGGGGACGGATGCGAGCCCCAGCCGGCGCCTGGCCTGCTGAAGAGTATAGGCCGGCTCGCGATCGGACGGCCTCAGGGCGGAGGCCCGCTCGAGCATGGGGAGGGCCTCGTCGGCCCGGTTCCTCCTGAGCAGGGAGCGGCCGAGTCGGAGTAACGCGCCGGCATGATCCGGGGCCAGGGCGATGGCCTCGCGCCAGCAACGCTCCGCGCCCTCCATGTCGGCCTCCGCGTGGAGGGCCTGGCCGAGCACGTCGAGCAGGCTCGGATCGGGGCCGCCCTCCAATGCCCGTTCCATGTACTTGCGCGCATCGGCCGGTCGGCCCGAGGTCAGGAGGTCGGTGCCCAGGTAGTACCAGAACGTGGTCGGGGGCTTCAGCGGCATCTCGCGCAGGTCGGGGTCGAGCACGAGCACTCGTTCGAGGGCCAGTGCGGCGGGCTCGTATTCCTCGACCCGATGGTGGACCAGGCCACGCAAGGTCTCGCCCGCCACGCGCGCCGAGTGATCGGGCAGGGCGGCCAGACGATCGGCGAGCGGGAAGACCTCGCGCAAGCGGATCAGGCCGAGGTAGGTCGCGGCCAGCCGGCGCAACGCCACGTCGTCATCGGGATTGGCTGCGAGCAGTTCCTTGTAGGTGGCCTCGGCCATGTCGTGCCGCCCCGCGGCCATCAGCGCCAGCGCGTGGACGTGGAGGTCCGCGGCGGGAACCGCGCCGGCCATCTTGTCGAGCGTGTCGGCCTCGACCGGCTTTCCCATGCGGTCCAGGCAACGGCCCGCGAGCAGCGCGGCCTCGCGATCCCCGGGCGTCGCCTCCAGCTGCACGAACGCGAAGCGGAGGGCGGACGGGAATTCGCCGCGGCCGTAGGCGATCTCGGCCTGATGCAGGGCCGCATGGCTCAGGGATCGGGCCCACCGACGGACCGACCAGGCGCACGAGACGGTCAGACACAGGGCGAGCAAGGCAACCGCGATGCGTCTCGATCGGGTGCGCACGGGGCCACTCTCCGGGGACGAGCAAGCCCGGCGGGCGCTTGGCCCGCCGGGCTTGGGGTTGACGGCATTCGTCACACCGATCGATCCGCCCATCAATAGGCGTCGGAGCTGATGACCTCGCCGCCGCCGCGGGTTCCGAGGGCCTGCCACGTCAGTTGGTTGACGGTGGACTTGATGAACTTCACCGACCCGTCCAGGAAGGTGGTGTTGGCTCCGCCGGGATGACGCGAGCTGGAGGCCACGGCGTTGATGGCCGCCGAGGTCGGCTGGCCGGCATCCTGGTAATAGCAGCTCAGCTTGTTGGGGGTGATGGTGTGGAAGTAGGTCGAAGACTGGCCGGACATCCACCAGTCACCCTTCCAGGTCCAGTTCACGGTCGCACGAGACGCCATGGTCTGGCAGAGGGCGCTGATCTGCGTGTCGGCAAGCGGGCCGGGGAGAATGGTGGTACCCAGGGTGCCGTTGACCTGGGCGGTGTAAATCTGGCCGAGGCCGAGCTTCGAGTCGGTGGGGGTCAGGCCGTCGCTCCGCACCCATTCGGAGAACATGGCGGTGTTGCTGGTGCCGTCCGTGATGGTGGCGATGCGTACGACGTTCTCGGCGCGAAGCGAGGTGTTGTAAGGGGCACCGATGGGGTTGCCGCTCATCCCCGAGACGCTCGCCGCGTTGTACGTCGGGAAGTACGTCGGCCCGTTGGTCGCTCCGCCGCCGCCGCCGGCCGCGAAGGGATTGGTCCCCGCGTTCGTGGCGTAGTTGTAGCGGCCGACCAACTGCTTGGGGCCACCGGGGTAGAAGACGAACCCGGTGAGGTTCGACAGCTCGGTGTCAGACGGGCAGAGGAACGCGGTAATCTGATTGCCCGAGGCGGTCATGTTCATCAGCGACCAGAGGTCACCGTCTGCATTCCCACCATTATAGGAGGCTCCGAGGTTGCCGCCCGGCCCCCCCCAGCGCTCGCCGATCTGGAAATTGATCGAGTTGTAGATCTGGGTCTGCTCCAGGTAGGGGAGCAGGCGGCAGAGGGTCGAGAAGGACGGCGCGCAATTGGTGGCGCCGCCTTGCGAGCAAGGAGAATACGGGATCATGGCGGGGGGCGTGGATTCGTTCGTGCTGAGGTAATTGTGGATCGCCAGCCCAAGCTGCTTCATATTATTGACGCACTGGATGCGTCGTGCAGCCTCGCGGGCCGATTGGACGGCCGGGAGCAGCAGGGCGATGAGCACTGCGATGATCGAGATGACCACCAGGAGCTCAATGAGCGTGAAACCGCGGCGTCGGAATTTCATCCGCGCGACCTCCGTTAAAACTGTGATGCCCGAGACATACGAATGAGACCTGGACGGATGGGTGGGACGGCTAAGTCCCCAGATGCCCGCTCACTTCTTGACGAGCGGCGTTCTCTTGGCCTTGACCTTGCCCTTGGCGTGCTTTTCTTGCTGTTGCTTGAAATAATCGGCCTGCGACTGAATCGGATTCGCCGTACCTTCTTCTTTGCCGACGACATCATTCGTCGTTGATGCCGAGCAGCCGGAAACTGCAAGGCAAGCGACCGCGATGAGGCCGGCCTTGAAGCGACCACCACGACTTCTACACATCCTTTGTCCTCCCGCATCAATGCAGGACACCCGACGGACGAGCCCGCACGACCAGGCACGGCCTTTTCCCGACTTGCGACGCGTCCCGATCCCGAATGCGCAGGGAGAGGCCGCGGCCGACAGGCCGAGTTTCTGGGGAATCAAGATAATCTGTCGTATCGGATGCCTTGAAGTGACGACCTCGCAGCGCGATTGTGAACCGGCCATGTTGTCTTGTCAACGAAAAATCCCGGAATATCTGCGACGCCAAATCGATCTTCTCGGACAGAAGTCACACCGATCAACCTCCGCTAGAATTCGGAGATCCATGCGGGTCGCCCGCTCAATTGGGCTAAGTCGTTCCAGCGATCGAGGATCGTCATTTTTTGAAGACTCCGTCCGGCAATCATCCTCGAGATGAATGGATTCTTCCGGGAGCACGGATGAGATCGCGAAAAACGTGGCGGATGTCCGGGCTGATGATGCTGATGTACGCGGTACAAGGGGCCTGGTGGCCCCTGCTCGCGTCGCACCTGTCGGACTGCGGGATTGGCGGGGCCGGCCGGGGCCTGATCTTTGCCACGATGGCCATCGCCTCCGTCGCGATGCCCCTGGGGGCGGGTCGACTGGTCGACCGCCTGATGCCAACCCAGCACTACCTGGCCTGGGCCTTCGCGCTGGGCTCGATCCTCCTCGGGGTGGTCGGATCGAGGCTGGCGACCGGCGCGCCGGCCCTGTTCGGCCTGTTCCTGGCCTACTTCCTGCTCTATGCCCCCTGCCACGGCCTGGCCAATTCGCTGGTCATGCGCAACCTGGACAGGCCGAGCGAGCAGTTCCCGGGCATCCGGCTGTGGGGAACTGTGGGATGGATGGCCGTAGGCTGGCTGGTCAGCGGCCTGATGGCCGCGACCGGGGGAACGGGGTGGGGGGGAGGCACCACGGTCGCGTTCTGGGTGGGCGCCGGGTTATCGGCCCTGGCCTGCGTTTACACCCTGACGCTCCTGCCGCACACCCCACCGCTCGACCTTGGGGGCGACGCGCCGAACTTGATCGGCCAGGCCCGCGAACTGCTGAGGCAGCCCGATGTGGCCCCCTACCTGGCCGTGGCGTTCGGGGTAAACCTGACCACGCCTTTCGTGTTCCAGGTGATGACGACCCACCTGGAGGCGATGGGCTTGCAACGCGCCTGGGTTTCCTCGGCGATGAGCCTGGGGCAAATCCCCGAGATCGGTGCCCTGGTCCTGCTGCCCTGGGCCCTGCGGCGCTTCGGCGAGAAGGCGACGCTGGCGCTGGGGATCGCGGCCTGGTCGGTGCGTTACGCGTCGATGGCGGCGGGCCCGCCGCTCTGGCTGGCGGTCGCGGGCATCCCGCTGCACGGGGTCGGCAACGCCTGCTTCACCATCGGCGGCCACGTCTTTATCGATTCGAAGGCACCACCCAGCCGGAGGGCCGGGGCACAGGCCCTGAATATGGTGGTCACCAACGGACTAGCCAATCTGCTGGGCAGTCTGGTCGCCGGCCGAATCGTCCAGGCCCTTCCTCCGGGCGACCGCCGCGTCTTCCTCGTCCCCGCCCTGGTCGACACCGGGCTGCTTATCTTCGTCCTGATGAGACTGCGAACGTGGAGAAATCGAGGGCCGTACCGGTCTGCCTGAGGGGCCGCAGCACGAGGATCAATGGGTGTCTTCGGACGTCTTCTCCTCGGCGGTGGCCTGCTGCTGGACCTTCTTGGAACGGGACCGGCGTTTGCGGGGGGCGGGGGGCCTGGCGGCCAGGGCCTCGTCCATGATCTCGGCCGACTGCTCGAGCTGCGACAGGAGTAAGGCCAGGAAGTGGAGCCGGGTGCCCTGGGTCTCGAGCAGCTCGTTGAACGCGTAGCTGCCGTCGATCAGGTCGTCGGCCTGCTCGAGAATCTCGTCGGCAAGTTCGTCGACGAGCACGTCTCGACCGCGTTGGAGGACCTCGACGGCCGCCCGAAATTTGTTCGTCGCGAGATCATTCATGGCCGATCCATCCTCAACTTCGGTGCCTATTCCGGCCCGGTCCGCAACTCGGAACAACTCAGACAAGTCGACCCTGCCAGCGGTTCGCAAGCCAGGCGATCAGACGTCGGTCCAGCCAATGGCGATCACGCCCCTCGCCCCGACGATCGAGGAAGCCGAGGTGGCCTCCATGAGGGGTCAATTCGAGGGACAGACCCGCCGGGAATCGCGCCTTTTCGAAACAGGTGACGGGGATGAAGGGGTCGTCGCGGGCCTGAACGACCAGGCCCGCCACTTCGATACGCGGCAGGTAGGCCGCCGCGCTGCTCTCGTTATAGTAATGGAGGGCGCCGGAAAATCCATCGCGGGGCGCCGTGTAGCGGTCGTCAAACTCGTACAGCGACCCCACAGAGGCCAGATCGCTGGCGGGCCCGCCGGGAAATTCGGCCTCAATTCTGACGACCTCGGCCCGCAATGATCTGAGGAAATTCCAGTCGTAAACCCGGTTCCTACCGCTTCGAATGCGCTCGCAACATGCTTCCAGGTCGATCGGGACGCCCGCGGCGAGCACGCAATCGAGGCCGATCAGGGGCTCGGCGGAGGCCTCACCCGCCAGCTTCAGCACCAGGTTGCCTCCCAGTGAAAAGCCGATCAGGGCAAGGGGCGAACCCGGGGACCGCTCAGTCAGCCACTCTGCAGCGCGACGGACATCCCCCGATCGGCCTGCATGATAGAAGTTGCGGGCGATCCCGAACCCAGGGCCCGCCCCGCGCAAGTTGAGCCTGACGCAGCGGACACCGCGAGCCGCGAGCTTCGCTGCGAGTCGACTGATGTAGGGGGCGTGCGCGCAACCGCCCAGGCCGTGCACGAGCAACGCGGCGGGCCGGCCGGGCTCCCAGCCGTCCGGACGCGTGTCGAAAATCGCCACCCGGTCGCCGTCGACAAGCGTGAGCTCGTGATAAGTCGACGCAATGGACGTTCGACGGGTCGGCCAGTAGCGCCCCAGGATCGTCTGCGTGTGGGGTCCACGCAGCCACCGGGGAGGGCGGAAAGGTCCCGCTGCATCCCCTTCTGAACGAGGCGGTTCATGCCGAACTTGCGTCGCCGGTGCCTGCATCATGATGCGTTCCGAGAGGCAAGCGGCAGGACAACTCACGCCGACTATCTGATCATACATACAGTAGAGAAGATTGTCCAGGGGATTCGGCCGATTCCCATTCAGCGGGCGATCTTGTCCGATGGGACGCAGAGGATCCGGTGGTTTTCCGTATCGCCGATGAAAAGGGTCCCATCCCATCCCGCCGCGACGCCGTGAGGTCGGCCCAGCGTGCCGGTCTTGTCGCGACGGAGCCCGCCCGCGACGGTCGAGATTGTCCTGGTCGCCGCGTCATAGCGTCGGATCGCGTCGTTCTCGGTGTCGACGATCAGGACGTTGCCCGAGCCGTCGACCTTCAATTCCTTCGGCCCGTTGAAGGTTGCGGCGAGAGCGGGGCCGCCGTCTCCCGAATAGCCCTTCGCCCCGGTTCCGGCGATGGTCCGGATCAGGCCATCGGCGGGGTCCACCGCACGAAGCGTATTCCCTTGTCGTTCCAGGACATAGACGACTCCATCGTGTCCGATCGCCACGGCACGGGCGCCGGCGATCGAAGCGAGGGAGGCGGGCCCGCCGTCTCCCGCATGGATTGCCTTGCCGGTCCCCGCGAAGCCCGAGATCAGGCCGGTGTCGAGCGCAACGACTCGGATCCGGTTGTCGCCGACGTCTGCAATGAACAGGCGACCCTTCCCGTCGAGGGCCACCCCATTTGGCTCGACGAGCCCTGCCTCCGCCGCGGGGCCGCCGTCACCCGAGCCGGCGGCTGATCCGTCGCCTGCGATGGTCTTAATGATGCCGGTCTTACCGTCCACCTTGCGAACACGGCGGTTGAGGCGATCCGCGAAATAGAGGTCGCCTTCGGGGCTCAAAGCCAGCCCATAAGGCTCGTCGAGCTGTGCGATCATGGCCGGCCCCCCGTCGCCGGCGAATCCTTTCTTCCCTCCGCCGACGACCGTCGTGATGACACCGTCGACGGCACTGACCTTGCGGATCCTGTGATTGAAGGTGTCGGCGAAGAGGAGATTTCCGGCCGCGTCAATCACGAGGTCGAAGGGTAAATTCAGCCGAGCGTCCGCAGCTGGGCCGCCGTCCCCCGCGAATCCCTGCTCCCCCGTGCCGATCGTCGATGGCAAGCTAGCCGGACTCGGAGAGAGGGTCGGAGAGAGGAGCATTGCCAGCAAACTGAAGATCGCGGCAAACATCAGGGTTATCTCCCCGGAAAGCGAAGAGGCATTGGCGGGGCATCGGGCCCGGACGGAGCGATGGTACCACCCCCGGAACGGAGGGGAAACTGAGCCGGACGCCCGACCATTCGGTTGCGGACGAGATGACGACGGGGCGTCCGGCTCAGACAACCGCGCCGGTGACGGACGGTCAAGACTCCTAGTCTTGGCCATCAATTGCCGGAGCGGCGACACAACAGGGCGTCGTGTGGGCGGTTGATCGGGGAATTCAGGCCTCGAGTCGGACCTCGACGAGCGACTTCTTGGCGGGCGAATCGAGCGTGATTGCCGCCCCTGAGCGTGCTCCTCGCATTCGAACTCGAGCCTCGGCGAGGGCTGGCGGGTCCAGAGCGGGGCAATCCCCAGTACCCGTAGTCATGATGATGTGAACGTCTTATGGGTTATCGGAGAGGAGCGGACGAAGAAGGCGGGACGCCGGAAGAGCGGAACCGACGCGGGGAGACGCCGACATGAAGGCCGATGCACGACCCACTACGGGCCGATGACTGACGCGTGACACCGGCCCTCGAAATTCGCCCTGCCTTCAGATCCGAGGAGTAAGGTCGCCCCTCCGAGAGCGGCCAAGGACGGGCACTTGTTCGATTCCGAAGGCCTCCGATCAAGGGGTGAGTACTCGCGAATAATGACAATCGCATCAGCAAGCGATGACTTGAATCCGGTCGGCCGCTGGCACGGGTTAGTTAGCCTACTTTGTCATACATGCATCACTCAATCCCCGCAAGTCTGCTCGGCGTCATGCCGCTTGTGGTGTGGATCTGGCACCTCATTCGGTGCACCGAGGCAACCCGAAAAGAGTCGCCCCGGCGATCGTTATCGAACTCTAGCTCGCGATCGACAGGAATGCTGAAATTGCAGTCGATCGGGAGGGAGACGGCTCGTGACAGCCGTAAATTGTGCAAGATCAGGCGGCCTGGGTGGCCGAATCCTCGTTCGACGGTTTGTCCTATCGGGACGCAGATGCAGGGCGAGGAGCGTCCCGAATCCTCGGATTACTTGCGAGCCTCACGGACGAGGTGAGGGAGTTCGGGGATGATGATTTTCGACATCGCGAGTTCCACAGCCGCCCGAGAGCCGGGCATCACGAGCACGACGGTCGCGTCCATCAGGCCGCCCACGGCCCTGCTGAGGATGGTGGCGGCCCCGATCTCGGCGTAGCTCAGCATGCGGAAGAGTTCTCCGTAACCGGGGAGCGGCTTGGTCAGAAGCGCCGAGACCGTCTCGAAGGTCAGGTCGCGCGAGCTGATCCCCGTCCCGCCCGTGATGAGCACGGCGTCAACGTCGGGTCGCTGGCCATAATGGCTCAGGAGGTTGCTTATCTTGTCGGGCTGATCCGGGACGATTTCGCGGCCGACAACGTGGTGACCGACCGCTTTCAGGAGATCGACGATGAGGCTGCCCGAGGTGTCGGTGTCGATGGTCCTGGTATCGGATACGGTGATGACGGCGACGGTTAATTGCCTGGGTGCCTCGGCCTGATGCTGCCGGACAGATTCACTGGTCATTGCTCTTCCTCCCAGTCGATGAAGTCACGCCAGTTCCCCCAAGATTCCATCGGTGCATTCCGGAAAAAAGAAGCTTCGTCGCCGCGCGCGAACTGCGATAGCATCGAATAAGGCGGGGCGCTGCGTCGTCCCCAATCGGGCGGATCGCCTAGGGAGAGACGACCATGACAGCGCGACGCGAGGGATTCGGGCGGAGGGCCATCGCCGGGTTGCTGGGCCTGATCCCGGCTCTCGGGTTGATCGACGTTGCCGGAGGCGATGTCATCTCGCTGAAGAGCGGAGGCTCGGTCCGAGGGAAGGTCTTGCCCGACCCCGAGAACACCAAGACGGTGACGATTCTGATGGAGCGGGGCAAGACCCCGCTCTCGTTCCGGAAGGAGCAGGTGGTCTCGGTCTCGCCCGAGCCGAGCATCCTCGACGAATACCTGCCCAGGCGACTTGCGGTCGCCGAATCGTCGAGGGCCGAAGACCAGTACGACCTGGCGGCCTGGTGCCAGGGCCACAAACTGCCCGATTTAGCCCAGGTGCACTACCAGGCCACGATCAAGCTCGACCCCGGCCACGACGAGGCGCACCGGCAGTTGGGCCATGCGCAGGTCGGTGATCGCTGGCTCACCCGAGACGAGCTCCGGCAGGTTCAGGGGATGGTCAAGCACAAGGGAAAATGGATCACCGCCGAGGAGAAGGACCGGCAGGAGGCCGACGCCGGGGCGCGATCACAGGAAGCGTCGTGGTCGCGGCGGCTGAAGATCTTGCATGCGGCGATCGTCGACGGCGGTGAGCCGAGGCGGACCGAGGCCGAGCAGCAGCTCCGCGAGATCCGCGACGAGAACGCGGTCCGCCCCCTTCTCAGGGCTTTCGGAGCCGAGTCGACAGCGATCCGCTCGCTCCTGGTCCGCGTGCTGGGTGAGATCCCGGGCAGCCGTGCGGGGACCGCGCTGGTCGAAGGCTTCCTGCACGAGGACGATGCGGAGGTCCGCCAGTCGGCGATGACCGAGATCGCGCGTCGGAAGGACGCCGGCTCGATCCCCAGACTTAGCAATGCCCTCCGCTCTCGCGACGTCCGGGTCGTGAATCGGGCGGCCTGGGCCCTCGGCAATCTGAAGGCAACCTCCGCGCTTCAGCGTTTGATCGGGGCCCTGACGACGGTCGAGGAGCAAGTCGTCTGGATGCCCACGGGCCAGGCGCCGCCACCGTCGAGCGTCGGTGTGATCGGTGCGGTCGCGCCGGCCCCTGCGTCGGTGGGCGGGTTCCAGGGGGGCCTCTCCGGGGGCGGGTCATACGCGTTGCTGACTCCCCCCGTGGTCGCCCCGGGCGCCGTCGCCTTCGGCGCGGCGGCGATGCCACTCGGCCCGACGGCCGACTTCGGATACAACGGGGCGATGTCGGCCGGTAAAGGGCCGATGCCCGTCTCCGTGCCTTACGTGAACCGCAATGTCGAGGTGCGCGAGGCCCTGATCAAGCTGACGGGGCAGGACTTCGGCTTCGACGCCCAGGCCTGGCGCCGCTGGATTGCCACGTCCTTCCGCCCCGAGGTCGCGCCCGCACGCAGCGTCCCCCAGCCCTGATCGCCGGCCGATCGCCCTTGTCGACCGTGGTGCCCGGCCTTAGGATCGGGCGATTGAGCCTGAGTCGGAGGGGACTGAACGGGAGATCGCGTTGCCTGATCCGTGGGCCGATGAGCGTGTGCGACTGATCCGGGCGACTCGCCAGCGGCTGGAGTCGCTCCGCCGCGCGGGGCTCGACTGGCTTCCCATCCCCGCGCTGCCCGCGGCCATCGATCGACCCGCGCGGGTAGTCCGCGTCGAAGTCGTCACCGCGTCCCCCCCCAAACCCACCATCCCGTCGGTCACTCCCATGGCGGCTGCCATCCCCAAACCGGCGCCGATCGTTCCCCCCAGGGGTCCGAGCACGGCGGCCCCGAGCCTTTTGCCGGCGGGGAGTGCTCCACTGCTGCTGCCCGGTTCGTTGTTCGAGGAGTCGAGCATTGGTGGCGTCGACCTGCCGCCGGCCGGACGGATCGAGGCCCTGCGAGCGCTGGCGGCCGAGGTCGCCGTCTGCCAGCGTTGCCCGATCCTGGCCTCGACACGAACCCAAACTGTCTTCGGCGTCGGCGACCCGTCGGCGCGGCTGATGTTCGTCGGCGAGGCGCCCGGGGCGGACGAGGATCGCACCGGGGAGCCCTTCGTGGGTCGTTCCGGGGCCCTGCTCACCGACATGATCACGAAGGGGATGGGCCTGGGACGAGATCAGGTCTACATCGCCAACATCTTGAAGTCGAGGCCGCCGGAGAACCGGAACCCGACCCCCGAGGAGGTGTCCAACTGCCTTCCCTTCCTGGAGCGGCAGATGGAGATCGTCAGGCCCGAGTTCCTCTGCCTTCTGGGAAAGACGGCCGCCTCGACCTTGCTCCAGACAGCCTTGCCCATGACCCGATTGCGCGGCAAGTGGCACCGATACCGGGGAATCCCGACGATCGTCACCTTTCACCCGTCATACTTGCTTCGTTCGCCCGAGCACAAGCGCGACGCCTGGGAAGACCTGAAGATGCTGATGCAAGCGATGGGCATCCAGGCCCCCGCCCGCAAGTGATCGGCGCAGCGCCGGCGCTCGCCTTGTCGATTCCGGCGGGACGAAGAGAGCCCCAGCTCGCTGCGTCGGCCTAGACGACCGGGGCGAGCTGGACGACGGAGTCGACGATCTCGCGCATCTTGAGCGGCTTGACCAGGACGATCAGGCCGGCTTCCTCGGGGATCTTGGCCGCGAGGGCCTTCTGCTTGGGACCGAGCAGGACGACGGCGACGAAGTCTCGCCCTTCCTCGCGGGCCTTCCCGTGCATGGCAAAGAATGAATCGAGGGCGCTGGAGCCGAATCCGTCGGCGTCGAAGACGAGCGCGTCGGGTCTGGCTTCTTGGTGGCGCTCGACGGCACGCTCGGGGTCGTTGACGAGCAGAACCTTGTAGCCCATCTTGGCGAACGTCTTGCGGAAGGCGTCGCGGATTTCTTCCTGGAACTCGACGCAGAGGAGGGTCTTCGGCCGGATGGCCTTGACCTCGAAGCTCTCTGGCCTTGATTCCTGGGGCAGCGCGTCGTCCTCGTCGTCGTCATCGCCATAGAGGGGTGACTCGAACGACTCCTCATCGGGCGGCAACTCCTCCTCGACCTTGACCCTGGCACGGGGTGTTTGGCCGGGGGCCGTCGAGGGGGCGGCATCCGGTTTCGAGGCGATGTAGGCCTCAAGGTCGGCGACGACCCCGTCCATGCTCTGGTAACGCTGCTTGAGGTCGACCTTCATCATCTTCTCGATGATCCGGCTGAGCTCGCCCGAGGGGGCGTGACGCTGCTCGCTCAGGGGCTTGATCGAGTTGATGCCCCGCTTGAGCATCTTGGCCAGCGGGTCCTTGGTCTCGATCTCGGGCAGCGGGAGCTGGCCGGTAATCATCTGGTAGAAGACGCAGCCCAGGAAGAAGATGTCGGAGCGCGGGTCGCCCTTAGGGCTGGCGCAGGTGCGTTCCAGGGCCGAGTAGTCGACCGTTCGCTGGCCGTGGGCGGTGGCCATCTTCTTGTCGTCTTCGATGGTCGCCAGGCCGAAGTCGACGAGCTTGGAGATGCCGTTGGACGCGATGAGGATGTTGGTCCCCTTGATATCGCGATGGGTGATGCCGATGCTCTGCGAGTGCTGGAGGCCGCGGGAGAGCCCGAGGATGAGGGGGAGGGCCTGGGCCTCGCCGATGTTGCCGCGGATACGGAGGAAGTCCCTGAGATTGGACCCCTCGACGTATTCCATGGTCATGTAATACGCCTTGTCGCTCTCCCCATATTCGTAGATGCGCACGATATTGTCGTGCACCAGCCGGATGCCGGCCTCGGCCTCCTTGATGAACCGGCCGACCGCCGCGGGGTCGGCGGCGAACCGCTGGCGGAGCACCTTGATGGCGACGGGCTGGCCGCCGTGGACCTTGACGCCGCGATAGACCCGAGCGAAGCTCCCCTCCGCGATGTGGAAGAGGACCTTGCAGCCGCCGTAGAAGAAGCCCGAGAACTCCCCCTTCTTGAGGCGGTCGAGCTGCCAGCTGGTGATGTTCCCGCGGCGCAGGAGCACGCTGCTGACGGCCTTCAGCGAGCCATCCTCGGCGTCGATCCGGGCTTCGTAGGCCTGGTCGCGGTCGATGAGCCCGATGCGCTCGGCGTTCTCGAGCAGGGCCTGTCCGTCGATTTCCATTTCGGGCATGGGCCCATTCCCCGCGCGGCCGTTGAGGAGAGGAGGGTCGCGTCGTCAGAGCGTCGGTGGTGGACGCACGCCTTCGCGGACGGCCAATGAGACATTCAGTCTAACAGGCCGGGGTGCCCACGCAACATTGGAGCGGGTCGCGGGGCGTCGAACAGACCCCGGGGTGGGATGGGGCAATGCCTTTCGAACGAGGGCAAGGCCGGCCCGTTCAAGGTCGGCCCTGCGTGACGATCGCGGTTAGGGTTGCTACCTTGCGAGAGACGAGCGGGCATCCAACGGATCAATAACGGCCGCCACCGCCGCCGCCATAACCGCCACCATAGCCACCGCCGCCGCTGCCACCACCGTTGCCGCCACGGCCGCCGCCGTAACCACCACGGCCGCCTCCGCCGCCGCCGTAGCCGCCGCCATAGCCGCCACCGCCACTACCACCGCCGCCGTAGCCACCGCCACCGCCGTAACCACCACCGCCGCCGCCCGGACGGGGCTCGCGCGGACGGGCTTCGTTGACGGTCAGATTACGGCCGCGGAAGTCCTGGCCATTGAGGCCGTTGGCCGCCTCGTCGGCGCCGCTGGCCATCTCGACGAACCCGAAGCCCTTGGAGCGGTTCGTGTCCCGGTCGATGATGATCTGCGCCGAAAGGACCTCGCCGAATTCGCTGAACAGCTCAACCAGATTATCTTCCGTCGTGTCGTACGTCAGGTTACCGACATAGAGCTTCTTGGCCACTGTCCGTTCCCCTGCAAAAGCGTTCTGGCGAGGCTAGCGTCCTAACGGCTAATGGTTCCCGCGCCAAGAGCGGCAATTCTTGAGATTAGCGTCTGTCAGGAGTTCTTGCACCCGGAAATTCGCCGAAATTCGGAATTCTTTTCCGCCCTCCTGGGGAGCCTCGCGCCGGCCGCCACGAGCGCCAGGGCGGGGACGATCGGCGCCCTCATCCGCAGGTCGGTCCAATAAGCCGCATGCACGCACGCCAACGCAACGGCGACCAGCGGGGCCGCCGCCGATGGCCACGATCGCAGCCCGGGGCGCCGCAGCCCCGTGGCCGCCGCGAGCCAGAACGGCAGGGTCCACAGCCCCGTCGCGATGCGCAAGTGCCATGGATAGACGGCCCCGGATGGTGCCAGCCCCCAGAACCGCCCCTCGCGAGCCACCGCAGACCTGGCGAACGCCCGGGGATCCGCCCGGATCGTCGCCAGGGCCGAGGCACGCAGCCAGCGATCGGCCTGGGGTTCCGTCATATGATACGTTGCCGCGGTAATCTGCCCGAACCAGTCCGCCTGGCCCGGCCCCGACCAGACGGAGCCGGGGGGCCCGTCCACCACTTCGGCGTAATACGCAGGGTTGTTCGCCAGGGCCAGGGTGTAGCCGCCATGCGTCGTCGTGAAGACGGGCTCGCCCACCGCCGCCAGATTCCGGGCCGCCCACGGGGCGATGGTCAGCATCGTGGCCAGAGCCATCGCCGTCGAGCGTGCCAATCGCGCCCGGAGGTCGCCGGGCCCGAGGGCCGCGGATGCACAAGTCACTAGCGCCGCGCCCGGCAGGAGGCTCGGCCGGCAGAGCGCCGAGAGGCCGAACGCGACGCCGCCGAGGAATCCGCCGCGAAGGCCCGGGCGCGTTGTCGCCGCCAGGCTGCAGGCCACCAGGAGAGCCGCGAGGGTCTCCGTCATCACCGACCGGCATTGGACGGCGAGCACCGGATCGAAGGCCACCAGCGACGCGGCGACCAGCGCGCGAGACGGCGACAACCCCATCCCGAGGGCGGCCCGGTTCGTCAGCAAAACCGTCCCCGCGCCGAGAGCCAGGTGCAATGCGGCCACGCCCCAGGACAGCCGATCTCCGAGCCCGGCAACCAGCGGCGCCAGCACCAGGGGATAGAGCGGCGGGCGATAGGCCGTCGCACGACCGTTCAGGCTGAGGCCACGCCCTTCGGCCAGGCTGCGGGCCAGCGGGAGGTAGTTATCGGGGTCCTCCATCGGCCGGCCCGATTGCATCGCGAGGAGGCCCAACCGCAGCAGCAGGGCCGCCGCGACGATGAGGGTGAGAAGGCCGGGTTTCCAGCGTGAGTCGACGCGATCCATCAAGGAACTCTCTGGGCGTGCTCGATCGGGCGATCCGGAGTCCATTCTAGCCCTTGGAATCGTCCGGGCGCTTCGATTGTGATAGAAGGGCAACCAGGACGCTCCCCTCGAAGGAGCAGGTTTCCAGCCTCTCGCCGCGAGCTCGACCCATGGCCCAGCGACCGATCATCCTCTCCCTGACCTCGATGCACGAGGCCGGCCTGAGCCTCCTGCGCGAGCGTTCCGATCTGCGGATGGCGTCGGGCATCGACGCTGAGACGCTCAGACGCGAGGTGAAGGGGGTCGACGGCCTCATCATCCGCACGGGCGGCGTGGTCGACGCGGCCCTGATGGATTGCGGCGACCGCCTGCGCGTGGTGGGGCGGCATGGCGTGGGATATGACGCGATCGATGTGCCCGAGGCGACGAAGCGCGGGATCGTGGTGGTCTATACGCCGGGCGCAAACACCGAGAGCGTGGTGCAGCACGTCCTGGCGATGATGATCGGCTTGTCGAAGCACTTCCCCAAGATGGCAGCGGCCTTGAACGCGGGGGACTACCACGCGCGGACGAAGATGGTGGGGCGCGAGCTGACCGGACGGACGCTGGGCATCGTCGGCTTCGGCCGGATCGGCCGCCGGGTGGGCGAGACGGCGTTCAAGGCGTTCGGCATGAAGGTGCTCTACAACGATATCGTGGCGGCCCCGCCCGAGGTCGAAGCCCTGGCCGGCGCCAGGCGTGCGAGCTTCGAGGAAGTCATCGGCTCGTCCGAATACGTCACGATGCACGTCCCGCTCGACGCGTCGACCCGGCGGATGATTGACGAACGCGCCATTTCCCTGATGCGTCCCGACTGCATCCTGATCAATTGCAGCCGCGGGCCGGTCGTGGATGAGCAGGCCGTCGCCAGTGCGCTCGACGCCAAAACGCTCTGGGGCTACGGCGGCGACGTCTTCGAGGTCGAGCCGCCGCCCAAGGGCCACCCGCTGATCGGCCGGCTCGACGTGATGCTCACGCCCCACAGCGCGGCGCAGACCGTCGAGGGGCTGAGTAACATGGCCCGCGAGATTGCCACCGACGTGCTCGGAGTGCTCGAGGGCAAAGCCGCCTTGAACCCGGTCAATGATCCGGCCGAGGTCGAGGCCATCCGCCAGAACCTGGGGAAGGGGCCGTTGGCCTGGAGCCCCTACTGAGGTTTGCGGGCACACGCGTAGAGGGCGATGGCCGTCGCCGCGGCGGCGTTGAGGGACTCGACCTCGGGCGCGATCGGAATCCGGCGGGTGAGACCCGCGCGAAGGTGCTCCGGCAGGCCGGGCCCTTCGACGCCGACGACCAGGCCGAAGCGACCGGGGAAGGGTTCGGAATCGAGGGTCGGGCCCTCGGTGGCCAGAGCGATCAGGGGGGCGCCGCTCACCTTCAGGTCGCCGATCGAAGGGCCACGCAGCAAGGGGACCTGGAACAGGGCGGTGCCGGCGGCCCGGGCCGACTTGGGGTGGAACGGGTGGGCGGCCTCGCGGAGCAGGACGACCCTGGAGACGCCGAACGCTGCGGCCGAGCGGATGACGGCACCAACGTTCTCGGGGTCCTGGAACGGGACGAACAGCGTGCAGCCGTCGGGCCACGGATCGAGGTCGGACCAGTCTGCCATCTCGGGGGTTCGGACCAGCAGGATCGGCGCATGAGTGCCGGCCACGTCCAGCTCGCGGAAGAGCGGCTCGGCCAGGCGGAGCCAGAGCGGGCCGGTCCCCAGTTCGGCCGGAGGGGGCGGGCCATCGGCGGTCGTCAGCCAGCCCTCGACGGAGCCGGCGCTATGGGCCAGGACCTCGGCGATAATGCGTTGGCCCGAGATCAGCGCCTTGGCCTGCTTGCGGATGCCTTTGCCGCTGAGCAGGTCGCGGGCCTCCTGGAACGCCGGATTCGCGGCGCTGGTCGCCTCGCGGATCGGCCCGAGGTAGATCCTCGAAGGCTTCGAATTCTCGACGGCCCCTTCCAGACGTTCATAAACGACCAGGCGGCGGTCGTGAGGGGTGCCGGGAATCGAGTAGGCGTGGTCGGCGACGAGGCGGAAAGAGCCTTCGTGCGACGTCTTCGCCTCCTTGATCTCGGCGTCGCAGTCGGGCCCCTTCATGAAGATCATCCGGCCGCCCACCCCCAGGCAGTTGGCCACCCGGTCGAGGGTCTCGGGGATGGTGGCCACGGCGCGCGTGATGACCCCGGCGGCGGCGTGCGGGAACTTCGAGCCGACCTTGCCGGCGTAGACGTCGACCCCCTTCAGGCCCAACTTGCGGCAGACGTCGACCAGGAACTCGGCGCGGGCGCCTCTCGGCTCTGCCAGGATCATCGGCGTGTCGGGGCGGGCGATCTTCAGGGGGACACCGGGCAGGCCTGGGCCCGAGCCCATGTCGACGAGCGGCCCCGGCAGGTCGATGAACTTCAGGACGAGGAGGCTGTCGACATAGTGCTTCAGCACCATGTTCTCGAAGTTGTGGATCCGGGTCATGTTCAGGTCGGGGTTGGCCGACCTGAGCATCCCGTGATAGGCCCAGAGCTGGTCATATTGCGCCCGCTCCAGCCGGATCCCGCAACGTTCGATGATGGCCTGGAGGGACGATCGGCTGGGAGACATGATGGCGGCCTGCGATCCAACGGGTAGGGAGGTATCTCGATCGTCGATCAACTGCTGGCGCTGCGATAGGACCGCATCGCCTTGTGGAAGAAGGCGCGGCTGGCCCAGAGGCAGCAGACCGTGGCCAACACTGTGAAGCCGACCATCCTCCAGTCGAGGTACCGGACCATCGCGTCGGCCGGGACATTCACGACGAGCAGGATGGGCATGAAGAACGTGAAGAAGACGCCGATGGGCGAGGCCCAGGTCCCGGCGAAAATCTCTTTGGGGTAGCGGGCCAAGCTGCTGAAGAGCCACCACATCTCCATCAGGCTCTGGTTGCGCACCAGCCAGACCGACAGCGACGTGAGGGCGAGCATGAACGAGTAGGCGATGAAGACACCGCAGGCGAACGTGACCGCGAAGGCGCCGAGACGTAGCGGGTCGAATTCCCAGCCGAGCTTCCAGAGCGAGACGGCCATCAGGATGCCGCCCATCGGTACGTTGGGGGCGGTCGCCCAGTCGAGCCGCCGACAGGTGACGAGGAATTGTTCGTCGATCGGCTTGAGCAGCAGGAAGTCGAGGTCGCCGGTGCGGACCAGCTCGGCGAACTCGTTGCAGTTCTCCAGGAAGAGCGTCTCGATCAGGCCATTGAGCGCGAAGAAGCAACCCACGAAGAAGAGGTACTGCCACTCGGTCCAGCCCGCCACCGTACTCGTCTTGCCGAAGACCGTGGCGTAGAAAGCGAGCATGATCCCCAGCCAGAGGATCTCGACGAGGAATTTGACGAGGAAGTTGCCCCGGAAGGCCATCTCACGGGCCAGGGTGAACTTGCTCAGGCTGCCGTAAAGTCGGGTGTAGCGCATCATGCCGGCGATGGACACGGGGTCAGCCTCCGAAGGCGCTGTAGCGTTTCAGGCCGCGGCGGAAGGCCGAGCGTGCCATCGCGAAGAAGACGGCGGCCCAGAAGAGCTGGCCGAGCAGGCCGAAGACCAGGGCCCAGCCCTTGACCTTGCCCAGGAAGACGACCGAAGAGAAATAGGCCATGTACTGGAACGGCAGCGCCTTGAGCAGGGTCGACCAAGGGGCCGGCAGCAGGTCCAGGGGCATCATGTGGCCCGAGATGAAGAAGTTCAGCGTCATCGTGATATACAGCAGCGACGTGATCTCGAGGAACCAGAACCCCGCCAGGCCCATCGCGGCCTCGAAGTAGAACCCGATCACGAAGGCCAAAAGCAGCGAGACGACGTAAGCCGCGAAGGTCAGAGGGTCGGGCAGGCCGTCGAAATAGCCCCGGCAGATGTAGAAGAGCAGGGCATAAGGGCCGGCCGACGTCACGATGTAGGCCACCTTGTGCGCGGCACGGTACGAGAGCAGGTAGGCCAGCATGTCGACGGGCTGGATCAGGTAACGCTTGAGCGTCCCCTCGCGGATCTCGCGGGCAATGCCCGATGCCAGCCCCGGCATGCTGGAGAACATGCGTGTGATGTTCGTCAGCAGCAGGTAGGCGATGGTCTCGCGGAAGCTGAAGCCGTTGATCGACTTGGCCCCGGCCCCCTCGTAGATCGCCCTCCAGAGGAGGATCGTCGTGAGCATGGGGAGGAACCGGAGCAGCGTGCCCAGAATGAAGTCGGCCCGGTAGGTCATCCGCTCGACGAGCGAGGCGCGGAAGATCTTGAAATACTTGATGAGCGCGGGCCGCGGCTTGTGAACCGGCGCGACGTAGCTGGGGGCGATCGGCGGCGCGAGGGCCGAGGTGTCAGGCGGCGTCATGGCTGGCGCGGCCCTCCTCGAAGACCCTGGCGATGATCTGTTCCAGCGGCGGGTCCTGCACGCTCACGTCCACGACTTCCTGCTGGTCGAGGATCGCCGCCAGCACCGCGGCCACCTTCGACCGGTCCACCTTCAGGTCGACCGAGGGGCCGAGAACGCGAGTGATCTCGCCGAAGCGGGCGAGTTCCTCGGTTGGGACGGTGTCGGTGAACTGGAGCTTGACCACCTTGTCCCGGCCGAATTTCTCGGTGATGCCCGAGAGCGGCCCGTCGTGCACCAGCTTGCCATTGGTGATGACCAGCACCCGCTCGCAAAGCGCCTCGATGTCGCGCATGTAGTGGCTGGTCAGCAGCATCGTCACGCCGCGCTTCGCGTGATAATCACGCAGGCATTTCTGGATGGCCACCTGGGCGATGACGTCCAGGCCGATTGTCGGCTCGTCCAGCAGCAGCAGTTGCGGCTGATGCAAGAGCGCCGCGATCAGCTCCATCTTCATCCGCTCGCCTAGCGAGAGCTCCCGCACCGCCTGCCGCGTGAGCTTCTCGACCCCAAGCAGCTCGGTCAGCTCGGCGAGCGTGGCGTTGAATTCGCTGGCGGGAAGCGAGTAAATCTCTCGGTGGAGCTGGAAGCTGTCCTGCGCGGGCAGGTCCCACCAGAGCTGGTTCTTCTGGCCCATGACCAGGGCGAACCGCCGCCGGAAGGCGTCTTCACGCTTCCAGGGGGTGAACCCCAGGACGTCCGCGGAGCCGGCCGAGGGATAGATCAAGCCCGAGAGCATCTTGAGCGTCGTCGTCTTACCCGCGCCGTTGGGCCCGAGGAACGCGACCATCTCGCCCGGCTCGATCGAAAAGCTGACATCCTTGACCGCCGCAACTTCCTTGTACTCGCGGTGGTAGAGCCCGCGAAGCGAGCCCATCAGCCCTTCCTGCTTCTGAAAAACACGATACGTCTTCGTCAGCCCGCTGGCCTGGATCAATGGCATCTGCTGGCTCTCGACCCTCATTGGATTGGGAAGAGACGCCATCATGCCCGAAGCCCGCCGCCCGACGCAATGCCGAGCGACGCCAACCGCCCTCACCTTCACCCGTGTCAAGGAGGCGGATTCGACATGAGTTGGAAATATCATCCTGCCCAGATTGACGGCGTTCATTTGAACGCTAAGATGACTTACAGTTGAACGCCAACAAGGAGACCGGATGTCTGAACGTCCCGTACCAGCGAAGTCGGAACTCGAGGTCGCCCGAATCGTCTGGGAGCTCGGAGGGGCGACCGTGCGTCAGGTCCTGGACGCCCTGCCCACGGAGCGCGGCCTCGACTTCAAGACCGTGCAGACCTACCTACGGCGGCTGGAAGCCAAGGGGTATCTCCGGACCGAGCGTGAGGGTCGGAGCAATGTTTATCGACCGATGATTCGCCCGGGGCAGGTGATCGGCGAAGTCTTCGACGACTTCCTCAATCGGCTGTTCGACGGCCGGGTTCTGCCGCTCTTCGAGCATCTGGTGAACGACCGCGGCTTGTCCGTCGACGAGCTGAAACAGCTCCACGAATTGCTGGACCGACTGGAGGGCGAATCTCCATGAGTACGGATTTCGACGACCTCTCGAAGCTCGCCTGGGCCCAGTTGTGGCAGTTGACGATTGTCGGCCTGATCGTCGGTGCGGCGGCGAGGTACTTGGGTCGAAATCGACCTCAACTGGCCTACGCGCTCTGGATGCTCATCATCTTCAAGGCGATCGTGCCTCCGGTCTGGGGCAGTCCGGTTGGAATCTTCAGCCGGCTGATGGTGAACGAGCCCGGCTCGCGGCCTGTCACCTTGCCGACCCCGATGCGAAGTTCGCCCGCGCTTCCGGGGTCGTCCACCGGCGCACGAACCGCCGATCTCACGCCCGTGATTGAGAACCTGCCGGGCGTGAATCTCGGAAAGGTCGAGGCACGAACTGGACTCGTTCGCTCACTCTTCTCCATCTGGATCGTTGGCGTGTTGCTCGGCCTCGCCTTCGTGCTCACGAAGCAGGTCGCCTGTTTCCTGATCATCCGGCGGTCGAGAGGTCCCGCGGATGCTCAACTCAGCTCGGAGCTAGGAACACTCTCGGACCTGCTGGGGATGAGGCAAAACGTCCGACTGGTCGTGACGTCGAGGCCGATCGGGCCGGCCGTTTTCGGCCTCTTTCGGCCGACGATCCTGCTGCCGGAAGCCCTGCTCGCCAGCCAGAGTCCGGAGCAGGTCCGCATGATCCTGGCCCATGAGCTGATCCACGTCCGGCGGGGCGATCTCGCGGCCGGGAAGCTGCAACTGGCCGCTCAGTTGATCTGGTGGTTCCACCCCTTGGTCTGGTGGGCGAACCGGCAAGCCACCCTTGAGCGGGAACGTTGTTGCGACCGTGAAGTCCTCGCGGGCCTCGAATGCAAGCCCGTGACGTATGCGAAAGCCCTGCTTTGCGTCCTGGAGCAGAAAAGACGTCTGCGGTCGCTCGTCGCGTTACCGGGCGTGCGTGCGATGGAAGTCACTTCCATGCGATTGGAGTCGATCATGAAAGACGCGGCAACCCATCCGAAGCGTGCGGCCCTCGTGGCCCGGCTCGCGTTCGTCGCGGGTGCAATCCTCCTTGTCCCGGGGGCAGGCCTGGTGCTACGAGCCGGGCCGTCGGAGGAACAAACACCGAACGGAGACTCGCCCAAGGCGGCTCAGCCCATCCGGGGAGCCTCGACGGCAAAGGACGAAGCATTGAAGCCCCAGGCCTCAACGGCGGCTCAGGTCCCAAAGCCCCAGGCCTCAGCGGCGGCTCAGGTCCCGAAGCCCGAGGAAGTTCCGGGAACCGAACGGGCGGATTCAGTTCTGGAACGTCTCGGCGATTATGTCGCTCGGGGTGTCTTGACCAACCCGCTCGTCCCCTTTATCCGCCAGGCATTAAGGCTGACCGGTGATCAACTGGCGAAGGTGAAGCAACTCGAAGTCATGAGGTCCGCGAACCTACAACGAGCCCCAGCCGATATCGTCCTGCAACTCAAGACGGCCGGAACGAAAGAGGCGTTCTTTAAGAAGCATCAATTCGAGGTGAACCGCGCGGCCGGCAAAGGGCTGGTCGAAATCCTGACACCCCCACAGTGCAGGAGACTCGAGCAGATTATCCTGGACGGCGATGGTGTCAGGGCCTTCCGCTATCCGGACGTCCGGGCGGACCTACACCTGACAGCCGATCAAGAAGTAAAAATCGACGCAATCATCGACGGGCTCTTCGCCAAACTACGAGAAATCGAGAAAAGCCCGGGTGGCCAGCCGAATGATTACGAAAGTTCCATGGCCCTTGAGGGGAAGGTCCAACCGCTTTGGAAAGGGGCATTTGCCGAAGTTCTCGCGCTCCTTGATCCCGCACAGCTCGCACGATGGAAGACGATCGTTGGAGAGCCGTTTCGCGTCGACGAGCCGGAGCCGAAGTAATGAACCAAGGGCGTAAACGAAGCGAGCCGGCGGGTTGATTCCGCCGGCTCGCCTGGAGATTATTCGCTCAGAACGAGTTATAAACCGGCGTCCTGCCGCTGGCCATCTGCTTGGCCATGGTGTGGGCGTGGTAGTGCTGGGCCATGTGGATGAGGTAGAAGATGACGATGCCGGGGTCGCGACGGGTCTTCAGCAAGGTGTAGAGACGCTTGCGGTATTCCTTGCGCAGATAGGCCTCGGGCACCATGGTCATCAGGCGGTAGAAGAGGCCCAGAGATTGGCCCGTGAACAGGGCCTGGGTCTTGAACCACTCCCAGGGGTGCTTCTTCCAGAACCGTTCTCGGCCCATTCCCACCACGAGCTTGCGCTTGATGTACAGGGCTTCCAGGCGCTCGAAGTACTGGTCGCAGTCATAGAGCTGATTCATCACCCGGACGTAGCCCTCGCGCAGCTCCTCGCGGCTGAAGTTGACCGGGATGATGTTGGTGCCGAACTCGGGCTGGTCGGACGGGTCGAGGCGGCCTTCGGCGGCGAGCCGCGCGTGCAGCGGGGTCTTGGGGATGGCGTAGAGCATGCCCGTCATGCTGAAGGCGATGTTTGCCTCCTGGATGAACTGGTGCTGGGCATCGAAGATCGACCGGTCGTCGTTGTCGAAGCCGATGATCATGCCGCACCAGACCTCGATGCCGGCGTCCTGGATCCGGTGCACCTTCTCCATCATCGTGCCGCCGCTGCGCACATTCTGGAACTTCTTGGTCTCGCGCAGGCTGTCTTCGTTGGGGCTCTCGATGCCGATGAAGACGCTGATGATGTTGGCCTCGACCATCAGCTCCATCAGCTCGGCGTCGTCGGCCAGGTCGATCGAGGCCTCGGTGAAGAAGGTCAGGGCGTAGTTGTTCTGGATCTGCCAGTCGATCATCGCCCGCAGGACCTTCTTGATCTCCTTGCGGTTGCCGATCAGGTTGTCATCCACGATGAAGACGATGCGCATCTTCTGGGCGTGCAGCGCGTCCATCTCGGCGATCACCTGCTCGACTGTCTTCAGGCGAGGCCGGCGGCCGAAGGTGACGATGATGTCGCAGAACTCGCACTGGAACGGGCAACCGCGCGAGAACTGCAGGCTACCGAAAGCGTAGTGCCGCATCTTCAGGAGGTCGAACCGGGGGACCGGCACCTTGGTCATGTCGGACTTTTCAAGCTGCTCGTACCGGACCTGATGCAGGCCCTGCGACCATTCCCTGAGGAACTGGGGCCAGGTGTCCTCGGCCTCGCCGATGAAGATGACGTCGGGCACGTCTTCGAAATAGTCTTCGTCGACGGTGACCAGCGGGCCGCCCACGATGCAGAAGACCCCTCGGCGCTTCAGCTCGGCGAGGATTTCCTTCATCCTGAACCGCTGGACGCTCATGCCGGTGACACCGACGATGTCGGCCCTGGCGCAACGCTCCCAGTCGATGGCCTCGACGTTCTCGTCGATCAGGGTGACGGTGTGCCCCTCGGGGGTCAGTGCGGCCAGCAATGGGAGGCAGGCCACGGGGAGGTTGGCGCGCTTGCCCATCATGGGCAGGGCGTGCTCCATCCCCCAGTAGGAGACCTCGAACCGGGGGTTGATCAGGACGATATCAGCCATGAGTGAGCGTCTCCCGTCGGCCCTTCACGGGCAGCAAGGCGCCCCCGGGTGCCCCGCGCCTTGGACCCCCGAGCGGGCGTTCCCCATCTTATCGACATCGCCAATCCGGCCAAAAGGGGGCTGTTCGGCCAAGCCCCCAATTCTGCCCTCTGGATCAGGGGAGGGTCGAGTAGATCACGATATTGGCGGCGATCTTCAGGGCGCTTTCGTAGTTGTATCCCTTGCAGTCCATGCTGGAATGACGCTCGAGGGCGCAACCGATGTCGTACTTGGAGTAGATCACGGCCCATCGACCATTGACCTTCACCCCTTCCAGCTCGGGCGTGTCCTTGCCACCGCCGGCGGCTTTGCTGTACTGGCTGTCGGAGAGGTCGAAGCCGACCTTCTTGGTATAGATGTCGTCTCCCTTGGGGATGGGCTCGAGCGCGTTGTCTGGGAAGAGTTGCTTGACCAGCTTGCGGAACGAGGCATCGAAGGAGGTGCTGCCGCAGGCCGCGTCGGCGAAGAAGGTGCCGCCGCCCGGCTCGACGTGCCGCCTGAGGGCTTCGAGGTGCTCGTCGGAGAAGCTCATCCCCGCCCGGCCGTGGATGTAGATCAACGGGTAGTTGATCAGGTTGGGGTCGCCCGGAAGAAGCTCGTAGTGGTTGATGACCACGTCGAAATTGAGCGGCGGGTTGCGCAGGGCGCTGGTCAGGTTGGGGATGGCCAGCGGCGCGACGTTCCAGTCGCCCGCGTGCCGCAGCTTGGCGATCCGGAGGGCGCCCCGCTTGGGGTTCTCGGCCTTGAAGTCGCGGACCTCGCGGACGGTCAGCTTGTCGGCGGGCAGCTCGCGGCCGGTGGCGTAGTCGATCACGTTCTGGCCGACGCGCTTGGCCTTGATGACCAGCGGGTGCGAGGGCTGCGCCTCCATCTGGTTCCAGAAGCAGGAGAGGTCGCCCGGCGAATAGATGACGACGGTCCGGCAGCCGTGCTCGATGCCCCAGAGCGGATGGACGTCGGGGGTGAGCTGGTGCTTCGATCGCCAGACGGCGTGGTCCTCGGCCAGGGGCTTCAGGTCGTACTCGGGCTCGGGGAAGAGCTCCTTCATAAGCTCGCGGAAGCCGGAGTCGAAGCCGCTGAACTCGTCGCCGCAGCAGGCCTCGGCGAAGATGAAGCCCCCTTGCTCGACGTATTCGCGGAGGTTCTTCTTCCCCTTGGCGCTGAAGACGGGGGGCTCGTGGCCGTTGAAGTAGACGATCGGGGCCTGGAGCATGTCCTCGACGGTCGCCGTGTTGGGGTCGACCACCTGCCAGGTGAGCAGGTGCTTCCAGTCGGTCGAGACCAGGCCGACCATGTTCCTGATGTCGTCGACGTCGTTGTTCCAGTCATTCCCGGGACCGTGCCTCAGCTTGTTGATCAGCACGGGCGACCGCCCCTTGGCCAGGAACAGGAGCGCGAAGCTGGTGGCGAAGATGGGCTGGCTCTCGATCGAGACCCCCTTCCAGTACCCTTGCAGGGGGTCCTGGTCGGAGACGAGTTCCTCGGCCCCTTCGCGGTACCAGTCGTGGCCGCCGAAGAATCGCTGGCCCGAGAGCCGGCCGGCTCGCTCGAGCCCGTAGAGATAGTAATATTTCCACATGACGCCGGCGCCGTGGTTGGTGCCGACCGAGAAGTTGGCCGCCATCCAGTCGATCCCGCGCTGGAGGTTCTGGTTGGTCCCCCCCTTGCCGCAATTCTGGATCGTCTCGCCGACGAGCGTCTCCTGCCCCTGGAACTTCCTCAGCCCGGTGATGATCAGGCTGGAGAGCCCCGCGCAGGTCATGCTGGCCGTCGCGGGCGTGCCGGCATTGGGGTGGTAGGTCCAGCTCCCGTCATTGAACTGATACTGCTCCCAGTACCTGCGCGAGAGGGCCCAGACTTCGGGCTTGACCGGCACGCCGGCCTGGGACGCCGCGTTGAGAGCCAGCAGGGCGTACTGGGTATTGGAATTGTCGCCCTGGCGAGACTTGTTGGCGTTGTACGTCCAGGTCCCCGGCCAGCCGAAGCCGTTGTCACCGGCCCTGATCTGCGAGCGTTCGAGCCAGGCGACGTTGGATGCGATCTTGAGCCGAAACCGCTCAGGCTGGCTCTCGGCAAAGACCATCGTCTGGAGACTGATGGCGTAGGTGCTATTGAGGTCCTCGGCCGAGTAGCGACCGAGGAAGTCGAGCGCCAGCGCCATCTTGGGAGATTCGGGGCTCTCGCCGGCCGTCAACAAGGCGAGCACGACCAGGCTCGTCGTGCCGGTCGAATGCTCACGATCGAGGTTGGGCCACGAGCCGTCGGGCTGCTGCACCGACTTCAAATAGTCGACCCCGCGCCTGATGGCCCGCTCAACCTGCTCGCGGGTGACCGCACCGCGCGCATCGCGAGCCCCGATCCAGGTCGGTAGGAGTGTGGCGATCGCCGCGAAGAGGATCGCGTTGCGGACGCGTCGGGACATGTGGGCACCCCCTGACACCTGGGACTCGATGAGCGCCGATGCGCCTCTTACGAGTGTATCATCCTCGGCCAGAGGGCATCACTCGACTCGGATGCCCTTCGACCGCCCCAGATGATGCGACGTGGATAATGCAACGACGCCCCCGACGACATCCCCGGATTGCGGAGGAAGTCGTCGGGGGCATCGAGAAACGCAGTCACGATCAAAGTCTAGTGAGTCAGCGGGATTCAGGCCGGACGCCGGGATGGTTCAACTCCGCGAGCAGCGAGGCGGCCTCGGGCTTCAGGACGCCCGCCAGGTTGACGCACTGGTGCGATGCGTTGTTCGTCTCCGGCCTGACGAGGAAGGTCAGCCTCAGGCCGTCCGAAGAGACGGCCGGTGGGGCCGGGGCGCAGTCCGTCGCGAGGACGACCGACCGTGCGGTCCTTGCCACGGGAGCCCCTTCTTCACCCAGGAATTCCACCGGGGCAACACGCAGCTGCCATCGCCGGCCATTCTGCCCGGGCGAGACGTAGGCCAACGCGGGGTTTGAGGGCGACCCGACCACCGTCGGGCACCGCTCCAGCTGGTTTTTCTCGTTCGCACCGGTCACGAGGCCCGCCGCGACGATCTCGGTCTCCGCGTCGTTGAGTTTCAGCCACCAGATTTGTCCCACCGACATCTTCGGCAGGCCGTCAGTCATGATCTGGGTATTGAGCGAGACCAGCAACTTCCCCTTCCATTGAGGGTGGGTCGGCCTGGTCGGCTCCGCCAGATAGACGTCGCCCTCGCCCGGAACCTTGCAGCGCCAGGTCAGGGCGACCGGCTTCTCATCCGAGGTGGAGTAAGGGCTGTCTGCCTTCTCGAACGCATACCGATAGAGCCTGCCGTCGCCGGCCGCGAAGATCACTCGCGCTTCCAGGCCGGGCGACCAGCAGGGAGGGGCGACCGGGGCCATCCTCGTCTCGATCCGATCCAGCAGCCGGCCCGACGGTAGTTCGACCCGTGCCAGGCCGATACCCTGGGGGACGAGCTGGGTCGAGTCCCCTTCGCGGTGGAACCAGCGGCCGACGGCCTGCTGGTGCGACTCGGCGTCGGTCCAGGGAGAGACCGAGAGGTGCTCGATCCGGTCATCACGCCCGGTCTCGAGGCGTCGGATCGAGCCGTTCTCGGCGTCAACCAGCCGTGCGGAGCGGTCGCCGCCCGGGAACAGGACGCCATTGACGCCGGCCTGCGTTGTGCCGGTTCGCAGGCGGACCGACGAGTGGGCCGGGGGCGGGGCGAGCTTGCCCACGCCGATCGCCGTCCCGCAGATGATGAGCGCCAGCAGGCCGATCGAGCGGATCAAGGTCACGAGTGCCATGGATCTCTCGGGGGTTTGCCCGTGCAAAGTAAGTGCGCGAAGGGGCCGCCCCCGGCATCGGGGTTGGCCCGTCTCGGGCCTTGTCCAAGTCAGCGGCCCCGGGCAGAGGCCGTCATTTTGGGGACGATTCGCTGGGAGGGAATCGCCCGCGTTTGGACTCCTCGGCTAACCTCAACAACGTCGCCCGAGGTCGGCCGAAGACAGATCGGTGGGAAAGAGGTGGGCTAGGGAAGCCGGATCGAGTCGAGTGGTCTCACCGACGAACTTTAGGACGCCGAATCGACGAAGACAAGTCCTGCTCCCCACCGGAACTAAGTGCAATCAGTGTGCCAACGCGAAAAACCAAGCCAAACTGCCACGAGATTCGTCATTTCGCAAACAATTTCAGCAGTCGCAAGTACAAGCCCCGCTGAAAGAACTCTCTTTTCGAGCGCTTTCATCCCTGAAACTCGATGAAGACTTCCTTAATCGCTTCTTCACGAAGGAATCTCCGAAGATCGTCGCCCAATTTCGGGCAGCCCGCCGAAGAAGCGGGCATGGATGCAGCCCGTTCTCAACCGGTCCTGCGGGGAACCGATCGAAGCCGGGGGCATTGTCTCTAGGCCGTTGAATCGCCGTCGACCCTCGGCCTACAATGCTTCGATCCTCCGGGGGCAATCCCGGGCCGGCGGCGTCGAGGACGACGACGGGTGGAATCGGTCGGGCCGGAGCCCGTTCGTGCCAGGGCGTTGGGGCTTCATGCCGTCCGGGGTCGGAGTGCCGAATGTCCAGTGCCGGCGACCGCATCACGCAATATCTCGACGAGTTCCGCCATTCGCGGGACGTCATGGTCACCGAGCTGAGCAAGGTCGTCATCGGCCAGCGTGACGTCGTTGAGCAGATCTTCGCCGCCGTCTTCACGCGCGGCCACGTCCTGCTCGTCGGCGTCCCTGGCCTGGCAAAGACCTTGATGGTCAGCTCGATGGCCCGGATCCTCGACGTCGGGTTCAAGCGCATCCAGTTCACCCCCGACCTGATGCCCTCGGACATCACCGGCACCAACGTGCTGGAAGAGCCCGAGGCGGGCCGACGCGCCTTCCGGTTCGTCCCCGGGCCGATCTTCTCCAACATCATCCTGGCCGACGAAATCAACCGGACCCCGCCCAAGACGCAGGCGGCCTTGCTCCAGGCCATGCAGGAGCGTGAGGTCACCGTCGGCCAGGAGACCCTGAACCTGCCCGAGCCCTTCTTCGTCATCGCCACCCAGAACCCGATCGAGCAGGAGGGAACCTACCCTCTGCCCGAGGCCCAGCTCGACCGGTTCATGTTCGACATCCGCGTCGGCTACCCCAGCCTGGAAGAGGAAGAGAAGATCCTCTCGGCCACCACCAAGGGGGAGTCGGTCGAGCTGAAGAAGGTGCTCTCGGGCAAGGCGATCATCAACCTGCAGAAGCTGGTCATGTCGGTGCCCATCTCCGACTACGCCGTGAAGTACGTCGCCAGGCTCGTGCGGGCCACCCGCCCCGGAGACCCCCAGACGCCGCAGTTCATCAAGGACATGGTCGACTACGGCGCGGGGCCTCGCGCCGGCCAGAACCTGATCCTCGGCGGCAAGGCGATGGCCGCGATGGACGGCCGCTTCAGCGTCTCCTTGGACGACATCCGCAAGGTGGCGATCCCGGTCTTGCGACATCGGATCAGCACCAACTTCCAGGCCCAGGCCGAGGGCCAGACCACCGAGACCATCATCAAGCGCCTGATCGCCGAGATCCGCGAGCCCGACGTGCCCAAGTACGAGAAGCGGACCCAGTGATTCCGCCGGGCGAGGGCCCGGCCGGTGAACCGGCCGCGCATCTCGCCCGTACAGCATGCTAGACGGCCCCCGACGAGCACGAGCCGCCGCGAGCCCGGGGCCTATCGCTCATGAGCACCGCCGAGAAGTACCTGAAGCCCGAGGTGATCCGC
Source organism: Isosphaeraceae bacterium EP7 (assembly GCA_038400315.1). Classification (NCBI taxonomy): domain Bacteria; kingdom Pseudomonadati; phylum Planctomycetota; class Planctomycetia; order Isosphaerales; family Isosphaeraceae; genus Kueselia; species Kueselia aquadivae. Next base: position 1,936,600 of record CP151667.1, read on the forward strand.
CAGGTCGCCCGGCTCGACCTGCGCGCCAAGTTCATCGTCGAGGGGTTCCTCACCGGCCTGCACGCCAGCCCGTTCCACGGCTTCTCCGTCGAGTTCTCCGAGCACCGCAAGTACACCGCCGGCGACAACATCTCGGACATCGACTGGAGCGTCTACGCCAAGACCGATCGCTTCTACATCAAGAAGTTCCAGGCCGAGACCAACCTCACCGGTTATCTCCTCATGGACCTGTCCGGGTCGATGGGATACACCCACCGGCAAGAGCTGACGAAGTTCGAGTACGCCATCAGCCTGGCCGCGGCGCTCGGCTACCTGATGATCCACCAGCAGGACCCCGTCGGCCTGATCGCCTTCGACCAGCAGGTGCGGCAGTGCCTGCCGCCGAGGAGCAAGCGGTCGCAGCTCGGCAATATCCTGTCGATGCTGGCCAAGCTGACGCCCAGCGGCGAGACCGCGATCGCCAAGAGCCTGCATCAGGCCGCCAGCATGATCCGCCACCGCGGCCTGATCATGATCTTCTCCGACCTCCTGGCCGACACCGGCCCCATCGTCAAGGCACTGCACCGGCTGCGGCACGCGGGTCACGACGTCATCGTCTTCCACATCCTCGACGAGGCCGAGGCCCTCTTCCCGTTCGAAGGGATGGTCGAGCTGGAAGACAACGAGACGCACGAGACGTTGCTGGTCGACGCCGATGGGATCAAGGCCGACTACCTTGAAGAGGTCGAGGCCTTCCGCGCCTCGATGCGCAAGGATTGCCTGGGCGCCCGCATCGATTATGTGCCGCTGCACACCGGCATGCCGTTCGACAAGGCCCTGATGAGCTACCTCCAGAATCGCCGCCAGCGCGGCTGAGATCCGCGACCGACCGACCGACCGGGATGCCATTGCGCCAAGTTTGAAGGGGGCCGGGGCCGCATGGAATCGTTCTTCATCAACGCGGGCCTGGCCGCCGGAGCGGCGCTCGCGGCCGTCCCCCTGATCCTCCACCTGTTCATGAAGCAGACCCCCAAGCGGGTCATCTTCCCGGCCTTGCGGCTCATCAAGGAGCGGCAGAAACGCTCGAAGAAGAAGCTCAAGGTCAAGAACTGGCTGCTGCTGCTGGCCAGGATGGCGCTCATCGCCCTGATGGCCCTGGCGCTGGCCAGGCCCAGGCTGTACACCAGCGTCTCGCTGGGCGACGGCGAGGTCCCCACCGCAATCGGCCTGGTCTTCGACACCAGCCTGTCGATGGGCTACGAGGAGCGGACCAAGAACCGACTCACCGAAGCCAAGGAGCGCGCCCTGGAGGTGGTCAAGAAGGCGACCGACACCAGCCAGGTCTTCGTCGTCGACTCGGCCGAGCCCGGCGAGCCCCCGCCATTGACGCCAGGCGCTGCCCGCAAGCGCATCGAGGCCCTGACCCTCCGAGCCGCCAATCGCCCCTTGAACGCCGCGATCGGTCAGGCGTACACAGCCGTGGCGGCCAGCGATCGGGTCCGCAAGGAAGTCTACGTCCTGACCGACCTGGCCGCATCCTCCTGGGATGTCAGCGTCCCGGTGGAAGGGCTCGACAAGGTCTCGAAGGCCAATGGGGGAGTCGCCACCTATGTGCTGCGGCTCACGCCCAAGGACATCAAGGACGTGGCCGTCTTGAAAGCCGAGCCTTCGGCTTCGATCGCCATCCAGGGGGAGCCGATCGAAGTGCTGGCCCAGGTCAGGGCCTCGGGCGGCAAGACGACGCGTCTCGTCGAACTCTCCGTCGACGGCCAGAAGAAGGATCAGAAGCTCGTCGAGTTGCCGGCCGACTCCGTCACCGAGCAGCGATTCACCATCCCCAAACTCGAGCCGGGGCTGCATCGGGGGGAGATCAGGGCCCAGGGCGAGCCCGATGCACTGGCCTTCGACGACGTCCGCTACTTCTCGTTCGAGGTCCAGCCGGCGCTCCGCGTCCTGGTCGTCTCCGACACCGAGAACGACGCCTCGTTCGTCGCCAAGGCGCTTGACCCCGACCCCACGGGCCCGACCGGCTCGGGCGTCACCCGACCCTACCGGGTCGACGTCATCCGCTCGTCGCAGTTTGCCGGCACCGCCCAGGCCACGTTGAAAGGTTATGCGTGCGTCTACTGGCTCAACGTCCGGCGGCCCACCGAGGCCGACTGGCAGCGCCTCAACCAGTATGTCCGCGAGGGGGGTGGCGGCCTGGTCGTGGCCCTGGGCAACCTGGTTCAGCCCGCCACCTACAATGGGACCATGGCCGGCCAGCTCTTGCCGGGCACGATCGACGACAAGCCGTTCCTGAAGACCGAGACGACCTTCGGCGCCCCGCGCGACCCCACCCATCCGCTCTTCAACAAATATACGGGCGAGCTCGCCGCCGAACTCGCCGGTATCCCAGTCTACAAACGCTGGTCGGTCTCGCCCGCCCCCGGATCTCGGACCCTGCTGACTTACGCCGACGGCGTCCCGGCCCTGCTTGAGCGCGTCTTCAATGGCCCGAAGGCCGGCCGGGTCCTGCTCTGGACCACTCCGCTGGCCCGTCGCCCGCTGCGTGAGGACCCGGCCTCATGGAACGAGTTCCCCCAGGTCGGCTGGTCGTTCGTCTGGCTGATGATCCAGACCGTTCCTTACCTCGCGGGAACGTCCGACGAGCGCCTGAACTACGAGGCCGGTGAGGACGTGATCCTCCCGCTCGACCCGACGAAGCGCGTGACCAATTTCACCGTGACGGAGCCCGACGGCAAGACCGACCGGCAGACGCCCACCCCCGGCTCGACCGGCTTGGTGCTCGTCGCGCCTCAGCAGATCGGCCAGTGGTCGGTCGCCGGCCCGTCGGCCGACGGCGGGATCGTCGAGGCCGGCTTCAGCATCAACCCGCCGCTGTCCGAGGCGACCACGACCCCGCTCCAGACGGCCCAGCTCGACTCGATGTTCGGCGGCAAGGACAAATACAAGCTGGCCGACGACGCCGAGAAGTTGCGCACGGTGGTCGAAGGGGTACGGCACGGCCAGGAACTATTCCCCTGGATCATGGCCTTGATCTTGTTGCTGGTGACGGCGGAAAATCTGTTGGCCAACACGTTCTACCGCGAGGGGGCCGGGCCCAAGGCCGCGGCCGCCACACCCGGCCGAGCGGCGGCCTAGGCACAGCCCGGCGAGACACCCGCAGATGACCCTCAGCATCAACCCGATCGGCCCCTGGCCCTGGGTGGCCGCGGCGGCCGCGGTCGTCGTCGCGCTCACGATCTGGGCCTACCACCTTCGCCTCAGGGGGACAGCCGGCCGATGGCGGTGGTTCGCCCTGGGCCTGCGGCTGGCCGCCGTGGCCATGTGCGTTATCGCGGCGCTGCGCCCCAGCTTCATCACCAGCGAGAAGAAGCGTCAGCCCGCCTCGCTCATCTTCATGCTCGACCGTTCCTCCAGCCTGGGCATCACCGACGGCGTCGGCGGTCGAAGACGCTGGGACGACGCCACCAAGGTCCTGGCCGAGGCGACCAAGGCCGCCGAGAGCTTGAAGCCCGACCTCGACGTGAAGGTCTACGCCTTCGACTCCGCACTCCGCGATTACAAGCCCGACGACAAGAGCCCGCCGACCGGCGCCGAGACCGCCCTGGGCAATGCCATCGACGAGGCGATCAAACGCCAGGCGGGAACCCGGATCGCCGCGATGGCCGTCCTGTCCGACGGAGCGAACAACTCGGGGCGGCCTCCCCTCAGCGTCGCCGAGCGCCTGAAGGCCCAGCAGGTGCCGATCGTCGCCGTCGGCTTCGGCACCGAGGCCGCCGGCAAGGACTCCCGCGACATCGCCGCGCGCGACATCGCCATCGGCCCCAACGTCTTTGTCAAAAACCAGATCGAAGGGAGCGGGGTGCTCGCCGTCCGCGGGTTCCCCAACCAGACGCTCGACGTCGAGATGCAGGTCGAGGGAGAACCCAGCCCCGTCAGGATCCAGGTCAAAGTCCCCCCCGGCGCCGAGTCGGTCCCCGTCACGGGCCTGAAATACACCCCGACCACGCCCGGCGAGAAACGGGTGACCCTGCGCGTCAGGCCGCTCGATGGCGAGCTCGTCCCGACTAATAACGAGGTGACAACGTACCTCAACGTGATGAAGGGGGGGATCAACGTCCTCTACATCACGGGGCCGAACTTCACCTGGGACTGGAAGTATCTCAACCTCGCCCTCGCCAGGTCGCAGGAGATTCAGATCGACCCCGTCCTCATCCGCAAGCCTGCCCGCGGCGAGGTCGGCGAGATGGAGAACTCCGAGTTTGCCCCCGGCAAGTACGACGTCTACATTCTGGGCGACATGCCGGCCGACTTCCTCACCCGCACTCAGAAGGCCCTGCTGAGAAGCGCCGTGGAGAAGGGGGCCGGACTGATGATGCTCGGCGGTCGGGCCGCCTTCGGCGCCGGTGGCTGGGCGGGCTCCGACCTGGCCCAGATCATCCCGGTGGCACTGCACCCCGGCGACGGCGAGATCGAGGGGGCGGTCAAGTTCGTGCCCAACACCATGGGGCTCGAGAACTTCGTGCTGAAGCTGGCCCCCGACCGCGCCGAGAGTGCCCGGATTTGGGGGACGCTCCCCCCCATGCCGGGCGCCAACCGGTTCGGCGAACCCAAGCGAAACGCCCTCGTCTTCGCGCTCAGCCCGGAGAAAGACGTCCTGATGGCAGGCCTCGAACCGGGCGGCCTCGGCCGAGTGCTCGCCTTCGCCGGCGAGACCTGGATCTGGGCGCGTGCCTCCGACGAGAGCCGTCAGGCACATCGCAAGTTCTGGCGTCAGGCAATCCTCTGGCTCTCCCACAAGGAAGACACTGGCGAGAACCAGATCAAGCTCACCCTCGACCGACGTCGTGTCGCCACCGGCCAGAAGCTCGACATGACGGCCACGGCCAAGGACGCCAAGAGCGAGCCGATCCGCGATGTCACCTTCGAACGCACGATCACCCGCGAGCCGGGCCAGCCTTCCTCCTCCACACCCAAGCCCGAGGCCAAGCCCGCGACCGAAAAAGCCGCCGCCGAGCCCCCCAATCCGGGGAAAATCGACATCATGCCCCTGTACAACCAGCTCGGCGAGGCGAGGGAGTCGTACTACGCCACCCCGGAGGCGGGCGAGTACCGGGTCGTCGTCAAGGCGATGAAAGCGGGCAAGGAGATCGGCCGTGACACGGCCCGGTTCATGATCTACCAGGACGACCGAGAGATGGAGAACCCCGCCGCCGACCTCTCCCTACTCCGTCAGGTGGCCGAGACCACCGGAGGCTCGTTCCTCCCCCCCGAGCGCCTGGCCCGCTACGTCCGAGAGATGAAGAAGGACGAGTTCACCCAGACCTCGAGCATGACCGAGCGCAGAATCTGGGACAACTGGCCCTTCATGCTCACCTTCCTCACCATTCTCACGGCCGAGTGGTACCTGAGGAAGCGCAACGGCTGGGTCTGATCGACGGATCGATCCCATCCACTCCGATGGGGCCCGAGACGGCCTGAGTGCCGGTCTCCCATCTCAAAGGGGCCGCGCATTTCCCCTGTTTCGGTCCAGACGCCGCCGGTCCGCGACAAGCCCACGCGAGGAGCACCACCAGGCTGCCGGCACTGAGAACGGCACCAAGAGCCAATCCGGGAGGCACATAAGACAGTCTGATCTCGTGCGAGCCGGGACGGGGCAGGGGGATGACCCGCTGGGCATGATTCCCGCGCAGGACGGGGGCGGGTTGGCCATCGACGGTTGCCGTCCAGCCTGGCATCCAGGTGTCGGCCACGACGAGCAGGCCAGGGGCCTCGGTCGTCACGCGCAGGACCGGCCGATCCGGGTCGGTTGAGGTCCACTCCGCCGGTCGGAAGGCCTGCCGTGCTCCATTCGATCCTCGCAACGGGTCTTCGGTCATCAGCACGGCACGGCGCGCGTCGAACCTCCTGAACGCGGAGAGTGCCTCGACGGGATTCCCGGAATAAGGCTCCACGCCCGGCACTACATAGGCGCGGGGCAGGGCGGTCGGGTTCCGATGGAGGACGAACGCGCGGCCGTCGGAGACACCCTCGGCCACGACGGGCCAGCTTGCGTCGCGGGACTCGGCCGGGGCGACCAGGAAGGCGACCGACATCCGGTCGAGCACCCCTTGTCGGACCTGACGACGATACTCGGCGAGCGCCTCGCCCATCGGCAGGGCGAGCAGGGGGGGCGGCTCGTCGCGGAAGATCGGGTAGAGGCACGAGTACAGGTCGGCCGCATGCTGGATCTGGAACGAGTCGTGCGAGTCGGTCTTGTCGAGCCCACGCGCGAACGCACGCAGGTCCGAATAAATCGTGTCGGCCGCCCTGATCCTGAACGGCCCTTCAACCTCCTTCGAGGCCTCGGCAATCGCCCGGCCGATCGGGTCGGGGCCCAGGAACCGCGACGCGGGCGAGACCCGGCCCCAGGTCAGGCCGTTCGCCGAGAGTTCCGTCAAGGCAAGCACCGCGAGAAGACCGGCTGCCAACCGTCGGCGACCGGGGAAGAACCTGGCCATGGCCAGAGTCAGGCCCGAACCGACCATTGCGATCCAGAAGACGGGATCGCGGGCCAGTCGTTCCAGGCCCCCCAGCCAGCGTGAGGCATCGCCGGAGAAGCGGCCCCCGACGAGCACGGAAACCAAGGCGCCCGCCAGCACGAGGACGCCGCAGACGATCTGCGTCCGACCTCCGAGACGGGCCAGCCGCCCGCGATGCCAGCGTCCGTCGAGAACCGCCTCGATGCCGAAGCCCGCGAGAACTGAGGCCGCAAGGCTCGCCAGGAAGAGCGAACGCGAGGGGACACGGAACCGGTCCATCCCGGGCACGACCTCGTACAGGGCCGCGAACAAGCCCAGGGCCCTCCCGCCGGCGAAGATGACCGTCACCAGCAGCAGGCAGGCCCACCCGCGGAGAGGCCGACGGAACCGCTCAGGGGCCGCGGATGAGAGCAATCCGAGCAAGAGCGGGACCAGGCCGATCGACAGCAGAGTCTCCCAGGCATTCGTCTCGCCGATGTAATCGGCCGGCCCGCCCAGCGCCCGCGGTCCCAGCAGTTGCAGGACGTTGAGCGCCTCGACGTGATAATGCCCAGCGTGCCTCATCGAGAGCCGCCCAGACCTCAACGTCCAGCGGCCGGCGGCGATCTCGGGCGTGAGCGACACGGCGATCAGGCCCAGGCTCAGGGCCAGCGGGACGGCCCAGCACACCGCCAGCCGTGCGGAGTCCCGCTTCGATCCGCGTGCCGACCAGACGTCGAAGAGGGCCCAGGACAGGAGTGCAAGCGTCAGGTAGTACCACTCCTGCGGGTGCCCGGCCAGGTACGACATCGCCAGTCCGATTGGCAACAGAAGCCCACGTCGCGAGTCACCATCGCGGAGGCCCAACGCACCCAGGAACGTCCAGGGGGCCCACATCGCCGCCCAGACGTGCGGCAAGTGCCCCTCATACGCCTGGGCCACAACGAAAGGGGAAGACTGGACGCAGCCGGCGGCAACGACGCAGGCCAGAACGCCGCAGCCGAGCCGTCGCATCAGGAAGAAGGTGCCCAGACCGCCCCAGGCCAGGTGCGCCACGGTCAGCCAACCGAGGGCTGCCGGCGAGCCGCTTCGCCAGGCGAGCCAGGCCGCCGGGTAGAAGAGGCCGGCCTGAGGGTTCCCCACCGAGGGACGGCCGCCGAATCCGCTCTCGTCCCAGGCCGAGGGGTGGCCGAGTTCGGCCACCTGCCGGGCCACCATCACCTGCCGGGGCAGGAACAGCCGGGTCAGGTCATTACCGATGAGCTGGGAGTCGTGCTTGCGGGCCAGGTCGATACCGGGCCGGTTAGCATCCGCGATCAGTCCGCCCGGCTGGATGACCAGTCGTCCCCAGCAGGTCAGGCAGGCCAGGGCGAGAACGACCGGGGCGATGTAGTCCGAGGGCCTGCGGGCGAGGATCGGACGCATCGGTCAGCCCCGCGTTTGAATGGCCCGAGCGGCGGGCGTCTTGCCTTGGTTGACGACGTTCGTGTGGGGCGCCGGGATCGCCCGGCCGGGCCGCAGCCCGTGGATCAGGGCGAAATAGCGGTCGAGGTGCGCGGTTTCCGACCATTCGGTCGTACGCATCCGATAGCCCCGATCGGCCAGGTGCTCGCGCAGCTCGTCGTCGTGCACGATCCGCCGCAGGGCCAGCAGCATCTCGGCGTCGGACCAGTAGCCCAGTCCTCCGCCGCTGGCAACCCCCGTCTCGGCCAGTGCACCTCCGCCGAGGTGGACGACCACCGGAGTCCGGACAGCAAACGCCTCCAGGACCACATAGCCGAACGTCTCGGGGAACAGCGAGGGGACGACGACGGCCCGAGCCCCCTGGAACAGCTTGGCCAGTCCCTGGCCCCCGAGAAGCCCCTCAAAGTGGACGTTGGGCAGGCCGTCGGCCAGCTTGCGCAAGGTTTCCTCGTAGGGGCCGGTGCCGGCGATGCGCAGGTCGACCTCGGGCAGCAGCCTCATGATCGGGATCAGGCGCTGGAACCCCTTCATCTTCACCAGGCGGCCGGCGGCGGCCAGGTAGGGCCGGCCCGTCGGGGAAGGGGTGGGCTCGTCGTCCTCGATCCCGGCCGACCAGTCGTCGGGCAGGAAGTAAGGCAGGTGCATCATTGGGGCCTCGATCCCCCGGCTCCGGTGCTCCTCCAGCGCGTGCTTGCTGGGGAAGATCAGGGCATCCAGCTCCCTGAGAGCCCTGGGGATGGCCCCGGTGTAGCGCCAGGCCTGAGGCGGCCGGCCGCCTGCGAGCGTGCAGCGGATGCATTCAGCCTTGTCGCACCGCTTCGAGTCGTACTTCCAGAGCAGGTGCATCGGGCAAGTGAGCCAGTGCTCGTGAGCCGTCATCAGTCGGATGGCATTCGAGCCCATCGACAGCACACCGGGCCCGCCCACCAGCGAGATATTGTGAAAGTGGACGACGTCGGTGTCGGGCGCATGGAGCGCGGCCTTCAGCTCTTCGGACTTGAAGATGGGCTGGCCTGTGACCTGCGTCGCCAGCGGCGAGAACACGCCGAAGCGGCTCTCCAGCGGGTGGACATGCAAGCCGGGGGGGGGCTCATACGGCCTGAGCGGGTGGTTCCCGCGCACGGCATTGAACGAGTCGACGCAGTGGTAGACGTGCACCTCATGGCCGCGGCGGCAGAGCGCGCGGGACAGGCGGTCGACGTAGGCTGCGTCCCCGCCGAAGCTGTGGGCGCCGAAGAACGTGGTGACCATGCAGAATTTCAACGGCGACCTCCCTGTCGCGGCCCGCACTGACGCGAGCGGGGGGTGTACCATCTTCGGCCGGGTGCTTCCAGTTCAAGTTCCCGGAGGGCAGGCCGCCGCGCCGCTCGCAATTGGGCCCACCGGCCGTTACCATGCTGGCGTCGCCAGGGCGACACAAACCCCCGCGGCGTATCGTCGTCCGATCGCCCGCGCCGGCCCGACCGGCCCCATCCGCCCGCTCGTCCGAGCCAGTCCACGACGTCGAGGAGCCCCCATGTCGGAGACGATGACGGACCCTTACCCGCTGACGGATGCCCCCGTCGCGCCGGCCCCCGGGCGACTCCGCTCGCTCGACGCCTTCCGCGGCTTGACGCTCGCCGGCATGATCCTGGTCAACAACTCGGGCTCGGGCACGAAATACGCCCCGCTTGGCCACGCCGACTGGCACGGCTGGACCCCCACCGACCTGGTCTTCCCCTTCTTCGTCTTCATCATGGGCGTCTCGATCGCCTTCGCCCTGGCCAGGCGGCTCGACTCAGGCGCGGGGCTGGGGAAGGTCCTGCTCAAGATCGTCTGGCGGGCCGTCGCCATCTTCGGCCTGGGCTTGCTGCTCAACTGGTTCCCGTTCAAGGAGCCGTTCGCCGAGCTGCGCATCCCGGGCGTCCTCCAGCGCATCGCCGTCTGCTACCTGTTCGCCGCCCTCATCTTCCTGGCCACCGGGCCCAGGGCGCAGCTCGCCCTGATTTTCGCCCTGCTCGTCGGCTACTGGGCCGCCCTGACCCGGATCCCCGTCCCCGGCTATGAGCTGGGCGACCTGAGCCTCGAAGGGAACGTCGCCGCCTACTACGACAAGCTCCTGCTCACCCCGGCGCACCTGTACAAGGCGACGTACGACCCCGAGGGGATCCTCAGCACGCTCCCGGCCCTGGCCACCGCGCTCATCGGCACTCTGACGGGCCGCTGGCTGCGTGGGCCCAAATCGATGGGCGAGAAATGCGCCGGGATGTTCGTCGTGGCCACTCCGCTGGTCATCGCCGGGCTCGCCTGGAACGAGGTCTTCCCGATCAACAAGGCGCTCTGGACCGGCCCGTTCGTCCTGCTGACCGCCGGCTTGGCGTTGCACCTGCTGGGCATCTTCTACTGGGTCATCGACATCCAGGGGTGGCGCAAGTGGGCCACGCCACTCGTCGTCTTCGGCGTCAACCCGATCGCCGCCTACGTCCTCTCCGGGATCGGCGGGCAGCTCCTGCGGATGTCCCCCTCCCCCAGCGGCGAGGGTAACCTGCGCCAATGGATCTACAGCCGGGGGTTCGAGAGCTGGCTGACGCCCATCAACGCGTCATTGGGCTGGGCCGTCGCCTACGTCCTCTTCTGGCTGCTGGTGATGACCTTCTTCTACCGCAAGAACATCATCATCCGACTCTGACGGCGCGGCCGTGGAGGGCCGTCACGAGACCGCCCTCCACGCGTTCCTCAGATCGAGCCCTTTCCAATCTGCCTGACGAATGCCGCCGTCAGCGCATACAGCACGACGAGGCCACAGACCAGGTACCAGGCGGGGGAGTCCTTGGGTACGAACGGCTGGATGGCTCGGCCGACCGTCCCGTGGATCAGGTATGCGGCCAGGGCATGCTTGCCAAGCACGTCGAACAACCAGAACCGCAGGCGCCCGACGTCGCAGGCCAGCACGAACCCCGAGTAGATGAGCAGCGAGAATCCGGAACTGAAGAGCATGTAGCTCACGCTGCCGGTGCGCTGGCTCATCGTCCAGATCGTCCGAGCGGTCGTCGGCGGCCAGAACGGCGGAGAGGCCGCCACGCCATCCGTCCCCAGGCACGACAGGCCGTAGCCGATCGCCATCGGCGGCAGCGACCAGACCGCCAGCCGCGCCACCGGCCAGCGCCGGCCTTCGATCTTCATCAGGTCATACGACAGCGAGCCGATCAGCAGTGGGATCGACCAGCTCAGGAACCCCAGCGGGCCGCCGTCGATCACCGGCCGGTTCCAGGCGTAGTGGTCGTAGAACCAGGCCGAGAGCCCGAGGTGCAGCAGCGTCGTGAACGCCAGGAACCCCAGCCTGGGCAGGGGGCCCGCCGCCATCGCCGGCAGGCACCAGAGCGACGCGATGCCGATGTGCACGAGCGTCTGGAACGGCTCGCGCTGGAACGCCCCCGCCACGACCCCGAATACCCCGAGCTCCCGCAGCTGCTCCCAGCTCTTGTAGTTGCCGTCCAGGTTGTAGAAGACCAGGCCGCTCAGGATCAGCCAGAGATTCCGCACGATCGCGTGCCTCCATGCGCCCTCCCCGCCGTCGCGGGTCAGCCGTCGCAGCAGGGTCATGCGGAACGCGAACCCCACCGCGAAGAAGAACTGAGGCATGATCGTGTCGGCATAACTGCAATACGTGTTGTGATGCTTCAGGACGGCCGGGACCGCCTGATATCCCCCCGCGAAGTTGACCAGCAGCATGCCGGCCACCGTGTACCCCCGGAACTGGTCGAGCGACTCGATCCGCCCGCGGCCCGCGCCGCCCGCCTCGTCTCGCTCGCGCCTGGATCGCATCTCGCCCCCGATCATCAGTGGTTGTCGGCCGACCGGGCGGAGAGCAGACGATGCCCGGGCCCGCTCGCGGATCGAGCCTGATCAACGCCCCGACCTCATCAGGCCGGCCCCGCCCGGTCAAGCCCCCGACCGATCTCGCTCGCGCCCGGAGCACGCGACACGAGCCCGGACTGGTCGGGCTTCGGACGCCACGTCGGGGCGATTGAACCTCCGAGGCGCCGGGCCTTACAATCGAGGTCACGCTGTTCGTTCGGGCCTCGATCAAGTCGGCTCCACATCCCTCCAATCCATGCGGAGACGACCGATGTCCAAGCCGTTGCGCATCGCGAGGGGGATGCTGACGCTCGCCGTCCTCGGCGGCCTGGCCGCCCTGGCCTGGAAGACGCTTCAGGTCAAGGAGCCCGCCCAGCCCGAGAACCCTTCGCTCATCAGGACGCACGCCGCCTTCGAGCAAGGGAATCCGGAAGAAGCCCTGCGCTGGGTCGAGGACGCCCTCAAGTTGCAGCCCGATAACGACCAGGCGAAAGCCTTGCGCCACGACCTCCGCGTCAGGACCCGGGCCGACGAAATCAGCCCCACGAACGCGAACGCGGGAACATCGCTCTCGGCCGCTCCGCGGTTCGGGGCCGATGAGGATGTCCTCCCGTCCGATCCCAAAGCCCGGGCGAGAGCCCACCTCGTCGCGGGGCGTCCCGAGCTTGCGAAGGCCGACCTGGACGGCGACGCCTCGAAGGCCGACCCCGAAGCGAGCTGGCTCCTCAGCCGGGCCGCGCTCCAGCTCGGCGATCTGCCTGGGGCGTTCGCGGCCTGGGAACATGCGAAAGGGTTCGCCAAAGACGACCCGATGACCCGCGAGCCCGCCCCCTTCGCAGGCGAGGCCAGCTGCGCCTCCTGCCACGCCGACATCCATCGACGCCAGAGGTCGAGCCGGCACGCCAAGACGCTGCGAAGCGGCGACGACCTGGCGACGGTCGGCTGGCCCAAGGGTCCGCAGCCCGATGCCGGCGTGGCCGGGTTCACGCACACGTTCGAACGCGACGGCGACCGGATCACGCTGGAGACCACGCTGCCGGGAAACGCCGCGGCCTCTCGGCGATACGACATCGAATACGCCATCGGCTCGGGTCACCGCAGCGTCAGCTTCATCGCCCGACTCCCGGACGGCTCGTTCTCCGTCCCTCGCATCTCGCTCTTTCACGGCGACTCGATCGTGGGTCTGACCCCCTCGGCCGCGACAAGCCCGACGTTCCTCCCCGACTATTTCGGGCGAGCCCTCCCGGCCGAGCAATTGAGGGGCTGCCTGGGCTGCCATACGACCGCCTTGCGGGCCTCGGCCGACCGGACCACGCTGGTCACGACCGATCGGGGCATCGGCTGCGAGCGGTGCCACGGGCCGGGGCAGAATCACATCAAGGCCATCGCCCTCGAATTTCCCGACCTGGCCATCGCACGCCCCAAGTCTGCGTCGGCAGAGCAAGTCGTCGCCCTCTGCGGTGAATGCCACAGCCCCTCGCCGGGACATCCCATCTCCCCCGACGACCCCATCTACGTCCGGATGCAGGCGATCACCCTCCCCCTGAGCCGTTGCTACACCGAGAGCCCTGGGAAGCTCAGCTGCGTCGCCTGCCACGACCCTCATTCCAACGTCGAGACATCGGCCCAGTCCTACGAAGCTCGCTGCCTGGCCTGCCATGCGAGTTCACAACCGGAGCGTCCCGGGACGCGTGCAGCGAAGACCGAATGCCCGATCTCGCCCGCCAAGGATTGCCTGGGCTGCCACATGCCCAAACAGGAAATCGCCTCGGAGAAGGCCTCGTTCAGCGACCACCACATCCGGGTGCACGCCTCGAAGAAACGCCCCTGAAGAGGGGTGACCTCGCCGGCCTTCCCGAAACCCGACCGGCCGGGCCCGTCCCGGTCCGCCTTGGCTTCGAAGCCCGGTGCCGCTAAGCTGAACGGTCTGAAATCGAAGGAGTACGGGGGCTTCGGGCGGGGGGGACGACCCCTGGACGGCCGCAGCCCCCTTTGCGACGAACAACGGACCCGCGACCATGGCTGAACCGACCCGCGACCAGCGCACACTCCAGGACGCAGCGATCGACTCGGCCCTGGAGAAATCCCTGGGCAAGCCCTCAGCCGAAGGCCCGCTCAAGAAGCAGTGGGACGACGACCTGGAGGCCGAGCTCGAGGCCGCCATGGCCGGCTTCGACGCCGAATCGCTCGCCGTCGGCGGCGGCCAGCGCCGCGACCGATCCGAGCGCAACGGCCCCGACGGCAAGGGCCAGCGAGGCCAGGAGGAGCAGAAGGGCCTGCGCCAGGGGCTGGTCATCAGCATCCGCGGCAAGAGCGTCTTCGTCGACCTGGGCGCCAAGAGCGAGGGCGTCGTCCCCATCGACCAGTTCGGCGAGAACCCGCCCGAAGTCGGCTCGATGATCGAGGTCGTCCCCGACCGCTTCGACCCCGCAGAAGGGATCCTCCTCCTCTCCCTCAAGGGGGCCTCAGTCTCCGCGAGCTGGGAGAATCTGAAGAAGGGCCTCATCGTCGTGGCCAAGGTCACGAAGGTGAACAAAGGGGGGCTCGAGGTCGAGGTCGACGGCATCCGCGGCTTCCTCCCCATGGGCCAGATCGAGATCGGTCGCGTCGAAGACGCCACGATCTACCTCAACCAGAAATTCAAGGTCCTCGTCACCGAGGCCAACCAGCGCGAGAAGAACCTCGTCGTCTCTCGCCGCGAGATCCTCGAGGCCGAACGCGCCGAGAAGCGCGAGCAGACCTGGAAGACCCTCGAAGAAGGCCAGATTCACAAGGGCGTCGTCCGCTCGGTCAAGGACTTCGGCGCCTTCGTCGACATCGGCGGCGTCGACGGCCTGCTGCACATCTCCGACATGAGCTGGGTCCGCCTCAGCGACTTCCAGGACCTGATCAAGGTCGGCCAGGAAGTCGAGGTCAAGGTCCTCAAGGTCGACCGAGTGACCAACAAGGTCAGCTTCGGCCTGAAGCAGCTCACGGCCAGCCCCTGGGAGACCGTCGACGAACGCTTCAGCCAGGGCGAGACCGTCCCCGGTAAGGTCACCCGCCTGATGGAGTTCGGCGCCTTCGTCGAGCTGGAGCCCGGCATCGAAGGCCTGATCCACGTCACCGAGCTCTCGCCGACCCGCGTCCGCAAGATCTCCGACATCGTCAAGCCCGGCCAGGACGTCGAGGTCCGGATCCTCAAGATCGAGCCCGACGCCAAGAAAATCTCCCTCTCCCTCCGCCCCCTGCCCAACGCCCCGGTGGCGGCAGAGCCCGAAGAAGAGGAAGAAGAGCTGCCGGCCATCCCGGCCAAGGAACGCAAGGTCCCGCTCAAGGGTGGCCTCACCGGCCCCCCCGCCTGATTCCAACGAGACTGAGTGCGACTGTCCGGCCGGACACCGCACTCAGTCTCGAAACTCGCCCTGCGTGAACGTGATCAGTGTCTTGGTCTTCGCGTTGTAGACAATCATGGCCCGCCCCTGACAGACCCAGTGCAGCGTCTTCCCGTCTCTACCGGGCACCGAGAACCCATCCCTGATCGCCCTGATCAGGTCGTTGGGTGTGAAGATTCCCCGCGTCGGCCCATCCTTTCGAAGCTCGCGAAAGAAGTGGGTCCCGGACCCTTCCGACCAACCGACGAAACGCAGGGCTCTCATAAATTTCGGACCGGTCATCAGGTCCCACCGCATGTTTCCGATCTGGCCCCTGAATTGAACGTCGAGGATACCCAAGATCCTTCCCCCTTCTGATCGGCTCGGTCGAACTGGCGATGTTGGCGCCGAGGGATCCCTGTACCAGATCCCATGCGATCGATCCACCGGCCGGGCCGGCGCACGCTCGCGAGTCGCCCTTTCGTCCATGGTCCGGGCCTCACGAGCAACGTGTCGGGCAGTCGGCCAGGGGGCTCGCTCGAGTGCCGCGAGGATCGAGGCTGTCTGACTCACCTCGCCCTCCGACCCGCGGTGCGGACGGCTCCGTGGTTCGAATGAAATCCGCAGCTTCCGGGTTTCTTCGCACGAACCTCGCGGGATCTCGTTCTTGCCTGTTTACGATTCAGGCCTCGAATTCGATCATCCCTCTCGACGCCCTCGGGGAGCCGTCCGGCAACCTGTGTAGGGGGCTCGAGCGATCCCGACAAGGACCACCATGAGCAACCCCCGTCGCCGCGGCTTCACCCTCATCGAGTTGCTGGTTGTCATCTCAATCATCGCCGTCCTGATCGCTCTGCTGCTCCCCGCAGTGCAGAGCGCCCGCGAGGCCGCCAGGCGCATCCAGTGCGTCAACAACATGAAGCAGTTGGGCCTCGCGGTGATGAACTACGAGAGCGCCAACGGAGCCCTGCCTCCCCAGCAGACGATGAAGATCATCGGCAACGCCCAGCCAACCGAGTACACCTCGTGGGGTGTCAGCGCCAGGCTCGCCCCGTTCATGGAGATGGGGCCGCTCTATAACGCCATGAACTTCAGCCTCAAGTACAGCGACGCGACAAACACGACCGTCAGCTACATCCAGGTCAAATATCTGCTCTGCCCCAGCGAGACCAACACCGTCCCCCCCGACGCCACCAAGCCCTTCGGCGTCTCGAATTACGGCTGGTCGGTTGGCGACTGGTACGTCTTCGGCGGCGGCGGATCGGCCCCCAATCGCAGCGCTTTCGGCGTCAACGTCAGCCGCAGTCTGGCCGCCTTCTCCGACGGCCTGAGCAACACCCTGCTCTCCGCCGAGGTGAAGGCCAACCAGCCCCTCTACAAGTCGTGCTCGACCCCCACGGGAATCAGCCCCAACATCTACCCGGACACCGCGAGCACCCCCGCGTTCATCGCCCAGAACTACACCGGCGGCTGCAAGTCCGATCTCGGCCACGTCAAGTGGTCCATCGGATCGGCCTGCTACGATGGGTTCACCACGGCCCTCCCGCCAAACTTCCGGATGCTCGTCGGCACGCCCCAGATGGACATCGATTACGACACCGCCGACGAGAACAACGGAGGCCCGACCTACGCGGCCATCACCTCGCGAAGCTACCATCCGGGGGGTGTCAACACGCTCTTCGGCGACGGCAGCGTCCGATTCATCAAGTCGACCGTCAACGGCGGCACGTGGCGGGCACTCGGTACCCTCGCCGGCGGCGAGGTCATCTCGGCCGACTCCTACTGAGCCGAACGGGTCGGCCGGTTCGAACTGCCCACCAACGGAACCCATCCATGCCCGCGTCCTTACGATCCATCGTACTCTGCTCCTCGATCCTGATGGCATCCCAGGGCGAAGGCCGCGGGCAGGATTTTCCGACGCTAACCCCATCCGCCAGGGTTCAGACCGATCCCGTCCCCACCGAAGGGGACGCGGCCGATGACCCCGCAATCTGGATCCACCCAGTCGACCCCGCAAGAAGTCTCGTCCTGGGCACCGACAAGAAGGGGGGCCTCCACTCCTACTCCCTCGACGGCCACGCCCGCCAGCTCGTCTCGCCCGGGTCGAGGCCGAACAACGTCGACATCCTCTATGGATTTCCCATCGACGGGGTCAAGGTCGACCTCGCCGTCGCCAGCGTCGGCAAGGGGGGGAACACGGCGGGAGTCAAGCTCTGGCGCATCGATCAGTCGGACGGAACGATGGCCGAGTTCGCCGAAGGGCCGACCTTCAGGACCTTCGACTGCGGAGACCCCTACGGCCTCTGCACCTACCTCAGCCCTCGCGACGGTTCGGCCTATCTCTTCGTCAGTGATCGCGACGGCGCCATCGAACAGTACCGGCTCGACCCGCCCGCCAGCCCTACCCAGCCTCCCAGGGCGACCCGCGTCCGGGCCTTTCGCGTCGGCTCGCAGGTCGAAGGGATCGTCACCGACCGAGTGCTGGGCAAGCTGTTCGTGGCCGAGGAGAACGTCGGCATCTGGGAATACGGGGCCGAACCCGGCGACGGCGCCGCGAGGAAGGCCGTGGCAACAGTCGGCGAGCACGGCCTGACCGCAGACGTCGAGGGCCTCGCCCTCTACTACGCCCCCGGCGGAAAAGGTTACCTCCTCGCGTCGAGCCAGGGGAGCAGCACGGTCAACGCCTATGAGCGATCCGGCGCACATGCCTACGTCGCTACCATCGACCCGATCGCCGGAGCGACCGACGACGTCGCCCATACCGACGGCCTGGACGTGACCAACGAACGGACCTCGGCCCTCTTCCCCAGAGGCGTCCTCGTCCTCCAGGACGGCGAGAATGATGGCCGTCAGAACTTCAAGCTCTTCGCCTGGGAAGACGTCGCAGGCCATAAGCTGATTGTCGACACCACGATCTCGGCCCGCTGACATGCCCACCGACTCCCTCACGACAGGTCCGCACTTCAACGATCCGCCCGTCTGTGGTAGAGAGTGCCCGAACGATGGCAACCGGGCCCTCTGCCCGAAGGGTCGCCGCGGCCCCCGACGCGGACGATGCTCTGCATGGACGCGACCGAGATGAACAGGCGGACCCTCGCCCGTGGAGCCTTCGCCGGAGCCCTTGCCGCCTCGGCGAGCCCGGCCTTGGCCCAGGATTTCGGCAAATTCCTGGAGCGGACCGCCCGAGAGTCCCTCCGCAAAGGGCTCGAGCCCCAGGCAATTGAGCGAGCCTTCGCCGGCAGCCGGTCGGGCGAACCCGTCCCCTTCCGGACGGCCGACGGCTGGACCCTGGTCGCGCATCGCTACAAGCCGACGGGGCAGCCCAGGGCCGCCGCCCCCATCGTCCTCTGCCACGGACTGACGTACAACGCCCTCTTCTGGGACCTCGACCCCGCATGTAGTCCTGCACGCCATTTGGCCGCCGCCGGCTACGACGTCTGGTCGGTGAACCTGCGCGGCTGCGGGCTCAGCCAGAAGTGGGTCTGGAAGCTGGAGAACGCCCCCACTCAACTGCTGGGCGCCGCCATGCGGACGGTGACCAAGGGCAAGATGGCCCCGACCGGATACGCGACGGTCGACCCCAAGTTCGCCAGCTGGACCCTCGACGACCACATCATCCGCGACGTCCCCGCCATCGTCGGCCACGTCCGCCGCGTCACAGGTGCCCCCGACGTCACCTGGTTCGGCCACTCGATGGGGGGCATCGTCGCCATCGCCGCGCTCAGCCGCTACCAGAATCCCGGGATCGGCCGCCTGGTGGCCGTCGGCAGCCAGGTCACCATGCCCGACGGCCAGATCGCCGGCCAGTACTTGAACTCGATCCTGACCGGCCGCGAACTCCAGCTCGCCGGCCAGCTCGACGCCGCGACCGCCCTCCAGGCCGGCGAGGCGGCCGCCCAGAACATGTTCTTCAACATCCGCAACATCGACACCAAGGTCTACGAGGCCCTCACCGGCTGGGCCACCGACGTCCCGTCGATCGGGGTCATGCGCCAGTACATGACGCTCTCAAGCCGGGGCGAGCTGCTCGACGCCCGTGGCCAGACCAGCTACGCCCGCAACCTGGCCAACCTCACCGTCCCGGCCCTCTTCGCCTGCGGAGCCGCCGACCGCTTCGCCCCGCCTCGGGTCCAGCAGCAGCTCCACGCCGGTGCCGGCTCCGCCGACAAGACCCTCCTCATCATCGGCCGGGCCCAGGGCTATCAAGTCGACGCAGGCCACGACGACGCTCTCGTCGGCCTCAACTCCCGCCAGCAGGTCTACCCCACCATCGAGCGCTGGATCGCCGATCGATCGTGATTCCAGAGTCGTCGAGAGGCGGCGATTCGACGGAGTCATGAAAAGTCAGGCGGTGGACTTCGCGGCGAATCGTCGAGGACTGTCGGCCGGTCATGACGCATTCGATTGGTGGCTTCGAAGATCCATCCTTGGACGGGTCGGGTATGCTCGACGGTGCGTGATCAGCGAGACATGGCTTGCGCCGATGGCTGGTGTCGCTTGCGCACGCTCTGAAATGACGTTCACACGCCGTATGGAGCGTTGAGGGCGGGAGACCTCCTCCGACACCAGCCTGGACATCCCTCCGGCCCGGTCGGTCATCCCGAATCCCGGAAATATCAGCCATGCGACGCACTCTGACGGCCATCGCGGTGCTGTTCGGCCTTCCGCTCTCGGTGGCCGCATGCCTCTGGGATCGGGACACACCGGCCGACGAGGCGAGGGGGATGCCCGAGGTCGTCGCCGTGCTCACCGGCCGATTCGAGAGGAATCCGCCGCTGTTCTATGAGATGCGCCTGGCCCGCGTCTCGGCCCATCTTCGAGACCTTCCCCAGGACCTCGCCGGGTACGACGACGCCGGTGTCGCCTGCGATCGCCTTGGGCGTGGAGAAGAGGCTGTCGAGTGGATGGAGAAGAAGCGTGCCCAACTCGAGACGCTCGATGCGTCGCTGCCTGCGGTGAAGGAGCATTGGTACCGCTTGCATGCGAACCTCGGCACATTCCTCGTCCACGGCTGGGCACGGCAGGGGGCCGATCGTTCGAAGATCTCCGAGGTGAAGGCCGCCCGCGACGAGATTGTCAGGGCGCTGGAGATCAACCCGAACGCGCACTTCGGCCGAGAGAAATCTCAGTTGCTCGCGCTGACTTGGATTGTGGATCCGCCGAAACTGGGGGATTCGCAGGTCCTCCCCAACCTCCTCGGATGGCAAGCCCACGACTTCAACGGAACGAATACCGCCCCCCAAATGGCAGACGACGCGGTACGAGGCCTTGCCGGCCTGATTGTGCTGGGCAATGCCTGGGAGAGCGTCGACATCTTCAACGCCCTGAATCAGGCACTCCAGCGCGACTCGCAGGGCTTCGCGAGGAATGAGGAGGGGGGCCGGAACACGCTGGCCTACCTCGCATGGCTCCGATGCTGCGAGCTGGTCGACGCGGGCAGGGGCTCGATGCTACCCGATGCCCCCAAGGGACAGGCCCTGAAGGCGATCCTGCCCAGACCCGATTTCCTCAAGTCCGTCGGGATTCTCGAGGACTCCTACCTGCAATTACGCACCGAGGCCGACGCCTGGCAAGCGGCCCGTGCCGAGTTCATGACGAGCCGCCTGAACGCAGGCCACCACCCCGACACCGAGCCCGGCTTCTGGGAAGGATATGTGGAAAGACCCGCTCCGTTGCTTCCCACCCAGTCTGTTCCCGACGCCTACAACGCCTTGTCCGAGTGGCGACGATGGTGGTCCACGGTAGCCCTCATCGGAGTACCGCTCGTCTCGATCGCCTTGATCTTCGGCTTGCCGGCGGTCCGCAGGGCGAAGACACGCCGGTTGAAGGCGGCTGGTATGAATCGCATTGGCGCAGAATCCGGGGACGAGCCTCGTTGAGTTCCGGTGTTCAAACCTCGTGACTCGCCTTGCCCTGCCGGTCCCTCCGCCGGACAATTCGGGGGTAGGCCCCGACGAGTTCAGGTCGGGGCCCGACCTCGCCGGACCACACCGCATGGCCCTGAATCCGATCCGCGAGCTGGCCGGCCTTCGCGTCGCCGTTCTGGGAGCCACCTCGGGAATTGGCCGTTCGGTGGCACTTGCTCTGGCCGAGGCCGGCGCCGACGTGATCGTGCACGGCCGGTCTTCGAAGGATGCCGCCTATCAGGTGGCTCAAGAGGTTCAGTCCTTGGGCGGTCGATCGAAGGTGATCATGGCCGACCTGGCCGATCGCGGGGCCGGTGACCGGCTCGTGGAGCAGGCCTGGGGCACCTGGAATGGGCTGGACGCCTGGCTGCACATTGCCGGTGCCGACACACTGACAGGCGAGGCCGCGTCGATGTCGTTCGACGCCAAGCTCGACCTGCTCTGGGCCGTCGACGTCGTCGCGACGATTCGACTTTGCCGCGACGTCGGCCGCCGGATGCAGCATCAAGGGTCGGGCTCCATCGTCACGATGGGCTGGGACCAGGCCGAGACCGGCATGGAAGGGGACTCCGGCGAGCTCTTCGCCGCCACGAAAGGGGCGATCCTCGCGTTCACTCGCAGCCTGGCCCTTAGCCTGGCCCCAACCGTCAGGGTGAACGCGCTGGCCCCGGGCTGGATCAAGACCTCGTGGGGGGAAGGGGCCTCCGACACCTGGCAGCGACGCGTCCTTCGAGAGACCCCGCTCGCCCGCTGGGGCCGGCCCGAGGACGTCGCGCGGGTCGCTCGCTTTCTGGTCGGCCCCGAATCTAACTTCATGACAGGCCAGGCCTTGCGAATCAACGGCGGTGCCATTCGCTGACATGACGAAACGAACCCGAGCCCCGCAGTCGGCCCCCCTCCGCCTTGAGGCGACATCAACGTGGCCGAGCCCTCAGACACCGATCCGCCGCGCATCCTGTTCGTCACCGGCCGCCTCGCCGAGTTCGCCCTCCGCCAGGTCGTCGAGGACCTGGGACCCCGCGTCGGGTTCCGGCCCGAGGTCGCCGTCCTGCCCATCTCCGTCGCTGCCCTGATGCCCCCCCGCTGGGTGGCCCGCCACCTCGTCGTGCCCGAAGGGACGGCCCGAGTCATCCTGCCGGGCCACTGCCGGGGTGACCTTACCCCCGTCCTGGCCCTGGCACATGGTGCCAACGTTGAGGTTGGCCCCGAAGACCTCCGCGAGTTGCCCGCCTACTTCGGTCAAGTTGACCCGAATCTCGCCAGGTACGGCGCCTTCGACATCGAGATCCTCGCCGAGATCAACCACGCCCCGCGCCTCTCGCTCGACCAGATCCTCCGCCAGGCCCGAGCCTTCGCCGACGAAGGGGCCGACCGGATCGACCTCGGCTGCGACCCGGGCGGACCCTGGGGCGGGGTTACTGACACCGTGAAGGCCCTGGTCGACGCCGGCCACCGCGTCTCGGTCGACAGCTTCGACCCCACCGAGGTCGACCAAGCCACCCGCGCCGGCGCCGACCTCGTCCTCAGCGTTAACGCCAGCAACCGCGAACACGCCCAGGGCTGGGGCGTCGAGGTCGTGGTCCTTCCCGATCGCCCGGGGACCCTGGACGGGCTCGATGAGACGGTCGACTTCCTCCTCGGACGCGGCGTCCCGTTCCGCATCGACCCGATCCTCGAGCCGATCGGCTTCGGCTTCGCGTCCTCTCTGGGCCGCTATCTGGAGACCCGCCGCCGCTATCCGACGTTCCCGCTGATGATGGGCGTCGGCAACCTCACCGAGCTCACCGACGTCGATTCCGCTGGCATCAACACTCTGCTCATCGGCTTCTGCCAGGAGCTTGCGATCGGCAGCGTGCTGACCACCGCCGTCATCAACTGGGCGCGATCCTCGGTCAAGGAGATCGACCTGGCGCGCCGACTCGCCTACCACGCCGTCCGGTTCAAGACCCTCCCCAAGCGGATCGAGCCCCGGCTCGTGATGCTCAGGGACCCTCGGGTCCCGGCGTTCGGCCCAGAACGACTGGCCGATCTGGCCCGCGGAATCAAAGACCCCAACTGGCGGATCTTCGCCGAGGATGGCAAAATCCATGCGATGAGCAACGCAGGGCACCACTCCTCCGACGACCCGTTCGTCCTCTTCGAGCTGATGGGCATCGACGACCCTTCGCACGCCTTCTATCTGGGCTACGAGCTGATGAAGGCCAAGACCGCCCTGACCCTGAGCAAGGCCTACCGCCAGGACCAGGCGCTCCACTGGGGGTTCCTCACCGAGCCCGAGGTGAGCCACCGGGGCCGAGGCAAGGCCGGGCCCCCCACCACCGGCGAGTCGCCCCCGTGATCCTCGAAGGCATCGTCACGACCCTCGACCTCGACGGCACCCTGAACATCGCGCCCATGGGGCCGCAGGTCGACGCCTCGGGCGACATGGCCCGCTTCACCCTCCGTCCATTCCGGTCGTCAACCACCTATCGCAACCTCAAGGCGAGCGGGCAGGGGGTCCTGCACGTCGTCGACGACGTCCTCCTGCTGGCACGGGCCGCGATCGGTCGGGCGCTCGACGCGCCGACCCGGCCGGCCGCTCTCGTCAACGGCCGGATCCTCCTCGATGCCTGCCGCTATTACGAGTTCCGAGTGACCTCGCTCGATGACGCCGAGGAACGCACCACGATCGGGGCGGAAACCGTCGAATCGGGCCGCCTCCGGGACCCCTTCGGCCTGAACCGAGCCAAGCATGCCGTCGTCGAGGCCGCGATTCTCGCCACCCGCATCAGGATCCTGCCCCTCGACACGATCCTCGCCGATCTCGATCGGCTTGCTCCCCTGGTGGACAAGACCGGGGGCCCTGCCGAGTTGGCCGCGTTCCGCCTCCTCCGCGATCACATCCTGTCGGCCGCCCAAGCATCACCGGGGCAGGGGGGGGCTCCTCGATCATGACCGGCTTCAGAATCCGAACTCCGAGCCGCCTGCATCTGGGCCTACTCGGCTGGGGCCCCGACCATCCTCGTCAGTTTGGCGGCGTCGGCCTGATGCTCAACGCCCCTCGACTCACCATCGAGTCCCACCCCGCCCCCGAATGGTCAGCAACCGGCCCGCTCGCGGATCGCACGCTCGCGTTCGCCGGGAACGTCGTTCGGGTCCTCGAATCCGAGGGGCACTCTCCGGAACCGCTCCGCTTTATCAATCTTGAAGCCCCACCCGAGCACGTCGGCCTGGGGACCGGAACCCAGCTCGGCCTGGCCGTGGCCACCTTGATCTCGGCCTCGCTCGGCGACTCAACTCCGACCCTCGAACGCCTGGCCGCGCTGACCGGCCGCGGACTACGATCGGGCATCGGCCTCCACGGCTTCCAGCAAGGGGGCCTGCTCGTCGACGGGGGCCGAGGCCTCGGCAGCGAAATCCCTCCCTTGTTGACCCGACTCTCGTTCCCCCTCGATTGGAACATCCTCCTCGTCACCCCTCGGATCTCGCAAGGGATTCACGGCGAGGATGAACGACGGGCCTTCGCCCAGCTCCCGCCCATGTCGGGTGGCGACACGGACCGACTCTGCCGCCTCGTCCTCCTCAGCCTCCTGCCCGCCGTCGTTGAGCGAGACCTGCCCACCTTCGGACTCGCCGTCGATGCGATCCAGCGCATCGTCGGCCGAGCCTTCGCCCCCATGCAAGGAGGGGCGACCCTTCGCCCCGAACTCGAACCGATCGCCCAACGACTCCGCTCTCTAGGGTTATCCGGGGTCGGCCAATCCTCCTGGGGGCCCACCCTCTTCGGCTTTTCCGAGGCCGAAGGTCCGCGCCTTGGACAGATCGTCGATGCCATCCAAAGCGAGCATGGGATCGATCGAGCCGACATTCTCTGGACGCAAGCCAGCCAGTCTGGGCATGAACTCTGCCGATGATGCGGGATGTTCAGCGACTAAGTGGCTCATCCGGCAAGTGTCCTGACACCCGGTACGGCGGCGATTCCCGGCGTTCGGCGTGGTTGATGGCGACGACGACGGCCCCAGACGAAGGGGTGACGATGCGCGTTCCAGTACGCTGTCGCTCGTTCGACCGCCTGGCAGATCTCCTCCCAAGTCTCGAACCGGCGGCCCTTCAACGCCAGGCTTCTCAGCACCTTCCACCACGGCTCGATCAGGTTCAGGTACGCCGCGGAGACTGGCTGGAAGACGAACTCCCAGCGGGGATGGGCCAGGCTGAACAGCAGCACGTCGGTGGCGCGGTGGGCGCTCAGGTTGTCGAGGATGGCGTAGACCCGTTCGGCGTCCGCCGGGACCCACGCCTCGACCTGGCCGAGGAACTCGACCCAGTTGCGGGTCGAGCGGCTGTCGTAGGGGCGGGTGAAGGCTTCGCCAGTGGCGGGTCGGAAGGCGCCGAAGACGTAACCCTTGCCGCGGCGGCCGTAGTCGGCCTCCTGCCGAGCGCGGCCGGCGGGCTGGCGGCTGCCCTCGGCCGTCGTCTCGGGCTTGGTTCGCAGGGGGTTCTGTCCCGGGAAGCTTTTGGCGCTCTCCGGCCCCATTTCGTCGAGGCAGACGACCGCCGAATCCGCCGGAGGCTCGCGGTAGAGTCGCTCGATGGCCCCCTTTTTTCGGCGAATTCGGGGTCCACCCGCTCGCCGAACCACGTCTCCTGCTTGCGCCAGCGGAGGCCCTCCTCCGCGAGGATCTCGTCGATCCGACTCCGCTTGATGGCGATGTCCTTCTGCTCGTTGAGGTAGGCCTCCAGGCGGTCGAGCGTCCAGCAGCCGAAGGGCAGGCCCAGGTCCTGGGGGGCGGTCAGCGCGACGGCCAGGACCTCGGCCCGCTGGTCGACGGTATAGGTCGGCGGTCGGCCGGCGCGGGGCCGCTCCTGGAGGCCGGCCATGCCCAGCTCGCTGAAGCGACGGATCCAAGCATAGACGGTCGGCCGCGAGCAGCCGAGGGCCGCAGCGATGGTGGGGGCCGATCGGCCGTAGGCGGCCTCCTGGACGATGCGGGCTCGCTCGACCAGGCGGACCGGGGCGGTGCGCGAGTGGAGCAACTCGGCGATGGCCTGCTGCTCCTCGGACGTCATCGGGCGGAGAAGGACGCGGGCGGCCATGGCGAGGTCTCCTGGGAGATACCTCCATCCACCTGCAAATCACCTGCCGGATGAACCACTAAGTATCCTTCTCTTCTTGATTTACACCCCAGCATTGTCAGTTTTTGCAATTCCGTCGCCGGGGCAGAAGAGGCGTCGTAGGTTCTTTGCTAGAAGAACCTTCTCGCCAAAGATGAGCCGATTCCTCGTATGAATCGTGCTTACTCGTTGGAATCGAAGATGATTCCCGCCCGCAACACTCCATGTGACGTGGGGTGGTCGATCGCGCATCGCAGCCGGCGTGTCTCAGCTCCGGGAGCTGAGACACGCCGGACATTCTCCGAACGCTCGCTCACCGCGGTGATGAGTCTCGGCTGAAAACAATTGCACACATCGTCATATGACGTGCGTTGAGTTAATCGCGATGGTTCCCTCTCCGCCTATCGCACTCGCCCAACATCGTTGAGGAGCCTTTCATGTTCGGTCGCCCTCCCCGTTCGAAGCTCGCCGATGGACTTGCGCAATCCAGGAAGAACGAGCGGTCGCGGAGGCGGCAGCGGACGAATCTGAAATTCGAGCCCCTCGAAAATCGCCAGTTGCTGGCGACCCGAATCTGGGACGGCGGCGGCTCGGACAACCTCTGGACGACCGCCGCCAACTGGTCCACCGACGTCGCGCCCGTGGCCAACGATGACCTGACGTTCCCCACCAGCGGGGTCAGATACAGCCCGGTCAACGACTTCATCGCCACGACGTTCGGGACAATCACGTTCGGCGACTACGGCTACAACGTCACAGGCAACCCGATCAGCCTGACGGGCGGGATCACGTCCACCTACACCGGGGTCGTATCCTCGTCGCTCGACACGGATATCACGCTGCTCTCCAACATCGCCGTGAGCGTCTCCGGTGGTGGTCTTGGGCTGGGCGGGGCGATCAGCGACGGCGCCGATGCGTTCGGCCTGACGAAGACCGGCGCTGGGAGCCTCGGGCTTAACGGCGCCAATACGTACGACGGCACGACGACGATCAGCGCGGGGGCGATCTCGATCTCGAATGATCAGGCCCTGGGGAGCACCGACGGGAACACCGTGATCAACGGTGGCAGTCTCTATGTGCTCGGAGGTTCGCCGCGTACCGTGGCCGAGAACCTCTCGCTCACGGGGGGCGGTTCGGGCGCGTCGGTCCTCGTCGGGATCAACGGTGACTCGACACTCACCGGCAACATCACGATCGCGAGTCATCCCGGCATCAACGCATTGAACGGCACAACGCTGACTCTCAGCGGCGTGATCGATGACAGTTCCGGCACCTCCGCTCTGACGCTGTCGTCCGACTCGACGAGCAAGGTCGTCGTCGGGGGGACCAATCTCTACGACGGCGTCACCAACATCTCGACGGGCCTGGTCAATATCACCGCCGCCGGGTCATTGGGCGACGTCGCGACGTCGAACACAACGACGGTCGCCACGGGGGCCAGCCTGGAGATCTCGGGCGGTATCACGCTGCCGTCAACCAAGTCGATCAGGCTCAATGGCACGCCAATGTCCGGCCTGATGAAGCTGATCAGCAGCTCGGGCGACAACACAATCGCCGGCGGGGTCAGGCTGGGCAACAGCGCGACCGTTGATGTGGTTGCCGATTCGCTCACGTTCTCCGGCGTGATCAGTCAGGATGATCCCTTTAACCTCACCAAATACGGCATCGGCCTCCTCACGCTCGGGGCCGTGAATACTTACACCGGCACAACCACGATCAACGCGGGCACCCTGCTGTTAAACGGCACCGTCGCGGGGCCGGTGGCCGTCGCGGATGGGAAGCTCGCCGGATCGGGGACGATCTCGGGCGCCGGGATCAACACCAGCGGCACGGCCTCCATCGAGCCCGGCCCGATCGGGGGCGAGGGAATCCTCACGTACTCGGGCTCATCGGGCGTCACGCTGGCGTCGGACACCACGCTCACGATCGACCTCAACGGGACGACCGTCGGCACCGGCTACGATCAGATTGCCCTCACAAGCGGATCCGCCCTCTTCAACCCGAACGGCGCGATCCTGGACATCCACCTCGGGTTCATACCAGCTGTTAATCAGAGCTTTCAGATCGTCTCGCAAGCGTATTCTTCAGCGATCACGGGGCGATTCAACGGGATTTCCCAGTTCGGCAGCATCACGGTCGGGGTGGCGACGTTCTCCGTCGGCTACTTCAGCTCGGGCATCATTCTGACCGTCACCGCCGTGACGATGCCGACCTTCACCTGGGACGGCGGCGACGCGGACGACAGCCTCTGGTCGTCTCCAGACAACTGGCTCGGCGACGTGGCTCCGACAGCCGGGGCGAACCTGACCTTTCCGGCCGGCGCGTCAAGGCTCGCGAACGTCAACGACTTCTCAGCGGGGTCAGGCTTCCATTCGATCACCATCGCGGGGGCCGGCTACTCGATCCACGGCAACTCGATCGGCCTGGACGGCGGGATCACGACCAGCTACGCGTCGGGGAACTCGACGTTCGCCATCGAAACCACGCTCCTGGCCAACCTGACCTTCGATCTCGGGTCCGGCGGGACGCTCTCGATTGATAGCGACCTCGGCGATGGTGCCGGGGCGTTCGGCTTCACGAAGTCCGGAGCCGGGACGCTGGTCCTCTCGGGCACGAACACGTTCGATGGTGATGTGACGGTCCAGGGTGGTGGGGCAGTCCAGGTGGAGAGCGACCAGGCCCTCGGCTCAGCTCTTGGCATTACGACCATCGAATTCGCGAATGCCGTCCATTTTGCGGGTTCCGATCTGAATGTGCTCGAGTCGTTCATCATCTCGGGCTCGGGCATCGGCGACTCGGGGGCCTTGTCCGCGAGGAGCGGCTCGGCCATCCTCTACGGCACCGTCGACCTTTCTGCGGGTGCGGCGGTCGGCGCCTTGAGCGACGCGACGCTGACATTCAACGGCGTGATCGACGACAGCATCGGGACCTTCATCTTCGATTTCGCCAATGGTCCGACCGGGCGTACCGTCCTGGGTGGGACCAACCTCTTCGACGGTTCGTCCAGCAGCGTCCTGGGCGGCTTCCTCAGGTTGACAAACGACGATGCGCTCGGCCTCGCCACGGCGCCGAGAACCATCTACCTCGACTCGGGGGCCTCGCTCGAACTCGCGGACGGCGTCACGATCCCGTCGAACAAGGCACTGACCATCAGCGGTCTCCCCGTCTCCAACTTCTCCAAGATCATCAACGTCTCGGGCGACAACACCTACGCCGGCGACATCGGGATCACGGGCGGCAATAACGAGTCCACGGACGTCGCGTCGGGGACCACGTTGACGCTCTCGGGCGAGATCAGCGGCTCGAGAGACATGGACAAGAACGGCCCGGGGACGCTGGTTCTCTCGGGCACGAGCACGCATACGGGCAATTGGAACGTCGGCGACGGCTTCCTACTGGTGACGGGAGACATCTCGTCGAGCAACCAGGTCTTCGTCGACGGCACGCTCGGCGGGACTGGCATCGTTCCCGATGTTGTGCTGAGCGGAATCGGCACCCTCGCGCCGGGCATGTCGCCGGGAATTCTCCAGTCGGCCGGATTAACCTTCCAGGATGGGTCGAACTACAGCGTTCAGGTGAACGGGACGACCGCCGGTACGGGCTACGACCAGGTCGATGCGACCGGCTCCGTCACCCTCGGCGGCTCGCTCAGCCTCTCGATCGGCTTTTCGCCCGCGATGGGGGACGCGTTCACGATCATCAATAATGACGGCTCGGACCTCGTCAGCGGCACATTCAACGGCCTGGCGGAAGGCGCGAGCATCGTCATCGGTCATGCCACGTTCAACATCAGCTACAGCGGCGGGACGGGTAATGACGTGGTGCTGACGGTGGCCGACGTCACGTACATATGGGACGGCGGAGACGCCGACGATAGCCTCTGGTCCTCCCCCGACAACTGGGTCGGTGACGTGGCGCCGACGGCCGGGGCAAACCTGGTCTTCCCCGTCGGCGCGATGCGGTTCTCCAATGTCAATGACTTTGCCGCAGGGTTTGACGTCCACTCGGTCACCCTCGCGGCGGCCGGTTATTCGATCTTCGGCAACGCGATCGACCTGATCGGCGGGATCAACACCGACTACTCGTCCGGACTCTCGATGTTCTCCATCGACACGGACCTCGTCGGAAGCTCGAGCTTCGACGTTGCGACCGGTGGAAGAATGGTCCTCGGCGGTGTGTTGTTCGGCTCCGGCATCCTGGTCAAAGACGGCGGGGGGACTCTCCAACTCGACGGCACCAACTCTTACCTCGGCGGCACGACCGTCAACGCCGGCACCCTCGCCATCACCAAGTCCGAGGCCCTCGGATCCGGGACGGCCACCATCGGCGATGGCTCGATGACTTCGGGCCACCTGGAAATCAACCTCACCGGCCCGAGCATCGTCTCCAACACGTTCGTGTTCAACACACCAGTCGTCGCCGGCCTCAAGATCAACAGTGGAACCACCACGTTCAATGGTGGCACCACGCTCAACGAGGACCTGGTTGTCGACATCGCCTCGGGAGCCTCGCTCCAATTCGCGGGCCCCATCTCCGACGTCGGGCTGATCAGGTCTCTGACCAAGGACGGGACGGGCACCCTGATCTACTCCGGTGCCAATACCTACACCGGCACGACCTTCGTCAACCAGGGTCTGCTCCAGCTCAATAGCGGGACAGCCTCGATCCTGGGCAGTCTCGCCATCGGCGGGCTCGGCACGACCGCGACCGTCCAGGAACTCCAGGGGAATCAGATTGCCAACGGTTCCGCGGTCAGCCTGTCCAACCCCAATGCCACGCTCAATCTCAACGGCTTCTCCGACACGATCGGCTCGCTGGCGCTTATCGGCAGCACTGTGACCACGGGCGCCGGGATTCTGACCATCGCCTCGGGCGGATGTATCACCACGGTTGCGTCCTCGGTCACGGCGACCCTCAGCGGCCACCTCGCCTTCGGCGGCCCGAACAACCTGCTCAGCGTGGCCCAGGGGACGACCCCGAGCGGGATTGACCTCGCGATCTCGGCGGTCGTCTCTTCCGGCATGAACATCATCAAGGACGGGGCGGGCACGATGGCCCTCTCGGGGGCGAACACCTACAGCGGCGGGACCAACATCAACGCGGGCGTCCTGGCCATCAGCCACAACTCCGGTGCGGGCAGCGGGGTCGTGAACATCCTGGGGACCGGTACCCTCCAACTTTCCGGCGGGGTCACCGCGTCCAATTCCATCAACGTCGATTCGAGCACCACGGCGATCCGCAACTCGGCCGGGACCAACACGCTCAGCGGAATGTTCAACCTGGGGATCGACGCGACGATCGACACGGCCCAATCCTCCAGACTCGTGATCGCATCGACGGTGAACGATTCCGGGAACGCCTTCGGTCTGACCAAGACGGGCGCCGGCACCCTCGTCCTTAACGGCGCCAACACCTACGACGGCACCACGACCATCCTCTCGGGGACGATCGTCGCCAAGAACGAGCTTGCTCTTGGTTCGACCGCAGGCGGAACCATCGTCGCCGACGGCGCAACACTTTTATTCCAGATCGGCGGAGACACCGTCGCCGAGCCGATCACCCTGGGTAGCAATGGGGGGAGCGCGACGCTCGCGAGCGACACGGGCAACCTCGTCCTGACGGGCAACATCACCCTCCTGGCCACCGGCAACATCGTGACCGACGGCGAAAGCCTCGAACTCTCGGGCGTCATCGACGACGCCCACGCGGGGTTCGGCCTGTCCAAGAGCGGAAGCGGGACTCTCTTCAAGCTGTCGGGGGACAATACCTTCGATGGCGATATTCATGTCAACGCCGGTGAGCTCGAAGTCCTGAGTCTCTCGGCGCTCGGCTCGACACTGGGATCCACGACGGTCGCCGGAAACGGCGCCATCCTCTTTGACTTCCACGGCGGGACACTTGCCGAAACATTCCACCTTGGGTCGAGCGGCAACGGCGTGTTCCTCAGGAACCTGAGCGGCGAGACGACGCTCTCCGGTCCGATCGCCCTGGAGGGGATCAATCAATTCTTCAACGGCGTCGAGCCGCTCTCCATCAGCGGCGTGATCTCAGGCAGCGGGGGCATCAGGACCGTCGGCAACCGCCTGGTCTATCTCAGCGGAGCGAACACCTATCTGGGCGCGACCCAGGTAAACAATGGGACCCTCATCGCGACCAGCGCCGGTGCACTCAGCACTTCGGCGGTCACAATCAATACCGGGGCGACTCTGGCCATCCAGGGCGGCCACACCATCACGCCATCCTCGATCACGATGGGTGGACTCGGCGTTAGCTCCGGTGGAGCCCTCCAGAGCCTGGATGGAGTCAACGCTTATAACGGGCCGATCACGCTAACCAGCAACACCAACCTCGCCGTTAATACCGGCAGCATGACCCTTTCGGGCTCGCTCGGCGGGTCATACGCGGCGAGCATCCTCGGCGCTGGCACGCTCGTCCTGAGCGGTACCAACACGATCGGCGGCTTGTCCGTCCAGCAGGGGACGACGCTCATCAACGGCACTTCGACACTCCCCACGAATGGGGCCGAAGTGAACGTCGGAGCGACCCTCGGCGGCTCCGGAACGGTGGGGAACGTCCTGATCAAAAGCGGAGCCACGATCGCTCCCGGCAACTCCCCCGGCATCCTCAACGTCGGCAACGTGACCTTCCTTCCCATCTCGACCTATGCCGTACAGATCAACGGAACCGCGGTTGGCACCCAGTACGACCAGCTCGATGCCAACGGGACCGTCAATCTGGGAGGCTCGACGCTCAGCCTCTCCCTCGGCATGATCCCCACGGTGGGCGACACCTACACGATCATCAACAACGACGCCGTTGATGCGGTGATCGGCACGTTCGACGGGTTGCCCGAGGGCACCGTCTTCGCCTACCAGGGACAGCCCTTCAAGATCAGCTACGTCGGCGGGACGGGCAATGATGTGGTGCTCACCTCCGTCGCAATCGCGGCCGAACCCACCACGCTGACCAACCCCACCGTCGGCAGCGTCTACAGCCAGCAAATCACCGCCGTCGGAGGCTCTGGCACAGG
Organism: Isosphaeraceae bacterium EP7; assembly: GCA_038400315.1. Classification (NCBI taxonomy): domain Bacteria; kingdom Pseudomonadati; phylum Planctomycetota; class Planctomycetia; order Isosphaerales; family Isosphaeraceae; genus Kueselia; species Kueselia aquadivae. Next base: position 1,969,766 of record CP151667.1, read on the forward strand.
GTATCTCTTCACCGCCACGGGCCTGCCCGCCGGCCTGAGCATCAGCCCGGGCGGCCTGATCTCGGGAACGCCGACGACTGCGATTTCCGACCCCGTCGAGGTCGCGGTGACGATCGTTGACAGCCTCGGAACCACGACCACGACGATTTACTTCGTCGCGGTCAACCCGGCAATCTCCGTCGCTCCGGGAACGCTGAGCACCTCGACCGTCGGCAGCTCCTACAGCGAGCAGCTCACGGCAACCGGGGGATCGGGCACCGGCTACACCTTCTCGGCCACGGGCCTGCCCGCCGGCCTGAGCATCAGTCTGAGCGGACTGATTACGGGCACACCGACGAGCACCTTGACGGCCTCCGTGCTGGTGACGATCACTGACGGCGACGGGGCGACGACCGTCAAGCCGTACGACGTCACTCCGGGCATCGCCGCAACCGCGACGAGCCTGAGCACATCACCCGATCCATCCCTCTACGGCCAGGTGGTCACCCTCACCGCGACGCTCACGTCGGGCGCCACGGGAATTGGCCTCCCGACGGGCACCGTTCAGTTCTTCCACGGCACCACACTGCTTGGCACCGCCTCGCTCAACAACCAGGGCGTGGCCACCCTCACGAAGACCCCGCTCTTGACCGGGTCGTCCACGGTTACCGCCGTCTACCTGGGCGATGCCAACTACGGCACGAGTACCTCGACTCCCACGACGCAAACCGTATCTCAGGCCGGCTCGTCGTCGAGCCTCACGGCCTCGACCACCACCCCGAGCCTCAACCAGCCGGTCACGTTCCAGGCGACCATCACCGGCCAGTTCGGCGGAGCCGTCAGCGGCACCGTGTCGTTCTTCGACGGCACCACACTGCTCGGCTCGGCCACGATCAATGATCAGGGGATCGCCACCTTCCTCACCTCCAGCCTCGGCTTGGGAATTCATTCGATCACGGCGGTGTTCAATGGAGATTCCAACTTCTTCGGCAGCACGTCCCCGGCCGTGACGATTACGCCGTCGGAGACGATCGCCGGCAGCGTCACGTCGTCGGATTCGCAGGTGTTCTACGGCCAGGACGTGACACTCACCGCCACGTTCTCCGCGACGTCGAATCGCGGTGCTTCGATGACCGGCACCGTGATGTTCTACGACGGGACCACATTCCTGGGCACGGCCACGCTGAATTCCACCACGAGTGGAACTGTGGCCAGCGCGTCCATCGGTGGTTTGCACGGTTCGATCGGGATCCTGGTGGATACAACCTCCGGCCAGGCCCAGTTCGCCACGACCGGGCTCACGGTTGGCAACCACATCATCCGCGCGGTCTACTCGGGCGACGCGAACTACTCGCCCGCGACATCCGAAACACCCGTTTCGGTCAACGTCGCCCTGGCGACGACCGTCACGACCCTCACGGCGAACCCCACGTCAACGGGCACAATCCTGACCGCCACGGTCGCGGTCACTTCCCCGGGAAACCCGCCAATCGTCGGGAACGTGACGTTCTTCGACGGCACGACACGCCTGGCCACGGTGCCGGTTGTGGACGGGATGGCATCGTACGACGCAGGAGTCTTGCCCCCCGGAATGCACAGCTTCAGCGCTGTGTACTCCTCTGACGGCGGAACCTCCTCCGGCAGCGGATCGACGGCGCAGGTCTCGACGGACGGCCCGAAGGTCATCGGCCTGAGCCGCTACGGGTTCCACAATCGGCCGACCAGCCTCGTCTTGAACTTCGACATGGTGCTGGATGCGTCGCGTGCCGCTAACGTGGCGAACTACCGTATCCTGGATGGCGCCGGAAGGCGGATCGCCGTGACGAAAGCGGTGTACAACCCGACGAACTTCACCGTGACGCTGACCACCGCGAGGTCCCTGAGCCTCTACAAGGTCTTCACCTTGACCGTGGCTGGCACGGAACCGAGCGGCCTGACGGGAGCAACTGGTATCCCTCTCAACGGCTCGGGGGCCAATCAATCCGGCTCAAACTTCACCTCGAAACTCACCTGGAAGACCCTGGCCGTCCCCGGATCCACCCCGGCGATCACATTCAGCAACGGCCAGACGATCTCTTACCATGGGAATATGCAGCGATACCTGAACGCCATCGTCCGAGCAACCAAGGCCCTCGCCTACCATACGCTCAGGTCGCCCGCCCAAGGTAAGCCCGGCCGTTGATCGTCGATCCGATACAACCCCGCATCGCCCCGGCGCTTCGAGCGAAGCGCCGGGGCGATTTCGCTATCCTTGCCCCTGAGCCGACGTGAACTGCGCTTTATGCACCATCACAATTGAGTGTTCGGATATGATGAAGACTCGAGGTTCAAGGAGCTCTGGCCCATCGAGAACTCGAGGCTCTTCTCCGAGCAGGTCGCCCTCACACAGGCATCCAACCCCGGGCGATTCCTAGGCCGTTTGAAGGCTGGAGCACTCTCGAACTGTCGAGAATCGGCTCGGGCCTCTTTATGAAGAATGGGTTGGGAGGTTCGATCTCAATGCGTGCGATGGTGCTTCGAAGCACAGGCTCACTTGACGAGAATCCCTCTCCCCTTGAGGCGGTCGATTGGCCGGACCCAATTCCGAAGCAGGGTGAGATTTTGATCCGGGTGAGGGTTTGTGGTGTCTGTCATACCGAGCTTGATGAGATTGAGGGGCGGACACCACCCTCGGTCCTTCCGGTGATCCTCGGGCATCAGGTGGTGGGGCACGTCGAGGCGTTGGGGGAAGGGGTCACGGACTTGAAACTGGGCAACCGTGTTGGAGTAGCCTGGATCTTCTCGGCCTGTGGAGTTTGTCCGCGATGCCAGCGGGGTGAGGAAAATCTCTGCACAAGATTTCGGGCCACCGGGCGTGATGCCAATGGCGGTTACGCCGAGCGAATGACGGTCGCGTCCGATTTTGCCTATCGCATTCCGAACGTATTTTGCGATGAAGAAGCCGCTCCGCTCCTCTGCGCGGGGGCTATCGGCTATCGGTCGCTGCGATTGACCGAATTGGTGGATGGCCAGACGCTCGGCCTGACCGGCTTCGGCGGCTCGGGGCACCTCGTCCTGAAACTGGTCAAGCATCGGTTCCCTCGATCGAAAATCTTTGTGTTTGCCCGCGACGAATCTGAGCGTGCTATTGCACGCGAGCTTGGCGCCACCTGGGCGGGAAACACCCGCGATGCCCCTCCCGAGCTGATGCAGGCCGTGATCGATACGACGCCGGCCTGGGAGCCGGTTGTTGCGGCACTCGAACACCTTGAGCCTGGAGGGCGCCTCGTCATCAACGCGATCCGAAAGGAAGAGAAGGACAAGAAAACCCTCCTCACGCTCGACTACGCTCGGCACCTCTGGTTCGAAAAAGAGATCAAGAGCGTGGCCAACGTGACCAGAGATGACGTCCGGGAGTTCCTCCGAGAAGCGGCCGAAATACCGATTCGGCCCGAGGTGACAACCTATCCCCTCGAAGAAGCCAACCGCGCCCTGAACGACCTGAAATCGCAGGCGATTCGAGGGGCGAAGGTGCTCATGATTTGAGACGGTCGAGCGAATTCAAGCCGGTCTTTTTCCGGGCGTCGATTCCAGACGCGAGACGAGGCCCGGAGTCGTGTCATGGATCATTCCGACCTCCGACACAAGCGACCCATCCCGCGCAATCGATGTCCCGAAATGGCGGCGGTTCACCACTCCTCACCGAGTCCTGCTCGTCATCTTCAGAGAGAATGATAGCGGTTCGCCACGACGGTTCTCCGATGAGTGGCCGCACGGCGCGGCAGTGAGCCGGGTCATGCTGAATCTCCTATCGACTTCCAGTTAGCCAGGTTCTTGCCCGACCGCTGGTGCGTCGCACTTTGGTCACCGAGGGGCCACAAGGCGGTGCTAAAGTACATCGGCTGCCATCGGGACGAAGTCTCCACGATCGCGGCTGTCAGCGTCGCCCCGCATCGGTGATGGGGCGGCAAACCAACCCGACCCACGGCATCGACGCGGCGGGAGTGATTGGGTTCCTTGGGGATCTTCCCCGGTACCTCCGCGGAATAGTCGGCGTGTTCTAGGACGGCGGCATCAAGCGCAAACAATGTCCAAGTGATGCGGGTCTCTATCGCGCATAGAACGATTGAGCCTTCGCGGGGGCGTAGCCCCGCGACTTGAAGTCTCGATCCCGTCGGCGAACTACTGTGAACCCTCGCTCATACTCCAGAGGTTGCGTTTTACAGGCACACCGGCGCTAGAGGCGATGAGATGTCAACTTGCCAAGATGCAACAAAATCAGACCGGGGATCTGTGCTTCGGCTCTCTTGAAGTCAAGATTGCTGATCTCTTCTTGATGATATAAGCCGAGCAAGTATCCGTTCGCAAGGGCGAAGAAAAACTTGACGTTATCCGAGTTCTCACCATATTCCCGTAATTCCTCCGTCGAGTAATCGTCTTCAATCCGAGACCTTACGAAATCGAAATGCCCTTTCGCCCATTCCCCAGTGGCAGAAGCATACGAGAAGCCAACGATTGCGGCCTTGATGGCCAGATCATCATCGGCGTTGGTGGTCTCTAAGCCCTTGGCGAGTTGGATATCGCGTTCAAAAGTCTCGATGAGCTGTTGTAGTTGTTGAAAAACAGTCACCGTCTGACCTCTCCTTGGATGAGGGGCGATCTGACAAAAGTGATCTCGACTTCACCAGATACAACCGGCGACTTGTAACGTTTCCTTCATACTCCAGGCGTTCCAGTCGGATCGCCGTTCGGTTGTAAGTCGTCCTCTTCACAATGCCAGCAGATGCCGATTCTGTAGATCCTCAAAGCGTAGGACCAGCATCCATCTTCGCCGCACGCCCGTCCCACGACGACACCCAATTCGCCCCTAACTTTGGAGAATTCTCGACGGGACCCGACGACGACGACCTTCTCATCGAAGTCGAACCGGGCATCGGAGCCCATCCAGGATACGTCAAGCGACATCCATCTCACCAAAGGTGCGAAACAAAGCCCCTCTTCGGAAGGGGTCCAAATCGCCCACAGATCGCTCCCCGATCCATGTCGATCCCATCCGGTGGCGAGCTCAGCTAACATGCACTCGACGGCGACAATCGTCTCGTCGTCCGGGCGTAGGTCGATACTGACCTCATAGTACTCCGGGATTTTCCAGTACCGCTCGACTGGTTGGGTCTGGACACCGCCAAGCTTTCCCGCCTTCGACTCGATCATAGCCGCAATATCGTTGGCGACCCTGGGGTCATCTGTCTCCGCGAACAATCGGAGGGAGATCAACCGCCAGCGGGTGGGAGCAAGGTCGTCTTTCGTAGCTGTCCTGTCCAATACAGGTCTCCAACCCTTCGCCCCCCCTCCATGAGGTTGTGGTTGAGCTGCACGTCCCTAAGTGGAGTTTAGCCGGACGGATTAGTATCCAGGAGCATATCCGCCGAATCGTATCTGAGAGTATCCAAGTTGCCTGAAACTTAAATCCTTGCTGACAAGAGACTTACTAATGGGCGATGAGGGACTTGAACCCCCGACATCCTGCGTGTAAAGCAGGCGCTCTAACCAACTGAGCTAATCGCCCTGATCATAGGTCGAATCATAAAGGATGGTCGTTTGATTCTCAACTGAATTGGAGCAAAACGTTTCGAGAGCCTTCGAAACGCCGAACGCCCCGCCGATTCCGTGGGGGGAATCGGCGGGGCGTTGGGCGATTGGGGGATCCCGGCGATGACCGACTTTCGCGCTTGCGCACTATCATGGGCCTGGCGGGCTTAACGGCCGTGTTCGGGATGGGAACGGGTGTGGCCCCGCCAGTATGGTCGCCGGGAAAGCGGACGGCGGGCGGTCAGGCCCGACGTTCGCGGTGGATGCTGCTCTGGCAATCCGGTCAGTCACGCGATCAGAATCTTCGGGCGGGATGCGATCGTCCGCGAGGGGCGTCGTTGGACGCCTCGTCTCGTGGCGAAAGATGGGCCGGAGCGGTGATTCCGCATCTCGACGGAGGTCGAGGGTGCGGGCACTCGCGGCAGGTTGAGGACACACCCTGTTCGTCTCGGGTGGCCCGCCTTGGGGGGCGGGGCCGAGTCGGGGTGGTCAAGCGTCTTGGCTGTTAGTACCGGTCGGCTGAGGCGGTCGCCCGCCTTACACTCCCGGCCTATCGACCTGGTCGTCTTCCAGGAGCCTTCGTGACCTGAAGTCACTGGAAACCTCGTCTTGGAGGGGGCTTCGCGCTTAGATGCTTTCAGCGCTTATCCGGTCCCGACCTGGCTACCCGACGATGCCCCGAGCGGGACAGCCGGCACACCAGAGGTCGGTCCTCCCCAATCCTCTCGTACTAGGGGAGACGCTCCGCAAGTTTCCGACGCCCACGGCAGATAGGGACCGACCTGTCTCACGACGGTCTGAACCCAGCTCGCGTACCGCTTTCATTGGCGAACAGCCAAACCCTTGGGACCTTCTCCAGCCCCAGGATGCGATGAGCCGACATCGAGGTGCCAAACCTCCCCGCCGCTATGGACGCTCGGGGGAGATCAGCCTGTTATCCCCGGAGTACCTTTTATCTGTTGAGCGACGGCCTTTCCATCCAGCACCGCCGGATCACTAACGCCGACTTTCGTCCCTGCTCGACTGATGGGTCTCGCAGTGAGGCACCCTTATACGTTTGCGCTCGTGTTGCCCGATTGCCGACCGGGCCGAGGGTACCATTGCACTCCTCCGTTACGCTTTGGGAGGAGACCGCCCCAGTCAAACTGCCCGGAGAACACGGTCCCGGCGCGAGCTCATCGCGCCGGTGAGGGCCAACGTCCAAGCAGGGTGGTATTTCACCGGTGGCTCCCCGCCGGCTGGCGCCGTCGGATCGTAGCCTCCCACCTATGCTACACAGCGTGGACGCAGGACCAATGTCATCTTGCAGTAAAGGTTCACGGGGTCTTTCCGTCTGACCGCGGGTACGTGGCATCTTCACCACGACTACAGTTTCACCGGGTCCCTCGTGGAGACAGCGCTCCAGTCGTTACGCCATTCATGCAGGTCGGAACTTACCCGACAAGGAACTTCGCTACCTTAGGACCGTCATAGTTACGGCCGCCGTTTATCGGGGCTTCGGTCGCCGGCTACGCTTGCGCTCACCGCCTCCCTTAACCTACCGACACCGAGCAGGCGTCAGACTCTATACGTCCTCTTGCGAGTTAGCAGAGTCCTGTGTTTTTGATAAACAGTCGCTAGAGCCGATTCTCTGCGGCTCCCATCTCGCGATGGGAGCTCCCCTTATCCCGAAGTTACGGGGTCATTTTGCCGAGTTCCTTCACGAGGGTTCTCCCGAACGCCTTCGGATGCTCGCCTAGCACACCTGTGTCGGATTGCGGTACGGGCCGACGGATCGTCCTCGCGGGGCTTTTCGTGGCCATGAAGTCATCAGGCTTCCAGATCGAATGCTGTCGGCCTTGCGGCACGGGGCAATCTAACGCCCCGACCTGACTCATCACGGCGTCCTCCGCGATTCAACCTCACCGCCGGGTGGAGGAATATTAACCCCCTGCCCATCGTCTACGCCCTTGGGCCTCGACTTAGGTCCCGACTGACCCTGGGCGGATTGACCTTCCCCAGGAAACCTTGTGCTTTCGGCGGATGGGCTTCCCACCCATCTTATCGTTACTCGTTCCGGCATTCGCACTCGGGGGCGCTCCACCGGTCCTTACGGTCCGGCTTCGATGCGGCCTCCGACGCTCTCCTACCATTCAATTAAGAATCCGCGACTGCGGCGCGACGCTTGAGTCCCCGTCATTTTCGGCGCGGGATGGCTCGACCGGTAAGCTGTTACGCACTTTTGAAATGGTGGCTGCTTCTAAGCCAACATCCCGGCTGTCACCGCGATCCCACTTCCTTTACCACTGAGCGTCGTCTTGGGGGCCTTGGTCGGCGGTCTGGGTTGTTTCCCTCTCGAGCATGGAGCTTATCCCCCACGCTCTGACTCCCGGAGTACATCGTGCGGTATTCGGAGTTGGGTTTCGGTGGGTAGGCGGGAAGCCCCCCATCCGAAGTCCGTCGCTCTACCCCCGCACGACAATGGTCCGAGGCTGGCCCTAAAGCCATTTCGGAGAGAACGAGCTATCTCGAGGTTTGATAAGACTTTGACTCCTCCCCACGGGTCCTCCCCCAGTTTTTCAACACTGGTGGGTTCGGTCCTCCACGGCCGGTTAGGGCCGCTTCAACCTGCCCATGGGTAGATCACCTCGTTTCGCGTCTACTGCGTGCGACTATGTCGCCCTGTTCAGACTCGGTTTCCCTGCGGCTCCCCTCCTGAAGAGGTTAACCTGGGGCCGCACACAGTAACTCGCCGGATCATTATGCAAAAGGCACGCGGTCAGGCTGGCACGAGGCCAAACGCCCTCCCACCGCTCGTAGGCACGGGGTTTCAGGATCAGTGTCCTCCCCTGGTCGGGGTTCTTCCCACCGTTCGGTCGCCCTACTGGGTTCGCTATCGGTCGTCATCGAGTGCTTAGCCTTGCGGGAGGGTCCCCGCCGATTCAGGCCGGGTTTCACGTGCCCGACCCTACTCGGGTACCGGATAGGAGGAGTTCCCATGTCGCCTACGGGACTATCACCCGCTGCGGTGCCGCATTCCAGCGGACTTCGGCTACAGAAACTCGCATTCCATGGCTCCGGCCCCACGACCCCGCCGGGTGTCCCCGACGGTTTAGGCTGGTCCCCGTTCGCTCGCCGCTACTGAGGGAGTCTCGGTTGATTTCTTTTCCTCCGGGTACTGAGATGTTTCAGTTCCCCGGGTCTTCCGCAGGTATTCCGGGATCAATGCTCGTTGGGCAGCTCCCCCGGACATTTCGCAGCCTTCCACGCCTGCATTCCTGATGACGCCTAGGCATCCCCCCCGTGCCCTTAGGAGCTTGACCACGCCGACCCGAACCCGCCCTGTCGGACCCACGACCTTTCGGCCTTGATCCAGCCTGGCTCATCCGGACCGATGCGGTCCTCTCTCTGCTCTGCAAGTCAATCGTCGCCTCACGGCGAGGACTGACTTATCACTATCGCTCCGAAGGTCCACTTTCGTGGAGATGAAACGTGCAAGTCGCCCCTCCGAGGCTCATGGGCCGAAGCCCACGCCCGCCGGAGGCGGAGATGTATCACGTCCTAGAAACTTCTTGCGTGACTGACACCGGATTGTCAAAGAGTGTCCCTCCGACGGCCGAAGCCGCCGAGAGACCCGGCCACCGGCCGGAGGGCGACGTCCGCACAGTCAAGTGCAGGCGACGCCCCCCGCCCGGTGAAGCAGGGGGGGGGACCGAATCCCCAAACCATCCGAGTGAACAATCGCCGGACGGGACGAACCCGGCCGGCGACTATCCGCGCGGTGATCGATCGAGCGAGAAGACAGATCCAGCGTGTGAACCTCTGAGGGAAGCCGACGCGTGCCGCCGCGGTTGCGGGCGGTGCCGATAACTTGGAGACATCCTTAGAAAGGAGGTGATCCAACCGCAGGTTCCCCTACGGTTACCTTGTTACGACTTAGTCCCCATCACGGGTTTCATCTTCGGCGCCTGCCTTGCGGCTCCGGCGACTTCGGATGCCCCCCGCTTTGGTGGCTTGACGGGCGGTGTGTACAAGGCTCAGGAACACATTCACCGCGGCATGCTGATCCGCGATTACTAGCGATTCCGGCTTCATGCGGGCGGGTTGCAGCCCGCAATCCGAACTGGGGGGCGGTTTTTGCGATTGGCGCACCGTTGCCGGTTGGCTTCGCTCTGTCCGACCCATTGTAGTACGTGTGCAGCCCCAGGCATAAGGGCCATGAGGACTTGACGTCATCCCCGCCTTCCTCCGGCTTAACGCCGGCGGTCTGTCCAGAGTCCCCGCCATGACGCGTTGGCAACTGGACACAGGGGTTTCGCTCGTTAGGGGACTTAACCCAACACCTCACGGCACGAGCTGACGACAGCCATGCAGCACCTGTGCACGTTGTACCTTGCGGCCTCACCGACGTTTCCGCCGGCTAATCCGTGCATGTCAAGCCTGGGATAAGGTTTTGCGCGTAGCCTCGAATTAAGCCACATACTCCACCGCTTGTGTGAGCCCCCGTCAATTCCTTTGAGTTTCAGCCTTGCGACCATACTCCCCAGGCGGGACACTTCACGGTTTCCCTGCGGCAGGGAGCCCATCGGCGAGCCCCCTACCCAGTGTCCATCGTTTACGGCTAGGACTACCGGGGTATCTAATCCCGTTCGCTCCCCTAGCTTTCGCGCCTCAGCGTCAGTAGACGTCCAGGGGCTCGCTTTCGCCACGGGCGTTCCTTCCGATCTCAACGCATTTCACCGCTCCACCGGAAGTTCCAGCCCCCCCTACGTCCCTCAAGACTGCCCGTTTCGGATCCAGTTCCCCGGTTGAGCCGGGGGATTTCAGACTCCGACGCGGCAATCCGCCTACGCGCTCTTTAAGCCCAGTGATTCCGAATAACGTTCGCACGGTTCGTCTTACCGCGGCTGCTGGCACGAACTTAGCCCGTGCTTCCTCCAGGGATCGGTCAAGGACGGCTCTGCGCCGCCCCTTCCTCCCCCTCGACAGGAGTTTACAACCCGAAGGCCTTCATCCTCCACGCGGCGTCGCTCGGTCAGGCTTGCGCCCATTGCCGAAGATTCTCGACTGCAGCCTCCCGTAGGAGTCTGGGCAGTGTCTCAGTCCCAGTGTGCCGGGCCACGCTCGCACGCCCGGTAGGCATCGAAGGCTTGGTGGGCCGTTACCCCGCCAACTACCTAATACCACGACGGCCCGTCCCACGGCGGAATCGCACCTTTGGTCGCGGGGAAATGCCTCCCCGCGACGTCGCTGGGAATTACCCGGGATTTCTCCCGGCTATGCCCAACCATGGGGTTGGTTACCGTCGCCTTACTCACCCTTGCGCCACTCACCTTGCGGTGCGTACGACTTGCATGCCTAATCCACGCCGCCAACGTTCATTCTGAGCCAGGATCAAACCCTTCGAGATGAGGTCGAGATAAGAGAAGCGTAGTCCGGGAATAAATCCCCGTCCCGCACTCCTCCTCCGAACCATTCCTCTGGGTCGAGGAAAAAAACTTGGTCGCACCAGCCAAGGGCTTTAACCCCCCCGGCCGGAGCTGAGTCCGCCCGCATCATCCGTCCGAGCGACTCCGAAGAGCCCCCCGTCCCGATGAGTGCGACGACTCGCATCGGCTTCCCTCAAGGGTCCACTCATGTGGACTGTCTTCTCGATCGACCGAATTGTCAAAGAACCGACTCGAACCGAACAGTCGATACCGGGGCCGCGATCGCTCGCCGCCCGTCGCGACCGGGTCGTCTCCGGGCGTCTGCACGCCCCTCGAACCCCCCGGCCACCTTCGACACCCGCATCCGCGTCACCGCGTTTCCGCAGCGTTTCGCGTCAGGAGGGGCCACTGTATCGCGTGGCCCCGTCAGGCGTCAACCCCGATTTTTTCGGCCCCGTCGTCTCGACCGGGCCACGTCTTGAATGATCCACCCGTCGGGTCTTGCGATCTTTGCCCCGAGAGGCCTGACCGCGGACTCGAGTGAACCGGACGTTTGAGTCACCCTTCGTGTCGTTTCGCGTCTCCGCGACTCGTCACTGGCGACAAGGGGGATATTACCCGAGCTTCACGGACAGTCAACACTTTCGTCTCGCTTCGTTTTTTATTCGAGCTTTTCGCTCAAGCCCTTCCTCTATATGGGGGCATTCCATATTCAGCCAAGATTCTTCGCCCAACTTCGTTTTAGAATCGCGGACTCGACACCTTTTTCACCGAACTTTCGAAGTGCTTACCGTTCGATTGGCCGATCTCTCCAACTCATGAGGTTTCCCGATGACTCGTTTCGTCCTCGCGGCCACCCCTCTCTTGCTCTCGCTTGCGGTTCAAAGCCCTACATTGGCGCAAGAAAAGGAGCATCGGATGCCCCCGACGATCACTGTGACTGGGATCGGCAAAATTTCGGCCGTCCCGGATATCGCTCAGATCAATGTCGGGGTCGTCACCCAGGCCGCCACGGCAGGGGAGGCCCTCGCCGGCAATTCGTCCTCGATGACCAAGCTTTACGCGATTCTCAAAGAGCGTGGTGTCGCCACCAAGGACCTTCAGACCTCTCAGGTCTCAATCTCCCCCGTCTATTCCCAGCCTGCACCCCATAATCCCCAGGCCCCGAACAACGAATTTGTCCCGCGAATCGTCGGCTATCGCGTGGACAATACGCTGGAGATCACCGCCCGGAAGATCGAGAAGCTAGGCGAGCTGCTCGACGCCCTGGTGCAGTCGGGGGCCAACCAGATTCACGGCATCTCGTTCCGCGTGGACAAGCCCGAGGGACTACTCGATTCCGCCCGCAAACAGGCGATGCAAGATGCCAAGCGGAAGGCCGAGATGCTCGCTGGTGAGGCGGGGGTCGTCGTCGGTCACCCCAGATCGATCTCGGAAGGCTCCGATTTCCAGCCCCCGGTGCCCAAGTTTGCCGGTGCCATGAGGATGATGGCCGCGGATTCGACGCCGGTGGCCGCGGGCGAGCAAGAATTGAGCGTGACGGTGAACGTCGTCTATGAGCTGATATTGCCCAAATAACCAGGATTAGCCACTTACCTTCAAGCTCCCGGTCGACGGAGGCCGAACACTTCGATTGACGCGACGTCGGGACGACACTACCATGCCGCCGCCTTCCGCTCCGCCGGCTTGTTGCGTTCGGCCAAGTTTTCCGGCCGCTCGCACGTGGCAGGATCCGGAGGGCGGTCCTCAATGGTCGAGTCCTTTCCCAATCGATACTGAACGCTCGATGCCCTGAGAGGGTGTCGGACGACCCGCCAGGTTCTGATCGAGACGTCCGCCAACGACCGAAGGTGGCCGAGTGCCCGCGAACGCGGATTCTTCGGCGGATGGGGTGTGGCCGACTCGCGGCGGCGAGCGACTCGGCGATACTCGCCCAAGAGGGAAGTGCGACCTCGCATGGCAACCATGACCCGACCGCCGCGCGTGCCGGCGATCCCACGCCGGGTATACCCCGATCGCCCCATCGCGGCGCCGCCGAAGGCTGCGAGCAAGGCCACGGGAACCCGCAAGATCGCAACGAACTTCCTGGCACTCAGCGTCGCTGAGATCCTCTGCCGGGGAATCTCGGTGGTCGTGACCCTGGGGCTTGCCAAGACCCTGGGCAGGGGCGGGTACGGGCGGATCGAGTTCGCCTTCAATGTCGTCTTCTGGCTGGTCTTGCTGGTTCGCGACGGATTCGAGGTCATCTCTTCGCGCGAGATTGCGCGTCATCCGCGCCTGGTCCGCCCGCTCGTCAATCACATCCTGGCCGTCAAGCTGCTCCTGGCAACGATCCTGCTGATCGGGCTGGTCGCGATTGGATGTGCGACGCTGACCGGCCCCCGCGAGCGCATCGTCCTGGGCTGTTATGGGCTGATGTTGCTGACGACGGCCCTCGGTTTAGACTTCGTCTTCCGCGGCAAGGAGCGGATGGGCCTGGTGGCCATCTCGCTCTGCATCAGGACGGCGCTCTATGCGGCGGGCGTCTGGCTGCTGGTCAGCAACGAGTCTCACATCATCTGGGTGCCTGTCTGCCTGGTCACGGGCGAGGCCTTCGGGATCGGCCTGGTCTGGGCGGCCTATGCACGCGAATACGGGATGCCCCGGCCTGTGCTCGGGGCCCGTTTCCTCAAGGTCTTCCTGCGCCGGGGTCGGCCGGTGGCCCTGATCCAGATCTCCCAGACGGTGATCGGGTCGGTTGACGTCATGCTGGTCGGCCTGATGAGCACCTACGCCAGCGTAGGCCTTTACAGTGCCCCCTACAGGATGATCAACGCGGTGTTGACGTTCGGCCTGATCTTCCAGCAGGTCGTCTTCCCCAGCATGGCCCGCTCCTGGCGCGAGACCCCCGAGGCCGGTCGACAGGCGCTTGATGCCCTGGTCCGGGTGCTCGTGTCGGTCTTGATCCCGCTTGCAGTCGGGACGACGCTGCTCGCCGATTCGCTGGTTGGCTGGATCCTGCCCGAGGATTTTGCCACCGCGGGGCTGCTTCTGGCCCTGGGTATCTGGCGGGCACCCCTGCTGACCCTGGCTTATCTCTATCAGATGGCCCTGATCTCATTGAACCGCGAGATCGCCGGGTTACGGCTTCTCTTCGCGGGTGCGATCGGGTCGGGCCCGCTCGTGGCGATTCTGGGTGCAACCTTCGGACTGGAAGGGGCTTCCGCGGCGGTCGTGATCGTCGGGCTGGTCTTGATGCTGGCCGGGTACATCTGCCTGGCGGGCGAAGGTCGAAGCCCCGCCTGGCACCATCACGTCGCCAGGCCCTTACTGGCCTCGCTGGCGATGGCACCCGTCTGTCTCCTGCTCCGAAACCGCAATCTTCCGCTCGCCGTGCTCAGCGGTGCGGCCACCTATGCTCTGACCCTCCTGGTTATCGGCGGACTGAGCATCCGCGACATCCGCGCCGTGCTGCACCCTGGACAGTTCGGGCTGGTGATCGCCGGCTCGGACGAAGCCGCCGAGCCGGCCTGATTCCACGTTCGTCCGCTCTGTTCAGCCGGGCCAGGTCGGGATGAGCCGGTCTTTCCTCAGCCTGGCGAACAGGTCGAGGAACGAGGCGAGGGTCGGCTGATATTCGGTGAAGCCGGCCACTCGACTTTTCGTCATGTCGGTGACGACTTCCATCTCGCGGCCCAGATCCAGGTCGGTGTGCCAGGCCGAAGCCAGCTTGCTCAGGTCCGGTTCGGCCAGCCCGTGTTTACCGGCGATCTCCGTCCAGAGTTGCCCTTTATCGGCCAGTTGTGGATCGAGCGGAGTCGCGTGCCCGGGGTAGGGGGCCGCCTCGAGGCCGAAATCGGCGGCGAGCCTCGGCCAGAGCCAGTTCCAGCGGAAGATGTCGCCGTTGACGACGTTGAACGCCTGGTTGCTGCCGGCCTCGCAGGTCGAGGCCCATTCCAGGTGCTTGGCCAGCAGCCGGGCATCGGTCACGTCCGTCAGCCCCTCCCACTGCTGGCGAGATCCCGGGAAGACGAACGGCAGGCCGGTCTCGCGGCAGATTGACGCATAGACCGCGAGCGTGACGCCCATGTTCATGGCGTTGCCGACCGCATACCCGATGATCGTATGCGGCCGATGCACGCTCCACGAGAAACCCCGCCGCTCGGCGGCCGCGAATAACTCGTCTTCCTGGGTGTAGTAGAAATTGTCGCCGGGAACTCGCGGCATCTCCTCGCGGAAGGGGGTCTCCGGCCTGGTCGCGGCGTAGGCGTCGAACGGCCCGAGGTAATGCTTCAGGCCGGTGACGAGCGCGACATGCCGGAGTTTTCCGGAGTGGCCGAACGCGTTCATCAGGTTCCGCACCATCGCCCCGTTCACCGCGCAATTTTCGGCCTCCGTGGCCTGGCGGAGCCACGTCGCGATGAAAACATGAGAAGGGTCGACCCCTTCCAGTGCCTTCCGCACTCCTTCGGGATCGACAAGGTCGACGGCCACCGGCTTCACGCCCTTAATGCCGATCGGCGGCTTGCGGGCGAGGCCATCGACCTCCCAACCGCGTTCAACGAGCAGGGTGGCGAGATTGTTCCCGACGATCCCGGTCACACCGGCGATCACTGCTCGGTTCGCCATGATAGGCCCTTTAAGGACGCGATCGTTCAACCGTGGTTCCGCAGCGAGCAGGTTCAATCACCTGCCGACTGTCGCCTCGCACATCGCACAAGCCGGCAGGGGACTCGTCGTTCGAAATCTCGAGTCGTCGGCCCACGAACTCTAGGCCGGTGACGGCCCCGGGACAAGCTGGGCCGTCACCGGCCGACGTCCGATTCTGCCCGTGTCGCTGCCAAACGCTCAGCGCGTCAGCCAGCGGTCGAACCAGTCGAAGGCCTCGGCCTGCATGGGGCGATCGAATTTGTGGGGGCCTGGATAGAAGCTGGCGCGGTAGCGGTCGGCGACGCCGGCCTTCTTGTAGACCTCACCCAGGATCGTGTCGGCCCGCTTCATCTCGGTGAGCGTAAAGAGCTCGTCGTCGATGTCGTTGAGGACGAGGGTTGGCCTGGGGACCCGCAGACCGAGGATTTCGGGATAATCCAGGTCCATGGGAAGGCCGGGGACGTAGCACATCCAGGTGTGGGTGTAGGCCTTGTTCAGGAGGTAGTCTCGCCAGGTGGTCATCATGCCGACGCAGACGGCGCAGGCGATCCGGTCGTCGGCACCGGCCAGGAAGACGGTCCGCAGCCCGCCCCCGGAAAGCCCCGCACAGCCGACCTTTCCGGCGTCGACGTCGGGCCTGGAGCAGAGGTAGTCGAGGGCACGCCGGTCCTCGGACAGGAAGATAGCCGGCCAGGTGGTCCCGGCGGAAAAGAGGGACTTGGCCATCAAGTCCTCGTGGTTCGAGGCCCAACGGTTGTAGGCCTTGATCTCGGCCTCGGTCTCGGTGGCCGGGTCGACATCCTTGCCTCCGTCACGCGCCTTGGGCGAGACGTCCTCGGGCCGGACCCTGCGGCTGGCGAATGCGAAGGTATCATGCACCAGCACGGCGTAGCCTCGCTTGGCCAGCTGGTTGGCCCAGGGGAGTCCGCCGTAATACTCTTCCTGATGGGACTTCATCAGGGGGTGTTGGTCGTCGCCCACCTTGGTGATCTTGCGGGCACCGAAGTATTTGTTGCCGCCGTGGTCGTGCAGACCGATGATCCCCGGCAGCCGCCCCTTGGCCCCTTCGGGCTTCAGGAAGTAGGCGTCGGTCGGAGGTCCGTAGGGGAGCGACCAGCGGAGCTGCTCGACGTCGAGGCCGTCGTAATTCCAGCGCCGGATCACCTCGGCCTTCGGGGTGCCGCCGGTGTCGGGGGTGAGTAACCGATCCTCGAACGCCTTGCGAGCCTGGACGCGCCAGACTCCGATCTCGTCGGCCTTGTAGCGATCCTGGCGGAACGAGAGTCGAGCGGGGCCATCGCCGGTGATGGAGGCCGCCCAGGGTCCGTACGCGCCGATCATTGACGGTTCCATGGCCGGTCGTCCTCTAGCTTTCGGTTCAAGGGAGATCCATCGAACGCTCGATGCGGACCTTACGGATGGCGTCGGCATAGGCGGGTGGCAGGGCCTTGGGGCGCCCGGCCTCGTCCCACCATCGGGGAGTCTCGGAATAGATCCAGACGTACCGATCACTGGCGTCGAGTGCGGCCCGCAAGCTGCTCGCAAACGATTCGGGAGTGAAGTAATTGCGCGACGGATCGTTCGCATCCCAGCCGCGTTCACGCCAGTCGAAGTCGAGCCAGAGCCCGAACGCCGCGTCGACCGTCCTGACGGGGGGTTCGCCCGGCTTGTGGAGTGGCTGGCGGATGTCCTCGGCCGCGAGTCGGAACTGGTCGGGCTCCCTGTAGCCGTAGGAGCTTTCGAAGCCGTCGACGATCCGCGAGTCGCCGCGGGCGGCCTCGACGAGCCCTCGAACGAACGGGACGAGCAGTGCATCGCTTACGTCGGCCAGCGGCTTATTCTCCCGACGCATACGCCGACGGGGGAGGCTCGGGCCGAAGGTCAGCAGGACCGTCAGGCCGGGCTGGCCCGCCTGGAACGCGTCCATCACCGCCCGGCCGCGAATCCTGGCCTGCTCGGCGCACTCGTCGAACGAATGCGCGGCGGCCCTGGGCTGGCCTGCGTAGTCGAACAGATGCCCCTGATACTGCTCCGTATCGAGCAGGATTCCTCGGGCTCCGCCGTCTCGGGCGAGCGACGCAGCAAGCCGGGCATTGGCCAGGACGGGGGCGAAGTCGTCGAACCAGTCGACGTCGCCGGGCGTCGTGTTGAACCGGAGGAAATTGGCTCGGAACTGGACGGGCTTGATCGCCTTGAGGTCAGCCCGAGCCGCGGCAACCTCGGGCTCAGAGAAGGCCCGACGTCCCCAGGCCTCCCAGGTGAAATTTTTCAGGGTGCCGTCGGGGAGTCTGGCGTGGACGCGGAAGACACAACCATCGAAGGGGTTGCGTTCCATCCCGGCGAGATGGGCTCGGAGATAGGCGGTGTCGGGCTCGTCCCAGCCGAATTCAATGAGGGCCTTCGGGGCGTCGGCGGCTGCGGCTGAACTGGTGGCCGTCATTGCCAGGCAGGCGAGAGTCAGAAACCGGGCGATCGCGATTCTCGCCGAGATGACAGGCCCGCTCCGAAGGACGTAGGGCAGGCCCAGTGATTGCATGGCCGCCGGAGATGAGTCGATCGGGGTGATCTGGGTCATCCGCCGTAGATCCCCTTGATGGGCTGGCCGGTGCAGAGGGCGAACGGGCGATTGAGGGGGTCGAGATATTCGTACGTCGGGTCGATGCCGAGGGCAGACCAGATTGTCGCGGCGATATCCCAGGGTCCGACGGCATCATGTGCGGGGTAGGCGGCGAAACGGTCGGATGCGCCGTAAACCTTTCCACGGCTCACACCTGCACCAGCCATCAGGATCGAGTAAGCCCCGGCCCAGTGCTTTCGGCCAGGCGTCGCTCCGTCGAACTTCGGTTCCAAGGCCACGAGCGGAGCCCGGCCGAACTCGCCCATGCAGACGACGAGGGTTGTTTCGAGCAAGCCGCTTTGATCGAGGTCGTCGAGCAAGGCTGACATGCTGCGGTCGAATCTCGGGAGGAGGTGGTCTCGCATGGTCTGGAAGATGTCGTTGTGCGTGTCCCACCCGTAAGCATCAATCTGCCCGGGGAACCGATCCTGGCCGCGAGCCGACTGGTTCCAGAACACCGTGACGAGCGGCACGCCCGCCTCGACGAGCCGCCTCCCGAGAAGGCACGCCTGGCCCGAACGATGGCGCCCGTAACGATTTCTGACCGACTCGGGTTCCAGGGACAGGTCAAACGCGGTGCGGCAGACGGGGGAGTCGATCATCTCGTAGGCGCGACGATAGTGGGCGTCCATCAGGTCGAGCGTGCGGTCGGATTTGAGCCCCCGGGCGGCGGAGGTGACCGATTCGAGCAGCGAGCGCCGGACCTGGATCCGCAGCGCATCGCCTCCAACCGGCCCGAGGCCTACCGGGAGAGGCGATCCGTCGGCCGGATCCTTCACCAATAATGGGTCGAACTCACCGCCGAGAAATCCTGCATCCTGTCCCGGCCCAGGGAGTTCGGGAACCAGGGCCGGCCCGTTGACGTGCACCGAAGGGTGGGGAAGGGGGCCGCCGGGCCTGACCTTGCCGAGGAGGGCGCCGAGCACGGGAAAGTCGGTGGGGGCGGGCGACGGGTTGCCCGATCGCTGGGGGTGATAGCGGCCCGTGAGCGCCAGATAGGTGGCCGATCCGTGGTCCAGGTCTTCGTGCGAAACCGACCGGATGAGTGTGTATTTGTCGGCCCTGCGGGCGAGCCCGGGGAGGTGCTCGCCAAGGAAGGTGCCGGGCACGGCCGACCGGATCGCGGCGAACTCACCCCGGATCTCGCGCGGGGCGTCGGGCTTGGGGTCCCAGGTCTCAAGCTGGCTCTGGCCGCCGTTGGCGTAGACCAGCAGCACCGACTTTGCCTTGCCGAACCCCGGGCCACGCCCCGAATCGGCCGCCCCGGACATGCCCGCGAGGCCGAACCCCAACCCTGTCAGGCCGCCGATCCGCAGGAATTCTCGCCTGGCGATAAATCGGATCAAGGGTTAACGCCTCCCGGTTCGACGATCGGATGTTTGATGTTATACGTGGCCCCGGGACGGCCCTCAAGCGATTGGGTTCGCGGCCGGGAGATTTTCGCATCAATAAAATAAGCATTATTTATAGGTTGCATCGATCGCCGGATCGCCCTCGAACGACCCTTCACGAAACGAACCCGGCGCGTCGCAACCCCTTGAACAATGGCAAGTTGGATCGGCGATCGGTCGCCGATTCGGTCGCCCATGCCGGCGATCCGGGACGAGGCCTGGATTCGCGCCGAGGTCCCGCTTGTCTCGACCGGAGGGGCGTGGTAGGTTTGAGAGATCCTGCCTCCGTCCACAGACGGCACACGGTTCCCTCCCCGGGCTGTGTCCCTCCTCGACAGCATCAGGCCGAACGGCCCGTTCGCCCTCCAGCTCCAACGAGGTCGCGCATGGAATCAAGGCATACCAATGCCCCAAAGCGGGGGGATCGCATGCGCCTTAACAGGCTGGCGTTGCTGGCAATCGCCGCGATCGGCCTCGGCACGGTTGCAGTGCTGGGCGGAAATC
Organism: Isosphaeraceae bacterium EP7; assembly: GCA_038400315.1. Taxonomy (NCBI): domain Bacteria; kingdom Pseudomonadati; phylum Planctomycetota; class Planctomycetia; order Isosphaerales; family Isosphaeraceae; genus Kueselia; species Kueselia aquadivae. Next base: position 1,989,862 of record CP151667.1, read on the forward strand.
TAGCCCGATCGTCGACGGCCAAGGCCGCCGACCTCGAGGTCGTGGCCCCCGCCCCCAAAGGGAGTGGTGCCCTGGTCATCTGCGGAGGTGGGGCAATCCCCGACAGCGTCCGCAAGCAATTCGTCGACCTCGCCGGTGGCGCAGACGCCCGGATCGTGGTGATCCCCACGGCCCATTCCATTGCCGACAGGCCGAATGCCGCCGAGATGGTCCTCGCCCCCTGGAAGCAGTTCGGCGCCCGTTCGCTGACCGTCTTCCACACCCGGTCGAGGGAGAAGGCGGACGACGCCGAGTTCCTCCGCCCCCTCGTCGAGGCGACCGGCGTCTGGTTCGGCGGAGGTGTCCAGTCGAATCTGGTCGCGGCCTACCGAGGAACCGCCGTCGAGGCTCATCTCGCCGAACTGCTGAAGCGCGGCGGGGTGATTGGCGGGACCTCCGCCGGCGCGGCCGTGATGACCCGGGTGATGATCGCCAGCGGCCGCATCGAGGCCAAGCTCGGCGAGGGCTTCGACTTCCTGCCCGGCTCGGTAGTCGACCAGCACTTCCTCAAGCGGAACCGCTACAAGCGGCTCATGGGCGTGCTCAACAAGAACCCGAATCTGCTCGGTTTCGGAATTGACGAGCAGACCGCCCTGATCGTCCGCGGCCGTCGGCTCGACGTGGTCGGGAACTCCTATGTCGTCGCCTGCCAGGCCGCCGTCGGCGATCAAGGTCCTAGGACCGAGTTTCTCAAGGGCGGAGATCAGGCGGATCTCGATTCGCTCCGCGGGCCCAGGCCCATCGTGCTCCCCTCCCTCAAGGACTCCCTGGCCAGCGACTGATCGAAGGACTCGCCGGGGGATGACCCGGTAGGCACCATTCCCTGCCATCCACGGCTTGACGGTGGGACCGATCCGGCGAACAATCCCGCTCGGTCACCGAACCCGCGTGCACCCGACGAATCGTCGGTGCTCGACCGTCGCCGTCCGGCAGGGAGGCATCGTTGTCCGACGTCCAGCAGGACCGGCTCACATCCACGCCTCGCCGGAGGCCTACGGCCGAGACCCTCAATTCGGCTCTGGAAGACCACCAGGCCTGGCTCAACGCCGGCGGGGCCGACGGCCAGCGTGCCGACCTCTCCGGCCTCGACCTGAGCCGCCTGGACTTGCGGGGCGTTGACCTGCGCGGTGCGAATCTCTCTCAGGCGGACCTGACCGATACCAACCTGCGCGACGCGCAGCTCCAGAATGCCGACCTGAGCGACGTCCGGGGCCTACTCAGCAGCCAGGTTGGCGGGGCGAACCTTTCAGGCGCCCTGCTCCCCGAGTCGGTCCTCAAATTCGAGAATCTCGCAGGTGCGGCCGAGTCGTCTCGCGGCGCCCAGGGCCTCTTCACCTCGATTTTGCTGGCCTGCGCCTACACCTGGATCACGCTCGGCTCGACCACCGACACCCAGCTCGTCAACAAGGCGGCCCTGGCCTCGTCCAAGCTACCGATCCTGGGCATCGATATCCCGCTCGTCCGCTTCTACATGGCCGCGCCCATCCTCCTGCTCTGCCTTTACGTCTACTTTCACCTGGGGTTGCAGCGACTCTGGGAGGATCTCTCCGAGCTCCCCGCCGTCTTCCCCGATGGCCGTTCGCTCGACAAGAAGGCCCCGCCCTGGCTGCTCAACAGCCTGGTTCGGCCGAACTTCATCAGGCTCCGCGACGACCGACCTCAGCTCTCTCGCTGGCAGGCGTTTATCTCGGTCGCGCTGGCCTGGGGGCTCGTCCCGATCACGCTCCTGTTTCTCTGGGCTCGGTTTCTCCGGTGCCACGACCTGACCGTCTCGGGCATTCACGTCCTGATGCTCGCGGGAGCCATCGGTGCGGCGGTCGGATTCCATCGACTGACGATCAACACCCTTCGCGGAATGGGTCGCCGCAAGTTCTCCTGGCGTAAGAGCTGGCAGGATGCCCGGTTGCAGTTCATCCTCAATAGCGCACTTTCGCTCGTCATCCTCGGCCTGCTCACCTTCGGGGCCATCCTCGGCGTCAATCCAGACTCAGAGGGCCGGGGTGTCGTCGTTCCGAGTTGGTCCGAGAAGCCGCTCGATGTTCGCCACTGGGCCCCCCGGTTCTTCTCCTTCATCGGATACAGCACCTTCGCCCACCTCGACGGCACCGACCTCTCCGTCAAACCCCTCAACTGGAATGGGGAGAAGGCCACCCCTCAGGAGTTGGGGGAGGTCAAAGGGGCCGATCTCGGCGGCTCGAACATCCGCTACGGCAACGTCTTCGGCGCCTTCCTGGTCAACGCCTACCTCAAAGAGGTGAAGGCAGAAGGTTGCGACATGAGGGAATCGGACCTCCGACGTGCTGACCTGCGTGAGGCCCGACTCGTCGGCGTGAACTTCCGCTCGGCCGACCTCCGAGGGGCCGACCTCCGCTGGGCCGACCTCACCGGGGCCAGGCTCAAGGAGGCCAAGCTCGAGGGTGCGACACTGAATTCGGCCGACCTCACCAATGCCTGCCTCGACGATGCCAGGCTCGCCTCATCGAACGAGCAGGGGATCAAGCCGACCTCCTTGCGTGAGGCCAACCTCCACGGCGCCTCGCTCGTGAATGCTGATCTCCGCGGGGTCGACCTCCGAGGTGCCAACCTCGCCGATGCGATCCTCACCGGCGTGAATTTCAAAGGCGCCAACCTCGTCGATGTCATCGGCCTGACTCGCAAGCAGGTTGAGGTCAGCATCCGCGACGACACGACCAAGCTTCCGGCCTCACTCTCGCCTCTGGCAACTAACGTCAAATCGCCTTGATTGCCCGTTAAATTGCCCGCGTTTCCCCCAGTTTGAACTTGCGAATTCAGCTTCGTCACCCCGACCTGCGAATTCGCACCAGATGACCCCGGACGGTCCCGCGTCGTGGTAGACGCCGGGGTACGCCGGGGATACCATCGTCCGATCGACTCTCGCAAGCCCTCCCTACTCCCCGGCGCCGCTTAATGACGTTCGCCGACGATTTAGCCCTCTTCGGGCCCGATTCGCGCGCCCGCATCTCGCCGCCCGAGGCGGTCGCCTATTGCGCCGACCTCACCGCGCGGCATTATGAGAACTTCAGCGTCGTCACCTGGCTGACCCCGCGCGACCTTCGCCCCGCATTCCAGTCGATCTACGCCTTCTGCCGCTGGTCCGATGACCTGGGTGACGAGGTCGGCGATCGCGCCCGCTCCACCGAACTACTCGCCTGGTGGCGGGATCAGCTTCGGTCCATGTTCGAGGGCGAGCCGCCGACCCACCCGGTGATGATGGCCCTGGCCCCGACCGTCGCCGAATACGCCATCCCCATCGCCCCGTTCGAGGCCCTGATCTCGGCGTTTGAGCAAGATCAGACCCTCGTCGAATACCAGACCTTCGATCAGTTGCTCGACTATTGCGAACGCTCGGCCAACCCGGTCGGCCATCTCGTGCTCTATCTTGCGCGGGCGTATGACGCCGAGAATGCAGGGCTCTCCGACCTCACCTGCACCGGCCTGCAACTGGCCAACTTCTGGCAGGATGTGGCCCGAGACCTCGACATCGGCCGGATCTACTTGCCCGCCGAGGATCGGCGACGCTTCGGCTACGACGACGCCGACTTGCACGCTCGCCGGTTCAACCCCGCCTTCGCCCGCCTCCTCCAATTCGAGGTCGACCGGGCCCGCAGCCTTCTGGTTCGCGGTCAGGAACTGGTGGGACGCATGCCCAGGCCCCTGGACGTGGACGTGGACCTCTTCGGCCGAGGCGGCCTCGCCATCCTCGACCGGATCGAGGCACAAGGATATGACGTCCTGACCAGTCGCCCTTCGCTGGGGAAGGGGGCCAAGGTCGCCCTGGTGCTCAAGGCCCTCGTGGCCGGCCGGTTGCGGAAACCGGGGAGACGCCCGATCCCCGTCGGCGCGGGGACCAGATCATGACCGAGTCGCAGATGAAGGCCAGCCGGCGATTCTGCTGCAAGGTGGCCCGCCGCGAGGCACGCAACTTCTACATCAGCTTCCTGCTGCTCCCCCCCGAGCGGCGGCGGTCGATGTGCGCCCTGTATGCGTTCATGCGTCGGACCGACGACATCGCCGACTCCCCCGGACCCGAGGCCGGCCGTCGGGCCGCGCTCGATGCCTGGCGGATCGAGCTGGACGATGCCCTCGACGGCCGGATTCCCGCGGGAAGCTGGCCCGGCATGCCCGCGCTGGCCGAGACCGTGCACCGGCACGCGATCCCCGGATCGCTGTTTCACGACGTCATCGACGGCGTGGCGATGGACCTCGACCCCCAGCCGTTCGCCAACTTCGACGACCTCCGCGGGTACTGCTACCGGGTCGCCTCGGCGGTCGGCCTCTGTTGCTTGCATATCTGGGGCTACCAATCCGATGGCGGACGGGCCGAGTCGATGGCCGACTCCTGCGGCGTGGCGCTTCAACTGACGAACATCATCCGCGACGTACGAGAAGACGCGCTGAACGGCCGGGTCTATCTGCCTACCGCCGAGATGATTCGCTTCGGCGTGACCCTCGACGAACTCAAGGCCGCGAGCCCGAGCGCCAATCTCCGCGACCTTCTCGAATTCCAGGCGAATCGGGCGTATGAGTTCTACCGGGCGGCCGAGCCCCTCATCGAGCTGGTCGACCCGGTCGGCCGGCCGGTTCTCGCGTCGATCTCGGGCATCTATCGCTCGCTCCTCGACGAGATCGTGACACGGGATTACGACGTCATCTCCAGCCGGGTCTCGATCCCCGCCTGGCGCAAGGCCTGGATCGCCACCCGGTCGCTGTCGGCGCGATTCATCAGCCATGCGTCGATCCCCACGGAAGCACCCCGGTGCTGACGAACTCGCCGCGTCCGCGCATCCTCATCGTGGGGGGCGGACTCGCGGGCTTGGCCTCGGCCGTGTCGCTCGCCAATCGCGGACTCGACATCACCCTGGTCGAGTCTCGCCCCAGGCTGGGCGGGCGAGCCAGCTCATTCGTTGACCCCGCTACCGGCGAGCTGGTCGACAACTGCCAGCACGTAAGCATGACCTGTTGCACGAATCTGGCCGACTTCTGCCGCCGGGTCGGCACAGCCGACCTCTTCAAGCTCGTCCCCGAGATCACCTTCGTCGGCCACGACGGCGCGCTTTCCCGGCTCTCCTCGGGCCCGCTGCCCGCCCCGATCCACCTCTCCGGCAGCTTCCTTCGCACGCGATATCTCCGGATCGACGACAAGCTGCGGGTCGGCTATGGCCTGGCGAGACTCGCGCTTGACCGATCAACGCCCGCCGACACTTCGTTTGCAGACTGGCTGCTGGACCACGGCCAGACGACCCGGACGATCAACCTGTACTGGGCCACCGTCCTCGTCTCAGCGCTCAATGAGCGGCTGGAGCAGATGGATTTCGGCCATGCACGCAAGGTCTTCGTCGACGGCTTCCTTCGCAACAGGGACGGTTACCAGGTCGAGATCCCCACGGTCCCCCTCGGCGATCTTTACGGCACCCGGCTCGAATCCTGGCTGGCCGACAACCGCGTCCAAGTCCGACTCAAAACCGGCATCCGCTCGATCGATGCCGACCCCGCTGGCCCGATTCAAGGCGTCACGCTCCGCTCCGGCGAGACGATCGCAGCCGACCGCATCATCCTCGCCGTGCCGTTCGACCGCATCCTCGGCTTGCTGGACGACCCTCTCCGCGGCCGTCTTCCCTCGCTCGACGGGGTCGATCGACTCGAATCCTCACCAATCACCGGGATCCATCTCTGGTTCGACCACGGCGTCTTCCCTCTGAATCATGCAACCCTCCCGGGCGGCCTGGTCCACTGGGTCTTCAACCACTCATCGGACCGTCAGGACGAAGCCGAGGGCCAGTACCTCCAGCTCGTCATCAGCGCCTCATATGATCTCGTCCCTCTGAGCAACGACGCCATCCTCGACCTCGCGCTCGCCGATCTATCCGTTCATTGGCCCGGAATCCGCAGGGAAGGTCTCCGCCGCTGGCGGGTCGTCACCGAGCACGGCGCCACCTTCGCAGTCCGGCCGGGCGTCGACTCCTTCCGCCCCGACCAGCGTACCGAAGTGGCGGGACTCTACCTTGCCGGCGACTGGACCAGGACGGGATGGCCCGCCACGATGGAAGGGGCCGTGCGCAGCGGCTACCTCGCGGCCGAAGCGGTCCTCACCGACCTCGGTACGCCCGAGCACCTCGTCCGGCCCGATCTCCCCGCCTCGTGGCTCAGCCGCCTGCTCATCCCAGGCCTCACGCCCAATTCGCCGGCCGCACCGGGGCCAGGCTCTGCACGCGGCCCGACCGGCCGAGCCACAAACGACCCATGACGCCAATGCATGCCGAGTTATCTTGGAATCCCCGCGTCGAATCAGGGGAGCCTGCGGATCGTCACGAACGATCGGCGCCCGCCTTCAGAATCGCCGTGGCCGTTCGACGAACTCATCGAAACGCGCGTGGGATAGGCCGAACATCAACGCGGCTCCCGCCCCGTACCATAGGCTCCCCAGGACGCTGGCGAAGATGAGCTCGCCGAAATCTCGCCGATAAGTAAAAGCCGATCCGTTCCACATCTGAGTGTATTCCGTGGGCGTCAGCAGGGCCAACGCAACCAGGAACGGCCCGAATCCGGCGAAGAGTTCCATGCGCTCGTTCCTCATCATCGGGACGATGCAAAACAGGTAAGCCCCGTTCAGGAAGATCATCGTCCCGACCGTCGCCGCCAGGGCCCTGGCCGATGACTTCATCGTCAGCGAGAAGTAGACGCCGAGCGTCACCGCGAACGCGGTGAAGAGGCACAACTCCAGGAACGCGACGGCGGCCCCGAATGGGTGCACGGAGCCTACGGCCAGGCCGATGGCCCAGTAGACCATCATGAGCAGGGGGATCGGGAGGAGGCTCCAGATCGAACCCACGAGCTTGGCCCTCAGAACCTCGTGCGGATCGAGCGTCGAGGCCATCAGGCTGATCCACGTGTCGCCCTCGCGCTCCGACGTGATCGAGGCTGACGCGGCCGCCGCCACGGCCAGCAGCCAGCCCGCCGTGACGAAACCAGTCAGCACGCGCACGTACACATTGAAGTTATGCCTGGCCCCTCTCACCCCTCCATCCGAACCGAGAAAGTAGGCTTCGAGGGCGGCGTTCCTGATGAGTTCAATCGACGTAGCGATGATCGCGCCGATAATTCCCAGCGACACGAGCAGGATCAGGCCCTTGGTCAGGCCGCTGGTCCGGGCGACGAAACGCTCCTTCCAGAGCATCGCGTCGTCTCCGCACGCCGGCCTCGGCAACAACCGCCTGGCCCTCGCCATGTTCTTCGCCAGTGATCCGACCCTCGAAGGTCCCCCTTCCTTTCGGAACCCCGGACGCAATCGCAGGACCGCCAGCAGCACGAAGACCGACCCGTAAACGATCTGGAGGCCAACCATCCAGGCCAACGTCTCAACATATTGCCCCATGCTCGCGCGGAAGCTCATGTTGAGGAACGAAATCGGACTGATCACGCGGATCCAGTCATTGATGGGTCGGCACCACTCGTAGACCCAATCCCAGGGCCAGGCCAGCAATGCCCTCATCTGCTCGATCATCGGCGGCATCACGAGGCCGACGATCGCGAGCATGTACGCCACGGAGACCGCCTCGCGGGGGCTCCTTGACGTGGTGGAGACGAGGATCGAGAGCCCGCCGAGGAAGTAGGCCAGCGAGAGACTGAGGGCCGCCGAGAGGGCGACCAGTCGCGGGTCGATCCCGCCGAAGAGCGTCAGCAGGCTCATGACGGGAAGGCCCAGCGCCACGAAGACGGCGATGTGCAGGAGGCGGGCGAACAGCTTGCCCAGGACGATCTCTCCGCTGGAGAGCTGGCTGGCCAGTAAATAGTGCAAGGTTTTACGTCGGCGTTCATCGGCGATCACCCCGGCCACCATCGCAGGGGTCAGGAAGACGATCGCGAGGATCTGGACGACGAGGATTGAGGAGAAGATATTGTAAGCATACGTGCTCATTTCTGCGATCGTCATCTCGGACGTATCGCCCCCGGGCATCATCGTCCCGAAGCGGCGCGCGTTGCTCATCGAGTTATAAGCCTGACCGACGACCCAGAGAAGGATCAGCACGTAAAACGCGCGAAGCGCGAAATAGCGGGTCCGGCGGGCGCCCGTGATCAGTTCGATCCGGAAGACAGGTCCAGGCCCCATGCCGCTCGCCTCCTCACAATCGTGCCGTTCGGATCGAGAGACACGCCGAGACTCAGGGGATGAACTCAATTCCATCCTCGTCGGCAGGCTTGAGCATCCGCATCCGCCGGGCATGGTCGGAAGGGCCGAGATCTCCGCGTTCCTCTTCCAGCGTACGAACCGACGAAACCCAGAGGAGGTAAGCCGCCACGCCGTACCCGGCCCAACCGACGAACCCCGCGACGAATCCCATTCCGTCGAATGCGTCGAACAGCGTGGGCAATTCCGACGAGCTAAACAGGCTGCCGCCCATCGCGACCAGCGGAGAAGCGGCCAGCATCCAGGCTGTGGCCATGATCAAGGGCGAGCAGCAAAAGATGCCGATGCTCAGCATGAGCATGATTCCCACCGCGAACGCCTGGGCCCGCCATGTCGTCCGACTCTTCAATGAGAGGAACAGACCGAGCGATGCCGAGAACGCGGCATAGACCAGGATGAGCAGCGTGAAGAGGATGACACCCAGGGGGTGCAAGGTCCCGAACCCACTCCCGATGGCGACGAGCAAGACGAGCACGAGAGCGGGGATCCATGCCCCGGCGAGTGCGCCGGCCGCCTTTCCCGCCAGGATTTCGCGAGAACTGAGATCCGTCGCGATGAGGCTGAGCCAGGTATCCCCCTCTTTCTCCGACGTGATCGAGGAAGAGGCGGCACTGGCGACGGAGAGCATCAGAATGGCTCCCCACGCCGTCGCAAACGCCCGTATGCCCATCGTCAATGCGAAGTCGGGCCCAAACATTTGCGGTCCGGGGGGCGGATTCTGGCTCCACTGCTGGAAGACGACCGCCGCGAGATTGAACACGGTGATCCCCGTGAACGCGAGCATCATGACGCCGAGCAAGAGGACCAACAAACGGGCCACACCGCGGGTGTGGGCATGCCTCTCCTTCCAGACCATGGGCCAGTTGCCCACGGCCCTGGCGCGACGGAATCGGGCCGGGATCGGCAGCCTCCAGCGGCCATTCTCGACGGGCGATTGCGACTCTCTGCGGCGGAATGCAGGGCGGAGTTGGAACACCGCCAGCGTCGTGAACACCAGACCCAGGGCCAACTGCAACCCGACCATCAACCACAAGGCCCCGAAGAAGGCGGACGATTTCCCCTGATAGAGATCCCCGAATCGCGAGAAGACCGCGGACGGATTGATGGCCCATAGGGCTTCGGACACTATACCCAGGGCGACCAGCAGGGGGGGCCAGGCGAAATCCGAGATCATCCACATCAGCCAGGCGACGCACGCCGATCCGAGGAGCCAGATCGCCTCGATCGCATACGAGATGAGGACCGCGTCGCGCACCCGCCTCGCCAGGGTTGAGGCCAGGAGCGAGATCGAAGCCAGGAAGAATCCGGTCGCCGCCGACCCCACGATCAGGGCCATCTCCAGCCACGGGTCGACGCCCCCCGCCAGGCTGAGGATCGCCAGGATGGGGACGATGATCGCGATGAAGATGAAGATGTGGAGCAGCCGCGCCAGCATCTTCCCCAGGACGATTTCCGAGCTTGGCAGCGGCGTGGCGAGCACGAAATGGAGCGTCTTGCGCTGGGTCTCATCGGCGATTACACCGGCGACCAGGACCGGGGTCAGCCCCAGAACGGTGATGATCTCGACATAGGCGACCATCCCGAAGGTCGCCAGGCCGACCGCCGCGATCTCCTGAAAGGACATCTCAGCCCCATCCATCATCCGGCGGTACTGGCCGAACCACATCAGCATGAAGCCGAGGATGGCGGTGGCGTAGACCGTCCGGAAGACGTAGTAACGCCTTCGTCGTGCGGTCGTCAGCAGTTCCATCGCGAAGACAGGACCGGGGAGCATCTGCGCTGAACCTCCGCCGGCATTGATGGATCAACGAGCGATGCACTCACGTCGGGTGCCCGTCGTCGGATACCTCGAATGGACGCGCCTCTCTGGCGTCTGGAAATTCCAGGTTCGGCGAGACCCATGGCACCGCATGAGGGCATGATGACCGGTTCAGCGCGTCGTGGGAAGGGGGAGCTTTCGAGGGTCGGGGATGACCATCAGGCCCTCGTCGGCGATCCCCACGGTGCAGGTCTGCCGCTGCCGCCACATCAAGGCCGTGAGGGCGCAGACGACGGCATCGATCTGGTGTTCCGAGGCCCGGGGGTGATTCAGGCCGGGGACCAGCGGCTTCAAGGCTCGATGGATCTTCCGGCGTCCTAGCTTTGTCTTCTTCGCCTGCCAGGGGAGGCCCAGCAGCTTGAGCGTGGCGAACGGGTAGACCTCCAGGGGGTCGAAGCCACGTTCGCGGAGTGACGCGTCGAGGATTGCACCCCGGCGTGCCAGCACCTTGATGAGCGCGGTGGCCAGAGTGGGCACGCCCATCCGTCCGAGTTCGCGTTCCAGGGCCCTGCTGCGCGTACCCGGGTCGACCCGACATCGGCAGTCGTCTTCGAGGCAGCAACGACCCGCCGGTCGAGTCAGCGGTGCGTTGATCGCGATCGTTCCGCGGCGCCCCGCCCGGCTCGCGAGTTCGAGAATCTCGTCGTCGGTCGAAGCCGCGACGAGGAGGTCCAGCCGGCCATCCCGCAAGATCGCCACGCCGGTCTCGCGGTGCGGCACTCCGGCCAGGTCGATGCCGACGCAGATGCCCGGCACCCTGGGTCTCATCCGCGTGCGTGCGACCATCGCCTGCGACCCTCACAAGGTCAAACTGCGTCGTCATCCAACGGTGACTGTTCGTAGTAGACGTGCCCTTCCAGGGTTTCCGGGCGACAGGCCATCTCGCCACGCGCGGCGGGGTCGTCGTGGGCGTACCGATATCCCTGGCCGTACCCCTGCGCCTTCATCAGGTTTGTCACCGCGTTGCGCAAGTGCTTGGGAACCGGCTCGCTTGCCGTCGCGGAGGCGTCCTCGGCGGCGGCCTGGTAGGCTCGCTTGATCGCGTTCGACTTGGGGGCGCCGGCCAGGTAGATGGTCGCCTGCGAGAGCGGATAGAGGCCCTCTGGCAGGCCGATGAGCTGCACGATTTGCGCCGCCGAAGCCGCCTGCACCATCGCCTGAGGATCGGCCATGCCGATGTCTTCCGAGGCCAGGATACAGAGCCTACGCGCGATGAAGACGGGGTCGGCCCCCCCTTCGATCAGGCGGGCGAGCCAGTACAGGCCGGCATCGACGTCCGAATTGCGCAGCGATTTAATGAGCGCGGAGGCGAGGTTGTAATGCTCCTCGCCCCCCTTGTCGTACGCGTAGCGGGCGCGGCCCATCGCCTCGATGAGCGTGGCCTCGCTCATGCGACGCGTGCCGTCCTCATCCGGAGGAGTCGCCCGGACGGCGGCCTCCAGCGAGGTGAGTGCTGAACGCGCATCGCCGCCGGAGCCCGCCGCAAGTCGGCCGATCAGGCCTTCCGCCATCTCGGGCGAGAGGTCCGCGAGGCCTCGGGCAGCGTCTGCGAGTGCCCGGCGAATCAGGGCGGCGATGTCGTCGGGGCTCAGGGGGTTGAGGACCATGACCCGGCAGCGGGAGAGAAGCGCACCGATGACCTCGAACGAGGGGTTCTCGGTCGTCGCTCCCAGCAGTGTGACGGTCCCATCCTCCACCGCGGGCAGGAGTGCGTCTTGCTGGGCCTTGTTGAACCGATGGATCTCGTCGATGAAGAGGATCGTCCGCTGGCCGCGGCGCCTGGCGTCGGCCGCCTCGCCGATGGCCTGGCGCAGGTCCTTGACCCCGGCCAGGACGGCCGAGATGGCCGCCAACCTCGCCCCGGCGTGGGCCGCCAGCAGCCGGGCCAGGGTCGTCTTGCCGGTCCCCGGCGGTCCCCAGAAGATCAAGGAGGGGGGGAGCGAGCCGCGTTCGAAGAGGCGGCGGAAGGCCCGGCCCTCGCCGACGAGATGTCCCTGGCCGACGTACTCCGACAGCGACCTCGGTCGCATCCGGTCGGCCAGCGGGGCCTCGCCCGGGTCGCCGTCGCCCGGGGCCGTGGCGTACGGCTCGCCCGCGGTGTGGCCCCTCGGCTCGGGCTCATCCGGGTCGCCGAAGAGATTCCTGTGGATCGTCCTGGCCATCCGCGTCTCGCCCTCCATCCTGGCGTGGCGTTGCAGGCCAGATTGTCGCAAGTCTCAACCGGCGTGGACAGGTGAAGCAGCGTCCGGCTCGGCCTGACCCGGTTCGGGGAAGAGGGGGAGATCCCTGGACGCCCGAATGGAGAGTGCCTTGAGCTTCCGACCCAGCCTTGCGCTGACGCCGGCGTGCGCGGCCTGGCTCTGGAGGAGGTGATACAGCTTGGGCCCCGCGACCGGGCCATACTTCGACGCATAGCTGGACAACCGCCGCATTCGTCGTCTCCAAATCAGCCCCATTCGTCGACCGTTTTCCACCCCTATTCTACGACCAAAGATCGCCGCAAGTTCGTTTGGCACCAACAGATTTCGTCGATTTTTCCCTTCCTTGAAAGTCAGGCCCCCGTTCACGGGCATGGGTGTGACGGTATAGTCTCAACAAGGCCCGACCGCGTCCAACCGACCGAGATCCTGGAGCTGCGTTTGATGGCGACCGCGTCGAACTCTCTGCTGGTGGTCGACGATGACGAGAACAACCGCGACATGCTCTCGCGCAGGCTCGCCCGGCGTGGCTATGACGTGACCTGCGCCGTCGACGGCCAGCAGGCCCTCGAGATGATCGCCGCGCGTCCGTTCGACCTGATCCTGCTCGACGTGATGATGCCGGGCATCAGCGGCTTCGAGGTGCTGAAGATCCTCCGCGAGACGTACTCGGTCACCGACCTGCCGGTCATCATGGCGACCGCCAAGGACCAGAGCGACGACATCGTCGCCGCGTTCCAGGCGGGGGCGAACGACTACGTCACCAAGCCGCTCGACTTCCCGGTGGTGACCGCGCGGGTGCAGACGCAGCTCGCCTTGAAGAATGCGGTCGACCAGGTGCTGGAACTGGAGAAGCACCTCAGCGAGCGGAATCGCGAGCTTGAGCAGGTCAATGGCAAGCTGGCGACGACCAATGCGAGGATGGAGAAGGACCTGAGATCGGCCGCGAGGATCCAGGAGTCGACCCTGCCCCGTTCGGTCCCCAAGGCGCCCGAGGCCGAGTTCGCCTGGCACTTCCGCCCCTGTGACGAGCTTGCCGGCGACGGCCTGAACGTCTTCAGGCTGGATAAACACCTGATCGGGCTCTATGTCCTCGACGTGAGCGGGCACGGGGTCGCGTCGTCCCTGCTGTCGGTGGCCCTTTCACGACTGCTGACGCCGATCATCGACCCGACGGCCCTTCTGCGACAGCCGGTGGAAGGTTCGGACGAGTTCCGCGTGGTGCCGCCCGCCGAGGTGGCCGACCAGCTCAACCGGCGGTTCAGCTTCGACGACACGACCGAGCAGTATTTCACGATCCTCTACGGCATCCTCGACCTATCCACGGGTCTGCTGAAGTATGCCTGCGCCGGTCATCCGGGGCTGGCCCTGCTGCCGGCCGATGGGACGCCTCGGATCCTAGAGACGCCAGGTTTCCCGATCGGATTCTCCGAGGAGGGCTACCCCGAGCACACGGTGCAGATGCACCCCGGGGATCGAGTGTTGCTCTACTCCGACGGAGTGAACGAGGCCATGGCCCCGGGCAACGAGCAGTTCGGCGGCGGCCGGATCCTGGAGTCGATGTCCAGGGCCAGGCAAGAGCCGCTCCAGCAGAGCCTGCTCAGCCTGATGAGCGACGTCGAGACCTGGGTGGCCGGCGCCAGCCTTCGTGATGACATCTCGATGCTGGCCGTCGAGTACAAGGGGCCCGCCTGACCTACGGGCCCCCGAGCGGCGACTCAGGCGAGCAGGGGTTGGACCACCTTGCCGCTGATGTCGGTGAGGCGGAAGTCTCGGCCCTGGAACCGGAACGTCAGCTTGGTGTGATCCACACCGAGAAGGTGGAGCACCGTCGCCTGGAAGTCGTGGACGTGGACGCCGTCCTTGACGACGTTGTAGGCGAAGTCGTCGGTCTCGCCGTGCGTGATGCCGGGCTTGATCCCACCTCCGGCCATCCAGATGGAGAAGCAGCGGGGATGATGGTCGCGGCCGAACTTCTCGGCCGTGATGGCCCCCTGGCTGTAAGCGGTCCGGCCGAACTCGCCTCCCCAGATGACGAGCGTCTCATCCAGAAGACCCAGGCGCTTGAGGTCCTTGATGAGGGCGGCGGCGGGCCGGTCGGTGGCGTCGCACTGCCGCTTCAGCTCCTTGGGCAGGTCGCCGTGGTGGTCCCAGTCGCGATGGTAGAGCTGGACGAACCGGACGTCTCGCTCGGCCAGGCGACGGGCCAGAAGGCAGTTGTTGGCGAATGAGGCCTTGCCGGGTGTGGCGCCGTAAAGCTCGAGGACTTCCTTCGACTCCTGGCCGATGTCCATAAGCTCGGGGACGCTCGACTGCATCCGATAGGCCATCTCGTAGGCGCTAATGCGGGCCGCGATCTCGGGATCGCCGACGGTGTCAAGCTCGATCTGGTCGAGGTCGCGCACGCCGTCGATCAGCTTGCGTCGAGTCGCGGCGTCGATGCCCTCGGGGTTCGACACATAGAGCACCGGGTCGCCGGACGAACGGAATTGCGTCCCCTGATACTTGCTGGGGAGGAAGCCGTTGTGCCAGTAGCGCGAAAGCAGCGGCTGGCCGCCGCCGCCCGAGAGGAGCACGACGTACTCAGGAAGATTCTTATTGACGCTGCCCAGCCCATAGCTCAGCCACGAGCCGAGGGTCGGCCGGCCCGGCTGCTGGTTCCCCGAGAGCAGGAACGTGACGGCCGGGTCGTGGTTGATCGGGTCGGTGTGCATGCTGCGGACGATGGCGATGTCGTCGGCAACCTCGGCCAGCCTCGGCATCAGCTCGGTCAGCTCGGCGCCCGACTTGCCGGCCTTCACGAACTTGTTCGACGGCCCGACCATCAGGAGTTGCGACTGCCCGCTGGTCATCCCGGTGATACGCTGGCCGTTCCGCACCGAGGCGGGCAGCTCCTCGCCGGTGCGCTTGGTCAGGACCGGCTTGGGGTCATACAGGTCGATGTGGCTGGGGCCGCCCGACATGAACAGGTAGATGACCCGCTTGGCCTTGGGGGCGAAGTGCAGGTGCCCGAGCGCGCCGTCGGCCGGGAACAGGCCCGACGACGCGGCGCCTGCGCCCGCCCCGGCGAAGACGTCGCCGCCACGCAGCAGCGAGGCCAGGGCCATGGTGCCCAGGCCGGCGGTCGACCGGCCCAGGAGGGTCCGGCGAGTGATGGATCGGCTCAGCTCGTCACGCGGGTCCATTGCATCATCCCTTCGTGATCGTCTCGTCGAGATTCAGGAGCACATTGCCGATGGCCGTCCAGGCAGCAAGCTCGGCCTCGTCCATGTTCGCCGGCCGGGCCGACTCACCGATCGAGATCAGGGCCTTGGCGGCCTTGGGGTCGGCCTTGAAATGGTCGAGTTGCTCGCCGAAGACGCGGGCCAGGACTTCCATTTCGCGGGGCTTGGGCGGGCGAGCGAGGCAGAGCCTGAAGGCGTATTCCAGGCGACGCTCGGTGCCGTCGCCCCCCTCGGCGATAATCCGCTGACCCAGGGCCCGGGAGGCCTCGACGTAGGTCGGGTCGTTCATCAGCACCAGGGCCTGGAGCGGGGTGTTGGTCCGGGCCCGGCTGACGGTGCAGGTCTCGCGGTTGGGGGCGTCGAAGGCGCTCAGGCTGGGGTGTGGCAGCGACCGCTTCCAGTAGGTGTAGAGGCCGCGGCGGTTGAGGTCGGTCCCCTTGCTGGGGGTGTACTTCTGCGAGCTGAAGTCGCCGCCGAAGGAGACCTCTTCCCAGAGGCCGGGCGGCTGGTAGGGGTAGACGCTGCGTCCGCCGACGGCCGGGTTCAGCAGGCCGCTGACGGCCAGGGCGTTGTCGCGGATCGCCTCGGCGTCGAGCCGGAACCGGGGGCCTCGGGCGAGGAACCGGTTATAGGGGTCGCGCTCGAGCAGGTTGGCGTCCACCTTCGAGACCTGACGGTAGGCGGCGCTCGTCACGAGCAGGCGCTGCATGGCCTTCACGTCCCAGCCGGTGCGGATGAACTCGGTGGACAGCCAGTCGATCAGCTCGTGGTGGGTGGGCCACTCGCCCTGCGAGCCGAAGTCGTTGGCGGTCTTCACCAGGCCGGTGCCGAAGTAATGCTGCCAGTAGCGGTTGACCGTCACGCGGCTGACCAGCGGGTTGGCGGGGTCGACCAGCCAGCGGGCCAACGCCAGGCGGTCGGCCTTGACCCCGGCGGGCAGGGGGGGAAGGCTCTCGGGCACGCCGGCGACGACCTCGTCACCCTTGGACCGATAATCGCCCCGGACGAGGATGAAGGTCTTGCGCGGCTTGGGCATCTCCTCCATGACCATCGTGGTCGGGATGCTCGCCTCGAAGTCGGTCGCCGCCTTCTTCTTCGCGGCCAGGTCGGCGACGAGGGCCTTGGCTTCGGGAGAGATCTCGGCCCGGAAGTAGTCCTTCGCCGCCTTCGCCTGCTCGGGCGTACGCGTCTCGGGGGCAACCGCCAGGGCCTTCTCGACCGGCATCGGGTACAGCGGCACGATGGCGGGTGAGGGGGCCGAGGTGAGCGCCAGGCGGAATCGGCCGATTGTGTGCTGGCTGTACGGCGCCTCGAACTTCAGGCGGACCCGCAGGATCGTCCCGCCCGGGAAGCCGAACGGCTGCGAGGCGGCGACGGCCAGGTAACGCGGATCCTTGTACTGGTCGCCCTGAACGGACCACCCCGACTTGGCGTCGGCGTCGATCACCTTGACCGCCTGGAAGTTGCCCGGCTGGACGAAGTCGGCGGTGGCCGATGCGAGCGAGACGGGCTGGGCGACGTCGAGCTGGTCGGCGGGTGTCGCCTCGATTTCCAGGCCCGAGAGGACAAAGTTGCCGTTGCCCGAGCGGGAAAGGCTTTCCTTCGACAGACTCGGATCGGGCAGGGCCTCGACCCGCAGGCCGGTCAGGTCGGTGGCGTCGGTGCGAAGAACCGCCTCGTAGATGTCCCGGCTGGGGTTCTCGCCCGAGGCCAGCACCGATCCGTCGGCCTGCTTGGTCAGCGTGGCTCCGTTGCGGGAGAGGACGCTGGTGGGCTCGACCGTCTTCCAGATCGCGGCGGCCTGCTCGCGGGCGGCCTTGCGGTCGGCTTCCCACTTCACCTGGGCCGCGTCGATCTCGGGGAGGGGGCCGGCGATCCTGGCTTCCAGCGAGGCAACCTCACCCTTCAGCTCGTCCAGCCGCTTCGTCTGGGCGACGACCGGGACGGCCATGCGCGGGGCGGGCGACTCTTTGCTACCGTCCAGCCCCTTCTCCGGCACGTTGTGGAAGAAGGCGTAGAAGCGATAGAAGTCCTTCTGCGAGAACGGGTCGTACTTGTGGTCATGGCACTCGGCACATGCCAGGGTCGATCCCAGGAAGACCTGCGACGTGGTGGTCACGCGGTCGATGACGTACTTGCTCAGGTACTCATCTGGGTCGGCCCCGCCCTCGAAGTTGACCATGCCCGCGCGGTTGAATCCGGTGGCGATCTTCTGATCGACCGTCGGGTTGGGCAGCAGGTCGCCGGCCATCTGCTCGACGGTGAAGACGTCGAACGGCTTGTTCTTGTTGAAGGCGTCGATGACCCAGTCGCGGTAGAGCCAGATGTCGCGATGGTTGTCGATGTGATAGCCGTTGGTGTCGGCATACCGGGCCAGATCGAGCCAACTCTGCGCCATCCGCTCGCCGTAGCGGTCGCTGGCAAGCAGGCGGTCGACCAGCCGCTCATATGCATCGGGGGCGGAGTCGGCGAGGTAGGCGTCGACCTCGGCGATGGTCGGGGGGAGGCCGGTGAGGTCGAGCGTCAGGCGGCGGATGAGGGTCGCTCGGTCGGCTTCGGCCGCCGGGGCCAGGCTCATGTCCTCCAGTCGCTTCAGGATGAACTGATCGACCGGGTTCCTGACCCACTTGCGGCCGCGAACCTCGGGAGGCTCGCCTCGCTTCGGCGGCAGGTAGGCCCAGTGGCCGTCCCACTTGGCTCCTTGCTTGATCCAGGTCCGCAGCGTCTCGACCTGAGCCTTGGAGACGGCCTTGCCGAACTTGGGCGGCGGCATCATCTCCTCGGGGTCTTCGGAGACGAGCCGCTCGATGAGGGCGCTATCCTCGACGTTGCCCGGCACGATCACCGCGTGGCCGTCGCGGTCGCGGAACGGATCGTCCTTCAGGTCGAACCGCAAATCGGCCTTGCGCACGTTCTTGTCGGGCCCGTGGCAGGCATAGCAGTTCTCGGAGAGGATCGGCCGGACGTCTCGATTGAAGTCGATCACGGGCCCGTCGTCGGAGGCCGCCCGGAGACCGGGGCCCGAACCGAATACGACAAAAGCCATCGCGAGGATGAGCGTGCGAGTCATGGCGAGCATCCGCGGGGAAGGCGGGTCGGGCAGGAGAGACCCGTCGGGTTGCGGTGAGTCGCTCAATTCTAGGGCCTGGACGGTCGATGTGCAACAAGCGTCCATCACAGGAGCGGTCGTCCGACTGCCGAAGGGGCGGATTTTCGCGGTCGTGCCGGGCCGGTTAGGATGGGTGCTCACCGAACCTCTGAAGTTCAGGAGCCCCGCATGGCCAGCACGACCAAGAGCGATCCCCGGCCGCCGGGTCCCAAGGGCGGTTGGCTCAAGGGGAATCTGCCCGAGTTCGCGGCCGGCCGGCTGGAGGCCATCACACGCTGGTCGCAAACCTACGGCGACGTCGTCTCGGCGCGGTTCGGCCCCCGACCCATCTGGATGCTGAACCACCCCGACCTCGTCGAGGACGTGCTCGTCACCCAGAACAAGAGCATGAACAAGCACTTCGCCCTGAAGATGACCGGCGAGACGCTGGGAAACGGGCTGCTGACCAGCGAAGGGGACTTCTGGCGGCGGCAGCGACGGATGGCCCAGCCGGCCTTCCACAAGGAGCGGATCAAGGCCCACGCCGCCGTGATGGTCGACTATGCCGAGCGGATGATGGAGGGCTGGGACGACGGCCAGGCTCGCGACGCCCAGAACGACATGATGACGCTGACCCTGGAGATCGTCGCCAAGACGCTCTTCGACGCCGACGTGTCGGACGAATCGCGCGAGGCGAGCCATGCGATGGAGGTCGGCCTGGCCGCGTTCACACGCCGGGTCAGCGGCCTGATCCAGATCCCGACGTGGCTTCCTACCCCCGCGAACCGGCAATTCAAGAAGGCACTCGCGACGCTGGATCGGATCATCTACCGGATGATCGCCGAGCGGCGGGCCAGCGGCGAGGATCGGGGCGATTTGCTCTCGATGCTGCTGCACGCCAAGGACGAGGACGACGGCCGGGGGATGACCGACCGCCAGCTCCGCGACGAGGCGATGACCCTGTTCATGGCCGGACATGAGACCACCGCCAACACACTGGGCTGGGCCTGGTTCCTGCTGGCCAGGCACCCCGAGGTCGAGGCAAGGCTACACGCCGAACTGGACGAGGTGCTGGGCGGTCGGCCGCCGACACTCGATGACCTCCCCAGGTTGGTCTACACCGACCACGTGATCACAGAGACCTTGCGGCTCTATCCGACGGTCTGGCTGCTGGGGCGCGAGGCGATGGAGCCGATCGAGGTGGGCGGTTACCGCGTCCCGGTCGGCACCACGCTTTATATGAGCCAGTGGGTGATTCAGCGTGATCCGAGATTCTTCGACGACCCGCTCGCCTACAGGCCCGAGCGCTGGGAGGGGGGGCTGGCCAGGCGGATCCACCGCTACGCTTATTTTCCGTTCGGGGGCGGGCCGCGCATCTGCATCGGCAACAGCTTCGCGACGATGGAATCGGTGCTCTTGCTGGCCACCATCGCAGGCCGTTACCGGCTGACGATGGAGCCCGGGGCCGATGTCCAGAAGCTTCCCACGATGACGCTGCGGGCCAAGGGGGGCATCCCGGTGAGGCTACAGAAGAGGCGCTAGCTATCGGCGGGGGCGGGTCGAGCCCCGTCGTCCGCCGACTGGCACGAGCGGGAGCAGGCGGACTCCCTGGAGGAACCTCGGTGGGGTCTGGCCCATCAGGTCGCGTTGCCAGGCGAGCACCCAGCGCTCCCAGGGGACCTCGACCTTGGAGAAGAGAAGCCTTGAGGCCTCGAACGTCGGCAGCGAGATGGTTGGCCGGCCGTTGAGGGCTCGGGGGGTGAGCACCGGCGCGTCGAGGTCGTAAAGCGCCTCGGCGGCGGCATTGGTGGCGGGCCGGACGACGAGGCCCTCTTCGATCAGGTCGAACTGCGGATCCTGGGCGCCGAAGCTGGCTCGGACCTGTTCCGCGACCACCTCGACACCGGCCATCTTGTACAGGCCGGCGAGCACGGTGGTCAGCGACCGACGGCGAGCCTCGGTCAGGCTGGCCGACCAGCCGGGCTCGACGACCCGGGCGAAGAGCCAGCCGTGGCGGACCTCCAGGGCGAGCCAGAGCCCCGCCGACCCATGGCCGGCGCCCCCCGCGGTCAGCTCGATCAGGATCCGGTTGGTCGCCAGGTGCACCTCGCCCAGGGCGATGCCCAGCGGGCCCAGCGACCGGCTGCGCCGGACCAGGGCGATCAGCTCGCGCTCGACAAAGTGGCCGACCCCTTCTTCGATGTGATGCAGCGTGGCCTCGTGCTTGCGCGCCGACTTGCCCAGCCCGCCGAGCAACTCGTTGCGCTCGGCCCTGCGGAGCTTGGCGAACAGCTTGGGGAGCGTGCCCGAATGGAACCCCGGGCGGAGCAGCCGCGCGACGGTCTCGCCGTGGCTCCCCACCAGGACCGGCTGGAGCGACCTCGGCCGGTTGGCGCGGTACAGCCGCCAGTTCTCCTTCAGCTCCCAGGCCATGAATCCGAAGACGCCGGGCAACAACAGAACGGTGGAGACCGCGACGAACCGGGCGAGGTAGAGCCCCAGAAGCGGCATGAGCGCGGCCGACATCACGCGGGTCAGGGTGATCGACATCGGCAGGATCACCTTGTGCGAGACGGTGACCACCGGGAAGTGCTTGATCGGGTTGATCTGGGGCTCGATCAAGAGGTTGACATAAATCCGGACGAGATAGGCGACCGAGAACCAGAAGACCCCCAACGTCGCCTTGACCACCAGCGAGGCGCGGGACTCTCCGCCCCGGAAGCGAAGCCACTCGTCGACCGCATACAGCAGGCGTTCGACCCACTCCAGCAAGCGGTGGAAGGTGGCGATGATCCAGAGGACGAGGCCGGGGATCACTTCGAGGAAGAACCGCCGCCAGTTGCGGGCGATCGCCTCGGCGGTAATCTCCTGGAGGTCGCGGCCGTGCCTGGAATTCAACGCCAGGCTGAACACGCAGAAGAGGCCGCCCGTGGCCAGCCAGGCCCTCGGCCCGGTCAGGATGGGCGGCGGGCGCAGCAACAAGAAGGGCACCGCCCAGATCGGAGCCCCGGCCAGCGTGAGCCTCGACAGGAACGCCTCGGCGGCCACGAGGGGGGCGACGTACAGCGCAGGCTTGATCAGATAATTCCAGGCGTGATGGGCCGCCCGGCTATCGAGCAGGTCGCGGACCCAGGGAAGTCTCAGGAATCGGGCCGGCCAGACGAGAACCGCCTGCTTGAGCGTCAGGCCCGCGCGCCGCACGCCCCTCACGACCTTCCTCCGCACCGAGGGCAGGTTGATGAGCGTCATCACCAGCGTGCCCAGCAGCAGCAGCGAAGCGGGGGTGAGAAGGTGGATATGGATGTGGGCGATCCAGTTCAGCACCGGCCCGACGAGGTGCTGGAGCCCCTCGAGCGCCACGAAGGCGCCGCCGTAGGGAAGGAGGACGTACTTGGTGAGCACCCGCCCGGCGTGGGTGGCGAAGGCCAGCGAGCTGACGCGTTGGAGGGCGCGCAGATAGATCTCGCCCCGCCGATAGACGCCGTCGAGTGAGTCGTCCAGCGAGTGGTCGATGCGCAGGAGCCGGTCGCCGCGGAGGAACTCGCCCGGGCCGGAAAGGTCGGGCAGCTTGAGCTGGCTGCGCGAGCACGAGTCGCGCAGGTCGCCCATGGCGATGAAGCCGCGGTCGCTGATCTTGTCGAGTAGTTCCTCGACGAGCTTGTCCCGGGCAACCTCCTCGGGCAGGTTCGTCGGCACCAGGTCGTTCTCATCCAGGGCCTGCCGCAGCAGGGGCCTGAACCGCGACCTCAGGCTCTCGTGGGCCCGGTGCAGGGCCTGGTCGAGCAGCGCGGCCAGTGGGACTCGCTCGGCCTGGTCGAGCCTGGCGGCGCGGAGCCTTCGGGAGGCACCGCGGAGGTGGTTGGAGACCAGGACCTCGCGGAGATGGGGCAATGCCCTTCGCACCGGCTTGCGGCCGAAGGATAAGGCCCAGGCGACGAGGTCGACCTTGTAGACCTCGCGTTCGTGGTCCAGGCAGACTCGTTGGACGTCGTAGAGCACCCTCGCTTCGGGGGTCCAGAACCCGCGTGCGGCGCCGTCGAGCAGGGAGGGAAGGGCACGCCACCAGCGACCGGCCTCGGCGTCGTCGAAGCCGAGCGCGACCTGAAGACGGTCGACCAGCCGACGGATCTGGCCGAGAGCGGCCTGCCTGGCCTGGTCGTCCAGCGGCGATGAGCCGAACCGGGCGGCGCGAGTCCAGAGCACCGCCGATCGAGCCGCGTTGCCCCGCAGATCGGCCGTGTCGGCCCGGCCGATCAGGCGCTGGAATGAGGCGGCGAGCATCGCGCCGGCGGGGGGCTGGGGGAACCGCTCTGTATGCAAGGTAGGCGGCGGTTCATCGTCGCCGAAGTCTTCGCCCGAATCGGCATGCGGATCGGGCGCCCCTTCTGGCCGGGTCGTCAGGAAGTGGTCATGGTCGGCCACGTCCTCGCCGAAAACCTGGCGAGGGATCTCGCTGTCGGTGGCGGCCGGGAAATAATGCGGCACCAGGGCGGGCGCGAATCGGTCGAGTGTCAGATAGAGGGCGGCGAATTCGAGATAAATCTGGAAATCGTCGCCAGGAGGGAGAAGCAGCCCCTCCTGCGTCAGGACGATCCGGGCTTCTTCGAAGA
The DNA here is from genome assembly GCA_038400315.1 of Isosphaeraceae bacterium EP7. NCBI lineage: Bacteria > Pseudomonadati > Planctomycetota > Planctomycetia > Isosphaerales > Isosphaeraceae > Kueselia > Kueselia aquadivae. Next base: position 2,013,046 of record CP151667.1, read on the forward strand.
TCGTCCGGCCCATCCGGTCGACCCGGCCGGCCAGGGTCGCCGAATCGAGACGACCCGACTCGATCTTGTCGAGGATCGAACGCTGGATGGACGCGTAATAAAGCCTCGACCAGGACTCGATCAAGGAGTCGGCGGCGGGCTGTATCGCGAGCTCCGAAGGGTCGGGCCGGGGCAGGAGGGTCACCAGCTCAGGCCAGGGGCCGGCGCCGAGCGAGGCCAGCTCGTCGGCCTCGACGATCGATCGCAGGGTGGCGCCGCGGATCAGATAACAGGGGCGACGGAGGCTACGCCAGCCGACGAACCGCAGGCCACGATCGCGGCGGATCACCCGGGCCATGATCCGCGACGGCACCAGCACGGCCGAGGGTTCGACGGCCCGGATCAGACGCTCCAGCTCGATGAGGTCGATCGGAGCCGGCAAGGGTCCGCCGATTTCCGACGGGCGCGAGCCGGCCCAATCCGCGCCGGGATCGGCGGGACTTGAGGAGGCCGAGGGATGCCAGTCGATCGGCGTGGACAAAGGGGAAGCTCCGCTCGATTCGTCGAAAGAAGATCAGGCGTCGATCATAGCCGCGTCGGACAGCTCGCCCGCGAAAACCGTGACGGCCTGGCCTTCCAGGTCGACCCGGTCGCCGCGCAGCTCGACCCGCACAACGCCCCCTCGGGCCGAGATCTGTCGGCCGGTCATCCGGGTCTTGCCCAGCTTGGCCGACCAGTACGGGGCCAAGGCGCAATGGGCCGAGCCGGTGACGGGGTCTTCGGCGATGCCAACCGCCGGGGCGAAGAATCGGGAGACGAAGTCTTCATTCTGACCATCGCCGGCTGCCGTGACGAGGAAGCCGCGGGCCGGGATGTCTTTCAGAAGAGCCTGATCGGGGTTGAGGGCGAGCAGCGATTCAGCCGAGTCGACCTCGATGAGCCAATCATCTCCGGCACGCCCAGACCAGGTCGGGCGTGCGCCGAGGGCTTCGGCTAGGCCTTCCGGCAAGGCTTCGGCCGTGGAGACGACGGAGGGGAAATCCAGCCGGATCCAGTCGCCGTGATGGGTGGCGTTCAAGGTGCCGCTGCGCGTCAGGAACCGGGCGGGCTGGCCAACGTGCAGGTGGCCTTCTTCCCAGAGGACGTGGGCCGACGCGAGCGTGGCGTGGCCGCAGAGGTCGACCTCGACCATCGGGGTAAACCAGCGGAGACGGTAGGTTCCGGGTTCACCTTCGGAGTGGAGAAAGGCGGTTTCCGAGAGGTTCATCTCGGCCGCGACTCGCTGCATCCATCGGCCCGTCGCCTGGGTCGCAACGACGCAGACGGCGGCGGGATTCCCACGGAACGGGCGATCGGTGAACGCATCGACCTGGACAATTCGCTGACGCATCGGCGTAAAGTCCTTTCCAAAACCTTCGAGAGTATTCGGTGCCTCGGTCGGTGCTGCCCGATACGCCAGGCCCACTGCCGCGCCCAGCAGCACCGCGACTCCCAGCAGGCCCAGGGCGAATCGGATGGGCGTTCGAGCCGGCGTCACCAGGCCGAGCCAGGCACCGGCGGGGGCCGCGAGCACCAGGATGGCCGGGACCGCGGCGAGATTGCCGTAAACCTGGCCGATCAGGCAGAAACTCGCAAGTGCCGATCCCGCGACCGCCACGGCCCCAAGGCCCAGCCTTGCTGGTGGTTCCAGCGAGGAGATGAGGGAGATTCCAGCTACCGAAGCGGCAAATCCCAAGCCGAGTTGTCCGAGGACGAGATTCCCGGAGTAGGCCGCCTGGATCAAGCTGAGAATCAGGGCGGCGGCCAGCAGGATCAAGCCCAGGATCCAGCCGTCAAGCCGGCGCGACAACGCGGCGAGATTGCACCAGGACGCGGTGATCAGCAGTCCGATCACGGCGAACTGGGCGACGGATTCCCGACTGGACCACGTGTTCAGGGTCATCGGCCGCAGGAGCACGGCAAGGGTGCCGACGAGGAGTGCCGCATTCAGGCAGAGGCGGGCCCGCAGGCTGGGCATCCAGGCCGACTCGAACACGCCGACGACCGTGGCCGCACCGGCGATGAAGGGGAGCCAGTCCAGCAGGTCGAGCGGCGGGAACGGCGGGATCCCGCGGACGAACAGGTGCGAGACGATCCAGCCAAGGCCCAGCCCGAGCGCCAGGCCAATTTCCAGGCCGCGGCCGCGGCCGATCCGCCAGCCGACAAACGCGACGCCGCAGGCGAGCGCCAGCGGCGACAGGGCACCCAGGAGCAGGTAGTTGATCACGGCGGTGAGGCTCCCACGGTCAAGGGATGGCGACGGCCCCAGTTCGCTCGGCGGGGCCGCCGCGGCCTGGGCTCGGTCCTTGGTCAGGGGCGGTTGCCTTCGATGCTGACGATCAATCGGACGTCGTCGCCGATGGCCCCCGTCATGTTGGTCATGCCAAATTCGCTGCGCTTGATCGAGAACGTGGTCTCGAACCCGGCGAGCTTCTCCCCCTTCATCCCTTTGCCGGTGCCGCTGGGCTCGATCTTGAGGGTGAGGGGCTTGGTCACGCCGTGCAGGGTCAGGTCACCGGTCACGTCGAAGGCACCTTCGGAAGTCTTGGCCACCTTGGTGCTCTTGAAGCTGATGATGGGGAACTGCTTGGCGCTGAAGAAGTCGGGTCCTTGCAGGTGGCCTTCGCGGGCCTTGCTGGCGGTGTCGATGCTGGCGGTGGCCACCTTGATGTCGAGCTTCGACTGCGCCGGGTTCGTTTCGTCGAGGTCGAACGTGCCGACGATCTCGTTGAACCGGCCGTAGGCGTAGCTGACATTCATGTGCTTGACGCGGAAGATGACCGACGAGTGGACGGTGTCGACCTTGTAAGGCTCGGCGGCCTGGACCGGGGAAGCGGCGACGACCAGGGCAGCGACGGCCAAAATCTTGCGAAGCATGGATGCAGGCTCCGGTGGGCAATGAACAGGCGACCGCGGGCCTCCCGCGTCCCATGGGAATGAGGTTAGCCGGGTCGTCACTCCGTTGTCGACCGACCATCACCGCCAAGGTGTCGTCGATCGCCGGAGTCGCGCCGGGTTCGTTTCGTTTTCTGAGTTTTCGAGCGTTCGGGACGGTTGAGGTTTCTCGGGGACTTTGATTCAATCCTTCTTAAGGCGATTTCCAACAAAGGTTTACAGAAAACGTCTCATTCGAGAACCATGAGCGGCTCGGGCAGTTCGGTCGATCGAGAGACTCCAGATTCGCCCGAGGGGACGTTGTCGAATCGAGGACAATCGCCAAGGTTGGGCCGACCGAGAGAGCCCTTCCTAGAAACCATCGTAACTTTTTGAGATTTCGTCCTCTGTTTTTCGAAATTTTCTCAAGTTTTGACGAGTGGGGCTTCAACAGAACTCCCGTCGGCATGGGTTTCCTACTCGGCTTGGAGGTCGGACGTGGAACGATTGGGGCCATGGAAGCCGTCGAAGGCGGAGGTTGCGGCGGCGCAGGATGCCTCGGTTGCGGACGTGATCGGGCCGGGGCTGTCGGTGGTCTTCTGCGGGATCAACCCGAGCCTTTACTCGGCCGCCGTCGGACGGCACTTCGCCAGGCCGGGCAACCGGTTCTGGCCGGCCCTGCACGCGGCGGGGTTCAGCGATCGTCGGCTGTCTCCCTGGGATCAGGACGAGTTCTTGCGTATGGGCTTCGGCATCACCAACATCGCCGGCCGGGCGACGGCCACCGCCGCGGAGTTGTCCGCCGACGAACTGGTCGAGGGGGGACAGCTCCTCCGCGAACGCATGGAACGGTATCGCCCTCGGTTCCTGGCGGTGCTCGGCGTCACGGCGTATCGGGGCGCGTTCGGCCGGCCCAAGGCGGTCCTCGGGTTGCAAGCAGAACGGATGGGAGAAACCGGGATCTGGGTCCTTCCGAATCCGAGCGGACTGAACGCCCACTATCAACTGGCCGATCTCGGTCGGCTCTACGGCGAGGTCCGGCGGGCTGCGTTAGGATGAGCGGCGGGCGGCCTTCGCTTCGATCGAACGCCACCACCTCAGACGATCGGAGCCACCATGGCAGACACCCACGAAGACGAGTTTCGCAACGCGCTGACGGCCCTTGACGCGGCGGACCCCAGATTCGCCACTGACGTGGTCGAACTCGCCCTTCGGCTGGCCAGGGAGGCGGAGGCCAGCGACGTTCACCTTCTGCCGACGCCCGACGGGCTGGAGATGCGGTGGCGGGTCGACGGCGTCCTGCGTCCGGTGGCCATGCTGCCGGCCAGGCTTGGCCCGAACGTGGTGGCTCGCTTGAAGGTGATGTCCGACCTGCTGACGTATCGGACCGAGGTGCCGCAGGAAGGGCGGATCCGGGGTGAGGCCGGCGAGGTCGAGGTGCGGGTGAGCACCTTCCCCAGCCTTCACGGCGAGAAGGCCGTCGTCCGCATGTTCGCCGCGGCGGGCCGATACAACACGCTCGACGACCTGGGCTTGCCGGCCGAGATTTTGGCCGCGATGCGTCGCCTTCTGGCCGAGACCTCGGGGGCCATCCTGCTGGCGGGGCCAGCGGGAAGCGGCAAGACGACGACGCTCTACGCTTGCTTGCGCGAGCTGGTGGGACACGGCGGCGGCGGTCGCTCGCTGGCGACGCTGGAAGACCCGGTCGAGGTGGCGGTGGCCGGCGTGGCGCAATCTCAGGTGAACGAGGCCGCTGGCTTCACGCTCGAACTGGGCCTGCGATCATTGCTGAGGCAAGACCCCGAGGTCATCGCGGTGGGGGAGGTGCGCGACCGGACCACGGCCGAGGTCGCGTTCCAGGCCTCGCTGACTGGCCACCTCGTGTTGACGACCTTCCACGCGGGCAACGCCGCGGGAGTGCTGGGTCGGCTGGCCGACATGGGCATCGAGCCCTATCTGCTGCGTAGCGGGGTGCTTGCCGTCCTATGCCAACGGCTGGCCCGGAGACTCTGCGACTGCGCCATCTCCTGCGAGCACCCGGCCGCGAGGCTGGGCCTGCCGGTCTCGCAATGCCGCGAACCCGTCGGCTGCCCGCTCTGCGGCGGTACCGGCTATCGCGGACGGCTCATGCTCGCCGAGTTACTCTTGCCCGACATGGGAGACGTGGGCGCGTCGATCCTCCGTCGCGAAGACGTGGCCAAGATCGAGGCCGCGGCGCTCGCAGGCGGGATGGTCGGCCGTTGGCGGCGAGCCATCGACGCGGTCGAGGAAGGAATCACTAGCCCGGCCGAGATCCGCCGTGTTCTGGGTGTGGGCGAGCCGGTGCTGGAACCGTCCTGACCCCCGGGAAATGGTCCGACGCAGGGGAGACGGACGGAAAGTGACGCGAGGCCCTCGACATCCTTCGACAAACGTCGTAGACTCACGAACCATGCATCGTCGGAGCATGCTTTCGGGGGGGGTGGGCCTTGGGCAAGGCGGGCGGATCGGTCGACCTGACTCAGTTGATCGCGCTCAATGATGAGATTGCGGCGTTGGTGCGGGCCGGTGTGCCGCTGGAGCGGGGGCTATCGGCTGCGGGCGGGAGCCTGCCCGGACGGCTAGGCGCGATCTCGTCGAAACTCGCGGCACGAATGGAGCAGGGTGAAGGGCTGTCGGAGGCGCTTGCGGCGGAAGGCGACAGCTTCCCGCCCATCTATCGGAGCGTGGTCGAGGCCGGGGTCAAGTCGGGGCGATTGGCGGCGGCGCTGGAAGGCCTCGCGGGGTTTGCCCGCGGTTATGCGGAGATGAGGCGGGAGGTGGGGCTGGCGTTGCTCTATCCCGCGATTCTCCTGGTGGTGGCGACGGGATTGTCCCTGGTCTTAGTCGTCGGGGTGACGCCCCGGCTGGTGGCGATTTTCGGCGAATTGGGGTTGCGCTCGCCGGGGTTCCTGGTTGGTCTGGCGGGGCTTCGGGAGTGGGCCTGGGTCTGGGGTCCGCTGGTGCCGGCGTTGGTGGCCCTGGTGACGCTGGGATGGTTCGCTTCGAGGAAGTCGGCGAGCTTGCAGCCCGGGTGGTCCGGAGGCGTGCTCCGATGGGTCCCCTGGATGGGGGGGATGCTGGCGGCGGCGCGGGCGGCGAATTTCGCCGAGATGCTGGCGCTCCTGCTCGATCACGGCGTCCCGTACGCGGAGTCGTTGCGGCTGGCCGCGAGGGCGACCGGAGATGTCGCGCTGGCACGTCACTCGGGGCGACTGGCCGAGGCGGACGAGCGGGGCGAGCCGATCAGCGTGGCGATGGCCGCGGAGCTTCCGCCATTGCTGGCCTGGTTGATGTCGTCGGGCGGCGGTGGTGAACGAGGCCGAGTCGGGGCCCTGCGGGCGGTGGCGGCGAGCTACCGCAGGCGGGCGATCGAGCGGGCCTCGCTGATTCGCGTGTTCCTGCCGACGATCCTGCTGCTTGTGGTGGGAGGGACGACGGTGCTCGCCTACGGCCTGACGCTGTTCGTGCCGGTTTCCGAGCTTCTCTCGCGCCTGTCGAGCCCCGATTGAGTCGGTTCCAGTGATACGAATTCGACGTCGATAAAGGACAAGCCGAGGATGACTCCCGACGAGGAAAAGCGGCCCGACGTGGGGGCGAACGGGATCTCGGGCCGGCTGACGGCGGCCGAATCGGCGGAGTTCGCGCGGGGGCTGGCGAGCCTGACCGAGGGGTCGTTGCCGCTGCCGGGCGGGCTGCGGGCGTTGGCCGGCGAGCTGACTCAGGGCCGGGTTCGCTCGGCCTTGCTGGCGGTGGCCTCGCGGATCGAGCAGGGCGAACCGCTGCACGACGCGATCGACGCGGAGGGGAGGAGGTTCCCCGGCCATCTCCGGGGCCTGATCCTGGCGGGGGTGAGATCGGGACGGCTGGCCGAGGTTCTTGGCGGTTATGTGGCCGCGCACCTGACGGGGGCCGACTTGAAGCGTTCGATCTGGCTGGGCCTGGCGTACCCCGCGATGTTGCTCGTGGGAATGACCGGGGTGCTCGTGTTCGTCTGCGTCTCGGTGGTGCAAGACTACGATGAGGTTTTCCAGCAGTTCGGCGTCGCCCTTCCGGTGATCACGCGCAGGCTCCTGACGATCTCCCGATGGGTCAACGGGGTGACTGCGGGGATGGTGGCGGGGCTGGCCGTGCTGGTGCTGGCAATTGGCCTGATCGCTCGGTTCGCGATGGACGCGGTGCAGCGTCGGCAATTCCTGGTGGGCCTACCGTTATTCGGGCCTGCCTGGCGATTGCTCTCCCTGGCGGAATTTTCCAGGGTCCTGGCCCTGCTTCTGGAAGGGCAGGTGCCCCTGAAGGAGGCCTTACCTCTGGCCGGGGAAGGGTCACTGGACTCCGAGTTGGAAGAAGCCTGCCGAGAGGTGGCGGAACGGGTCGAGCGCGGAGAATGGCTGTCGGAGGCAATGTCCGACGTGAATGCGTTCCCGCCCACCTTGACGCAAGTCGTGGTCTGGGCCGAGGGACGCCGGACGCTGCCGGAGGCGTTGGGGATGGCGGCGGAGATGTTCGAAGCGCGGGCGCGGTCCCGGGTCCGGTTCGGGCAGATTCTCGTGGGAATCGTCGTGATGGTGCTGGCTCTGGTCGAGATCGGCTTCCTGCAACTGTCATTGATGCTGCCGATGACCCAGATCATCTCCAAGCTGTCGGGCTGAGCGGCGGAAAAACCATCGCAGGGGGAGATCGACCGTGGGAAACGAGGCAAGGCCGGGACAACGCAGACGAACGAGCCGGAAGCATGGGCTCCAGACCTTGATGCTGGTGATCGTCTATTGCGCGCTGACCTTCCAGATCGCCCGGCCTGCGGTGGAGACGGGGACGCCCGACGCCATCGCGTTGCTCGCCGCCTGGATCGGCCTGGGGATCACGCTGTTCGGAACACTGGGCCTGGCTCGTGCCTCGTCCGACGCGAGTCGCGTCCTCGCGTCGTTCGCGATCTTCCTGGGAATCATGCTGACGTGCGGCTCGGCTCTCGGGGTCTTCGGCCTGTTCGTGGGGCTCGCGCTGGTGGTTGCCCTGGTTGCGGCCATCATCCTGGGCCAGCGGGCCGAGTCTGAGTCGCTGCTCTGGACGATCGCGATCGCGGCCAGGCACGGAATGCCGCTGGCGGACGGGGTGTCGGCCTTCGCCCGGCAGAGCGGACGATGGGGTCGGGCCAGGGGGCTTGCCCTGAGCGACCGACTCAGAGAGGGCATCCCGCTGCCGCAGGCGATGCGGATGTCCAAAGGACTGATCCCCCAGGAAGGGGTACTGGCCGCGGCGATCGGGCTGGAGACGAACACGCTGGCCGAGAGCCTCGGCGAGGCCGCCGCGAGGCTGACCGGCCGAGGCACGGTGATCGGCCCCGCGGTGCGACGTCTGGTCTACCTGGGTCTCCTCGTGGTGGTGGGACAGTCGATCCTCGGATTCCTCGTCTACTTCATCCTGCCCAAGATGGACGCGGTCATGAGGGACTTCTCCATGCCGATGACAAACGGGACGATGCTGGTCCGGCAAGGGCTCGGCATCGTGACGGGCAATCAATTCACGGTGCTGGTGCCGTTGGCGGTGCAGTTCGGGCAATTGATGCTGGTGGCGGCGGGGCTGTTGCGGCTGATGGGCTGGCGGCTGGAGAACTCGTGGGCGTTCGCCTGGATCAACCCGGGCCGTCACTCGGCGGTCGTGATGCGATCCCTGGCTCTGGGGATCGAGGCGGGCCAGCCCCTGCGTGAGACGATCAACTCCTTGCGCAGGTGGTATCCGCCCGCGGGAGTGAGGCGACGCCTGGCGGGTGTGGACCAGGGCCTGGAACGGGGCGGAGACTGGATCGAGCTGTTGCGGACGACCCGCTTTCTCCGCCGGGTCGACTGCGCCGTGCTGGAGTCTGCGGTGCGTGCGGGCAACGTCCCCTGGGCCCTGCGCACCCTGGCCGGCCAGCGCGAGCGGGCGTTCTTCAACAAGCTGGAGTTCTGGACCCAGGTGCTCTTCCCGCTGGCGATGATCGCGATCGGGGCCGGCATCATGATGGTCGGCATGATCTGCTATCAGCCGATGGTCGAAATTATGGAGGTCCTGAGTAAGCCATGACCGGACCGGCAGGGCGCGGACAACGCCGCGCGGGATTCACCCTGATCGAGATCGTCGTCACCGGGGCTCTTGTGCTGGCGGGACTGACGCTCCTGGCGCAAACGCTCCTGCATGTGGCCGCCAGCCGCAAGCTCGTGGAGCGCCGCACGCTGGTGCAGCACGAAATGGGCAACCTGATGGAACGTCTGACCGCCGACGACTGGACGCGAGGGACGCCCGCGTGGGCTCAAAAGCCCGAGCTATCGGAGGACGCGAGGCGGCGACTCCCCGGCGCGATCCTGGCAGTCGCGGTCGACACGCCCGCCGGAGACCCGACGGCGAGGCGCATCTCGGTGACGCTGCGGTCGGGGAATCCGGAAGAGAAACCGGCCGGGCTGGTGAGCTGGATCTACCCGAGGGAGGCCGAGCGTTGAAGACTCGACGGCGCGGATTCACCCTCTTCGAGCTGCTGATGGTCTTGAGCCTGGGGATGGCCTGCCTGGGGACCATCGCGACGGTCATGCATGTGCTGCTCCGTCTCGACCGATCGGGCCGCGACCGGGTCGCCGAGGCGTCGAGCCTGATGAGGCTGGGCCGTGTTCTGAAGGCCGATGCTCATGCCTCGACGCGGCTCGAACCCGCCGAAGGGGGCATGGACCTGCACGGGCCGAATGGCCTGGTCGCGCGTTATCGATTGAAACAGGCCGGGATGGAGAGGGCCACCGAGGGAGCCGACGGCAAGGTGACGTCGCGGGCCTGGCACAGGCTGCCACCGGGCTGCAAGGCGTCCCTCGATGCGACGGATGCGAATGGGATCAGGCTGCTGGTGCTGACCGTGGCGAACGGAGGGGGCGGGCCGGGGAAGGCCAGGCCGCGCGTCGACCGGATCGAGGCGGCGCTGGGACGCGACTTCCGCTTCGTGCATCAGAAGGAGGTGGGCCGATGACTCCAAGAGGGACGATCGGCAGGCCGGCAATGATCGCCGTTCCCGCGATGGTCTGCCTGGTTCTGACCTTGATGCTGGCCGCCTCGCTATTACGCACCGGGCTGGCGGCGCGCGAGGTAACCCGCGAGGCCGAGCGTCGCCTCCAGGCCGACTGGCTGGCGGAAGCGGGCCTGGAGCGTGCTTCGGCCCGGCTGGCGGCGAGCGAGGATTATCGCGGCGAGACCTGGACCCTGTCGCCCGAGGATATGGGCGGTGCGGACGCAGGTCGGGTGACAATCGCGATCGAGGAGGCGGGAGATCGGCCGGGTCTGACGCTGGCGAAGGTGGTGGCCGAGTTCCCGGCGGGGGGCGCCTCGGTGGCGCGTTCGAGCCGGTCGGTGCGAATGGAACGGGTCAAACGAGACGACGAGGGAGGCGCCCCATGAGAGGTCGACGCGAGGGCTTCACCCTCATCGAATTGCTGGTCGTGATCTCGATTATCGCGGTGCTGATCGCGCTGCTGCTTCCGGCCGTCCAGAGCGCCCGGAGCGCGGCCAGGCGGGTCCAGTGCGTGAACAACATGATGCAATTGGGCCTGGCCCTGCAATCGTACGAGTCGTCGCACGAGGCCTACCCGCCGGGCGTGACGGACCTGGCCGGGCCGGTGGCCAACGCCCCGACTGGGATGCATCACAACTGGATCATCCGCATCCTTCCTTATATGGATCAGAGGAACGCCTACAATCGATTCAACTTCGATGTGTCCGTCTACGACGGCCGGCACGACACGGTCCGCGCCCTGAAGATCAGCACGCTGCTCTGTCCCAGTGAAGGCTTCCCGAGCATCGGCGGCAAGACGAACTACGCCGCCTGCCACAACGACGTCGAAGCGCCCATTGACGTGACCAACAACGGGATGTTCGTCCTGAACAGGAGCGTGCGGCACGACGAGATTACCGACGGCGCGGCGTTCACGATCTTCCTGGGCGAGATCACGCACAATCGCGAGGACCTGGGCTGGGCCTCGGGGACACGCTCAACGATCCGGAATACGAACAGCACGCCTAACCACCCGATCCTCAGTCTGATCGACGCGGGATACCAGGCGACCGTCCCCAAGGGAGAGCTCCCCGACGAGCCGGTGAATCCACTTGGGACGGCCGAGGTCGACGAGAATGGAGAGTCGATCGTCTCAGGACCGCTGGCCGGGCCCATCGTCCCGGGGCTGGTGGGAGGATTCAGCAGCACGCACGAGGGCGGGGCCGACTTCTCGTTCGGGGACGGCTCGGTCCGGTTCCTCAAGAATTCGATCAACCCGAAGGTCTTCCGCAACCTGGGCAACCGGGCCGACGGAGACCTGATCGGTGCCGACATGTTCTGAATCGAAGGGGAGACCGATGAGAAGGCCGGGACCTGGGGTGGGCCGCGGATTCACGATGATCGAGCTGCTGACCGTCATCGCCATCACGATGGTCCTGTTCGCGCTGCTGGTCCCCGCGGTGCAGTCGGCACGCGAGGCCGCCAGGCGGATCCATTGCGTCAACAATCTGGCTCAGCTAGCCCTGGCGTTGCAGCATTACCAGTCGGAACATCAGGTCTTCCCATCCGGGGTGGTCGACGGTGCCGGCCCGATCGCCAACAGGCCGCCGGGTTATCACATGGGCTGGATCGTTCAGATCCTGCCGGAGATCGAGCAGGGGCCGGCCTATCACCACCTGAACTTCCAGCACGGAGTTTACGCGGCGGCGAACTCGACCATCGCCGGCGTGCGAATCGCGACGCTCTCCTGCCCGTCGGACCCGTACAGGCCGATCTTCGAGCCCGACGAACCGGGGGCCCCGATTGCGGTCGAGCACGAGCAGTCGAACTTCGCGGGATGCCACAACGACCGCGAGTCGCGGATTCGCGTCACGGATCGGGGGATGCTGTTCCTGAACAGCTCCATCCGGCCGGAAGACGTCGGCGACGGGACGAGCCAGACGATCATGCTCGGGGAGAAGCTCCGGAATTACGGCGGACTTGGTTGGATGTCGGGTACCCGGGCAACCTTGCGAAACACCGGGTCGCGGCCCAATGCGAGGTCCTCGGTCGGGATCGACCAGATGGGACAGATGGAGGCCGACGACCCGCTCGACGAGCCGGTGCCGGATGCGATCATCAAGCTTCCCGACGGCACGATCACCCGTCGCTCGCAGATTGACCCTGTGGGGGGCTTCTCCAGCAGTCACCCCGGGGGGGCGAATACCGCATTCGCCGACGGGTCGGTGAAGTTCCTCAAGGACACGATTTCCAGGCCGGTGATGTGGTATCTCGGCAACCGCGACGATGGCGAACTGTTGGACTCCAGCAGCTATTAGGAGACCGGCAAAATTTGCCGCAACTCCTTTCCCTGGAACAACGAATCGATCGAACTTTGAGGCCCGTTTTGACGTAGAAGGGGGGTGGAAAACTCGGCACGTCTGGGGGAGATCGGGATGAGTCGCCTCGACCGCTACATCGAACGATATGGCCCGATCGCCGGGCCCAAGCTGTACCACGCGATCCAGAGCCGGTCGGCCTATATGGGAGTGAGCAGCCGGCGCCGCAAGGCGATTTCCGAGCTGACCGGTCGGCCGATCCGGGTCAGGCGCAAGGCCGAGCCAGCATCGGTCCAACCCCTTCTGGGCGGGATGGCCGAGGAGGGCTGACCTCGGCCGGTTGTGGGCGTCGGCCCCGTGGGTTACGATCCGGTCGGCGGTTGAGGGATGGTCCCGACGTCCGCCGACACGAGGATCCGCCGCATGCGACGCTTGACACCGGGAATCTGGGCGACCGTGGCCCTGCTTTCGGCCCTGGCAGGAAGCCCCGCCCGGGGACAGTTCGACATCATGTTCCCCTGGCCGATGCAGAATCAGCAGAGCCCCGGCGACTTCCTGAACGATCGGGCCCTTCAGAACGCCGCGACGGCACGGACCGCGCAGCAAGGGGGGGGCTCCGGCGGGGTCCAGCTCAACTCCGGGAACATGTACTGGAACAACCTGCGAGATCCCGCGTTCGTCGAGCGCTACGGCGCCGCGGACCGGGCTCCGCTCAGCCGCAGGACGACCACGCCGTTGAACCGTGCGCCCGCGGTCGCGGCCGCCGCGACACCCGCGGCGAGGCCGGCCGCGGCCCAGCCGAGCACCGCGGCGACGTCGATCATGGCCCCGGCGATCGTGCTGGATGCGTACTTCGACAGCATGGGTCGGTTCCGCTGGCCGGCGGACGCGGAGATCGCAGAAGACCTGGCGTCGAAGCGGCAGCGGGCCGAGGCCGAAGTCGTCGCGGCGCTCCGCGAGTGGCAGGCGTCGCGGGTCACCCGGTTGCAGACGGCAACAACGGCCAGACAGGCGCTGCTGGAGTTCGGGCAACCGACCTTGCAGAGGCTCCGGGAAACGACCTCGTCGCAGGTGGCCGAGACCTTCCATGTCTTCCTGCTCGGCCTGTACAACGGGCTCGAGCAGGCGACCATCCCCCCGCCCCCGCCGGTTCGCTGATCCGCGACACGGGACCGGGGGCGAAGAGACGATCGACCGGACGTTAGCGGGCTTCCAGGGCCTTCGAGATCGATCCGGTCATCGTCTGGCGGGTGAGGTCGAGATCGAGGACGTTCCCGTCGCGGCCGATCAGGACGTTGGCGGGGACCTCGGCCACGTGATAGGCCGCGGCGTGATTCTTCGGACCTTCGCCGTTGATGAGCGTGGGCCAGGTGACGTTGTTGTCCAGGGCATAGCGACGAACCAGCGCCAGGACCTTGGCGGGGTCGTCGTTGCCCGCCTGCAAGGCGTCGAGGTTCACGCCGATGACCTTCAGGCCCTTGGCTTGATAGGTCGCCAGGGCGTCGCGGATTGATCGGACGTCCTCGGCGTTGGAGAGCTGCCACGTCGTCCAGAACACGACGAGTACAGCCTCGCCCTTGAAGTCGGCCAGGCTCACGTTCTTGCCGTCCAGGTCGGGGCCGGCTAGCGCGGGCGCGGGCTTGCCCACCATCTCCAGGCGTTCAAGGCGGCCCTTGAGGTAGTCGACCACGACGGGGTCGGACGCGGCGGAGAGGGCCAGGGCGAAGTCTCGACGGGCGACGTCGAGGCGGCCTGCCCGCAGCAGGCGCTGGTAATAGGCCTCGCAGAGGGTGGTGACGATCGAAGAAGGGGGATACTCGGACGAGCGACCCGCCTTCGTCTTGGCGATGTCGATCGCGGCTCGCAGGTCGCGCGACGCCTCATCGAAGGCGCCCCGGTCGGCCTCGGCGATCAGGTTCACCAGCGACGCGTAGAAGCTGACGAGGGCCGGAGCGTCCCCTCGGGCGAGGATCTGGTCGGCGAAGGGCTCGGCCTGGCGGTACAGGTCGCCGTTCACCGCCATGCGCAGCAGGTGCTCGTTGGTGCGGGCCGCCTGGTCGGCGGGCTGGGTCGCGGCGAGTGCGGCCAGGCTCTCGAGTCGGCGCACTTCGAGGGCGGTCCTGGCCGTTTCGAACGCGCCATCGATGGCCTCGACGGAATTCGCCGGTGCGGCCTGCTGGGCCATGGCGGCCGGGGTCAGCATCAAGGCCAGAGGGGCCAGGCCCAGGGGCCATCGTGTCCATCGCATGGTCGTTCTTTGCTCCGGTTTGGGGCAGATCTGTCTCGGCGGTTTCGGGGAGTTTAACAGGTCGTTCCGGGGCCCGCCAACCGACCGGGTCCCCAGGGACAGCCGCTTGCCGCACGATCCGGGCTCCGCTACGGTGACGGCCGATGTCCAACGCCGGTCGGTCGCATGGGGCCACGCGAAGAGGGCCCACGCCGGCCGGTCATGAGGAAGCCACCACGATGCATTTCCAGGCAGGCCTGTTTCGCTCCTTGATGGTCTCGGCCGCAACCGCGGCGGTCCTGGCCTCCTCGCCGGGGGCCAGGGTTCACGGGCAGTCGGACAACTCGCCCGCCAACGTGAGGCCCGTCCCCAAGCCCGGCGTCGATGTGCCGGCCGCCGACCGCGAGGCCCTGGATGCGGGCCTGACGCAGCTCGGCGATGCGCTCAAGGAGCTGGGCGGGAAGAAGGGGCTGGATGACCTCATCCCCGACGTCGAGATCTATCACAAGGCGGTCCGCGACGCCCTGAAATACAACGAGTTCTTTGCGCCGGGCGACATCGCCAAGGCGCGTGCCCTGCTTGCCCAAGGACTTGAGCGTGCCAGGGCGCTGGCCAAGGGCGAGACGCCCTGGGCCACGCAGGCCGGTCTGGTCGTCCGCGGCTATCGGTCGAAGATCGACGGCTCCGTGCAGCCCTATGGGTTGGTGATCCCCAAAAGCACCTCCCCGACGGGACCGAGGCAGCGGCTGGACGTCTGGTTCCACGGCCGAGGCGAGTTGCTGAGCGAGGTGAACTTCATCGACGATCGCCAGAAGTCGCCCGGGACGTTCACGCCCGAAGACACGATCGTGCTGCACCCGTACGGCCGCTATTGCAACGCCTTCAAGTTCGCCGGCGAGGTCGACGTCCTGGAGTCGATCGACGCGGTGAAGCGGCAGTATCGCATCGATGAGGATCGGGTCTCGTCGCGAGGATTCTCGATGGGCGGGGCCGCCGCCTGGCAGCTCGGCGTGCACTATCCCGACATGTGGTTCGCCACCAATCCGGGCGCCGGGTTCTCCGAGACCCCGCGATTCCTCAAAGTCTTCCAGAACGAGACCCTGACCCCGACGCCTTATGAGAAGACCCTCTGGCGGATGTTCGACTGCAATGACTGGGCGATCAACCTGATCGGCCTGCCGGTGGTCGCCTACAGCGGCGATCAGGACTCGCAGAAGCAGGCGGCCGACGTGATGGAAGAGGCGTTACTCTCTCTGGGCGTGCGGATGACTCACATCATCGGCCCGAACACCAAGCATTCGTACGAGCCCAAGGCGCGGCTCGAAGTCGATCGCCGGATGGCGAGCCTGGCGGCGCATGGCCGTGACCGGACGCCCGAGGTTGTCAATTTCGTCACCTACACGCTGCGTTACAACAAGAGCCACTGGGTCGTGGTGAACGGCCTGACCGAGCACTGGAATCGTGGACTGGTGAATGCCAGACTGACCGGGCCGAGCCAGGTCTTGGCGAACACGAAGAACCTGACCGCGCTGAGCTTCGACATGGCCGCCGGAGAATGCCCGTTCCCGACCGATGCGCCGGTCGTCGTGACCATCGACGGCCAGTCATTTCAGGTGCCGGGCCCGATGTCCGATCGCTCGTGGAATGTGGCGTTCGCCAAGGACGGATGTCAATGGGTCGTCGGCACGATCGATGCTTCGAAGCCGCGCAAGGTGCACGGGCTGCAAGGGCCGATCGACGACGCATTCATGGATTCGTTCGTCTTCGTCAGGCCGACCGGAACGCCCGACAATGCAAAGGTCGGGGAGTGGGCCTCGAAGGAGATGGAGCGGGCGACGAAGCGGTGGCGGACCCAGTTCAGGGGCGAGGCCCGGGTCGTGGACGACTCGGCCATTTCCGACTCCGACATCGCCGGATCGAACCTCATCCTCTGGGGCGATCGGGCGAGCAATGCGGTCCTGAGGAAGATCGCCGACAAGCTGCCGATCGTCTGGACGGCGGCGACGATCAAGGCCGGGTCGCAGGAGTTCCCCGCCGCCGATCACGCCCTGATCCTGATCGCGCCAAATCCCCTCAACCCTTCGAAGTACGTCGTCCTGAACAGCGGATTCACCTTCCGCGAGTACGACGACCTGAACAACGCCCGCCAGGTGCCGAAGCTGCCCGACTGGGCGATCGTCGACGTGAAAACGCCGCCGGACAACCTGACGCCCGGGAAGGTGGTCGCGGCCGACTTCTTCGACGAATCCTGGCTGATCCGGCCCCGCTGAGCGTCAACCAGGGGGGTGATCATCACCCCTCTCGGTCAGGCCTCCGGCCACTTCCTCCGGATCGGTGGCCCGGGCCTCGGCCTCGCCGATCTCATCGGACCAGAGTCGGTTGGCGGGGATCTCCTCGGGGTCTGGCGACGCGATGAGGAACTCGGCGCGGATGCGTTCGCGTTCGCGGTCGATCTGATCGCCGCCGGCGTGGAGCTGGCGGAGGAGGAACTCGGTCATCGACATGGCGACCTCCCCCTCGCCCGAGAAGACGACGTCGGCACCCCGATTGCGCAGCGCGGCCATCTCGCGGACGTAGTTGGTCCGCACGAAGATGAGGATCTTGGGGTTGATCTCGCGAGCCAGGCGAATCACCTCGGGGGTCCCGGCCATACTCGAGCTGGTGAGGAAGAGGGCGACGGCGTGCTCCAGGCCGGCGCTCTCGAGGATCTGGCGGTGGATGGCGTCGCCGTAGATCGCCGAGGTCCCCTCGCTGTTGAGGCGGCGGACCGTGAGGTGATTCAGCTCGATCACGACCGGGTCGAACCGGTTGGCACTGAGGAGGCGAAGGAGCGTCCGGCCGACCGGGCCGTGGCCGACGATGACCGCCCGGTGCCGCGGCCTGTGCCCGCGCCTGGTCCGCCTGCGGTCGGTCCGGCTGTTGGTCTCGTCGACGTGTGTCGGCGTATCCCGCGGCCCCGGTAATGTGATGTGACGGCCGAGGAACCGCTCAATACGGCCGGCATTGCGATAGAGCGGCGGGTTCACGGAGATGGAGGCGATGGAGCAGACGACGAGAAGGCTCTCGACGGACTCGCCGAGTACGCCCAGGCCCTGGGCGGCGGAAGCCAGGATGAAGGAGAACTCGCCGATCTGTGCGGTGGCCAGGGCCACGGGCACGGCGACGCTGAGGGGATAACGCATCAGGAGCATGAACGCCGCGGCGATGGCGGGCTTGGCCAGCAGGACGATGGCCAGCGTGACGGCCACCGTGCCGGGGGCCTCCAGGATGTACGCGGGGCGGAACATGATGCCGACGGAGACGAAGAAGAGGACCGCGAATGCATCTCGCATGGGGAGGGCTTCGGTCGCGGCGCGGAGGCTGAAGTCGGTCCGGCCGACGATCATCCCGGCGAGGAACGCGCCTAGGGCCATCGAGACGTCGAAGATCCTCACCGATCCGACGGCGATGCCAAGCGCCAGCACCAGGACGGTGAGCGTGAACAGCTCGCGCGAGCGGGTGAGGGCCGCCTGCTCGAGCAGCCAGGGGATGAATCGCTTGCCCAGCACGAACGTCAACGCGATCATCCCGCTAACCTTGAGCAGGGCCAGGCCCGCAGCCCGGGCCAGGTCGACCGGCCCCGAGTGCTCGCCGAAAGCCAGGGGGAGCATGACGAGCACCAGGACGGTGAAGAGATCTTCCACGACGAGCCATCCCACCGCGACGTGACCGGACGGGGTGTGCAGCTCGTTGAAGTCTGCCAGGACACGCATCAGGACGACGGTGCTCGCCACAGAGAGCGACAGCCCGAGCACGACGCTCGCCGGCCAGCCCCAGCCCAGGGCCAGGCCCGCCAGAGCGCCCAGAATCGTGACGACAAGGCTGCGGGCGATCGCCCCGGGCACCGCGACGTGCCACACGGCCAGCAGTTCCTCCAGGTGGAATTGCAGGCCGACGCCGAACATCAGCAGGACGACGCCGATCTCGGCGAACTGGTCGGCTATCTCGGTGTCGACGACGATTCCCGGGGTATGGGGGCCGATGACAATGCCCGCGAGCAGGTAGCCGACGATCGGCGAGAGGCCGAGCCGGAAGGCGGCGTAGCCGCAGGCCAGAGCCGCGGCGAGGCCATAGGTCAGCGTGACGATCAGGTCGGGATGCGCCATACGTCGGGTCTTCCATTGGCAACGCGGCGAGGGGGGGCGGCGGCCAACTTTCGAAGACTGCTCCCGCATCTTCCAGTCTCGACAATTGGCCGGCGAATGGCGAGGCTTACGGCCCGGTTGTCGAGAACTCCGACTCGATGACTCCTCGCCCCGGCGGAGGCGGCCGGCACGCTTGACAGCGGGCCCCGGCGGGTCCAAGCTGTTCGGCACCGTGAGTCGGGCCGCGTCCTCTCTGGGAGAATCGTGGCCGACCGGACCCCGACTACCCTCCGACCGACGGCCCGCCCCCATGCCATCCCGCGCATCGACCGAACACCGCTACGAAAAGTTGACCTGGCCCGAGATCAACGACGCCGTCGAGATGGGGCCGGTCTGCATCATCCCCTGCGGCGCCGTCGAGCAGCACGGCCCGCACCTCCCGCTGGACGTCGACCTCGTCTGCCCCAACGGAATCGCGCACGGCGCGGGCCGGCTCTTGCCCGGATCGATCAAGGTACTGCCCATCGTGGCCTACGGCTACACCGGCCACGTGATGGACTTCCCCGGCACGATCAACGTCGACTACGACCACTTCATCCATCAGGTGCTGGACATCACCAAGAGCCTGGCCTACCACGGGTTCAAGAAGATCGTGCTCCTGAACGGGCACGGGTCGAACATGCCCAACCTCGACCTGGTGGCGAGGCGGACGAACCTGGAGACCGACGCCGAGTGCGCCCTGGCCGCCTGGTGGAACCTCCTGACGGTGGACAAGGAATTCCTGCCCAGCTGGCGCGAGAGCAAATTCCCCGGCGGGTGCAGCCACGCCTGCGAGCTGGAGACGTCGCTCTATCAATATCTGGATGGCGACGACGTGAGGACCGACCAGATCAAGAGCGGGACCATTTCGTTCAATGACGAAGGGAGCCCGTTCAACTGGGTCGACCTCTTCGGCGCCGGCCCCGCGACGACCGTGTCATGGACCAGCTCCTACTCCGACACCGGCGTGCTGGGCGACGCCGAGCTGGGCAGCGCCGAGAAGGGGAAGCGGGCCTACGACGAGGCGGTCAAGCAGCTCTGCCGGTTCGTGACCTGGTTCAAGGACCGGCCCAAGGACGTGCGCAAGGATATGCACCGGACCCCGCCGACCATGCCGATTCCCTGGGGACAGCGTTCGTTCGGGGGCTGACCTGATCAGGCGCGACGAGGTTCCAGGCCGAGCATCAGCTCCAAGTTCTGCACGGCTGCACCCGAGGCACCCTTGCCGAGATTGTCGAGCCGGGCGACCAGCAACACCTGGCGCTCGGCCGCATTCTCGAAGACGAACAATTCCAGGTCATTCGTGTCATTCAGAGCCTCAGGCTCCAGGTCATTGACCGGCCGGGGGTCCAACGGCATGACTCGCACGTGATGCGTGCCGGCATAATGCGCGACCAACGCCTGATGAATGGCCCGCCCGCTCACGTCGCCGGGCAAGGTGCGCAGATGGAGCGGAATCTGCACGAGCATCCCCTGGCGGAAGCGCCCCACGGCGGGAGTGAACAGGGGTTTAAAATCGAGATGCGCGTGTGCCTGGATCTCGCGAACATGCTTGTGCGAGAGTTCAAGTGCGTACATCTTATGGGCCGCGGCCGAGGCACCCGGGCCGGTTAATTCATAAGCCTCGATCATCCCCCGGCCGCCTCCGCTGTAGCCGGAGATGGCCTGGATGGTGACGGGAAAATCCGTCGGGACGAGCCCGGCGTCAATCAATGGGCGAAGCAATCCCAGCGCCCCGGTGGGGTAGCAGCCGGGGTTGGAGACACGAGCCGAGGCGGCGATGCGATCGGCCTGGCCGGGGGAAAGCTCGGGGAACCCGTAGGTCCAGTCGGGATGGACGCGGTAGGCCGTGCTGGCGTCAAGAATACGTGTCGTCGGGTTGTCGACGAGCGCAACGGCGGCGCGAGCCGCGTCGTCGGGCAGGCAGAGGATCGCCAGGTCGACGTCGTTGAGAATCCGCTTCCGCTCGGCGTCATCCTTGCGGCGCTCGGGGTCGATGTGGACGAGTTGCAGGTCGTCGCGACCTTCGAGCCGGGTGCGAATTTGCAGGCCGGTCGTCCCCGCCTCGCCGTCGATGAAGATCCTTGGCCGGCTCACGCTCAACGTCTCCAGGTTCGCGAATGACTACTGGCAGAAGACGAGTGCCGCCGTCGCATACAGGTTGGCCACGCGCACGAGGTCTTCCACCGAGACCCACTCATCGACGGTATGCTGCCCCCCCGCGCGAGGCCCGTGGGTGATCGCCGGGACGCCCGCGAGGGCGTAGACGCTGTTCCCGTCGTCGACGAATGGCTTCGGGCCGTCGGGCAGCCCGACGTTGCCCGGCGAGGTTTCGCGATAGGCGTCGCGGAAGACGGACACGAACGGGTGATCAAGGTTCAGGCGGAAGGCGTCGCGGATGAACCGGAACTGGACATCGGCGGTGGTGCCGGTCTTGGTCTCAACTTCGGCGATCAAGGCGCGGAACTCGGTCTCGACGTGCTCGCGGGACGTGCCGGGAAGCCAGCGTCGGGTGCCCTCGACGAAGCAAGAGACGGGCGCCTGATTGTAGATCTCACCGGCGTGGATCTGGCCGACGAAGACGGACTCGGCGCCAGCGACCGGGTCGGACTTGGCGGAAAGTCGGTCGTTGAGTTCCCAGGCCAGTTCGACGAGCCTGGCTCCCGCCGCGATGACGCTAGGCTGGCCAGCGGGGCGCATGACCTCGTGGACAGGAATCCCTTCGCGGCGGAAGGTAACCGTCCATGTGGCGGCGCCTCGGCCGGCGGTTGGTAGGCGGTCGAAAAGAGGTTCCGGGATCAAGACGGCGTCGCCCACGATGCCGTCGCGAATCAGACGGTCGAACTGGCGGCCGTCGCCCCAGGGGGCTTCATGATGGTCATGAGCGGTCAGAAGAATTCCGCCTGCGGCGAGCAGGCCCGAGTCTCGCACGGCACGTAGGGCCTCGACCGCGGCAGCCAGTCCACCCTTCATGTCGCACGACCCGCTCCCTTTCAGGAGATCGCCTTCGAGGGTGGGGGCGACATACGGGAGGTGGACGACGTCGATGTGGCCGTCAAACTGGAGGGTCCGCCCCGGTTTGGACGCCGAGAACCGGACGACAACGGCCGGGCTGGCGGGGTGATCGGCAACGGGTCGTTCGACCTCGAATCCGTCCTCGGCCAGGATTTGCGCGAGCATGTCGGCGGCGGGGCCGGCCTCGGCGGTGCGGCTGGGGACGGCGACCAGGCGCCTGGCGGTGTCGACCAGGCGATCGGGCCGGATGAAGGGTCGGATGGCGGCGGCGAATGCTTGGGCGTCCATGGGGCGGCATTCTATCCGCGAACGGGCGGCGACTCTAGTGCTCGACCCGATCCGGTCCTTCGGATAAAGTCATTTGCTGGATCGGGATCGGGCCGGCGGCCCGATCACCCCGACCGCCCCACCGCGCGGGATGCGAGCCCGCGAACGAGCCGCCCTGACGGCCTTCCTTACAGACCCGGAGGATTCCCCTTTGAAACGCACCACGGCCCTGGCGCTGGCCCTGGCGTGGCTGGCCACGTCGCCGGCCCAAGCCGCAGGCCCGGCACCCATCGAGCTGAAGGACGGCGACCGCGTCGTCCTGGTCGGCGGCACGTTCGTCGAGCGCGACCAGTCGTTCGGCTACTTTGAGACCGAAGTGACCCGGCGTAATCCCGGCAAGTCGATCCTCTTCCGCAACCTCGGCTGGAGCGGCGACACCGTCTGGGGCGAGTCGCGCGCCGGCTTCGGCACCGCCGAGGACGGATTTCGCCAGCTCAAGGGGCAGGTCGCCCTCATCAAGCCGACCCTGATCCTGGTGCACTACGGCGCGAACGAGTCGTTCGCCGGCTCGCAGGGCCTGCCGCACTTCGTCGAGGGGCTGGACAGGCTGCTCGACATGCTCGCGGAGACCAAGGCGCGAATCGCCCTCGTCTCGCCCATCAGGGCCGAAGACCTGGGCCGGCCTCTCCCCGACCCGTCGCGACATAATGCCGACCTGGCCCTGTACTCGGCCGAGATCAGCAAGGTGGCCGCGCGCCGGGGGTTGCCGTTCGTCGATATCCTCGATGTCGATGGGTCGAAGCTCAACCCGCCCGCCAAGCTGACCCAGGACGAGATCCAGCTCAACGCGCTGGGCTCGTGGCTGACCGCCCGCACCCTGGCCGATCGCGCCTTTGGAGCGGTTGAAGATGGCTGGCAGGTGGAACTGGAGCCCGGGAAGGCTATGTCGAAGGGGGCCGAGGTGGCGGTGGCTCCGGCGCCTTCGGATGGCTGGAAGTTGGGTCCGAAATTCCGCCTAACTGATGCCGTCCTGGCCGCCCCCGCGAGCCCGGCCGGCGGCCATACGGGCCGAAAACTGGCGGTGAAGGGCCTCGACGATTCGGCGAAATACACGCTCAAGGTCGACGGCAAGGCGCTCGTCACGGCCAACGGCAAGGCCTGGGCCGCCGGAATCGCGATCGAAGGGGGCCCCGACGCCGCCCAGGTCGAGACGCTCCGGTCCACGATCGGCCGCAAGAACTCGCTCTACTTCTACCGCTGGCGGCCCCAGAACGAGACCTACCTGTTCGGCTTCCGCAAGCACGAGCAGGGGAACAACGCCCGCGAGATCCCCATGTTCGACCCCTTGGTCGCGGAGCAGGAGTCGGCCATCGCCGGGCTCCGCGTCCCGACCCCCCGCACTTATGAGCTCGTCCGCGAAGGCGAGGTGAAGTCATGATCAAGCGCACTCATCCGTCGGGCCTTTGCCTGACGCTTGCCCTGGCGTGCGGGCTGCTCGCCGCCACCACGGCCCATGCCCAGCGGCCCCCGTTCGAGATCCCCAATCCGGACCCCGAGATCGAGCGCAAGTCGTTCCAGGTGGCCGACGGCTTCGAGGTGAACCTGTTCGCCGGCGACCCGCTGCTGGCCAAGCCGATCCAGATGAACTTCGACGCCAAGGGGCGGCTCTGGATCGCGAGCTCGGAGGTCTATCCGCAGATCCAGCCGGGGCAGACGGCCAATGACAAGGTCCTGATCCTGGAAGACAAGGACGGGGACGGCAAGGCCGATACCACCACCGTCTTCGCCGACGGGCTGCTGATTCCGACCGGGGTCGAGCCGGGCGACGGGGGGGCCTATGTCGCCAACAGCACCGAGCTTCTGTATATGAAGGACACCGACGGCGACGGCAAGGCCGACGTCCGCAAGGTGGTCCTCTCCGGGTTCGGCACCGAGGACACCCACCACATCCTGCATACGCTGCGATGGGGGTTCGACGGCCGCCTGAACATGAGCCAGTCGATCTACATTCATAGCCACGTCGAGACTCCCCACGGCGTCAGGCGCCTCAACGGCGGCGGGACCTGGCAGTTCCGCCCCGAGACGATGCAGCTTGATATCCTGATGAAGGGGCTGGTCAACCAGTGGGGCCACGCCTTCGACCGCTACGGCCAGTCGTTCGGCACCGACGGCGCCGGCGGCGAGGGGATCAATTACCTGCTTCCGGGCGCCTACTACGTCACCTCGCCCGAGGCCGTGCGCATCGTCCGTGGGCTCAACCCCGGCAGCCCGAAGCATGCGGGGCTGGAGATCGTCAGTGGCCGGCATCTGCCGGACGACTGGCAGGGGAACTTCATCACCAATGACTTCCGCGGCAATCGGGTCTGCCGATTCGTGGTCACCGAGGACGGCGCAGGCTTTGCCTCGCGCGAGCTTGGCGAACTGATCAAGACGTCTCACATGGCCTTCAGGCCGATCGACGTGAAGATGGGGCCCGACGGCGCGATCTACATCGCCGACTGGTACAACCCGATCATCCAGCACGGGGAGGTCGACTTCCGCGACCCCAGGCGCGACCACACCCGCGGCCGAATCTGGCGCGTGACGGCCAAGAACCGGCCGACCGTCGAGCGACCCAAGCTGGAAGACGCGCCCGTGACGGCGCTGCTCGACAAGTTGAAGTCGCCCGAGGATGCCACCCGCCACTTCGCCAGGCGCGTGCTCAAGGAACGTGGTGCGACCGAAGTGATTCCGGCACTCGCCGCATGGACTGCCGCGCTGGCGCCCGACGCCCAGGAGTTGCGGCTGGAAGCCCTCTGGACGTACCAGTCCCTCGACGTCGTCGAGCCCGCATTGCTGTCCGCGATGCTCGACGCCAAGGACGGCCGGATCCGCGCCGCGGCGGTTCGCGTGACGCGGAACTGGGCCGACCGGGTCTCCGATCCGCTGGCGCTGCTGGCCCCGCGCGTGCTCGACGAGCATCCTCGCGCCAGGCTTGAAGCTGTGCGTGCGCTGGCCCACATCCCCGATTCGCGGTCGGCGGGCCTGGCGCTCAAGGCGCTGGACAAGCCGCAGGATCGTTATCTCGACTACGCCCTCTGGCTGACGGCCCGCGAGCTTGCCCCGCAATGGCTGCCGCAGGCACAGTCTAAGGAAGGTCGCGAGGCGGCGTTCTCGAACCCGTCGCACCTGGTCTTCGCGCTCATCTCGCTGGGGAACAAGGACTCGGTGGCCCCCCTGATGGCCATGATCGCCGAGGGACTCGTGCCGGCCGACCGCGAGGACGCCGTGATGGACCTGATCGCCACCCAGGGAGGGCCGGCCGAGCTGACCAAGGTCTTCGAGATGGCGGTGGTCGACGGCCCGACGGCCGATGCACGACGGGCCTCGCTGCTGCAAGGCCTGATGAAGGCGACCCGCCAGAACAAGGGCCAGCCGACCGGCGACCTCGGCCGCCTGGCGAACCTGGCCAAGGCCGACCGCGACCCCGCCCTGAGGGCCACGGCCACCCGCGCCGCGGGCCTCTGGAAAGTCGAGCCGATCCTCGCCGCTCTCCGCGAGCAGGCCGGCAAGAATGTGGATGTCTCGCTGGCTCCCGCCCTGGTCGAAGCCCTTGCTTCGGCCGGCGACGTGCCGACGCTGGCGAAGTTGGCCGGCTCGGGCGACGTCCTGAGCAATCGATCGCTGGCCGTCGCCGCATTGGCGGGCCTTGATGCAACCCAGGCGGCCAAATTGGCCTCGGGGCTGATGGCCGGCGACTCCGCCGCGCCGGCGGTTCCGGTGCTGATCGGGGCCTTCTTGAACCGCAAGGGAGGGGCCGACGTCCTGGCCGGCGCCCTGAAAGAGACGACGCTTCCGGGCGACGTGGCCAGGGTCGCGGTGCGGCTGGCCCGTGGCTCGGGTGCCGAGAATCCCGGGCTGGTCAAGGCCCTGACCGTCGCGGGCAAGCTCGACGCGGCGCGCGAGCCGCTGGCGGGACCCGAGTTGACGGCGTTCCTCACGGACGTCGCGGCCAAGGGCGATGCGGCGCGGGGCGAGGCCCTCTTCCGCCGCGCCGAGCTGAACTGCATCAAGTGCCACGCCGTCGCTGGCGCAGGCGGACAGGTTGGTCCGGGTCTTGAAAGCATCGGGGCAAGCGCCCAGCCCGACTACCTGGTCGACTCGCTGCTCCAGCCCGCCAAGGCCGTCAAGGAGAACTACCACGCGACCGTGGTGGGAACCGTCGATGGCCAGGTCAAGACCGGCATCAAGGTACGACAGACCGACTCGGAACTCATCCTGCGAGACGCCGAGGACGCGGAGATCGCCATCCCGCTGTCGTCGATCGAGGACCAGAAGCCGGGCGGCTCGCTGATGCCCGCCGGCCTGACCGACTCATTGACCCGCGATGAGCTGCTGGACCTGGTCAAATTCCTGTCGTCGCTGGGCAAAGTGGGACCGTACTCGGTGGGCAAGGCCCGGCTGGCGCGGCGGTGGAGGGTGCTGGAGCCAAACGCGGCGACGGAAACTCTGCTCAGGCGCAACCGGCTGGACATCGCCGCTTCGGCCGACCCGGCCCTTCGGTTCCTGCCGGTCTACAGCATGGTCTCGGGGGTTCTTCCCCTGGCCGACCTCGCCCCGATTAACCTGACGATGAAGCTTGCCGGCCAGGATTACGGGTCGAAGTTCGGCTTCGCCCGGTGCGAGATCGACGTCTCGACGGCCGGGGCGGTGAAGCTGGGCCTGGAGGACATCTCCGGCCTGATGCTCTGGGTCGACGGCCGAGTGGTCGAGCCCAAGCCCGAGCTGACGCTCGACCTGCCTGCGGGCGTCCGGACCTTGACCATCGGCGTCGACCTTCAGAAGCGACTGACCCCCGTGCGGGTCGAGCTCGAGGAAGTCGCCGCGTCGCCGGCCCGTGCCCAGTTCGTCCTGGGCAAGTGATCGACGAATCCTGATGAAATCGAAACGGCCGGGGGAAGTCGCCGAAGGGCGGCCCCCCGGCCGTGTTCGTTCAGGTCACTTCGGGCTGGACTTCAGGGCCTTCTCGACTGCACTCCGGACCCGGTCGGGGCCAACTTCGATGTCGATGATCGTGCCATCACGGTCGACGAGGAAGCTGGCAGGGATCTCGTCGACGCCGTAGAGCTTGGTCGGGCACTGCTCGCTCGGTTCGCCATCAAGGACGATATTCGGCCAGTCGATACCCGCGGCGATGAGCAGCCTGCGGACGGCGGGGAGGGCCTTGGCCCGGGTGCCAACGTCGGACTTCTTGCTGTCGACGTTCACGCCGAGCACGACGAATCCGTCGCCCTGGTACGCGGCACTGGTGGAGGCCAGGGCCGGCATGGCTTCCAGGCAGGGGGGGCACCAGGTCGCCCAGAAGTCGACCAGGATGACCTTACCTTTGAAGTCGGACAGGTGAATGTCCTTGCCGTCGACATCCTTGCCGATGATCTCGGGGGCCGACTTGCCGAACATCGCCAGGCGGGCGCGACGGGCGGCGAAGTGGGCGCGGACGGGCTTCGACGGGCTCTCGCCGGTGATCTCGCAGACGAGGCGGGCCTGATCGAAGCGGCCGGCGCGGACGAGGCGTTGGATGGCGGCCTCGCCCAGGCTGATCAGGGTGGCCGCATCGGAGGAGTCGCCCTCGTCATCCGGGCTCGCCTTGAACGCGGCGGTGAGATCGGCGACCGCCGTCTTGTGATCGCCGCGATCGATCCTGGCGATGATCTTCACCAGCACCGCGAGGGCCCGGACGGCGGGGTCGCCTCCGGTTTTCGTCAGTCGGGCCTCGGCGGCGGGAAGGGCCTCTGCGTAGAAGTTGCCGGCGACGGCCACCTCGAACAGCTCGCGATAGGCGAGCTCGGATTCCTCGCCCTGGGCCTTGGCGGCCAGGGCCGTCAGTGCGACGATCCGGCCTCGTTCGAGTTCGGCGAGTCGCCTGGAATGCTCGGCGTTCAGGGCCTCGAGCCCGGCGAACGGGCTCTTCGAGGCCACGCCGGGCTCGTCGGCTCGGGCTGTGCCAGCCATGGCGAGTGCGGAGGCGGCGAGGAGCACGGCGCTGCGGGCGAGTCTCATGGTTCGCTCCTGAGTTCGCAGGGTGTCAAGGCCCGGCCGGGCCGCCTGGGACGGGCCATTGTCGCATGGATTGGTGACTTTTACTTGCCCTGAACCCAGGCGCGGGATACGTTTATCATAGTGCATTCCACGGCAGAAACCTGCCACCGATCGCCGGCGATCGAAGCCCTGAGAATCACCCTCAGGGAGCTCGACCGCGAGACCGGCGGCGGCGGGGCCGATGGGCATAAACCAACTCGTCGCGCCCGGGTCGTTGGCCGGTCGCTTCAGAATGAATGAAACCCAACAGGGAGTTGTCCCCATGATCCGACGACCGATTGCCTTTGCAACTCTCGCGGCGGGCCTGGCGTTTGCCATGCCGGCCCAGGCCCAGTTTGGCGGCTATGGCTGGGGCGGCTGGGGCGGGGCCAGCACCGCGCAGGGCGACTACGCGCGCGGGATGGGCATGTTCGCGGAAGGTGCCGGAATCTACAACCAGCAGACGGCCGTCGCCAACTCGATCAATGCCGACACCGCCATGCGGTTCAACCAGTACCTCTGGGAGTCGCAGCAGACGCTCAATCAGGAGCGTCAGGCCCGCGTGATCCGCACGCGCAACCTGAAGAACGAGTCGGTCAACTCGATCGCCAAGCGCCTGCGAGAGAACCCGTCGACCAGCGACATTCATAGCGGCGACGCCATGAACTCGATCCTGGACGAGTTGAACAACCCGAAGCTCTATGTCCGGGGCGTCTCATCGGCCAAGCAGACCGTGCCCGGAACCTTGATCCGCGAGATCCCGTTCCAGAAGGCCGCGGCAATGATCACGGCCAGCTATGACGAGCTGACCAAGGGCGGGCCCCCCGACTCGCTCAAGACCCCCGAGTTCGAGGCCGAACGGACCCAGTTCCGGGCGATTGCCGCGAAGATTCGCAAAGAGGAGCAGGAGCAGGGCAACCCGAATGTCGCGACCGTCGACGAGGCCCTGGAAATTATCCGCAAGACCCGCGCCAAGGTCGAGACGGTCTACCCGAACAGGACCAGCCGCCAACGCCAGCAGGCCGACCGCTTCCTGAAGGCGACCTATGGCCTACTGAAGATGCTGGAATCTCCCGGGATCGACGTCCTGCTCGCGGGCGTGGACAAGCGGCCCGAGGTCAGCCTGGGCGAGTTGCTCGCGTTCATGAACGCCTACAACTTCCGCTTCGGCTCGGCAAATACCTCGGCCCAGCGCAAAGCCTACTCCGACCTGTACCCGGCCCTGGTCAAGCTGAGGACCGAGGCCACCGAGGGCGTGCAGGGCGTGGCCGCCGCCGACACGCCGGCCCCCCCGGCACCCGACCGGACCAGGCACCCGCAGGAATTCTTCGAGAAGATGGAATACGAGCACGTCGCCCCGAAGGCGGTCCCGAAGAACTGACCGGGCCGGAATTCTCGGCCGGAACGCCTGACGCAAACACCCCCTGGGCCCATCCATTGGCCAACGTCAATGGATGGGCCCAGGGGGTTTCCGTCGACGGGGCTCAGGACGTTACGGTCTCGGCGAGGCGTCGGGGCTCGGCGGCGACCGAGGGACGCAGGACGACGTGCCTGGCCCACTCGGGCCGTGTCGTCGGGAAGTCGGATCGGGTGTGGACCCCGCGCGACTCCTCACGGGCAGTCGCCGCGGCGATCATCAGCCTCGCGATGGTGAGCATGTTCTGAAGGGTCCAGCC
Source organism: Isosphaeraceae bacterium EP7 (assembly GCA_038400315.1). Classification (NCBI taxonomy): domain Bacteria; kingdom Pseudomonadati; phylum Planctomycetota; class Planctomycetia; order Isosphaerales; family Isosphaeraceae; genus Kueselia; species Kueselia aquadivae. The sequence continues at coordinate 2,042,685 of CP151667.1, forward strand.
CGAGGGATCATCGAAGGTGGCGTTCAGGCCGTAGCGGCACCAGGCGTCGACCTGTTCGGCGGCGTCCCGCAGGCCGCCGGATTCGCGGGTGATCCCCACGGATCGCCACATCAGCGCGCGGAGCGATTCCCGGACGTCTGCAAGATCGAGAATCGACCGCTGGCCGTGAGATGAGAGGGACTCGACGGGGGGGACTTCCAGGCGGGCGGCCCCGGAGGCGAGCAAAGTCCGGCTGATGTCGTCGCCGGCGCGGGCGCCGTGGACGAGCCCTTCGAGCAGGCTGTTCGACGCGAGCCGGTTGGCCCCGTGCAGGCCCGAGCTAGTGACCTCGCCCGCGGCCCAGAGCCCAGGGACGGCCGTCCGGCCGTCGTCGTCGATGATCACCCCGCCGACCATGTAATGGGCGCCCGGGCGCACGGGGATGGGGTCCCGGGTGATATCGAGATCGAAGTTGCGGCAGAGCTTGTCGATTCCCGGGAAGCGGCGGCGGATGAATTCGGCGTCGAGATGCTTCAGATCCAGGTAAACGCACGGGTGCTGGGTCTTGGCCATCTGGGCGGTGATGGCACGCGACACGTCGTCGCGCGGGGCGAGCTCGGCCAGGCGGTGGGCGGCGGGCATGAACCGCTCGCCGTGGCGGTCGCGGAGGTAGGCCCCTTCGCCGCGGAGGGCCTCGGTGAGCAGGTGCCGCGACGACCCGGCGATGTAGAGCACGGTCGGGTGGAACTGCATGAATTCCATGTCGCGCAGGTCGGCCCCGGCCCGAAAGGCCAGGGCGTGGCCGTCGCCGGTTGCGATCGGAGGGTTGGTCGTCTCGCGGTAGAGCTGGCCGGCCCCGCCGGTGGCGAGCACGACGGCCCGCGCCCAGATGAGGCTGAGCCCTCGGCGGCGGTCCCAGACCAGGGCACCCCGGCACCGCCCTTCGTGGGTGAGCAAGTCGACGGTGAAGCTGTTCTGCCAGATGCGGATCCCGGCCCGGTGGCGGACCCGTTCGATGACGGCGCGCATGATCTCGCGGCCAGTGGCGTCGCCCATGGCATGGACGATCCGGGCATGCGAGTGGCCGCCTTCGAGCCCGAGCGACACGTGGCCGTCGACCTCGTCGAAGTGGGTGCCCCACTCGACCAGTTCGGCAATGCGCCTGGGGGCTTCGCGCACAACCAGGGCGACAACCTCGGGGTCGCAGAGTCCTTTGCCCGCGGCAAGGGTGTCGGCGATGTGGTCGGCGAAGCAGTCCTCGGGGTCGAGCACCCCGGCGATCCCCCCTTGGGCGTAGCTGCTGTTGCTCTCGCGGATCTCGTCCTTGGTGACGACCAGGACGCGCAAGGACTCGTCGATTCCAAGGGCCGCTCGCAGGCCGGCGACCCCTCCGCCGATGACGAGGACATCGGCGAAGTGGTGGGGGAGGTCGCGCGGGTCGAAACCGGCCAGATAGCGACGGAGCGGAGGCAGGGGGGTCAGGATCTCGGGTTCGAGCGGCTTGGGGTCCATGACGAAGCGTACCAAGGTCGACACGTCGAGGCCGCGGCTGGGCCAAGACGGCGGAGGCCGGCCCGGCACGAGCGTGGGGCCGGCCTCCGCGAGGATTCTACGAACGGGCCGATGCGGCAGGGGGCCGGCTTCAGCGGCTTCCCCCCTGCGGCGTGGCGGGGGTCCGGGCCGGGGGAGACGGCCGTGACAGGCTGCTGCGGTACGCCTCGACACGCGAGCGAACTTCGGCCGGGGCCACTGAGCGGGTGCCCTGGACATTGCCCTGGACGGTGTCCTGAGGCAGACCCTTCGTCGACACGGTCGACCGGCGATTGAACGACGTCCTGGGGTCGAGAGGCGGCAGGTCCGAAGCGGGAGTGGCCGCGCGACCCTGACCGGGCTTCACGGACAATTCGCGGCCTTCGCCCGCGGCGGCACTTTCCTTGGGCTTCTTGTAAGACTTGACGAACTGCTCCATCTCGCCGCGGGTCATCCCGGTCTCCTGCTCCATCTGTGGGGTGACCTTGTCGTTCTTCAGCAGATCGTCGAGTTTGCGCAAGACGAGCTCACTCTGGGGCATGTCCGGGGCCACCTGTTCACCGTCGTTGCCCGCGGGGGGCTCGGGCGCCCTGGGGCTGGGGGTGGTGGTGTCTGCCTTTGGCGTGCCGCCGTTGGCCTGTCCGCGCCCCCCATTCTGAGGATTGCCCTGGCCTTCTCCGGCCTCACCTTGCTGGTCTTTCGACTCGCCTTGCTGCCCATCGGGCTGACCCGGCTGAGGGCTGCCCGCCTTGCCGCCCGGCTGGCCCTGGCCACCGGCCTTCTGACCACCCAATCCGTCCTTGGGCTGACCCTGGCCCGGCTTGCCGCCGGCCTGAGTTGACGAGCCGGGCTGGGTTCCCCCGGGCTCGGACCCACCTTTTGCCTGTCCTTGTTTCTGGCCCGTCGAGCCGGAACCCTGAGAATCTCCGGCCGCCTCGCCCCCGGTCTTCCCGCTGGGAGTGCCTTTCGAAGAGGAAGAGTCGCCTTGTCCAGGCTTTCCGGGCTCACCCTGACCTTGTTGGCCCTGACCCGCCTGCTGCCCTAGACCCTCGCCCGCTTGACCCTCTCCCGCCTGGTTTTCACCAGCTTTGCCCTGACCTTGGCCGGACTGACCTTGGCCGGACTGACCTTGGCCGGACTGACCTTGGCCGGACTGACCTTGGCCGGACTGACCTTGGCCGGACTGACCTTGGCCTTGTCCCTCACCCTGACCTGTTTCTTGGCCCTTAGATTTTCCCTGTTGCCCCTGGCCCTGCTGGGCTTTTCCTTGTTGTCCCTGACCTTGTTGCCCTTGCCCCTGACCTTGCTGATCCTGACCTGATTGTGCCTGCTGACCCTCAGTTTGTTGACCCTGGCCCTGTTGGCCTGTCGCATTCTGACCCTCGCTCTGCTGACCCTGACTCGCTTTGCCCTGCTGGCCTTGTTGCCCTTGCTGTCCCTCTGCCTTTCGTCCTTGCTGGCCTTGCTGACCCTCGGACTTCTGACCCTGCTGGCCTTGGCTCTGCTGTCCTTGTGGACCTCGCTGCGGGTTGCTCTGATCCTGCTGACCCTGATCCTGCTGGCCCTCGGACTTTTGACCTTCCTGACCCTGCTGCGGTTGGGTCGACTGACCGGGAGGTTTTGAGGCTTCCGGGGTCTGCTGAGCTGGCTGCGAAGACGGTTTCGGCTGCACTCCGGTCTGGGCTTGCGGGTTCTTAGGCTGGCTGGAAGACGACTTCGGATCGGCCTGGGACGGATTCTCGGGGGCGGAAGGATCCTGCGACTTCTGAGTTGGATCCTGGGCACCAGGCTGACCTGGCGGCGTGTTTTCAGACTGGCGGCCGCCTTGCGGATTTGTCTGCGACTCACCCGGCTCGGGCTGGGCCTGAGCGGGGGAAGTCGGCAGGCCGGGCTTCGTGCCTGGTTGCGGCTGGTCGCCGAGCTTCGGGGGTTGGTCGCCGGTTTTGGGGGGCTGGCCGCTGGATCCGGGGGCGGGAGGCTTGGTTTCCGCTCCGGGCTTGCCGGATTGAGCCTGGGCCGAGTCCTGTGACTTGGTGCCGGACGGAGAGTCCTGATTGCGAGTTCCGGGCGTGCCGGACTTCGAGTCGGGATTGCCCGCTCCCTCCGGATTCTTCGAACCATCGGCGTTGGGCGACGCCTGCTTCGTGGGGTCGGCCTTCTCGGTCGCCGGCTGGCCGGGCTTGGTGGCCGGCGTCGTCCCCTTGGGCTGACCAGATTGCGTTGCGTCTGGCGAGGCACCCGGATTGCCGGACTTGGAGTCCTGTCCGGCTTGCGTCTTCGCGGAATCAGCGGGGCCACCGGGCTTGGCTTCGCCGCTGGCAGATGGCTGGTCAGCCTGAGGCTTGCCATCGGGACTGGCCTGGGAGGCTCCCTGACCCTCGGGGGTTTTCGCCTTCTGCGAGGCATCTCCGGGGGCCTGATTTCCCTTGGGCTGATTCGAATTCGAGGCCGAAGGGGAGCCGGCCTTGGAGTCGCCGGGAGCCTGAGCTTGATCGACTCCCTCATTCGCTCCACCGGGGGACTTCTGGGATTCGCCCTTGGCGGTTTCGCCGGACTTGGCCTGGGGATTCGACGACTTGGTCGCGTCCTTCGAGGCCGCAGAGCTTGCCCCGGATTTGCCAGGCTCGGCGGATTTCAATCCGGACTTGGTGTCGGCCGGATTCTCGCCGGGCTCGGGGGAAGTTGACTGGCCCGATTCTCCGGGCTGGCCGGCCTGAGGCTTCGTGGTCGAGCCTTCGGCGCCTGGATCCTTGGACTTCGTGGGGTCGGCCCCGGCGGGCGAGTCGGTCCCCTTGGGCTGGGCTGCAGAGCCGGACTGGTCGCCGCCAGCGGGAGGGTTGCCGGCTTTTGCACCGGACTTTGATGGATCCGTCTTCTGGGTTCCGTCCTCGGGCTGGGCACCGGTGGGCTTGGGGGCTCCGGTCTGATCGGCAGAGGAGCCTTCGGGCGTCTGGCCCGGCTTCGTTGTAGGCTTCGTTTCGCCCGGAGCGGTCCCGGATTTCGACTTCTCGGAGTCCGGACCCTTTTGGGAATTCGAGGGCTGACCGGCCTGGTCCTTAGCCGAGCTGGCTCCACCTTTAGTGGGGTTGGCTCCGCTCTGGCCGGTCTTGCTGGCGTCCCCGGACGGCGGAGTCTGTTCGCCAGTTTTGGTCTTCTGGGAGTCGGGTCGAGCGGCGGGGTCGGAACCCTGGGGTTGCGTTCCCTGCTGGCCGTCCTTCGAGTTCTTCGGGTCGCCCGATTGGCCCGGCTTGGTCGACCCAGTTTGACCAGAAGTGCCCGGCCTCTGGGGCTGCTGGTCGGGCTTGCCAGGTTGGCTCTCATCTCGAGTCGTGGAGTTCTGGCCCTGGGCGCCTTGCTGGCCGGGAGCCTGGTCCTTCACGTCACCCGGCTTTTTCGGCTCGCCCTTCTGCGGCCTTGTTTCGTCGGACTTCTGCCCACTCTGGGGCTGGGTTGTGCCCGTTGAGGAAGGCGGGGAGGTCTCGCCCGAGGGTTGCTGGGGTTTCGAAGAGTCGCTATTTGCCGACGGCTTCGACTCGTCCTTGCCTTGTTGGCCCTGACCAGCACCGTTGGGAGGCGATTGTTGCTTGGAATCAGCGGGGTTGGGCTTATCGGTCTTGGACGGCTCATTCGCCTGATCTTGCTTTGCGCCAGGCCGTTGCGCTCCCTGGCGGTTCTCCGCGCGGGAGACGGGCGACTTCCCGGAGTCGCCGTTCTGAGGCTGGTCTGTCGAAGTGCTTGGCTTGCCCTGCGGTTCGCGGGGCTCGCCAGGGTTCGCCGGATCGCGGGGCGCTGGGTCGGCCCTCTGGACTTGCTCATCCTGGGAACCAGGGGCGCCGGGAGGATTGGGTTGCGGCGGCGTGGGGTTGGACGAGCCGGGGTCGCGTCGCGGCTGGTTGGCAGCCTGAGGAGTCCCGGGCGGCTTGCCCTGGTCGCCGTTACGGGGGGCCTGCGGCTTGGAGTTTTCTCCCCCCTGGTTGGCGGGGGGGTTGCCCGACTGGGCGCCTTGCCGGTCATTGGCCGGATTGCCCTGCTCGGGAAGCTGCGGCCGGGGAGGGGTTCCGAGGGCTCGTTCGAGGCGTTTGAGCTTGTCCTCGAACTTCTGACGCTCCTGGGGGGTCATCTCCGGTTCGGACGGCGCTGGCGCGTTATTGCCCGGGTCGGCGCCTTCCTCGGGCTGGCCTTGATCCTGGCCTGTCTGCTCGACCTTGTCCTGATTGCCGGCCTGGCCTTCGCCGGTCTTGGCCGGTTCGCCGGGCTTGGGCTGGGGTTCTTCGGCGGGAGTCTGGTCAGGAGCGGGTTCTTCGGGTGCGGGCTGGGGTTCGGGCTCGGCCTGATCCTTGTCGAGCTGCGCCAGCTCGGCCGGGGGCTTGGGGGGGCCAACCTCGATGACCCGACGCGAGGTCTCGAACTTGTTCGACTGCGGCTGCTTGCTGTCGCGGACGGTCAGCCAGTACTCGATCTTCGAACCCGGCTGGACCTTGAACGCCTCCAGGTCGAGCACCTCGGAGCGGCGGAAGATGGGCTCGGGCTTGGCCTGAGTTTCCAGGAAGTTGGCGGCCGTGCGGAGGATCTCGTTCCCCTGGACGACGTGCAAAGTCACGTCCTGGAGCCCGAAGTCGTCGCCGGCCTCCATGTTCAGGCGGACCCGCGCGTTGGCGGGGGCCTTGAAGGGGTCTTCCGGCTGGGTGAATCGGGCCGTCGGCGGGTTGTCCTTGATCGACCGGATGTCGTAGACGACCGGGTCTGGATTCACCTGCCCGCCGGTGGTCGTGAACTTGATCGTGTAGGAGCCGGGCTTGGTGATGCCGAACTTGCCCACGAGGACGTCAGGGTCGTCGGGCGAGACGGACATCAGGGCCGGCGGGATGTTCTTGCCGAAGTCGAGCTGACCCGAGCGTGCGGGCTGGTTGGTCCGAGCCCTGACGGTCACCAATGTCCCTTCGAGCGCCTCGACGTTGCCCCCCTCGACGGCCGCTCGTCGTGCGACCCCGGCATAGGCGGGGAAGTCGAGGTCGTGCGTGACCCCGGTGACCATCGGGGCGGGGAGGACTTCGAGCTGATACCGGCGCGACTCGGCGTCGCCGGCGGTCAGGTAATACTCCATCCCCTGCTGCACGTTGCGGACGGTCGTCTGCCAGGGGTCGTAGCGGTTCGAGCCGGCGGCCAGCTCAATGGGGGCGAAGAAGTTGCCGCCGTCGGTGCTGACATGCAGGACGACCTTCTCGGGGGCGTTGCCTTGCACCTCGACGGAGAACGGAACATGCGTGCCGGCGACCACCCTGGCCAGCTCGGGATTGTCGCCCGGCTTGATCTTCTCCAACCGCGTGTTGGTCGGCCGGACGACGTCGGAGAGCAGGGCCCGCTTGGCCGAGTCGAGCAGGCTCTTGGGGGTCCAGAGCGCATAGAAGCAGTACAGGACGACGACGGCCGCGAGTGCGTAGGCCATCTGGGTGAGGCGGCCCTGGTTGACGACGCTCTCGACCTCGATGCGCGTCAGGTCATTGACCGCCTTGCGCTCGATCGCCGCCATGACCGACTTGGGCATCGTCTCGCGATATTTGCGGAGCTCGAGATAGTTGATCAGGCTATTCTTGAACTCGGAGTCGGTCTCCTCGATCGCCCGCGCGGCGTACAGCCCGTTGATCTTGAACAGCGATGGGCGGATGACCTGACGCCAGAGGTAATAGCCGGCCGCGGCAAGGCCGCCGTAGAGCATGATCCGCCTGGACCAGATGGGCAGGCCGAAGCGGTGGTCCAGGACGATCTCGACGAGCAAGACCGCTAGGGTGGCGAAGAGCAGGGTGAGCCCCGCGGTGATCAGGTCGGTGACCTTGATCCTGGCCCTGGTGCGGCCGATCTGGTGGTCGATGTACTGCTCGTAGTCGAGCAGTTTCCCTTGCGGCTGCGTTCCCAGGGCCATGCGGGGCTCCTTCCGATCCGGGCGAGGCCGCCCGGTGCGGTGCGTGGCGAAGGCGAGACGGGGCATCCGCGGGCGATGCCCAGCTATTATACGCCGCTCACGGCGGCCGGGAACAACCCTCAGACGAATGTCATGCGTGCATCGCCCGGGTCGGGGCCGCCGGCGTGGTCGGCGGGCCTCAACGGCCGGTCATCGCGGCTTCCTGGATCATCCGGGGGGTGACGGTGGCCAGCGGCTTGCCCGTCTTGGCCAGGACTCGGGCGGACGCGAAATAGGCTCCCGGGACGAATTCATCCACGGGCCATTTCGCGACGGCGCGGACGAACTCCCACTTCTCGGGCCCGAACGGCTCAATCGTGGCGGGGACCGTCTTGACGATGTGACCGCTGGAGTCGTGCAGGCGGAATTCGACCGAGCCGACGTAGGGGACGAACGTCGGAGGGATGGCGACCACCCCCACCACCTCGGCCCGCTCGGCCTGGACCCAGGGAGTCTCGACCCAGCAAGGGAACGACGCCGGGCCGGCCTGCGTGAAATAGTCGGGGTCGAACACATCGACCAACTGCATCGTGGCCTGGGAGGCCGGCTGCTGGACGGACAGCGGCGAGCCGAAGGCGAAGGTCCGGTCGACCCGGCCGGCGCCGTCGGCGCTGCAAAGCTCGGCGTCCAGGGCGATCAGCGATCCCGCTTTCGGCGTGAAGCCGGGGAAATTGATCCAGGGGATCTTCAGCTCCAGCTCATACCCGTCGGGGTTCCCCTTCGCCGCGATCTCGACCCCTTCCAGCACGACGTCGCTGGTGGCAATGCCCTTGCGCATTTCCCAGCGGGGCTTGACCTTGGTGCCCTCGAACGCGGAGAAGAAGAAGTGGATGGCCCCCTCGGACCAATCCTTGCTGCGGAATTTCTCGCCGGTGCGGGTGTCGAGATAGAACTCCACCGCGTCGCCATTCCAGAGCGAGCCCGGCTCGCCGATGTCGATCGGCCTCCGATCGAGAGACCGCAGCCCGATGTACAGCGAGCCCTCATCCCATGCGTAATAAAACTGGGCCGCTCGATCGTTGAGCTTGCCGTGGTTGTAGTGCACGGGGGTGCAGAACGCGTGCGACCACTCGTCGAGCTTGCCGTCGACCGCGATCGGCTTCTTGGCCCGGGTCACCAGCCCCCTGACCCCCTTGCCCAGCGGGGGTTCGTCGGCAACCGCCACCTTGCCCCCGACCGAGCCGAGGCAGGCAACCAACCCGAGGAGTAAGGTGAAACCGCGAAAGAGTGTCCGGTTGCTCATGGGAAATTCTCGAGCGGAGGGTGCAGCAGAATCGGCCCGCGGGGGCGGGAAACCCGCGAGGGGCGTGGGCCGACGCCCTGAGATGCTAGAGCGTTCGCCCAGAATTCTCAATGGCCTGAAATGTCCGGGCCGGATCACTTCCGACCGACGCGACCGGCCCGGTTCACTTCGAGCCTCGCTCGCGGATGACCGCCCAGATCGCCTCGGCGATGGCCTGCATCCCGCGGTCGCCCGGATGATTCGCGACGCCCGCATGGTCGATCTTTCGTTCGGCACCCGCCATGTTTTGGGGGTCGGCTCCGAGTTTCCCGAGGTCGACATGAAGGCCGCCCATCTCCTTGCAAATCGACCGCATGATCTCGTCTTTTGCGGGGTCGGCCCAGAAGCAACTCCGGACCACGATCGTGGGCTTGCCTTGACCCTGGATCGCGGAGATCAGACTGCGAAAGGCATCGCCGTACTCGGTCTTGAGCGCGTCTGACGTGAGGGCGGGGACGTTCTCCCCAATCGCGAGTACCACGAGATCTGCCTTGAATTCCAGTTCGCTCTTCAGGCTCTCCGCGGGGCGATAAGACTGGAAACCGCGTTCGAAGTCGGCGATATTCTTCGCCAGGATCCGCGGCTGTCCTTTCGCTTTCGTCGCGATCGTTGCCGTCAACAGATGGACGTAATCCTTCGTCTCCTCGCTGGCCGCCATGCCCCAGTTTCCCGTCCAGCCGATGTCCGGCTTCGGGCCATGCAACGTGATGCTGTTGCCGAGAAAGAGGATCTTGTTGACCCGAAGGCTCCCGACATGCAAGTCGGTGGGCTCGGCAGCCTTCTGGGGCAAGGCCATCGCTTGCAAGCCCATGAATCCCGCGAAAATGAGCGCCACGCCTACCACGACAATCCGACGCCGTCGGCCCACAAGGCCGGCCATCATTCCGTTCATCGCCATCGACGCTCCAATCGGACATTCGGGCCCTGAAACGCTTCTCACGCGGCCGACCTTGCGATCGAGTCGCGGATGAAAGCCCGCATCATAGAACGGACCTCGCAGGAAAGACATCTTCGGGATGCGGCTCGCGTTGGTTGGTGGCGGCTGCCCCAGGCGGCGGGCCCGACCCCCTCAATTTTCTGATCATCTTCCATGCTGGCCTACGGACTGATCTAAGGTGGTGATCGGATCTGGGTTCGAGTCGGACTCGATCACCTTCCCTTGCTCATCGGATCGACGGACCCGAGAGTCTTATCCCTTCGCCTTGATTCGGAATCCTGTCGAATCGTTGGCACGACATGACACGAACGGAGCGATTCGCGATGAGAGCTGGATCGAGTCGACACCCGACCACGCTGGCGATCGTATGCACGGCGAGCGTCCTGGGAGCAATCCGGGCCGGGGCCGGAGAATTTCCGTTCGTCCGGCCCGTTCATCCCACCGGCCGGGTCCAGGTGGTGGCACGACGCGGCGCCGAGGGGCTTGCACCCTACGCGACCGCACCGGCCATCGAACGCTCGATCGACAACGCCGTCGACTGGATCGAGGTCGAGGTCCGGTCGAGCCGCGACGGCCGGCATGTTCTCGTGGGAGACGATGACCTGTCCCACTCGACGGACGGGAAGGGCCCGGTTTCGAGACTCACGCTCGCGGAGCTGAAGCGACTGGATGCGGGATCGCACTTCGCCCCGAGATACGCCGGCACCCTGATCATGGAGCTGGGCGAGGCCCTGAAGCTGGCGAGGGGACGGATCAATGTCTTGCTCGAATGCGAAAAGGTCGACGCGGCCCGGCTCTCGGCCGAGGTGGTCGCGGCCCGCATGCAAAACCAGGTGGTCTTCGCCGGCACTCCCGACGTCTTGAAGAAACTGCGTGCAACCCAGGACGGCGGCCAACTTGGTCTGTTGCTAGGCAACCGCGCGGGGGGGCTTACCGACGCGAATTTCGATGGCCTGAGCCCCGCGGTGGTCTCGATCCCGGCCTCAGACGCGACGGCCGGTCGCTGCCGCGGCCTTCATGAGCGAGGGATTGTTGTGTTGGCGGAAGCGATCGGTGACGCGGATCGGCCGGAGGTCTGGGACCGGGCAATCGAGGCCGGGGCCGACTGGATCTTGAGCGACCGGCCCGAGGAGATCGTGGCCCGCGAGTCGATCCTGGCGGCGGGGGCGTCCCGCGTGAAAATTTCACACCACCGGGGGGCCTCTCATGACGCGCCCGAGAATACGCTCACGGCCTTCGACAAGGCGGCGAGGCTGGGCGCCGACTTCGTGGAATTCGACATCCGGACGTCGCGTGACGGCATCCCGTTCCTGCTCCACGACGCCCTGCTCGACCGCACAACCAATGGGCGCGGGCCGATTCGTGAGTGGGATTCTGCCGAGATCAACAAGCTCGATGCGGGGGCCTGGTTCGGGCGCCAGTTTGCCGGCACGCCCGTCCCCACGCTCGACGCGTTCCTCGGGTCAGTCCCCGCGGGAGTTGAGCTTTATGTCGACGCCAAGGACGTCTCGCCGGAGAACCTCGTCGCGGCATTGCGGAAGCATGCCTTGATCGAGCGATCGGTCGTCTATCAAGGGGCCGACTACCTCGCGAAACTGAAGGCGATCGAGCCGACATTGAGGCGGATGGCGGGCCTGGGCGACGCATCGGACGTCGAAGGGCTGGCGGTTCGCCTCGAACCTTATGCGTTCGACGCCCGCTGGAGCCTCCTCTCCAAACCGCTGATTGACGACTGCCACGCGCGGGGGATTCTCGTCTTCAGCGATGCGCTCGGGCTCCACGAGACCGCCGCGGAATACCGCAGGGCGATCGACGCCGGGGTCGACCTGATCCAGACCGATCACCCAATCCGGGTCCTGCGAGCCATCGCGGGCGGTCGTTGAGCTCCGTCGGAACTCAGGCGGCGTTGATCTCCAGGAGCTGATCCATGCGGGTGATCCGGAAGATCTCTTGCAGGTCGGGGCCGACGTTCCGCAGCTTCAGGCGTCGCGACGCGGACTTCTGCGTGCGATTGAGGCGGAGGAGCACGGCCAGCGTCCGGCTGCCCAGGAACGGGATCTGCTCCATGTCCAGGATGATCGCGGCCTTGGGATTGTCGGCCGACCAGGCGGCGAGGCCGGTGAGGGTGTCTGCCACGTCGACCTCGAACGCTCCCTCGAAGGCCGAGAGGCGGACGAGCAGGGTCGGGACACCCTCGGACTCGTCAAGAATCGAGGCCTGGCGGCAGGTCTGGCAGGGGACGGCGTAGGGCTGGCCGCAGATCGGGCAGAGGGTGAGCGGGAGCATTGGCGGTGTCCTTCAGCCCGGCGGGCGAGGTCTGGCGTGGCCCGACGCGAGCAATCCTACCGCGGATGTCCAGCGCAGCGGGGGGCCGGACGTCGTTCGTGACGCGGCGTCGTTCCCGGGGCGTCGGCTTCTGGGTTATGCTCGGCCAACGAGGCGTTGGGTGCAGGACCCGCGCGAACGACCGAAGTTGGCCGCTTGCCCGCACGCCCAGGAGGCCCGCCGTGGCCGTCCCGATCAAGTACGACATGCTCATCCGGGGTGCCCGACTGATCGACCCCGCCACCAGGATCGACGCCGTGCGAGACGTCGCCTTCGCCGGCGGACTGGTGGCCGAGGTCGGCACTTCGATCGACCCGGCGACCGCCTCCGAGGTGATCGACGCCCGTGGCAGGTTTCTTAGCCCCGGCTGGATCGACCTGCATACGCACGTCTATCACAAGGTGAGCCACTTCGGGGTCGACCCCGACGTCACCTGCCTGCCCAATGGGTGCACCACCGTCGTCGACGCCGGGACCGCGGGATCGCTGACCTTCGAGGGCTTCCGCTCCTTCGTCATCGACCGAGCAAAGACGCGGGTCAAGGCATTGGTGCACATCAGCGGGATTGGCCTGATCGCCGGAATTAACATGAAGCCCGCCTTCGGCGAGATTCAGGACCCGCTGTTCCTTTCCGCGGAGGGGGCCGTCGAGACGGCGCTCGCGCATGCCGACGTGGTGCTTGGCATCAAGGTCAGGCTGATGGACAACATCAGCGACGACGGCCGCGTCGAGCGCGAGGCGCTGCGCCAGGCGCGGGCCGCCGCCGATGCGATCAAGAAGCCGTTGATGCTGCACCCGACCCTGGCCGTCACGCCGACCGAGGAGATGGTCGAGGCGCTCAGGCCCGGCGACGTCTTCACCCACTGCTATCACGGCCTGTCCGGTTCGATCCTGGACGGGCGTGGCCTGGTCCTCGACTCGGTGCGAGCGGCCATCGAGCGGGGCGTTCGAATGGACGTGGGGCACGGGCAGGGGAGCTTCCATTTCGACGTGGCGGCCCGATGCCTGGAGCAGGGGGTCAGGCCTCACACGATCTCCACCGACCTGCACACCTACTGCGTCGACGGGCCAGTGTACGATCTGGCATGCACGATGACGAAGTTTCTGGCCCTGGGCCTGTCGGTGCGGGACGTGCTTGAAATGGTCACCTCCGAGCCCGCCTCCTGGATGGGTGAGGCCGGCGTGCTGGGCACCCTGGCCGTCGGGGCCGAGGCCGATGCCGTCCTCTTCGACCTGGAAGACGGGGACTGGGAGCTGGTCGACTCGATCGGCCAGGTCCGCCGCCATCCCACGAGGTTCGCCGTACGCTCCGTCTTCAAAGGCGGTCGGAAGGTGGGCGACACGCCCTGAGCCGGGACCCGGCAGGGAGTGGCGGAAGACACTCGTTGGCATTACGTTCGAACGGTATGCGACGGGGCGCCGGCTCGGCGGCGACCCAAGGCCCTCTCCGGCCCGCCCGTCCGCCGGTTCAATAGGCAGGAATCCACTCGATGAGCGACCGTATCCGACACGCAGCCCGCACCCTGGCCCTGGTATTGGCCGGCTGTGGGGGGGTGATCATGATGGCCGCCGCCCGGCCCGTCGCGCCGGCCGACACCCGGACGGGCAAGGACGCGCTGGGGGACTGGACGACCGACGCCCCCGGCGTCCGCCGCAAGATCACCCTGGACGACCTCGCCACGCCGTATGAGACCCCTTCGGCCAAGAACCACCCGAAGGTCATCAAGCGACCCGAAGGGGCCTGGCCCAAGGCCCCCGCAGGATTCAAGGTCACCGAGTTCGCCACCGGCCTGGACGCGCCGCGAGTCATCGTCCGGGCGCCCAACAACGACCTCTTCGTCGCCGAGAGCAAGGCCAAGCGCGTTCGCATCCTCCGCGACGCCGACGGCGACGGAAAGCCCGAGATCAACGCGGTGTTCGCCGAGGGCCTCGACCGCCCCTTCGGCATCGCCTTCCACCCGCCCGGGCCCAATCCCGAGCACGTCTACATCGCCAACACCGGCTCGGTCATCCGCTACGACTACAAGAACGGCGACACCAAGGCCGATGGCGAGGCCGAGGCGATCGTCCAAGATATCCCCACCGGCAACGAAGCGGTGGGCGGCGGCGGCCACTGGACCCGCGACATCGAGTTCTCGCCCGATGGCAAGACCCTGTTCGTCTCGGTCGGCTCGCGGTCCAATGCCGAAGATGACGGCCGCGAGAACCGACGCGCGAACATCCTGGCATTCGACGCCGACGGCAAGAACGAGCGCATCTACGCCTCGGGCATCCGCAACCCGGTGGGACTGGCCAAGGACCCCAAGACCGGCGAGATCTGGACATCGGTCAACGAGCGCGATGGCCTGGGCGACCAGCTCGTGCCCGACTACATCACGCACGTCAAGGAAGGGGGCTTCTACGGCTGGCCCTGGTACTACCTCAGCGGCAAGCATGACCCCCGGCACGAGGGGAAGCATCCCGAGCTGAAGGACAAGGTCATCACCCCCGACGTGCTGCTCCAGTCGCACTCGGCCTCGCTCGACCTGACCTTTTACGACGGCAAGAGCTTCCCCGACGAGTACAAAGGCGACATTTTCGCCGCCGAGCACGGGTCGTGGAACCGCGCCCGCCGCACCGGATACAAGGTGGTCCGCGTCCCCCTGAAGGACGGCAAGTCGGCCGGAGAATATGAGGACTTCCTCACCGGCTTCGTGAGCAATGACGGCGACGTCTGGGGCCGGCCCGTCGGCGTGGCCGTCGACAAGGACGGCGCGCTGCTCGTGACGGATGACGGCTCGGGAACCATCTGGCGGGTCAGCTATGCCGGGACGAATTAGCCCCCGCTTCAACCCCGGCCGGAGGGCACCCATGCGGCGCATACCCATGCCCTTTATGCCGGGGCCCATGCGATTCGGACGCGGAGGATTCCCCCCCGGTGTGGGGCTCCTCCTGTTCGTCGTGGTCGCGATGGGCGCGTTCGCGCTGCGTGCGCGATCCAGGAACGCCCAGGAGCCACCAAGGGGCTTCACGCTGATCGAGCTATTGGTCGTCATCGCGATCATCGCCGTCCTCGTCGCGCTGCTGCTCCCCGCGGTGCAGTCGGCACGCGAGGCCGCGCGGCGGGTCGAGTGCGTCAACCACCTGAAGCAGGTCGGCCTGGCGATGCACAACTACCACTCGGCCGTCGGCAGCCTCCCGGTCGGGTTCCTCTCCCCGACCGGGCCGGTCCCGGCTTACACCTCGGCCTTGCAATATCGGTGGTCGGCCCTGTCGCAAATGTTGCCGTATCTGGAGCAGTCCGCGCTCGCCCAGTCGATGAACTTCAATCTGCCTCTCGCCACGAAGCCGGCCGGAGGAGGCTCGGCGTTCTGGCCGTTCACGTCGGCCAATACCACGGCGATGGCCACGCGCGTCGCCGGCTTCGCCTGCCCCAGCGACGGTGCGCCGGCCCCCGCGACGGACACCGGCCCGACGAGCTACGCGTTCAGCTCGGGCGACGGTTCCAACGGCGGCGACGCCACCGGGGCCAACGGCGCGTTCATCCTGGGTCGGGCCCTCTCCCTGGCCGACCTCCAGGATGGATCAAGCCTGACCGCGGCGGCGTCCGAGCAGATCGTGGGCATCGCCGGCCCTTACACCCAGACCACGCCGACGCCCGTGCCCACGCCGCTCGCCCGTTCCTTCGCACGCGTGGCGGTTGCCCCGCTGACCGACGAGGCCTGCGCGAATGCGCCCGCCGGCTGGCTGCTGAACAAAGGGGCGGCCTGGTTCGACGGCAACTACTTGAACACCCTTTATAATCACCACTCAACGCCTAACGCCCGCCGTGCCGACTGCATCACCTACCACAACCCCGGCTGGAAGGCACCCCGCAGCGTCCATCCGGGAGGGGTGAATCTGCTCTTTTGCGATGGACACGTCACCTTCGCCCGGGACACCGTCGACCTTTCCGTGTGGCGTGCCCTCGCCACGAGAGCAGGCGGCGAGGTGGTCTCGGCCGACTCTCTCTAGGATCGAGGCATCTCCGGAAGCTGGGCTCGCAACGCTTTGAGCTGATCGGCTTCGGCCGGGACCTTGTCTTCGCGCCAGCGGACGATCCTCGGAAAGCGGACGGCCACGCCCGACTTGTGGCGGGGGGAGCGCTGGATCCCCTCGAAGGCGAGCTCGAAGACGAGCAGCGGCTTGACGCTGCGGACGGGCCCGAATTTGTCGACCGTGTTCCGCCTGACGAAGTTGTCGACCCGGCGGATCTCCGCGTCGGTGAGGCCCGAATACGCCTTGGCCACCGGCACGAGATGGCCCTCGTCCCAGAGGGCAAACGTGTAATCGGTGTACAGGCTGGCCCGCTTGCCGCTGCCTCGCTGGGCGGCGGTGAGCACTGCGTCGACGGTCAGCGGCACGATCTTCCACTTCCACCAGTCGCCGCGCACCCGTCCCACGCGATAGGGCGACCCTTTGCGCTTGAGCATCAAGCCCTCGACATTCCGGCCACGGCTATCGGCACGCGCCTCGGCCAGGTCGTCCCACGAGGTGGGGTCGACCACCGGCGAGGCCACGATCCGACCGTCCCAGCCCGAGGCCCGAATGATTTCCTCGAGCCTCGACCGGCGAAGCTCCAGCGGCCAGTTCCTCGTATCCTGCCCGGCATCCTCCAGCAGGTCGAAGGCCATGAGTACGACCGGAACGTCGGCAAGCAGCTTCTTGCCGACGACCTTGCGGCCGATCCGCCGCTGGAGCTGCGCGAACGGCATCACCTCGCCATCGCGCCACGGGAGAATCTCGCCGTCGATCGAGGTGCCGTCGGGTAAGTAAGGGCCGATCTCGGCGAGCTCGGGATAGCGGTCCGTGACCAGTTCCTCGCCGCGAGTCCAGACGAACGTGCGTCCTTGCCTGCGGATGAGCTGCGCCCGGATCCCGTCCCATTTCCACTCGGCGTGCCAGTCGGTCACGGGCCCCAGCGAATCCTCGGGCAAGCCGTCCAGGGCATGAGCCAGGCAGAACGGGTAGGGGCGGCTGACGTCGGCATCGGCCGATTCGAGGGAGAGCAGGCTTTCAAAGTAGGCCGGGGTCGGTTCCCAGTCTCCCATCAACCGATGTGCCACCGTCGCCGGCTCAATTCCCCCCACCGTCGCCAGCGCCCTGAGCACCAGCTGCTTGGAAACGCCCACGCGAAACGAGCCCGTGATGAGCTTGTTCAGCACGAACCGACGCCCGGTATCGAGCGACCGCCAGGCCGCCACGACGGCGTCGTGTTGCTCTCCTTCGGTCGCGGTGCGTAGGGGAAGCAGGCGATCCTCGACCCAGGTCGCGAGGTGCGTGTCATCCTCCCGGTCGGGGGGAGGTAGGAGCAACGCGATGGTTTCGGCGAGGTCGCCGACGGCGTGGTACGACTCCTCGAACAACCACTCGCTGACGCCCGCCTGGGCTCGGGCCCAGGCCCGCAGCCGGGCCGTGGGGATGACCTGACGGGGCCTGCGCCCGATCAGGAAGTAGACCGCCCAGGCGGCGTCGGCGCGGTCGGCATGCTCGAAATATCGGACGAGCGCGGCCACCTTCTCGCCGGTGCGGTTGGTCTCGTCGAGCGTGGCGTACAGGTCGGCGAACGCCTTCATGACGGCTCCTCCGCATCAGCCACGCCGGCGGCCGCGTCCTGCGGTTGCTCCTCGCCGGGGACGTCGTCCTGCTCGCCTCGGTACTGGGTGGCCAGCACGTCGGCATCCAGGCCTTGCTCCCGCAGCCAGCGCACGAGCACGGCGGTATATCCGTGGGTGACCAGGACCCGGCTCGCTCCGGTTGCTTCGATGGCCCCTTGAAGCCCCGGCCAGTCGGCGTGATCCGACAGGACGAAGCCGCGGTCGACCGCCTTGCGACGCCGGGGGCCCCTGATCCGCATCCAACCCGACGCGAACGCCGATGACGATGCACCAAATTTACGTGCCCAGGGGCTGCCGTGGGCCGAAGGCGGGGCCACCACCAGAGCCCGGCTGAAGTCGGCCCCCTTCGTCGCCTCCGACGCATAGGTGGTCGGTGGCAGCTCGATTCCCGTCGCTCGGTAGGCCCGGTTCATCGCCTCGACCGCGCCGTGGACATAGATCGGCCCGATCTCGGCGTCCACGCCCGCGAGTAGGCGCTGGGCCTTGCCCAGGGAGTACGCGAAGAGCAGGCTTGCGCGCCCCGCCTGCTGGTTCGCGCGCCACCAGGCGTTGATCTCGTCGAACACCTCAGCCTGCGGCGACCACCGGTAGATAGGCAAGCCGAAGGTCGACTCGGTGACGAACGTGTGGCAGCGAACCGACTCGAACGGGTCGCACGTCCGGTCGGGCTCGATCTTGTAGTCGCCCGACACGACCCAGATTTCTCCCTTGCTCTCCACCCGGACCTGCGACGAGCCGAGAAGATGCCCGGCCGGGTGGAACGAGACGTCCACCCCGTTCAGGTCGATCGAGCGACCCGGGCCGAGCCCGTCGACTTGCGCCTCCAGGCCCATCCGGCCTTGCAGCACGGCCATGCCATCCGTCGCGGTCAGGTAACGCCCGCAGCCGCTGGTGGCGTGGTCGGCGTGCGCGTGGGTGATCACAGCCCGGGGAACGGGACGCCAGGGGTCGACGTAGAAGTCGCCCCGGGCACAGTACAAACCCCGTTCGGTCGGCTCCAGCAATGGAACGCTCGCCACGTCCGCCCCCTCGAACCCCAGGCCCGCTCATCCCTGCACGACGCGTACGGACGAGACGAGTGTACACGCGCATGCCAGATCGGCCAGGCAAGCGAAGAGGGGCGCGCACTTTCGGGGTTGCTTCACGCTTTCTTTACAATCCAGTTCAGCAGAGCGGTCTCGCGCCGCTAGAATGCCGCGGTCCAGGTCGAGTCTCGCACGAATCGGCCACCCAACTTTCTTGAGATTCACGACGAGAGGCCCTTCATGATGACGCGATCTGCCGCGACCCAAGCGATGCTCGCCGGCTGCGTCGCCGTCTCCCTGGTCGCGTTGAAGACGGCATCCTCTCAGGATGGCGGGCCGCCGCCCGGAGGTCCGGGCGCCCAGAAAGGACAGTCCGGGCCGCCGGGATTCGGGCCTGGCACCTTCCTCGGCCCGCGGGTGATGGAGATCGCCGACGCCGACATGGACGAAAAGCTGACGCCCTCCGAGGCCGGCAAGGCGGCCGAGGAATTCGTCCGCTCGGCCGACCTGGACAAGAAAGGCTCGGTCGACGCCAGCACGCTCGGGCGTGCCATCAACCGGCGGCTGCGGCCGCCCGGCGAGGGGCCAGGGGATGGCCCCCCGGGGGGCGGCCCGGGCGACAACTTCGGGCCTGGTTCCATGATGGCCGGCCCCGCGCTGGCGGCGGCCGATGCGAACAAGGATGGCCGACTTAGCCCCGATGAGGCCTCCAGGGCCGCCGAAGCCTTCGTCCTCGATGCCGCCGGCAAGGCCGACGGAAGCCTCGACGGCGATGCGTTGGCCGGCGCGATGAACCGTCGGATGGGCCCCCCGCCGGGGTTTGGCCCGGGCGGGCCGATGGGCCAGGAACGCGCCATCGTCAAGGATCACGACAAGAACGGCGACGGCCGGCTAAACGCCGCCGAACGCCTCGCCGCTCGCGACGCCATGAAGAAAGCCCCGGCCGGCGGCCCTCGATTCGGCCCGCCGGGAGGCCCAGGTGGTCCGGGAGGCCCCGGCGGGCCGGGCGGAAGGCCGGGCGGCCCGGGAGGTGGACCCAGGTTCGGCCCGGGTGCCGATTCCCCCGACCCCACTCCCGGGGCGAAAGTCAGCCCCGCCGAAGTCACGGCCTACCCGGCCGACAAGCCCTTCTATGATCCGGCCGTCGTCCGCACCCTCTTTCTCGACTTCGAGGGGAAGGATTGGGAGGCCGAGATGGCCGAGTTCTACAAGACCGACGTCGAGGTCCCCGCCAAGCTCACAGTTGACGGCAAGGTTTACCCCGACGTCGGGGTCCACTTCCGCGGGCTGTCGTCATTCATGATGGTCAGGCCCGGCCAGAAGCGGTCCCTGAACGTCTCGGTCGACTTCGCCCACCCCAAGCAGCGGCTGATGGGCTACAAGACCCTGAACCTACTCAACGCGCACGACGACCCGACCTTCCTACACACGGTGCTCTACCTGGACATCGCCCGCAGATATACGCAGGCCCCGAAGGCGAACTTCGTCCGGGTGGTGATCAACGGCGAGGACTGGGGCCTGTATTCGAATGCACAGCAGTTCGACAAGACGTTCCTGGAGGAGAACTTCAAGTCGCCCAAGGGATCACGCTGGAAGGTCCCCGGAAACCCAGGCGGCGACGGTGGCCTCTCCTATCAGGGGGACGACGTCGAGGAATATAAGAAGCGCTATCAGTTGAAGAGCGATGAGAGCGACAAGGCCTGGAAGGCCCTGATCGACCTGTGCCTCACGCTGAACGAGACGCCCGCGGAGGAGCTTGAGCAGGCACTCAAGGGGAAGCTCGATATCGACGGGGCACTCTGGTTCCTGGCCCTGGAAAACGTGTTCATCAATAGCGACGGGTACTGGATCAGGGCCAGCGACTACAACATCTTCAGCGACGGCGCGGGCGTCTTCCACATCCTCACGCACGACGCCAACGAGACCTTCGGCCCGGCGGTGATGATGGGTCCGCCGGGCGGCATGCGGCGTGGCCCGGGTGCGCCGGGCAAGGGTGCTCCCGCCAAGAAGTCCGGCAGGCCGGGCGGCGGCCCTCCCGGTTTCGGGCCAGGCGGTGGAGGACCCGGCGTGGAGTTGGACCCGCTTCATGGCATGGACGACGCGCGCAAACCGCTCCGAAGCAAGCTGCTGGCCGTCCCGGCCCTGCGCGAGCGCTACCTGAAGAACGTGCGGACCCTGGCCGACCACTGGCTCGACTGGGACAACCTCGGGCCGCTCGTGGCCGAATATCGCACCAGGATCGATCCGATCGTCGAGGCCGACACAAAGAAGCTGGCCACGACCGAGGCCTACCACAAGGCCGTCTCGGAAGAGGTCGTGACGGACCAGCCGAAGGCACCCGAGCCCCCGAGGTTCGGGCCGGGTGGACCCGCGATGAGCCTACGGACGTTCGCAGAGCGACGCCGAGCGTACCTCCTCAATCACCCCGAGATCAAGAAGGCGGGACCGTGAGCATGTGCCACGCAACCGGCTTGCACCCGCGAGATGAGAGGAAAGGTTCGACCGATGCCTGAGTGGCTGGACGCGTCGCTGTCTGGGACCACCACGGTCACGCCCGCCATCCTGGCCTGGCGGATCGGCTGCGCCTTGGTGCTCGGCATCGTGGTCGCCGGCATCTGCCGCTTCGCCAGGCGCGGCGAGCCGGTGGCGGCGACCTTCTTGACGACGCTGGTGATGCTCTCGGCCCTGATCGCCATGGCCACCCAGGTCATCGGCGATAACGTCGCTCGCGCCTTCAGCCTGGTCGGTGCGCTCTCGGTGGTGCGGTTCCGCACAGTCGTCAAGGACACGCAGGACACGGCCTTCGTCATCTTCGCGGTGGTCGTCGGCATGGCCGCGGGGTCAAGCCACCTGGCGGTGGCCCTGATCGGCCTGGTCCTCTTCCTGCTGGTCACTCCGCTGCTCTGGCCCAGGCGCAGGGCCGATCCCTGGTACGCAGCCGAGAGCAAGCTCTCGATGCGGGTCGCGCTGGCGGAAGGGACGCGGACCTCGGCCGAGCTCAGGCTCGGCGAGGAATGCGAACGGTTCGCCCTGACCTCGGCGAGCACCGCCAAGCAGGGGTCGTGCCTCGACCTGACATACCGAGTCCGATTGCGGCCGGGCGTCGGCGCGGCCGATCTCGTGGCGGGCCTCGACGCCCTGAACGGGGTCGACAGCGTCGAGATTCGCCAGGCCGAATGATCGCGCAAACGCGTCGGCCCGGCCGATGATGGCCGGGCCGACGCGTCGCTCTGCCCTCAGTTACTTAGCGTCAGCAAGCTTATGCCCGGCCAGCGTGAATCCCCGGACGGCAAGTCCTTGAGACGTGGCATTCGTGACGGAATGCTCGACCGGCAGGTCGTACGCACCAACACGAGCCCATGTGTCGCGGACCGTCTCGACGCGATCGAGATTTCCGGTGCCCGCGTCCCAGTACTGCACGACATAGCCGCGAGGCAGGTCGCGGCCCTCGGCGTTCTTGGAGTCGTCGAGGGCAAGGATCGTCATGTCCATCTTGCCGACATGCCGATTGACCTCCGTGATCCGCCCGTCTTTCACCCGATAGCTCGACGCGAACCGCCCTCCCTGGAACAGCAACAGTCGCCCCAGCGGGTGCAGGTCGTCGGAGTCGGCGAACCGTAAAACCGGCGGGGGCGTGGATGCGGCCTCGACGCGCCGATGCATGGCCAGCGACCCGAGTTGGTCCTCGACCCAGGCCTTGGCGACGGCCTCGTCGGAAGTCATCTCGACCTTGCCCTCGGGCGAGACCGTCAGCTTGCCGTCGAAAGGCCGGCCCTCGATGGTCCCGCTCACGTCGGCCGAGAACCCGGGGAAGTCCTTCCACTGGGCCCTTGAGGCGATGGCGCCTTCAAACAGCGCAACAGCCTCGGGGTCGGCCCCCTCGCGGCCGAGCGGCCATTCGAGGGCGAGCGTGGCGAACTCGCGGATCTCGTCGTACTTCATGCCGCCCGTCTCGCCGGGCGTCTTCAGGTCGCGCCTGGTGTAGATGGAGTAGCGCCCTGGCGTGGACGGCTTCCAGGTGGCGACGCCATCAATTCCCGCGTTGATCTTCTCCTCGGTCAGATCGGCGGCCACCGAGTTGAACACGGCGCCCGGCATCGGCTTGCCGTCGACCAGGAGTTTGAGCTTCAGCGAGTCGTCGGCAACCTCGGCGACGATCTCCAGGGGGACGTCCGACTTCGGCTCCAAATGGGCCAGCTCGGTGGGAGATCCGGCGAGAGCCTTGGGGTAATAGCGGAGCAGGAACGGCGTCTGGTTGGGTCGTGCGATCACGCCATATTCGCTGATGCCAATGACGGAGACGCTCCCCATCGCGGGCAATTTCGCCCGCAGGCGGTCGACGGCCTTGGTCAGCTCGAGCGCCTTGAACTCGCCGGGCTTCTGCTGGATCCAGAGCTTCGACCCCACGAATCGCTCGACATACTTGGGGTCGCCGGCCTCGGCCTGCTCGCTGAAGAAGACCTCGGCGTAGCGGCCGGCCTCGGCGGTGGGGTTGACTCGGATGAACAGGAAATGCGCCCGCGCCTGACCGGCCCCGAGGGCCGCGAGCAGGGCGACAAGCGCCAGGGATCGTCGAGAAATCGGCATGGGTAAATTGTCCTGGATCGGCCTTGGTGAGGGCGCAAGCGGAGGGCCGCCGCAACGGTTGTACCCGCGCGACGGCCCTGTTGCAAAGTCGAGGCTCATCAAGGCAAGTCGGTTCGCAGCTCAGGCGAGGATCGACTTGACGACCTTGCCATGCACGTCGGTCAGGCGGAAGTCCCGTCCGGCGTAGCGATAGGTGAACGATTCGTGGTCGAACCCGAGGAGATGCAGCATCGTGGCGTGGAGGTCGTGGACGTGGACCTTGTCCTCGACCGCGGCGAATCCGAACTCGTCGGTGGCGCCATGCACGTGGCCCCCCTTCACGCCGCCGCCGGCCATCCACATGCTGAATCCGTAGTGGTTGTGGTCGCGACCGTTCATCTTGCCGGCGTTTGCCCCCGGAGTCGGTAGCTCCACCGTCGGGGTCCGGCCGAACTCTCCCCCCCAGAGGACGAGCGTGTCTTCGAGCATCCCTCGCTGCTTCAGGTCTTTGAGCAGGGCCCCGATCGCCTGATCGCAGTCGCCGGCAAGCCGCCTGTGCTCGGTGGCGATGTCGTCGTGGCTATCCCAGGGCTGGCCGGCGCCGTGCCAGACCTGCACGTATCGAACGCCGCGTTCCAGCAGCCGCCTGGCGGTGAGCAGCTGACGCCCTTGCAGGCCGTCGCCGTACATGGTGCGGATGTGCTCGGGCTCGCGGGCCACGTCGAAGGCGTCTCCCGCCTCAGACTGCATCCGGTAGGCCAGCTCGAACGACTGGATGCGTGCTTCCAGCTCGGCGTCCTTCTGGCGGCGCTCGCGGTGCTTGCGGTTCAGCTCCAGCAGCAGGTCGAGCTGATCGCGCTGGTCGCTGCCGGAGAGGCCCTTGTTGTGGATATGCTGAATCAGCTTCTCGACGTCGGTGTTATTCGTGTCGAGGTAGGTCCCCTGATAAATCCCGGGCAGGAAGCCGGCCTGCCAGTTCTGCGATTCCGCGATGGGCATGCCGCCGGGGCACATCACGATGAACCCGGGGAGGTTCTGATTCTCGGTTCCCAGGCCGTAAAGCGCCCAGGAGCCGACGCTCGGGCGCGCCTGGCGGGCGTCCCCGCAGTTCATCAGCATCAACGACGGCTCATGGTTGGGCACGTCGGCGTGCATCGACCGGATCACGCAGATGTCGTCCACGTGCTCGGCCGTCTTCGAGAAAATCTCGCTGACCTCGATGCCGCTCTTGCCGTACTTCTTGAACGAGAAGGGCGAGCCGAACGCGGCGCCGGTCTTGCGCTCCGTCGACAGGGTCGTCGGCAGCGGCTTGCCGTGGTACTTCGTCAGCTGCGGCTTGGGGTCGAAGGTGTCGACATGCGACGGGCCGCCGTTCATGAACAGGTGGATCACCCGCTTGGCCTTGGGGGCGAACTGCGGCGGCTTGCCGGCCAGGGGCGTGGTACTCTCGGCGGCGCGGGCCGAGCTCATCAGGCCCGACTCGGCCATCAGGCCGCCCAGGGCCAGGGCGCCGAAGCCCATGCCGCTGCGGCAGAGCAGCTCGCGGCGCGTCACGGGACGTTGGTCGAGCGAGAGCGGGAGGTGGGGCATGGGTCTCGGTCCGCCTGGGGCGATCGGTCGAGCTTCGATCAATCGACGTACGAAAATTCGTTGGTCAGGAGCAACGCCTGGGCGTAGGCCTCCCAGCCCGAGAGCCCGCCCGCGACGGGACTCTTGCCGGGTCGCGCCTGCACAAACCGCAGGGCCAGGTCACGCTCGTCGGTCTCGGGAAGTCGGCCCAGCCCCAGCCGATAGAGGCGGTCGACGCGTGCGCCCGGGTCGGTCAGTTGTTCCGCATCCAGCCGGGCGGCCAGGTGGCGGGCCTGCTCGGAGACGAACGGGCTGTTCATCAGGAAGAGGGCCTGCTGCGGGACGACCGTCACGAACCGACGCGGCGAGCTGGCGTCGGGGCTGGCGAAGTCGAAGGTCCGGAAGACGCCGTCGAGGTTCTGCCGGTCGATGAACCCATACACCGTCCGCCTCGTGGCGAACGGCTCGACCGTCAAGGGGACCGCTCGGCCGCCAACCCCCGTCTCGAGGCGGCCGGCGACCGCCAGCAAGGAGTCGCGCAGCCCTTCGAAGTCGAGCCGTCGCCGGTTCTGCCTGGCAAGCAGAAGGTTCATGGGATCGGCGGCCGCCATCGCGTCCGTGCCGTCGCTCGAACGCCGGTAAGCGGCCGAGGTGAGGATGATCCGGTGCAGATTCTTGACCGACCATCCCCCCTGGACGAACCGGCTGGCCAGCCAGTCGAGCAGCTCGGGATTGGTGGGGGCGTCGCTCCTCAGGCCGAAGTCGCTGGGGGTGGCAACCAGGCCGGCGCCGAAGTGATGCGTCCAGATCCGGTTGACCATGACGCGGGCCGTCAGCGGGTTGTCGGGGCTAGCGATGGCCTGCGCCAGCTCCAGCCGCCCGCTCCCCTTGCCGAATGGCTTGCGGTCGGGGCCCGAGAGGACCTGGAGGAACTGCCTGGGAACTTCCTTGCCGGGCCGGCCGGCGTTGCCTCTCAGGAAGACGTGGGGCTGAACCGGCTGCGGGCGGTCGACCATCACCATCGCCTTGGCGGGCACGCCGGGGTGGGTGGAGTCGAGCGAAGTGACGGCTTGCTGCTTCTTCTTGAGGACTTCGCGCTCGGCACGATCGGCCCCACGCACATCGGCGCCGGGCGGCGTCACGATCGGGCCGGCCTCACCGACCAGGAACAGTCGGAGCGGCTCCCATTCGGCATCGTTGATCGGGGCAGGCGCGGGCAGGCCGAAGGAGTCGGAAACGGCGCGGGCGAAGGCCGCGTCGGGTCCGCCTTGCAGGGCGGCCACCATCGCCGCGCCCATCCGATCGCCGGCCTCGTTCAGAGTCCTGGGCGGTATCACGCCTCGAAGGGCGCGGGCCAATGGCTGGGTGCGGGCCAACTCGTCGAGCAGTCCCGGGGCGCGGGCGGCGAACTCGGCCGGCGGCAGGGCGGCCAGTGCGTGCCAGGGGGCGAGAGGCGAATCCTTGGCGTCCTTGGTCGCCTTGAGGATCTCCGCCCAACGCGACGCGGCGAGCTTCAGCCGCGGGGGCGGCAGCTTCCGGCGACGCCCTTCGGCGTCGAGCTGCGGATGATCGCGGTGGAAGTCCAGGGCTCTTGAGGCAGCCCAGTATCCGGCCAGATCCCGACGCAAGTCTCCCTCGACCTTGCCACGCAACTCGGTCGCATAGGCGTCGAGCGTTCCCTTCAACTTGGCTCGCTGGGACCGGTAGTCGTCGATCTGGGCGCTGTTGGCCTGGGTCCGGATCTCGGGCAGTTCTTTCGGTTCTTCCGACGAGGCGAAGACGCCGAAGAGGGAGTAATAGTCGGCCGTCGGGATCGGGTCGTACTTGTGGTCGTGACAGCGGGCGCAGGCCACCGTCAGACCGAGCATCCCGCGTGTGACGGCGTCGATCCGGTCGTCGATGATGTCTTCGTTGTTGTTCAGGAACCGACGGCCGACCGTCAGGAAGCCCATCGCAGCGAGCCTGCTCGTGTCGCCGTCGGACGGGATCAGGTCGGCGGCAAGCTGCTCGGTCAGGAATCGGTCGTACGGCAAGTCGTCGTTAAACGCCTTGATGACGTAATCGCGATAGGTGTAGGCGAACGGATAGTTGCGATCCTCGACGAACACATAGCCCTTGGTGTCGGCATAGCGCGCGACGTCGAGCCAGTGCCTGCCCCAGCGCTCTCCATAACGGGGGCTGGAGAGCAAGCGGTCGATCACCTTGCCGTAGGCGTCGGCCGAGGGATCGGAGACGAAGGCATCGACCTCCTCGGGCGTCGGCGGCAGGCCGTGAAGGTCGAATGTGGCGCGTCGAAGGAGCGTCCGGCGGTCGACTTCGAGGGCGGGAACGAGGCCCTTGGCCTCCAGCTTCGCCTGCAAGAAGGCATCGACCGGGTTGGAGACCAGTTCGGTACGCTTGACAGCGGGCAGGGGGGGATCGGTCACTCGCTGGAACGACCAGTGCGAGGCTCTAGGATCCACGTCCGAAGCCGAGCTGGCCGCGGGTGCCACGGGCCAGGGGGCGCCCATCTTGACCCAGGCGGCCACGTCAGTCAGGGCCTGGTCGGCCAGCTTGCCCCCCTTGGGAGGCATCTTGTAGTCGCCAATGTGCCGCACCGCCTGCACCATCAGGCTGGCGTCCGGGTCTCCAGGGACGACCGACGGCCCTTCAAGGCCCCCTTCGAGCATCGCCTCGCGCGAGTCGAGCCGCAGCCCCGACGCCTGCTTGTCCGGCCCGTGGCACGAGACGCAGCGGTCGAAGATCATCGGCCGGATGCGCGTCTCGAAGAAATCGGCCGCCTCGGCAGCGACAGCCGGAGCGTCGGCAGCGGCCGGGCTCGCCCGGAGGAGCGAGACGCAGGCGATCGTCCAGGGAAGGATCACCCAGGACCAATCGGCGGTCCGGCAAGGTCGGGAACGCGGCATGGCAATCGCCTCGGGGGGCGACGGGTCCGACTGGGCGAACCCGTCAAGCAATCGTTCAACAGTCCGCGTGCAAAGGCAAGGGGAGTCGTGGAGAGATTGTCCGGTCGAGGGGCGGCACGCGGGCGGAGGTTCGGGGGGATCGGGGGCGGGTTGATCGTCGGAGGCGCATCGCGGATGCGCCCGTGCAACTTGGGCTAACGAAAGATTCTACACCCGTGAATGCCCGACGTCGACAGGTATCATCGTCGGCAAGCGTTGTGCGGGCCGACGCTTCGACCGGTTCTCGCATCTCGACCGATTTTCAGGAGGATCTCCCTTTGAATGCGGCCGAACACCTCCGGACCGAGCGACTGCTTTTACGTCCCTGGCGGGACGAAGATCGGGCCCCCTACGCGGCCCTGAACGCCGACCCCGCCGTGATGGAGTATTTCCTTGCCGCGCTCACCCGCGACCAGAGCGACGCGATGGTCGACCGCTTCATCACCCATCATGAAGAGCACGGATTCGGCCCGTGGGCCGTCGAGGTTCCCGGCATCTCCCCCCTCGTCGGCTACGTCGGCCTGCTGATCCCCCGGTTCGAGACCTCCTTCACCCCCTGCGTCGAGATCGGCTGGCGGCTGGCCCGCGAGCATTGGGGCAAGGGCTACGCCATCGAGGCCGCCCGCGCCGTCATCCTCGATGCCTTCGGCCGGCTCGGACTGGACGAAATCGTCTCGTTCACGGTGCCCGCCAATGTCCGCTCGCAGTCCGTCATGCAACGACTGGGCATGACCCGGTTTGAGGCCGACGACTTCGATCACCCGAATGTCCCCGAGGGCCACCCCCTGCGCCGGCACGTCCTCTACCGGATCAGGCGGCCCGCCTGAACGGACGACGTGGCCTCAGACCGGCTCGGGGATCTCGGACATTTCCGCGATGGCCGAGGGAGGGAGAGCGTCGGACAGGCGGGCGAGCCGACGGATCTGGGGCCAGATGGTGTCGGCGGCGACGACCACCAGCAGCGTGCCGATCCCTCCTCCGACCACCGAGGCGACCGGGCCGAACAGCTTGGCCGTCAGGCCCGACTCGAACGCTCCGAGCTCGTTGGAAGAGCCGATGAACAGGCTGTTCACCGCCGAGACCCGGCCGCGCATCGAGTCGGGGGTCAGGGTCTGCACCAGGGTCGAGCGGACAACCATGCTCACGTTGTCCAGAGCGCCGACGAGCAGCAGCATGGCGAACGACAGATAAGGGTTGCGCGAGAGGCCGAAGACGACCGTCGCCAGGCCGAAGCCCGCCACCGATCCCAGCAAGGCCCTTCCCGCGTGGCGCATCGGCGGCCGATGGGCCAGCATCATCGCCATGACCAGGGCACCGACCGCGGGGGCCGCGCGCAGTAGGCCGAAGCCGCGAGCGTCGACCTTGAGGATGTCCTGCGCGAAGATGGGCAGCAAGGCCGTCGCCCCGCCCAGGAGCACGGCGAACAGGTCGAGCGTGATCGAGGCGAGGATGAGCTTAGTGTCCCGCACGAAGCGGAACCCCGCCAGCAACGAGCCCATCGTCGCCTTCTTCGCCGCCCCCGGCACGAACTGGGGCGTCATCCGCGAGAGCATGGCGACCACGCTCATCCCGCAGAGGGCATCCAGCAGGTAGAGCGCCGCGGGTTGTCCGGTCAGGTAGATGAGCAGACCGCCCAGGGCGGGGCCCGAGACCGACGCGATCTGCAAGCCGCTGGTGTTCCAGGTCACCGCGTTCTGCAAGTGCTCGGCCGGCACCAGCCGGGGCAGGAGGGACGCCCTTGACGGCCTGAGCAGGGCGCTGGCAATTCCCGTCAGGCCGAGGCAGACATAGATGAGGAGAATCGAGCCCCTCGTCCACGACAGCCAGCCCATCCCCAGCGAGGCCACGATCATCAATGACTGCGCCAGGATCATGATCTTCCTGCGGTCATACTTGTCGGCCGCGTGCCCGGCGGGGATCACCAGCAGGACGACCGGCAGGAACTCGACGAGGCCGACCCAGCCCAGGGACATGGCCGATCCTGTCCGGCCATACAGGTCATAACCCACGACCATCGTCTGCATCTGCATGCCGAGCGACGACACCAGGTTGGCCACGATCAGGCGGCGACAATCGACGGCTCTCAAGGCGGAGTAGGGATCGTGCGCCGCGTGAGTCGGCGAGGCTGAGGTCGTTTCGGCGGGCATCCGGGCGGGTCTCGTGGGTCCGTTGTGTCTTGGAGCGGTGGAATCGGCGAGGCCGGCCGACCCCGAGATGATTCGCCGCGGCCATGCCTGCCGTCAAGCTCGCCCGGTCGCTTCCCAGGCCGGGCCGATTGCGGTTCAATGGCGTGGCGGGCGGCAAGTCGGAGAGGAAGCCGAGGACAGGAGGCTGCGCAGTGGCGTTGAGCTCAACCGTGGATCCCGCAACCGAGGAGCCAGGCGCCTCGGCGTTCATCCTGGGCATCGCCACTCTGCTCGGCTCCGCCTGGCTCACCCTCATCTCCCTCGACGCCACGAGACTGCCGATCTGGGACGACTTTCACATCGTCCCGGTGCTGACAGGCGTCGAGCCCCTCTCCGTCGGCTGGCTCTGGTCTCTGGCCAACGAGCATCGCCTGCCGCTGCCTCGCCTGATCCTGGTCGCGGCCTGTCACGCGTCCGGCATTGATTTCCGAGCGGGGATGGTCTTGAGCCTGGCAACTCTGACGCTCCTCACTGGCGTGTGGGTGCGTCTGGCGGCCCGGTTACGCGGCCGGACGAGCTACGGCGACGCGCTCTTCCCCTTGCTTCTTCTCGGATTCGGACATCACGCCAACATGCTCTGGAGCATCCAGTTCGCGTTCATCCTGCCCACGGCGCTCGCCGGCCTCTGGCTGGCGATCATGCTGGACGCTCCGGGCCCCCCGACCATCCGCAGGCTGCTGGTCTCGGCCCTGATCCTGTCCAGTCTCCCCCTCTGCGGCGCGACGGGCCTGGCTTATGTGCCCGCGCTCTCGGCCTGGACCGTCGGCTTTGCGATGACGGCTGCCGATCGGGCGCGCCGAGGGCTATTGGCGGCGTTGCTGGTCTCCCCGGCGCTGGCCCTGTCGGTGCTCTACTTCCGCGATTATCGATCCGTCGGCCAGCACGACTCGGCCGGTTCAATGACCGAAGCGTTGCGGGCCTCGCTTCAATTCCTGACCGGGGGACTGGGACCAGGCGCGTCGACCTTCTGGCCCTGGTCGGGCTGGCTGGCATCGGGGGTGTTGCTCACGGCATTCATGCTGCCTCTCCTGAGAGTCCGCAGGAACCCGGCCGCAGGGCCGCGACTCCTGGCGATCTCGGCCTACCTGGCGGGGACGTTCAGCCTGGCGCTGGGAGTTGGCCTTGGCCGGGCCGGCATGGGGCCGATGGCCGGATTCCAGGACCGTTATGTCACGATGGCCGCCCCCGCCTGGGGTGCCGCCGCGCTCGCATACGTGGCCTGCGGCTCGCCCCGGTGGAGTCGCCTGATGCCGATGGCGTTATTCACCCTCCTTTGCCTGCTCACCTGGCCCGCAGCCCAGGCGGCACTCGAGCACGGCCGGTCCCTCCGCGAGCAATCCGAGACCTTCACCCGCGACCTGAAGGCCGGGATGCCGCCGTCGATGCTCACCCGCAAGTACACACCGTTCCTCCACCCCTCGCAGGACCGCCTCCACCGCTTCCTGTTGATGCTCAAGGCCGACGGGGTCGAGCCGTTCCGGGCGATGCGCGACGACCCGTCGTATCGAGAGGTCGAGCTTCCCGTCCGGCCAAGCTCCCTCCGAATGGCCGAATGGCTCGACGGCAAGGCGATCATCAAGGGGGTCGACCCGCAACTCGTCTATGTCCTCGAAGCGCCGCAAGTCGTCGCGGGGGTGCGCATCCGCTACTCGCACCGCAATCCGGCGGGCACACCGGCCAGGTTCCAACTCTCCTGGCGCGACGACCAGCAGGCCGGCTTCTCTGAAGATCGCCGCTATTCCAACTGGGCCACACCCACGGGCGACAACCAGGAAATGACCATCTGGATCGGCCAGGCCGTCTCCCAGATTCGGATCCAGCCAGACAACCAGCCTTGCACCTTCGAACCCCACTCCATCACCCTCCTGATCCCCTAAATGCGCATCGCTTTGGCTCAACCGCGAGACCCAAGTGCATCGGAATCGGCACCCGGATAAGATGGAAGTCCGGGACCTCTCGCGCGGTTCTCTCCATGTCGCGGGCACCCTTCCCTCCTTTCGATCCGCACTCTCGGAGTTGCCCCTTCATGTCAAGTCTCCCGGTTCGCCTGCCCCGAGCCATGCTCGCCCTGGCCTTCGGCTCGGCCTTGTTCTGGCTCCCGACGCTCGCCCTGGTCGCTCAGGAACCCGCCCCCAAGGCCGACGAGCCGGCCAAGAAAGCCGATGACCCGGCGAAGAAGGCCGAGGTTCCCGGGCCG
Organism: Isosphaeraceae bacterium EP7; assembly: GCA_038400315.1. NCBI lineage: Bacteria > Pseudomonadati > Planctomycetota > Planctomycetia > Isosphaerales > Isosphaeraceae > Kueselia > Kueselia aquadivae. The sequence continues at coordinate 2,074,820 of CP151667.1, forward strand.
GTGAAGCAGGAGACGGCCGACGAGGTGGCCAAGAAGGCCGCGGACACTGCTAAGGACCAGGCCAAGGCCGACGAGGACCCGATCGAGCGGATCAAGAAGGAAGGGCTCGAACGGTCGCAGGTCATGGCCACGCTCAGCCACCTGACCGACGTGATCGGCCCCAGGCTCACCGCATCGCCGGCCATGAAGCGGGCCAATGAGTGGACCCGAGACCAGATGACCGAGTGGGGCCTGGTCAATGCCCACCTCGAACCCTGGGGACCGTTCGGCCGAGGCTGGACCCTCAAGCGGTTCAGCATCCAGGTGTCTGATCCCCAGTGCATCCCCCTGATCGCCTATCCCAAGGCCTGGTCGCCCGGATTCGACGCCCCCGTCACCGCGCCCCTCGTCTACTTCGACGTGAAGACCGAATCCGACTTCTCCAAGTATGCCGAGAAGCTCAAAGGGGCCATCGTCCTGGTGAGCGGCCCGCGCGAGGTCCCCGCCCGGTTCCAGCCTCTGGGACACCGGATCGACGACGCCGAGCTGCTGACCCTGGCCAACGCCGACGGCCCCGCCGCGCGTCGCCCTCGCGCCGACGGACCCGGCGGGCCCAACAGACCGGCTACCGGCACCGCCGTCGCGGGCCAGCCGAGCGTGCCCGACCGGATGGCCGGGATGCGCGCCGATCGCGAGCTGAACCGCAAGAAGATGGCCTTCCTCATGGAGAGCGGCGCCATCGCCCTGCTCGATTCCAGCCCCCAGGGAGACGGCGGCACCATCTTCGTCGCTCAGGCGAGCGTCCCCAATCCCGGCCCGGCCAACGCTGGTCCCGACGCCAAGCGCCCGTCGGCCTGGGACAAGGACGCCAAGATCCCGCCGCAGGTCACCCTGGCCAAGGAGCACGCCAACCGCCTGATCCGCATGATCGAGAAGGGCGAGCAGCTCAAGGTCACGCTCGACCTGTCGGTGCAATTCCACGAAGACGACGAGCTGATGGGCTTCAACACCCTGGCGGAGATCCCCGGGACCGACCTTAAGAATGAAGTCGTGATGCTCGGCGGCCACATGGACAGCTGGCACAGCGGCACGGGCGCCACCGACAACGCCGCCGGCGTGGCCGTGGCGATGGAGGCCGCCCGGATCTTGAAGGCGCTCGACCTGAAGCCGAGGCGCACCATCCGAGTCGCACTCTGGTCGGGCGAGGAGCAGGGGCTCTTCGGCTCACTTGCCTATGCCAAGGAGCACTTTGGCCAGGTCGATGGCCCCTCGCCGGGCTTCGGCGGTGGCGGTGGCGGTGCTCCGCCCAAGGTCAAGGTGAAGCCCGAACACGAGACGTTCTCGGCCTACTACAACCTGGACAACGGAACCGGCAAGATCCGCGGCATCTACCTGCAAGGCAACGAGGCCACCCGAGCCATCTTCCGCCCCTGGCTCGCCCCGTTCCGTGAGATGGGCGCCGCCACCATCACCAGCGCCACTACCGGCGGCACCGACCACCTCGCCTTCGACGGTCTGGGCCTGCCCGGTTTCCAGTTCATCCAGGACCCGGTCGAATACGACACCCGCACCCACCACTCCAACCAGGACCTTTACGACCGGGCCCAGGCCGACGACCTGAAACAAGCCTCCGTCGTCATGGCCGCCTTCATCTACAACACCGCCCAGCGCGACGAGAAGCTCCCCCGCAAGGCGATCGAGGTCGTCAAGTGACCCTCCAATAACTGGACTAACGTCCATTATTTCGAGGGCAAACCGCCATGACGAAACGAACCCGGGACCGCCTGGCGGCTCCCCGTCGCCGGCGGTCTCGGCTATGCTGGGGCCTTCCGCGGGCGGCGGGTTGGCCGCCCAGCTCCGGCCCGAAGGGGAGGACCGACCCCGGTGCATCCGATCGTCGTGGGACTGGTCGCCGCCCTCGCCCTGGCCGTCGGCCCCGGCGAGCCCGAGGCCCTGGTGGCAAGGCTGGGCGCCCCACGCCTGGCCGACCGCGAGGCCGCGGCCGCCGCGCTGACGGCGCTTGGGCCCGACGCCATCCCGGCCCTGCTCGCCGCCCGGCACACGTCCAACCTTGAGGCGAGGGCCCGCGTCGCCGCCCTTCTCGATGCCCTGGAGGCCACCAGGATCTCGGCCCCGACGAAGCTGCTGCTCGATTTCGAGCAGGCCTCGCTGGAGCAGGTGGCACGCACCCTGGGGCAACGGGCCGGCGTCCGGATCTTGCTGGAGCCGGAGAGCAGCCCCAACTGGAAGACCACCATCGTCAAGTTGGTCGATCCCGAACCGGTCCTGTTCTGGGAGGCCATCAACCGCCTCTGCAAGGTCGGGGGCCTGCGCATCGCGCCCGGCGACGCATGGAGGTTCCGCCAGATGGCCGGCAACGGCCGGCCCGAAGACCGAGGCTCGCCCTTGCTTGCCCTGATGGCCACGACGGTCGCTCCGGCCCCTTCGTCGATTGACGGAGCCTTCCTCGTCAGCCTGACTGGCCTGCACCGGAGCCGGGAGGTGGCCTTCCCGGCCCCCGTGGGGCCACCGGGCACCGCCCAGCCCGAGCCACTGCTTACCGACCGCTTCCAGGCCATGATCCAGGTGGCGGTCGAGCCCCGAATGAACATCGCTCAGGTGGGGCCGGCACAGGACGTCGAGGGACAGGACGACCGCGGCCAGGCCCTGAGCTCTCCAACCTCGACGGGCGGCGTCAGACCAATGCTCGAGCCCGGCCAGGGTCTGCCGATCGGCCCCGGGGACACGTCCATCGGCTCGATGCAGGTTCCTCTCGTCTACCCGGAGACCCAGGGCACGACCATCAAACGGCTCAAGGGGATGATCCCCGTCGTCATCTCAGGCCGTCGGCCCAATGCCCTGATTGCCTCACTGACGGAGGGCCTGGGCAAGGTCGTCCAGGACGACGACACCGCGATGCAGGTCCATTCCGTGCAGGTCGACCAGCAAACGAAGCGGACCACCATCGAGTTCTCGGTCTGGCCCAAGGCCGGCCAGCCGGGAGGGCCTCCGCGGCCGTCGATACCTGGGATCCCCAATCGACCCGGCAGCGGCCCCGGTCGCGCGGGTTTGCTGGTGGATCCCGCCCGCGTGGAGGTCCGCGACGCCGACGGCAAGCGGTGCCGACTGAACGCCTTCACCTCACGCCCCGAGGGCCTGGTCAGCCGCTGCCACTGGGTCCTCGACCCGGCCCCCGGCATCGGGCTCCCGACCGAGATTCGCTTCGAGACACACGTCTGGACGACCGTCGAGGTCTCCTTCGAGTTCCGCGACCTGCCGATGCCCTGAACCGGCCGGATCAGCCTATCCCCCAGGCCGGAGGCCTTTCGATGCTCGGACCGATGCTTGCCGCCTTCGTCCTGACGCTCGCCCCGGCGGACGACGCCATCCCCGTCCCGGCGAAGGCGACCGTGCTCACCCTGGACTTCCGCGACCGCCCCATCGGCGAGGCCGCCGAGGAGCTTGGCCGCCGCGCGGGCCTCAGCCTGGTCCAGGACAATCCCAGGGATGGCCGCTGGAAGAAGCGCACGATCACCCTGGAAGTCCCCGGGCCGGTCTCGCTGCTGGAGGCCCTCGACCGGTTCTGCGAGACGGCCTCGATCAGCCGATATTCCAACGCGTCACGCCAGCCGCTGGCCCCCCAGGAGCGTGAGATTAGGCTGACTCACCAGGGAGAACCGGCCCAGTCCTCGGCCACCGTTTACGTCGGCGCGTTCCGGCTGGGGCCGCTCACGCTCATCGAGCAAGGGGAGCTGAATTTCGTCTCGCCCCCCACCCCGGCCCTGCCAACAGGCCCGGTCCCACCCCCGTCCGACCCCTCGTTGTTGCCCGTCCCGGATGGTCCCGTCCACGTCGAGATCATGGTCACGCCGGAACCCGGCCGCCTTTGCCTGCAAGCTGGGCCCCTTCATTCCTTGGTGGCCGTCGATGAGCGGGGCCAGACGCTGCTCAGCCCCGGCGTGTCGAAGGATGGCCTGCCCCCTCCGCCGGGGGGCCTCGACCTGGGCGAGCTCGGCGGCTTGCTCAAGATTCCGCTGGAGATCCCCGCGAATCAACCCGGACGCGTCATCGCCCGGATCGCAGGCAAGCTGCCGCTGGATGTCGCCGCGAGGTCCGTTCGCGACCCGGTCACTGTCAAGCTCGCCGATGCCAAAGGGCGGACGATCCCCCTCGGAGGGGCCGCCCTCACCGTCCGCGAGGTGGCCTTCGACGGCGATCGCAAAGTCGACCTCCACCTGACACTCAAGCTCGATGGTCCACAGCCGGCCTCGACCAACCAGGCGAGGGATGAGTCCTTCGGCCGCTTGATGGGCTATGCCTCCCTGGCCGTCGAGGCCCTCGATGCGCAGGGCAAGCGGGCGAAGGGCCGGACCGTCAGCATGTCGGCATCGGCCGACGAGCTTCGACTCGGCCTGACCTTTGGTGCTTCCGCCGAGGCTGGGCTGCCGACCGAATTACGTACCTACGAGCTGGAACGGGCCCGCTGGGACCTCCCCTTCGAGTTCAAGGACATCCCGCTCGGCCCGGCGCCGGGCCCGCGAGGTGCCGATCGATGACCGCGATTCCAGCGTTCCTGGCATGCTGCCTCCTCGCGCAAGCCCCCAGCATCGACCGAGATCTCGCCGGCCTCGCCGCCTCCGACAAGTCGGTGAGTCTCGAAGCCGCGGGTGCCATCGAGGAACGGGGCAAGTCGGCCCTCCACGCACTCAGGACGTTCGAGTCCACTGCCCCGCCGGAGGCCAAGGTCCGGGCCAGGTCGCTCATCGACCTGATCGAGGACCAGCGGCTCCTCCGCGCAACCCCGGTTCGCCTCGACCTGCGAGAGACCCCACTGCCCGATGCCGTGGGCGAGCTGGCACGCTCCTCGGGCTATCGGATCGAGCTTCGGCGGGGCGTTGGGGCGGTTCAGCGGTCTCGCAAGGTCACGCTTCAAACCGACCCAGGTGTCGGTTTCTGGGAGGCCCTCGATCGGCTCGGCCAGGCCGGTAAGGTCGCCCAAGTCGCCGGAGCGTTCGGCGAGTTGCACCATGACGGCGCCTCGATCGTGCTCGCCGACGAGGACAGGCCAACACCGCCCACCTCCTACGCCGGCCCCTATCGCGTGCGTCTAAAGCGTCTCGAACGCGAGCGACGGACCACCCTGGCAACCAAAGCGACCGATTCGAGGCCCGTCGGCTCAATGACCGCCACGATCGAGGTGGCCGCCGAGCCAGGGATCATCCCCACACCCTCAGGCCCCGCCGTCGTGATCGAGGCGATCGACGACCTCGGCCAGGATCTCACCGCGCGTCCCTTCCCCAACTCCGGATCTCCCTCATGGAAGAGCCTCCGTGCACGTGACCTCGAACCGCTCCAGGTAGGCGGCGATGCCTCCTTCGAGGACGCGATCCCGTTGCACCTTCCCGAGCGTCCAGGTACTGCGATCCGACGCGTCAGGGGATACGCCCCGATCCAGGCGATCGCGCGCACGGGGGACACGCTCGAGATCCCGCTCGACGCCCCTCCCGAGCGAGAGCACACGCTCGGCGGCGTATCGATTCGCGTGATCTCCGTCCAATCGGGGGGCCCGCAGTCGGTCGTCCGGCTGTCAATCCTCGGGGCCACCCAGCCCCGGCCCGCGGTTTCCGCAGGCCGAAGGCAGGCTTCGCTGTCGGGCTTCAACCCGCCGTTCAGGGCAGAAGAGTGCCTCCTCCTGCTCGACGCCGACGGCCGACCCCTGCCACTCATGTCGACGCCCGTCGTCCCCGTCAATCCTCTGATCGTGCAGACTGGACCCGTCGAATTGACCCTGAAGACGATCGCCAACCCAGGTCTGGCCTCGATCCGCCCCGGTTCCGAACCCCAAAAGCCGCCGGTCCGCCTCATCTACGCCCGCGTCGTTGGGGTTTCGACCGAGGTTCCGTTCGAGTTCGCCGACCTCCCGATGCCCTGATCCACGCTCAGGCAAGGATCGAGTTGACCACCTCGCCGTGCACGTCGGTCAGGCGGAAGTTGCGCCCTTGATGGCGATAGGTGAGCCTGGTGTGGTCCAGGCCGAGCAGGTGCAGGATGGTCGCCTGCAAGTCGTGGACATGCACCGGCGATTCGATGATGTGGAAGCCCAGCTCGTCGGTAGCCCCCAGGGTCACCCCAGGCTTGATCCCGCCGCCGGCCATCCACATGGTGAAGGCCTGCGGGTGATGGTCGCGGCCCATGCTCCGGCCCAGGCTGGCGTTCGACTCGACCATCGGGGTCCGGCCGAATTCTCCCCCCCAGATCACCAGCGTGTCTTCAAGCAGCCCACGCCGCTTCAGGTCGGTGACCAGCGCTGCGGCGGCCCGGTCGGTCTGGCCACACTGCGATTTCAGGCCGCCCGCGACGTCGGAATGGTGGTCCCAGCCCTCGTGGAACAGGTTGACGAACCGCACTCCGCGCTCCACCAGCCGGCGGGCCAGCAGGCAGTTGTTGGCGAACGAAGGCTTGCCCGGCTCGGCGCCGTATAGCTCCAGGGTCTCCTTGCTCTCGCCCGAGACATCCATCAGCTCGGGGGCACTCGTCTGCATCTTGTAGGCAAGCTCGTAGGCCGCGATCCTCGTGGTGATCTCCGGGTCGCCGGAATCGGCCAGGTGGTCGCGGTTGAGCCGGCCGACCAGGTCGAGCGTGTCGCGTTGGAGGCCCGCGTCGACGCCCGCCGGGTTGCTCACGTTCAGGATCGGGTCGCCCTTCGACCGGAACGAGACCCCCTGATAGGCGGTGGGCAGGAACCCGCATCCCCAGTTGGCCGCGCCGCCGCTGGAGCCGCCGGCCGAGGAGAGCACGACGAAGCCGGGCAGGTCGTCGGCCTCGCTCCCCAGTCCATAAGTCACCCAGGCGCCCATGCTCGGGCGGCCCGGCAGCGACGAGCCCGTGTTCAGGAAGATCTGCGCCGGCGCATGGTTGAACTGGTCGGTACGCATCGACTTGACGATGGCGATGTCGTCGGCGATCTTGGCCAGATGAGGCAGCATCTCCGAAAGCTCGGCTCCGCTCGAACCGTGCCTGGAGAACTTGAACCGCGAGGCCATCAATGCGGCGTCGGGGCGGATGAAGGCGTAACGCTGGTTCTTGACCACCTCGGCCGGCACCGGCTTGCCGTCGAACTTCACGAGGCCCGGCTTGTTGTCGAACAGGTCTAGCTGGCTTGGCGCGCCCGCCATGAACATGTAGATGATCCGCTTCGCCTTGGGGGCGAAGTGCGACGACCGGACGAGCGGCGGGCCGTGGAGCGCCGCATGCACGGGCTCGTCGTTTCCCGCACGCGCCGCGCGGGCGCCACGATCCGCCAGGAGCGAGGCCAGCGCGATCTTGCCGACGCCGACGCCGCAATCGCGGAAGAATTGCCTGCGGGCGAGCGAAAGGGGCATGTCCGACTCGAATCCGTGGCTCATCGATCCGACCCTCTGCGTTGGGAACGTCCCGGACATCTCCGCTCATTCGGGGCCAGACTGGCACCCGCCCGGTCGAGTCGGGTCCCGCTCATTCCCTGGTGATCGTCTCGTCAAGATTCAGCAACGCCCGCGCGACGGTGGTCCAGGCGGCCCATTCCGGCTTGTCCACATCGGGCCGCGCCTTGGCGTCGTCCCCCAAGAGCTTCGCCGGATCGAGCCGGCCGGCCCTTGCGTGTTCGAGCTGAGAATCGTGGAACGCGACCAGCGCCGAGAGTTCTTCGGCCGACGGCTCGCGTGACAGGCAGCGGCGGAACGCCAGCCTCGCCCGGGCTTCCGTGTCCAGTCCGGTGGGCTCGAGGGCTCGCAAGGCCAGCGCCCGCGCGGCCTCGACAAAGACGACATCGTTGAGCAACGTCAGGGCCTGGAGCGGCGTGTTGCTCCGCTCTCGCCGCATGCAGGCAATTTCCGGGGTCGGCGCATCCATCAGGGTGAACGTCGCATAAGGCGCGGCCCGCTTGGTGAACGTGTACATCCCCCGGCGATAGCGATCGGCCCCGACGCTCGCCGGCCAGGCGGCCTGCCCGTAGGCGAGCGCGGTCACGCCGTCGGGCTGGGGCGGATAGACGCTGGGCCCGCCCACTCGTCGATCGAGCAACCCCGCCGCAGACAGCGCCAGGTCGCGCACCGTCTCGGCTTCCACGCGGAAACGCGGCCCTCGCGCCAGCAGCTCGTTGGCGGGGTCGCGAGCCAGAAGTTCCCGCCCCACGCGCGAGGTCTGTCGATACGTCGCGCTTGTCACCAACAGACGGTGAAGCGTCTTCAGACTCCAGCCCCGGTCGACCAGTTCGACGGCCAGCCAGTCGAGCAGTTCCGGGTGGCTCGGCCTCGCCCCCTGAACGCCGAAGTCGTCGGGCGTCGTCACCAGCCCACGACCAAACAGGGCCTGCCAGGCGTGGTTGACCGTCACGCGCGGGCTCAGCGGATTCTGCGGGTCCACCAGCCAGTGGGCCAGTGAGAGCCGGTCGGCGGGCCTGTCCGAAGGCAGGGGAGGCAGGACTGCGGGGACCCCGGTCTCGACCGGGACGGTCTCGCTGAGGAATTCCCCACGCTTGTGGATCTTCGTCGTTCGTGCATGCTCCGCGGGCCGCTCGACCATGACCAGGCTCGTCTGGTGTTTGGGCCTCGAACGCTTCAAGGCATCGATCTTCGCGCGGATCTCGGCCAGTTGCGGAGCCACGTCGAGGAAGTGCCCGCGGATCAAGCCCAGCTGCTCAGGCGTCCGATCTTCGGCCTTCACCAGCAAGGCTGCCTCAACGGCCGCCGGAAGTCCCGACGCCGAGACGGGCCGCGCCTGCGTGGTCGCCGAGATCCGGAACCGGCCAATCGTCGTCTGATGGATATATTGCTGCACCAACGTGAGGGCCAGCCGCGTCCCGGGGCCGCCTGCGAGCGGCTCCTTCAACTCGAAGACCGCGGCATGGGCCTTGCCGACGCCACCGGCGATCGACCAGCCGGTGTCGAAGATGCCGTCGATCGAGGTCGCGGCTCCATGCTTGGCCGCCCCGAAATCTTCGGTTGCCCGGCCGAACGCGAGCGGCGTCAGGTCGCCCGTGGCGGGACCTGCCTTGGCCTGGAACTCGGAGAGCATGAAGTCGCCGACGGAGAACAACGGGGCACGCCCCGGGCCATCGTCGGGCAGGCTCGGGTCGGGCAGAACCTCAAGCCTCAGCGCCGTGATCCCGGACAGGTCAGCCTCGAACTCGACGTCATAGACGTCCTGGTTCGGCTTGTCCCCGGTCGCCAGCACCGAACCGTCGGGGAGGACGTTCATCGTCGCGTGATTCTTGGAGACGACCCGCCGGGGAGTAAGCACCGTCCAGGCGACCGGAACCTGCGACGACTCCCAGGACGCCTGTCGTTCGGCGGCTCGGGCGCGTGAACGCTCCTCCGAGGGCCTGTCCAATGGCCCGACAAACTTGGGGTCGGCCGACTCGGGGAAATTCGCCTCGCGTGACGATTCCAGGGCGGCAATCTCGCGGCCGATCGCGGCGCGACGGGCGGAGACCGCCGGGTCGGGCAAGACCTCCTCGGGCTCGTCGACATTATTCAACAGGGCGAAGAAGGAATAGTACTCGCGATGCGTGATCGGGTCATATTTATGCGTGTGGCACTGGGCACACTGGATGGTCATGCCCAGCCAGACGGTGCCGGTGGTGGCCACGCGGTCGACGATCGAGGCGAATCGGAACTCCTCGACGTCGATGCCGCCTTCCTCATTCGTCATCGTGTTGCGGTGGAAGCCCGTGGCCACTTTCTGGCTCACGTCAGCCCCCGGCAGCATGTCGCCGGCGATCTGCTCCACAGTGAATTGGTCGAAAGGCATGTCGGCATTCAGGGCATTGACGACCCAGTCTCGATAGGGCCAGATCGGCCGATCCCGGTCCTTCTCATAGCCGTTCGTGTCGGCATATCTCGCCCGGTCGAGCCAGAGCCGCCCCCAGCGCTCCCCGTAGTTGGGGCTGGCCAGCAGGCGGTCGACTAGCCGCTCGTAAGCGTTAGGGGTCACGTCGGCGACGAACGCGTCGACCTCCTCGACCGTCGGCGGCAGACCGATAAGGTCGAGACTCAAGCGGCGGATGAGCGCGGCGCGTGGTGCCTCCGGGGAGGGGGCGAGCCCTTCCTTCTCAAGCCGCGCCAGGATGAACGCGTCGACCGGGTTGCGGGGCCAATCCGAATGAGTGACCGCGGGAAGGGTCGATCGGACGGGCTTCCGGAATGACCAGTGATCGAGCCTCGGGTCCTTCTCGTCGGAGTCGACCGGCCATGCGGCCCCCTGATTGATCCAGGAGGTGAGCAGGGCGATTTGCGCGGGTTCGAGCGGCTCGCCGGCGCCTTCCGGGGGCATCAGGTGGTCTTCGTCCTGGCCCGAGACGTAGCGGATCAGACGGCTTTCGGCCGCCTTCCCCGGGACGATCACCGCCCCATCGTCGCCGCCTGCGAGTGCAGGGGCGCGAGCCGCGAGATTCAGGCCCGCCTCGCGCTTCTTCGTCCCATGGCAGCCGTAGCAACTGCGTTTCAGGATCGGCCGGATATCGCGAGCGTAGTTCGCCGGCTCGTCGGCGGTGGCCAACTGCGAGAGCGCCGAGATCAGGGCGAGACTCAAAATCGTCCGGGGCATAAGCCGTGCGTCCCGTTGAGAGAGATCGGGAGGGCAGGGTGGATGCGACTTGCTCGGGTCAGCTCGTGATGCCCTTGGTCAGGTGCATGAAGGCCGACTCGAGGTTGATCTCATCTTCCTTGAACAGGGTCAGGTCGAACCCCTCGTTGATCAGGCGGCTGGCCAGCCCGCTGTACTGGACGACCCCCACGTTGAGCTTCACGATGAGCACGCCGGCCTTGTCCTGGACGCTCTCGACCTCGGGCTGACTCTCCAGCAGGTTGGCCGCGTCGACCTGACGATCGGCCACGCCGACGTTCAGGACGATCTCGGTGCGCACCTGCTTCATCACGTCGACGACGGTGCCGTTGACCAGCAGCTTTCCCTGCTCGATGATGCCGATCTTGTTGCAGATATCGGCGAGCTCTGGCAGGATGTGGCTGGAGACGAGGATGGTCTTGCCCATCGCCCGAAGCTCCTTCAGCAGCGCCCGGATCTCGATGCGAGCCCGGGGGTCGAGGCCCGAGGCGGGCTCGTCCAGCAGAAGGACCATGGGGTCGTGTAGCAAGACTCGGGCCAGGCCCAGTCGCTGGGTCATTCCGCGCGAGAGGCTCGTGACCAGGGCGTCCCGCTTGTACGTCAGGTCGACCAGCTCCAGCACTTCCTCGCAGATCTTCTTGCGCGCCGGGCCTTTGATGCGATAGGCTGCGGCGAAGAATTCGAGGTATTCGATGACCTTCATGTCGTCGTACACGCCGAAGAAGTCGGGCATGTAGCCGATGGCTCGGCGGATGTCTTTCGCGGAGGTGTAGATCGAGTAGCCGCAGACGGTGGCCTCGCCCCAGGTGGGGTTCAGGAGCGTGGCCAGGATGCGCATGGTCGTCGTCTTGCCGGCGCCGTTGGGGCCGATGAAGCCGTAGACGTCCCCCTTGTCCAGGGTGAGGTTCAGGCGATTCAGGGCGTAGAGGTCGCCGTACATCTTCGTGAGGTCGTGCGTCTCGATCATTGGGGTCGGCGCCTCGGCTCGTCTTCGCGTGCGTTGTGTCTGGGTCGTTGTTCGGACGCTTGCAGGGCTTATCTGGGGGTCGCGGCGGACGACTTCGGCTTCGGCTTGCCTTCGGTGTCGGCATCGGACAGGCCCAGGATGACCCGCAGGACGGTGGTCCGGTCGGTCTGGGGCGGGGCCGAGGCGTTGGACAGGTTCAGGATCGCACCGGGGCGATCGACGGTCGCGACGAGCATCGGCCGGTCGAGTGCGAGCTGGCCGGAGAGGTCGATGTAGCTCAGTGGGTCGCTCGACATCTGGCTGGTGATGGTCTCGGCGCCGGCGTCGTGGAACATGATCGACCGCACCAGCTTCGCCCGGGCCGATCCCGCAGTCGCCTGCAAGTCGTTCAGGTAGTTCGACAGCCGACGCTCCTCCTTGCGGTCGAGCTCCACGCGCACCGTCGCCCCCGGCTCGATCGTCGGCATCAGGTAGACCTGATCGTTGAAGGCGACCATCACGTCCTTGAGTGCCACGTCGAGCAGATTGGTGATCGTGCCGTTGAGCTGGTTGACGTTGAACGCCGTCAGCTCCGACTTGATCAGAGGGCGGGGCGCAGGCCCGAACCAGCGGGTCGAGACGCAGCGGGTGCTCCAGATGGGCACGCGCACGTCCGACAGCCGCTCTGCACCGCCGACGGGCTCGTACGAGTAGCCGCCGCCGGAGAACCCGATCCCGCCGCCGCCCATGCCTCCGAAGCCCGATTCGGGTGAGCTGAACCAGCTTGTGAGCGTCTCAATCCCCTGAGGTGCCTTCGCCTGGGAAGGGTCGTCGGGCGTCGTTGCGTCAAACGCCTGCGGGACGATCGAGACGTCGTAATCGCGGTTCTGGGGGCTGAAGAGGTTCACCCAGCTGGTGCCTCGCATCAAGCCCGCCTCCTGGTCGACGTCCACCGCGTCGACCTGATTGACTCGCAGCGCGGTCCCCTTCACCACATAGGCCGCCCAGTAGGCCAGCGAGCTGACAACGACGACAATCGCCGGGAAGGTCAGCCAGGTCAGCTCCATCCGGCCCTTCAGCACCTTCTTCAGGAAGAAGTAATCGCCGGGGCCGATCAGGAGGATGTAGAGGAAGATGAAGAAGGCGACCCAGCCGAACGGGATCAGGCGGACACCCGGGAACTGCTCCAGGTCGGTCCGCAGGGCGCCCGCCAGGTCCCTGACCCCATTCTGAGCGAATCGCCCGCCGCCGACCTGCGTGCCGCTGAGGACCACGTCGCCGCCTGCCCGCCTCAGGTCGATTGCCTTGACCCAGAATTGCGACCGGTCGTCCCAGGTCGAGAACGGTCGTTGGTCGACGTCGATCGCCAGCAAGGTGACACGGCCGAACCCGTAGCGGCCCCGGACGACCAGCGGCACCGACGACGAGGCGCTCAGCACGCGGGCGCCTCGCTCCTTGATCGGCTCTAACTTGGTGACCTGGATCCGCCGCCCTTCCGGGACCTCGATCTGTGCGGTCGAGCCGGCGAACGACTCCAGGGCACGCAGGTCGTCGATCTCGATCTGCCCGCTCGGCAAGGCGGGCAGGATCTCGCGCAACGAGCTATCCATCAGTTGCTGCCAGCGGGATCCGGCCGACAGGATCAGGTGGCCGCCGCGTGCCACCCATTGCTTGAGCGCCTCGCCCCGGCCGGTGTCGAGCGCGGACAAGACCTCTCGGGCGTTGCCATCGAGGACCACGGCCTCGGCGGCGTCGTAGCCATACCAGCGGCCGGGCAGCTCCTGCTCGGGGGCGTCGAGCTTCAGGGCCTCGAACCGCTTGACGATCGACGTGTTGACGTTCGAGAAGCCGGGCAGGGTGGAGACGCCTTCGACCCCCTGAGGGTTGCCGAGCAGCAGCACGAGCGTGTCGTCGGGCAGCAGGGCGTTGGCACCGGAGGAACTGCCCGCGCTGGAGCCGGTGAACCGCGCGCGGCCCCCGGTGTCGACCAGGCGAACCTGGATCTCGCCGTCATGCCCGCCCGACCGTACGTAGCCGGTGACGGAACGCGTCTCGCCGGGCGCGACGTCTACCGGTTGGCGGATCGTGGTCGGGGTCCCGCTGTCATCGGGGACGGTCAGTTCGAGCGTGCCCGTGAACCGCTCCGTCCCCCCGATCAGGTCGCCCCGGACGGGGGTCCAGGTCCCGATTTTCGATTGTCCCTTAAAGCCGACGCGGATGTTCTGGAACTCGACCCCCTTGGGAGCCCCGGTCTGCCCCGCCGCAGGCTGGCTGGCGAGCGGCAAGATCACGGCGGCGATCAGGGCCAGGGTCCAGGGTCGTCGTCGAGGGCCGGCGGGCATGGGGCGAGATCCTCGGGAGGGGTCGGGCGGCTCGAGCGTGCGTTCGAAGGGAAGATGCGGCTCAGGGCTTCTCGGCGGGGTCGCAGTCGCAGCTGAATTTGCCGCAGCCGGGGCATCCCATCCCATATTTCTTCATCAGGGCCGCCTCCAGGTCGATCTCGCGGATGTTGGCCAGGGTGACGAGCCAGGCGATGACGTCGGCCATCTCCAGGGCAAGCGCCTCCTTGGATTCGGAGCGGAGCGCCGTGGCAAGCTCGCCGAACTCCTCGGCCAGCCAGAGGAACGTGGCCGCGTCTCCGCGCGCCGCGTCCTTCTCGCCGTACATGTCCAGGATCAGGCGCTGGAAGGCGCGAAACGTCAGGCCGTCGGGATTGGAAGTCGGTTCAGTCATGGGACCTGTATCTTACGGCCGGCGGCCCCGCCTTGCCAGGCCCGGGGCGTCACGTTCATTTGTCCTTGAGCGACTTGCTCAATTCCAAGGCTCCGGGATGCTCGGGGTCGGCCTTCAAGATCGACTCGACCGTCGTGCGGGCGGCGTCGGTCGCGCCCATCGCCTGCTGGGCCTTGGCCAGCCGTACCTTCAGGTCGCCGGGCTTCTTCGGCTTCAGGGTGAGGGCGACCTCGTATTCCTCGACGGCGTCCTTGTACTTCTCCAGGCCCGCGTTGGCGTCAGCCAGGACGACGTGGCCGACGGGGTCGTTGACGTCGACGAAGAGGCATTCCGTGGCCCAGTGGATCGCGTCCTTCCAGGCCTTCGAGGCCAGGTGACGCTCGGCCAGGGCCTTGCGCACGCCCAGGTCGTCGGCGTCGCTGTCGGCCAGCATGGCCAGGTCGGCCAGGAACTTCGGCTCGTCCTTCTGCCTCAGGTGGACCCGGGCCAAGCTGGCGATCCACTTGGTGTGGAACGGGTCCCCTTTGTGGGCGATCTCGTAGAGCCTCCCCGCCTCGTCGAGGTTCCCCGCCTTCATCTGAAGTTCGGCCAGCAGGTCGACCACGCGCTCGTCGGGGTTGGCCTCGTCGAAGGCGGGAACCAACACCTCGCGAGCCGCGTCATCGTCGCCGATCGTTACCAGCAGGCGGGCTTTCACGTAGCTGGCCAGCGGCTGGTTGGGTTTCAGCTTCAGGGCCTTGTCGGCCAGCGGGCGGGCTGCCTTCAGGTCGCGCCTGGCGAAGTGCTCATAGGCCATCCGCGCGTTCAGGCCGGCGTCGTCGGGCTTAGCGGCGAGCTCACGCTCCAGCTCGGAGAAGGAAACGGGCTTCTCCTCGCTCACGCGGGTCTTGATCGTCTTGACCACGCCGTCGAGGAACTCGAGGTACTTGGCCTCGAAGTCTTTCTTCTCGACCTTGAAGCAGTAGCCGATCGCCTTCTCGGTCGTCATCCCCCGGCGATAGGCATCGAGCATCTTCATCAGGGCATCGTCGCCGAATCGCTTGAGCATGTACTGGGCATAGAGCTGGGCCTGGCAATAGGCCATCTGGCGGTCGTCGGGCTGCTCGGGCCGGATGAAGCCGAGGTTGATGTTGTCCAGGTTCAGGAGCTTCCGCGCGGGCACTCGCTCCTGGAGCAGTTTGTTCCAGGGCTGCGGCCGGGGGAAGCCTTCGCTCTCGACGGCCAGTGCTTCGGTGTACCAGTGCGGAATGTTGAACTCGGTCTGTTGCAGGGTGATGACGTGGACCACCTCATGCTTCAGGACCCGCGCCCAGTTGAATGGCTTCTGCGTCGCGCCCGGGCTGGCCAGGGCGACCACCTTCCCGGTGCAGGCGCCGACGGTCGGGATGAACGGCAGGCCGATCGTCCGGCCGCTGAACCAGGCGTGGTCCTTCATGATCTCGATCTTGGTCAGGCCCGGCGGCGAGTAGCCGAACCTCTTGGCCAGTTCGTCGTGCGTCTCCTCTAAGTAGCGCGACATGTATTTGCCCAGCAGGGCGTCGCGGCCGGGGAGGATCGCCACCGAGTAGCGCGGGCTCTCGATCGGCCGGTAGCCGGCCATGTGCTTGAGCACCTTGCGCATATTGTCGGCGCGAACATTGAACGGGTCGGCGGCGAAGGCGGCGTCGAACAGGTCGCGGGCCTCGACCTCGCGGCCGATCTGCATGTAGAGCATCCCCAGGCCGATCCGGTTGTCGGCACGCTCGGGGTCGGCGCGTGCGGCGAGCAGGAACGCTCGCTCGGCCTCGGGATACTTGCGTCGATCGGCGAGGCGCTCGCCCAGCATCGAGTAGAACGAGGCCGGCCGAGGGTTGTTGGACAAGACCACGGCCTCGGTGGCCAGGGCACTCTCGGGGTCGACCAGCAGCCGATATGAGGCGGCGAGACGGGCCAGCGAGTCCTCGTCCTTGGGGTTCTCGCCGAGCGCCTTCTTCGAGGCGTCGAGCGCCTCGGCGAACCGCTCGTCGGAGATGTTCACGTCGGCCTTCAGCACGAAGGCGGGGGCGTATTTTGGGTTGATTTCCAGGGCCAGGTCGGCCTTCTCGCGGCCCGCGGCGAGCTTGTAGCCTTGCAGGTCAGACTGGCCGAGTGTGACGATGACCTCGGCGGCCCTCGGGTTGATCTTGATGGCTCGTTGGAGCTCCTTGCGGGCGGCCCCTTCGCTGTAGCCCGAGAGGAACAGGCGTGCCTCCAGCCAGGGGGCCTGCCAGCATCTGGGATCGGCCTTGAGCGCGGCCTCGTAGATCTCATTGATGACGTCGTTGAGGGTCTCGCTCAACTCCTCACCGCGTGCCTTGGCCCGGTAGTATCGCTCGGCGGCCTGTCCGATGACGAGCAAGGCGTTGGCGTCCTTGATGTACTTATCCTGGTCGGCATTGAAGCTGTCGACGAACCACTTCCAGGCATCGAGGGCATCGCCCTGGCGGCCCTGGGCTTCGGCCAGGCGGGCGCCGACCCAGCGGCCGAGCAGGTGGTCGGCGTTGAGGTCGGTCGCGGCCTTGGCGGCGAGCGTTGCGCCGGCCCAGTCTCCTCGGTCGAACAGGAGCAATCCGAGCCTTGCGAAGGCGTCGGCGTTCTTTGGTTGGTCGGCGGTGAGTGTCGTCAGTCCCTCTTTCGCCTTGTCGATTTGGCCGGTGCTGGACCAGGCTTCGACACGGCCGAGGACGAGGGCGGCTTTCTGTTCCGGCTTCAAATCTTCGGGCTTGGCGAGCAGGACGTCGTAGACCTCGATGGCTTCGTCATACTTGCCGACCTGCCAGAGCTTGCGGGCCGAGGCGGCCCCCTCGTCGGGGTCGGCGGCCGTGGCCGAGGCGGCGGCCAGGCATCCCAGCGCGGCGAACCAGAGCATGCGTGCCATGCCGAGCCCTCATGGATTTGGCGGGTCGGTCGACCGGCCGCCCGGACCCCACGCGGGCCGGGCCGCCCTCCGACGGCCATAGATCCACGTTACCCGAGATCGACCCGAGCGATCTAGGGGCGGCGTTCAGGCGGGTCCGGCGACCAGCACCCGCAAGGCCCCCGCGTTGACCTCGATGCGCACGGGGGTCTCGCCCACCACCTCGCCGTCGGCCTGCACGGGCAGCGAAGGGCGGGCGTCAATCGTCACTTCGCGAGCGGCCTTCCAGTACTTCAAGTGGCTGTTTTGTTTGTGCTGTCCGCGGGCTACATGCCAGATCAGGCGTACGGTATCGGCGGCGTTCCAGACGTCCACCAGGCAGACGTCCACGCGGCCATCGTCGAGAGCCACGTCGGGGCCCCAGCGGTAAGGGGGTTCACCCAGAATTCCGCTGTTAGCGACGACCACCTGCACCCCTTTGATCGTCAGAGTCTTGCCGTCGATGCCGATCGTGAAGGTGCGACGTTTAAAGCCCGCCCAGCGTGCGACGGCCGTCCAGAGGTAAGCCACCCGGCCGAACCGACGCTTGTCGACGGTCGTGGTGTCGCGGATCATCAGCGAATCGAGTCCCACTCCGACCTGGGTCAGGTAGCTCCGACCGTTGATGCACATGGTGTCCACGGAGCGCTCCGCGGTGACGCCGGCCAGCAGCGCACAGCCGGCCTGGAGGTCGAGCGGCAGGTTCAGGTCCCGTGCCAGTACGTTCGCAGTTCCGAGCGGTAGGATTCCCAGAGGGACGCCAGTGCCGGCCAGGATGTCGGCGACCGCCGAGACGGTCCCGTCTCCGCCAGCGGCGATAATCGGACGCCGACCGCGGGCGACCGCGTCCTTCACCGCCGCGGCCAGATCGACTCCCTCGACGAGTTCGAAGATCTCGGCCGCGACCTGGAAGTGAGACTCGATGGCTCGTCGGACGTCCTCGGGCGAGCAATGGCCCGAGTTGGGGTTGATCACCACGAACGGCCCGGCGGGGCTGCTGGTCGTCATCGAGGCTCCTGAAACCTGGGGAATCTGGGCGGCCGCTCGATTCAACCGGCGAACGGGGCCGCGGTGGCTCCTTGGGCAGCCTGGCAAGTGGAGACGCCGGCGAGCAGGCCGGTCCTGCGACGATAGCCCTCGATGACCGCCGAGGCGAACTCTTCGGCCAGCTCAGCACGCACGAGATTGACGGTGCAACCCGCCCAACCGGCTCCCGAAAGCTTGCCGCCGAGAAATCCGGGGGCCTCTTGGGCCGACTCGACGAGGGCATCCAGCTCGCGCGAGCTATTCTCGAAGTCGTCGCGGCTCGACCTGTGCGAGGCAGACATCAATCGCCCGAATCCCTCGACGTCGCCGATGCGGAGGAGTTCGGTCCCCTCTTCGACACGAAGGTTCTCTGTTAGCACATGCCGCGCCCGTAGCCGGCCCACGCCGTCCAGCAATTCCCAGTCGGCCATCAGCTGGCCCAGGGAGACGTCGCGCAACTGGGTCACTCCTTCTTCGGGATTTCTGGCCCGAAAGAAGTCCACGACCCGATCGCACTCGGCCCGTCGGCGGTTATACATCCCCTCGGCCAGCTGGCGCGAGGTTGTGCTGTCACAGACCACGATCGCCGGGGCAGGGTCGCCCAGCGACAGCCGCTCGAAGGCCAGGGTCCGGCAGTCGAGCCGTAACGCGTGCCCGGTACGCCCGAGCAGGACCGAAGCCTGGTCAAGCAGGCCCGAACCCACGCCGACAAAGTCGTTCTCGGATCGCCTGAGTACACGGGCGAGATCCATCCGGCCTGCGTCGTCGTCCAGCGTCGAGGCCGGTCGGCCGGGCACTAACCCTGCCGCGACGAGCCAGGAGCCGAGCGCGGCCTGAAGGCTCGCCGAGCTCGAGAGGCCGCCACCAATTGGGACGTTGCCGACGAGCGTCACGTCGAAGGCCGAGGTCAGGGGGGCCTTGGCGTCGGCCTGGAGCGCCCAGGCGACGCCCCGGACATAGCGGGCCCAGCCCTGGGGCTCGGTCGACTCGGGGTTCAAGCCGGCCAGGTCGAAGGTGTCGCCCTGGTTCATGTTGAGGGACAGGACGCTGGCCCGCGTCCCGGCCGACGCGGTGCCGGCGACTGTAGTGAAGCGGTCGACGGCGGCAGCCAGGACCAGGCCGCCGTTATAGTCGGTATGGTTGCCGAGCAGTTCGACCCGGCCCGGGGCCCGTGCGACGAATTCCGGATTAGCGCCGGTAGAGCGGCGAATGTCGGCGAGAAGCCGGCCGTCGATGGCCTCGGACATGGCGGTACCCCCGGGGGAACAGGGAAGGGACCGGGCCGGGCACATTGGCCCGGCCCGGTCCCTTTTTTATCGGCGATCCCGGGGGGCTCGCCTTGCTCAAATCCGCCGGACGTGCCCTTCCGGGTCGTTCAGACGGCGACGGCCTTGATGCCGGCAGCCTTGCGGATGGCGTCAGCCTTGTCGGTCTTCTCCCAGGTGAAGTCGGCGCCGGAACGGCCGAAGTGGCCTCCCGAAGCCGTCTGGCGGAAGATGGGCCGACGCAGGTCGAGGTGCTTGATGATCCCGGCGGGCGTCAGCGGGAAGGTCTGGCGGATGATCTCGGCGATCTTCTGATCGTCGATCTTGCCAGTCCCCTCGGTGTCCACGTGGACGCTAACCGGTTCGGAGACGCCGATGGCGTAGGCGAGCTGAACCTCGCAGCGATCGGCCAGGCCGCTGGCCACCACGTTCTTGGCGACGTAGCGGGCCATGTAGGCCGCCGAGCGGTCGACCTTCGTCGGGTCCTTGCCGCTGAAGGCACCGCCGCCGTGACGGCCCCGGCCGCCATAGGTGTCGACGATGATCTTGCGGCCCGTGACGCCGGCGTCGCCGTGAGGCCCGCCCACGACGAAGCGGCCGGTCGGATTGATGTAGAACTTGGTGTTCTCGTCAACCATCTCCGGGGGCAGCTCGGGCAGGATCACCTGCTCCTTGACGGCCTTGCGGATGGTCTCGATGTCGATGTCTTCGGTCTGGGTCGAGACGACGACCGCGTCGATCCGGACGGGCTTGTCGTCTTCGTACTCGACGGTCACCTGGCTCTTGCTGTCGGGGCGGAGCCAGGGAAGCGTGCCGTTCTGGCGCAGCTCGGTGATCTTGTTGATGATCCGGTGCGACAGGGCGATCGGCATCGGCATCAGCTCGGGCGTCTCGTTCGAGGCGAACCCGAACATGAGGCCCTGGTCGCCGGCGCCAATGTCTTTGCCGCTGTCGTTGTCCGAGTCGACACCCTGAGCAATGTCGGGCGACTGCTTGCCCACGGCGATCATGACCGCGCAGGTCGTGGCGTCGAAGCCCATGTCGCTGCTGGTGTAGCCGATCTCGCGGACGACCTGGCGGACGATCGACGGATAGTCGATGTGGGCCTTTGTCGTGATCTCGCCGGCCACGACGACCAGACCGGTCGTCAGCAGGGTCTCGCAGGCCACGCGGCTCAGCGGGTCCTGGGCGAGCAGGGCGTCGAGGATGCCGTCGGAGATCTGATCGGCCATCTTGTCGGGATGGCCCATCGACACCGACTCGCTGGTGAATAAGTAGCGGCTCTCTTGCGCCACGGGCGAAAATCTCCTGAAAGAGAGGGCAGCGGCGGCGGAGGAGGGGTCATCGACCGACTTGATCGAGATGCGTCAGTTCACGTCGCCATCAAAGATCGACAGAGTCTAGCAAGCCGACACCGAGTCTGTAAAGTTGGCCACTGAAGTCGCAACAGACCGCGTCCGAGGGCAAATCGATGCACATTTCCGCGGGTCGGCCGCTCAGTTGGATCAGGGTCCTGACGACTCTCGCCCTCCTCTCCGGACCAAGCATAGTACAGGCCTCTGGTGTTGAGGGGCGATCCGGCTCATCAGCGGGCCAGCCGCTTGCCGTTTTCCGTGCCCGTCGCGCGGCACTTATCGAGGCCGCCTCGGCGGAGGCCAGGCAGTGCACGGGTAAGGAAGCGAAGCCAATCATCGTGATCACCGGGGCGGTCGTCGGCGAGCTTGCGGGCAAGTACCGACAAGACAATGACTTCTGCTACCTGACGGGCGTTGAGGCACCCCACGCGTCGCTGATTTTAATCCCCGACGCCGCCGGAGTGGGCGAGACGCTCTACCTTCCTCCCAGGGATCCCGAGACGGAGCGGTTCGACGGCCCCCAGCCCGAACCCGATGCTGAAACCGCACGCCTCCTTGGATTCGGCCGTGTCGAATCGACCACAAAGTTCCTGGCCGACCTCTTTACCTTGGTGGGCGACCCGCTGAAGCGGATCAAGAGGCCCGGGAAGGTCGTCCTCTTTGTCGTCCAACCGGAGGGGAGAGGGCTCGAGGAACCAGGATCGGGAGCCGCGTTGGTCCGCATACTCCGCGACGGCGCACCAACCACGCCGATCCGCGATATCCTACCATTGCTGCACGAGATGCGCCGAATCAAGTCACCACCGGAGATCAGCCTCCTGCGGCGGGCCATCGAGATCACCGGCGAGGCCCAGGCAGAGGTGGCCCGTTCCATCAGGCCCGAACTCTACGAATACCAGCTCGAAGGCAGGATCGTCGGAGCCTTCCTGGCGGGCGGGGCGATGCGTGCGGGGTTCCCCTCGATTGTTGGCTCAGGGCCCAACGCGACGGTCCTGCACCACATGGAGAACAACCGGCGGATGGGCGACGGCGAGCTGGTCGTCTGCGACATCGGGGCCGAATATCGCTATTACACCGCCGATATCACCCGGACTTATCCGACATCCGGCACCTTCACGCCCAGGCAACGGGCCGTCTATCAGCTGGTCCTCGACGTCCAATCCGACGCAGCAGCCCAGTTCCAGATCGGCGTCTCGACCCTCGACTCCATGCATCGGCGAGCCGTCGAGCACCTCAAGTCGAGCGAACTACGGGCCCGGGATTCCGAGGGGGTCGAGCGGACGATGGACGCCTTCTTCACCCATGGGCTGGGGCATTACCTGGGGATGGACGTGCACGACGTCGGTGATCGGACGAAGCCGCTGTCGGCCGGGTCGGTGTTCACGATCGAGCCGGGTCTCTACATCCCCTCCGAGGCGATCGGCGTACGGATCGAGGACGACTATCTCGTCAACGAGTCGGGCCTCGAGAAGCTCTCCAGGGCGATCCCGAGCGAACCCGACGCGGTCGAGAAGTCCATCGCGGCCGGCCGAGCCAGGCCCTGACGCTCAGGGATTCGTCGCGTCCGTCGATTGGGAGTCGCGATCGCGGCGGTACCAGCTCCAGAGGAGCTGATTGGTGGTGTAGTCAAGCAGGGCCTGCGAGTTGGGGAAGTCGTGCTCCGAGGGTTCGCGTTTCTCCAGGAAGGAGCGGGTCGCGGGCGTGATGTAAGCGCCGTCTGCTCTGGCGTACATCTCGGCCACGAGCATGGGGAAATTCTCGGCCGCCGACGGCCTGAGCCGATCTCCCAGGTAGGCGTAATTCATCTCCGCCTCGGCGATCCGGAAGGCGAGCCGGGGGTCAGACCGAACCAGGATGATCTCGCCGGTCGGATCCCTGGGGATACGCATCGCCCGATTTTTGCGGATGGCCCTGGGGGCCCGGCCGACCAGGGCACCCAGGCCGTCGGACACCGCCGAGGCCCAGCCCGGGGGCGAGACATGGCGATACTCATCCTCGGCCGAGATCCGGCCCACGCTGAGGAGCTCGACCTTGGGCCAGGGGATCCAGTGGGTCGTCTCACCGCGGAGACCCAGCACGCGGAACCCATCGGCCGTGCAGGCGCCCGAGTGCACCGACCGTGCAGGGCTGAGCTCCGGGAACAGGTCGACCCGCCAGGCCTCAGCGGCCACTCCATAGATATAGAGCCCATCAAGTAGCGCCCGCGTCTGCTGCTCGTCGAGCGGCCTGGGCCATGTTCCCGGCGCGCGCGACACCCACTGCATGGCGTCCGTCGGATGCTGGCCGGTGACCTTGCAAAGCAGATCCCGCACCCCCTCTGGCTCGTCCACCTCATCGAAAATGACCAGGCGATATCGCGGACTGGCCTCGGCCATGGGCCCCATCCTTCCCGCGTGTCTCTACGGAATCTCGATCAAAACCCGCTGGACGACATGGTAGCCGCCGGGTTTGTCCGCGGATAGGAAAGACTGGTCGGTGACTGAATTCTGAATGCCAGGCCGCCAGAATGACAGTTGGCTTGGTCCTCACCACTCAGCTGCCCGTCAACCAAAACCCAACATTAAGATGAAGTTACGTCATCGGATTCGGAGTAGTTTCGGCATCGTCATTCCATCGACACATGACTGCCAAAATGGCAACTGGGTTCGCATTTTCAATCCTCGCGGGTTAGGAGCTACGCAATCGTGAACAGGTTATGTAGACTTTGGCGATCGAGGAGAATCGTGCGATATTCGCGGCTCAAGTCAAACGCTCTCGTGTCGCATGGCTCGTTCCAAAGGAGCAGTTGGCCTCGAGCCGCGTTCGTGATTGGTGGGCTCGCGAGTTATCCCATCGAGCGGATCGTTCCCGCGAGCAAGTTGTTGCTTCGTTTTGGGAATCGATCTCGATTGAATCCGCCAGGTTCGAGCCAGTCCGATGACTCGCGGGACCGATTTCGCCAGTTTCCGAATGAACAAGATCGAATGGTTCTTGACTCGGGCATGGCGCAGGCCAAGTTTGGCGCCCCATTTGCTAAGGTTTTGGCTCCCGAATGATCGAATAGGGCAGTGTTGTCATGAGGTTTCAGGCCACCCAATCCCTAGGTAAGCCATGACCCGACCAAAGTAAGACGGATGTCTTTTTTTTACATCGCCAAATCATGACATTTTAGATTGCACAGGGACGATACGATTGTTTAAGTTCCTTGCGGCAGAGTAAGATGCCCTCCGCGTTCAAGAGACGTCGGGGCGGGGCCGTTTGTTCACCGAACATCGGTCGAGATCTGCGAATTTCGGGATGAACCCTCACCCCCGCGGCGGTTGTCTCGTCTCAATCGCCGCTGACTCTGTTCCCAGACGACACCAAGGACTCGGCAACATGAAATTCGGAAGATCCCTAGGATTCGTCGCTGTGATGGGTGCTAGCCTCCTCGCCGGCACCGCTGTCAAGGCTGAACAGGTCCAGTTCATCACCACCGGCATCTTCAGCGGTGGCGATGCGCCCGGTTCCAGCACCTATTCTGACGCCGCGAACGGCGTCTCCATCATCTTCAACAACTCCTTGGATAACACCGTCAACCCCCCGCCCACCTCGCAGGTCAGCTTCGGCACGTTCGACACGTCGGGGACGACTGCCACGGACTTCTCGGGGATCCTCGGCACCTTCACCCTGACCATCACGCAGGTCAGCGGCAGCGGCGGCCAACTCGACTTCAGCAGCACGCTGAACGGGACCATCCGGTTCGACAATAGCCAGGCTTACATCCAGTTCGATGGGCCGCTGACGCAGAGCCTCGGCAATGTGTTCTATCAAATCGCCTCGGCCGACGACGGCGTGGCTGGTCGGGTGAACCTCGGTGCACCCACCACGGGCAACGGCCTGGCGTCGATCACCGGGCGCGTTGGGATCACTGCCATCCCCGAGCCCGCTTCGCTGACGATGCTTAGCCTGGGCAGCGTCTCGATGCTGGTCATGATGGGCCGTCGCAAGCTGTCCAACAGCTAAGACCTGCAAGGTCAGACTGACGTCGATCCACTCACGGCGTGGCCCCGCACTCGGGGCCACGCCGTTCCCCATTACATCCTCCGTATGCCCCCATTCTCGGGGGCCCCATTCGCTTCGACGTCGAAGCGGCGATCGAGAACTCAGGCTCCGTATTTGAGCACTCCGGCCGCCGCCGTTCGGGCCAGTTCGACGTTGGCACCGGACAACTTGAGGTAGAAGATCTTGTCCGCAGAGACCGTCTCGGTCCCGTAAATGGTGATAAACACCTGCTTGATCGTCTCACCCGGCAAGAAGGTCAGCCTCTGGCTCAATGCCGCGTAATCCTTCCCGGCGAGCGCAGTCACGTTGCTGGTCGCGACATCCACGGTGACGGAAGTCTTGACGGTCGTGTTGAGGCTCACGTTGAAAACCATTGTTTTCGAACCCGTGAACCCTCGCATCATCTGGACGTCGCCGGTGTTCAACTTGGGAGCGACCCAGGCGTCGTTGTCCAGGATGGTGGCGATGCCCACCGAGCCGATCAGAACCCCATTCTGGGCACCCGAGAGCTGGATCCCGAACACCTCGCTCAATTCGACCGCCGAATCGCCGATCACCGTGACCGGGATGGTCTTGACCCGCTCGCCCGGCGCGAAGGTCAGCGTCCCGCTCGTCGCGATGTAATCGGAGCCGGCGAGGGCCGTCTTGTTGACGGTCTGATAATTCATCGTGACCGGGCTCGTCGAGGCGCTGGTCAGATTGACCGTGAACGGCACGACGTTGTTCGTGCCGGTCGCCTCGGTGATCTTCGGGCTGTTGATGGTGATGTAAGGCACCGTCGCCAACAGCTGTCTTCCTTCCATGCATTCCAACTCGGGACGACGAGCCATCGCGATGCGGCGGGCGGCTGTGCGACGACGCGCAGCCAAAGCTTGGAATCGGGTGAAGAGCATTCTTCAGTTCCCCAATGGAAAGGGCCGGATTTCGAGGCGCGTAAGACGATCTGCCCCGTTCCCGCCCGGATTGCCGAGGGGAAGGGACGGGAGGGGGAGAAATCGGACGTGCATCGCCGGCATCGAATGCCGCGAGGCCGTCGCTAGTTCAAAAGAGACTGAGTCGAGGATAGGTCACGGATTGAGGCCGGGAGAGAAGTTTCCCGGCGAGGGAAACGATGCAAGCACTTCCGACCCGCTGGGGGTCTGCAACATTGCAACGAGTCCCGACTTCGGGACGGCCTTCACTTTCGGCGAAGGAGGACAATCTCGGGTTCGTTCCGAACTGAGCGACCCCCTGCGTCGCAAGTGAGGTTGGAAAGTAACGAACTCGAATGACTTCATCAAGAAAAATTTCCCGATCTTGGCATAAATAACGTCTGATTCTCCCGAAGGCAACATATGCAGTATCTCGATTCAGACACCGGATGGCGACCCATCGCCTTCGAGATCAAATATCCTCACGTGCTGAATCAGTCCAATCAAATCGCAACATTTCCCTCAATCTTGCCCGATATTTTGCGGGGCAGAAGCCCCTCATGGATGCTTGCGGATTCGAATCCCTCCAGGCATCCACCACTGCATTGAAGAGAGAGGGCAGATCGGATTGCCACGAAATCATCCAGGATCGCCTCGCGTCATCAGGTTTTTAAAAGCAGGACGTCCGAATCGGCGTTCTGCATCGGAGCATTGATGACGTCCCTGAAACCGTCATGCGTCGGCGAGATCGGCCGCGGCGCCTTCGGGTTCGCATTACGACGGTTTCCTGCCGAATTCCGGGCCATTTCCGTCGGGTTTCGCGTTCGCTAGGCGACGTTGATTCGGGCCGAAGTGCGCTGACATTCCCGGTCACGCACACATCACCCACCACCGACTTGCCCCCCCGAGTGGCTATCTGTGGCAAAACGATGCCGAGGCGATTAGTCGCCGGGACGACGGTCTCCCGAGGAAATTCCGGCTCGACGACCGGTAGATCACCTTGGGCGCCACCGCACTCCGCACGCCTCAATGACGATCCGCCCGGCCTCTCCACACCGAAAGTTCGCCCGGGATCGCGGGAGTGAAGCCTGGCCCCATGACCCGAAACGGGGTATTCATGCCAGACTCCTTATGAACGAATCGCGGCCTCCCCGAGACGGATTACCTGACCGGGAAACCGCTCTGCGGGGGCAAAAACTCGATCGCTACGGCTGCACTCTGCGTCGGGGTTTGATTCGATTTTTCTCCCAGCGAACGCCGCGGATTACGCGAGAGAATCGACCAGCCGGCGGGATAGATCCGAATCGATCGCGTCGAATCGAGCGCGGCCGCGGTCGAAAAGCCGTCCGGTCGGCTCTGCTCAGGCAGCATGGCGGTGAGATGCTCGGGTTCGTATCGGCTCGAATGCGGCTTGGGCGGGTTATACGGGACTTTCGAGGTCCCGGCGTCGAGTCACGGGCGGGATGGTTATTGCCGCCTGACGCGACTGCACCGGCAGGATCGACGATGACGACAACGCGTTCAGGACCACTTTTCTTTTAAATGCACGCAAGACTGGATGCGCGCGGGCGCAAAGCCGGGGAAATGACTACACTGCAACTTTCGTAGGGCCGCCGCCCATAAACGGACTGACGCCAATCTCGTGCGGAGTCGAGAGGCCCAGGCGATCCGATTCTGTGGATCGAGACCATGCCCACGCCATAAGCGTCAACGCCTCCGACCACGCCGACATGGCCGCACTCAAGCGGAGTCGGAATCTTTGAATCGATCCACGCATTCCATCGAGCACACGAATGCCACAAGCGTGGATGCCACGCTCTTCGGCACGTAGACCGCAGGCCTCACCCCGGGCAGAATGGAAGTGCTGAGGGCCGTCAATGTTGAGGAACCACGGTCGACCGGCCGAGACGGTGTCTCGGCCAGGTCGACGAATCCGGGAGACTCCCTCCCGTGTGCTCACGGCGTCGGACGGCTGAGCCCGACCGGGCACGCGACGCCAGCGGTGGGAACAGCTCACGCCCTACTCTCGGCCTCTTGCGCGAACATCCATCCATCGATAGAAGGGCTCGTGCCGGAGGCGGTCTCTTGCATCGTTATGGCTTCAAACGATCAGGGGGCGGGCTTCAACAGGACGCGTGCACCCTCGATGACTTTGTCCCACTGGAAGGCGGGGCCGGGGTCGGTCTTGTTGAGTTGGACGTGGTAGTGACCGAGGATTCCGTGGTAGGCCTTGTAGGAGTCGGGGGCGAGCTTGCGTGGAATGAGAGTCCCGCTGGGGTCGCGTGGATAATCGCAGGTGATGCGGGGCAGGAGCGTGCAAAGCGTTGCAGTCAGCTTGATGAGGGCGGCGTATTGCTGGGGGGTGAGATCGTACTGATTCAGGGACTGATCCTGGACCCGGCCGACGATGAGTTCATCGCGGATCGGTCGGAGCGGGAGGACGGAAGGATCTCGGTATCCCTCGTTGTCCTTGCGGTTCTGGATCTGGAGTGCGACCTTGCCGTCGGCGCCGCGGGCGTACCAACGGTCCAGCGCCCCGGGATCTGCGTGGGCCCCCGCGTTGGCGATCTCGATGCCGACGGATCGCGAGTTGGCGATCGTGGCGTGGAAGCCTGCATCCTTCAGGTCGAGCGTCTGGTAGATGGTCCCGTCCAGGTCGAGCATGAAGTGGACGCTGAGGCCCCGCTTATCGTGCAGGGTCTCGAAGCAGCGGCGACTCGTGCCCGCGACGTCGTAATGAATGACGAACTGGTCGACGACCCCCTGGAGGGTAGGCAGATCCCAGCCGTCTGCCCGGGTCCGCTCGAAGGCGGCCGGCTCCATCGCGGCGCGTCGGGAGCCATAGCGGGCCGGCGACTCGAGCGCCTTCTCCTTCGCGGTCTCCTTCCAGCCCGCACGCTCGACCGGGACGAATCGGCGGTCGACCCGGTAGGCATCGAAGCCGCCGGGGTCCATCCAGGTCACGACCGGCGTACCCGTGTGATAGAGCTGGCCACAGACGACGATCTCGTCCCCGTCTCTGGCCAGCCTCGCGCCCACCTTAGGGGCGGATTTCGGCGGAGCATCGTCCGCGATCGCGGGACGGAATGCGGAGAGGGCGACGAGCGCCAAGAAAAGGCGTCGAATCTGGCTAGCGTGTCGCATCCATTCCTCGCATCGTCGAATTCACATTCGAGATGAATTGATTCGCCGGGACGCGCCGAATCGGTTGACAGGTTGCCCGGCATGGCCAGACTGTCCCAATTTCTTAGTAGATCCGTCAAGCGGGCCATCGCCCCCCGTGCCGGCCGGGGGCAGCTTTGCCTGGCTCACAACCGGCTTACGAGAGGTGGTAGATTCGCAGAGCGTTGTCGTGAAAGAGCTTGCGGCGATCGGACTCGGAGCGGTCGGCGATGATCTCCTTCAGGGCATCGAGCCACTCGATGTAGGTTGCGGCGAGGGTGCAGACGGGCCAGTCCCCGCCGAAGATGACGCGATCGGGGCCGAATGCATCGAGGACATGGTCGACAATGGGGGCGAGGTCGTCGGCAGTCCAGGGGAACCCCTTGGCGGAGGCGACGATGCCGGAGACCTTGCAGACGAGGTTCGGTTTCTTGGCCAGGGCATCGATGCCGGACTTCCAGGCGGACCGATCCTTCGACCGAACGTCGGCGTTGCCGCAGTGGTCGAGGATGAATGAGGTGCCGGGGCATGCGTCGACCAGCCTGGCGGCATCGGCCAGCTCGGCGGGACGGATGCAGATATCGTAGCTCTTGCCGAGCTCGCCCAGGTGCCGGATCCCGGCGATGAAAGCGGGGCTGAGGCAATAGCCGGGGGGGGTCTCCTCGCCGTGGAGGACCTGACGCAGCCCCTTGACCTCGGGTGTGTCCTTATATTTCCCGATGTAGGCCTTGAAGCCGTCGGACGAGGGCCTGCCCGAGATGACGGCGCCGACCATGGGGTTGTCGCCGGCCCGGCAAAGCCCGATGACGTAGTCGGCCTCGGCGGCCTGCTGGTCGACCCTGAGGTCGACCTCCATGTAGATGGTCTTGACGACGTTCTGGCCGGCGGTGGCGGCCAGGTAGTCGGCCATGAGATAGCTGCGCGAGAGGGGCTCTCCGGGCTTGAGCCAGGGGAGGGTGAACTTGGTCGTGTCCCAGAGGTGTTGATGAGTGTCGACGATGGGGATCATGGGTTCCTTCAGTCCAATCGTCGAGGCCTTGGCGGTCCGAATTGCTGGGGCGGAGGCGGCCAGTGCAAGCGCCGCGGTGTGGCGGAGGGCGTCGCGCCTGCTGATTCGATCGGCCATCTCGGGCCTCCACGGTCGCGTCTCGGTGGTCGGTCGGGGTTGTGGGGCTCGATTGTCGGGCGCCGGCCACGACGGATCAAGCGTGCGCCGGAGGGCGATTTCTTGGAAGCTGGCAGGGGCTCGAGTCGGCCGGCCTTCGACCGTTCGTCTTCGTGGAGTCGGGCGGAGGCGTGACCCGATCTCAGTTCTCGCCCGGCTTGCATTGGGGGGCGGCCATCGACTGTAGATCGAGGAGCGGGCCGCTGCCGATGCGGGTGTTGACATTGGGCCTGCGGCGGGTGGTCCCCCGGAAGGGGGCGATGACCCGGGCCATGAAGTCGATGTGAAAGGCGGTGCCAGCCATGACGAAGAGGTGGAAGATCTCGTGGTTGCCGAAGACGTTATCGACGGGGTTGGGCCAACCGGCGAAGTTGATGATCGCGCCGATGCTGTAGCTGAGACCGCCTAGCACGAGGGGCAACATCGCGCGTCGAGTGAGACGCTTCTCGGCCTCGAAGTAGAAGAGGAGCCCACCCCAGCCCATGCCCAGATACAACGCGGTGTTGAACAACGCGCGGGGCGTGCCGAATTTGACGTAGAGCCAGATGCAGAGGGCTGCATAACCCCAGACGAACGCCAGGGAAAGCGCCCGAGCCCGACCCCGGAAGACGACGCAGAGGATGGGTGTATAGGTTGCGGCGATGAGGCCGAAGATACCTACGCGATCGACCGTGATGAAGAACGCGATCTCGTTGCCCGAGCCCTGCACGCCGTGATACATGGTGCTGGCGGCGTAGCAGCCGAAGATCCCGGCGCCGAATACGGCGAAGCTCAGCCTGCGGGTCTGGTCGCCGATGCAGAGACGCCAGAGCCAGATGGCCACGGGCAGGGCAACGAATGCGCCAAAGGCATGAGTCCAGGTGCTGATCGGCTCGCGCGGGTCGAACAGGAACATCGAACCTCCCTCGCCTCGAGGGGCGAGCCGGGACTGCGCGGGGCGGCCGGGGGGATCGTTCGGACAGACGACTGAGCGACCGAAGAGATGTGCAGGATCATCCCGCAAATCGGCCGCCCTGGAACGGCACGTTGAGCAGAAAACTCCGGCGAAAGGTCGGAGTTTGAGGGTTAGGGCGCAAGGCTCGTCTGCACCGCGGCCTTGATCTTCTCCAGGCCTGTTCGGGCGACCACGAGCGGGTCTTGCTTCCAGAGTTCTCGGTTGAAGAGTTCCAGCGAGAGCATGCCCCGGAAGCCGATCGACCTGAGGTTGCGTAGGAGCGAAGTCAGGGGCGCGACTCCGTCGCCCGGGTAGACGCGGTGGGAGTCGTCGAGCTTGGAGGCCTCGGGGGTGGCGGGGAAGTCATTGACGTGGAAGACGTGAAAGTCCGAGCCTGAGAGCATGGGGATCGAGCCGAAGCCGGATCCTCCGCGATGCAGGTGGTAGACGTCCGGGAGGATGCAGGCCTTAGGGTGGCTGGCCTCGATGGCGACCAGCGCGGCCTCACCCAGCCGGCCGAGGGTCTTGGAGAAGCCCCAGATTTCGAGCTGAGGCACGACGTCCATTTCGTCGCCGAGCACGAGAAGCGCGCGATACCTCTCGGCGAGCTTGAGGAGGTCGACCCCGGCGACGTCGACGAGCCCGGCCGGGGGTGCGGCCAGCCTCTTTCCGCCGATCTGGCGGACGAGATCCATATTGCGCCGGGCCTCGTCCATAGCCTTGCCCCGGCGTGCCTCATCGTCAACGCCCCAGTCGAAGAAGCCGATGGCCCCTTCGACGCTGAGCCCCGCGTCGGCGATGCGAGTGCCGAGGTCCTTGAGCGAGCCGCCGTCGGCAACGTGCTGGTCCAGCTCGCGGACCCAGGGCTCGATCCCCCGATAGCCGGCCTTGGCGGCGATGTCGACGACCTGCGTGATCGGTAGCTTCTGACCTGAGATCGTGCTCGTATTCAGGCTGTAGCCGAAGGGCTCCGCGTCTTCGACAAGCCGGGCGCGGGAGGCGGCGGGTGCCGCGAGGCCGGCGCCCGTGAAAAGTGCGGAAGAGGAGGCGAGCCAGGATCGGCGTTTCATGGAGGTCGGTCTCGGCGGGATCGGCCGTCGGGCCGGGCGTGGTCGGTGGGCTCGCAGGGATGACGGATCATGCCGCCTGGCGCCCCAGACTGTCTATAGCGGTCGCGACGGCCTGGGTCGAGGGTCGACCGCGATTCTCAACGAGATAATCAATCAGCGTGGAGTGATCGCGCGACCACAATGAACAGGCGCACAAACCCAAGGGATTGACATCGGCATGACCCGCAGGAAAGATCAGCGGAGAGGCTTACTGGTCAGATGCATCCTATCTCCCGCCGAGGTCGTGTCCGATGTCACGAGTTCTCAACTTCGAGATCCACGCGTCCGACCCCGAGACGATGGCCGCGTTCTATACAGCCCTCTTCGGCTGGACGATCCGGAAGTGGGAAGGCCCCCTGGATTACTGGACGATGATCACCGGCCCGGCGGAGGAGCCGGGGATCAATGGAGGCCTGATCCGTCGGCATGGGGATGCGCCATCGAAGCAGTCAGTCAATGCGTTCGTCTGCACGGTTGGAGTGGACTCGGCGGAGTCGTCCCTGGCGAAGGCCGTGGAGCTGGGCGCGGAGGTGGCGCTGCCGCTGATGGCGGTGCCGGGGATCGGCTGGCTCTGTTACGCGAAGGATCCCGACGGCAATGTCTTCGGGATGATGCAGGCGGATCCGACGGCGGCCTGACCCTGGCCGGACGAGATTCGCGGGTCGAGGCGGGGGCCATCGTACTCTCGCGTTGGACGTTCCCGAGGCTAACGAGTAGGATATCGGCCCCCGGATGGCCGGGAGGACTCGGGGCGTCGTCGTCGCCGTGAGGTGTCGGACGCGGGTTCGATTCCAGATGCGATGAGGGGAGCGGGAGCCCGGCACTCGGGCCGGGTTATGGTCGAAAATCAGGCTCGGCCGATGGTCTGGATGCTGGCCGGCTCGTTCCTCTTCGCCGTGATGGGGGGGCTCGCGCACGCACTTGGCTCCCGGTGCGACTGGCGGGTGGTGGCCCTGACGCGGGCCCTGGTCATGCTCGTCTCGGCCGCGGCGATGGCCCGCGCGGCGGGCGTTCCGTTGCGGGTCTTCAGGCCGCGTTCACTCTGGATGCGGAGCCTGGCGGGGAGCTTCAGCCTGGTCTGCAACTTCTACGCGCTGGCGCGTCTGCCGGTGGGTGACGTGCTGACGCTGACGAATGCCTATCCGCTCTGGATCGTCCTGATGTCCGCGGCGGCGGCCGGGCGTGCCCCCTCGCTGGTGGAGACGCTGGGCGTGGCCTGTGGGCTCGTGGGGGTGGTCCTGATCCAGCAGCAGCCCGACCTGGCTGGGGATGACCGGGTGGCGGTGGCGGTGGCGATCATCAGCTCATTGTCGACCGCGGTGGCGATGTTCGGGCTGCACCGACTGCGCGGTGTGGATGCTCGGGCGGTGATGGCCCATTTCGCGGGGGTCGCCACGCTGGTGGCAGGGGCCTGGTGCCTAGCACCCCCGGAGATGATTGGGCCGCATACGCTCGAGCCGGCGACGATTGCGTTGCTGCTGGGCGTGGGGCTGACAGGGACTGCTGGGCAATATTGCCTGACGAAGGCGTTCGCCAGCGGCCCGCCGGGGCGGGTCTCGGTGGTCAGCTTCAGCCAGGTCGCGTTCGGGCTCGCCTTCGACGTCCTGATCTGGGGAGATTCGGCCACCCTGCGCAAGCTCACCGGGATGGCCCTGGTTCTCGCGCCGACCTGCTGGTTGGTGGTCCGAGGTGCGAGCAAAAGGAGGCCTCCCTCCGGTCCGACCGTGGTCGTTCGCGGCGAGGAGCTGGAACGAGGGTCAGGCTAGGCTGGCATGCTTGTCTACTCTGGCGGGATCGGGGCCCCGTCCGTTAGAATTCGTGGCCATCGATCGGGGCGCGCCGATCGGATTCGCGGAGCGGCGGAAGTGGGGGGTTGGATCCACGTCTATGAAGGGCATTATCCTAGCAGGGGGCTCCGGGACGCGCCTCTATCCGCTCACGCGGGTCGTGAGCAAGCAACTCCTTCCCGTCTACGACAAGCCGATGATCTATCATCCGCTGAGCACCCTGATGCTGGCGGGGATCCGCGAGATCCTGATTATCTCGACCCCGACGGACCTCCCACGGTTCGAAGCCTTGCTGGGAGATGGCTCGGAGTGGGGCCTGAGTTTCTCGTACGCAGAGCAGGCTGAGCCCAACGGGCTGGCGCAGGCGTTCGTGATCGGCAAGTCGTTCGTGGGCGATCAGAGCGTCGCCCTGGCGCTGGGGGACAACATCTTCCACGGCCACGGGCTGAGCGAGGCGTTGCAGCGTGCCGCGGCGCAGGACGGTGGCGCGACGGTGTTCGCCTACTATGTGAAGGACCCCGAGCGCTACGGAGTGGTCGAGTTCAACGCCGGCGGCAAGGCGATCGGCCTCGAAGAGAAGCCCGTCAAGCCTCGGTCGAATTATGCGGTGACGGGCCTCTACTTCTACGACAATACGGTGGTGGAGATCGCCGCCGGGCTGAAGCCGTCGAAGCGGGGCGAGTACGAGATCACCGACGTGAACCGAGCGTACCTCGATCGCGGCGACCTGAACGTCGAGATCCTGGGCCGTGGCACCGCCTGGCTGGATACCGGCACGCACGAGGCACTCCTGCTGGCTTCGGACTACGTGAGGATCGTCGAGCAGCGGCAGGGCCTGAAAATCGCCTGCGTGGAGGAAGTGGCCTACCGGATGGGCTACATCGACGACGCGCACCTTGCCAAGCTGGCCGACGGCATGAAGAACGACTACGGGACCTACCTGCGCAACCTCCTCGACGACAAATCGCGGACGAATCCCCTCACATGAACATCCAGAAGACCGAGCTTCCCGGCGTCGTCCTGATCGAGCCGCGCATCTTCCGCGACGACCGGGGCTACTTCGTCGAGACCTGGCAACAGGAGCGCTACGCAGCCGAGGCGGGGCTCCCCGAGCGGTTCGTGCAAGACAACCTGTCGTCATCGACGAAGGGAGTCCTGCGCGGGCTGCACTACCAGCACCCCAGGGGTCAGGGGAAGCTGGTGCAGGTGATCCAGGGCGAAATCTTCGACGTCGCGGTGGACATCCGCGTGGGCTCGCCCACGTACCTGAAGTGGGTGGGGATGCAGCTCACCTCGGCAGACGGGCGGCAGGCATATATCCCTCCCGGGTTCGCACATGGGTTTCAGGTCGTCAGCGACACGGCCCTGGTGATGTACAAATGCACTGACTTCTACGTGCCGACGGATGAGTCGAGCCTCGCCTGGGACGACCCCGACGTGGCGATTTCCTGGCCGGTCGACTCGCCGATTTTGTCGCCGAAGGATGCCGACGCGCCGAGGGCAAAGGACATCGCGCCCGGGCGCGTTCCGCGTTTCACGTCGTAGGGGCATGCCGGCCCCGAAAGGCTTCCGCGATGCAAGACCGGGTGCTTGGATGGGGCCTCATCCTGGGGCTGGCTGCCTTCGCCGGATCGCCCGAGGTCGCCCACGCCGGAGATGAGGCGGGGCTGGCGTTCTTCGAGTCGAAGATCCGGCCCGTGCTGGTCCGCGAGTGCTATGCGTGCCACGCCGAAGGGGCGAAGTCGATCAAAGGGGGCCTGCGCGTCGACAGCCGGCGGGCCTTGATCGAGGGGGGAGACTCGGGCCCGGCGATCGTGCCGGGTCAGGTTGACGAAGGCTCCATGCTGGCGGCGATCCGGCATGAAGGGCCGGAGATGCCCCCGAAGACGAAGCTGTCGACGGCGGTCGTCGAGGACTTCAGACGCTGGATTGAGATGGGTGCGCCAGACCCCCGTGAGTCCGGGACGGTTGAGGCGAAGAGGCCGGGGATCAACCTGGAGGCGGGGCGTCAATTCTGGGCCTATCGCCCGCCCGAGGATCGGCCCTCGCCCTCGGTGCGTGACGAGGCCTGGCCGCTCGGGGATGTCGACCGCTTCGTGCTGGCGAAGCTGGAGGCGGCGGGGTTGCCACCGGCCTCGGAGGCGTGCCCGGAGACATTGATCCGTCGGCTGACCTTCGACCTGGCCGGTCTGCCCCCCACGCCCGAGGAGGTGGCGGAGTTTGCCGCCGACGATCGCCCCGGTGCCTATGAGCGGGCCGTCGACCGGCTGCTTGCTTCGCCCCGGTTCGGCGAGCGTTGGGGGCGGCACTGGCTGGACGTGGCGCGGTTCGGCGAGTCTCAGACCCTGCGCGGGCTGGTGATGAAGGAAGCCTGGCGGTATCGCGATTTCGTGATCGACGCGTTCAATCGGGACATGCCGTTCGACCAGTTTCTTCGCGAGCAGGTGGCCGGAGACCTGATCGGCGGGAACACGCTGGCCGACCGGAGGCGGGGCCGGGTGGCGACCACGTTCCTGGCGTTGGGAAACACGAACCTGGAGGAGCAGGACAAAGGTCAGCTCCGGATGGACGTGGTGGACGAGCAGATCGACGTGATCGGCAAGGCGGTCCTGGGCCAGACGATCGCCTGCGCCCGCTGCCACGACCACAAGTTCGACCCGATCCCGACGAAGGATTACTACGCAATCGCGGGGATCCTCCGGAATACGAAGACGCTCGAGCATGCGAATGTCTCGAAGTGGCTGGAACGCCCGCTACCCGAGACTCCCGACGTCGAGGCGAAGCTGGCCCGGCATGAAGCGGCATTGGCCTCGCTCGAGTCGCGGATCAAGAGTTCGAAGGCGGCGCTCGCGGCTTCGGGAAAAGGTTCGGTGAAGGGAGTCGTCGCGGCCGGCTCCTTGCCGGGGATCGTCCTGGATGACATCGGTGCGAAGAAGGTGGGGAACTGGTCGGGCTCTACGCATTCAGGCACATACATTGGTGCGGGGTATCTGCACGACGACAATGCCGGGAAGGGGGCCAAATCGGTTACGTTCCAGCCCGAGTTGCCCGCGGCCGGCGAGTACGAGGTGCGATTGGCCTACGCGCCGGGCGGTAGCCGCGCGGGGCGTGTGCCGGTGACGATCCTCAACGTCGAGGGCGAGACAATCGTTCATGTCGACATGCGGGCCACACCGGCGGTCGACGGCCGGTTCTCATCTCTGGGGAGGTTCCGGTTCGAGAAGGGGAACCAGGCTTATGTACTGGTCTCCAACGAGGGGACGACCGGCCATGTTACCGTCGACGCCGTCGCGTTCCTGCCCGCGGGGTTGAAGCCCGAATCCTCGGGACCAGACCCGGATTCGGCGGCCCTCGATGCCCTGGAGGCCGAGTTGAAGCGGCTTAGGGCAGAAGGTCCCAGGCGAGAGATGGCGATGGCGGTCGTGGAGGAGTCGGAAATCGCCGACACGCGCGTTCATGTGCGAGGGAATGTGCATACACTGGGCGACCCGGCCCCTCGAGGTTTTCTGCAAGTGGCCTCAGCGGGCGAGCCGCCGGGTTTTTCTGCGAGCGAGAGCGGCAGGCGCGAGCTGGCCGACTGGCTGGCCTCGGGCGAGAACCCTCTAACGGCACGCGTCTATGTCAATCGGGCGTGGCAATGGCTCTTCGGGGCCGGCCTTGTTCCCACGCCGGATAACTTCGGCACGACAGGCGAGCCGCCCTCTCATCCCGAATTACTCGACCACCTGGCAATCGAGTTCATGCACGACGGCTGGTCGACGAAGGCCCTGGTGCGACGCCTGGTGCTGTCGAAAGCATATCGGCTGTCGTCGGCCGTGTCGGACGCAGCGACGGCAATTGACCCCGAGAACCGGCTGCTCGGGCGAGCGAATCGTCGGCGCCTGGAGGCGGAGTGCCTGCGGGACGCGATGCTCGCGGCTTCGGGGTCGCTGGATCCAGTGATGGGAGGCCCTGGCTTCGGGGCCGACTTGGCGGCGGATTACGGGTTCAAAGGAGAGGGGGAGCGAAGGTCGGTCTACGTGCCCGTCTTCCGCAACGCGTTGCCCGAACTGTTCGAGCTCTTCGACTTCGCCGACCCGAGCATGGTGGTCGGCCGCCGCGAGACGAGTACGGTGGCACCTCAGGCCTTGTTCCTTTTAAATCATCCGTTCGTGCTCGAGCAGTCGGAGAGGACCGCGCGAAGGCTGCTGAACGGGCCTGAGGCTGACGACCTAGGGAGGCTGGATCGAGGCTTCAAACTGACGCTGGGGCGGCGGCCGACGGATGAGGAACGCGTTATCCTCTTGCGTTTCCTCGGCGAGTCCGGGGGAGATCGTTTGCGGGCCTGGTCGATCGTCATTCAGGGGCTATTCGGGTCGCTCGATTTCCGCGATCTGGACTGAGAACACCGCTAGACCGGGAGGCGACGCCATGAGCCATGGGATCCGACGCCGAGACGCCCTGAAAGTCGCCGCATGCGGGTTCGGTCACCTGGCGCTGGCCGCCCTGACCTCGGAGCGGGCCGTCGCCGAGGTCCCGAAGGGAAACAAGTGGATCCCGGGCACGCATCATCCCGCGCGTGCCAAGCGGGTCATCTTCCTCTTCATGCAGGGGGGAGTCAGTCAGGTCGATTCCTTCGATTACAAGCCGAGGCTGGCGAAGGACGACGGTAGCCAGATGCCGTTCGACGATGCGCGGGTGATCGCCAATACTGGCGCCAGAGGGTCGTCGCAGCGGGTGATGAGATCTCCCTGGAGCTTCAGCCAGCACGGGGAGACGGGCGCCTGGGCCTCGGACCTGTTCCCCGAGATCGCCGGGCACGTCGACGATCTTTGCTTCATCAAGTCGATGCACACGGAGGGGGTTGCGCACGGGCCGGCCACCCTGTTCCTGCACTGCGGCGCGACGACGTCGGTGCGGCCTTCGATGGGCTCGTGGGTGCTGCGGGGGCTTGGGAGGGAGAACGAGAACCTGCCCGGCTTCGTCTCCATCTGCCCGTCGGCGGGCAACGGAGGGGCTCGCAATTACGGCAACGCATTCCTGCCCGCGTCGGTTCAGGGGACCGCGCTGGGACGGGCGGGGGGGCCCGCATCCGAGGCGACGATCCGCAATTTGAAGAACCCGAAGCTGTCGGCCGACGAGCGGCGGCAGGGGCTCGACCTCATCCGCAGGCTGAACGCGGAGCAGGCGGGACGTCGGCCGGGGGACGACGAATTCGAG
Organism: Isosphaeraceae bacterium EP7; assembly: GCA_038400315.1. Taxonomy (NCBI): domain Bacteria; kingdom Pseudomonadati; phylum Planctomycetota; class Planctomycetia; order Isosphaerales; family Isosphaeraceae; genus Kueselia; species Kueselia aquadivae. The sequence goes on from CP151667.1 coordinate 2,113,930, forward strand.
GCGGTGATCTCGTCTTACGAGCTGGCCTGGCGGATGCAGTCGGAGGCCCCAGACGTCTTGGATCTAACTCGCGAAAGCGCGGAGACGAAGTCGCTCTACGGGATCGACCGACCCGAGACGGAGAATTTCGGCCGCCAGTGCCTGATGGCCAGGAGGCTATGCGAGGCCGGGGTGCGTTACGTGCAGGTCACCTACGGGGACAACACGGCCAACCCCGCCTGGGACCAGCATTCCGACCTGGCGAAGCACGCCACGCATGCAAGGGCCGTCGACCGCCCGATTTCCGGGCTGCTCTCCGATCTGAAAGCCCGAGGTCTGCTGGACGATACGATCGTCTGGTGGGGCAGCGAGTTCGGCCGGACCCCTTATGCCGAGCGCAACGGTACGGGCCGCGACCACAACCCGGGCGGGTTCACGGTCTGGCTGGCCGGAGGCGGTTTCAAGCCGGGCTTCTCGCTCGGCTCGACTGACGAGTTCGGCCACTACGCGGTGGAAGACAAGGTGCACATGCACGACCTGCATGCCACCATCTTGCACCAACTGGGCCTGGATCACGAACGCCTGACCTACACTTATGCCGGCCGGCCGTTCCGACTGACGGACGTGTCGGGTCATGTGGTTCGTGAGATCCTCGGATGAGGTGATCTCCGGGCCCGCATTGCCGGACAGAGCGGTACTCCTACAATGGGTCAAGGCGCCGGCCGGATTTCCGAGGTCGGATCGCGTCGATCAATCGGCGAACGGGGAGAACCAGGCCATGACGATCGGATGGAAGCCCTGGGGCTTGGCGGCGGGCTTGCTGATCGGTGCAGGGCTCGTCGTCCCGGCGATCGGGCAGGCGCCCTCGAAGAATGCAGCGGGCAAGGTTGAGGGGGAGAATCCGCCCGAGACGTCGGCGCCCGCGAAGGCCGAAGCGAAGGCGGACCCGGATGCCAAGGTGCGGCGGACGGATGCTCAGTGGCGGAAGCTGCTCACCCGCGAGCAATATTACGTGACCCGACAGAAGGGGACCGAGCAGGCATTCACGGGTCGATATGCGACGGGGCATCCCAAGGGCATATTCGTCTGCGTGGGCTGCGGGGCACCGCTGTTCAGCTCGAAGACGAAATTCGAGTCGGGCACGGGCTGGCCGAGCTTCTACCAGCCGGTGAGCAACAAGGCGGTCGAACAGGCGATGGATTACTCGGTCGCGGTCGAGCCCCGAGTCGAGGTGATGTGCAAGCGGTGCGATGCCCATCTGGGCCACGTCTTCAACGACGGGCCCGAGCCGACCGGGCTGCGGTACTGCATCAACTCGGCCGCGCTCCAGCTCAAACCGTTCACCGCCCAGCCCGCGGCAAAATCGAAGAAAGGCGAGCCGGAGAAGTCCGAGGAGAAGGAATTCAAGGAGGGTGACGCGGCAGACACGGAAGGCGACGAGACCAAGCCGACTCCCGCGAAGAATACGGCGCCCGTCAAGAAGCCGCGGCGATAAAAACCCCTTAATATGTCAAAGGGCCCGGACCGCGCATGAATTTCGCGACCCGGGCCGCTTCGATTTTTCAAGACCGCCGAGGTCCATCTGCGGCCGGGACTACTTGGCGGCATCCTTGATGTCTTTTCCGACCTTCTTGACCGCATCGCCGGCCTTCTGCGCGGCGCCCTTGGCCCCCTCGACGACCTTTTCGGTGGCCTTCTTGGCACCCTCAGCGGCCTTGTCGATGCCTTGCTTGGCCTTATCCTTGGCGTCGGACATGGTTCACCCCTTGGAATCGGTGGGAGAAGCTCGGACGCGGATGGCACAGTCAATTCACTGCATCTCGCGGGCCAATCGCACAAATCTCGCGAATCAATGCCGATTCGCGTTGCTCGACACGCGGGCGTTTCTCTCCGAGGCATCATGGCCGCTCGGCGGCCGATGATTGCGGGCGGCGGAGGTGCGGGCTAGGCTGTCGGCAACAACGGCCGAAGAGGCAGGCCAATCCTTCCCGCATCACGAGAGAGTTGAATCACCATGAATGACCTGCGCAAGGGCGTTCGCGTGAGCGTCGCGCCGCTGCTAGCCCTGGGTTTCGGGGCCGCGATGTGGCTGAGCGGAGAGGCACGCGGCCAGTCGACCACGGTCGGGACAATCGAGCGGATCGACCCGAAGTTCGACGCGATCGTGCCGGCCGGTGCGGTGGTCGAGCGGCTTGCGGATGGGTTCGACTGGTCCGAGGGACCGGTCTGGGACAAGAAGGAGGGGCGTCTGCTCTTCTCCGACGTCCCGCAGAACGTGGTCTTCCAGTGGAAGCAGGGGGCAGGAACCTCGGTGTTCCTGAAGCCGAGCGGTTACACCGCCGGCCCGGCCCGCGTCGGCGAGCCGGGCTCGAACGGACTGGCGATCGACGCGACCGGGAGGCTAATCCTCTGCCAGCACGGCGACCGCCGGGTCGCGGCCCTGGAGGCCGACGGCAAGTCGTTCTCCACCCTGGCCGACAAGTACGATGGCAAGCGGTTCAACAGCCCCAATGATGTGGTGGTGAAGTCCAACGGGGATCTCTATTTCACAGACCCGCCTTATGGCCTGCTGAAGCTGAACGACGACCCGAGTAAGGAAATCCCGTTCAACGGCGTGTACCGGCTGGGCAAGGACGGCAAGGTGACGCTGCTGACGGATGAGCTGACGTTTCCCAACGGCCTGGCGTTCTCGCCCGACGAGAAGACGCTGTACGTGGCCAACTCCGACCCCAAGCTTGCCCTCTGGAAGGCCTACCCGGTGAAGGCCGACGGCACGCTGGGCGAGGGGAAGATCTTCGCCGACGTGACGGCCAGCGTGGCCACGAAGAAAGGGCTTCCCGACGGCATGAAGGTGGACAAGGAGGGCAACCTGTTCGCCACCGCGCCGGGCGGCGTTCTGGTCTTCGCCCCCGACGGGACGCACCTGGGAACATTCGCCACCGGCGAGGCCACCGGCAATTGCGCCTGGGGAGACGACGGCAAGACGCTCTATATCAACGCGGATATGTACCTCGGTCGGGTCCGCGTGAACACCGGCGCCGCTCGATTCTAAACGAGAACGGCCGCTCCACAGCCTCCTGAAGCTGCGGAGCGGCCGTGGCATTCGCATCGGAGGGGTCTCAGGGGGCGAGAACGTTGATGGTCACCTTCGACGGCAGGACCTTCGACCGATGTATGGTCTGGGTCGCCCTGCGATAGTCGCCCGGCTTGGCGGAATAGATGTCGGCGAAGGTCTGCGGGTTGCGGTCGACCAGCGGGAACCAGCTGCTCTGGATCTGGACCATGACTTTGTGGCCGGCGCGGAACGTGTGCAGGGTGTCGTTCATCGCCATGTTCAGAGGGGTGGGCTTGCCCGGCTCGAAGGGCTGGGGGTCGCTGAAGTGGCCGTCCCGATACTTACCCCTCATCACGTCGCCGCGGACGAGTTGCTGGAATCCGCCCATGCGGACGCCCGTCGGGTTGGGATTTGGGTCGGGAAAGTCATTGGGATAGACATCGATGAGCTTGACGACCCAGTCGGAATCGGTGCCGGTGGTGGAGACGTGTAGCTCGGCGGTCACGGGCCCGGCGATGGTGAGGTCTTCTTCCAGGACTTCCGACTGATAGACGAGCACATCAGGCCGGCGTGAGGCAAATCGCTGGTCGCCGATCATATAATCGCCGGTCATGCCGATGTTGACACGGTCGAGGTGCGGGACGGGCCTGTCTGGATCGCTGACGTAATCGTCGGCGGCCGGGGCATCGGTACTGGCGGGCGAGTCGAGCAACGTGCCCGAGTCGCCCAGGTAGAGGGCCCTGGCCTTCACATCGGCGGGGGGCCACTGGGCGAATTTACGCCAGCGGTTGTGGCCGGTCTCGAAGACCCAGGCCTTGGGAAATTCCAGGACGGTGGCCCCCTTCAGGTGCTTCTGAAAGAAGGGGAATTCGATCGTCTCGCGATAGAACTCGGAGGTCTTGGCGTCGAACCCCACGTGTCCAAGCGAGGCGCCATCGCCACCGGCCCAGCCGCCGTGCAGCCAGGGGCCCATGACGAGGGTGTTAGGAGTCTCGGCGGAGCTCTTCTCGACGGCCTTGTAGGTTTCGAGGATGCCGTAGAGATTCTCGGCGTCGAACCAGCCGCCGACGTTGAGCACGGCGGGCTTGATGTTCTTGATGTGGGGGAGGACGTTGCTGGCCTTCCAGAAGGCGTCGTAATCGGGATGTCCGACGATGTCCTTCCAGTAGGGGACGTCCTTGAGGCTCGTCTCGGTGAGCTTGCTGAGCGGGCCGAGCCTGAGGAAGAAGTCGTAGCCGTCGGGCGTGCCGTGGTCGAAGGGGATGCCGGGCTTCTTGGTCGGCCCAGAGTGCGGCTTGTCGACGTTGGCCATGAAGTTGAAGGCGTGGGCCAGGAAGAGGGCGCCGTTGTGGTGCCAGTCATCGCCGACGAACCAGTCGGCGACCGGGGCCTGAGGCGATGCGGCGATGAGCGACGGGTGGGCGTTGATCATGCCCATGGTGGTGTAGAAGCCGGGATAGGAGATGCCCGACTGGCCGACCTTGCCGTTGTGGCCGCGGACGTGCTCCAGCAGCCAGGCGATCGTGTCGTAGGTGTCCGAGCTTTCGTCGATCTCCTTGCCGGCCTTCTCGGGCTTGTATGGTCGCATGTGGACGAACTCGCCCTCGGACATCCAGCGGCCTCGGACGTCCTGATAGGCGAAGATGTAACCCTCCTTGCCGAACAAGGCCGACGGTCCGAGGTTCTCTCTGGGCTTGTCCGTGCCATAGGGGGCGACGGAATAAGGCGTCCGATTCAACAGGATGGGGTAGGTCTTGGAGTCATCCTTGGGGACGTAGACCGCCGTGAACAGCTTGACGCCGTCGCGCATCGGGACCTTGTATTCATACTTCGTGTAATGAGCACGAACATATTCGATGCCTTGTGCGTGGGTATGGCCAGCGAGAGACCAGGCCGCGAGGGCGACGACGAACGTGAACGGGACCCGGGACGGGCGACGCATCGGGCGATCCTCCGGCGGTGCGTTCGAATCGAGTGGGGAGGCCCCGACAGGCTATTCGGCACGGGGCGGGATCGCAACGGCCTGGGGCGCGCGACGACGCCCCGCCGGCCACAACGGTGGGCGGGCGGGGCGTCGAATGATCGCGGTTCGGCACGCCCAGGCTCAGGCGACCGAGGCGTCGCGGCGGCGGCCCTTGGCGGCGGGCTCATCGCCGCCGGCCTTGGGGCGGGCGGGAAGGCCCCGGGTCAGGACGGCGAACGGGCTGTCGGAGTCTTGCTTGTTGGCCTTCATGAAGAGATAGCTGTCATACGAGCCCGGGTAGATCGTGGCCTTGCCGCGCTCGACCTCGATGACCTTGTTAGCCACGGCTCGGATGAAGTGCTCGTCGTGGCTGATGAAGCAGAGCGTCCCCTCGTAGCCTTGCAGGGCCTGCTCCAGGACGTCTCGGCTGGCGATGTCGAGGTGATTGGTGGGCTCGTCCATCATGATGAAGTTGTGGGCGACGGTGAGGATCTTGGCCAGGCAGAGGCGGGTCTTCTCGCCGCCGGAGAGGGCCGAGACGGGCTTGTCGATGGCGTCTCCGCCGAACAGGAAAGCGCCCGCCATGTGACGGAGGGCCCCCTCGCTGGCGTGCGGGTGCACCTCGCGGAGACTCTGAATCACGGTGTCCTTGGGCTTCAGGCTCTCGACGCGGTGCTGGGCGAAGTAGGTGGAGAAGACGTTGTTCCCCAGCGTCATCTTGCCGCGGGTCGGTTCGTGGATGCCGGCCAGTAGCTTCATCAGGGTCGTCTTGCCGGCGCCGTTGGGCCCGACGAGGACCAGCTTGTCGCCGCGTTCGATCTCGATGCTGAGGCCCGAGTAGACGACCTTGGTGCCGTAGGCGAAGGAGGCCTCCTCGACCTTGGCGACGATCTGGCCGCTGCGGGGGGGCTCGGGCAGCTTGATCCGAAGCGAGCTGTTGTCGGTCTGCGGGGCGTCGATGCGCTCGATCTTCTCGATGGCCTTCATGCGGCTCTGGGCACGCGACGCGGTGGCGGCGTTGGCCCGGTTGCGATCCACGAAGTCCTGCATCTGCTTGATCTTCTTCTGCTGGCCGTCATACGAGGCCTGCTGCACCGACATCCGGTGCTCTTTCTGCGGGATGTGCGCCGAGTAGTTGCCCTGATAGGTGTTGAGCTTACCCATGTCCAGCTCGAACGTCTTGGTGATGACGCGGTCGAGGAAGTCGCGGTCGTGGCAAGTAATCAGGATGGCGCCGGGGTAGGTGAGGAGGAAGTCCTCGAACCACTTGACGCTGAGCAGGTCGAGGTGGTTGGTCGGCTCATCGAGCAGCAGCAGGTCGTGCTGGAACGCGAGCAGACCTCCCAGCGCGAGCCTCATCGCCCAACCGCCGGAGAGGGTGGCAACCTGGTTCTCCAGGCCGTCGACGGTGAAGCCAAGTCCGAGGAGGATCGCCTTGGCTCGCGACTCCATCTCATAACCGCCGGCGACGAGGAACGACTCCATGGCGTCGTCGTACTCGTCGAGCGCCTTGGGATCGCCCTGCTCCAGGCCGAGCATGACCTGCTTGAGCTTGCGGTCGGCGACGGTCCAGGGTCCGAGGTGGCCGAGCATGGCCTCGAAGACGGTCCCCTCGCGCAGGGGGTGGATTTCCTGGGGGAGGTAGCCGATGGAGGACCGCCGATCGCGGGTGACCTCGCCCGAGTCGACGTGGTCGACGCCCATGAGGATCTTGAAGAAGGTGGACTTGCCCGCGCCGTTCTTCCCCAGCAGGCCGATCCGCTCGCCGCGGACGATCGACGCGTCGACGCCGTCGTACAAGACCTGATGTCCGTAGCTCTTGCGCGCGTTGGTCAGGCGGATCATGGGGGCGGCGTCTCGACGGGGTGGGGGAGGTCGGCGGAGGACTTGCTCGCGGACCGGGGAACGGGAGGAGAAGGGCGAGGAGCCCCTCGATGGGATTGAGCGCGCATCCGCGGCGGCATCGCCGGACAAACGAAGCTCATGATTGTAGGCCGGACGCCCATCCGCATCAAGTCGATCTTTTCATGGACACCCGATGATGGGGAGCCGGGGCACGCTGGCCGGGCGGCCCGTGGGGCCGTAGACTCGCCTTCGATAGCCAGGGTGACAACCCGCGAGGAGGAGGCAGCCGCCATGACGTGTCGGACGTTTATCGGGATTTGCGCGTTGATGCTGGGGGCCATTCCGCGGCCCGTTTCGGGCGCCGAGGAGCCCTACGACTTGATTGTCCGCAATGGACGGCTGGTCGATGGCACGGGCGGCCCCTGGAGGCGCGGGGACCTGGCGATTCGGGGCGACCGGATCGCGGCCATGGGGGTCATCCCGGCCGACGCCCCGACGAAGCGGACGATCGACGCCGGCGGGCGGATGGTCTCTCCCGGATTCATCGACGCCCATTCGCATTCCGACATGCTCATCCTGGAAGACGGCTCGGCGCAGAGCAAGGTCCGGCAGGGTGTAACCACAGACGTCCTGGGCGAGTCGCACTCGGCAGGCCCGTCGAAGGGGAAGCGACCCGCGGAGACGGTCGAGTTCGGCGGCGTGACCTATCGGTGGTCGACCCTCGGCGGCTATCTCGACTCGGTCGACAAGGCGGGCGTGGCCATCAACGTGGCCTCGCACGTCGGGATGGCCACGGTCTGGGAGTGCGTCATGGGCGACTCGTTCGATCGGCCCACGCCGGCGCAGTTCGACGAGATGAAGGCGCTCATCGCCGAGGCGATGGACGAAGGGGCGTTCGGCATGTCCAGCATGCTGGCCAGCCCGCCCGGCTTGCTGGCCACCACCGACGACGTCGCCCTGATGGCCTCGGCCATCAAGGCCAGGGACGGCCTGTTCTCGTCGCACATTCGCAACGAGGGGCCGGATGTCTTGAAGTCGATCGACGAAGCGATCGCGGTCGGCGAGAAGGCCGGCGTGCGGGTCGACGTGATCCACCTGAAGATCGCCGACAAGTCGAACTGGGGCCGCATGGCCGAGGTGGTCGCCCGGTTCGAGGCCGCCCGCGCCCGGGGGGTCGACGTGCAGGCGAACGTCTATCCGTACACCCGAGGCAACAACGACCTGGTGACCATCCTCCCCCCCTGGGCCCACGAGGGCGGGAAGGCCGACCTGCTGAAGCGACTGGCCGACCCCGAGGCCAGGGCCAGGATGAAGCGCGACATTCGAGGCGGAATCCCAGGCTGGTACAACCACTTCACGGCCGTGGGCGGAGACTGGTCGCGGATGTTGCTAAGCGCCAAGCTCAGTTCCAAGAACCAGAAGTACGAGGGGAAGACGATGGACGTCATCCTGCCCTCGATGGCCATCGGACGTAATCCGGCACCCGAGGACCTGGACCTGCTCTTCGACTTCCTGATCGACGAGGACGGGTCCATCGGCACGATCTACGCGCATCACACCGAGGAGGACATGACGACGGCAATGCGTCAGCCCTGGTGCTCGATCGGCTCCGATGGGTCGGCCATGGCCATCGAAGGTCCCCTGAGACGCGGGCATCCGCACCCGAGGAACTTCGGCACCTTCCCGCGCGTTCTCGGCGTCTACGCACGCGAGCGGGGCGTCCTGCGGGTCGAGGAGGCGGTGCGGAAGATGACCTCCCTGAACGCCAACAAGCTCGGCCTCACCGATCGAGGGCTGCTGCGGCCCGGGATGTACGCCGACGTGGTCGTCTTCGACCCCGACACGGTCATCGATCGGTCGACCTTCCTTGAGCCGTTCGCATACAACGAGGGGATCGAGGCTGTGATCGTCAATGGTGTTCCGGTGCTGGAAGCGGGCAAGCCCACCGGCGCAAAGCCCGGCCGGGCCCTGCGCAAGGGGCGTTGAGATCCGACAGCGGGACCCCCGATCACTTCAACGGTCGGGGGTCTCGCGTGCTTCATTCCTGGGGCTGCTCGAACCCTTGATCCTGGCCATTCTGGCCACCGAAGCCGTCGGGCGGAGGGCCACCGGGTCCGCCGAAGCCGCCCGGAGGAGGGCCACCAGGACCGCCGAAGCCGCCGGGGCCGCCTCGACCGCCAGGGCCACCAGGCCCGCCGGGATTCGTCTTCATCTGGGCGAGAAGCTTCTCCTGGCTCTTGTCGAGGATGGCCGCGAGCTTGGTGTCGACGTCCTTCTGCAACGCGGCGATCCTCTTCTCCTGCGTCGCAGTGAGCTTCAGGCGGCGGCGAACCGGCTGGGAGAGGATCTCGCCGGGACGGGACATGCCCCCGGGTCCGCCGGGGCCACCCGGGCCACCGCGTGGTTGCTGGGCGGCGAAGGTTGTCAGTTCGTCCTTGCTCACGGATCCGTCATTATCCGCGTCGGCCCTCTCGAAGAGCCGCTGGAGGCGCTCGTCGGTCACCTCAACCTTGGTGATCTTGCCGTCATTGTCCGAGTCGAAGGCCATCATCCGGGCCGTCAGGTCGCCGCCCGGGCCCCCCTGGCCGGGGGGCGGACCGCCTCCAGGTCCTTGTTGGGCCCAGGCATTCGTGCTGAGGAAGAGCAGTCCGCCGGTCATGGCGATTTTTCGCAGGGATTGCATCAATTTCCTCGTTGGTTCGTTGTTGTCTTGCCTGCCGGCCCGTTGCCGAAGGTTTGGATCCGCCGATCCTTCTCCTCTACCTGGGACGGTCGCAGGGTAGCCCGCGGACCTCACGGCGTCCGTCGGAGCATCGGGGGAGGTTCGCCGGCGAGTGAGAATCGTCCGGCCGCGGAGCCCTCGGGACCGGCTCCGTCCGAGATACGACCCGCCTCTTCCTGGGATAACGCCGGCCGCCTCCGGTCGGAGACACCCGTGCGTCGATATTCCAAGGACCCGGCCGGAGCATCTCCGCTCGTAGGTCAAAGCGGATAAGGCCTCGGCTTGCCGATCGGCCGTGATGTTCGTCGAGTCGTAGAAACGCCCGGAAATCCCGGGAGATCCGAGTGAGCGTCCCGGGGGAAATGTTCGTCTACGACGGCGAAGTGGATCATCCGTTCAGGCGTGGAGGCCGGATTGACCGATTTCAGCTCGCCGCCCCGCTCCGAGAGCCGAAGTGGGTCCGCGGGCCGAGCGGCTCGGATCTCTCAGGGAGTCGGAGGTATGCCGGTGCCGCCATTGGGGGGAGGGCCTGTTGGGGGAGTGCCGCCTGTCGGGGGGAAGGTGCCATCGGGGGGCACGCCTCCACCTCCGTCGGGGGGGAGCATTCCACCGCCGGGGGCGCCGCCGACCTCATTCGCCTCGTTTGTCAGGTCGAGCACGATGTTGAAAGACGCAGTTGCGCGGGAGCGATTCTCGAAGAGCCGGAGCATCAGGTAGGTGCCGGCGTTCGAGGCCGGGGTCCCGTCGTTCGACCCGCCGTGGTAGATCGCGTCGATGGCGTTGTTGGTGTCGCGGCCAGGCCGGGCGACGTAAGGCGCGACGTACGTGTAGACGTCGTCGGTGACTGTGTCGTCGAAGAAGAACTGAGTGGCGAAGTTATAAGTCACCGTCGTGCCATCAGCTTGATAGGTTCTCACTTGCGCGTGGATGTGAGTGGTACGTCCGCTGTACCAGCCCGGGTAGATGGAATAGAACCGGACGTTGCCGCGGGAATTGCTGACCTGGTAGCCGCGGAGGAACTTCTGGCCGAGTGTCCCCTCGACGGCCATATCCGAGTAGATTCCCAGGGCATTGCAGTGCCAGATGTCGACCACTGCGCCGGACAGGGGTGAGACCGTTCCGTCGGCATTGAGCTGCGAGACGTTGACAGCGAGGGCTGTCGGCAGGCCGGACTGGACCACACCGGTGGTCGGGTCGCTGCGGACGTCGGAACGATTAAGCAGTTCGTCCACCCAGTACGGGCCCTCCGTCAGGCTCGGAGTGTCATCGATCATGTTCTGGGCGAGGACGGTCCCCTTCAAGGACAGGAAGGCCAGGGCGGCGGCGCCTGCGACCCCACTGGTCAAGAAGTCGCGGCGATTTGGCGGAGTGTTAGGCTCGTGGTTCAGTTCCATCGCGGAATCCTTTCAAGGCGGGGCAATCGTTGAATCGCCCGGATTTTCGTGTGCACTTCAACTGATCGTCTGGACGCGCCGAGCCTCAGCGGCGTCGGGCAGCGATGAAAACTCCCGCGAGGCCCACGCCGATCAGGACCATTGAGCCCGGCTCGGGGACTGCGGCGGCCGAGACACGCATCTGCTGCGGGTAGTAGGTTTCTTGCGTGAACCAGGTGCCTCCCGCGTCGTCGGTCGAGCCGAACGTGCTCTGGAAGCCTTCGCCACTGCCAGCGTTGTTCGACGCCCAGGCCCAGCCGACCGAGCCGCTGGTCGCCTTGAGGACGACCCAGTAGGTGGTGTCCGCCGACAGCACGATGCCCGAGGCGCTGAAGGTGACGGCGGAGAGGGCTGTCGAGAACGAGCCGTCCTGGATCAGGGTGCCGATCAGGTCGCCGGGCTGGAGGCCGGAGTCGGAGTAGATGGCCAGCGCGGCGACTCCCGCGTCGGCGCTCGAGAGCAGGAGCGTGATCGACGAGAGGGCCGTGGCCGAGGAACCGCCGCCGAAGCTGGAGGTGATCCAGGTGTCACCGGCGGCGGTCTCCTGGCCTCCCGTTGGTGCATCGAGATTGCCGGACAGGACGAAGTCCGCTCGTGCCGAGCCCGGCGCGTAGAACGATCCCACCATGGCCAGGGCCGCGAGCATCAGCCCGGCCCGCCCACGCTGAAGATGCAGGTTCATCAATGCTGTTCTCGGTTGCGACGTGAAATTGCGTTGATATTGATGCGAGAGGGAGAAGGGCCGGACTGCGCCGGTCTCCGTCTCAGCATGTCAGTCAGCGTGAAGGGGAAAGCCGGGCGCGCGCCGAGGTTCCTTGCGAGACTTCCCATACGACGAAGTCGTCGCCATCGCCTGGAATTCACGCATGCTGATTGTCTTCGGAGGAACGAATCCGTCGACGTTCGTGGATCTGAGCGGACGCGGGAGCGAAGCTGCCGGAATGTTCCGGGGCGAGTCATCGGCCGAAAATCGAATCGACCGGACCGCGTGTGTCCCCGCCGTGCCATCCGGTCGGGCCGATCAGGGGCCTTGCGGCGGGCCGCCCTGCCTGGGCCTTCCCCTCATGGCGGGCCCACGTTCATGCGGCCCGACTTCGTCGCGCCGGTCCCGAATCAACTTCAGTAGCGCCTCGGCCTGATCCGACTCGCCGAGGTCGACGTGGAGCTGCGCCAGGCTCCGAATCCGGTCGGCAATCGGGGGGGCCGACGGGTATCCCATGGCGGCGGCCATCAGGTCGGCCCTGGTCGCCGCCAGCATCCCACGGGCGTCCTCGGTCTCGCCTCGCTCCATGCGGAGCCGGCAGAGTTCCTCGCGCACGTCGGCGCGATCGAGTTGCCCACGGAAGTCGCCGGGAGAGAGGGCGAGCAGCCTGTCGGCAGCCTCGATCGCCCGTCGATCGGCGGCCTCTGCCTCGTCGAGCCGTCCGAGCCGGTGCAGTGCCGCGGCGAGCTTGGCGTCGACGTGGACCCTCGATCGAAGAGTCTCGGAGTTTTCGGCCCGAGAGTCTCCGCGATCAAGCAGTTCCCCGGCCCGCCTGAGGCGGATGACCATCGGCTCGAGGCCCGCCTCGTCGGCCGTCCAGGGGTCGGCCATGATGAACAGCTTGACGAGCTCGGCGCGATACTGGGGCTCCTCCGGATAGCGGGCGACGAGCTCTTCGAACCGGCCGATCGCCAGCCCGTAGGCGGCCAGGGACTCGTCCTCCTTGCCCATCGCCTCGCGGATCACGCCGACCCGGAAGTAGGCCCGGGCAGCCTCGAACTGGAGCTTCGGATTGGTCGAATTCTGCCTTGCAAACCGGTCGTAAAACGACAGGATGCTCTCGAGCAATTCCGCGTCACGGGCCGAGGTGCGGCTGCCGCCTCGCGGGCCACCCTCGCCGTGAGCCTCTGGGCGACCTCTCCCGATCTCGATCGGGCGATGCCCTGACGGAGGGAGCGGGGGCCGATCCATTCCCGAACCGGGCGGGCCCATCCCCCTTTCGAATGGCGGCCCGAACTCGTCCGATCGTGGAGCGAAGCCGTCGCGCGGCCCGCGTCCGCCCGGCGGCCGGACTCGGCCGGTCGGCGGCGGGAGGAAGTCGACGTGCGGGGAAAGTTTGTCGAATAGCTCCCCGAAGACCTGGAGCGACAGGGTCACGTTCTCGTCGGCACGACGAGTGGCCCGCTGGGCCTCCTCTTTCTTGGTCGACTCGCCGAGGAGCGCCTTCGTTGTCGTGACGTAGCCGGCCCAGCCGACGATCGCCGCGAGCAGGAGCGAGCCGACGGCCGCGGCCGAAAGCGCCGCGACGGCCCGATTGCGACGTCCCCAGCGCCAGACTTTTTCGAGGGGTGTCGCGCGCCGCGCCAGGATCGGCCGGTCTTCCAGGTAGCGGGCCAGGTCGTCGGCCATCGCGCGTGCGGTCTGGTAGCGATGGCCCGGCTCGCGGGCGATCGACTTCAGGACAATCGTCTCCAGGTCGCGAGAAATCCCCGCGTCCAGCCTCCTGGGGGCGAGCGGCTGGCCCTCGCTGACCTGACGCAGCAGCTCGCTGGCGCTCAGCTCGATGCCGAACGGGGGGCTGAGTGTGAGCAGCTCATAGAGAGTGAGGCCCAGGCTGTAGACGTCACTGCGAGGGCCCGACTCTCCGCGTAAGGCCTCGGGGGCCAGGTAGCGCAGGGTGCCGATGACGTCGCCGGTGTTGGTCAGGTCATCCTCGCCGGTCATCTTGGCCAGGCCGAAGTCGGTCAGCCAGACGGCGTCGTGCTTGTCGACCAGCAGGTTGGCGGGCTTGACGTCGCGGTGCAGCACCCCCTGCTCGTGAGCGTAATGGAGCGCCAGGGCCGCCTGCGCGATGATTCCCGCGGCATACTCGGCCCGGTCGGAGATGGGGGGCGGGCCGTCGGCCCTCCAGCTTGCGAGCAGGGCGTCGAGCCCTCGGCCGCGGATGTGCTGCATCGCGTAGTAGGGGAAGCCCTCGTGATCGCCCACGCCGAAGATTGGCACGATGTTGGTGTGGTGGAGCCGTGCCACCGCCTGCGCCTCGCGGCGGAAGCGGCCGAGCCGCTTGGGGTCGACCAGGCCATAATGCAGGACCTTCAGGGCGACGTGCCGCCCTAGTGACTCCTGCACGGCCTCGTAGACGACGCCCATGCCGCCGCGACCGAGCTCGCCGACGATCCGGAACTCCCCCAGCCGTGTCGGGGGGGCGGCCAACGGGCCGCGCGGCGAGTTCGAGCGATCGGTTCGGCCGAGCTGCTCGAGCTTGGCGATGGCCGGGAAGAGCTTGCGAATCCGGTCGGCGAACTCGGGGTGACGCTCGGCATCGTCGGAGATCGAGGCCACCTCGCCGCGTCGGCATCGCCTGGCGAAGTCTTCGGCGAGCGCGTCGAATGGGTCGTCGGAGGCGTCGTGCCAGCCCACGTCGAGGGTCGGGTCGTCCCGGCTTGCATCGTGGCTCATCGGGGCTCCTCGCCCTGGTCCGGGAACGCCTCCATCGTCTCCTGGAGCCGCTCGATGGCGCGGACGTAACGCTTGCTGGCGGCGGCGGTCTGGATGCCGAGCACGGCGGCGACCTCGCGGTTGCTCAGCTCCTCGAAGTGGCGGAGGGCGAGGACCTCGCGGTCGCCGGGCTCGAGGCGGTCGAGCGCCTGGCGCATCCGTGCGATCATCTCGCCTCGCTGGGCGGCCAGGCTGGGCGACGTAAGATCGCCCATCAGCTCGGCCATCTTCTCGGAGCTGGGGTCGATCGATTCGCCCCCCCCACCATGTCCGAGCGAAACCTCTCGGGTCGCTGCGCGCGCCTGGGCGCCGATGTGCTTGCGGTGGACCTCGATGAGCCGCTGGATCGTGACGGTCCGCATCCAGACGAAGAAGGGGACGTCGCCGCCGACCGGGTAGTGCTTCAGGCGCTTGAGCGCCTCGATGTACGCCTCCTGCATCACGTCGGAGGCGGAGACCCGGCCGCGCAGGCGGGCATCGAGCCGGAACTCGACAATGCGGCGAAGGCGGTCGCGTTCGCGTGAGTAGAGGGTCGCCAGGGCGTCCTGGTCGCCCACGCCAAGGCGTTCGACCAGGTCCCGGCTCACCTCGTCGTCAGTCTCATCGGACATCGGTCGCCTCGGCCCAGGACCGCGGAATTGGTCTGGACCGAATTGTAGGCCTGGCCCGGCCCGGTGGGAACGGCGACCCGATCGGGTCTCAGGCGAGCAGGCCTGTGATCACCTCGCCGTGCACGTCGGTCAAGCGATAGTCTCGGCCGCTGTAGCGATAGGTCAGCTTGGTGTGGTCGATGCCCATCAGGTGGAGAATCGTCGCGTGCAGGTCGTGGACGTGCACCTTGTCGACGACCGAGTTCCAGCCGAATTCGTCGGTGGCGCCGTGGGTATGCCCCCCCTTGGTGCCGCCGCCGGCCATCCACATGGTGAAGCCGAACGGGTGATGCTCGCGGCCGTCGGTCCCCTCTGCGGTGGGGGTCCGGCCGAATTCGCCCCCCCAGACGACCAGGGTCTCGTCGAGCTGGCCGCGTGCCTTCAGGTCGGCGAGAAGCCCGGCGATCGGGGCGTCGGTGGCGGCACAGTTGTTGGGCAGCTCGGTCTTCAGGCCGCCGTGCTGGTCCCAGAGCTGGCAGCTCTTGCGCTTGGATGTCTCGGTGTGATAAACCTGCACGAACCGGACCCCGCGCTCCGTCAGCCGCCTGGCCATCAGGCACTGGGTACCGAACGTCGCGGTCGTCGGGTCATTCAGGCCGTATAGCTCGCGGGTTGCGGGGCTCTCGCCGGTCAGGTCGAACGTCTCGGGTGCCCTCGACTGCATCCGGTAGGCCAGCTCGAACGACTCGATCCGGGCGGCGAGCCTCGAATCGTCCTCACGCCCGTTGCGATGGTGCTCGTTGAGTTCCTTGAGGGCATCGAGCTGCCTGCGGCGTAAGCCGGGGGCCAAGCCCGGAGATTCGGTGTTGTCGATCGGCCGCTTCAAATCGGAGACGAGCGTCCCCTGGTAGGAGGCCGGCAGGAAGCTGGACGACCAGAGCGGGGCCCCCTGGGCCGGCTGGGCGGGGCTGATGACGACAAAGCCGGGCAGGTCACGGTTTTCGCTGCCCAGCCCGTAGGTCAGCCAGCTCCCCATGCTGGGGCGTGAGAACGTCTGCTCCCCGGTGTTCATCTGGAGGCAGGCGCCGTTGTGATTGATGTTGTCGGCGACCATCGACCGGATGATGCACATGTCATCGACATGCTTGGACAGCTTAGGAAACAGCTCGCTGACGTCGGCCCCGCACTCGCCGTGCTTGGAGAACTTGAACGGAGAACGCAGCAAGTTCCCGGTTCGGGTGCGTTCCAAGTGCGGCATGGCAAACGGCAGAGGTTTGCCGTTGTCGAGGTCGAGTCTCGGCTTCGGGTCGAACAGGTCGACGTGCGACGGTCCGCCGGACATAAACAGGAAAATCACCCGCTTGGCACGAGCCGGGAACATCGGCGGGCGGACCGCCAATGGGTCGCTTGAGGCCTGGGATGACCCCTTGGTCGAGGCGCTCGCCCCTGCGGCCTCTTCGGCAAGCAGGCCGGCCAGGCTGAGGTAGCCGAAGCCTGCACCAAGTCGCCTGAGGGCCTCGCGCCGCGTGGGCATCCCGAGCATATTCGTGTCATCGAGTGTCATCGGGGAACCCCTTCGTCTGACTGAAGTCGTTCGTCTGGATGTCCGGCGATTCAATCGATGAGGACGAATTCGTTGGTGCAGAGAAGGACGTGCGCATAGGCCGCCCAGCTCTCGGCTTCCGCGTCGGAACCCGCCTTGCGGGCATCGGCGAGCAGATTCAGGCCCGCCTGCCGCTCCTCGGAGTCGGCCGGGCGGCCGAAGAGCAGGGAATACAGCCGGCCGATCCGGGCCTCGTCGTCCTGCGCCTCCGCCATCACGCGGGCGGCGAGATCGTGGGCCCGGGCCAGCACGAACGGGTGATTGAGCAGGAATAACGCCTGCGGGGCCACCGTCGAGACCGTCCGCGTGTCGATGATCGCCGCGCTATCGGCCGCGTCGAAGAGCGGGCCGTACGACGACCGGTCCGAGCGGATTGTCATCAAGTAGAGCGTCCGCCTGAACGAGTTCAGGTCTCGGATCGACGGGCCGCCCAGCGACGGATCCAGCTTGCCCGAGACAGCGAGGAGGCTGTCACGCAGTGCCTCCGACTCGAGACGCCGCCGATTCATCCGGCCGATGAGTCGGTTGGCGGGGTCGAGCTTCGCCCCGTCGCCCGACGAAGTCGTCGACTGTTGATAGGTTTTCGAGAGCATGATCCGCCGGTGCATTGCCTTGATCGACCAGCCCTCGGCCGCAAACCGGCTGGCCAGGTGGTCGAGCAATTCAGGATGGGTGGGCGGGACGCCGAGCTTGCCGAAGTTGCCGGGAGTGCTGACCAGGCCCGCGCCGAAATGGTGCTGCCAGATCCGGTTGACCATCACGCGCGCCGTCAGCGGGTTTTCCGGCCGGGCGATCCAGCGGGCCAGCTCCAGCCGGCCGCTCCCCGTTAGTTCGGGCGGCGGGACATCGCCGGCGGCGATCCTGGGGAAATGGCGTGGGACCGATTCGCCAAGGCGTCGATAATCGCCGCGAACCTGGATCCTGGCGTCATTGATCCCCTCATACACCGATTTGGGCACGCCACCATCTTGCGCGGCCAGGGCCAGCGGGATCGGCGGGGGCGGGTTGGTCGCTAGCGAATTGCGCTCGGCTTCAAGCTTACTCAGATGCTCTCGTTCGGTCGGGGGGAGATCTCCGAGGGAGTCGGACCAGGTCGGGCCGGCGGGAGAGGCGATGGCGGCGGCAAACGCCGGAGACTCCGCGACTCGGCGCCCGATCAGGTCGGCGGCTTCCTCGATCTTCGCGGGATCATCCGATTGGGTCGCCGCGTCCCAGCTTGCCCAGACCGGGTCATCGGCCAGCGGACGAACCGCATTGATGCCGCCGGCCTCGACCTCGACGAATGACCAGACGGCGACATGGCCCTGGCCGTCGGAATGGGGATTGCCGGCGTGCAGGTCGGAGAGCAGGTCCGCGGCCAGGTCCCAGGTGGTCGATTTCCCGCCGGGCTCGACGGCCTCGATGACCAGGGTCACGGCGGTCGTGTCGCAGGTATATTCGGCCTTGGGCCCGACGGACAACTCGATGACGTCGCCCTCCTTCACATCGACCTTCTTGAGATCGATCGGCTGCGATCCGCCGTTGGCGACATCCCCCCTGGCCAGATTCCGGAGGACTCCGGATCGCCCAAGGCCGATGGACCAGGCCACGCCGTCGCCCCCGGCTGGATCGCCGTCCGCCAGCTTCCCGCGGAGGCTCAAGGTCGCCTGGATCGGACTACGCCAACGAATCGCGGCCGGATTGCGCGGGGCGGGGTGGAGGTCCACCGACCGCGGAGGAAGGGTGTATGTGGCGATGGAGGCGGCCTCGGCCTTGGTGTTCACACCGACCCAGGGGATCCCGCCGGGGGCCGACCAGGCGTGGACGCCCGGCATGCCCCCCATGTTGGTGACCACCTGATCGAGCATCTTCGTCGGTCCGACCAGGCCCAGGCAGGCAAGCCATCGACCAAGTGCGACGGGTGAGATACCTCGTGCGGCCGCGAACACGGGCAGGCTATTCGCCGGGCCGTTCGGTGAGGCTTGGGCAAATTCCCAGGCCGCATTTACATAGGAAGAGGTCGCGGGAAGCTGCCCCTTGGCCCAGGCGGCGAAGGCCGCGTCGCGTCCCGCATTGATCTGCGGAGTCAGCTCGGCCATGCGGGCCCTGTACCGCTCGGCTGCCGCGAGTTGTGCCTTGGTGGCGATCGGAGTGCGCAACATCGGCGAGCCGCCGGTCTTGGCCCCGGGCTCGGGCAAAATCCGGGTGCTGAAGAAGATGCCCGCCAGGCCGTAGTAGTCGGCCGTCGGGATCGGGTCGAACTTGTGGTCGTGGCAGCGGGCGCAGGCGATGGTCAGGCCCAGGAACCCTCGGCTCACCACGTCGATCTGGTCGGACACGATGTCCGTCAGCATCTTCTCCTTGTCGGCGTCACCCGTCCCCCACTCGCCGATCGTCAGCAGGCCGGTGGCAACAAGTCCGTCGACATTCGTCTCGCCCGGAGTCGTCGAGGGGAGAAGGTCGCCGGCGATCTGGTTGACGATGAATGCGTCATAGGGGAGGTCGCGGTTGAAGGCATCGACGACCCAGTCTCGGTAGCGATAGGCCTCGCCGATATCGTCGGCCCCGCCCACCCCTCGGGAGTCGCGGGAGTCGGCATACCGGACGACGTCCAGCCAGTGGCGGCCCCAGCGCTGGCCGTACCGGGGACTAGCGAGCAGGCGATCGACCAGCCGACCGAAGGCTCCGGGGGAGGTGTCGGCGAGGAACGCGGCAACTTCCTCTGGCGTGGGAGGGAGCCCGTGCAAGTCAAACGTGGCCCTGCGGATCAAGGTCGGCTTGTCCGCGGCCAACGCGGGAGTCAACCCCGCCGCTTCCAACCGAGCCAGGACGAAGCGGTCAACGTCCGACACAGGCCAGGCTGCGTTACGCACGGCCGGCGGTGCGGGGTCGACGACGGGCAAGAACGACCAGAACCTCCGCTGCTCGTCGGTGATCGGGGTCATGCCTCCTTTGGCGACGACCAGGGCAGCGGCCGCAGGCGTGCCCGAGTCGGGCCAGGGCATCCCGTCGGCCACCCAACGCGTCAGGATGGCGACCTCGTCGTCGGGCAGCTTCTCCTTCGGGGGCATCCGCGGCTCGTCGACGTATTTGAGGACCTCGACGAGCATGCTCTCCGAGGGGTTCCCCGAGACAGCCGCGGGCCCGCCGTCGCCACCGGCCAGGATCAGCTCGCGCGAGCTGAGTCGTAGTCCTCCCTTCGGCTTGCCGGCGTCCCCGTGGCACTCCAGGCAGCGCTTGACCAGGAGGGGGCGCACCTTCAGCTCGAAGAAATCGGCGTCCTCCGCCGCAAAGGCCGGGGTTGCAACCAGCAGGAAGGCCAGCACCTTCGCCGACGGCACGAGGGACCACGGCCGGAAGGCCTGGTTCGACACCATAGTCATGTCCCGCAGGTGGGTGGGCAGGTAGGGCGGGGAGGTCGAGGAACGCGGCGGGGTCGGGGCGGCTGCCGCCTTCCGACTGGCCTGATTTTGGGACGCCCGGGAGCCAATGGTCAAGGCGTCAGAAGGTCGGATCGACAGGACTGTGAAGTTTCGTCGCCATCTGAAAGCCGATGAAAGGCTGACCAATGATTGCAGACAATTCGTTTGACAACAGTCGGTTATGACAAGAAACCGCGATCGACTCGATGCAAGGGGTTGGTTAGCAACTACCGCTAGAAAAGTTCGACAAAAAACGACCCTTGATTCAGTTCAATTCACCGCCCACTAACGCGGGGTCGTCCGGAAATCGGAGTCAGGCCGAGGCAGCCAGGGAACATGCCTGGAAGGAGCCACGGGCGGATGATCGGCCGTAACAGTGGAGTGCGGGCCGCTCGAGTCCGCCGAATCGATGGGCGAAGCGCGCCGAACGCCACCAGGCATACCACGTCGCCCTGGCGAAGTCCCGCTCCCGCTCCTTGGCCGTCTGGAGTCTCCTGCGTCGTCCCCCGTCCATCTCCGGCCCCCTTCAATGCGATCAACTTATCGCGTCGCTCGATTCCGCATGCGTCTCGTCATGCGCTTTCTTTACGTACCAATCGCCGGAGATGGGACACACGACCCGGCAACTCACCACTCGACCGATCGAGATGGCGTGACAAGACGCTATTCCAGCGTAGTCCATGTTTCGCAGAGTCAACCTGAAGATGGGCCAGGTTCCCGCGAGTGGGTCGACGGGAAGGGAGCGAGAAGGACGGTCGAGGCGTTGTCGTCCCTCAGGTTCCGGTAGCAAACCCGACCCAAAGACGCTGCGGTCTTCTCGAAGGCGGTGTCGACGAGCCCGAGCCTGGCGGCCTCGGAACGAGTGGTGGGGACCGGGGCCGGGGCACTCTTCAGCATCAAGAGGCACGAGGCGTCCAGGCGGACGGCCAGGCGGGCGGCGATCGTATCCGTGGTCACCGACCAGTCGTGCGGCAGCGGATCCGTCGAATCACGATCTTCATCATCGAGGAACCGCCGCGGAGCCAGCACGGGAATCCGGCCCGAAGCCCGCGCAGACTCGAGCAGATCGAGTCGATCGACGACGACAAGACCGGGCATCATCGAGGCCAGGGCGTGCGCCGTCAGGTCGAGTGCATGAAGCGCCAAAGCGTGCGCGGCGGGCTCGCCCAGGCCGTGGACCAGGTCCAGGGTCCGGACGAAATCGGCGGCGGGACCTCCGCCCACGATGAGGACGGGCCGTCGGTCACGAAGCCCTTGCAGCAGAGTCGCCAGGCGGCCGGGCAGCGGGGGCCAATCGAGCAGGCTCCCCCCAAGCTTGACGACGAGCGGCCCGTTCATCGCTCCAGCTCATCCGCGAGGACGACCAGGGCGTGGGCGCAGGCGGCCCCTGATGCGACGGGCCCCCAGGCATCATCGAGCCGCACGATCGGGCTGCCGGCCCCGACGATCCGGGCTGCTAATCGCGCAGCCAGGAACGAGCCGGTCCCGGCGACGACGACCGCCGCTGGCGGGCCGCCTGCGGCCGCGAATACGCGTCTGGCCGCGATTTCAAGCCGGTCGAGTAGCGCCGAATCGGCGGCCAACGCCAGAGCTCGCGCCTCGTCGAGCGAGAATCCTTCGCGGTCGGCGCCGACCATCCTGGCCAGACGGTCGCGGGCGTCGTCCACCGTTGCGGGACGACCGTCGGCGGTCGAGTCGTCGAGGGGGTCGGGCGAGATGTCGCCCAGAGACAGATAGACATCCAGGGTGGTGGCGAAGAGTTCGGCGGCCAGCCCCGTGGGCCTGCCCCGGTGAGGCAATTCGGTGGCCAGGGCGCAAACGGGCGTCCGCCGCACCCCGGCGTAGACCAGCTCGCCGGTCTGAAGCCGCTCGGTGTCGGTCCGGCCCTCCGGGACGGCGCGACCGTCGCGCGTCGGGATCAGGTCGGCGGTGGTCGAGCCGATGTCGACGAGCAGTCCGGGTCCTTCTGGGATCAGCCTGGCGGCCACCTGGGCGAGCGCCAGCCAGTTCGCCGCGGCGGCGAGCATCGGGCGGGCCCGGATCTCGTCGGGGGAGTGGAACTCGCTGTCGACTCCCCAGACCAGGGGTGGGGCGACCGGGACGGCGTTTTCCACCGCGGCGAGCACGGCCAGGACGCCCGCCGTCTTCGTCTCGTAGCAGTCGCAGAGCTCCGCGGTCATCGTCAGCGCCAGAACTTCGGCCGCGGGCATCGACGCAGCAAGCCGGGCCAGGGCGCCACCGAGCTGGTCTGGCTGCTTCCAGAGCTCGAAGGGCATCGACCTCGCCATGCCCGAGGAATGGGCCGCCTTGATATTTGCCCCCCCAACGTCGAGCGCCAGGGTCCGTTTCGTCGCGGCCATCTCAGGCGGTCCCCCTGGGGTTGCTCGTGTAAACCCGCACATGGCCGGCGGCGGAGAAGTCGATTCGTGGCGTCTTGCGGACGTCGTCCCAGATGCGCCGGAGGTCCTCGAGGTCGAAGTCGGTCAGGCCGAGTAGCCCCAGCCAGGCCCGTGCCAACCGGCCGGGGGTGAGCTTCGCCCAGAGCCCGACGATTGAAGTTGTCACCCGCGGGTTGACCTCCAGGATCACCACCTTCCCGTCGTCGGCGGCGATCAGGTCCACACCGATGAGCCCGCGCAGGCCCGGGATCTTCTCCAGGGCCCTCTGGCCCAGCTCGGCGGCGGCCTTCGCTCGGGCCTCGTCGGGATCGGGCAAGGTCCCCCCCTCGTAGCGAAACCGACCCCCTTCAAAGGCCATTCGCTGGGTCCCGACTGTTAAGGGGTAGACCCGTCCCGCGTTGCAGACGAGGAAGATTGCGCCCAGCAAAACGCCGGGGAAGTAAGGCTGGGCCACCATCTCCCCCTCGGGGATGACATCAAGGGGGATCGGGTCGCCGTAGGCGTCGATGCGCACGGTGTCCACCGCGCCAGCTCCGTCGATCGGCTTGATGACGATGGGGAAGGGGAGGTCGGCGGGCAGGCCTTGGGCGAGGTCCACCAGGCGGGTCGGCAGCGTCGGCAGCCCCCGCAACTCAAGGTAGCCTGCCATGGTCAGCTTGTTCCCTGCGAGTGCGATCGCGCCGCGGTTGCTCCCCATCATGGGCTTGCCCGAACGCTCGATGATGCGGACCCGTTCGAGTAGAATGCCGCCTGCCTCGGGGGCAACGAGCACCGTCGCGTCGCAGGCGGCCGACAGCCGCTCGAGTTCGGCCAGCTCCTGACCGGGGCCGACGCGCGCGACCGTCCAGGCGCCAGGCTCGTCGGGCAGCTGCTCATCGAGCGTCATCACGACGTCGACGCCGGCTGCCGAGAACTCTTCGGCCAGGACACGCCTCATCGTGCTCCCCTCGCTCACCCAGTAGGAAGGGAGCTTGACGCCAGCAAGTCCTCCGCCGGTCGCGTATTCGTGGATCAAGACCGTCCGATTCGCGGAGCGATCGCCCATGCCTATCAGGCTCATCCCTGTCCTCGATCTGAAGGGTGGCCAGGCCGTCCATGCGGTCGCCGGCAATCGGGCCCATTATCGCCCGATCCGCGGTCGCTTGCATCAGGGTTCCGACCCGATCGGCCTGTCCCTCGCTTATCGAGACTCGCTCGGCCTCGAGGACCTCTACCTGGCCGACCTCGACGCCATCGAGGGGCAGGCGCCGTCATATTCACTCTATCATGAGATCTCACGCCTCGGAATCAACCTCTGGGTTGATGCCGGACTCGCGGGGCCTGGGCCCGTGCTCGCCCTGCTCGACGCGGGAGTCCGCACGATCGTGGCCGGCCTGGAATCGCTGGGAAGCCCGCTGGACCTCGCCGAGATCGTCCAGACCGCGGGGGCTGGTCGGGTCGCCTTCAGCCTCGACCTCCGGGACGGGGCCCCGATCGTGGCCCCTGGATCGGCCTGGCGCGAGCCCGGAAATCCCGACTCGATCACCCGAGAGGCCGTCGAGGCGGGGGTCGGTCACGTCATCGTGCTCGACCTGGCACGCGTCGGTCTGGGCCGGGGCACCGGCGCCTCGGACCTGATCCGTCGACTCAGTCCATCGCTTCCCGGCGTCCGCTGGGTCGCTGGCGGGGGGGTCGCTGGCGTCGAAGATCTCGACGAGTTGGGACGCGCGGGGGCGGTCGGTGCGCTCGTCGGGACGGCCCTGCATCGCGGAGTCCTGACGCGCACCGACCTCGAACGCTTCCGTCACTGAGGCCCCCGTCGGTTCAACCGAGGTCGAAGAGCAGGACCTCGGCCGGGAATTCGCTGGACCCGACCGTCGCCTCGATCACGATCTCCGAAACGTCGTCGACCCCGAGCGCATCGCCGGTTCCCAGAGTCTCACCGGCGACGCGGACCTGACCCCGGACGACCTGGATCCAGGCCGACCGACCCTCCGCCAGTGCGTGGCGGGCGGGAGTTCCCGGGGTGGCCTGGCCGATCAGGACATCCGCATCCTGGTGGATTCGCATCGACCCCTCACGGGCGTCGGGCGAGGCGACCAGGACGAACTGTCCGGGCTTCGTGGCGCCGGCGAACGACTTCTGCTCATAGCCGGGCTCCAGGTCATGGGCGTCCGGCAGGATCCAGATCTGCAGCAGGTGGACGGGATCGGTCTTCGAGGCGTTGGCCTCGGCGTGCATGATTCCTTTGCCCGCCGTCATCCGCTGCCATTCACCGGGCCCGATCGTCGAGCCGTGGCCCAGGCTGTCGCGGTGGGCTAGTGCGCCGTCGATCAGGTACGTCAGAATTTCCATATCGCGATGCGGGTGGGCGCCGAACTCGCCGCCCGGAGCGATCCGGTCCTCGTTCAAGACCCTGAGCGTGCGGTAACGCACCCAGGCGGGGTCGCGATAATCGCCGAACGAGAACGTGTGATAGGTGTCGAGCCAGCCGTGATCGAAGTGGCCTCGCTCGGTCGAACGTCGGACGCGGACCATGATCGGATCTCCTTCAAGCGTGGGGGCATCATAGCCCGGGTCAGTCGAGGCGAGTGGCTTCTGTTGCTCCAATTGACCGATGCCGGCGGCGGGCGAGCAGGGCGTCGAGCGACAGGCCCCCTGCGCCGGTCAATCCCAGGCCGAGGACGACGACCAGCAGCGTCAGGGGATACTCCATTCCGCCCGTGGCGGCGTTGAAGCCCTTGGAATGCACCGTGAGGATTGCCACCGCCATCGTCGCCACCATCGGGATGGCCGCGAGGCGGGTGAGCAGGCCGAGCACCATCGCCGCCCCGCCGAAGAACTCCGCAGACCCGGCCAGCACGGCGTTCACCCCAGGAGCCGGCACACCGAGCGAGGTCAGGAAGCCCGAGAACCCCGCAAGCCCAGGTCCGCCGAAGGCCCCGAACAGCTTCTGGCTGCCATGGTAGAGGAAGACCACCCCAATGATCAGGCGGATCGCCAGTAACCCCAGGTCACGCGCCGTCTTTTCCCGTTCGATCGTCGCCATGAGAATCACCCCTTTTCACGACTAATGTGACAACAAGCAATATCGACCGAGAAGCAGCCGCCACCGAAGCGGCCTTCCCGGGTCAGGACGCGTCGAATCGACGAGCCTTGACAAGCAGACGATTGAGCTCGGCAAGCTCGGCCGGGTCCAGATGCCCCAGGAGCCGCCGCTGCAAGTCGCGGACCGGCGTATCCAGCCCGGAGAGCACGGCCCGTCCCTTGTCGGTGATGCCGACCCAGACGACCCGCCGATCTTCGAGGCTCCTGGTCCGCTCGACCAGCCCCGACTCTTCCAGGCGGTCGACCAGCCGAGTGATGTCCGGCAGCCTCGTGATCATCCGCGAGGCCACCTCCAGGCAGGGGAGCGGGCTCCCCTCGCCGCGCAAGATCCTCAGGGCGTTGTACTGCGAGGACGTCAGGCGATGCTCGCGGAAGAGGGCCGAGAACGCAGACTCGAGCACGTCATTGGTCCGGGCGAGGTTGAGCAACGCTTCCTCCTCGGCCCGCTCGAACGCGTCTCGCTTCTTGATCTCGGCCTTCAGCCCCTCGTCGCCGGAACTCGAAGGCTTGCGGTCGGCGTCACTCATGACAGAATACTACGACACAACAATGGTTGTGTCAACAACAATTCGTCCGTGGCGCTTTCACGCGGTCGCTGTGCTAACTTAGCGGGCCTCGGCATGCGGTCAGGGCGCGAGAACCGATCGGGCGGGAAATCAATGAGGATCGCGGGCCTGCTTCTACGGGTTCTGGGCGGGCTCTGGGCGATCCTGGCCCTGGCCCGCGCGAGTTATTACCTCATCTACGCGGGCATCACGGTCACGACCCCGCTGGAGGCGTACCACCTTGAGGCCCAGTTCGTGCACCTGGCCTGGAGGGTGATGGCCGGGTTGCCCCTCTACCCCGCCAACTGGCACGCGCCGCACGTGACGAACATCTATGGCCCCCTCTATTTCTGGGTCGTCGGGGGGATCGGCAGACTGTCCGGCGCGAGCATCGACGACCTGTTCACGATTGGCCGCGCGACGAGTCTGGGCGCGACGATCGTCGGGTCATTAGCGATCGGGATCGCGGCCGGCCTGCGATACGGCCGGGGAGCGGGGGTGATCGGCTGCCTGGCGAGCCTGGGTGTTGCGCCCCTGTACGGGTTCTCGCCGATGGTCCGGCCCGACCTGCTGGCCGAGTTGCTGGGCATCCTGGGCTTCCTGGCCATGGGCAAAGGGTCGGGCCCCCGGCTCTGGCTTGCGGGCCTGCTGCTGGTGCTGGCGGCCCTGACCAAGCAGACGGCGGGCATCTTCCTCGTCACGTCCTCGCTGGTCCTGGCCCTGGAAGGGCAGCGGCGTCCGGCGCTGGCACTCGGCCTGGGCGGACTTGCGGCGATCGGCACCGTCGTCGGCGTCTTGACCCTGACGGCGGAGCCCGAGCTGGCCCGGGGTCTGGTCGGCGAGGTGCGCACACCGGTCAATCTCTTCATGTGGAAGCAATTGCTCTGGAGGATGGCGGCGGGCGGCCTCGACTTGTTCCTGATCCCCCTGATGGCGCTGCCGCTCTGGTGGCAGGGCGGGGGACGCGACCGCCGTTGGGCGGTCCTGACGGTGGTTCTCGCGGCGACGAGCCTGATCACTTCGGCAAAGCTGGGGTCCGACGCGAACTACTTCCTCAGCTTGCGCCTGGCCGAGGGGATGGCCTCCGCGACGCTGTTCTCGTGGGGCCTCGGTGCCGCCCGCAAGAGCGGCCCGGCGATGGGCGGGGCCCTTGTCGCCTTCGTCGTCGCGGGACTGCTGACCGCTCAGGGGACGCAACTGGCCATCGCGCAGGCGGCCCAGGCCGCGGTGCTCCAGGCGTTTTATGGGTCGCCGCGAGGAAAGGCCGTCTTGGGCGTCTATCACGAACTCTACGCCCTGGCGGCCGACCCCAGGCGGCAAATCCTCACCGACAGCGGTCTCGTGGCCCTGCACCAGAAGGAGCGAGCGCCGTTTGTCGACCCCTTCCTCTTCAGGATCCAGGTCGTCGATCAGCGGATCAGGCCCGAGGGGATCGCCTACATGCTCGAGCACCAGGTGTACGAGCTCTTGATCCTCACTGCCGACGTCGGCTCCCCGACCTACGACGATTACACCTTCGGGCTCCCGCCCCTCCTGGCACGCGTCGCGCGGGCTCGCTACCGCCTCGTCGAGGTGCAGGCCGGCCTCTTCTTCTTCAAGCCCAACTCGAAGGCAGACAGCCGATGAGCTCGACGGCGGAAAACGACGAGCCTGGATGGCTGGGCCTACCCGCCACAACCGCGGTCACGCTGCTTGCCGCGGCCCTTCTGGCCACCTGGATCCCTCACTATCTCACCTGGCCTTGGTGGCCCGATCTGGACACTTACGCCACCATGGCCCGGCAGTGGGAACTCGGTCTGGTTCCCTACCGCGAGACCATCGCGTTCAACTTTCCCGGTCAGATCTACCTGTTCCGCATCCTTGGCGCGACCGTCGGCTGGGGCCGAACGCATTGGATCTATGCGGTCGATGCGGGGCTGCTCGTCGCCTTCGGGCTGGTTCTGGCCGCATGGAGCAAACGTGTGTTGGGCCGGGCCTTGCCGGGCCTGATCGGTTACGTCGGGTTCCTCGGTTATTACCTGGGGCTGGACATCTCGGCCGTCGCCCAGCGCGACTGGCACGGGCCGGTCCTCTCGCTCTCGGGTGTCCTGCTGGCCCAGGCGAGCGGGTCGAAGGTTGCCCGACTGGTCTCGGCCCTCCTCTTCGCCGCCGGCGTCGTCTTCAGGCCCCACGTCGTCCTGTTCCTTCCCGCGCTGGCCCTGGCGCTCGACGAGAGGGCCCGCGATCCCGGCGAACCCTTGCGGCGCACGATCGGCCCGTTGCTCGGCTGGTCCATCATCTTCGGCCTGGCGCTGCTCGCCGCGTTTGCGCCCCTGATGCTCGCCGGGGCGTTCCCCGACTTCATCCGCGGGGTGCGCCTGGCAGGTTACGGCGGGACCTACAGCCGAAGCTCCGGCGGTGTGGTCCTCGCCGAGTTCGCACGCGAACTCTCCCAGCCCCGGCTCATGGTCGTCCCCGCGCTGGTCGTGCTGCTCGGGCGGGCGGCCGATCGAGGAATGCGTCGGTCGACTCTGACCTGGCTCGTCCTGATGGGCGCAACCCTGTGGTACCGGCCGCTCTGCCCGATGCAGCATGCCTACCTGGACCTCCCATTGCGGCTCACCTGGGCCGTCGGACTGGCGTACGTCTCCGCCCTGGTCCTGCGTGCTCGCGCCACGCCCGCGTTGAGGATGGCGACGCTCCTGCTGATGCTCGCCCTGGTGCTCCCCGCACGCCCGGCCAACTGCGGCGTCAGGGCCAGCCTTAGGGCGGTTGCGTCGATGATGCGCGGCGAGGAACCGGCCGAGACGCCCCCGGGTGCGCTCGCCCTGTTCGCGCCAGGGCGTCCCGACGGCCTGGACTGGCCCGACTATCGAGCGACGCTCGACCACCTACGACGGTCGGTCCCCCCCGATGTTCGGGTGGCCAACCTCCTCATGCCATTCGTCGGCCTAGACGGGCCGACGGGGCATCCTTCGCCTTTTACCAACGAGGCCGGCCTCATCTGGCTGAATCTCGTCCACGCATCCGACGAGCCAAGGCTCGTGGCCGACCTGGAGCTTGCCGACGAGAGTTCGCTCGTCGTCTGGGTCCCTGTGGCAGTCATCGGAAACGCGTACTTCCAGGCTCCCGAGTTGACCCGGGCCGTCCGCCGTCTTTACGAACCCGATCGGGCCTTCGGTCGCATCGAGGTCTGGCGGCGGAAGCGTGAACCCAGCTAGGAGACGTCATCCCGCCGCCATTCCATCACGGCGAGTTGACCGAAGCTTTCCTCGATCTCGATGCGGATCAAGGGGGGGATCACCAGCCCTCGGGCCTCGAGTTCCTCACGCAGGCGTTCGGCGAAGTAGCTGGCCAGGAGTTCGGCGGTGGTGTTGGCGATCGGCAGCAGGACGCATTCCTCCTTGGGGAAGCTCCATCGCCGCCCTTTGTACCGGGCCATCCAGTTCTCGCCGTCGTCCTCCAGGCGGATGAGCGGGCTCTGCGTAGGCAGGAGCATCCGATGATCGAGCGCCAGCGCGATCTTCTCGCCCAGCTCCTTCAAGGCGATGAAGTCGAAGACGTAGTGGTTCTGATCCAGTTCCGCCTCAACCTCGATCGCGGCCCGGTAGTTGTGGCCGTGGATGCGCTCGCAGTGGTCACCGTCGTAGGTGATGAAGTGGCCCGAGCAGAAGACGAGCGAGTCCTTCTCGACTCGGACCTTATAGCGCGACGCAGGCAAGGGCGGGCTCCGACTTGAGGGCGGGAAGCGAAGGGCGACTTGACCTCAACCCGACCAGCCCGGAGGACCGCCGGGCCTGGGCAGTTCGATTGTCCCATCGGTGACCGCCGCGAACAAGGCGGCCGTCACCAGGTCGGCCGAGGCGCCAGGGTTGCGGGCATGGCCGTCGTCGCGCATCCAGGCGTCGAGGCGATCGAATCGTGCGGCCGAGCCCGGGGCCTCGGGCCAGCCGCCGGCCACCACGTCCGAGGCGAGCCGGCGGGCCTCGTCGGCCATCTCCGCGCCCAGCTTGCGGGCGATCAGCGTCTCGGGCCGCGACGCCAGCAACGCCAGGTGCGCCCCGATGATCGCCGTCTCGAGCGGCAAGCCGGCCGACAGCCGAGCCCGAAGCGCGGGCAAGGCGCAGTCGAACACGTCCGCATATCCATTGGCGTACTGACGCGCGACGAGGTCCCGATCGGCGGCCAGCCTCATCGCATCGACCAGCCCGATCGTCGGCTCCCCGGCCACGTCCTGGTCGTCGACCTCGCCGAGCCCCCCCGGTCTGGCCATGCGGATGGCCCGATAGACAAGCCTCGTGTCCTCCACGGTCGTCGATTCCAGGACCTCGGCCACGCCGGTCCGAAGGTCGCTCCCCTCGGGAACCGCAGCCAGCGGGGCGAGCAGCAGGATCATGCCCAGATTGGTGTTGGTCCGCACCACCGCACGCGTCACTCCGACGGCCTCAAGAATAGTCCGGCCCACGCCGAGCTCGCGGGCGCGGCCCATCGGCCCCGCGATGGCGGCCGCGGAGAGCAGGAAGTCGACCAGGCCGACGTCCTCGAAGTCGGCCCCGCGGTGGACATTGCCCGGCTTGCGCGCGCAGACCTCGAATGTGCACGCGATCTGGGCGATCAGGCCTGGATTCATCGCCGGGCCTCGCCCTTCAGATGATCCAGCAGCGCCGCGGCGACGTCCACGCCGGTCGCCGCCGCCAGCGCCTTCCAGCCGGGCACGGCGTTGACTTCCAGCACCACATCGCCGTCGATCGCGGGATCATGGAGCAAGTCAACGCCAGCCATCGACGCCCCGACGGCCGCCGCCGCGCGGATCGCGAGGTCGGTTTGCGCCCCGGAAAGCGAGACCCTCTCGGGTCGCCCCCCCACGGCCACGTTGGTCCGCCAGTCGCCCGCGGGGGCATGCCGCTTCATGGCGCCCAGCACGCGGCCGGCCAAAACGAAAACGCGGATGTCGTATCCGGGATGCCTCACGTACTTCTGGACGTAGAGAACCGATCCGATACGCTCGATCGCGGCGAACACTCGGCGGGCGACCT
This sequence comes from Isosphaeraceae bacterium EP7, assembly GCA_038400315.1. Lineage (NCBI taxonomy): Bacteria > Pseudomonadati > Planctomycetota > Planctomycetia > Isosphaerales > Isosphaeraceae > Kueselia > Kueselia aquadivae. Next base: position 2,145,048 of record CP151667.1, read on the forward strand.
CGGGTTCCTGCAGCCGGACCAACCCCCGGCCTTCCGACCCGAACAGGGGCTTGAGCACAACATCGCCACCGAATGCCTCGAAGGCCGCCATCGCCGACTCGGACGTCTCACCCGCCCAGGTCGCCGGCACCGGAAGGCCGGCCGCGGAGAGCCGGGCGGTGGCCAGATACTTGTCGACGGCCACCTCGACGGCCCTCGGCGCATTGAGCAACGGGACGCCGGCGGCTTCGAGGCGATGCAGGGCGTCCATCCGGAAGACGACCTGCTCCAAACTTCCAGGCGGCATCATCCTCACGAGGACCCCGTCGACCCGGGTCAGGTCGAGCGCATCGCCGGCCTCGACGCGGTCGGCCCCTGCGCCGATCGTGCCGTTGAGCGTGGGGAAGGGGACGGGGTCCAGGAAGACGCCCACGCTCTTCGAGGCCCGCAGGAGGTCCTGGACGTGCCAGCCCAGCCCCGAGACCAAGGTCACCAGCCGCGTCATCGCGTTGCGTCCCAATCCTGATCGAGGCTAGGACGGATAGAACGAGCGGACGAGCACGTCGGACTCGACCCGGCCGAAGGAATGCACGAGGCCCGTCTCCAGGTTGTGGAAGGCGACCTCGGCCGGGCTGAACAGGTGGGGATCAACCTTGTAGAAGTCGTTGTTGTAGCGGGCGAAGATCGCCGAGAACGGCTCCCCATGGTCGGTCGAGGAGCACGAGGGAACCTTGGACCCGACCTCGATGAGGCTGGCATCGTCGCCGACGACGTAGAGGACGACCCGGGCACCGTATAGGATCGCGTCGTTGGTCCGGCCGATGGCGGCGAGGTCGTGCTTTGCGACCGGGGGCAGGGGGACCACTCCGTGCGCCGAGATGATCCGGCTGATGTCGAAATGCAGGGTATGGAGCTTGTGCAGGGCGGTCTCGATGGCCCGAGCCACGATCTGGACACCCCCGGCCAGGCTCGCGGTGGGCGCCGCCAGCAGCGTGACGCAGGAGGGAGGCACCCCGCAGGCCGTCGCGATCGAGGCGATCACCGCGTGCGTCGGCGGCTTCCGACCTTCGAGCACACCGACGACGCAGGAGGCGTCCTCGGGGCCCAGGTGGAGGTCCTTGAAAATCGGCTCGCGGGCCGCGGCCAGCCGCATCGGGCCGGAACCCATCGCGAAGAACCCGGGCTCGTCGATCGCCCAGCCGGCGTACTGACTGGCCAGGCAGGCGAACACGGGATGGTCGGTCACCACCTGCACATGGGGGCAGGGCCTTCCGCCGACTTCGCCGGGGACGATCGTGACCTCGGCGAGCCCTGACATGCAAATTCGGGCCAGTTCGAGGCCGGCAAGCAGGCCGCCGGGCGCCTGGATGCCGCAGTCGATGAAGCGGCCCCCCTTTTCGATCGGCACGGCGCGCACTCGCCGCTCCTCGGCGCACGCCAGGAATGCCTCGACAAGGGTCGACGCCCGTGCATTCAAGTCCATGTCCGGCATCGCTCCACGGGGCCCACCCACCTCAGACTTGAATCATCGCCGGGCTCAGTTCGTCGGCGACCAGGATCTCGCCCTGGCCCCCCTCCGTCAGATCGCCATTGTAACGGGCAAACGTCGTGGCGAAAGCGTCCAGGGCGACCGGAAACCGCAGTCCATCGAGCAGTTTCCGATAAATCGCCAGGAACGGCGGCTGGAACCGGCCGCTGAACGCGAAGGTCGGCAAAACCCGGACGCCAGCGGAGCCCGTCCCGAAGAGTGCAATCGTCCCCCGCTTCATCCCCGCACCCGGTCGCGGCCCGACCGGACCGAAGGCGAAGATCGAGCCCGCGACCATGGCGCGGCCCAGGTCGGCCCCGACCCCCGCTCCCAACGCGATCAGGCCACGCCGCATCCGCAGCCCGGCGTCTGCACCGGTCGTTCCGTGCACCAGGACCGTGCCATCGCGCATCCCCAGCCGGCTGCCGGGAAGGGCCGCGGCCAGGCCCTCGCCGGCGTTCGCAAGGACCCGGAGCACCCCCCCGCGCATCTCCGCCGCCGCCCAGTCACCGACCGAGCCCTCGACGGAGATCGATCCCCCAAGCATCCCGGCGCCCAGCAAGGCCCCGGCGTCGCCTCGAACGATCAGCGAGCCGGATGTCATCCCGCGGCCGATGCCGACGACTCGGGACAGGTCGCCTTCGAGGATGATCTGCCCGTCGCGACCGTCTCCATCAATGCGAAAGAGGTCGCCGAGAGGAATCGGCATCCTCCCGACTCGCGAGGGGATCAGCGCCGCTTCGAGGGGGCCAATCGCAGAGAGCCGATCGGGACTGAGCATCTCGCCGGCCACGGGCAGCGTCGTCGCGTCGCGCCAGGTGAGGGTGAGGGGCATGAATGGGCGCCAGGGGGCCTGCGAGGTCGTCGTCCGCCCCACGCGAGGCCGGCGCCGTCGGCCCTCGAGCCGTGATTCCGAGGGACCGGCCCATCATAGCGGGCCGGGCGGGGACACGCCTCAGTGCCCCGAGGATTCGAGGTTGGCTCCGGCCGGCGATCAGGGGCTCAGAGGAAGTTTGCCAAACTTCCAGATCCGGATCCCCCCCTTATGGTCGGCCGACGCGAAAGCCTTCCCGTCGGCCGAGAGGGCCAGGTCATTCAAGCGGGTGCCGTGATCGCCCAGGCTGATGAGCTCCTGCTGAGCGACCACGTCCCAGAAGCGGAGCTTGCCGTCATGCCCGGCGGTCGCCACTGTCTCGCCGTCGGGAAGATACACGACCGCCTCGATCCCCTCCCCGCAGACACCGATATCCCGCCCCTCGGAGCCGTCGAGCTTGTACAGCCTTAGGTGTCCGTCTTTGCCGCCGACGGCGAGGGTCTTGCCGTCCGGAGAAAAGGCGAGCGTCCAGATCTCGTCGTATCCAACCTCGAAGGACGAGATGAGCTCCAGGGTCCGTGCGTCCCAGACGCGGATCTGGCGGTCCCCGCCCCCGCTGACGAATCGATCTCCCGCGGGGTTAAATTTCAGAGTGTGGAGGCCTGCCGTACTCGTACTCGCAGCGAGCTTTGCGAGCAGGCGACCGTTGGACGGGTCCCAGGCGCGGATGGAGCCGTCGAACCCGCCGGCGACGAGCAGGCGGCCGTCGGGTCGATACGCGATCGCCCGCGGGTGATACAGATGTCCAAGCATCTTGGGCGGGGCCTTACCGAGCTTCTTCAGATCCCAGAGAAGGATATTACTTTCGTAGTCGCCCGTGGCGACGTGCCGCCCGTCGGGGGAGGAGCAGACGACCGAGATCAACGCCCCCGTGCGCTGCGATCGGCCCACCTCCAAACCGGTCTTCGCGTCCCAGATTCGGATCAGATTGTCGTCCCCCACCGAAACCAGTCTTTTGCTATTGGGGAGCCAGGAGAGCGACCAGGCTTCGGCATCATGGCCGGTAGGCACGACAGGGTTGGGAGAAGGGTTCAATCGCCGGATCGCGACATGATGATCGCCGCCGCCGGTGATCCAGGATCTCCCGTTGGGCGTGAATGCAGTCCCCCAGACAGACCCACGGATATCGTGGATCGCCGTGTCGAGGATCGTCCCGGTCGTGGCGTCAATCAGATACGCCTCCTTGATCGACGTCCCGACCGAAATGCTTGCGGAGTCGGGCGAGAAGGTCATCGTCAGCGGCCTGCTCCCTTCAGGGATCTTGACGGTCAGGCGAGCCGCACCCGTCGCCGTGTCATGGATCACGATCCGGCTGAGATCCCGGCCCAACGCGAGGGCGAGTGAGCGGCCATTTCTGGAAACAGCGGCCACCGTGCAGGCACCTTTCGCCTCGGGCCCCAGTTTAAGCCAGGCTAGCCCACTGTTCACGTCGATAAGTCGCCCGCCGCGATCGTTGACCTCGATCGCGGTCAGGCCCCGGCCCGGTAGGTTGACGATCTGATCGACGTTTGTCAGGCCGGTCTCGACCCGCCGCAGCACGCCCGACCTGGCGTCGAAGAGGGCGTGTTTGCCCCACTGCTGGGGCGTACCCCCCGTGACCGCGAGGAACTTCCCCGCGGAGTCAAAGGTAACGCTGCGGAGCAGGTTGAAATCGAGGTCGAAGCTCGAGAGCGGGCGATCCGATCGGCGAGCATTCCAGAGGGAGACCCTGCCGGGCTGCCCGACGTGACCGGTCTCGCAGACGGCGAGCGTCTCCCGATCGGGCGAGAAGGCTAACGCGGTGACTTCGCTCGGCTTTTTACGAGCCTGGATCCGCGCCAGCGGCGGCCGTCTGGGCTGCGTCGGATCCCAGATCGTCACCCACGCTGGCGCGTACTGGTCGGCCCATCCCGTGGCCAGGAGCCGGCCGTCTGCGGAAATAGACATCGCGGTGACGCCCCCCATGCGCGAGGGGAGGAAGGCGACGTCGGTGTAACAGAGGTTGTTCATCAGCCGCCAGGCGAGGCCCCTCACGTCTCGTTCGCCGGCGGCAGGCGTCTCCTGGGCCAGGAGCGCCTGCGCCTCGGGGATCCGGCCGGCCTCTCGCTCGCGGGCGACGGCCGTGAGGCGAGCTGAATGCAGGGCCCGGCGATTGAGCCAGGACTGGGCCTCGGCCGCCTCTCGATTCCGCTCCGCCTCGACCGCGTTGGCGCGTTCTCGCACCGCCGAGGCCCAGAGCGAGGCGTTGGACCAGGCCAGGCCGGCCCAGATTCCCGCCGAGGCCAGCAGCAAGGCTGCGGCCAGGCCCCCGACCGCCGGTCTCTTCTTCAACCAGCGATAGGTGGTCCACCAGCGAGACGGGGCGCGCGCGAGGATCGGCTGATCCGCTTCGAAACGACGGAGGTCGGCCGCCAGGTCGCCGGCCGAGGCATAGCGCGAGCTCGGGGACTTGGCCAGGCAATTCTGCACGATCGTCTGCAAGTCGAGGGAGAGACCCGGGCGGAGCCGGCAGGGGTCGATCGCGTCATCCTGGATGACCTGGCGGATCGTCTCGTGCGGCGAATCCCCGCGGAACGGGACGCGGCCCGTCAGCATCTGATAGAGGATGATGCCCAGCGAGTAGACATCGGCCATCCGGCCGATCTCCGACGGTCTGCCCAAGGCCTGCTCGGGTGACATATACGGATAGGAGCCGATCGGATGGCCGCTGATCGTGTCATCCCCGACTTCGTAGAGGATCTTGGCCAGTCCGAAATCGACAATCTTGGCCGTCAGTCGCGGCTCGTCACCGGGCAGCTCCTCCACATCGTCATGGAGTAGGATGTTAGCGGGCTTCAGGTCCCGGTGCAGCACGTCATGGTCGTGCGCGTGCTGGACGGCCTCGGCCACGTCGGCGATCAGCGCCACGGCCGTGCCGATCGGCACAGGCTCGGTCCTGCCGTGCAGCCATTCGGCCAGGTTCATCCCTTCGATGTAGGCCGAGGCGATGTACGCAACGGGCCCGACCTCGCCTGCCTCATAGATCCGCACGATCCCGGCGTGGTCGAGGCTCGCCGCGGCGCGGGCCTCCCTCAGGAATCGCCTGCGCGAGTCGTCCTTGGCGAGCATATCGGCACGGGGCAGCTTCAGGGCCACGTAACGGTCGAGGACCGGATCCCTGGCCAGGAAGACCACGCCGAATCCCCCGCGTCCCAACTCACGCAGCACCCGAAAGCGGCCGAACCGACCCGGCGTGGATCGCACGTCGGACTCACCGCTCGTCATGGCCCAGACGCCGGTCCTGGGCAGCAGTTCCTCGACCACGCGCAGGAGGTTGCGGGCACGACCCAACTCCGGGTCATCATCAACTTCCTCTAGCGGAGATACCCCCGCGGCCAGAGCGTCATCGAACTCCGCCAGCCGGCCGATGAACGGGGTCTCGGATGCCGGATCGGCCTTCCCGGGGGGGCGCCCGAAATTCGACGATCGATCAGGTGGGCTCATCAAAGAACGGCTCCAGGTCACCGCGCAGCTTGGCGATCGCTCTCGCCCAGGCCTTCCGACCGCCGTCGGCGCCGATCCCGAGCCGTCGTCCGATGACCTCGAAGCTGCAACCTTCCTCATGCCGCCAGCTGAAGACCTCGCGGTCGCGCGGGTTCAACTTGTCGATGGCCGCTAGCAGCGCCCGCCTCAACTCGCTTCGCGAAGCCACATCCTGCGGGGTCGTCGAGGTCGCCACCGGGTCGTAAGCCCCACCCGGCTCGTATCGAACTTCGCGGTACAGGTTCTGCTTCTGAAGGGCGTAGTAGCTGCGGCGGAAATTCCTCAGCTTGTTGAAGAGGACCCGCCTCAGCCATGCTTGCAACTGGGCAGGCGACTCGCACCGGACCGCGACCAGCTTCCGCTGGGCGAGCATCATCGTTTCCTGGACCAGGTCGGAGGCCCCTTCCTTGGCTCGCAGGCTCGGGCTGATTTGACGATTGGCGATCAGCGTCAGATATTGCCGACACGCCTCGACGGCCGACCATTCCAGCTCCTCGACGACGGGAGACTTCGAACGGTCGTCCACAGTCATCTCGATCTCGGAGCGTCGCATGCGTGTCGGCATCGAGGAGCTCCACGACACATTATGGACCAGCATCCACTATGCGACTCCTCAACTCGCCGATCAAGAGCCGAAGTCGCCTCATGGTTCGAGCGTTGCGTTCCGGCAACATTTGTTGGCCTGTCACGTCATTGATATTCAAAATTTAGCTAAAACATCATGCAGGCGGAGATGGTGTGGACCAAGCTTGCCGCCATAGTTCCCCGAGGTCACGCGCAAGATGCCAGGCAGGCAGGCGGCACGGACCCCGACGGCCGTGGCTCGACCGACTGCGTCCAGGTCCAAACCGTCGATGACGATCTCGTAGGCCGCCCCAGCCGCATCGGGCAGTTCCGATGTGACCAACCCCCGCAAGGTCGGCGAGAAGGCGGCATTGCTGCTGGCCCTCAGTCCTTTGTACTTACTCCCGACCTTCGAGCCCGACCGCGCAATTCCCCCAGGGAACGGCAGGATCATGCCGCCGCCAATCCGGCCAATGGCCTCGACGGCAGCCTCGGCCGCGGCAAGGGTCGTCGGGCCGTCCACTCCGGCGATGATCAGGTTGCCGCCGGCCACACCCTTCACGGTGCCGAACAGGTCCTCGCAGGTGAACTCCCCGTCCATCACCGGGATCCGCCAGAACCTCCGGCCGTCGGGCAGGCGTTTGGAGATCTGCCAGCCGTCGCCGAAATATCGGAGTGCCCCCCCCACCTTGATCGACTTGTCGGTCAGGGCAAGGCCGTTGTAGCAAGCGCTGGTCGGGCAGGTCATCACACACTGCCCCACCCGGTTGATCATCGCCTTTTCCAGGGCATCCCGGCTGAACCCGAAGAGCAAGACCGAAACCCCGGGGCGGCCGTCGGGCGTCTCGGCTTCGTCCATCATGCGCTCGACGCCCGCCTCGGCGTCGCAGCCGATGACGCTCGTACCGTAGCCGGTCATCACCCGCGCAGCGGTGGCCGCCCATCTCGGGGTGTCCGCCGTCAGGATGGCGCGGGCCGCCGTCATCGGGAAGGCCTCGGCGAAGGTGTCGACGATCTCGACTCCGTCGATACTCAGGCTCATCTCGGTCCCCCCGTCTCGCGCGTCAGTGCCCGAGCGTTGGGCAACTCGTCGTCGGCAAGCGGGTAGTTGGCGAAGGACATCGAGTAGTGCTCTCGAAACCAATCGCCGATCGGCCCGACCTCGGCCTCGTCGTAACCAGGGGCCGCGTGCAGGGTCTGCCCCGTCGGTACGTCGCGCAGAGCTCCATCGTCCAGAACGACGCGTCCTGCCTTGATCAGGTAACGCGGCAGGCTGAACATCCGCCGCTTGTCGACATCGGGCCTGTAGATGGTCACGTCGCCGTCGGCCCCGGGACCCAGGTGCCCCTTGCGGTCCAGGCCAAGGAGCCTGGCCGGCCCGGCCCTGGTGATGATCGCGATTTCCGAGAGGCTGTACTCGCGGCTCAGCTCCCCCAGCCCGCAGCGGTCCCGGACCGACGCGGGCAGGCGGTCGAGCATCTCCGTGCGGAGTCCTCGGTCCATCAGCAGCGCGATCACCTGGGGATAGGCCAGGAACGACCCTCCGTTGGGGTGATCGGTGCTCATCACCACCCTCCAGGGATCATCGACCCGCAGATACCACTCCAGGCCGATCGCCCACTGGAGGGCATGGACGGCGTTCGTGTCCTCGTAGGTGATCGGCACCACGCCGCAGCCCGTCTCCATCTCCACGTCGGAGGAGTACCACTTTCGGCCGGTCAGCTCGTGGAGGAACTGCCCGACGGCGCCATCCGCCGTCATGCTGGTCGTCTCGCCGAAGACCAACTGGCCCACGTCGACGCTCACCCCCTCATGGGTGTTCACCCAGTCGGCCAGTTCCGGCACCCCCGACCCGAACTTGTTGAGGTCGCCCGGCTCGCCCGAATAACTGTGGAACTGGATGTGAGCGAAGTGGGCCCGCAGGCCATCCATCGCCTTCAAGGTCTCCAGGGTGATCCCGGCGTTGCCCGGCACCCCCAGGTTCAGGCCATGCAAGTGCAGCGGATGCGGCAGCCCGAGCTCGGTCGAGGCCCGCGCGATCTCGGTCAGGATCTGCCTGGGACTGACGCCGAAGCCGTCGACCGTATCATCCAGGCCGGCCAGCGTCCCTTTGCCCTGCTTCCAGGTCTCGACTCCGCCCGGATTGACCACCTTCAGGCCATACCCTCGAGTCGCGCCCAGTACCCAGGCCAGATAATCCTTCAACCGGCCCCGGGCCCCCTCGCGGATCCGGTCCATCGCGTAATGGTTGTTGCCCATCAGGATGAGCATCGCCTTGTCGATGACCGGCGTGTCATCCAGCTCCTGGTGCGCATGCCTCGCCCCCAGGGCTGGCACGGCGGCGTCCACGGCGGTCGCATAGCCAAGGCCAGCGTAGCGGTAGCCCGTCGTGAACGTGCTCGGCACGCTGCCCAGGGTGCCCGACCGCATCGACCCCGCCCGAGGTTCCGGCGCAACCCGAGCCTCCTCAGGGCGCATGATGCGGGCAGCGTTGACTTTCGGGCCGGCGATGTGGCAATGCAGGTCGACCCCGGCGGGCATCACCGCATCACCCCTGGCATCGATCGTCAGGTCCGCACGGGCTCCCGGATCGTCGGGAGACGGCACCACCCGGCCGTCGACGATCCAGACATCCGCCACAATCCCGTCGACACCTCTGGCCGGGTCGTAGACCGTCCCGCCCTTGATCCGCAGAACGCCCATGCCCGGCTCACCCCCGCCAATCCAGTCCATCGCGCTGGCCACTCGACGAGTCGAAGCATACCCGACCCGTCAGGCAACCGGCAGGCTGGCGAGCAGCCGCTCGAGACGGTCGGCTTCGGTGGGCACCGTTCCGCCCAGGGGTGGCCGCAGCGGTAGCATCACGCCGTCGACCCTCGCGACCGTCCCGCCCCCCTCCAATCCCGGCCTGGCGGCATCGATCGCAACGCTCGCTCCCAGGGCCGCCGGGCTCGTCGTGGCATCCGGGCCGATCACGATCGTCGGGATCCTGCCGATGACGCCGACCGGGATCGTCCCGCAATCGCCCAGGACCAGCAGGGCATCGGCCTCGCCCCGCTCCAGCCGCTCGCGTGCCGAAGTGACCCCGAGGTCAGAGGTCGGCGCGCCCGACTCGAAGCTGACGGCCGAGGCAAAGCCGGCCTGCCAGCCCAGGACCGCCTCGGCCCCCGCAGGGTTGCCCGGCCCTCCCAGCCCCAGCGTCACGAAGCGTCGGCCCGCGTTCAGGTCGCGAACCAGGGAATAAGCCGCCTCGACCGTCGCTGTGCCCTGAGACGTCAGCCGGTCATCGTGAAAGAAAACGCCATATCTAGCCGCCTTCAGACGCTCCAGCCAGCCCTGGAGCGACTCCAGCGAGAGGCCGGTCGCCTCCAACACACCGGCGGCATCAAGGGGCACGCCCCTCAGCAAGGCCCGCAGGGTCCAGAGCACCTCGAACTGGCGATCATCGGCCACCGGAAGGAGCGTGTCGGCGAGCTCGGAGGTGGGCGTCGGGCGATCATCGGCCACGAGAAGGACCCGGCCGGCTCGACCCTCGGGTATGAACCGCCCGGCCGGCTCGACCGAATAGCGTTCGAGATGCCTGGGATGCGTGGTGACCGGGTCGCACGCCCAGAAGACGACGACGTCGGCCCGGTTCTTGACCTCGCCAAGGGTGGCCGTGACCCGCCCGATGCGCTGGATTGCCTGCAAGCGGGCCCTCGAAGAATGGGCGTGGTCGACCGCGCCGCCGATCCGATCGGCCAGGCCCACCGCCAGGCGTTGTGCTTCCAGGGTCGAGCCCGAGAGCCCGAAGACCACCGGCGCCGACGCTCCGGCCAGGATCCTCGCCGCCTCGGCGATTGCCGCGTCCGACCCGACCTCCACCCCGTCGATCGTGGCCAGGGGACGCCGCCCCCCCCCCGACAGGAATAGTGCCCGCCCGATCGCGCAGGCCCGCGCCACCTCGACCACCTGCCCATCCCTGACGATCACGCTCAGGTCGTCGCACAGGCAACCGCAGCCCAGGCAGGTGACGTCCGTCACCTCCCGATCCTCTCGGCCGACCTTCTCGGGCCCGCTCTGGTTCGGCGTGGACATCGAGGGCGCTTCCCGGGGAAGGCTGGCCATGGCGAGTCATGCCGGAGCCAGACTTCACCATTATGCTTATCTTGGCAATTCGGAGCCATCGATGCATTCTGGCATGGGTGACAATTCCTGTCAACCAACCGTGGATGCCCGAATTTGTCACGCGGGAGGATCGCCACGCTTGCGCCGTCTGGCGTGGCGATCTCTCCCGTTAACGGCCCCTCAGCGTCCGATTATTCCGCCTTGGGGTCGGCCTTGTTATCGGTTTTCTCGGTAGCCCCGGCCTGGCGGACCTGGGTGGAGAGGTGGTAGCTGACGCCCTCGATCTCGAATTCGAGGTCGCCGACCAGCCCGATGAAGCCGGAATCGGGACGGGCAACGACGCCGGAACGGTTCCCCCCCTCACCTTCCATGGGGACGGATTCCCAACGGGACTTGCGGAAGTCCTTGGTCGCCGACCGGGCCACCCAGAGCTTCGCCGACTTGGGCGTCTCATCGCCGGAGACGGTCAGCTTCAGGGCCCCTTCGCCGGTGTTCGAATGCTTCCAGTCGAGCTTCGGCAGGGTCTTGCCCTGGACGGCGTGTCGGAAGAGGGCGCCGATGCCATGCAGCGCGTAGTCGCGGTTCTCGCCCAGGTTGTGCCCGGCATTGGGGAGATACACGACCGACTTGGGACCCTGCAGGTCGCCCCAGTAAATGTTCAGCGCGTCGAGGGTCCAATAAGGGTCATTGGTCCCGTTGATGATGAGCTTGGGCAGGCTCAGGCGGTGGCGATAGCTGAAGGGGTCGACCATCGTCCAGAGTTTCTTGCCGTCGACCGTGTCGAACTGCTCGGTCAGGCCCCTGCCGGTGTAATCGCCGATTTCCTCGCTCTGCTCGCCCCACATCTTCTTGGCGTGGTCGAACTGGGCCTTCATGTTCAGGGTATCGATGACCATCGGGGCGCAGGCGATGACGCGGGGATCAAAAGCGGAGGTCAGCCAGGTCGTCCAGCCGCGCTTCGAGGCGCCGGTGACCACGAAGTGGGAGACCTCGGGGGCCTTCTCGTCGCGGGCCAGGGCCTGGAGGGCGTCCATCGCTCGCACGGCGCTCTTGACCATGGGGAAGAGCAGGGGCCAGTTCTTGTCCTTCGTCTCCAGGTAGCGGACGAAGGTCTCGGCGATCAGGGTATCCTCGGACTTGTCGCCCAGCAGCGGCTGGTTGGGCACCTGCGAGAGGACGGCCACACGCGCCCCGGTGAGCTTGGACAGGTTGAACCCGAGCACGTCATCCTGAGGGCTCGACTTGCTGTCGATATTGCCGACGCCGCCGCCGGTGATGAACAGCAGCATCGTATCCTTGGTCTTGGCCTCGTTGGCGGTGAAGACCTGGAGCCGGTGCCCCCAGGTGATCCCCTGCCAGACCTGCGAGGTCAGCTTCAAACGCTTGCTCGAGCCGGCGGGGGTCTCCCTCGACTCCTCGACCGTCCAGGCGAAGGCCGCATCGGGCTTTTTCACGTACTCGTCAAGGTCCGCGCGGGCCCGTGCAGCGCCCTGGAAGGCCACGAACCCGGCCGCGATGGCGACCGCCAGCGATGAGAATCGACACCGACGCATGCGAAAAACTCCCCGGTGAGCACGTGCCCCGGGCCGACATCGGCCCCCGGCCCATTGCACCACGAGGGCGGCCGTGACGCCAGGCATCGCGCCGCTCGATTCCACCAGATATCTCGATCGGGCCCCGCCCGACTGGCCGCCTCAGGCCATCACGCCCGGGTCGCGCCGGGCGTCGTCGGGGGATTCCATCAGGCCGTATTTGTAGAGCTTCTTGTACAGGGTCATCCGACTGATGCCCAGCTCCGAGGCGGCCCGCAGGCGATTGTTGCCGTGCTTCTCGAGGGCCTCTGTGATGCAGGCGAGTTCCGCCTCCCCCTTGACCCGGGCCAAATTTGGCTCCGAGGGACGAACTGTGGCGGGCTCGGCCGGCTCCGCTCCGGGCCGGCTGGCAATGCCCCGGATCAGGGACTCGGGCAAGTCGCACGGCGTGATCTCAGGGCCCGGGCAGAGCACGGAGGCCCGCTCGATCACGTTGCGCAGCTCCCGGATGTTGCCCGGCCAGTCGTAATCGAGCAGGGCCTGGGACGCCGCGGCCGAGATCGCCAGTGGCATCCTCCCATTCCGCGCCGAGAACTCGGCCGCGAACCGCTCGGCGATCGGCAGGACTCCCTCGATCCGCTCTCGCAGGGGGGGCAGCTCGAACCCGACCACATTGAGCCGGAAATACAGGTCGCTGCGGAATCGGCCCGCGGCGACCTCGTCGATCAGTGGCCGGTTGCTCGCCGCGATCAGCCTGGCCCGCAGCGCGGTCGGCCGATTGGAGCCGACCTGCTCGAAGACGCGATCCTCGACGACCCTCAGCAACTTGGCCTGGATTTCAGGGCTGAGCATGTCCACCTCGTCGAGCAGGAGCGTGCCGCGCCCCACCTCGGCGAATCGCCCCACCCGGTCCCGGTCGGCGCCGGTGAAGGCCCCCTTCACGTGGCCGAACATCTCGGTCTCGATCAGCGTCGAGGAGAGGGCCCCGCAGTTGACGATCAGGAAAGGCTCCGACCGACGCGGCGAGAGGTCGTGCACCAGCCTGGCCAGCCGCGTCTTGCCCGTGCCGGTCTCTCCGCCCAGAAGCAGCGTGACGTCCTGCGCCGCGACCCTCCGGACTTGCCCGACCATCCGGATCATGTCGGCCGATTTCGTGATGAAGTCGAACTCGCCCGATTCCCCGGCCATCGACCCGGGGACGCGTGAGACGCGGGCGGACGTTGACACCGCTCTCGGAGCCGGCTGGAGTCGGGGCTCCTCCTCGATGCACGGATCGGGGCGAACGACTCCGGCCCCATTGATGCCCAGCGGTGCCCGGTGTCTGAGCGTCAGCGTCTCGATGAGGTATCCCAGGCGGCCCGTATCCACCGGCTGCGCCAGAGCATCGACGGCCCCAAGCCTCACCAACCCGTAGGCCTTCTCCGACATCGGCCTCTCGGCGATCAAGATCATCGGCACCGGCCGCCCCATCGCCATGACGGTCCTGAGCAGCGCCACGGCCCCCCCCACCTGACACTCCTCGGTCAGGTGGATAACCACGACAGCGGCATCGGCCCAGGTCGCCAGCAATGCCTCGTCGATGGTGCCGATCGACTCGACGCAGAGGCCCCCGAGTGACCTGACGACACACCCGATCGATGCGGCGAGGCGCGAGTCCGAGCCGATGATGACAATCTTCGATTGGGGCACCGAACAGGCTCCTTGGATGATCGCCGACATCATGTCGGCTGGTCCACCCTTGGTCCTCGTCCCCTCAGCCGGTCCGCGGGAGGCCGAGGCCCCACTGGCTGATGGAGATTCCTGGCAAATTTCGTCCGCGGTGAGATTCAACCCGAGAAGGGTGGGACCGATTGAAACCCGTCGGGCTCAATTCAATCCGGTGTGTGTCGGGCGGAAGGGAGAGGTGAAACGTCGGCAACTCTGGATGCCTTATTAAGAATAATATGGCGTCGCAGAATTAAAGCTAGCACCTGGATTTCGATTCGAACCAGATTCTAGTTCGAGTCTTCCGGACGTTCAAGCGCTAACGTGACGATCGTCGAACTTTTCAGGACCCGTTCCCGGACAATCCTAAGCCCCCAGGCTTGATCGCCCCCAAGGTCACTCGCATGCACTCACAAGTATGATCTCGGGGCGACCGGGATGCGGGCGGCGACCGCATAACGACTCCATGATACGTCAAAAACCCCATATTCTCGGCGAGATGGGCCGAAATCATGCGTCCGAGGGGCCGAGACGATCCGGTATTCCTCGATCGACCCTCTGCACTTCCGCCCGGCGAAGCAGGTCCGATCGAACTGACTCGAAAGCCCCCACGATGCCCACGCCCCGCCGACTAAGAAGCGTCCAAGAACAAAATAATAATGACCTGAAGATAGGTGAATAGTTCGGAATCGATCCGGAATCGGGAAGTGACCGCGGGGAACCTTCCGGAGAAATCGCCCCAGAAGCCGTTCAAATAATCGCTAGACCGAGGGAAGTTCTAGCCAAACTGAACGTAACAGAGCCGTCGATCTACGCCACAAAGCCGGCGAACCGAGACGACGAAGGACTTGTGCGAGCATGTTAAGCTCAACTCCTACAGCCGAGCGAGGACGCATGCATCGCCCAGGCGATGGACAACGTCCAAGAAAATGGGCAGCTGAGAGAACTCTTGCGGGCCGCACGGATTGCGATGCCGAGGCCCGATCCGAACCCGTTACGTTCCTCAGCCTGAAGGCAAGGCGTGGAGTAGGATTCAAGGCGGATTCACCGAGGGTCGTTCCGGCCCGGCAAGCGTGAGTCGAAAGGAAGTCACCTGATGCGCTCCTCACTCCGACGATCGCTGCCTCCGGTCGCGACGGCCCTCCTGGTCGCGAGCCTCCTGTCCGGCTGCCAGGGGGGTAGCAAGGGTATGTTCCGACGTTCGGCCGCCAAGGAACCCGCGCTGGTAGTCCCCGAGGGAGGGGTCGTCGTCGGCGAGACCATCCCCGCCAAGCCCGCGGCCTTCGCCGACCGGCATCCGATCCTGTCCAGGCCCAAGGAATACTACGTGGAGTCAGGCGGCGCCAACGGTGGCATGAGCAAGGTGGTCGCCACTGGTCGAGCGGCCTTCATCGGCATCCCGTCGGGCATCGGGGCCGAGATCAAGCAGATGGTCACCGGGGTACCCGCCCCGTCCCGGGGTACCTCCGTCACCTATTGATCCCAGGTAATCAGGCCGCCCGACTCGCACGGCCTGATTCCAATTTTCTCCAAGTCCCTGGCATGCTCGCTGCCGATCGAAGGAGGGTGAAATCGATGGGCACTCGTCGAGGCGGGAACGGGTCGAAGCTCGGTTGTGGATCTCGCGAGGAGGGGGCGCGGATGCGCTGGACGGCCGGCCTACTCGGTCTCGTGCTCACGTCGGCCCCGGACGCCCTGGCGACGGCGGCTGGGAATGACGAGCTTCCCCCGCTTACCGCGCCCGCCGACCTTCCCGCGCCGGCCGAGGCAACGGCGTTGCCGGAACTTCCCCCCGCGCCGGCCCAGGCCGAACCGGATCCAAGCTCGAGCCGCTCACTCCCAGGGCTTCCGCTCTATCCGGGCCCGAGGCGGCCGCCGACCCGCCGATCGCCCACGTTGCAGGCACGGGCCGCGTCTTCGGCCGAACTGCCCGCGCTTGACGGCCCCGCCGAGATGACCGAGGGGACCTCATCCACGCCCGCTCCCAAGGCCGATACGGCCCCGTTCACGATTCAGCCCGGGCGCGGGGCCAACCTTCCTCCAGGATCCTCTCGCCGCCCGCTCATCATCGAGTCGGAGGTGGGCGGCCCGACTTCAGAACTGGACGATCTCGACCGCATTCCACCACCTCGCGGCGGTCGGAACCTTGCGCCCATCCCCCCGGTCGAACGCCGATCCCGATTCTTCGGGATGGTCCCGCCGGCAATGACGAACACCCCGAAATCGATCGAAGATCCCGCACCGAATGAGCCCGACTTGGACAGCGACCCCGCCGCAGATGCCGCGTTGAAGCGTCGGATCGAGAAGACGGCAAAAGAGGTCGTCGGCACGAAGGTCAGGACAATCGACGTCTCGGTGATCGGCCACAAGATCACGATCCGAGCCCACGGAACTCGACTTCTCCAGCGGCGGGCCGTTCGGCGAACCTTGGAAGGTCTTCCGCCCATTGCCGGATATCGCACACAGATCGAAGTGAACTGAGTCTCGACGGCCCAGGCTCCGCCTAGCTCATTTCGGCCCTAAATCCTTCATCAATGAAGAGTTAGAGCGAGAGTCAAGACGCCCGGATCGATTCCGACCATGGACGGACGAGGGCCGTGACCGTCAGGCTGAGGTCATCTCCGGCGGCCAGCACGAAACGAAGCCGGGGCTCGACCGGCACGGGCAGGGCGAGCTTCAGGCTCAGGCAGAGGCAGACCCGCTCGTCGAATGAGCCAAGGGGGGCGCGGGCACGGACGGTGGCCGTGACCTCGGCGGTCCTGATCTGGGCGAGCCATGCCGAGCCCGGCTGGCATCGGGCGAGGAATTCATCGACCCGTCCGGGGTCATCGACCGTGACCAGGGCCTCGACCCGGTCCACCTCGCGTGCATCTGGGTCGGGGATCGCGGCGGGCATGGTCTGGCCTCGGTCGATCGGGCGTGGCGGGGTGTCCGGCTCAGCGTTCGAGGATCCCCGGCCTGTTCATCGCGTAACCCTTGACGGTCACCTCGATCATCGGCCAGTGCTGCGCCTGGGTGACGACCTCGAAGCCGCGGGCGTCGACCACGACGGTATCCTCCGACCGCGCGGTCCCCACGCTGGGCCCCCAGCAGAGGGCCGTCCCGGGCTGCAACTTCAGCGGGCTCTCGGGCAGCAGCAGCCCTTCATTGGGCGAATACCCGATGAACTGGCCGGCGTAGTCCAGGGTCCACTCATGGGGATGGTCATTCTTCTCGAACAGCCGCTTCGTGCGGCCGAGGATCGCCCCGACGGTCTCGCCCGGCCTGGAGAAGAAGATATTGCTTGCGGAGATCATCGACGCCAGCGCCTGGTCGGTCTTGAACGGTTCTTTGGCGAGCCCGAATGTGACGCAACGGCCCACCGAGGCGCACAGGCCAAACCGACGGCCAATGACCGAGATCAAGGCCTTCTCGCGGATCGGGACCCCCTTCAGGCCGGGTCTCCGGTACCGATCCGGCCGACCGTCGGCGGCGATCTGCAGGCCAACGGGAGCAACCCCCTCGCGCAGAAGCCGATGGGCCAGGTGGCCCGCCACGTCGGCCTCGGTCTCGCCCGGGTGGAAGTTCCGGCAGGTGGCCTCGACGGCCAGCGTCAGGGTCCGGCCCAATTCACGCAGTCGCTGCCGCTCTAGCTTGGTCAGCGGGCGGCGTAGGTTGATCAACGCCGCGGCCGAATCGTGCCCTTCGCGGCTCCAGGGGGAGGTACCCGCCAGGTCGCTGACCAGGGTCTTGTTGTGACCGAGCTCTTCGAGGACCCGGGCCGGGTCCTCATGCCAGGGGCGTTCCTTAAGTTGGAAACCCAGCCCGGCGAGTTCTTCCTCGAAGATCCGGGCGCTCTGGACGTTGTCGGTGACCACCGCCCGGCAGGAACGAGTGATGTAGATGAGCGCGGAGGCAATCTCGCCGGAGAACTCGCGACCAAGCTCGCCGCCCGAGGTGAACCAGGCGATCGAGTCAACCCGCCCCAGGGCCATCGCGTCGAGGTTGTGCGCGTCGAGATACTCTCGGACCCGCCGGTGTTTCTCCTCCACGTCGGCCCGCCGGTCGCGGAGTGCCGCGTCCTCGTGGTCGAGGGTCGGGTCGACGACCGGCGGCATCGTGTCGGTCACGGGCCGATCGGCGGCCGTGCTCAGCACCCGCTCGGTCTCAGCCTCAGCCTCCGGGCCCGATCTCAGGGCCGGCAGGTCGTGATAGCTCAGCACGTCGCCAAACCGGGAGCCATCCCCCTGATCGTGGAAGGCTGCCAGCGTGCTCAGGTCGAATTCGGAGGACAAGGGGCGTTCTCCCTCGATACTCCGCCCGGCGCGGTCGTCCTCGGAGACGGTCAGGAACGTCGATTCCTGGCCGACCTCATCGAGCCGCGGACGGATCGGGATTGGACCTGACGGGAGCAGGCGGGGATGACGACTTGCCGCAGACGAGGACCCACGGCAGCCTGACAAAGACGGCGGAAATGCCGATGGGGCCGCCCGAAAGAACTCAGGCCGTCCCGCCTTTATCCTTCCAAGCCTCCCGGAGAAAAGCAAGCACATCGGGGACTAAATCCCTGCGCCCCACCACCAACGGTAGCCATGGGTGATCTCCACCACGGGGACCAGCCCATCGGCCGTCCCAAGGACCACAGGCGTCGGTGCATCGCCGGGCGCGATGAGGTCCGATCGCCGACGCATCAAAGGGGCATTGAAGGCGGACTGGACCGTCAAAGAACCTCGCCGGGCACTCCATCGCCCCAGACAGATTGCAAGAACGCATGGATTTCGGCCTCCAGATCCCGTCCGCCCGGTTGCAGGCCAAATCCGTGACGTGCCCCATCGACCCGGATCAGGCGATGAGGCACGCCCGACTCGGCGAGCGCTTCCGCCAGCACCTCCGATTGTTCCAGCGGCACACGCGGGTCATCTGTCCCGTGGATCAGGAGCATCGGTGGGTCGCCGCCGGTCACGTGCGTCAGCGGCGAGGCCGCCCCCAGCAGCCCATCGGTGGGGGGTTCTCCGCCCAGGAACAGTTCCACCGACTCCGATGCCCCCGGACTCTGACGCAGGAGCGCGGCGAGGTCCGACGGGCCGAAGAGGACCACCGCGCCGCTCACCCTGGCCGACGGGACTCCCGGCCCCGGCCGATCATCGTCTCCGCGGGTTGAGAGCAACGAGGCCAGGTGCCCGCCCGCCGACGACCCGAGCACCGCGATCCGGGTCGCGTCCACCTCGATCATCGTGGCGTGACCGCGCACCCAGCGCACCGCCTCGCGGGCATCTTGCAGATTCACCGGCCAGCTCGGGCGGTCGGGTCTCGACAACTGATAATCGATCGATGCGACCACGATCCCTCGCCTGGCGAGGACGGCCATCGACCGGCCATACTCGCCGCGATCACCACCACGCCAGCCTCCCCCGTGGATCACGACCAGGGCGGGCCAGCCGGATCGGGGCGATGCCCCCTCCGGTCGATAGAGGTCCAGAGCGACCCGGCGTTCGCCCTCAACTCGATAGACCACAGCGCGCCGGGCGAGCACGCCATCGGGCAAGTCAGGGCGAGAAACCTCCGCTTTCACGAGATAACCGGTCGCAGCCGCGAGGGAACCCCAAACCAGGATCCTGGCCCAGGTCGAAAGCCCGAGTCGAGGTCGCCCCCCCCGCATCCCACTGAAAACAGGCATCGCCCGCCCCCCCCTTCGGCCGCTTCACTCACCGATCGATCCAGGCCATCGTAGGTGCACCATGGTTGCCATTCAACCTGAAGCCCCGCGAAGTTTTCCGTCGATCGAAGCGATTCTGCCGGCCAGGCAAGGTATGGGGAACGATCATGCGATTTCGAATTTCCAGGAAGCCGGCATCAATTTTGCATTCATCGTCAATCGGCATCTTATTCGTCCATCATCATTCGATGTACGTGCATGTCGTTGCCACGCCAGATCGGGCAAAACCGAGGAGTTGGTGGCATCGCTGCTGACTCGGAGCATGATCATGCAAACCGATCAACTAAGTATCACGCGAGTCTTACTCGTCGAAGACGCGCCGTTCCTTCGCTACGCCTTCGGCCGGCTCTTGAGGATGCAGGGGTTCGAGGTTCGCGAGGCAAATGACGGGCGCGATGCGCTGAATTGCCTCATCGACTTCCACCCTCACCTGATCCTTACTGACTTGATGATGCCGGTCATGAACGGGTTCGAGCTGATCCGTCAGCTCAGGGCCGATCCCAGCACGGCGTCGCTCCCCATCGTCGCGATCACGGCCGATGCCACCGACTCTGCCGAGCGTCAGGCCCGCCAGGCCGGGGCCATGGACGTGATTACCAAGCCCATTGACCTCCTCGCCCTCATCGCCCGCCTGAGAGCCCTTCCCAGCTGAACCAAATTGCCTGCAATCACGCAACCGATCGCTCAGTCTGGCAGCAAAGACTGCCCGACCCGATCGTTGACAATCATCGACGCGGCAGGCCGAAGGTGACGCACCAGTAGGGGATTCCATCCTCGGATTCGGCCAGGGCGATCCCGATCTGGCTGAACCCGCCCAGGATATTCTTCTTGTGAGGGGGGCTGTCCATCCAGGCCTTCATGAGATCCACGGCGTCGGGCTGCCCGTAGGCGACGTTCTCGCCGGCCCGCTTCCAGACGTACCCTGTGTCGTCGATCCGCTTGAACGGGGTCGAGCCATCGGTGCCATCGTGGGTCATCTTGTTGTGGGCGGCCATGTCCTTGGCGTGGCGTTCGGCGGCTTGTTTCAGCTTGTCGTTAACCTCCAACTTGGGCAGCTTTTCCTCGACCCGGATTGCGTTGTGCGCGTCGACTACCTCCTTGACTGCCTCTTCGTTGGTCTTGTCCGACTTGGGTCGGGCCGGACGGTCCTTGCTTGAGGGATCCTGGCCGGCGATGAGGGAGCGGGGCGGAGGGCCGACGCAACCGGCTATGGCGACCAGGGTCGTCCCGAGGAATGATCGGCGCGAGACGCCTCCTGGGTCGCGATCGAGACGCATGATGCGGATTCCTTCCAGGGTGACTGCGGATCGGACCGGGCACGCTTCAACTCGTCCGGCCCGGTCCGGGTATGCACGGCCCGTTCCAAACTTCCAAGGTTCCTAGGGGTCGCTCACTTCTCAAAACGCCACGACCCGCCATAATTCAATCGGCAGCGTTCTGTGCACATCTGAGGCGATGGGCGACTTTGAACTTTGACTGACGACCGGCCGACGTTCGTGGCATTCGACCTGGAGACGACCGGACTCTGGGCGGAGACCGACCGGATCATCGAGATCGGCGCGATTCGCTTCGATCATTCGGGCAAAGAGTCTGGTCGATTCGAGCGTCTGGTCAACCCGAGACGGCCCGTCGGGGCCTCGTCGCGGGCCATTCACGGCCTGGACGACTCGTTGCTTGCCACGGCCGAGGGCATCGAGAGTGTGCTGCCCGAATTCCTCAGCTTCCTCGGCCCGGCCGATTCGACCTTGTTGCTGGCCCACAATGCGGCCTTCGACGCGGGGTTTCTGGGCGCCGAGCTGGGCCGTCTCGGCCTGCCGATGCCGGGCCACGCCGTGGCCGACACCCTGGTCCTGTCGCGGAGGCGGCGGCCCGACGCCCCCAATCATCGGCTCGATTCCCTGGCCCGCCTGCTCGGTCTCGACGGCGAGGGCCTGCATCGCGCGCTGGCCGATAGCCGGCGAGTAATGGACCTCTGGCTGCAACTCGACGACGGCGAGCCGCCGACGACCTACCCGATCGCCGATCCTAGCCAGAACCCCGCTCCGCCGATTCCACACGGCTGGGAGACGATGTCCAACGCCATCCGCGAGGGCTTGCCGCTGACGATCATCTACAGCGGCGGGACCCAAGGCGACACCCCTCGGGCGATCAGCCCTCGACGATTCGTGCGTCGTGGTGGGCTGACGTATGTGGTTGCGTTCTGCCATATCAGCAGTCGCGACAAGGAATTCCGTCTCGACCGAGTGAAATGGCATGGGGTCATGGTCGCCCCCGATACGATTGAAACCGGTGCGAGGAACGGTTAGGTTAAGGGGATGCGCGGACCCCGGCCCGACCGAGGGTGTTCCGGACGTCGACCGAATTTCGTCGAATCGACCCGCCAGCCCATCGCCGCCCCGCACGATTGAGGATGTGTCCCTATGCCGTCGCCCGCCGAACGTCCCCGAGTGCTCAACGGACCGCCGACGCAACCGACGGCGCTGGGCCTCATCGCGCTATCCGCCCTGAGCCGCTCCGGCTTCATGCCCTGGAACATGGCCCTCGTCGGGGCAACCTCACTGTTTGCCGGTGCTCGCCTGCCCCTGCGCTGGGCGCTGGCCGTGCCCATGGTGTCGATGCTTGTCTCGGACCTCGTCATCGACTCCAGCAATGGCCGCGCCGCCTTTACATTCGAGCGGCTGACCATCTATGCCAGCTACCTGGCGATTGTGGCCCTTGGCCGTTTGATGCGTAAGGACTCGAACCTGCTGAAGGCCGGTGCCTTGGGCCTGGCCGGCTCGATCATCTTCTTCGCGGCGTCGAATTTCGGATACTGGGTCTCGGCTCCCGACGTCCCGCACACCCCGGAAGGGCTCTGGCTGAGCTACCTGGCGGCCGTCCCTTTCTGGCGTAACACGTTACTGTCAGACGTGATCGGATCGACCGCGATCTTCGGACTTGACGCCCTCGCCCGTCGCGCCGGCCTCTACGGTGTCGAACCGACCGCCGTGGCCGACGCCTCGCCGGCCATCGCACGGGCGGACTGACGCGCGTGGCTGGCTTGCTCGTGAGCGTGCGATCGGCGGCGGAAGCTCTCGCCGCCATCGCCGGTGGCGTCACCGTCCTGGATGTGAAGGAGCCCGACCGCGGCCCGCTGGGCCGCGCCGACCCCGAAGTCTGGGCCGCCGTCGCACGACTGGCGCCGGCCGGAATTCCGGTCAGTGTCGCGCTTGGTGAACTGCGAGAATGGGACAAGCAGCCACCGCCTCGCTCGGAGTCCTGGGCGGGGATCACCTACCGCAAACTCGGCCTGGCCGGATCTGGCCCCGATGGCACGGCGGCCTGGATGACCCTGCGACAGGCGTGGGGCCCCGGCCCCAGGTGGGTCGCCGTGGCTTATGCCGACTGGGCCGAGGCCAATGCCCCCGACCCCGATCAGGTGCTCGACATGGCCATCTCCGCCCCCGACTGCGTGGGCATTCTGGTCGATACCTGGAGCAAGTTGAAGCCCAGCCCCGTCGACCTGAGCTGGTCGCCCTGGATCGAACGGGCCCGCAAGGCCAGTCGATTCGTCGCGCTCGCCGGTGGCCTGGATGAGTCCGCCATCGCCCGCCTCGCCCCTCTGAATCCCCACGTCTTCGCCGTCCGAGGCTCCGCCTGCCAGCGGGGCCTTCGAACCGAAGCTATCAACTCCGAGCGAGTCTCCAGCCTCGTCCGGGCTGCCCGCGATGCCGGGCGAGTCCCGGCTCGGACCCAGTCCGGCCAGTGGGGCTAGGCCGCGAGGGATCGATTTTCGATCCGATGAGCCCGACAGCCCGACCCCCATCCCGTTTAGAATCGGGCGGGATACCTCATGGAAACTGAGGCGGGGCAAGTCGTGTCGAAGCTGATTGATCGAGGTAAGGACTCAAGGCGGCCCGCCCGGGTGAACGATCGCACCTGGGTGCTCATCGTCGGGGCCTCGCTGATCGTCAATCTCTGCTGGGCTCTGGCGGTCAGGCCGCTGGACGCGCCCGACGAGCCGGCTCACTTGCAGGCGGTGCGGCAGGTCCAGTTGAGGCGGATGCTGCCTGAGGTGCACTACTCGTTTGCCAGGGACCCGGCCGGCGAGATTGTCCGGACCCCCGACGACCCGGCGACTCGCTACTACGCGATGCGGAGGGGTGTCCTGGACGAGTACAAGCTGGAACCTTACGAGTCGATGCAGCCGCCGCTCTATTACCTCGTCGCGGGCCTGGCGGCGATGCCCGTCGGTCAGAATCCGGTCTGGGCGATGGTGACAGGGCGAGTCGTCTCGGCCTGCCTGGGCGCCTCGGCAGTCGGCTGTCTCTGGCTGGCCGTCCGCCGCCTCGCCCCCGGTTCGCCGGCTCTCGCCCTGGCCGCGGCAGGCTTCGTGGGCCTTTTACCCCAATTCGCGTTCAATAGCGCCAGCGTCTCGAACGACTCTGCGGTGAACTTCGCCAGCGCACTGGCCGTGGCCGTCTGGATCGGAGCCTTGAGGACGCCAGAGTCGGATCCTCGGCTTCTCCGCTCGGGGGCGGCCGTGGGGCTGGCCCTGCTGGCCAAACTCAACGCCGTGGCCCTGGTTCCAGGTCTACTCCTGCTGGTCCTGTTCCAGGCCTGGCCTGGGGCCGAAGGATTGGCGCGCGTCGGCCGGATCGCACGGCTGGCGGCCTGGACCGGGGCAGGCTTGCTGGCCATCTCGGGATGGTGGTTCGTCCGGAATTTCATCGTCTACGACGGTGATCCGACAGGCAGCCGCGACGCGATCCGGTTCTATCAGGCGAACTTCAAGCCGCTCAATGTCTGGTCGAGGGATGACTGGGCGTTGCTGCGGGCGATGAGCTGGGAAAGCTTCTGGGGCCGATTCGGCTGGCTGACGATCCGCCTGCCGGATTGGAGATACGTCGAAGCTCGATTGGCGAGCGTCCTGCTGCTCGTCCTCTCCGCCTGGGCCATCCTGAGACGATGGCGGGCCCTGGATGGCGTGCAGGTTCGCGCGGGAATCATCCTGGCGACGGTCTTCGCCACGTTACTGGCGTCCTACCTCCAGTTCAACTTCAGCGTCGCGTTCCAGTCGCAGTCTCGCTACCTCTTCCCGGCGATTCTGCCGCTGGCCCTCGCTCTGACCGGCGGGCTTGCGACGTTACCCCCCACCCCGAACGGACGACGCTGGGCAGTCGGATTGCTGCTCGTCTGGATGGCGAGCCTCAACCTGTCAGGGCTCTGGAAGGTGGGGCCGTAACCCGAAAACAAAGCCGGCCCGCGAGCCTCGGCCGTGGGGCCTGGCTCGCGAGCCGGGGTGTTGAGTGTCGTCGCTCTGCCCAACAGGTTCAGGAGAAGTACTGGCGGGTCAGCAGGAAGACGTCCTGGAGGTTGGTGAAGAGGATCAGGCCCAGGACGAACGCCACGCCGGCCCACTGGCCGACGACCATCGCCGAGTCGGGCAGGGGGCGGCCGCGAATCTTCTCGGCGACCAGGAACAGGAACTGGCCGCCGTCGAGGGGGAAGATCGGCAGGAAGTTGATCACCGCCAGGTTGATCGACAGCATCCCCAGGAACTTGATCAGGTCGACGAAGCTGCTATCGGCCGCGGCGTACGCCATTCCCGAGATCCGGGGGACGCCCGCCATGCTGCTCATGCTGACGCGCGACTGGAACAGGCCGCGGATCATCGCGTAGATGTTGACGACATTGTCGTAACCCTCATACAAGGCACGACGGAACGACGCGCCGAGGGGCTGAGGCGGCAACTGGCGGGTGAGCGTCTGGAATCCCAGCCCGCGATCGGGATAGAACCAGTCGGCCACGGCGACCGGCATGATCTCGACGGGGTTCTCTCGCCCCTTGATGCCGAGCGTAATCTGCGTGGTCGGCAGATTTTGGACCATGTTGAACGCATAGGCCCAGGGGCCGACCTGATCGGCCTCGAACTTGATGGTGAACGGCTTGGGCACCTCGGCCGGCCTGGCCTTCGCGCCTTCCTTACCTTCAAGCGCGGGGGTCGGCGTCGGTGTTAGCACCATCGAGGTCAGGGTGTCGCCCGCCTTGATCCCGGCGGCCTCGGCCGGCGACCCGACGGTCACGGCTCGCACCTTGGCGCCGACGGGGAAAGCCAGACCCAGTCCGGGGATTTCCAGGGACTCGCCCGGGAAGACCGCTTCGACCCAGGTGGGCGTCGCGTCGGGGGTGGCCCGGATCGTCTTCGACTCAGCGCCGCGCTTCACCACGAATTCGAGCGGGGTACCGGCATGAGACAGCCCGAGATCGGGCAGTCGCATCGGGTCGTCGACCGGCTTGCCGTCGATTGTCTCGATCAGGTCACCGACCTGGAAGCCTGCACGCTCGGCCGGTGAATTGCCCCGGATTGCCGAGATGGGTCCCATCTCCATCCGCAGGCCGAAGTCCAGGAAGTGATTGACCGGGAACGTCAATTCGAGCCGTTCGGGCGTCTCTGAGGGCTTATCCTTCGCAACAGGCCGGCGGAAGGCAGCGGTCAGCGGCACTCCTCGATTGGCCGAGGCGATCCGGTCGAACCCCAGGGAGTCCTCCGGCACAAGCTCGGTGAGTGGACCGCCGGCGGGGCCGACGGCGATGAGCCGATCGTCCAGCTTGAGCGTCTCGGCCTCCTTGAGCTCGTCCTTGGCGTCGGTGCCCGGGGGTCGGATGAACGGAGGCCGGGCCAGGTCCAGGCTCTTGCTGGGAACGATCCCGATGGTCGGGGTCTCGGCCGACTTCTCGCGGCGGGGCTCGAAGTCCATCGTGATCAGGCCGTCCTGGCCCGGCCGCTTGATCCCCAGGCGCAGGGTCTGGCCGGTGGCGCTCAGGGCCACCTTCATCTTCAAGGTGCCGAAGTCGACCCCGTCGCGGCCGTCGATCGAGACGATATCGTCGCCCGACCTCAGCCCTGCCTTGTAGGCGGGGGAGCCGGCGACGACCCGGCCGACCTTGGCGGGCAGTTCGAGGGTGCCGTTCATGTAGACGAACATGAAGAAGGCGATGCCCAGGATCAGGTTCATCACCACGCCCGCGGTGATGATGGCCATCCGGGCTCCGACGGACTTGTTCTTGTAGGCGCGGGGGTCGTTGGCGGCGTCGGGGTTCTCGGGGTCGTTCTCATCCCCCTCGCCCAGCATGCTGACGTACCCGCCCAGTGGCACCGCGCCGATGACGTATTCGGTCTCGCCCCAGCGGCGCTTCCAGAGCGCAGGAGGGAAGCCGATCGAGAAGGCCTTCACCTTGACGCCGTTCCACTTGGCCAGCGCGAAGTGGCCCAGCTCATGAAGGAAGATCACGAAGCCCAGGCCGAGCACGACCTTGGCGACGTTGAGCAGGAAGTTCAGGGTTTCCAACGGCGGACCTCCTGCCTGGCCTTCGCGTCGACGGCCCAGAGGGCATCGAGATCGGGCCGGGGGTCGAACGGGTGATGGTCCAGCGCCGCGCGGCAGGCGCGGGGGATGTCGAGGAAGCCCAGGGAGCCTTCGAGGAACCGCGCCACGGCGGCCTCATTGGCGGCGTTCAAGGCGGCGCCGGCCGTCCCGCCGCGCCGCATGACCTCGAACCCTAGCTCAAGTGCCGGGAAAGTCTCGCGGTCGGGCGGCTCGAAATGCAGGGCCATCACGCGGGTCAGGTCCAGCAGCGGGCAGGGGCCCGAGACGCGGTCGGGGTAGTTCAGAGCATATTGGATGGGCAGACGCATATCGGGCGGCGAGAGCTGAGCCAGGATGCTGCCGTCGACGAACTCGACCATCGAGTGCACCACGCTCTCGGGGTGCACCACGACCTCGATCTGCGAAGGCTCCAGGTCGAACAGCCAGCGGGCCTCGATCACCTCGAGCGCCTTGTTCATCAGGGTGGCCGAGTCGACCGAGATCTTGGGGCCCATCCTCCAGGTGGGGTGGGCCAGTGCCTGCTCGGGGGTGACCTCGGCCAACTCACGCGCCGTCTTGCCTCGGAAGGGTCCGCCCGACGAGGTCAGGATCACCCGCCGGACCTCGCCCGCCTTGCCCGAGCGCATCGCCTGGAAGATGGCCGAATGCTCGCTGTCCACCGGCAGGATGACGGCCTCGCGGCGCCTGGCCAGATCCATCACCAGGGGGCCGGCGACGACCAAAGTCTCTTTATTGGCGAGCGCGACGGTCTTTCCGGCCTCGAGCGCCGCCCAGGTCCCGCGTAGGCCCGCGGCCCCCACGATGGCGCTCAGCACGCGGTCGGTCTCGGGGTCGGTCACCATCCGCTCGATGGCGTCCGGCCCTTGGAGCAGCTCGACCCCGGTGCCGCGGAGCTGCCCGTCGACCTGGGCGGCGGCTTCCGGGTCGGCCAGCGCGATGTACCTGGGCCGGGCCTCGCGGGCCTGGGCCAGCAGCCCTTGCCAGCTAGAGCCGGCGGCAAGTCCGTGCGCACGCAGGCGGGCACCGCCGTCGTGGGCGATCACGCTCAAGGCGCTCCGGCCAACCGAGCCGGTGGAGCCGAGGATCACCACATTGTAAGGATCGCCCGACGGCATGGGCTGGCAGAACTCCAAGTTTTCGATGTGGTTGCGTCCAACCGCCGGGGCGAACACCTCCGGATGACGCCTCACCCGGCCGCGCAGCCGTCGCGGTTATCATAATCCCGGCGTCCTGCAACCGACAAGCCGGGCCGCCCGACGACCGCACCTGCAATGCCTCGAATCCATCCCTGGCGATTTGTCCATCGAAGAATTGCCAGCCCAGCCGCGGTGAGCTATCGTCGGACGGGTCGACTCCTCTCTCACCCCCCGGATTACGGTCGCCTCCTGGTCTCTTGCCGGGTGGGTTGGACTCGTCGATCCCAACCCAACGGCGACGATACACCATGCCCTTCACGGATCGCAGAGCGAAGCGGCGCCGACGGATACGGCTGACAATTGAGGGGCTGGAGCCGCGCTGGACTCCCGCCGGCACGCCTGCGCTCGTCCAGCGGATCGAGTTGCCCGGGGCGGGGACGGCCTGGAACTACAACATCGGCACATTCGTCGCCTCCCCCCTGATCGCCGACCTCGATCAGTCGGGCAGAAACTCGGTGGTGGTGCCCGGCGGCAACTACAACCTGTACTCCTACCAGTCAGGGTCGGGCCAGCCGACCAAAACCTTCTCCACCGGCGGGATCGGCGGCGAGTTCCAGACCACGCCCATCATCGTCGACTTGGGCAACGGGACGCGGGCCCTCTTCGCCGGCGACACCAAGGGTCAGCTCTGGGGCTGGGACGCGAAGACCGCCGCGCTGCTGCCCGGCTGGCCGCAAAACACGCTCCACCGCTTCAGCGATCAGGCCAACGAGCCCGACCAGATCCTCGGCGGGATCGCCACGGGAGACCTTGACGGCGACGGCTCGCCCGAGATTGTCGTCACGAGCATCAACCACCTCGTCTCGGCCTTCCACGCCGACGGCTCGCTCTTCTGGCAGTTCTCCAACGACGACACCGTCTTCAGCGCCCCGGTCATCGGCGACATCGACGGCGACGGCAAGCTCGACATTGTCATCGGCGGAGACTCCAGCAAGATCCCCTCGGGCCCGCCCAAC
The DNA here is from genome assembly GCA_038400315.1 of Isosphaeraceae bacterium EP7. Lineage (NCBI taxonomy): Bacteria > Pseudomonadati > Planctomycetota > Planctomycetia > Isosphaerales > Isosphaeraceae > Kueselia > Kueselia aquadivae. The sequence continues at coordinate 2,174,054 of CP151667.1, forward strand.
AACGTCGACGTCTATTCCGCCGGGGGACGGCTCACGGTCCTTTCCTGGAACGGCCGCCGCGAGTGGGTGGCCCAGACCGACCAGGCCATCCAGTCTTCGCCCTCGCTGATCGACCTCAATTCCGACGGCAATCTGGAAGTGGTCGTCGGCAGCGGCAGCTTCTACCAGGGCGACCGGGGCAACGGCGTCTACGCCTTCAACGCCAACGGCACCCCGTTCCGGAACGGAAACAGCCTCTTCTACAGGACGGTGCCGGTGGGCTCGACCGTCAACGGCAAGGTGAGGACCTCGCCGGTTGCCGCCGACCTGGACGGCGACGGCTCGCCCGAGGTTGTCGTCACCGACTTCAACGGCCGCGTCCACGCCATCAAGGCCAACGGCCAGGCGCTCTGGGCGGTCGACTTCCTCCCCGGCCAGTACGTCGTCAGCACCGCGGCCATCGCCGACGTCAACGGCGACGGCACGCCCGACGTCATCGTGGCGCACTCCGATTACACCAAGGCATTCGACGGCAAGACCGGGCGCGTGGTCTGGACCGAGATCACCGACTCGCCCGACCCCTCCGTCCCAGACCGCTTCTTCAGCGGCGCGGCCATCGGCGACCTGAAGGGCGACGGCACCTTCCAGATGGTTTCCCTCGCCACGGCCCTCGCCCCGAACCGCTCCTCGGTTCTTTCTCCCAGCTACCTTCGGGTCTACGACCTGCCGGCGTCCACCTCGATCAACACCTGGGCCGAGCCCCGAGGCGACGCGTCGGGCGCGGCCATCGCGCGTTCGGAAGGATGGCTGACGAACTACGTCGGCCAGCTCTACAGCCAGGCCGTCGGCCGAGCCCCCACCGGCACCGATCTCGCCGCGCAGCTCGCCGGATTCCGCCGCGCCGCGTCTCTTCTCCCGGGTACGCTCGGGATCGTGGGCAGCGCCGAGGCCCGCGCCAAGCTTGTGACCACGTATTACCTCAGCTACCTGGGCCGGACGCCCGACCAGGCCGGCCTGCAAGCCAACCTCGCGGCCTTCGACCGGGGCGCCACCCCGCAGACCCTGCTCAACGCCTTCCTCGTCTCGCCCGAGTTCTACGGGATCGGCGGCAATACCAGCGACTCGGGATGGATCAACAACCTCTACCGCGCGACCCTGGCCCGCGTCGCCAGCCAGCCCGAGATCAACGCCTGGCTGGGCGTCCTCCAGTCGAACCCCAACGCTCGCGGCAACCTGCCCTTGAGCTTTATCGGCTCTCGCGAGTGGACCGAGGGGACCGTGCGTGACGTCTATTACCGCTACTTCGGCGGCAGCCCGGCCCCCGACACCCTGGCCTCGGCCGGACGCGACCTGCGGGCGGGAGTCTCCACAGAGGTCGTCACCGCCCGCCTGCTCGCCAGCGCCGGGAACTATGCCAACACCACGCAGGATGGCTCGACCATCCGCTTCCTCTATCGAGACGTGCTCCAGCGCGAGCCCTCGGGCCAGGAGGTCGCCAACTGGCTCAATCAGGTCGAAGCGGGCCTGAGCGTGGCGACGCTGACGCGAGCCTTCGTCACCTCGTCGGAGTACCGCGACATCGTCGTGGCTTCCTACTATCAGACCTACCTCGGCCGGGGTTCGACTCAGGCCGAGCGAGCGAGCCTCGTCGCCCTGATCGGCCAGCCGGGACGCACCCGAAATGACGCCCTGGCCGCCCTGATGGCCAGCGACGAGTACTACCGGAACGCCGGCAACACGCCGAACGCCTACGTCAACAAGGTCTTCAACGACCTCCTCGGCCACGGCCCCGATGCCAATCAACTCTCGACCTACACCACCAAGATCACGATCAGCCAGACCCGGTCTCAGCTACCAAGTGACCTGATCTACAACGCCGCCGGCGAATACTCGACGAAGATCTCCAATGGCCTGGTCTACCGCTACCTGCGTCGGTTCCCATACACCAAGCTCGACGGCACGGTGAATCCGCCCGACGCATCGGCCCAGGCCGCGGCCACCAAGCCCTTCGCCGACTTTCTGACCAACCGAGGCAACCCCGAAGAGCTGGAGATCGGCCTGCTGACCTCGGGCGAATACCTCAACCTGGCCAGGGGCAAGGCCGCCTGGAACGGCGTGCGCTGGGGCCTCGGGAACCGGGTCTACTTCGCCTGAGCGAGACGCGGGGAAGCGGGCCTCGATCAGAGCGTCCGCGTCCCCTTCCAGACCTCTCCGAGCCAGCGTTCACGGCCGCGAATGTGATATCGCAGGTCGGCCAGCGAGACGACTTCTCCACGGCGACGGATGCCACCACGCCTCAAGGTGCGCCAGGCCGAGCGGCCGAGGGACCAGGCGAAGAGGATCGACCCGACGGGGATTGTCAGCAACGAAGTTCCCGAAACCAGCGTGACCGCCGCGATGGCGAGCAGGCAGGCGAGGCGTGAGAAGATCGGTCCAACCGCCAGGCCGACGACTGGCGCCAGGCCGAGGATGAGCACAGCCGAGATCGACAGGACCACACGAAGCGTGCTGTCATTCAGGGTGGCGAACGCCGATCGTTCCAGCCGCCGGGTCACGCCAGATCGACCGGGCCGGGGCCTGACATGGACCGCGCCAGTTCCGTCGAGCACGCGGGTGCGGGCGCCGGCCGCCTTCAGGGCCCGGCCGAACTGGCGATCGATGTCGACGGAGAGCCTGACACGCCCGAACCCGCCGATGTCGCGGAAGGTCTCGGCGCGGACGAGCCGGAAGGCTCCCACGCCCAGCATGGCCCGGCTGCGGCGATCGTCCACCTTCCAGGGGGGGGTCAGGACGGCCGCGACAAGCCTCGAGAACTCCAGGACCAGCCGTTCTTCGAGCCCGCGCGTGACGACCTGCGGCACCGCCAAGAGCTGATCTGCGCCGACTCGATCAGCGAACGAAACGGCGCGACGCACGGAACCGGGTGCGAGCACCACGTCGGGGTCGGTGAACAGGAGCCATTCGACCCCGGCCGCGATGGCGGCGTCGGAGGCCGACTGAAGGCCGTGGAGCTTCGACAGCCAGCGATCCGGGGTCGCCGCGGACCGCACGACGAGCAGCCTCGGCTCGGCCGCGGCCAGGCGGTCGAGGATCGCGCCGGTGGCGATTGCGGCGCGAGGGTCGAGGGACACGACGACCAAGCCGGGCAAGTCCTCGGCAAGCAGCGAATGGGTGCCAGACTCGACCCACCGGCGGTCATCCGATGAGTCAATCACGGCGGCCACCATCGGCCACCCCCCAGGCGGCGGCTGGTCGGGCATCGATGCCAGAACGGGCGTCAGACGCCATGACTTCCGCACGTTGAATGCGGCCAGGCCCCAGAACGCCAACGCGGCGATGGCGAGCGTCCCAGCCAGAGCGGACCACCAGACCATGGGACGACCCATCCTCGGGACAGTCGCCGGGCCCTGAATCCGGGCCCGGGCTGGGCATGAGCTTACACCCGGCGGGCCACAACCAACACCGCCCCGCCCCTTGAACCGCGCCCGTCAGCGCGTTAGGTTCGCCGCTCGAGAGAATCCCAACCCGGGCCGACCGCCGCCGTCCCGTCGCCGAGTGGCGGGCCGGGCACTAAGGACCACCGATGACCAGCGACTTGAAGATCACGAAGGTCGAGGCGATTTATCTGCGACTGCCCGAGGTCAAGCAGCAGTGCGACAGCGGCCAGGACGCACTGATCGTCAAGGTCACCACCGACGCGGGCATCGTCGGCATCGGCGAGGTCGACAGCGCCCCGCTCGCCGCCAAGGCGGTCATCGAGGGTCCGTTCTCGCACACCGTCACCTCCGGCCTGGGCCACCTGCTCATCGGCGAGGACCCGTTCTGCACCGAGTATCTCTGGTCCAAGATGTACAACGCCAACATCTATGCGGGCCGCCGCGGCATCGCCATCCACGCGATGAGCGGCATCGACCTGGCGCTCTGGGACATCAAGGGCAAGGCCCTGGGCATGCCCGTCTGGAAGGTCCTGGGCGGCGGGTTCACCAAGAGCCTACGCCCCTATGCCAGCACCCTCTTCGGCGCCACCCCCGAGGAGACCGGCGAGCGGGCCCGCAAGTTCGCCGGCATGGGCTTCTCCGCCGTGAAGTTCGGCTGGGCCCCCATGGGCAAGGACGCCAAGACCGACGTGGCCCTGATCCGCGAGGCCCGCGCCGGGCTGGGCGACGACCTCGACCTGATGATCGACGCCGGACTCGTCTACGACGCCAAGACGGCCATCCAGCGAGCCAAGGCCTTCGAACAGTACAACCCGTTCTGGTTCGAGGAGCCGCTCGCCCCCGACGACTACGAGGGCTACGCCAAGCTCTCCGCGGCCAGCAGCTTACGCATCGCCGCCGGCGAGGAAGAGAGCGAGCGCAAGAGCTTTGCCACCCTGATGGACGTCGGCAAGGTTGACCTCATCCAGGTCGACCTGACGCGTTGCGGCGGTTTCACCGAAGGGATCAAGATCGCCGCCATGGCCGCCGACCGCGGCATCCCGGTGGTCAACCACGGCTTCACCACCTACCTGAACGTCGCCGCCGCCGTCCATTATCTGGCCAGCATCCCCAATACCCTCGGCCTGCTCGAATTCGTCGTAGAGGAGGGGACCACCCTGCGCCACCACATCAGCGAGCCGATCAAGTCGGTCGACGGCCGGGTCGCCGTGCCCGACGCCCCCGGGCTGGGCATCGAACTGAACGAGAAGGGCATCGCCAAGTACCGCGTCGACTGACCCGACGCCACTATCGCCGGTCGCCGGGACCACCACCGGCGACCCGGCTCGCGCCCGACAGGACGCCCAGCGCCAGCGATCGGCTGGGCGAATCCAGGGTTTTGAACGACGCGGGCGGCTTCCAGGCGGCCTGGCGCTCGGCCACCACGACCAGCACGACGCGCTGGCCTGGCCGTGCACGAGCGGCCAGCCGTTCGGCGTCGGCCGCGTCGACGGCTACCAGTGCCCCCTGCGAGACGAGCCCGAAATAGGTCGGCAGCGGGATCCGATGCCGGTCTTCGCCCAGCGCCAGGGCCGTCTCGGTGGTCAAGCCGCATGCGCCTGGGCTGGCGAGCACGAAGTCAGATTCGTCGATCGCTCGACCGATCGCCAGGGCCATCTCCGACTGCACGGCATCGGGCCGACGTGCGAACGCCGCCCGGTACTTCGGCAGCGACTCCCCCAGCGTGAACCAGGCCACGACCAGCCCGAGGAAGACCGCCCGACGACGGGGCGCCTCGAACCGGCTCGCCAGTCGGCTCGTCACCAGGGCCAGCGACAGCGCCGCCGACGGAATGAACAGGATCACGAAGAAGTCGTGCAGGTAGGCGATGTTCCGAGCCAGGTTTAGCGGCAACGCAAACGCCAGCAGCCCCACCATCCAGCTCGCGCCTGGTATCGGCTTGCCTCGCAAGCGACCGAAGACCATCGCCGAGATCAGCACGATCGTCGCGACGAAGGTCGACGTCCCGATGTTCCGCACCCATCGCTTGATGAGCAGTTGGACGATCAAGGGGTAGGTAATTTCCACCTTGCCGGCGTCGGCGCGGGCCGACGACCGTTCGACAACGTGGCGGGCGAAGCCGGCGAGGTCATCGACCACGTTCCCCGAGGCAAGACCAGTCGTGCCGACGTGCACAACCAACGGCACGACGATCGCCAGGAACGCGGCCGCCAGCGCAGGCGTGGCGCGGTTGCGGCGGGCTTCGACCAGGAGCGCCGGGATCAAGATCAGCCAGCAGATCCAGGAGTCCATCGCCGCCACGATCGAGCCGGCAATAACCAGGGCCCAGCCCCCCGCGGATCGGGAAGGCCGGGCCAAGAGCGCCAGCGTGACCATCAAGGGACCGAGTGCCAGGATCTCGAAGATGCAGGTCAGGCCGTGTCGCCAGAGCAGGACCGGGCAAAGGCCCGCGAATACGACGGCCAGGTTCGCCACCCGCTGGCCCCAGACAGACCGGGCGAACGACCAGAGACCGACCAGGAAGAGGTTGAGCGAGACGAGCACCGGCAGTCGTATCGAGGCGTGATAGGGCAGGCCCATCGCCATCGGTAAGGCGACGGTCCACGAGGCCATCGGCGAGTAGGACCGGTGGAGATCCAGCCGACCGTCATCGCGCAGGGTGGTGGCGTTGGCCCCCTTGGTCACGCCAAGCCCGAGCACCACATGGTTCCGCGCCACCCGGCCGATCTGCCGGCCGATGAACGCCTCGTGCCCCAGCCGCATCGGCCCATCGAACCTGGCGAGCTGAACGCTATTCCAGGCGAGCAAGACGGCCAACAATGGCCCACAGCCGGAGAGAACCGTCCGAATTCGCATCGACGACATCGGCCATCTTCCCCGGACCGGGTTCTTGTCAGCGAGTCTCGGCCAGCGTCACGACCCGATCCGAGCCAACCCGTTCCGGCCGATGCGAGGCGATGCCGATGTGGGGACCATCGACCCTGCCGGCGAACTCGGCACGCACCGCAGCCTTGCGTTCCCGAGCCGAGACCAGCGAGCGGAACGGACGGGCCACAGCGGCGAGTTCTTCGGGGGTCATGAAGAGGAGATAGGTGGCCATGCACAGCTCGTTGAACAGGGGGATGTTCATCACGAGCATCGCCCCGACGTGCAGTGTCAGGCCGCCGGCGATCATCCAGGAGCGGGTGGACTTGAACCAGAGCAGGAAGGGCAGGGCACCACCAAGGGCGACCGCGGCGAAGGTCAGCGCGTTGATCACCATCGGCTGCATCGAGAGCGGATCGAGGCGGAAGCGGCCCAGCTCGGGGTTATTCAGCAGGAAGTGCACCGCCGAGCCGTCAAACCAGTTGATTCCGCGGCCCCGATAGAAGGCCACCATCGCATAGGCGAGCACCAGCTGGATCTGGATGAGCCGCTGCCCCCAGGGCTCGATCAGGGGCTCCGCCGCCGTCCCCCGTCGCCTGGCCGCACGCAGGGCGTCCAGCGAGAAGGCCGCGCCGCTGGGGCTGAACATGAGCGCGAACGAAGTGGCGATCAGCAGGATATCGGCATCGTTGGCCGATGCGATGTTGCGATGGTGGAGTGTCAACTGAAGCAGATAGACGGCGACGCTCACCAGGCGGGTATGCCAACCGACGAGCAGCAAGACCAGGGCCAGGGCCTGCGCACCGAAGACGATTCCGACCACGGCGGGCGACTGCCAGGTCTGGAGCAGGGAGTAGCGCAGTGAGCCGGCGACGCCTGGGGCGTCCACCCCGCGGACGAGGCCGGCGGAGGTGAACCAGTGCGTCATGTCCGTCGCCAGCAGGGCCAGGTTGGCCAGCGCCAGCATGCCGAACGCGATCCGGAAGAGGCCCAGCGGGCGGGCCGAGACCGGGGCGAACCAGAACCGATTCCAGGCACGCAGGGGGTTCATGAGCGGACGTCCTCCGCGGTCGGGAACCGGTAGGTCTGGAGAGTGAACGGTACGGGGGCCAGCAACGGGTCGCGCGGCGGGCCGTTGTAGGCGGGCGGGGGAAGCAGCTGATACCGGAGCTGCACCGCCACCGGGTAGGCCGATCCGGGTAGCTTCAGCTCACGCAGGGCATGCTTGGCGCCCAACACCCGCAGCGAGTCGCTCTCCTCGGGCGCCAGGCTCGCCGCGAATCGTGCGTGCCGTGCCCGGGTCAGGCCCTGCATCAGGCCAGTGTCGGCATACCTGGGGAACTGGTAGACGTGAAGCATCCCCCGGGCGTCGACGGCGACGGCCTCCAGGGTGAACGTCTCCTTGGTAGGGTCGGCCCCCAGGATGCCCCAATATTGCCAGAGCCCGGTCGGCAGGATGTAACGCCCTGCCCAGGGGGCAAACGCCTGCTTCAGGGCACATTCCGGGGCGTTCCAGGCGACGAGAGCCGCCAGGTGCACCGCCAAGAAGGCCGAGATGATGCCGCGCCGCAGCACCTGCCCCATCGCCCAACTGCGCATCGGTCCGCTCCTCCTTGAGCCAGTGCCCCCAGTAGGGCGGGCGGACTCTAGAGGAACTCGGACGACCGGTCAAGCTCGACGCGCCGGCAACCCGCGCATGCAACAACCCGACGGGGTCGAGCGGAGTCTCAACCGGCCATCGGGTCGTCTTCCAGGCTCAGGCCCGCCGCGGCGAGCAGCTCGGGCGGGAATTCGAAGAACCGGCTCAGCAGCCAATCCCGGCCCCAGTCCTCATTCTCGATCGCATTGAGCGGCGGCATCCCGGCCATCCCGAACCGCGTCTCGAGTAGCTCATAGGCCTCGGCCACGCCCAGCTCGACGATGGGCGTGAGCTTCGGTCCGCCGGCGTCCGTCATTGCCAGGAACCACGACCGCCGCGGCGTCCCTGACCCATCTGGGATTCGGCCGGGATCGGGGCCAGCTTCCAGGTGCCGCTGCCATAGCTCCACTTCGTCTCTCGCGGGGGTGTCGCCCAGCGGATCCGATGTCCGCGTCCACCGGGAGGGCCGTTCTGGCTTTCGTCGATCACCTGCCGCAACTCTGCGCCGGCGGCAATATAGATGAACGCGGCCAGGAACATCTGGAGATAGGCCCCTGAGAAGAAGCAGTAGGCGCCAAACGCGACGGCCAGGCCACGCCCCAGCCCTGCGGCGATCTCGGTGGCACGCACCCGGCCCAGCCATCCGCTGAGCAACGCGCGGAGCACGCGGCCGCCGTCCATGGGGAAGGCGGGGATCAGGTTGAACAGGCCCAGCACCAGGTTGATCGCAATCAGGCCGGCGACGAACCGCCCGACCAGGCCTTCGGTCTCGAGGCCGATCACCGAAGAGACCGACCAGAGCATGGCGACGATGAAGAAATTCACCGCAGGCCCCGCCAGCGCGACGAGCAGCTCGACACCCGGCTTGCGCGGCATCCGCTCAAGACGGGCCACGCCGCCGATCGGGTACAGGGTGATATCGAGCGTCTCGATGCCGAACCGGCGGGCGGTCAGCGAGTGGCCGAATTCATGCAGCAGGACGCAACCGAACATCGCGACGGTGAAGGCGACGCCTAGGGTGCCGTCAAGATGCGCCGCGTAGGCGAGCAAAATCAGGAAGGTCGGGTGCATGTACAGGTCAATACCCGCGGCACGTCCGAGCTTCCAGGAGATGGTCTGCATGGGGTCGAGTCGTCCTTTCCTGGGGACAATTCCTCACCATCTATTTCGCTCATCGAGGCCGGAAAGTTCAACCCGATCACCAAAATCGCGAGCGTCCGCCGGGCGGAAGATGCCCTTGCGGACGACCAAACGCCTTGCCTGCTCTCAGGTTGCGAAACAATCCCCGGCCCAACGCGACATCGAACCGCATCCCCGAATGCCTTCGGATGGGACATGGGTCTCAGCCCATACCGAGCGCACTCTAGGATGACGGCGGGACGAAATCGTCGAACTCATGCACGCTCGTCCTGAAGGATCGCCGCGGCATATTGAACCAGGTCGTCGCGTTCGCGGCTGGCCCGTGACAGGCGGTCGAGCCGGCCGGCCTGATGGCAGAGCTGGGCCAGCGATGGGCAGTTGAGCATCGAGTCGGGGACCCCGGCGAGATGTTCGGCGGCCACGTCAATCGCGTCGTCGATGCGGTCAAGCCGGACGAGCAACCGGACCAGGGCTTGCGCCACGGCGGCGTTGTCGTCGCGTCCGTCGGGGTCGGCCGGGACGAGCTTGGACCGGAAGTGTGCCAGGCCTTTCTCGACCTCGCGGCCCAGCAGCACGCCAAGGTAAGCTGCATGGTCCACGAACACGTCGTCGAACGGGGGCTCCCCCTCGAAACGATGCCTGGCCGAGAGGTTCCGGCCGTACTCGGTCAGTTCCAGGGCGAGCGCCAGCCCCTCAGCATCGTCGATCAGCAGCGGCGAGTACCGCACGGACGCGGACAGATGCGAGACGTCGATGTGGTACGAGTCCTCGGCGAACAGCCATTCACGGCGCGCGATCAAGGCCGGGATGGGCGAACCGTCCGGAGGGAGAGGCTGGCCGCGTCGGGTAATCTCGCCTCTCAGGTTCTCGACCAGGTGAGCGTGGAGCTGGCGGACGAGCTTACCGGCGCAATGCTGGCGGACGGCCGGGTCCTGCGGCAGACCCTCGAAGGCGGAGATCGACGAGCAGGTGCCGTAATGCTTCAGGATCAGCTCGAAGCCCTTGCGCGGGGAGACCCCCTGGTTGAACGCGACCTCGACGACCTGCCCCAGCCGCTCGTCGATCTCGGTGCCGGGGGAGTAGTCCTCGATGGCCCGGACTACCTGGTCGGGCTCGCTGATGGCGCGGAAATAGGGCCAGGCGGCGGCGATCTCGCCGTGGTCGAGCATCAGCTTGCCGACCTTGCGGATCGACTCGACGTACCGCTCCTCGTAGTGCGTCCGGGTCGGCTCGGGCAGATCGGCCAAGGAACCTGGCTGCACCAGGGGCAGGTCGAGCTCATGCCTTGCCCTCAGGAGCATGGCGTCCAGCAGCGGGCGGAACTCGGCGCGCTCGGTGAGCGTCGCGATCAGGGAGTCGAGTACCGCGGCGGCCCCGGACGCCTTGAGGGCGTCATCCAGGGCTTCGAACGCGGCCTCGCGCCCGGTCTCGGCGGCTGTCGCACTGGCATCCATCGGCGGGTCTCTCCGGGCGGGCGGTTCAACGTCTGGATTACTGGGCGTCGGACTTGCTCGGGTCGATCGCCGTGGCCGGTGCGCCCGGCGGGTCGCTGTCGAGCTTCGCCCCTTCGGAGCGTTTCCAGGTCGTCCAGCAGCGAGTGTTGTAGCAGTCGACCAGGATATCGCGGGCCTCGTCCACGCTGTCGGTGACGATCAGGAGGTTGAGGTCTTCCGCGGAGATCGTCCCCTGCTCCAGCAATGTATTCTTGACCCAGTCGATGAGCCCACGCCAGTAGGACTCGCCGAACAGGACGATCGGGAACCGGCGGATCTTCTGCGTCTGCACCAGGGTCAGGGCCTCGAACATCTCGTCGAGGGTGCCGAAACCGCCGGGGAAGATGACGAACCCGTTGGCGAACTTGACGAACATCGTCTTCCGCACGAAGAAGTAGCGGAAGTCGATCGACAGGCTCAGGTACGGGTTGTGGTCCTGCTCGAAAGGGAGCTCGATGTTGCAGCCGATCGACAGGCCGCCCGCCTCGAGCGCGCCGCGATTGGCGGCCTCCATCAGGCCGGGACCGCCGCCCGTGATGACGGCGAAGCCGGCATCCACGAGCTTGCCGCCGAGCTCTCGGGCGGCCTTGTAGTAGGGCGATTCCTCGTTCATGCGCGCCGAGCCGAACACCGCGACCCCCGCGCCAACCTCGGCCAGGGTGTTGATCGCGTGCACGAACTCGCTCTGGATGCGCAGCACGCGCCAGGGCTCGCTGTGCGTGAACGCCGCAAGCTCGGGCACCTGGGGGCGTGGGCTGGCGGGGACCTCGCGGTTGAGCAGTTGCTCGTCCTCGGTCTCCCTGGGCAAGGCACGCGCGTGGGCGCCCACGATCTTGCGTTGTGCCGGGGCCTTCGCCGCCCCGTTGGACTTTTGCGGGATCATCCCGCCATTGCCGTCTTGGTCTCTGTCCATCGTAAACTGCCGCGTGGTTTCGTTTCGTCCAATCCGACGCCCTCGGATCGCCGCCGCCCTTCGATGGGCGGATTCGGCGAACTTCGTGCGTCACCGCTCATTCTACGTCCCTCATCCCCGATCGGCCGCCGAATCCGCCGGAACCCCTCCGTCCTCGGGATCCGGGGGGACCGCCCCGACCATTGATCGGCAACGCGCAACCCCCTGCTATTAGAGGCGTCGCGGCAAGTCGTGACTTCGACAGGTCGGATTTGAATCGCGACGTATCGTTCTTGTGTCCATTCGCCCCACGCACTTCGAGATTGGATCGCCTCCCACGACATCCATCCATTCTCGACCCGCTCGCCGACCGGCTCCTGAGTCATTCCCGATCCGTGGCCGATCTGCGTATCATGTGTGTCTGACGTTGGACGAATGCCCGCCCCGCCAAACGAGCCCCGACCGATCCCATGCCCGACCAGAACGCCCCCTGGCACGACAGCCCGTTCCTCCGTGCCTGCCGCCGCGAGCCCACCGACGTCACCCCCATCTGGCTGATGCGGCAGGCCGGGCGTTACATGGCCGAGTATCGCGAGGTGCGCGCCAAGGTCGGCTTCCTGGAACTCTGCAAGAATCCGGACCTGGCCACCGAGGTCACCGTCACGGCCGCCGAGATCCTGGGCGTCGACGCCGCGATCCTCTTCGCCGACATCCTCCTGATCCTGGAACCCCTGGGCCTCGACCTGGAGTTTGCCAAGGGGGAAGGCCCGGTGATCCATAACCCGGTGCGCACGGCCGCCGACGTCGACCGGATCCGCCCGCTGGAGTCGATGGAGCCGCTCGCATACGTCACCGACGCGGTGCGCAGCATCCGGTCGGCCCTGAATCCGAAGACCCCGCTGATCGGCTTCGCGGGCGCGCCGTTCACGCTGGCCTGCTATGCGATCGAAGGGGGGGGCTCGCGGCACTACGAGACGGCCAAGGCCTTCATGTACCGAGATTCCGGCGCCTGGGACGCCCTGATGACCAGGCTGGTCGACGCCACGGTGCTCTACCTGAACGCACAGGCCGATGCCGGCGCCCAGGTGCTGCAACTCTTCGATAGCTGGGTGGGCGTGCTCGGACCTGACGACTACCGGCAATTCGTCCAGCCGCACATGCGACGGCTGTTCGGGGCCTTGAAGCCGGGCGTGCCCACGATTCACTTCGGCACCGACACGTCGACCCTGCTGGAGCTCCAGCGCGACGCAGGCGGCGACGTAATCGGCCTGGACTGGCGCGTCGAGCTGGGCGCGACCTGGGACCGGCTCGGCCCTGGGGTCGCGGTTCAGGGGAATCTCGATCCGGTCACGCTGTTCGGCCCGGTCGCCGAGATCGAGCGGCGGGCGGCGCGGATTCTCGACCAGGCGGCCGGGCGGCCGGGCCACATCTTCAACCTGGGCCACGGGATCTTGCAGCACACGCCGGTGGACAACGTCAAGGCGCTGATCGACTTCGTGCACGGCTACCGGCCTCATTGAACGCGGGATACGCCCGAGTCGGCCATTCGACGGCCGCGGGCCGGTTGAATACAATGGCCGGAATCCGGTCCCCGAATCCGGCCCTCCCAGCGCATCGGACGCCGAGCTTCCCATGACCCAACCCTACGACAGCGTCCTGCTGATGGCCTACGGCGCCCCCGAGTGCATGGAGGACGTCCGCCCATTTCTGGACAACGTCCTGCGCGGCCTGCCCGTGCCCAAGGAACGCTATGAGACGGTCGTCCATCACTATGAGCTGATCGGCGGCAAGAGCCCGCTCAACGAGCTGACCGACCGCCAGGCGAAGGGGCTGCGGGCCTGGCTGGCCGAGCACGGGCCGGAGTTGCCGGTGTACGTCGGGATGCGGTTCGCCAAGCCGTACATGTTCACGGCGGTGCGCGACATGATCAACGACGGCCGCAAGCGAGCCATCGGCATCATCATGTCTCCTTATCAGAGCGAGCCGAGTTGGGAGAAGTACCAGGAGACCGTCCGCGAGGTGCTGGAGGCCGCAGGGCAGGACGTGGCGCCTCGGGTCGACTTCGTCACCCCCTGGTTCGACAGCCCGCTCTTCGCCGAAGCCCAGGCCGACCGGGTCCGTGCCGCTCTCGACAAGATCCCCGCGGAGCGCAGGGACCGCGCCGAGCTCGTCTTCACGGCCCATTCGATCCCCGTCCGAGTCGCGGCCAGGTGCCCGTATGCCCAGCAGATCGAGGCCGCCTGCACTGCCGTGGCCCGGAGGCTCGGCGACAGGGCATGGCGGCTCGCCTGGCAGAGCCGGAGCGGCAACCCGCGCGACCCCTGGCTGGAGCCCGACGTCAACACGCTGCTGCCCAAGCTGAAGGAATCAGGGGTTGAGGACGTCGTGACTTGCCCAATCGGATTCATTTCCGACCACGTCGAAGTCATGTATGATCTGGACATCGAGGCTGCGCAGGTGGCCCGGGACGCGGGCCTGGGCTATGTCCGGGCCGAGACCGTCAACGACCACCCAACATTCATCCATGCCCTTGGCGAGCTGGTCGCCGGGGCGGTCGCCGGATCCAGGGAAACCGTGGCTGTGGGTGCCTGAATGAAGACGGGGCAGGGCGACGACATCAGGGATGACGACGACCGGGGCGGGAACCGCCGGACCGATCGCGCCACGGCGGGCGCACGCGGCCGCGTCGTGGTCATCGGCGGCGGCCTGACCGGACTGGTCGCCGCCAGGCGCATCGCCGAGCGTGCCCAGTCCCTGCGCCGGCCCATCGAGGTCGTCGTGCTGGAGGCCAAGGACCGCGTCGGCGGGGCCATCTGGACCGACCACGTCGACGGCTTCACCCTCGAAGGGGGGGCCGACTCGTTCATCACCAATAAGCCCTGGGCCGTCGACCTCTGCCGCGCCCTGGGCCTGGGCGACCAGCTCATCGGCACAGACGAGCACCATCGGCGGTCATTCGTGGTCGGCAAGGGAAGGCTGCTGCCGGTCCCCGAGGGCTTCGTGCTGATGTCTCCCCGGCGCCTGATGCCGCTGCTGACCTCGCCGATCCTCTCCTGGAAGGGGAAGATCAGGGCCCTGATGGACCTGGTCCTGCCGCGCAAGGCCGACGAATCCGACGAGAGCCTGGCCTCGTTCGTCAAGCGTCGGCTCGGCCGCGAGGCCCTCGACCGACTGGTCCAGCCCCTGGTCGGCGGCATCTATACGGCCGACCCCAATGACCTGAGCCTGAAGGCCACCCTGCCGCAGTACCAAGCGATGGAACGCGAGCACGGCAGCTTGATCCGCGCCGGCCTGAGGCAGGCCAGGCTAGGCAAAGGAGTTGACGCCAACGCGTCGGGTGCCCGTTACGGCCTGTTCGTCAGCCTGATCGACGGCATGGACACACTTCCCAGGGCCCTGGCCGCCAGCCTTCCCGATGGCGCCCTGAGGCTCAGGAGCCCGGTGCGACGAGTGGGCCGGCCCGACTCCAAGTCGGAAGGCCTCTGGCGAGTCGATATGCTCGACGGCCCGCCGATCGACGCCGCCGCCGTGGTCGTGGCCACCGAGAGCCACGCCTCGGCCCGCCTGCTCGACGGCCTCGACCCCGAGTTGGCCCTGCACCTGCGGTCGATCCCTTACGCTTCCAGCGCCATCGTCAACATCGCCTTCCGTCGCGACCAGATCGCGCACCCGCTGGACGGCTTCGGCGTGGTGGTCCCGGCCATCGAGAACCGGGGGATCCTGGCCGTCTCGTTCACCAGCGTCAAGTTCCCCAGCCGTGCCCCCGCCGGCACCGTCCTGATGCGTGTCTTCGTCGGCGGGGCCACTCAGCCGCACCTCTTCGACCTCGACGACGCCGCGATGCTCGACCTCGTCCGCGCCGAGCTCGCCGACCTCATCGGCACCACCGGCGAGCCTATCCTCGCCCGGGTCGGCCGCCACGCGCGGGCGATGCCCCAGTACACCCTGGGCCACCTCGACCGGGTCGAGGCGATCCAGACGAAAGCCGCCCGCCACAGCGGCCTGATCCTGGCCGGCAACGCCTTCCACGGAGTCGGGGTGCCCGACTGCGTCCGCTCCGGCGAACTCGCCGCCGAGGCCGTCCTCGTCGCATTGGCCGACCCGGCCAACATCGCCGCGGCCTAATCGGCCTACCCCACCCCCTCGGCCCGGGCAATCGATTCGGCGCGAAGCCGCCGGGTCAGCCGGAAAGGCCCGGGTAAGGGACTCTAGATCGCCTCGAAATTGTTCGGGGTGAACTCGAATGCGTTGATCAGTCCGCCACGTGGAGATCGAGCGGCGATGTCATGTCTCGGCGGCCGATTCCCGCGTGTTGACCGAGGCGCCCGGCGGTCGTATCATCTCGTGCTTCGGCTGGGCCTCGCGGCGACGCGGAGGGCCAGTCTTATCCTGCATCCCGGCGCTCGTGCGAAGACGCGCCGGGGTGGGATCTCTCCCACCTTCCCCTGCGAGAGCGGAGCGCTTCCCCATGACGGTCGACGCCGGCGGCGGATCCATCGAAAGTTCGTTGATCGAAACCAGAGTCTTCCCGCCCCCGGCCGACTTCGCTGCCAAGGCGCACGTCCCCAGCCTCGAGGCCTATCAGGAACTCTGGGACCGGGCCAAGGCCGATCCCGAAACGTTCTGGGGCGAGGTCGCCCAGAACCTCCACTGGTTCAAGCCCTTCGACCGTGTTTTGAAGTGGGAGCCGCCGCACGCCGAGTGGTTCCTGGGCGGGCAGCTCAACGCGGCCTATAACTGCGTCGACCGCCACTGCGAAGGGCCGAACAAAAACAAGGCTGCGATCATCTGGGAAGGGGAGCCGGGCGACCGCCGCGTGCTCCGCTACCAGGACCTCCAGCGCGAGGTCTCCACCTTCGCCAATGTGCTGAAGGGCCTGGGCGTGAAGAAGGGCGACGTCGTCGCCATCTACATGCCGCTGGTGCCCGAGCTGGCCATCGCCGTGCTTGCCTGCGCCCGGATCGGGGCGCCTCACACGGTCGTCTTCGGAGGCTTCAGCGCCGAGGCCCTCGCCGGCCGGATCCAGGACTGCGACGCCAAGGTGCTCGTCACGGCCGACGGCGGCTTCCGACGGGGCAAGGTGGTCCCGCTCAAGACGAACGCCGACGGCGCCGCGGAACTCTGCCCGACCATCGAGAGCGTGGTCGTCTACAAGCGAACGGGCCAAGAGATCAACATGGTCGAGGGGCGCGACCACTGGTGGCACGACCTGGCCGCCAAGGCCAGCTCCGTCTGCCCGGCCGAGCCCGTGGACAGCGAGCACCCGCTCTACATCCTTTATACGTCCGGCTCCACCGGCAAGCCGAAGGGGATCCTGCACACCACCGGCGGCTACATGGTCGGCGTCACCGCGACGACCAAGTGGGTCTTCGACCTGAAGGAAGACGACACCTACTTCTGCACCGCCGACGTGGGCTGGGTGACCGGCCACAGCTACCTCGTCTACGGCCCGCTCTCCAACGGCGCCAGCGTCGTGATGTACGAGGGGGCCCCCAATTTCCCCGACGAGGGGCGGTTCTGGAAGATCATCCAGGACTACAAGGTCTCCATCCTCTACACCGCGCCGACGGCCATCCGGACCTTCATGAAGTGGGGCGACCACTTCCCCAAGAGCTACGACCTGACGAGTCTGAGGCTGCTGGGGACGGTCGGCGAGCCGATCAACCCCGAAGCATGGATGTGGTATCGCGACGTGATCGGCGGCGGCCGCTGCCCGATCACCGACACCTGGTGGCAGACCGAGACCGGCGCCATCATGATCGCCCCGCTGCCGGGCGCCGTCCCCTCGATCCCCGGCTCGGCCACCCGCCCGCTGCCTGGCATTGTGCCGGCGGTCGTCACCAAGGACGGCAAGCCGGTGCCGGACGGACAGGGCGGGTTCCTCATCATCACCCAGCCCTGGCCATCGATGCTCAGGACCCTCTACAAGGACGACGACCGGTACAAGGAAACGTACTGGTCCGAGATCCCCGGTGCTTACTTCACCGGCGACGGCGCCCGCCGCGACGCCAACGGCAACTACTGGATCCTCGGCCGTGTCGACGACGTCCTGAACGTGTCGGGCCACCGTCTGTCGACCATGGAAGTCGAGAGCGCGCTCGTCAGTCACCCCTCCGTGGCCGAGGCCGCCGTCGTCGGCAAGCCCGACGACCTACGAGGCCAGGCCATCTTCGCCTTCGTCACCCTGGAATACGGGCACGTCGCGTCCGACGATCTCAGGCATCTGCTCCGAGCCCACGTCGTCAAGGAGATCGGGGCCCTGGCCCGGCCTGACGACGTCCGATTCACCGAGTCCCTGCCCAAGACCCGCAGCGGCAAGATCATGCGTCGCCTCCTCCGCGACGTGGCCGCCGGCCGTGAAAGCACCGGCGATACCTCCACCGTCGAAGACCTGAGCGTCCTGGCTCGCCTCCGCGAGAGCGAAGAGGTCTGATCCCGCAGGTCCCGAAGCCCTTTGTCTGACACTCTGACGGCCGACCGGTTTCAAACCCGCGTCGGCCGTCGTCGTTTGACGACCGCCGATGAAGTTGGGTTCGTTCTGCGACGCCGCGACCGAGCACTGCCCGCGAATGGATTCGTTTCGCAGTCGCTCGGGTTCGTTTCGTCGTCAGGCTGAGGGAGTGATCGAAACGCAACCTAATCCGCCATAACTTATTTAAGTAGAAGAACTTACGAAGCACAAACGGAAGTCGGATGCTCGCCGTTCGCGGGGTCGGAAGGTTGCCATCTCCCAGGACGAGCATGATGCAAAGCCACGGCCAGGCCAGCTCGATGGCTTAGCCCGCGGGGGGTGAAGCCAAGGGTGCGGCCCGCCTCGTCTCCGTACAAGCACTCCATGATCGTGCGTGGAAGTGACTCGCCCAGGTCGGGTTCCAGAACCTGGCGCGTGTAGTCGAGATCATCGGCGTCCAGCGACGGTGCGTCGCAGCCGGCCGAGGCCATCGAGGACCCTTCCTGGTCCAAGAAATCGCGGAGGGTCCTCGCTGGACCATGACGGTGGGCGTAAGCCGATCGATATAAAGGGATTAGAACCGCCTCTCGGACAGCCCGTTCCGAGGCCGGTTCGCTCGACCAGAGGACACCCGAGATCCACCCGCACCTGAGAGCGGCGGGGCTTTTCGATGCCCAGGCGTACTCGCTCGCATAGCGGTTCGTCCACCCGCCGCCCAGGTCGTCGGCGATGACGAGGCCAACCTTGTACTCCCCGTTCACGTCGTTGAGTTGGGCCGATGCCTCCGCGGCCGCTTCGAACGCCAATTCCTCGGCGCCGAGATCGAGGAAGGCGTCGATCAAGACCGCCACATAATCTCTGGCCATCGGGTTGAGGGCGACGAGTGGCGCCACCCGGGAATCGTTACGGTCGTCGCCCTGCATCATTCGAAGGTAAGCCCGGAACCGGTCCAGGCCGCGCGGGATGCGATACAGCTCCCTCTGCATCGCCAGGAGTGGGACGAATTCCAGCCTCATGACGAAGTCCCCAGAAGCCTCTCTCTCTCGATGGCTGGAGTGGGCCGCCGAATCGACGGGGCCTTACCCACGCGTTCGACCGGTACTCGCTTCCACTCGCGACAGCGGTTCGGGGTCAGATCATCCCGAATCGACCCTGAATTCTACCCGAATCGGCGGCCTGGAGCCTCATGAGCGAGGCCTGGCGGGCCGCCCACTCCGCGCGATGGGGCGGCCCGCCAGGCGATGACATAGGATTGGCGTCGCCTTTGTGGTCATCCGGATTGCCAAAGTCCTGGTTCGCGGAGACCGGGGCCCCCAGAGGGAAGCCTCAGCACGCACTACGACCTTGGAGTTGCAATTCGCGGTCAAAACCGGCACTGTCTCTGAACAATTTTCGCAATTGAGTTCGAAACGACAAACACCCCGAATTCGCAGCCCTCGGGGAAGGGGAGCAAATCGGGGCGGTCGGATCTCTGAGGTTCGGACATGCCACCCGACCGGAGTCGGGCGGCTGGTGCCTGGTCAGATCGGGTAAAGGTTGCCGAGCTCGGCGCGGGCCTTGGCGCTGCCCTTGCTCGCCTTGATGAGCGGGAAGGACTGCATCTTGCCGTCGACTTCCAGGGTCAGTTTGCCGCTGCGGATGACCGAGGTGGCCACTTGGATGTACTTGGTGGTGCCGTTGGGCAGCCAGACGTGGATACGCTGGAGGTTGGGCCGGAAGGCACGACGGCTCACGCCGGTGCACTTGATGCCGACGCCGCCGAGGTACTTGGCCTTACCGCGGGTGGTAATCTGATTGCCGAACGTGGTCTTCTTGCCGCTGACGTCGCACGTGCGTCCCATGGGGCCGCTCCTTCGCTCGCTTCGAAAACTCGGACGGGGCGCATCGACGGTCGCAATTCGGCGGCTCGAACCAACTTCGGGAGCCGACGTCCCTTGCGAACGTCACCGGGACTTGCGGGACCTGACTCAGCGGGGCATCGGGCCCGGAGTCTCGGCCTTCTGATGCTGAAGCAGGCATTCCTTGTGCACCCGATGGGTGGGAACGGGCTGCTTGCAGATGGGGCACGTGGTCAGATTGATGGGGGTCAGGAAGTCATGGGCCCGCCGAGTGCCCTTGCGTGACTTCGATGTCCGTCTCTTCGGTACGCCCACGTCACCATCTCCCCGATATCAACCCCGAGCACTGCTCGACCCGGCACCGAGTACTGCTCGACCCGGCAAAGAGGGTGATTATCCGCAATCTCCGGGGGAATGCAACCCCGGCTCGGCCGAGGGCCGCATGAAGCGGGCCGGCTTGCCCGGTTGCGGCGGCCGGGCGTATGCTGGCCGGCTTGTTCCTATCTATGGACGATTCTGGTGAGTCGAGACGGGCAGCGAGGGCGGGCGTCGGCGTCGACGGCCGCCGGATGCGGGCCGGGTGCCCCGGGATGGGATGATTTCGCCATGGCCGACCGCTCGAACGGGCAGCAGACCGTAACCCGCTGGGGATTCATCGGTTCCGGCAAAATGGCCACCGCGCTCATGCGCGGGATGATCCGGGCTGGGACTGCGTTGCCCACCTCGATCGTGGCCAGCGACACGATCCCCGAAGCCAGGGAGGCGCTCGCACGCGAGACCGGCATCCGGGCCCTCGCGTCGAACGCCGAGGTGGCCGAGGCCAGCGACGTGCTTGTCCTGGCCGTCAAGCCGCAGAGCATGACCTCGGTGCTCGCCGAACTGGCGCCCCATGTCGACCCTCGTCACCTGGTCGTCTCGATCGCGGCGGGCATCTCGCTGGCCAAGTTGGACGAGGGGCTCGGTGAGGCGAAGCGGCGCATCGTCCGGGTCATGCCCAACACGCCGGCGCTCATCGGTCAGGGGGCGTCGGGTTACTGCCTGGGCGAGCACGCCCTCGAGGGCGATGAGGCGACGGTGCGGGTTTGCCTCGATGCGGCCGGGCGGTCGTACCGCGTTCCCGAGTCGTTGATGGACGCGGTGACGGGCCTCTCCGGCAGCGGCCCTGCATTCGCCTACCTCATGATCGAGGCCCTCTCCGACGGCGGCGTACGCGCCGGGCTGCCGCGCGACGTGGCGACGGCCCTGGCGGCTCAAACCCTGCTGGGGTCGGCGGCGATGGTCCTGGAAACGGGCCTCCATCCTGGTGCGCTCAAGGACCAGGTGACCAGCCCGGGTGGCACGACGATTGCCGGTGTTCATGCGCTGGAGCGGGGGGGACTGCGGGCGGCCCTGATGGACGCGGTGATGGCGGCGGCGGCCCGATCGGCCGAGCTGGGCTCGAAGTGACTCGGGCGTGTCCTCATGGTAAGCTGACGGTTTGGTCGCCCACGCCTTCGTTGAGGTCCAGACGTCGATGGAACGCCGCGATCCCGCCGACCGCCCCGTGCTGGTGCTCGACTTCGGCTCCCAGTACGTCCAGCTGATCGCCCGCAGGATCCGCGAGCGTCACGCGTTCGCCCGGATCGTCCGGCACGACATCACCCTGGAACGCGTCAAGGAGCTGAACCCGCTGGCCATCGTGCTTTCGGGCGGCCCCAGCAGCGTCTACGACGAGGGCGCGCCCCGCTGCGACCCCGCCCTGTTCACGATGGGCATCCCGGTGCTGGCCATCTGCTACGGGATGCAGCTCGCCTGCGAGGCCCTGGGCGGCCACGTCGAGCCCGCCCCCGCGCGTGAGTACGGCCGGGCCGAGTGCACGGTGATCGCCCCCGAAGACCCGCTCTTCGCCGGCGTGCCCCGGCAGATGCCCGTCTGGATGAGCCACGGTGACCAGGTGCACGTCGCCGGCGGTTCCTTCATCGCCCTGGCCGCCACGCCCACCTGCCCGATCGCCGCGGTGAAGCACGTCACCGACCCCGTCTACGGCCTGCAATTCCACCCGGAGGTGGCGCATACCCCGTACGGCGCCTTGATCCTGGGCAACTTCCTCGACAAGATCTGCGGCAGCGCGGGCACCTGGACGATGGGCGCGGTGCTCGAGCGATCGGTCGCCGAGATGAAGTCCCGCGTCGGCCCCGAGGAGCGGGTCGTCTGCGGCCTCTCCGGCGGCGTCGACTCCGCCGTGACCGCCGCCCTTCTGACGAAGGCACTCGGCCCGCGAGTCGTCTGCGTGTTTGTCGACAATGGCCTGTTGCGGGGCGGCGAGCGCGCCGCGGTGGTCGACATGTTCGGCACCCACTCCGACGCCGAGCTGCGCGTCGTCGACGCGACCGAGCAATTCCTGAACGTCCTGGACGGTGTGACTGATCCGCAGGAGAAACGGGTCAAGATCGGCCACACGTTCATCGATGTCTTCAAGAACGAAGCCCTGTCGATCCCCAACGCCCGCTTCCTCGCCCAGGGCACCCTCTACCCCGACGTGATCGAGAGCGGCGGCGGGATCGACGGCCCGGCCGCCACGATCAAGCACCACCACAACGTGGGCGGTCTGCCCGCGGAGCTTGGCTTCGAGCTGATCGAGCCCCTGCGAGACCTCTTCAAGGACGAGGTCCGCCGCCTCGGCCTGGAACTTGGCCTGCCCGAATCGCTCGTCTGGCGTCACCCGTTCCCCGGCCCCGGCCTGGCCGTCCGCTGCCTCGGTCCCATCACCCGGGCCAAGCTCGAAGTGCTGAGGCAGGCCGACGCCATCTTCCTCGACGAGCTGCGCCTGGCCGGCCTGGAACGCCAGATCGGTCAGGCCTTCGCCGTCCTCCTCCCCGTGCAAACCGTCGGCGTGATGGGAGACGGCCGCACCTATGAGAACGTCATCGCCCTGAGGGCCGTCGAAACCGACGACTTCATGACCGCCGACTGGTCCCACCTGCCGCACGATCTCCTCTCGCGGTCGTCGACCCGGATCATCAACTCGGTGAAGGGGGTCAATCGCGTGGTCTACGACGTGACGAGCAAGCCTCCGGGCACGATCGAGTGGGAATGACGCACCGGCGTCATAGGCCCTGAGATTGACTGCTCGCTACCGTTGCCATACAATACAACAAGCAAATGCGGGTAGAACGATCGTTCGTGGAGCCTGCTGAGTGCCGGACTTCGACCTCATTCTCTGGGACGATGAGGACGACCTCGACGGCAATGTCTGGCACATCAGGCTCAACGGACTCACGCCAGACGAGGTCGAGGATGCTCTTTCGGGTCCTGGCGTCCGCGATGTCTCGAGCCGTTCGACCGGACGCTCGTCCTCATACGCATCACTTCTCAATGGTCGTTCTCTCTTCATCGTCTATGAACTGAGCAAAGAGGCCGGGCTCGTCTTTCTCTATCCGATCACCGCCTACGAACTCCTCCAGGACTGACGATGAAGGCCGAGGGTGCCATGCCACTCAAACGGATCGAAGACCTGACTCCTGAACAGCGTGCCGCCGCGGATGCGATCCTGGCACGCAATCGCACGCCCGAACGACGAGCCGAACTGGCCCGGATCCGGGCCGATGTGATGCGTGAGTTCCCGCCCCTGACAATCTCGGCCGGGCTGGCCGAGTCCCTGGCCTCGCTCCGGCTGGAACGCGAGCGGTTGGGCCTGAGCCTGTCGGATGTCCAGGCAAGGAGCGGGCTCGACCGGGGGATGATTTCTCGGCTGGAGAACGGCAAGATCGCCAACCCCACGGCCTCGACTCTGGAGTCTTATGCCGCGGCACTGGGCCGTCGAATGATCTGGGCGACGGAACCGGCCGAGGCCGGGGACTGACCTCCCCGGCCGGGTGGAATGCGTTTCAGGGAAAACTGTCGGAGGTTCGATCTCCCGATCGCTCTCAATGGGAAGAACCTGGCCCGATTCTGAGGATCAGGGCGAACACGTCGCCTTCGCAAGTCTGCCCGTGACAGGACGGGGTAGAATGTGCCGTCGTCCGTGTTTCGAACTTCCAAAGATCATTGATAACTAAAATGACCGATAGCGCCGCCATGCGATCTCATCGGCTCCGCATGTTGACATTTATTCTTGTTCTTGGCGTATCCGCCACAATTGCCGCGATTTGGCACCTCCGGCCGCAGGTCTATGACACAGTCCGTCTCTCGAACCGGCTCGTCGTCTTCGAGGGCCTCCCTCACCCGATGTATGAGGAAGCGACGTTCGAAAAGGAGTTGAAGAGTCAGCAGACAATTCAGATATCAGGCTTTCCGTTCTATCTTGAGCCTCTCGACATGAAGGTCGAAGATCTCAAGGCACTTCGTGACCTGCTGGGAAACCGGAACACTTATCAGGCCTACAGTGGCGAGAAGAAATGCGGCGGCTTCCATCCCGACTACGCTGTCGAATGGACATTCGAAGGAAGGGTCTACCGCTGCCTGATTTGCTTCGGATGCTTCGAGGTCAGGTTCATCGACCCGAAGGGAAACGAGCGATCCTATGACCTGAGGCAGGATCGGGACGGACGCACTCGGAAGTCAGGGTTGTCGGATCTCCTCAAAACGTACCGGAATCATCGCCCTCCTCACGAACGATTCGGTCTGTTTCTACTCTAGGAAATTCGACATGTTTGTTCGCTTCGTCGCGGGGACGGAGGGAGAAAATGCCTTCTGGCTGGATGGCGTTTTCACGGTCGCCCGCCTCAAGGACGAGGCCGGGGAATTGTTCTCGCACGAATCGGCGATGTTGAGCGAGATTTTCGCATGGTTCAACGAGAATTTGCCCTGCCCGCCCTTCGGCCGAAAGCTGACGAGCGGTGAGTGGAGCATCGACGCTGTGAGTTGGTTCCGGGACGATGCCGGGGAGCCGTTGCGCCGGATGTGGGACCTCGTCGTGATCCTTCGAGAGCATGGCACGCCTGTCCGGCTGATCACGACGGAGCGACCGGGGACGATTGTCTACCGGGACAAATATCAAGTCGTGGCAGAGACACCTCCCTGGAAATAATGTAAGACTCTTCGGCAGGCAAGGGACGGCGTTCTCCTTCATCAGCCGATGAGCCTCCCTGCGTCCTGAACGGCTCGCTCAACGAACCGAGGGGCAGACGTCCATGATCCGACGAACCGCGCTCTGGGCCCTGGGCTTCGCGGCCCTGCTGGCGATTGCTCCCTCGGCCTCGATGGCCGAGACCCGGACGATCGCCCGGTGCGGGGCGGGTTTTCTGGAGGAAGTTGACGGGTCCAAGGTGCTGCATCTCAAGGGGACACCCTATGAGATGGGCTATCAGCAGGGGGCCCTGCTGAAGGACGAGATCCGCGAGCTGGTGACGTTCCTGTTCGAAGTGAAGGCGAAGGAACTGAAGGCGGGGATCGGCGGGCTGAAGCTGGACCCCAAGCGGCTGATCAACTCGATCTCGGAGCGGCAGAAGGCGTTCACGCCTCCGCGCTACTTCGAGGAGATGCGCGGGGTGGCCGATGGGGCCGAGATGAAGGTCGAGGACATCATCGCGGCCAACTTCATCCCCGAGCTGTTCCATTGCAGCGGATTCGCGCTGAGCGGATCGGCCACCAAGGACGGCACGCTCTACCACGGGCGGATCCTGGACTACGGCTGCGACTGGAAGTTGCAAGACCACGCAGTGGTAACGGTGGCCGAGCCCGAGGGGAAGATCCCGTTCGTGAACGTGACATACGCCGGGTTCGTCGGGTCGGTGACCGGGATGAACGCGAAGTCGGTCTCCATCGGCGAGATGGGGGGCAAGGGCCTGGGCCACTGGGAAGGGGTGCCGATGGCCTTCCTGGTCCGCTGGGCCCTGGAAGAGGGCGAAGACCTTGACTCCGCGGTTGCGATCTTCCGCGATCACCCCAGGACGTGTGAATACTACTATGTGATCGCCGACGGCAAGAGTGGCAAGGGGGTCGGCCTTGAGGCGTCGTGGGACACCTTCACCCTGGTGAACATGGGCGAGGTGCACGAGAAGCTGCCGAACGCCGTGAAGGACGCTGTGCTGCTCTCAGTGGGCGACCGTTACAACGAGCTGAGCAAGCGTGTGAAGGAAGGCCACGGCACCTTCGACGCCAACTCCGCCCGCGAGCTGATGAGCCGGCCGGTGGCCATGAAGTCGAACCTGCACAGCGTCCTGTTCGAGTCGGCGAGCACCAGGTTCTGGGTGGCCAACGCCTCGAAGACCGGGGAGCCCGCCGTGACGCAGCCGTACCACGGGTTCCAGCTCACGGAGCTGCTCGGGCACCAGGCCGACACGGCGGCGCCGCTGCTGCCCGGGCCGAAGGCCGAGACGACGGGATCGCGCTGAGAGGATGGGTTGTGGCCCCGCGACGACGGATGCCGCGCGGCCACGGCGCTTGTGGTGACCGCGGCTGCCTCGTACCATCCGGGGGTCCCATGTCGGGGACACCGCGATGGGGCGGCAACCGGGGGAGGGGCTGATGCGCGGGCTGGCTTGGATGTTGATGGGGTTCTTGGGGGTGTTGATTGGGGCGTCGACCGCGACGGCCCAGCAGAAGCTCGACCTTCGGACGTCGGAGGGGGTCGAGGCGGTGAAGGGGGAGTGGCGATACTCCGACGTGAAGCTGGTGGAGACGACGCCGACGAACCCGGGCGCCAAGGGGGCCAAGGGGTACGCGATCGAGCCGAAGGCGCACGGGGCCGATTACGACGACGGCGAGTGGGAGGTGGTCGAGCCGGCCTCGCTGGCCAAGCCTCGGGCGGCGGGCCGGGTCTGCTTCAACTGGTACCGGATCAAGGTGACGATCCCCGAGAGTGCCAAGGGGAAGCGGGTCTTCTTCCAGGCGATTTCCGACGACTATGGCGAGGTCTGGGTCGACGGCAAGCTGCCCAGGAAGCTGGGGCAGTCGGGCGGCGCGATCGTGGCCGGGTTCAACGCGCCCAACCGCGTTGAGCTGATGGATGCGAGGCCGGGGAAGGTCTACCAGGTGGCAATCTTCGGCATCAACGGACCGATCTCGGCCATGCCCAGCAACGCCATCTTCTTGCGCGAGGCGGTCCTGGAGATCCAGTGATCCGAGCCCGGGTGGTGCCTGACCTGCGGATTTGGGGAAGTTGGAGGGGGAGGGATTTCCTCGGCGGGGGACGGTCGTGGTAGCATCGAATTGCCCTATGCCGCCACGTTGCCCACCTTGAGCCCGCCCCCCCGGCCCGGCCCCGATTTGCCAGGAGGTTCGGATGCAGGACCCCCAGGATCCGTTCGACGCATTTGAGCCGGAGGCCCCGCACGCGAGACGATCGCAGGCCCCGGCCGTCCTGATCGTGACGGCCCGCAGGGGCCGGATGCTCGACGCGTTGCTGCCGCCCACATTGATCGCGGCGGCGGCCGGCCTGGTGCTCGCCTATCGAGGCGCCCAGACCGAATGGGATGGCCTGAGCTTGCCACGATTTGCCACGGTGGCCAAGGCCGCCCCCGTCCTGGTGAAGGCCGAGCCGAAGCCGCCTGAAGCGGCTCCGAACGCTGCGACCGTCCCCGTGACCCCGCCGGTTGTCGCGGCGGTCGAGCCCAAGCCCGTTGAGCCCAAGCCCCTGGTTGAGCCCGAGACGAAGCTGACTGACGCGGCCAAGGCGAAGGTCTGGGACGAGATCGAAGTCGAGGCAAGGAAGACCCGGGAGCAGCAGGCCGAGCTTGAGAAGATCAAGGACGACGAGGACGCGAGGGCGGCCGCGTTGCCTCCGCCGATCGACCGCAAGGCCCCGGGGATGCGCATCGTGGCCCGGGATATCAACGCGCTCCTCCAGGCCCAGATGCAGATGCAACGGAGGATCGCAGAGCGGCAGCAGGGTGCCCAGGCGGATGTGCTCCGGCGGCATGCGCAGCAGGTCGAGGCGTTGCGGCGGAGCTGGATCAACGGCGGCGGCCTGCCCAACCGGATGGGGGGACGGCCAGGCGTGCCGCTCCCGCCGAGGCCCATCCCCCCCGCGCCGCCGCACGAGGCATTCGCCGATCTTCAGCAGGATGACGCGCCGCGGGCCGAGCCCCAGGTGCGGATGGAGTTCCGGCAGTTCAATGGGCCGGGGAACCTGCAAGGCTACGTCTTCCGTAGGCAGATCATCGTGAAAAACGAGGGGGAGGCCCCCCCGCCGCCGAGACCGATCGAAGCCGAAAACGAGTGACCCGACCTGGATAGGAGCGGAACCGATGATGGCACTCCCTCGGGCCCGGACAAGCTGGAAGCCTCGGTTCGTCGTGATCGCATCGATCGCGGCGTGCGCAGCCGCCGTCGCGGTGGGGCGCGAGGCCCCGTCTTCGACCATGCAGGCGATCCCGCCCGAGGTCATCGAGGAGTGGAAACTCCAGGCCCACGAGGAGGTCGCGCGGCTTGAGGCGCTGGTCAAGATGCGGAAGTCCGAGGCCCGCGCGGCGGATGCCGAGTTGGAAACCTCCCAGGTCCGCCAGAATTACACCGAGAACATGGCGACCAAGGGGTTAACCTCGAAGGCGATCTTGAAGGCGAATCAGAACGCCAGGCTCGACTCCGAGATGCGCGTCGCGATTCGCGAGGCCCTGCTGAAGGAGGCCGAGATCCATCTCGCCCAGGCAAAGCGGCGGATGGCCAGACTTGACAGGGGGCCGGTGAATTTGCTCCTCGACGCCGGCGATTCCTCCGCTCGCATGCAGATCCGGATGCAGGAGCTTGAGGCGTCGATTGCCGACCTCCTCCAGCGGGGAGAATCGATGGATCGACGGCTCTCGAGCCTTGAGCAACTCGTCAAAAAGTAGGAACTGGGCCGGCCCCCGCTGCTCGATTGCCGGGTTCGATCGACGACGCCTTCATTCGGGGATGAGACATGAGAAATCGAGCCGCGCGAGTCCTCTGTGTCGTCCTCATGACCGTCATTCCCGCTGTGGTCGCCTCGTGGACCTTCGGGCAAGAGCCGCCCGCCGCCACGGTTGCATCCTCGACGATCTCCCCGGAAATCCTGGCGGAGTGGAAGATCCAGGCTCGTGAGGATGTCGAGCGGTACGGGGCGATGCTGAAGGAGTGGAAGCTGAAGGCACGCGAGGCGACTTCACTCCTGGAGATCGCCCAGGATCGCCTGAATCACATGGAGAACACGACCGCCAAGGGATATACGCCCAAGGTGATGGTGCGAACCAACCAGGCCGAACGGCTGACGGCCGAGGGCCTGCTCCTGGCCTGCGAGACACGGCAGAAGGACGCGGAAGTCCACTTCAACCGGGCGACGAGGAAGCTCGCTCGCCTCGAAAAAGGGACCGCTGATCCGTTGATCGACGCCCCCGACTCCGTCTCAGCGATCGCCCAGATCGTTTCGGATCTGAACTTTCGAATGGATAAAATGACTGCGGAGAACGTGACCCTTAAGGGAAGATTGCAGAACCTCGAGAGGAAACTCGGGGTAGGTGGCTGAGCCTTGACGCTCGAATCAACTGGCCTCGGCCAGTTCGAACGCACCTGCGGGCTCGCAGGCGACCAGGGACTCGACCAGGCCGAGATAGCGGCGGGCGATCTCGGAGCCGGTGGGATCGGCGGGCTGCGGGGTCATCCAGTTCATCTGACGCAGATGATCGAAGGGCCAGGCGGGCAGGGGGGTGCCGAAGGCTTCCGAGGACTCGACGGAGACGAGGCCATCGTTGGGGCCTTCCAGCTCGGACATGACCTCGAAGACACGCCTGAGGGGCCAGCAGACGTCGGACGGGGCGGGGTCGCCGGCGATGCTGTAGCAGGGGATGTCAAGCTGCCGTGGCATGGCCTTGTTGAAGGCGCGGGCCTCGGGGCGGGTGATGTCCAGGAACCCTCGGTAGTCGATGCCCAGGGATTCCAGCAGGCGATAGACCCGGCCCATGCGGAGCTTGGCGAAGTCGGCCAGGGGCGAGCCCAGGTGCGGGGTGGCGATGGTGGTGAGGCTCAAGATCCGGTTGGCCCAGCCGGGCTCGGCCATCAGGGCCCGGGCGTCGAGCCCTCCCATGCTGTGGCCGATGATGTGGACGGGCTCGCCGGGGAAGGCGGCCTCGATCCGGTCGCCCAGGCGACGGCCACGGCGGCGGATCCCCGCGGTGGGGTGGACCCGGGGGACCAGCACCCTGTAGCCGGCGGCGCGGAGCCAGCCGGGGATGCCGCGGAAGTAGCTGGACAGGACGAGTCGGCCGTAGCCCACCGTCGAGAAGCCGAAGAGCCCGTGAGCCAGGACAATCGGTGGCCTGGAAATGGTGTCGTTCAAGGAAGGAAGATCCCCGGCGCCCCTCGGATGTTCGACATCCGAGATGGCGAATCGCTCGTCTGTTTCCCTCCTGGCCCTCGCTGATTCCGCCGAAAATGACGGTTGCAGCGAGAGAGACGGCCGAAGAAAATCCATCCGTGCGATCAAAGGGTCTCGTCTAAAGCCAGTCTAGTAGACGGCCGGGCGAAGGCAAGTCGGACGCCGGAAATTTGGCCCGACCGACGCGACCCGGCCTCGCTTCAAATTAACTCGCGGATTGGCTCAAGCTCCTGGAGCAGCGGCATCGGCCGGTCCCCCTTGTCCGTCACCGCCGTCGCCGGGTCGATCCCCAACGCGTGGTACAAGGTCGCGAACACGTTCTGGAACGTCACCGGGCGGTCCTTGGCGAACGCCGCGATCTTGTCGCTCGAGCCGATCACCTGGCCGTGACGCATCCCACCGCCGGCCAGCATCGCCATGTTCAACGCCGGCCAGTGGTCCCGACCCGCGTCCTTGTTGATCTGCGGCGTCCGGCCGAACTCGCCCCAGACCACCACCGACACGTCCTTGTCCATCCCCCGCAGGTGCAGGTCCTCCACCAGGCTGGAAAGCGCCATGTCCAGCTTGGGGATCCGGTCCCGGCAGGAGCCGAAGTTGTCGCCGTGGGTGTCCCACCGGCCGAAGGAGATCGTCACGCACCGCGCCCCGGCCTCCACCAGCCGCCGGGCCATCAGGAAGTGGTCCATGCAGCAGGGAGGGCCGTCGGCCTCGTTCTTCATGTCGCCGACACCGTAGCGGGCACGGAGCCGGGGGTCTTCCTTGCTCAAATCGAGGGCGTCGTAGATCCGCCGCGAGGTGAGGATCTCGAAGGCCTGCTGGCTGAAGTTGTCCAGCCCCTGGATCGACTCGTCGCGGTCATACTCGCGGCGGAAGTTGTCCAGCTGGTTCAGGAGAGAGTGCCGGCCTGAGAGCCGCTCGGGGACCAGTACCTTCTCGTCAAAGCTCAGGCCGGCCGAGCCCGCCCCGAGCTGCTTGGTCTGCCGTGTCTGCTTCTGTAGCTCGACGCGGTTGGGGGTGAACGGGGCGTGCGCCAGCCCGAGATAGCCGGGGTCGCCGGGATTGCTCCAGCGGGGCTCGCCGGTGCGGGGCGAGAGGCCGATGAACGGGGGGACGTCGGGCCGTACGGGTCCGTTGAGCTTCGACAGGATGGCGCCCATGCTGGGCCGGCCCCCCTGGGTCTTGCTCTGAAGGTCGGTATAACCGGTCAGGCACTGGCCCACGGAATGATCCGGGCCGTTACCGACCAGCGATCGGATGACGGTGAACTTGTCCATCATCGCGGCCATCCGCGGCATGTGCTCGCAGATGTCCAGGCCCGGCACCTTCGTGTGAATCGGCTTGTACTCGCCCCGGATCCCCTCCGGAGCGTCGGGCTTCAGGTCCACCATGTCCTGGTGCGGCGGCCCGCCGGCCAGCAGCACCATGATCACCGCCTTGTGCGACGACCCCTTCGACGAGACACCCGCCAACGCCTCCTGGCGGAGGATCTGCGGCAGCGACAGCCCCCCCATGGCCAGGCCACCCAGGCGGAGGAAGTCGCGGCGGGTGACGCCATCGCAGAATCCGGAGCGAGTCTTGCCGGCGATCGTCAGCATGGGTCCAGACTCCTCGACAGATGCGGCGGGCGAATTCGGCGGGCGTGAAGCGTCTTTATCAAGTGCGCAAGCGGGGGCGCAACCTGACGCATTCTACTTGAGCGATGGCGAGGTGCAAGTCGGGTGCCGAAATTTCGGTCAGACCAAATCGAGATCAGATCAGTTCGCGGATTGGCTCAAGCTCCTGGAGCAGCGGCATCGGCCGGTCCCCCTTGTCCGTCACCGCCGTCGCCGGGTCGATCCCCAACGCGTGGTACAAGGTCGCGAACACGTTCTGGAACGTCACCGGGCGGTCCTTGGCGAACGCCGCGATCTTGTCGCTCGAGCCGATCACCTGGCCGTGACGCATCCCACCGCCGGCCAGCATCGCCATGTTCAACGCCGGCCAGTGGTCGCGGCCGGCATCCTTGTTGATCTGCGGCGTCCGGCCGAACTCCCCCCAGACCACCACCGACACGTCCTTGTCCATCCCCCGCAGGTGCAGGTCTTCCACCAGGCTGGAAAGCGCCATGTCCAGCTTGGGGATCCGGTCCCGGCAGGAGCCGAAGTTGTCGCCGTGGGTGTCCCACCGGCCGAAGGAGATCGTCACGCACCGCGCCCCGGCCTCCACCAGCCGCCGGGCCATCAGGAAGTGGTCCATGCAGCAGGGGGGGCCGTCATATTCGCTGTCCATGTTGCCGATGCCGTAGCGGGCACGGCGCCTCGGGTCTTCCTTGCTCAAATCGAGGGCGTCGTAGATCCGCCGCGAGGTGAGGATCTCGAAGGCCTGCTGGCTGAAGTTGTCCAGCCCCTGGATCGACTCGTCGCGATCGTATTCGCGGCGGAACGCGTCGAGTTGGTGCAGCAAGGAGTGCCGGCCGGAGAGGCGGTCGGGGACCAGCACCTTCTCGTCGAAGCCGGGGCCCGACGATCCCGGAGCGCCCGCTTGCTTCTCCGACTCGATCCGGTTGGGGGTGAACGGGGCGTGCGCCAGCCCGAGATAGCCGGGGTCGCCGGGATTGCTCCAGGGAGCATGGGCGGTGCGGGGCGAGAGCCCGAAGAACGGGGGGACGTCCGGAAAAACGGGCCCGTTGAGCTTCGACAGGATGGCGCCCAGGCTGGGCCGGCCCCCCTGGCTAATGCTCTGGGCATCGGTGTAGCCGGTGAGGCACTGCCCGACGGAGTGGTCGCCCTGATTGCCCACCAGCGAGCGGATGACGGTGAACTTGTCCATCATCGCGGCCATCCGCGGCATGTGCTCGCAGATGTCCAGGCCCGGCACCTTCGTGTGGATCGGCTTGTACTCGCCCCGGATCCCCTCCGGAGCGTCGGGCTTCAGGTCCACCATGTCCTGGTGCGGCGGCCCGCCGGCCAGCAGCACCATGATCACCGCCTTGTGCGACGAACCCTTCGACGAGACCCCCGCCAACGCCTCCTGGCGGAGGATCTGCGGCAGCGACAGCCCCCCCATGGCCAGGCCACCCAGGCGGAGGAAGTCGCGGCGGGTGACGCCATCGCAGAATCCGGAGCGAGTCTTGCCGGCGATCGTCAGCATGGGTCCAGACTCCTCGACAGATGCGGCGGGCGAATCCAACGGAGGTTAAACAATTCGATCGTACTTCGGCAAGGGAAATCTCCAAACTGATTACAACTTCAACGGGCCGATGCCCCAAAACAGGCATGTCAGCCCCCTTTTCGAGCGTCGTTCATCCAGAGGCCCCCGTCAACAAGCAGGGCGGTGCCGGTGATGTAGTCGGCATCATCGGAGGCGAGGAAGGCAGCGGCCTTGCCGATGTCGGAGGGCTGGCCGAGGCGACCCCAGGGGAGTTCGGGGGCGGCCGCGTCGAGGGCTTCGCGGCTGAAGAAGGCCAGCTCGCCGGGGGTATCGATCCAGCCGGGCTGGATGAGGTTGACGTTGATTCGGTGGGGGAGCAGCTCGGCGGCGATGGTGAAGGCCATGTGCTTCAGGCCCGCCTTGCCGGCGTTGTAGGCCACGCTTTTGGCATACGGGACCAGGTCGTGAATGCTGGAGATGAAGACGATCTTGCCCGGAGACTTCCGCCCGACCAGGTGGCGAGCGATGAGCTGGCTCATGTGAAACCCGCCCGAGAGCGTGGCGGCCACAACCCGCTCGAAGTCGTCGGGGTCATAATCGAGGAAGTCGGCCCGACGGTTGTGCGCAGGGTTGCTGACGAGGATGTCCAGCTGGCCGAAGGCGTCGATGGCGCGCCCGACGACCCCCTCGCAGCCGGCCCTCGAGAAGACATCGCCCTCGATGACCGCCGCTCTCCGGCCCAGACCGACGATCTCGTCGACGAGCGAGTCGACCTCGGGGCCACTTCGAAGGTCATTGACGACGACATCGGCCCCCGCGCGGGCCAGTTCTAGGGCGCAGCCGCGACCGATGCCTTGAGCGGAGCCGGTGACGAGCGCGATCTTGCCGAGCAGATTCAACGGAGAGGCTCCTGGACTTCGAGGAGAGCCTGGGATGCTCACCCTCCAACATCGAATCGAAGGGTTGGACGGTCTAGCAAAGTTCAGAACCAGATCCGAATCGGCCGGACGCCTGCTCGTTCCAGGTGGGGGTCGAGCCGCCTGGCGAGCCTCGCCCAGTTATGGTGCGGGACCGACGGGTAGAGGTGATGTTCCAGGTGGTAGAGGTGCTCCAGGGCGATTGCCGAAGCCACCAGTCCTCGGAACGCCCTCGTTTGCGTGAGCTCGTCCGTTCCGGTCGGGTCGTGCGGGACGTACGACGTGACGAGCGGGATGATCCAGCTTCCCATGATCATCAGGAGCGCATACATCGGGAAGGCGGAAGATGATCCGGCCAGCGACGCGGCGATGGTCACCAGCACCAGGCAAGCAATGACTTCGCAGATGATCCAGGACCTCGCGTGCTTGGCATGCCGCAATGCCCAGAACATGAGCCTGGGCTGGAAGACGATCCCCTGCGCCAGGGCGCCGACCAGGGACATCCTTGCCGCGGAGGCCTCGATATCGTCGGCGTGCGGGAAATGGGCGTGGTGGTGCAGGTGTGCGGCCCGATAGGCGTGACCGCTGCGGAGGGCGAGCAGTTCGATCAGGCAAAGCAGCGCATCGTTGACCGCCGACGGCAATGCCAGGTTGCGGTGCACGAGGTCATGCGAGATCGATCCATAGGTGAAGAAGCTGAGCGCCACCAGGCAGAAGACCGCCGGCGGCCACCAGCCCCGGACCGCGAACGCGAAATAGGCCCCGCACCAGAGGAAGGGACCGACCAGGCTGACCACTCGCCTCAGGGGAGAGATGCGGGCGAGGTCCGCGCCCAACTCGCGGAGAGGCGGCATGCCGTAGTTTTTGTGCTCAACGCCTTGCTCGATCACGAGACGCCCCCGATGCGTTCATGTGCCGGTCATCCCCGTCTCGATGCGGGCGGGCTCGACGCCCTCGAAGATCGACCCGCTTTGACCAACTGGCCGTCCTCCGCCGTGGCAGGCCGGGCGGTAGGCCAGCAAGCCGATCGCGTAGACGCAGGCCCCGAGGACGGCCGGGGCGAGGTGGACGGCGTCGTTGTAGCCGATGACCGGGTGGACGCCGATCGCGGTGGCGGAGCCGATGGTGCCGGCCAGGGCGAGCGCCTGCCAGAGGCTCTTCGAAGGGCGGGCGCACCAGACGACGCAGAGCAAGGTGATGCCGAAGCAGCAGACGGCCCCGCCGAATCCGGCGCGGTCGTGGGCGATGAGGGGGATGAGTCGGCCGTTGATCGCGTTGAACTCGTCGACGCCGATGTCGAGGAAGACGAGGTCCTGCGGCACGAAGACGGTCGTCATGCCGACGACCAGGATCGTCAGGCCGCCGCCCACCAACCCGAGGGCGGTGGCCAGCAGGCAGGCCCGGCCGAGGCCCGCGATCGACAGCCAGGGGAGGCGGACCGAGGGACTGAGCAACGAGCGGATTCCCGAGGGGCCGTTCAGCGTCTCCCGGGACAGGGCCAGGCCCACGGCGAAGCAAGGGAGCAGCCCCAGCGTGGCGATGCCATGCCAGGTGTCCAGGTAGCCGTAGCCGAGGTAGGCGAAGAAGCTGACGAAGCCCTCGGCGCCGCTGAGCAGGAACAGCCACCAGGCCCAGGGCTCCCCGCGCTTCAGGGGGAATTCGGCCATCCAGAGATAGAGCAGGCCGATCGCCACGAGCGCACCGCCGAAGGAGACGCGGTCGTGGATCATGAAATGGACGATCCGGCAGGCGTGCAGCGAGCAGAGATCGGCCGAGGTCATCCCCAGGTAACGCTCGTCGTGCGGCAGGAAATGACCGGTCGCGGCGAGGAAGAGGGCGACCAGGCCCGAAAGTGTCAGGGCCAGGCCCGTGAGGGTCAGCAGCGGCCGGCCGTCGCCGACCAGCGCCGAGAGGAATCCCCGCTCGTCGTCGAGGCGGGCCGCGTCAGATTCGGGGAATTCGTGGACCATTCTGCCCGCCCCTTGACGGCGATCGTGCGCACGCCCTTCGATGCGAAGTAAGCGGGGATCATCCTATCAAAGAAGGAGACCGGTCGTGACAGTCGGTTCGCAGGATGGTCTCGTTCAAGGGCGGGCCTCCGTGAGCGAGTCTCGATGCTCTCAGCTGATGAACAGCGCGGCGACCACGAGGAGGTTCACCGCGGGCAGGACACTGAAAGTGATCGCGGCCCGGTAGACTCGCCTTCGATAGCAGATCCAGGAGCCCGAGATTGAGACCAGCACGAGGAACGGGAAGCTCAGCATGCAGCAGACGAAGAGGATTGCCGTGGCGCTGAAGCCCTGATCGAACGCCATCAGGGAGAGGGGGCCGGCGACGATGGCCGGGACCAGAAGTGTTCCGAAGATGAGGCTCGTCAGGATCAGGATGACGAGGGAGGCGCGGCGAAGGGTCGACTCGGCCATGGGGAAACCTCTGCCTGAGGCCTGGTGTGACGGCGGGCTCGTGGGCCCTCCCTGACTCTAGGTCCTGTCGGCTCGGATCGATTGTGGAATCCGCCGGGCGAGAACCGATCGATCGGGCGGTGTTTGAGGATCCAAGAACGGTCGGAACTGCGAGATCCAACCGTGCGTCGGGCCCGGTTATGATGGGCGGCCACGGGACGAGGCCCCTTGTCCCCGGGGTCGATATCAAGAGCGAGGGCGATCACCATGCGATCGATCGGGGATTCTCGTCGCGCGTTCCTGGAGACGATGGGCCTGGCCGGGGCGGGCGCGCTGCTGGGCGGAACGTCCGTGGAGTCGGCCCGCGGGTTTGCGGCGAACGACACGATCGAGGTGGCCTGCATCGGCACGGGCGGGCGGTGTCAGGCGTTGATGAAATCGCTGGCGACGATTCCCAACGTGCGGATCGCCGCCGTCTGCGACATCTACGACAAGAACCTCGACGCCGCGCGGAAGCTTGCCGACCCCAAGGCGGCGGCGTCGAAGGATTTCCGGGAGATACTCGGGCGCAAAGATCTCGACGCGGTCCTGATCGCGGCCCCGGATCACTGGCACGTGCCGATGACGGTTGCGGCTTGCAGGGCCGGCAAGGATGTCTACGTGGAGAAGCCGCTCACCCATTCGCTTGCGGAAGGGACCGCCGTCATCGCGGCTCGGAAAGAAACGGGGCGCGTGGTTCAGGTGGGGACTCAGCAGCGGAGCATGCCGCACTTC
Source organism: Isosphaeraceae bacterium EP7 (assembly GCA_038400315.1). Classification (NCBI taxonomy): domain Bacteria; kingdom Pseudomonadati; phylum Planctomycetota; class Planctomycetia; order Isosphaerales; family Isosphaeraceae; genus Kueselia; species Kueselia aquadivae. The sequence continues at coordinate 2,211,259 of CP151667.1, forward strand.
CAGAAGGGGCTTGAGATTCTCAAGAGCGGCAATCTGGGTCGGGTTTTCAAGGTGAACCTCTCTTGGAACCGGAACACCAGCTCGCGGTTCAAGCGCGATTCGGCGGGGATCGACCCGAAGCAGGTGGACTGGAAGGCGTTTTTGGGCAATGCGCCCGACCAGCCTTTCGATGAATATCGGCTGCGCAACTGGCGATGGTTCTGGGATTTCGGCGGCGGCTTGCTCACCGATTTGATGGTCCACTTCATCGACGTGGCCCATTGGTATCTGGATCTCGAGCATCCCGTGCTGGCCACGGCCGTCGGCGAGCCGTTCCTGACGGAGGGGGTCTGGCAGACTCCCGACACGATCCAGTGTCTGCTGCAATATCCCGGGATGATCCAGGCCCATTTCGACGGGACCTTCTCCAACCAGCGCAACGCCGCGCGGATCGAATTTCTGGGGACCGAGGCCACGCTTTACCTCGACCGAGGGCGCTATGAGCTGATCCCCGAGCCCGGCAAGACGGTCAAGGCCGAGGAGTGGATTCTGGGCAGCAACCCGCGGAAGGGGCAGGATTTCTACGACAAACCCGACGGCGAACTGCTGCATCTGACCAACTGGGTCGAGTGCGTTCGCAGCAGGGCGGTGCCCAATTGCCCGGTCGAGGCGGGAGTCTCGGCCGCGTCGGCCGCCCACCTGGGAAACCTCGCCTATCGAGGGGGCGGCGCCGCACATTGGGCTGGGGCTGAGGCTCTGTGAGCTTGGCGGGGGCCATCGGGACAATACGGGGCCACGGCCGGCGAACACACAGGCACGCCAGGGATGTGGCCCGACGCTTCTAATGTCCCGGAGATAACGACGGTGGACGAGAATTGGGAGAGCACGGCTAAGCCGTCTCAGGTGATGCGAGAGATCCTGATCGTCCCGCGGTCGACGCCGGAGGTCCCGATCGCACTCCTGGCAGGAATCATCATCGGCGGCTTGATGGCCATGACCGGTGCGGTCATGGGGCCCAGGCCCATGGGGGTGATTCTCATCATGCTAGGGGCGCCGCTCGCCGCTTTCTGCTCGCTCGGGTTTCTGGTCAGCCTGTTCGGGTTGTTCACGGTCAACCCGAACGAGGCGAAGGTGCTCCAGCTCTTCGGCAACTACAAGGGGACGGTGCGCGAGCCGGGGCTGCGGTGGATCAACCCGTTCTTCACCAAGACGCGAATCTCGCTTCGGGTGCGGAACTTCGAGAGCGAGCGGCTGAAGGTCAACGACCTGGCGGGCAACCCGATCGAGATCGCCGCCGTGGTGGTCTGGCGGGTGGTCGACACGGCCGAGGCCCTCTTCCACGTGGAAGATTACAACAACTTCGTCCACGTCCAGAGCGAGTCGGCCCTGCGCAACATGGCGCTCAGCTATCCCTACGACGCACACATCGAAGGGGAAATCTCGCTGCGGGGCCACACGGCGGAGGTGGCCGAGCACCTGAAGACGGAGATCCAGGACCGTCTCTCGCAGGCGGGCGTCGAGGTGCTGGAGGCGCGGATCAGCCACCTGGCCTACGCATCCGAGATCGCCCACGCGATGCTCCAGCGCCAGCAGGCCGGGGCGGTCATCGCGGCCCGGCAGATGATCGTCGAGGGGGCCGTGGGCATGGTCGAGATGGCGCTGGAACGGCTCTCACACAAGCAGATCGTCGACCTGGACAACGACAAGAAGGCCGCGCTGGTGAGCAACCTCCTGGTCGTGCTCTGCTCAGACCGGGGAACCCAGCCGGTTGTGAACGCGGGAAAGTGAGGCCGTCCGTCGCAGCCCCGGCTTCGTTCAAGCGAGGACTCGGCGGCCGTCCCGGGAGCCGCCCTTCTCAAGTCTGATGACCCTCCGGCGCGTCTCACGACGATCCGTCGAGGGCCGTCAGGCAAGATGGGGCTTGAGGTCGCAGAGGGGGACGCTGGGGTTGGGGTCGGCCAGCAGCTCGGCGAGGGTGGTGTCGCGGAAGGCTTTCTCGACGGCGGCAAGGGCGTCATCCATCCGCCGGTGCAGGGGGCAGAGGTGGACGCCGTGCGACTTGAGGTCGAGCGGGCAGGTCTTGATGCGGCGGATCGGCTCGACGGCGTTGATGACGTCCAGCAGCGTCAGGTCGGCGGGGGCCTTCTCCAGCGCCATGCCGCCGCCGATGCCGCGCTGCGAGCGGACGATCCCGGAGCGGGCCAGGCCTTGCAGGACTTTCGACAGGTACGCCTTGGGGACCTTGGTCGCGGCGGAAATCTGGTCGGTCGTGCGCGCAGAGGGCGCCACGTCGGCCAGGTAGACGACCGCCCTCAGGGCGTATTCCACCGTCTGGGAGAACATCGCGGCCGGACCTCCCGGCTAAATTGGATCTTGACATCCAGATTAGCGGCGATAACCTAAATCGGACAAGGTCATCCAATGATCTCAGGCGGGGTGGTTCCCGTCAAATTCGATTCGCGAGAGGGGGGAGATCGTGCGACAGATCGACGAGGCTCGGCTGGAGGCGGACACGGCGTATCGGTTCGGGTATGTGGCGGAATTCATCGGGTTCGGCCCCGAGGACGTCGACGCGATCCACGGCGCGGCGGGCGCACTCGCGGGGCTGGTCCCGGGCCTGGTCGACGCGGTGTACGAGAAGCTTCAGGGGTACGACGCGACCTGGAGGCACTTCGTCCCACGGCAGTCGGGCTATGAGGGGAACGTGCCCACGAGCCTATCCGAGTTGACGGTGGATCACGAGCAGATCAAGTTTCGCAAGGAGCACCTGGGCCGCTATCTCGTGCGCCTGGTGACGCAGAAGTACGACGCGAAGATGGTGGGCTACCTGGACATGGTCGGCAAGATGCACACGCCAGGTGCGGGCTCGGCCAGCCTGGACGTCCCGCTCGTACAGATGAATTCGCTGATGGGTTTCGTGGCCGATGCCCTGACCGCGACGATCCTCGGCCTGGGCCTCGATCGCGACCGCGAGGTGGCCACCGTCCGCGCGTTCGGCAAGCTCCTCTGGATCCAGAACGACCTGATCAACCGCCACTACCAGGGGTCCAGGGTCGCGGAATTGGCGATCGGTTCCGTGGCCTGACCAGATCGGCGGATTTCCACGGTTTCCGACCCCTCGCGGATCTCGATGGAGTGATCTGCGGGGAGATAGCGGGAGGTCTGGGCGATGCCGCCGACCGGCCAGATGATGGCCGACGCGGACACGGAGCGTGGAATCGCCCAGGCCCACGGAGACTGTCGGGCGATTGCCACCGAAGTCGGAGCCGCCGTCGCGCCGGTGGATGCGCCGAATCGAGCCGTCGGTGGTGATGAGGTTGGCACGAATCCCGCCGCCCCGGGCCGACCGGCCGGGGTTGGTTCCGACCATGCGGAGCTGGAGCCAGCGGCGGCCTTGATCGGGATTTCTTAAGGGCGGTTGGAGGCACGGTCGCCGGGCGAGGGCTCCGCCGGCCTGGACAAATTGAGCGACGCCCCCTTCGTCATCGGCGAAGGCAATGCCGTATGACTTCTGCAAGGGGCGAGGCCCGAGGAGGCCCTCACGCCCACGAACGCGCGGCCGTTCCTATTATTGGAACTGGCATCGGGGACGGGCGATGAGTCGGCAGGACGGACGGTGCAGAGTAGGTCGGGCCTGCGCCGGGGCGCGAGGTCGGGTCGTTTCTTCGCGAGTCGGGCGAGACTAAGATGACCCTCCGGCGCGACCGGCTGGCCGGCGCGCAACCCGAGCTTCCGACGATTTTTACCAGTCCAGAAGGACGGCACCTCGATGATTCCGACGATCCGAAGACGGGGCCGATGCGCCCTACTGGCGATGGCGGCCCTTGCCGGCATGGGGATGAGCGAGGGGCGGGCGTATGCGGCCGAGGATCGGCTCGTGATCGAGGGCAAGGACGGGCCGGGCAAGGGGAAGCACGTCGTCCTGGTCAGCGGAGATGAGGAATACCGATCCGAGGAGGGCCTGACTCAACTGGCCAAGATCCTGGCCGCCCACCACGGCTTCAAGTGCACCGTGCTGTTCGCGGTCAACCCGAAGGACGGCACGATCGACCCCAATCAAGGGGATAACATCCCCGGGCTCGAAGCGCTGGACCATGCCGATCTGATGATCCTGCTGACTCGGTTCCGCCACCTGCCCGACGCCCAGATGAAGCACATCGCCGACTACGTGGAGAGCGGCCGGCCGATCGTCGGCCTGCGCACGGCGACGCATGCGTTCGACAACAAGAATGGCCCGTACGCCCGGTTCGGCTGGACGAGCAAGGAGCCGGGCTGGGAAGGGGGCTTCGGCCGCAGGGTACTCGGCGAGACCTGGATTAACCACCACGGCGCCCACGGGTCGCAGAGCACGCGGGGCATCCTGGCCCCCGGTGCGGCGGGCAGCCCGATCCTCAAGGGGATCTCCGACGGCGAGATCTGGGGACCGACCGACGTCTACGAAGTGCGCCTCCCCTTGACCGGCGACGCCGTCCCCCTGGTGCTGGGCGAGGTCCTGGAAGGGATGAAGCCCGACGCCAAGCCCCTACCAGGGCCCAAGAATCACCCGATGATGCCCGTCGCCTGGACCCGCACCTACACCCCCGAGGGGGGCAAGCCCGCGAGGATCTTCAACACCACGATGGGCTCGTCGACGGACCTCCAGAACGAGGCCCTGCGCCGCCTGCTGGTCAACGCCGCTTACTGGGCGACGGGGCTGGAGGGGCAGATCCCCGATCGCTCGAAGGTGGACCTGGTGGGGACGTACGAGCCCCTTCCGTTCGGCAACAACAAGTTCAAGAAGGCTGTGAAGCCCGCGGATCTGGCGGGCGAGTGACGCTCCGATGAACGCAGGCCGATGGCCCGACCTCGCACGGGTCGTCGGCCGTTCGCGTGGTCAAGATCCTGGCCTCGGACGGTAGGTGTTTTGGGTTCGGTGCTTGTCAAGGGGGCTAGGCTCCGGGATAGAATAGCTGAGGACGCCGCGCGGATCCTCTCGCGGCCGCGCGAATCTTCAACGCGCATCGTCATCGCGGGCCCTCCTCTCCGCTCGCCCCTCGAAGCCGTCAGATCTATCCCGTCCGACCAAATTCGACCTATCGTCGTCCGGGGTCCCACAGCCCGGGGACCCGCGCGGAGTTCTTGCGAATGCGGACCGTTGCACTGGTCTTGTCGATAATCGTCGCGACGGCCCCCACGGGAGCGCTCGCGGCGGATGGTAGCCGGGGCTCGAAGTCGAGCCGACCCCACGGCATCGAGCGAAGGGTCCCGCTGAAGACCTCGAAGGTGCTGGGCTCGCCCGAGCCGCCCCCTCCTTATCGCGCCGAGAAAGCGTTCCCGAATCTCAAGATCAAGCAAGCCCTGTCGTTCGAGCACGAGCCGGGGACGAATCACTATTTCGTCATTCAACATCTGGGGGGTTGGGCGCCGCCGGGGAAACTCCTGCGGGTCGAGGACAAGCCTGACGTCGACCGCTACGACGAGGTGCTCGACTTCGGCCCCAAGACGATCGCCTACGGGCTCGACTTCCACCCGAAGTACGAGGAGAACGGCTACCTCTTCGTCGGGATGAACACCGAGAACGACGGGCCGCACAAGACGCGGGTCAGCCGGTACACGGTGGACCGCAAGACGCGGGCGATCGACCCCAAGAGCGAGCTGATCATCATCGAGTGGGAGTCGAACGGGCACAACGGCGGCGACTTGGCGTTCGACAAGAATGGCCTGCTGTTCGTGAGCTCGGGGGATGGCACGTCCGACTCGGACACGAATAACCGTGGCCAGGACATGACGTTCCTGACCTCGAAGATTCTGCGCATCGACGTCGACCACCCCGCGCCCGGGATGAACTACTCGGTCCCCGAGGGCAACCCGTTCTCCCACATCCCAGGGGCCCGCAAGGAGACCTGGGCGATCGGGATGCGCAACCCCTGGCGGCTGACGTACGACAAGGCCAGCGATCAGCTCTGGTGCGGCGTCAACGGCCAGGATCTCTGGGAGACGGCCGACATGATCGAGCGCGGGGGCAACTACGGTTGGAGCGTCACCGAGGGGAGCCACCCGTTCCTGGCCACCCGCAAGTTGGGCCCGGCCCCGCTGACCCAGCCCACCGTCGAGCACAGCCACGCCGAGGCGCGGTCGCTCAGCGGCGGGACCGTCTATCATGGCAAGAAGTACCCCGAGCTGGATGGAGCCTACATTTACGGAGACTGGGCGACCGGCAAGATCTGGGCGGTGAAGATGGAAGGGAAGACGAAGGTCTTCCACCGCGAGATCGCCGATACGGCCCTGCAAATCACGGGGTTCGGCCTGGATTCGGCCGGCGAGCTGATCGTCATCGACCACCAGACGGCCTTCTACCGGTTGGTGCCCGGGAAGTCCGAGGACAAGGTCCTGTCGGAAAAGTTTCCGAGGAAGCTGAGCGACTCGGGCCTGTTCTCGAGCGTGGCCGAGCTGAAGATGGCCCCGGGCCTGATCCCTTACACCGTCAACTCGCCCCTCTGGTCCGACGGCGCCGGCAAGATCAGGCACATGGCCGTCCCCGGCGAGGAGAAGGTGGAATTCACCGAGCAGAACGGCTGGGCCTTCCCCGATCACACGGTGCTGGTCAAGACCTTCACCCTCAACCTGGCCGGGACCGATGCCAAGGCCAAGAAGCCGGTGCCGATCGAGACCCGATTCATGGTCAAGGAGCAGGGGGAGTGGGTCGGGTACTCGTACCTCTGGAATGACGACAAGACCGACGCCACGCTGGTGCCCAAGGAGGGGATGGACAAGGTCTTCGCCGTGAAGGGGGCCGACGGCAAGGCCGTGGCGCAAACCTGGCATTACCCGAGCCGGGCCGAGTGCATGGTCTGCCACTCCAGGGCTTCAAACTACGTGCTCGGGCTGACCGCCCCGCAGATGAATCGCGAGTTCAAGTATCCGCGGGCGACGGACAACCAGATCCGGACCCTCGAGCACATCGGCCTGTTCTCGAACAAGGTGGGCAAGCCGACCTCGGAGCTGCCGAAGCTGGACGACCCGAGCGACACCAAGCTCGCCCTTGAGTCTCGGGTGCGGTCGTATCTTCATTCCAACTGCTCCAGCTGCCATGTGGGCGCCGGCGGCGGCAATGCGGCGATCGAGCTGACGGGCGGGTCTTCGCTGGAGAGGCTAGGCGTTGGCCAGACGCCGCAGCAGGGTGCGCACGGAGTGAAGGACCCGAAGATCATCGCGCCGGGTCATCCCGACTCGTCGACGATGTACCTGGCCATGAAGCGCCGGGGTGCGGGTCAGATGCCGCCGCTGGGGACGAATGTGGTCGACGAGAAGGCCGTCGCCATGCTTCGTGACTGGATCAGCAAGCTGCCCGCCGACGCGGTCAAGAAAGCGAGCCCCGACAAGACGGCAGCCAACCCCTGATCCATTCGAGCCTCGATGAGTCTTCGCGACGGCCGCCGGGGGGAAACGTCCCCCCGGCGGCCGTCTCCCATTTCGAACTGCGCGGGCTGAAGCGAGACGGCCGGTTGTGCCGATCAATCACGGGAGATGGCCAAACTTCCATGACGACGGACCTACGCGGAGCATGGATGCGCGTTCGATGGGTCTTGGGGATTGGAGTCACGCTGGCCGCGGCCTGCTCGCACGCGGCGCGTGGCGAAGGCCCCCTCGCGCCCATTGCTGCCAAGACTGCGGGGGTCGAGTCGCGGCTGAAAGCCCTGGAAGACGTCAATAAGCGGATGGCCGATCGCTACGAGGAGCTGCTTCGCCGCGCCGAAGCCGACCGGAAACGGTCGGACGAGCGGTACGTTGACCTCCAGCACCGCTACGACGAGCTGCGGCAGAAGGTTGAGACGGGCGAGATCGAGGAAGTCGGGCCCACGCTCCCGGAACCCGAGACCGGCAGGCCCCTCCCGCGACCGGGGCCGGCATCGAAACGGTGGAATCGCCCCTCGTTCGGCGGCTCGACGGCCGCGGGCGAGCGTGCTCGAGGTGCGGGGGACGGCGGCGACGAGGCCGCGAGCCCGATGTTTCCCCACTTTGACGACGGCGTGGTCTTCAGCACCGAAGACGACGAGTTCAGCTTGCGCCTTCACGTGCTCGACCAGACCGACCTCAAGCTGTTCACACCCAACAACATGTCGCCGACGCACAGCGGGCTCTACATCCCGCGCGTGAGGCTCTACTTCGAAGGTCGGATGGGCAAGCCGTTCGAGTATGAGGTTTCATTGCAGCGCAGCATCGAGGGGGTCTGGGACCTGCTCGACGGCAACCTGAACTTCCGGCCGACCGACGCCTTGCAGGTCCGCTTCGGGCGGATGCTGGTCCCCTACAGCTACGACTGGTACGACCACCTCGAACAGTATTTCATCACGCCGGAACGCGGGCTCTACCCGCTGAACTTCGGCCTGTCGCGGTCGGCCGGCTTCATGGTCCACGGCCGGGTTGCCGGCGAACGCGTGCAATACGCCGCCGGCATCTTCGACGGCAGGCTGGCCGGCCTGGCGGACAACAACACCGTGCGCGACGCGGTCGGGTACCTGAACGTCCGGCCGTTCCTGGGTTCCGAGCGATTCACGGCCCTTCATGAGCTGAACATCGGCGGCTCGATCTTCTCCGGGATCCAGTCCGAGCCCCAGGACCCCTTGCCACTGAGGACGTCGCTGCAATCGTCGGAGAACGACGAGGGGGCGAGGGCCGCCTCGGCGACCTTCCTCACATTCAACGAGGGGGTCACGCCGCTGGGGGCACGCTCGGCAGGCGCCCTGCACTTTGCTTACTACTTCAAGCAACTCTCCGTCGAAGCCGAATTCCAGCGCGGGTCGACCGACTATTACAAACTCGGCCGGCCGGGGCTGACCAGCGTGCCTTCGTCCGGTTCTCACGTGACCGCGGGCTATTTCCTCACCGGCGAGACGGTCAAGAGACGCGAAGGAGTCGTCCCGCTGAGGCCGTTTTACGCCGGTGGACGCCGGTTCGGCCCGGGTGCCATCGAACTGTTCGGCCGCTACAGCACGCTCAGGCTGGGGCAGTCGATTTTCGACGCGGGCCTGTCAGACCCGACCGAGTCGACGCGAGCCCTGTCGATGGTCGACCTCGGCTTCAACTGGTATCCCAACCGGTTCGTCAAATTCTACGTGGACTATCAGCTGCCGTTCTACGACACACCCGTGCTGGTGAATCCGGGCCGCGAGATCTACAGCACGTCGGCCCCCTTGTTCTGGGTCCGTTGCCAGATCTATTTCTGAGCGGGTAGGGAGTCGTCGCCGGCCTTGAGCGCGTAGTAGCGGGCGAGGCCGGGGTTTCCTTTCCTGGTGTGATAGAGGGCCAGAAGGCGATTGGCCTGGGGACTGGCGGGAACGTCCTTGGCGACCTGCTCGGCCCAGGACTTGGCCTCGTCGGGGTGGTCGTGGTCGAGCAGCCACTGGGCGATCTTCAGGCGCAGGCCAACATCGCGCGGGGCGTGCGCCAGGGCGCGACGGAGGGCGCGGATTTCGAGGTCGTCGGCGCGGAGCCGGTCGGTGACCTTGCGCTCGGCCAGGGCCTCGGCGGTGCGACCGAGGCGCCCGAGGATCATGCTCCGAGTGAAGCGCGGGTCGGACTCGCCGGGATCGATGGCGATGGCCCGGTCGACGTAGTCGAGGGCGGACTGGAGCCTGCCGCTGCGGAGCTCGAGCTTGGCGCGGGTCATGGGCGCCTCGATGTTGCGAGGGTCGAGGGCCATGGCGCGGTCAAGCTCGCGGATGGCGCCGGGCTCGTCGCCCAGCTCGGCCAGGGCTTTCCCCAGGCTGGCCCGTGCCGCGGCATCGTCGGGCTTGCGGCCGAGATAGGCCACAAGAAGGTCCCTGGCCTCGGCGGTCTGGTGCTGGTCCAGGAGTTGAATGGCCAGGCCCACGCGTGCCTCGTCGAGCGAGGGGTCTCGCTTCAAGGCCTGCTCGTAATCGTTGATGAGAACCTCGGGGCCCTTGTCGGCCCGCTGGCCGAGGACGGCGTCCCACAGATACGGAAGCGCGGCGGCCGGGTCGTCGACGCGCCAGCGGGCCAGGACCTTGAGGGCTTCGCGATCTTGCGAAGTCCCCATGTAGTAGCGTGCCAGGGCCTCGTCGACGGCGGGGTCGGGGGGCGAGCCCTCCGCGACCAGGGCTTTCAGCGTGGGCTCGGCCAGGGAGGCCCGGCCGGCCTTGACGAGATTCAGGGCCCATTCTCGCTCGACCGGGGCGAAGGAGTACCCCACGGCCTCGGCCCGCCTGCGGACGGGGATCGCCTGATCGACCAGGCCGACCCCGAGCATGCTCCGGGCCAGCAGGGCCAGGGCCTCGGGCGACTCGGGCCGTGCCTTCAACCAGCGGACGAGTGGCGACCTTGCATCGTTGTAGCGTCCCTCGGACACCAGGGCGCGTGCCAGCGAGGCGTCGCGGCGGATGGCGAATACTTCCGCGATCCGCGGGCGAAGCAGGACCAGGGCGACCGCAACCACCACCAAGGCACCGACGGCGAAACCGATCGGCCGCCTCAGGCGCGGACGCTTCGGCCTGGCCGTCTCGGCATGGGTCGTTTGGTCAGTCTTCGATGACGGCATGGTCGCTCCTTACCGCCCGCCTTCTCGGGTCTCTCGCACCATTGTAGCAACGTCACGCCCCGCGGCCTTCGCGCGTCATGACCCTATTTGCGGAACATATACCAGATGAGCCAGAGACCCAGGAGGAAGGCGACGCCGTAGCCCGTGTAGCTGACCATGGCGGGCCCGACCCCGGCGCGAAGCACCAAAGCCGAGCCGATGATGAGCCCGGCGATGACGACGGAGGCCGCCAGGACGTTGCCGGCCCGGATGAGCTGGCGGACCAGGTCCTCGAAGTGCTGGAGGTCGAACTTGACGGTCAGCTCGCCGCGGCGGATCGATTCCAGCGACTGGCCGAGGACTTCGGGGAGCAGGGTGGCGATGCGCTGGAAGTCTTCGGCCGTGCGGATCGACCGGGTGAGCAGCCTCCAGGGGCTGAATCGCCTGAGAATAAGGTGACGCAGCAGCGGCAAAAGCTGGGCGCCGATATCGAAATGGGGATCTAGCCTGCGGCCTACGCCTTCGATGGTGACCAGCGAGCGGATGAGCAGGACCAGGTCGGGCGGGATCTTCAGGCGGTGGACTCGGACCAAGGCGAAGAGGTCGTGAAGCAGGTGGGACAGGTCGATCGCGTCCAGCGTCAGGTCGCTGTAGGCCGAGACCAGCTCGGCCAGCTCGCGGTGCAGGGCCCGCGTGTCGGTCGATTCTGGGCGGATGTCGAGGCCGTCCAGGGCCCGGATCAGGCGATCGACATCCTGGGTCATCAGGGCGTGCAGTACGTCGGCGATCCGCTCGCGCGTCGGCGAGTCGAGGTGGCCGAACATCCCGAAGTCCAGCGGCGCGATCACGCCGCCGGGGAGGACCCTGAGGTTCCCCGGGTGCGGGTCGGCATGGAAAAAGCCGTGGCGGAAGATCATCTCCAGCAGGATCCGGGCACCGGTGCAGGCCACCTTGGCGGGGTCGAGGCCAAGGCGTGCCAGGGCCTCGGCGTCGGCGGGCGAGACCCCCTCGATGAACTCCATCGCCAGCACTCGGCCCGTGGAGTACTCGGCATACGTCTCAGGAATGTGGGCCGTGGAGTCACCCTCGAACTGCTGGCGGCAGCGCTCCATCGTCCGGCGTTCGACGGTGAAGTCGAGTTCGCGGCGCAGCGAACGCTCGAACTCGCGTGCCAGCTCGATGGGCGCGTAGGGGGCCATGAAGGCGAGGTGCCGGTCGGCCAGCGCGGCGAGATTCCTGAGGATGTCCAGGTCGGCCTGGATGATCTTGTCGATGTTGGGGCGGCGGACTTTCAGGGCCAGGGTCCGGCCGTCGAACGTGGTGGCCCGGTAGACCTGCGAGACCGACGCCGAGGCGATCGGCTCGGGATCGACGGCGGCGAAGACCTCGGCCAATGGCTTGCCGTATTCTTCGGCCAAGATGGCCTCGGCCTCGGCGAAGGGGAAGGGGCGGACATCGTCGCGCAGCCGGGCCAGCTCGGTAGTGTAGGCCTCCGGGAGCAGGTCGGCGCGGGTGCTGAGGACCTGCCCGAGCTTGACGAAGGTAGGCCCCAGGTCCTCGCAGACCATGCGCAAGCGGATGGCCCGCTCCGGGGGCGGGACCCCCTCGCCCATGGCCACGCGTTCGATGGGCCCGATGAGTCGTTCCAGGCGCAAGGCCACGACGACGTCGTGGTAGCCGTAGCGGACCAGCGTGGCCAGGATCTGGCTGTAGCGCGGCAGGTCGCGCAAGTGGCCGACGGTCTCTCGAATCACGGCCTGTCAGTCCCTCGTCGACGGCCCGGGCCGGGGGAGATTCGCGGCCCGGGACGGGCCTGGATTCGGTGCGTCGAAGCGCCTCGGCGACGTCTGCCGTGGCCGCCGCCGAGCCATCCGCCCTTGCATGGCCGGGTTCAATCCGGTAGAGTAAGCTTCTAATTCATGATGCCGCAAGATGTTACTTCGGGGCCACTGGTTATGTCCACGCAGGAGCAGATCGGTGTCCGGCCGCTCGAGACCGCCGACGACTTCGCCGAGACGAGGCTTGAGGCCATCGGGTTCATCTTCCACGGCATGGTTCCCGAGCCGGGCGCCAAGCGCACGGCCGTCCGCGCCGGCACGAACCTGTTGCATTTCGCCCGTTGTGTCAAGCTGGACAAGGTTGGCGGCGTCGAATCCAAATTCTGGTATCGATCGGTCGCCCTCGCCAAGACAAACCTCGACGAAGCCATCGGCACCGGCCGCTGGAAGTGGTGCAAAATCTGCGAGCGTGAAGTCACCCAGCGCGTCCTCAACGAGCGCTGAGCGATGCACGACACGCCCTCCTCACGATCAACGCCCGCCCGGTTCGCGACTTTCCAGCAGGTCGCCCTCGCCTGAACCGAAAATCTGCGCCGGATCTCGAACCTATCGAATCGCGGTTCCGACCAAGCGAGCCGAGAGTGTGCCGAAGCTGCTGACCATCGAGTCCAGCTCGGCGTGCTCGCGGCCGATTTCATGCGCATCACTCGGTGGTTCTGACACCCGGATCCTTCAGGGTCGGGGTCGTCTCGCTGCGCCCGAAGCCGCAACCGACGGCGAGACGTGCCGCCGGTTGCGCGTTCGGAATCGGACGAGCATCCGTCCGGCGATGACCCGCTCAGTGCGGGATGAATGCAGGATAGCCGGGCAGGGCGAGGTAGTCGGCAATCTGTGAGCAGGTCTGGCCCATGACGCCGATCTGCGCGATGTTGGGCCCGAGCCGGCCTTTGGCCACGCGGTCGGTGCGGCGGGCCAGGCGGCGGTACGAGGCGTCGACGTCGCGGTAGCGGAAAGCGAGGTCTCCGACGGTCATGCCCGTCGAGGCATCCCGTTGGAACTTGATGGCCGCAATTCGCAGGCGCTCGGCGTCGCTGAGGAATCCGGCGCGCTCGGGAACTTGCGCCGAATTGGAGCTGAAGACGCGGAGGAAGTCCGAAACCTGCCCGACAAGTTGGTCGGACAAGGCGTTCACTTCCACCGGTGCGGGCACGGGCCTCAGCACGACGTGATCGATCGGCGGGTACGGCCGAATCGGAGGCTGCGGCCTGAACGGGGGGATTGGATTGACGACCACCGGAGGCTGGTAGGTCGGGTCGCTCTGGCGGATCAATTCGGCGGCTTGGTTCACCGAGCGCCAGGCGCTAAGCACGCCGCGGGTCGGGGGCGTCGAGGAGAGCGAACGGCCCACGCGATCGATCAGGTCGGCGACGGGGCGAAACTGGGTCGGGGCGAGCTCGGGGGGGAAGCCCGGAGTCGACAGGGCAACCTCATATTGGCCGGCGGCGCGGTCGAGGTCGTCGGCATCGCGCACCAGTCGATTGCCGCCGGGGGCGGCCATCATCTCGAACCGGGTGGCACGGGCGAGGTCACCGGTCCGCTGGGCCAGGATATCGGCGAGTCGCCTGGCCTCATCCTGACTGCTAGGGGCCCCCGGGCCGTAGCCGGGTGAGAACCCGAGCGCCTGACGCAGCTCGGTCTGGGCCTGACCGACCCGCGCCATCCCGCGGTCGACGGCCGGCGACGAGACGCCCGCGGCGGAGAGGCTCGACTGGAGGTATTGCCAGGTCCCATCGACCCCCGCATACGCCTGGCGGATCTGGTTGGGGTCTTGCTGGCCGCGGATGACGTTGCGGAAATCGTCGAGGCTGAGGGCTAGCTCGCGGACGTCGTCGATCAGCGCCGGGCCGTTCGGGGTACGCCCCAGGTCGAGGCCGATCGCGTGGCCAAGCTGGCGAACCTCCTCGGCCACCCGGTTGGCGATGCCGTTCAGGCCGCCTGACGCGGGGACGGGGGCTGGCATCAGCGAAGGGGCGTAGGACTGGGCCTGCGCCGGGATCAGGGTTACCTGGGCCGAGGACTCGGGCGAAAGGGCCAGTGCCACGACCGGGGATAGGATCAGGGCCGCGATTCTGGCGGCCTCGCGGAACGGGTGCCGGTGCATGATGGTTATTTCTCGGTCGCTCGAGGCGCTGCGGTTCGGCCGCAGGAGATTCGGACGCCAGGACTGGATGCGATTCGCATGCCACCCGGGCCACGCGATGCCTTAAGATTCTAAGTCGCCGGGCAGGAGTTGCGCGGCGCATTTTCCCTTCTCGCCAATTTCCTGGGTCATCATTCATGAGTACTTCCGATGCCGATCAGGAGACCGGGGCGGGCCCGTCGTCCCGAGCCGTGAGGCCCCTGAGCGCCCGCCCGGTGATCGGCTGGTTGATGCTGACGGTGGCCATCACGGTCGGCGGCTGGCTCGTCAACGAGATCCGCCGGACGATCGGCCTGGACTCTCCCCGATTCTGGGAGCTGTTGCGCGACGACCGGGTCTTCGACCTGGCGATGCTCGACTTCTTCCTCACGGCCGGATGGGCGGCCCTGGTGCTGGTGGAGCGTGCGGGGCGACGCCGATGGCTGATCGTGGCGACCCTCCCCCTGTTCTGCGTCGTGCCATCGCTCGGGATCGCCCTGTTCCTGCTTCTGGACCGCGAACGAATCGCCTAATGCCAGATATCATGGATTTGTCACGTGCAATGATTTTATCGATGCGATCCGGGAATTTCTCGAAATAGTGCCGACACCCGGGTATAACGTGCAAGTCGCGCACTAGATTTCTCCGGTGCCCGACGGATGTTCGACTCCTTTCGGCCTGACGAAGCCCGGGCCATCAAGGCCAAAAAAGTCGAAATATCTCCATCTACTGGGCCAACCCGCGTACCGGTCCCTCGTGCGACGAGGTCCGTCGGGCATGCGGCTGCGCGGCCCGGGAGATCGTCCGCACCGAGATGAGACACCCGCACGGACCGGGGGGTGGGATAGCACCAGCAAGGAAGCTCGCACGTCGCGACGCCCTTTCGGAGCACCCACCGATGCGAAATGGACGACGCAGGTCCGTCAGGCCAACCATCACACCGCTCGAATCTCGCCTACTCATGGCCTCATCGCCCGTGGGAACGTGGATCGGCCAGGATGGGCAGGACTTCACCGGCCCCTGGAACAACCTCGCCCCCGACGGCGTGCAGGACATGCACGTCAGGCTCACGGGGCTGGCGGGAGACCGTGCGCTGGGCAAGGTCCTCATCCGCGGCTATGGCAGCGGCCAGTGGGCGTACAACGCTCCGGGCGTTGCGTCACCCGCGGATGGGTGGGGCGTCGCCGTGGTGCGAGACGCGGGAGCGACGACCGCGGACCTCTTCTTCGAGCCCTACCAGGTTGAGACGGGCCGCCCGTTCCAGTTCGACATCACCTATGGGGACGGGGCGACCGAGGTCATCTGGGTCGCCGGCGGGGCGGCCGATCCCAACCTGCGGATGCCCACGACGAAGATGGCCGTCGCCTGGTCGGGGCAGGACGGCAAGGACCTGGTCAGCCCCGGGCCCGGCGTGGGCCCTGACGGACTCGTGGATGTCCATCTGGTCCTCTCGAACCTCTCGCCCGGCGACTCCATCAGTGCGGCCACGCTGAGTTCCTCGGGCGGCACGACCTGGCGATACGGCACGAATCGCACGCTGGCGAACAATGCCGAGCTGATCCGTCGGGCGGGCGACCCGACGAAGGCCGACCTCTATTTCTCGGCCATCGGCACGCTCGCCGGGCAATCGGTCCAGGTCCAGATCGAGTACGCCAACGGCAAGACGGACACGAGCACGCTCTCGGCGAGCGTGGTCAACCCGACCCTGGCCGTCGTGGCCGCCGCGCCACCGACGGTCGGCTTCGGGACGGTCTCCGCCACCTGGACAGGCCAGGACGGTGCCGACCTGACCGGACTCGGGGCAGTGGGCTTCACGGTCAACGGACTGCCCGCCGGGCGGGCGGTTGTGTCAGCCACACTGAGCAGCTCGGTCGGCCTGAGCTGGACTTACAAGGCCGCGGGGCAAAACCCTTACGCGGACCCCAATGCTGGGACGCTGGCTTTCCGCCGCACGACCGCGAGCTCACCAACGGCAACGCTCTCATTCGTCGCCGTACGCAACGAAGCTGGGTCGTCCCTGACCCTGCGTCTGACCCTCGATGACGGCACAATGACGGTCGCCACCCTGGCGGGCGGAGCGGTGGACCTGTCGAAGCTGGCGCCCAAGCCCGCCGCCTCGAGCGTCGTGGCCAGGCCCGGCGACGACCTGAACGACCTGGCCAATCGATTCGGCATCGTCCAGCTGACGGCGGGCACCTACACGTTGACGAGCCCGCTGGTCTTGAAGAGTGCGGTGACGATCAAAGGGGCCCCGGGAACCGTGCTCAGGTTCACGCAGCAGGCCGGCGACGCGCCCTGGACGGCGGCGATCAAGGTCCACGCGGGCAACACGACCCTCGATGGCTTCTCCGTCCGCTTTGGCGGGCCGGTGAGGTGGAATAACGGCGTCAGCTACGGGCCCGCGATCGTCGGGACGACCGACAATCTGGACGGCTTCCAGGGCAACGCCAAGGTGAACCTGGCCTTCACGAACCTGGACGTCGAGAGCTCCCCGGTGCTCAGCGGATGGGAAGAAGCCCCGCGGCTGTTCCGGCTGGTCTCGGCGCAGGGGGGCCGGCTGGTGGGCAACACCCTGAAGGGAGGGCCGACCGAGTTCTACCGAGGCCCCTGGACGATCACGGGGAACACCTATCTAGGGACCGTGGACAATACGTACTGCTACACCGCGTTCGCCGGCCACCTCACCTATGACCTGGTCCTCAGCGGCAACACGCTGAAGCCTTCCGCCGGGACGGGCAAGGCGTACAGGGCCGTCGTGATGACGGGCAGCGGCGTGGGAGATAAGGTTCAGGACAACACGATCGTGGGCATCGGGCCGATGGATTCCGACAGCCATCCCAACCCCAATGCGCCCGAGATCATCCTGACGGAGTCTTATGGGATTCGCTTCGAAGGCACGTTGCAGGCGGTCTCGGCCGACAGGCGGGTGGTGCAGATCCCGACCCCGCAGGGGGGAGGCGGCCAGGCGGGCGACGTCCTGGCCATCCTCGACGGACCGGCGGCCGGCCAGTACCGGCGGATCTTGCAGGCTATCAGCGCGACGACGTACCTGCTGGACTCTCCCCTGCCGGCGGGCAGCTCGGCCATCTCGATCGTCCCCGGATTTGTCGGCGAGTCCTTCAGCGGTAACCTGATTGACGCCCGTGGGAGCAGCTCGGCGATCGGCCTGGTGCTGGTGGGCAATCACTTCGGCACGGTCGTGGCGGAGAATCGTCTTCTGGGGGGGAGCGGGGGGATGAAGCTGACCGCGGCCCCCTCGGAAAGCCCCGTGATGTGGGGCTGGTCGCACGTCCCGTTCCTTGGGGCTTCGATCACGGGCAACACGGTGGAAGACTCGCCCGGGGGAATCTGGGTCGGCGTGGAGCACAGCGCGTATATCAAGAGTAACGGTGGCCGCGTCTATCTCACGGCGACCATCGCCGACAACGTCGTCGTGTGGTCGCCCTCGTTCCTAGCAGCCCGCCTAGCCGCGGGGGGCGCCGCGATCCCCTCGCTGCGGCTTGGTGACGTGCTGGCGACCGAACCAGGCGAGGGGCTGTACTCAATCTTCAACAACCGATTGAACGTGCCGCCGGGCACGAATCCGGGGCTTGCCTTCTGGGTCGACTCGGGGACCGTCAACGGACTGGCTTACATCGACGCCAGGCTGTCGATGGCCGCCGCCGTCCCCCTCGCCCCAACCGGCCTGGCGTTAGTCTCAGATACCGGGTCGGACGCCCATGACCGCCTGACGAAGGACGGCCGGGTGACGTTCAAGGCCGACGCTTCGGCCTCGCGTTATCAAGCTAAGGTGGGCAACGGGGCCTGGGTGGCCGTGGCCTCTCCGGCGGGATTCCTGCCGGCGGGCCTCACGCAGGGGTCGGTGACGGTCTGGGTCCGTGGGGTCGACGCGCTCGGCAATGCGGGGCCGGCCGCCTCACTCCAGTTCACCTACGACACCGTCGTGCCGAAGGCGTATTCACTCCAACTTCCTGCCGCGCTCGACACCGGGCGTTCGTCGACCGACGGGATTACGAATGTGCAGACCCCGGCGTTCGTGGCAACAGGGGCCCCGACGGACACGACCTACTTGCTGCGCAACGGCGTAGTGGTGTCCAGGAGGGTCGGGCCGGGCTCGATCGGCGAAGTGACTCCAGTCGCCGACGGCGTCTACCAGTACGGGTTCCGGATCGTCGACGCCGCGGGCAACTCGATCGACGGGCCGACGATCAAGGTCACCGTGAAGACGGCCACGCCGCCGATCGTCCCTAGCCTCACGTCCATGTTCGGCTTCGTGCTGATCCAGTGGGCGAGGGCCGACGACTGGTACGAATACCGCGTGGGTACTTCGGGGCCATACATCCCGCTCGGCAGGGTGGGATCCTTCATCCCCACCGGACTGTCGGTGGGGAATAACACGCTCCAGGTCCGGGCCGTCGACGCGGCGGGCAATGTCGGGCCGCCGAAATCGCTCACCCTGACGATCAACCCACCCCGCGTGAAAACGAACGCCTCGGCGACGATTCAGACGAGTCCCGCGGTCGCGACAAGCGCGTCGCCGACGCAGGCGAGCCCCGCGCCCACGACGGCGAATCCAATCGCAACGGCGTTGCACGCGGCGTCCATCGAAGGCGTGGGGGCTTCCAGCAAGACGACCGCGACCGGATCGACCAGGAGCGTCCCCTCGGCCGCGTTGATCCTTACGCGCTCATGGTCGCGGCCGCTGACGTCGCTCGGGTCGAAGGGGGTCGTGCAGACCCGGCCGCTCACACCCGTCGGTAGGGCGGGACTTAACCTGCTTGTCGGCCGAGACCTCGGCTCGAAGTCGTTCCGGGACTGAGGGGACGATCCCGTCACTCGTGCCTCGGGCGACCGTTCTCGATGAGGATCCTGGGGCGATTGGCGTCTACGAGACTGTCCGGGTCGGAGCGGAATCGGGCCCGGCGGACGAGGCGTTCCCTTCGACGTCGGGCCGAGGTTGGGCGGCGGGATGAGGCCGGAATGGAGCGGTCGACGGCCGCCTACAATCTCAGGGGCCCGAAAACGCGAAGCGCCGGGAGAAGCCGATCATGCGTAGCCCGAGGCTGGGCCTTTGCTGCCTGTTCGTCGACGAGCCGATCAAGTTCCGCACCACAACCGCCACGTCGCTCCTGAAGCTGGCGCCCGAGGCGCGTGCGGTCAAACTATCGGCCCTCTGCCTGGAGAACGCACAGGCCCTGATGGCGGCCCTGCAATACTGCGACAGGACCGGGATCGGCTGTTTCCGAGTCAACAGCCAGATCCTGCCGGTGAAGACCCACCCACAGACCGGCTACCGCGTGGACGACCTGCCCGAAGCGGCCGCGATTGTCGAGGCGTTCCGAGCCTGCGGCTCATTCGCCCGTGCTCGCGACATCCGGACCGTCTTCCACCCCGACCAGTTCGTCGTGATCAACTCGAACCGGCCCGACGTCGTCGAGAAGTCGATCGATGAGCTGGACTATCAGGCGGAAGTGGCCGAGTGGATCAACGCGGATGTCCTGAACGTCCACATCGGCGGCGTTTACGGCGACAAGGCCTCGGCGGTGGAGACGTTCTGCCGTCGACTCGAACTTCTGCCCGACCGAGCCAGGCGTCGCTTGACCGTGGAGAACGACGATAAGAGCTTCGCCCCGGCCGACATGATCGCGGCCTGCCGGACGAATGGCGTTCCGCTGGTCTACGACGTCCACCATCACCGCTGCCTGGCCGATGGGCTGAGCGTCGAGGAGGCCACCGAGGCGGCCCTGACGACCTGGGATCGCGAGCCCCTCTTCCACATCTCCAGCCCGATCGACGGTTGGGATGGGCCGAAGCCCCTGCGACACCACGACGAGATCGACCCTCGCGATTTCCCCGACTGCTGGCGAGGGCGGGAAATCACCGTCGAGGTGGAGGCCAAGGCCAAGGAACGTGCCGTGCGGAACCTGGCCGCTGCCCTGGCCCTGGCCTGATCCCCCCGGTCAGCGGACCCCGGCGACCTCGGCGGTGTATTCCAGCAGCCAGATCATCTCGGCCCGCTGGAGCCTGCGACCGACGGAAAGGGTCGGGGAACCGGGCCTGGCCTGGTCGCACCAGTTGATGAAGCCGAGCGGATCCCACTCGCCCCCTTTGACCAGGCGGTCGACGGGCGCGGGATTGGGCTCATCCGTCGGCCAGGTCGCGATGGTGCGTTCCATGGCGCCGAAGACGGGGTGGCGGCCAATCCTGCGGAACCAGTAAGTGGCGTTGCCGGCGTCGGGCTCGCGGCGGTGGGCGATGGCGTGCCAGTAGCCGGCCACCTTGTCCTCGCCGAGGTCGTCTGCTTCCTGAGCGGCCTCGTGACTGGCGCTCCACTCCTCGAAGATCTGGAGCAAGCCGGCGGACAGGGCGAGCCGGGCCGGCCTCGCGGCGTTGGGAAGCCAGGCCGCCAGCGCGGGCTCGGACAGGGCCTTGGCGATCGCGGGACGCCTGGGTTCGCCCTTGATCAGCGGGAGACCC
Organism: Isosphaeraceae bacterium EP7; assembly: GCA_038400315.1. Taxonomy (NCBI): domain Bacteria; kingdom Pseudomonadati; phylum Planctomycetota; class Planctomycetia; order Isosphaerales; family Isosphaeraceae; genus Kueselia; species Kueselia aquadivae. The sequence goes on from CP151667.1 coordinate 2,232,188, forward strand.
AGCGACTTCTCGCCCCCCAGCGCCTCGAAGGCGAGGGCGGCGATGACGTCGAGGACCGGCAGGCCGAGCGTGGAGGGGGTCTCGCCCGCCTCGATCCGTTCAAGCACGTCGCGCGTCGGCCGATTGGTCTCGCCCACGGTGGGCCCCGTGTCGCCGAACGTCAGTCGATCAAAGAGCCCTACCATCGCGCCATCGCCTCCTGCTGCCCGCTCAATTGCCGCCCCGGCGCACATCCGGGCGCGACGAGGCCCCGCCACGATACGGAGTCCCGGCCGTCCATTCAACCGGCACGGACGGTCGAAGCCCGAGTAAGATGGGTGTGGACGTCCGCGAACGAGGCTACCAAGGGGGGAGGTCCGGCGATGGCCGACGAGGCACTGACCCTACTGAAACAGCGCGAGATCGAAGCAAAGATCGTGGCTCCCCTGATCCAGGCGGTCCGCGAGGAGATCGGCGAGGAGCGGGCCTTGGCCCTGCTAGGCCGGGTGATCGAGCGGCTGGCCCTCGACGCCGGTGCCGACCTGGCCAGGCAGTTCGGCCAGACCAGTCTGGAAGCATTCTCCGCCTGCCTGGGCCGGTGGAGCCAGGGCGGGGCCCTGGAAATCCGGATGATCGAGCAATCGCCAGATCGGCTCGACTTCGACGTCACACGCTGCCGCTATGCCGAGATGTACAAGGCCCTCGGGCTCGAAAAATTGGGGCCAAGTCTCAGTTGCGTCAGGGATTACACACTTGCCGAAGGATTCAATCCGGACATCAGGCTGACCCGGACCCAGACCATCATGGAGGGGGCCGACCACTGTGATTTCCGGTTCAGGGCAAATTCTGGTGAACCCCCCTCAAGTTGAGCCGGAGCGCCGGCCGATGCCGTTCAGGTGGCGTGTCGTGCCGGGTGGAACCCGCACGCCCGCGACGGCCGAGGCGCATTGGATTGGCCCGGCCCTTGAGTTCGTCAGGAGGATGGGCCCTTGAGCACGTCGACCGCCGCCCACGAGCCGTCAAGGCTGGCCTACCCGGCCACATTCGCCGCTCTGGCCCTCGCCCTGGCGTTCCCAATCTCGCTCATGATCTTCAACCCGACGCTCATGTTCGAGCGAGGGTGGGAGCAGTACGTCGGGACCTTGATCTACGGCTGGGCGCTCATCGCCCTGACGATGGAGGTCTTGCGACTTCGGCGCGAGGAGCGAGCCTTCGCCGAGGCCCCCTCGATGCTGGCCCGCCCCGGCGACGTCTCCACGGCAGATGGTCGCGTCCTGCCGTCCCGCCTGCGTCAGCTAGGCGTCAGGCCTGCCGGGGCGAGGGCGCCGTCTCCCGATCAGCTCATGGAACTGAACCGCGAGGCCTCGGGCCTGGACCAGGAGCATGCCGCGGGGCGGTTCACGCTGCCTCGTTATATCCTCTACTTGCTGCCGGTGATCGGCTTCATCGGCACGGTCGAAGGCATCTCCAAGGCCCTGATGAACATCAGCCGGGTTTTGCCAATGGTCAAGGACCTGGACGGGTTCATGAGCAACCTGACCAGCGTGACCTCGGCCTTGCAGGTCGCCTTCGATAGCACCCTGCTGGCCCTCTTCCTGAGCGCCTCGCTGATGTTCGTCCTGACGCTGGTGACTCGCCGGTCGGACGACGTGCTGGCGCGGGTCGACCGCTGGATCATGGAGCGAGCCCTTCCCGTCTTCGACTCCGGCCCGACGACGCCGATCGCGGCCGAGCTGATCGCCGTCCTGGGCCCGAAGCTCGATGCCCTGGCCGCGCACATGGCCGACCTGGCGTCGCACCTGGGCCAGGGGTTCGGCCCGCACGTCGAGCGGTTTGCCGAGACGGTCGACCGCCTGCCGGCCACGGTCGCCGGATTCCAGCGCGGGGCCGACGCCATCGGGCGGATCGGCGAGAGCCTCGGATCATTGGGTGAAGCGGGCGATTCGATGCGTCGCGGCGTCGCGGTCCTGGCACGGATCGAGGCCCAGATCGGAGAGTTGGGCGAGCCCGACGAGCGGATGGACGCAGTCCTCCGCGGGATCGACCGCACGGGCAATGCGATCGAGGCGATGTCGCAGTCGTGGGCGGCCGTCTACGAACGCTCCAATCGTGCCACGCAGGAGCAGCTCGCCCGGACCCTGGGCAGCCTGAAGGACACGATCGACCTGCTCCAGGTGAGCATGGAGCAGGGCAACACGCTGTACCGCAACATCGTTAAGAAGATGATCCCGACTAACTACGGCCCGACCTCCGATGAGCGAGCGGCCTGAACGGCGGGGCAGGGCGGCGGGCTCGAGTTTCGTGAGCGATGACCCAAGGATGGGGGCCGGCGACCATGCGGCGATCGAGGCGAGGCGGTCGAGGCGGAGGCGGGATGGAGTTCGGGGGCTCGGGCGAAGACTCGTTCGTCGCCGTCGTGGTCACCAAGCTCACCGGGGCCCTGCTGTTCATCCTGCTTCTGACCATGGTCATCATGGCCCTGATCCCCAAGGCGGTCGACCTGCCCAAGCCAGGTGCGGGCGCCGATGAGGGGCCGAAGCTGGCCATCGTCACCCCCGCGCAACTGCCCGAGGCCATCGCCGGCCGGCCTTATGCGGTGGCGCTCTCGGCCACGGGGGGCAAAGGACCGCTCTCCTGGTCGGTGATGGGCGAGCTTCCCGAAGGAATCAAGGTCGACACCAAGACGGGCATCCTCGGCGGCACTCCGCTGAAAGGGATGACGCAGCCCAGCCCCTTGACGCTCTCCGTGGGCGACGGGCTGTCCAGGGCGACGGCCACGACGACGCTGGTCGTCTATAAGCCCGACGCCCCGCTCGGGTTCGCTTCGAGGTTCAAGCCCGCGCTTCCGCCCGTCCCCTGGCGTTCCTGGGCCGAGAACGGCTTCGGGTTCCTGGTCGTGGCCCTCGTCGGGGTCGTCGGCATGAGTGCCCTGGCCGACCTTGAGCGTCGCCTGGGCAACCCCTCCCGCCGCCGTTTCCTGGCCTATCGCATGTTCGTTGGCGGGGCCACACTGCTCGCCACGGTGGTGCTCGCCATCTGGCTCTGGAAGCCGCCGTTCCAGGTCTGAGTGCGAGAGGCAGAACCCGAGACCTCGGCCAACCCGCGTGCTTATCCCTGGTCCTTGACCGGCCCTTCCAGGGCTGTCACGATGCGGCTCATAATCCTCGAGATGCAGCCTCCCGCCCGCCTGAAAGTCGCCGCGAGTGAAGTCCCACCCCGGATGTTTCCCGACCACCAAGCGTGCTCGCCGGCTGATGCCAGCGATCTTGATGCTGCTCGGATTCGGATGGGGTGACTTTTCTTTTGCGTCCTCGGTCTCTTCGGCCCCCGCCTTTGATGCCCAACAACGGGGCCATCATTGCAGGTGCGGCGACAGGTGTCGGCTAGCCTCCTGCTGCTGCAAGCCGAGGGGGGTGGAACCACGCGAGGCTCCGCCCGATCCTGTCGCGGTGCAGGAGGATTCGACGCCTTGCCTCGAATCTGCTCCTTGCGGCGACCCGGGCCTTCCGAGCTCCCCGTCGTCCGGAACATTCGGCCGGTCCGCGATCCTGGCCGCGTGCGCTCCACCGCTTTTCGCCCAGAGATCGAGGCTCATCCCCGCCTCCGCCCGGTGCATGTTCCCCCCTCCTCGGGCCTCCCGCCTGGACGACCCGCCGGACCTCCCGGCCGTCGCCTGAACTCGGGGCATTTTCTTCGACGACCGTGAGACCGATCCTCGCTCCGATGCGACGGATCGAGCCCACACACGTACACAGATGTGGCGAGACGTGGCCGGCTCGCGCCAAGGTTATCGACGAGAACGAGTTGACCACATCGAGACGCGCCCGACGCGGCGAGCTCGGCATACGCGCACTGATCCGAATCAGCTTCACGGAGCCTCCCCATGATCGAGACCGAGCCGCGATCCGAGTTGAAGTCCTGGCCCGATTATCGGGCCGTCTGGCGCTGGCATTTCTACGCCGGCATCGTCTGCATCCCGTTCGTCATCGTGCTCTCCATCAGCGGCTCGGTCTATCTCTTCAAAGAGGAGATCGAATCGTGGGTCGATCGACCCTATGATCATCTTCCCATCAAAGGGCAGCCCGCGTCGGCCGCAGCCCAGGTTGGCGCGGCGCTGGCGGCGTTCCCCGGTTCGACATTCGGCGCCTATGAGATTCCGGTCGTCGACGATGCGTCGGTGCGGGTCGTCGTCGGACAGCAGGGAAAGGCTCAGCGGGTCTACGTGCATCCCGTGACGCTGCAAGTGCTGCACTCGGTCGCGGAAGAGGATCGCCTCATGCGATGGCTCTTCAAGGTTCACGGCGAGCTGCTGATGGGCAGCAGGGGCTCCGCGGTCGTCGAGCTGGCCGCCTCGTGGGCGATCGTCATGATCGTCACCGGCCTTTACCTCTGGTGGCCACGCGGCACGAGCAGGATGGGCGGCGTGGTCTACCCGCGGCTGGCGCGTGGCTCGAGGGTCTTCTGGCGCGACATCCACGGGGTCACCGGCTTCTGGATCTCCGGTTTCGCGCTCATCTTGCTGCTCACCGGGCTTCCCTGGGCCAAGTTCTGGGGCGACTACTTCCGCAATGTCCGGCGGCTGACCGGGACTGCGGTGGCCCGCCAGGAGTGGTCGAACGGAGAGGTTCCGAAGCCGGTCCGGGCCGAGACTCGTGGCGCGGATGAGCATGCCGGCCACGGGTCGATGGGCGGGGGACGGGCCGATGCCGGCGCTCCGGTCGACCTCTCGGCGATCGACCGGATCGTGGCCACGATCAGGCCGCTCCAGCTGACGCCCCCCGTGGTCATCGCGCCGCCGGGCGCGAAATCGTTCGAGGGTACGAGCCCCGAGTGGACCGCCAAGTCGATGACGGCCAACCGCCCCTATCAAGTCGCCCTGACCATGGACGGGGCGACGGGCGAGATCAAAACCCGTAAAGACTTCGGCGATCGCCACATCATCGACCGGGTCGTGGGCACGGGGATCGCCGTCCACGAGGGTCGCCTCTTCGGCTGGCCCAATCAACTGATCGGCCTGGCGACCGCGTCCGGCCTGGTCCTCCTGAGCGTCAGTTCGGTTGTCCTCTGGTGGCGGAGGCGCGAGTCCGGCGTCCTGGGTGCCCCCAGGGTCCTCGTCCGACCACAATTCTCGATCGGCCTGATGGTCCTGGTTGTCCTCTTCGGAGTCTACCTCCCGCTGTTCGGAGCCTCCCTCATCGCGGTGCTGGTCCTCGAATGGACGCTGCTGCGCCGGATCCCGAGGGTTCGAAATTGGCTGGGACTCCAGGTTACGGATCATCGCTCCGAGGTGTTCGCCAGCGAGGCCAGGGCCTGAATGTGACGATGGAGCACGTGGATGAAGCGGAGCGACCTCATATGGGTCAGGGTCCGCGGCCTGATCCCCCCGAAGCCGGCGGACGAGACCTTGCCCCGTTGCCCCAAGAACCCTAGACTGGCCCGGTTCGCGGGGTCGAGATGCGGGGTGGGCGTGACGAGGTTCGCGCCAGGCGTTTGACTGGGGTATGAGTCGCGATGTCTGAATTCTTTGCAGGCGTGCCAAAGATCCAGTTCGGCGGGCCCAAGTCTCGCAACCCGCTCGAATTTAAGCACTACAACGCGAACGAGATGGTCGGCGACAAGACGATGAAGGACCACCTGCGGTTCTCGGTCGTCTACTGGCACACCTTCGCCAATCCGCTGACTGACCAGTTCGGTGCCGGCACGGCCGTGAGGCCCTGGGATGACGGGACGAAGAGCGTCGCCAACGCCCAGAAGCGGGTCAAGGTGGCGTTCGAGTTCATCGAGAAGCTGGGCGCCCCGTTCTACGCGTTCCACGACCGCGACGTCTCTCCCGAGGGGGCCACGCTCAGGGAGAGCCACTCTAACCTCGACGAGGTGGCCAAGGTCCTCGCCGACGAGCAAGGCCGGACCGGTGTGAAGCTGCTCTGGGGGACCGCCAACCTCTTCTCGCATCCCAGATATATGCACGGGGCCGCAACCAGCCCCAACGTCGAGGTCTTCGCCCACGCGGCCGCGCAGGTGAAGAAGGCGATGGAGGTGACCCACAACCTGGGCGGCCTGGGCTACACCTTCTGGGGGGGCCGCGAGGGCTACTCCACCCTGCTGAACACCGACATGAAGCGCGAGCTGGACCACCTGGCCCGGTTCTTCCACATGGCCGTCGAGCACAAGAAGGCCATCGGCTTCACTGGGCCGTTCTACATCGAGCCGAAGCCCAAGGAGCCGACCAAGCACCAGTACGACTCCGACGCGGCTGCCTGCCTGAACTTCCTCCGCACCTATGATCTGATGCCGCACTTCAAGCTGAACCTGGAGACCAACCACGCCACCCTGGCGGGCCACGAGATGTGGCATGAGCTTGAAGTGGCCGTCGGATCCAATGCGCTCGGCTCCATCGACGCCAACACCGGCGACCCGCTGCTGGGCTGGGACACCGACCAGTTCCCCACGAGTATCTATCTGACTTCCCAGTGCATGCTCTCGATCTTGGCCATGGGCGGCTTCACCACCGGCGGGGTGAACTTCGACGCCAAGGTGAGGCGTGAGAGCTTCGAGCCGATCGACCTGTTCCACGCCCACATCGGCGGCATGGACGCGTTCGCACGCGGCCTGAAGGTGGCCCACGCCATCCGCACCGACGGCCGGCTGCACGGGTTCCTGAAGGAGCGATACCGCAGCTGGGACGGCGAGTTCGGCAAGCGGATCGAGGCCGGCGGCGTCGGCTTCGCCGAGTTGGAGCAATACATCCTGCCCAAGGGCGAGGTGAGGAGCTTCGAAAGCGGCCGGCAGGAGATGCTCGAGAATCTGATCAATGAGTTCATCTGACCGCGTTGACGCGGCCCGGCCGCCGACGAGTTTCGGGGCCGGGCGGCAAGTCCGGACACCTTTCGGGTGCACCCTCCTGACAATTTTTGGTTTCTCCGTCCACTCCCACCTCACTTGTCGCTGACTTCGATTCATAGGGGGCGAAGATCCGCACTCGCCCCCGTTGGACCCAGTCCTGCCGCGGCGACACCCCCGGCCCCACCCCGCCCGGCCCTCGTGGCCGCAGGAGATGAGACGATGACCCCGGCCAGACGACTCGCCGTTGCGGCGATCTACGCGATGACGCTCTGCCTAGTCGCGGCCTCGGCAATGGCTCAGGATGCCGAGAAAACGCAGCAAGGCCCGGGGGGCGGCCGCGGAAATCGGGGCGGACCTGGAGGGGGCGGACCAGGGGGCGGCGGACGCGGTGGTTTTGGGGGTCAGAATGCCGACCCGATGAGCCTGATCCGGGATCCGGCCGTCCAGGCAGAGCTGAAGATCGAGCCCAAGCAGCTCGCTCAGGTGGAAGAGGTCCGAACCAAGATCGACAAAGAGCGCAACGACGCCTTCCAGAAGATGCGGGCGAATCGCGGCAATCGGGACAACAATAACAACAACAACAACGCGCAGGGCGACAACGCCGACCAGGCGGGTGGAAACGGCGGACGCCCCGACTTCGCGGCGATGCGCGTGCAGATGGAGACCATGCAGAAGAACGGCGAGCTGGCTTTGGCCAAGGTGCTCACCCCCAAGCAGCGCAAGCGTCTGAGCGAGATCTCCCTGCAAGTGCGCGGGCCGATGGCGGTGAACGAGCCGGAGATCGCCGACAAGCTGTTGATGGACGAAGAGCAACGAATCGCTGTCAAGCAGATCGCCGACAACAAGCAGCAGGCGCAAGGCGAGATCTGGCGAGCCGGATTTCAAGGGTTCGGCGGACGAGGCGGCCCCGGCGGGCAGGGGGGACGTGGCCAGGGGGGTGGCGGCCAGGGGGCTGATCGCCCGCCGGTCGACCCGGCCGTGCAGGAGCAGCAGCAGCAACAGCGCATGGCGGCGATGCACAAGATCCAGGCGCAGACGCAGGCCCTGGACAAGGAATCCATCAAGTCCCTCGGTCTCGTCCTGAACAAGCGCCAGAAGTCCGCCTTGACCAAGATGATGGGCGAGCCCTTCGACCTCTCCAAGCTCCGCGGTCGCGGCGGCCCCGGCGGGCCGGGACGCACCGCGGAACAGACGAGCGCCGACGCCACCAAGGCCGCCGATGGCGCCGCCGCGACGAAGGATCAGGCCGCCGCGGTGACCGCCACCAAGCCGGCCCCGGCCGCGGCCCGTAAGGGGAGCCTCAGCGCCCGCCGCAAGGCCACGGCCAACTGAGCGAGATTCGCTCCTCGGTCTGTAAACCGGATCCGGGGGGTTTGTCCGAAATCGATCCCTCCGATCGGCGACGCCCGGTCGAGTCCCCCCCATGGTGTGGACCCGTCCGGGCGTCTCGCTGCGCCCGGAGGTCGCCTTCCATGATCGGCCGATTGGGCGTATAAAACGCCGCGGCCTCGATGCGCCCGGGCCCCAGGGGCCGGCGGGAGGTCGCCCGCGAAGGGGGGCCGCGGCCCGCCCCGACCGCCGGAATCCGACGCCGTGACACGATGCCAAGGACCAAGGCCCATGCGCCAACGGACGACGACCCGAGCGCCGCAGATACGCCCTTGGACCGCGGCGATGGGCCTCCTCCTGGCCCTCTGCTCGTCGGTCGCGACGACCGCCGCGGCCGACGATTGGGTACTGCCCGACGACCGCCTCGGGGTCGCCACCGCGCCGATCCTGTTCCTGAGCCGACCCGACGTCCAGGAAGAGCTAAGGCTCGATCCCAACCAGGTCGAGGATGCGAAGCGGAAGATCGTCGAATTGTATCGCGCCGCGACCACGCTCAAGGGGAAGACGGGCGGCGAGTTGCTGGCGGGGCGACGCTCGATCGACGGCGAGCAGAAGCGATGGCTCACCGGCCACCTCAGCCGTGAACAGCTAGCCCGGCTGGCTCAGATCGAGATCCAATGGGAAGGCCCCTCGACGGTGATTCGCCGGCCCATCCTGGCTGATTCGCTGAAGCTGAAGCCCGAGCAACGCCAGACCCTGGAAAAGGCCGTGGCCGACCGCGAGGCCAAGGTGCGCGACGGGGCCCCGCCGCGTCAGGCCGACCACGACCTGGCCGAGGTCGTCCTGGGCACGCTCGACGTCGAGCAGAAGTCGATCTGGAGGTCGATGCTCGGCACGCCGTTCGAGGTCAAGCCCACCGTCGCCGCAGCCGCCCCGAAGGCCGCGCCGGCCAGGCGCTGAGGCCAAGGTCCAACATCCCCGCGTCGTGGTCAGGCGAGCGGGGCGGGGCCGACGATCAGGCGGGCGAACGAGGGATCGCCGCGGATCGCGTCGAAGTCGGGCTCGTCGGCGAGCTTCGCCCGCAAGGAGGGCTCCAGGTCGAGTGCTAGCGCCAGCTCGTCGAGCGACTTGGTGGCGTTACCCGCCAGGCTCCAGTAGCAGGCGAGATTGTAGTGCAGCAGCGGCTGTTCGGGAGTGACCCGCGCGGCACGCTCGAGCACGTCGATGGCCTGAGCCAGCCTGTGGGTTCGTTTGTAACACCAGCCGAGGGCCAGGGCGACGCCCAGGTCGTCGGGGTGCAGCCCCGAGGCGACTTCCAGCGGCTTGAGCGCCTCACGGAACCGGCCCAGGTTACGAAGGGCCTCCCCGGCGAGCAGGCTCGCCTCGAACTGCATGGTCGCCCAGTCCGAGCGTGCCTGGAGAATCTCCAGGGCCCGTTCGGGGAGATTGAGCATCAGGTAGCCCTCGGCCTGGCCGAGATGCCGCTTGATCCGGTCGTTGACGATCCGGGACATCGTCGAGCAGCCCCCTGAGAACCGCGTTGCTCGCCATCCGGACTCAACCACCAGTTTATCCCACGAAAGTCCCCCGGGGGAAGCATGCCCGGGGGTTCTCGTCAGATCGGTCAGGGGGCGCGGTGGGCCTCGGCCTGCTGGGAGAGCGCGAGCAGGCCGTCGCGGTAGGCCTCTTCTTCCTTGCTCAGCACGGCCTCGGTCTCGATGAGATCGGGAATGACCAGCCCCTCGGTCGAGCGTAGATCGAGGGCGGCGGCGCGGGCCTCGACGCCGGCCCTGTTCTTGAGGCGGTCGAGCCAGCGAGTCGGGATCTCCTGCGGGCCGTAACATGCGCCGGCCAGGGCACCCAGGATGGCGCCCGCGGTGTCGGCGTCTCCCCCCAGGTTGATCACGTCGACGAGTGCATCTTCCAGGCTCTCGGTGGTCAGCAGCAGGTAGAGACAGCACGGGACCAGGGCGGGGGCGAAGCCCATCGTCGGCCTGCGGCAGACGGGCTCGGCGCCGTGGCGGTTGGCCTCTTCGACGAGCGAGGCGAGGGCCTGCTCGCGGGGCATCTCCAGCATCGGCTCGACGCGGGCGACGGCCGTCGAGAGGCTGTGCAGATGGGCGCTGAGGCCGGCCACATGATTCCCCCAGCCCGCGGCGATCTTGTCTTCCGCGGCGTGGACGTCGGCGGCGACTCGATAGATCAGGCTGGGCTCGCGGCCGGCTCCGGCGAGCAGTCGCCTCGCGGCGAAGGCCACGGTCATGGCCCCCGCCAGGCTCCGGATGTCCCGGTGGGTCATCAGGCTGGCGGCCATCACGGCGTCGAAGAGGGCCTCGGGCTCGTGGACATAGTAGATCGCCAGGGGGGCGATCCGCATCGCGGCCCCGGCCCCGGCCGACGTCTGCCCGGTCCTGGACGGGTCGATGCCCGCGTTCAGGTCGTCGAGCACCTTGCGGAAGCTCCGGCCGATGCCGCGGTGCACGCCGGCGTAGGCCCCCTTCGGGGTCGCCATCCGCTGGTAGAGGGCCGACAGCGCGGCCGTGTCGACCTCGCCGTGGGCAAGCAGCACGTCGCTCAGCGCCAGGGCCTGCTGGGTGTCGTCCGAGTAGAGCCCGGGCATCCGCCAGCGGAACGGCTTCTTCTTCCAGGCCTTGTGCCCGTCCAGATAGTCGTCGACCTGACCGTAATGGACCCGGATCTGTTGCGCGCTGAGCCCTTCCAGCGGGGCCCCGAGAGCATCTCCGACGGCCAGACCGAGCAGGCAACCACGTGCACGGTCGGAACGGGTCAGGTGAGGCATCTTGTCAAGGCTCCTTCGGTTCGCGGGGACGGCCCACTCGTCGGGCAACGGGCGGCCGAAATCCCGTCTCACCGGGACGGCACGACCATAACGATTGGGCGACACCACGCCAACACTTTTTCCGCGCACTCATGCCCTCGCGACGCACCCGCGGCAACGCCGGATTCAGGCACCGGCCCAAGTTAGGATCGCGTGAAGTCCCCTTCCATCGCGGCCATTTTTCTCGCCGGCCATGCCCCCTGCGCCCTTCCGTTGAGATTCCGCCGGCCCGCCCCGGCCGGGGGTCTGAACGGATGATCCGCGCGAGAATCGGGCCCGCGATCGCATGTTCAGGTCTCCGAGCCGAAGACCCGCCGGGAATGGTCTAGGCATCGCCCTGACCTGGATTATCGGCCGCCGTCGGGGGGTCCCGAATGCCTCACCGCCCGAATCGTCGGGGGCGGGTCATCGCCCACGGCGCAACCGAAGCAATCCAGCGCCCGCGACCGTTGACGACCGCGCCCGGACCGGACACCATGGCTCCGACACGGCCCGGATCCGACGGATTCCCGCCCCCCGACAGGCCGAGCCTTCCCGCCCAGGAGTACCGAAGCCATGTCACCCCGCTCACTCCGTCTTGTCGGCCTCGGACTCGTCGCGTCCACGCTCGCCGGGATGGCCCCCGAAGACGGCGCCGCCCCCTACGGCAGCATCGCCGGCTTGACTCTGGCCAGCCCGGAGCATGGCGTCGACACGCCGAGCACGCCTCCGCCCGCAGGCGCCATCGTCCTCTTCGACGGCAAGGACCTCGACGCCTGGGTCGGTCGCGACGGCAAGCCGCCCGGGTTCACGCTCGTCGACGGCAAGGCCGCTCAGGTCAAAGGCGGCGACATCCGGACCAAGGAGACGTTCAACGTCCCCGTCCGCCTGCACGTTGAGTTCCGCACGCCCTACATGCCCGAGGCCAAGGGACAAGGACGGGGCAACAGCGGCGTCTACCTGCAAGGGCGGTACGAGGTGCAAGTGCTGGACAGCTATGGGCTGAAGAGCCAGGACAATGACTGCGGCGGCATTTACAAGGTGGCCGTCCCGCTGGTCAACGCCTGCAAGGCGCCCACCGTCTGGCAGGCCTACGATATCGACTTCACCCCGCCCAGGTTCGAGGCCAAGACGAAGGTCGAGCCGGCCCGCATCAGCGTCCGGCAGAACGGCCAGGTGATCCACAAGGACGTTAAGATCGAACTCGACAACACCGTCTCCGGCATGGGCGGAGACCCCTCGACGCCCGGCCCCATCATGCTGCAAGATCACGGCAACCCGGTGCAGTACCGCAACATCTGGATCTTGAAAACTCCTTGAATCCTCAGGAGTGTAGCCCCTCGGGCCGCCCCAGCTCCAGCAGCGAGAGCGTGCGGACGATCGCACGCTCGGCCGGGAATGTGTGGAACGCCTGGATCGAGACACCACGGCCCCGGGCCTCGATGTGGACGCGGCTGAGCGGCGGCGGCGCCATCCGGTCGGCCACGGCGAAGCGGACGAACAGGTCGCCGCGCGACGCGTCCAGGGTTAACTCCTCGGAGAGATGGGCGAAGACCTCGGCGTCGAGCCGCTCGACGTCGAGGCAGGCCTGGTAGTGCGGGCCCAGACCCAGGTCGAGTTCCGCAGAGCGATCACGCCGGACCGGGGAATGGTAGAGCAGGCCTGACTCGGGAAGCTCGGCCAGCGGACCTGCCAGCACCTCGGTGAGCCTCGTCGCCCCCGACCGCCAGGTGACGGTGTGCCCCCCCTCAATGATCCGGACATCGGCCTCCCAACCGTCGCCGCCCACCCTCGTGTGGGCACGGGTTGCGAACCAGTCCGGATGTAACGATCGCCCGAAGAGCTGGAAGGACAGGTCGGCGACCCGCGATTTACCGAAGCTGACGCCCATGTCACGCTCGCCCTCTCTTATCGTCGTCGTCCATCCGTGCCGGTCTGGTGGGACGCGGTTCATTCCAGCATAAGCCGCGATAACCCCGTCGCCAACCGCATCAACCGAGAGCAACCCCGATGCCGCGACCAGCCGCACGGCCCGCCTTGACGGGGGGGCGAGCCGGCGATAGAGTCCCGCCGGCCGAGGACAGGCGCCCCGGGCGACGGAATGCCCGAGTGACGGCCGAGACCCACCCACGGCCGCGGTGCGGAGCCTGGCGTGCCGACACGGACGATGCCGATCCTTCCGGTGCGTGCCCTTTCCGCCATCCGGCGCAAAGGCCCGCGATACGCCTGGCACAAGGCCCTCAGGCGAGGTCTCTCGCGCTGGCCCGACTGGAAGCGTCGTCTCCTCTACGCCGACCCCCGCGACTATTGGACACTGCGCGGCGGCGATGAATATTACAGGGAACAGGAAGGGCAGGCCGCCCGGACCGAACGGGCCGAATGGCTGGCCGCCCGCATCGCGGGCTTGCAGCCCAAGTCCATCCTGGAAGTCGGCTGCGGCTACGGCAAGCAGCTGAGGGCCTTGCGTCAGCACGTCGACGTGCCGATGGTCGGCCTCGACTTCAGTCCGTCCCAGCTCGGGCAGGGGGCGACCTACCTGGACGGCCTGGACCGGATCTCCCTCGTCCTGGGAACCGGCGACCGGCTCCCGTTCGCGGACGGCGCCTTCGACCTGGTCCTCACTTCGGCCGTCATCCTGCACAACCCCCCCGAGATCGCCGACCGGATCCGCCGCGAGGTCATCCGCGTGTCGCGCCGACTGGCGGCGCACAACGAAGACACCGACGTGACCTACAACCGATACGGCTACGACACCGCCGCCTGGTACAGGGCCAACGGCTTGCGGGTCCTGGAAGCCGGACCCATCCCCGTCGGGCCCGCGGACGCCCGCGTGGCGTCGCAATTCTGCGTGGCCGGGCCGTGGACCGACTGACCCGCGACCCGAAGACCCCGAGGCGTCTGCGTCGACTCGTCGTCGAACCGAGTCCCGGCAACGGGCCCGACGACCCGCGCCGCAGGCTGCTGCGCAACGGCCTGATCGTGACCGTGGGCGGCCAGGTCGAACGAGGTGTGGGAATTCTCACCGCGCTAGCCCTGCGCCGCTGGCTCGACCCCGCGCAGCTCGGCGTCTATACCGGGCTACGACTTTTCCTGGACAACACCAACCGCACGAGCCTTGGCATCGGCCTGGGTGCGGTCCAGGAAATCCCGCTGCTGCGCGCCCGAGGGCGCGAGGCCGAGGCCCGCCACCTGGCCGACGTGGCCCACACCACCAACACGCTCACCTGCCTGGCGTACGCCCTGGCGCTCGTGGTCTGGGGCCTCTACGGCCGCCACGAAGGGCCGATGGCCCGCGAGTGGGCGCTCGGCGCGCTCGGGGTCGCGGCGCTCGTCATCCTGCGCCGCCGCGAGAGCTTCACCATCGCCGTGCTCCGCTCGCTGGGCGAGTTCCGCCTGACGACCGAGCTGGACCTGTTTGAGGCCGTCGTCTCGGTCGTCGCCATGGGCTGCGGCGTGATCCTGGCCGGATTCTGGGGCCTGCTCGGCGCAGTCGGCATCGTCCTGGCCGCGAAGGTCCTCTACCTCCGCATCCGGCACCCGCTGCGGCTGGCCTGGGCCTGGGACGCGCCGGCGGCCTGGCGACTCTTGAAGGTCGGCCTCCCCATCCTGGCCAACACCACCGCCTTCGCCGCCGTCAGCTCGTTCGATCGCGGCCTGATCCTCGGCCGCCTTCCCGACGGCGAGCGGCTGGCCGGGCTCTACACCGTGGCGCTTCTGGGCACGAACTGGTCGGTCGACCTGGCCGGCCGCGTGGTGCTCGTCCTGTATCACGACTTCCAGCAGGTGCTGGGAAAATCCGGCGACGTGGCCGAGGTCGCTCGTCGCGCCCGCCGGGCCACCGAGATCCAGGCGCTGGGCCTCTCGGTGCTGGCCGCCTGGGCCGCCTTGCTGGCCCCGCCGCTGCTGGGGTGGGCTTTGCCCAAATATGTCGAGGGCTTGCCCGCCCTGCGACCGCTGCTGCCGGGGATGATCCTTCTGGGCCTCTGCTGGCCCGCCCGGCAAATGCTCATCGCCATCGGCCGCCCCTATTCACTCTGCGCCGCGACACTGGCGGGGCTGGCAGTACTCGCGACGGCGGGCATCGCGGGGGCTGACCGCTGGGGCATCGTCGGCGTGGCCGGAGGCGCCTCGGTCGGCTATGCGGCAATCTTCCTGCTGACCACCGCCGTCGCCTGGATCCCGAGTCTGGGACTGCGAGCCTGGGCGGCCGGCATGAGCCGCATCGCGAGGCCGCTCGCCTGGTCGGCCCTGGGAGCGACCCTCGCCCTGCGCTGCCCGAGCCTCCCCTGGTCAATGGCCCTTCTCGTCGCCTGGACCGCCGTGCCGGCCTGGCAGGCCTGGAAACTCAAACGGGCCTGACGCCCGAGCCGGGGAGTGCGCCAAGGATGGTCGATCTCGCCTTCGTCACCCTGCTCGCCCTTCTCGCCTGCGTCATCGGCGACGCCTTCGCCCGGCGCCTCGCGCCAGCTCCGTTGGATCTGCTCGACCGACTGGCCCAGTCGCTTTCCCTGGGACTCGGGGCGATCGCCCTGGCGGCCACCTCTTCGGCCTTGGCGGGACATCTCGACCGCGGCGGCCTGGCCGTCTCCGTCGGGCTCCTCGCCGCCTTCGCCCTGGCAGTCCGCCCGCGAGGTGGCGCATTCGACCGGGGCGAGTCAGTCCTTCAAATGATCCGAAACCGCGTCGTCCCGACCTGGAATGATCCGGCGAGTGTCATTCCGCTCCTGGGCCTGATCGCGCTCGCCGGCACCTTGTTAACGGCGATGGCCCCCCCCACCGATGGCGATGCGCTCTGCTATCACCTGCAAGTTCCCAAGGTCTTCCTCGAAGCGGGATCATTGACCTTCGACGCAGACTTGCATGAGACGATCTATCCGCTGGCCACCGAGATGCTCTACACGCTGGCCCTCGCCTTCCGGGGGCCCGTGGCCTGCCGGCTGATCCACTGGCTGTTCGGCATCGCATTCGCCCTGAACGTCGCGGCGCTCGCCCGGCCCATGCTCGGCCCGCGTGCAGGCTGGGCGGGGGTCGTTGCTCTGCTGACACCGGCCGTCTCCAACGGCATGGGCGCACCGATGAACGACATCGCCCTGGCCGCCTTCGGCAACGCCGCGATCGTCGCCGTCATGCGACTGCGCGATGATTCTTCGATCCGATCCGCCCTCCTGGCGGGCCTCTTCGCCGGGCTGGCGATCGGGGTGAAGTATCCCGCGCTGGTGCTCGTCGGCGTGCTCGGCCTGGCCATCCTCTGGCCCTCGCGAGACTCCGCGTTCCGAGACCGGATCTGCCTGGCAAGCGTGTTCGGCCTGGCCACGCTCGCGACCGGCGGGATCTGGTACGCGAGGGCCTTTCACTACACTGGCAATCCCGTCTATCCGTTCTTCCGCCGCGTGTTCGGCACCGGGCTGGATATCGTGCTCGACCCCGCCAGCCTGCCCATGGCCGCGACCCCCTGGAATGTGCTGACGGCGCTCTGGCCGATGACGCTCGATCCCGACCGGTTCGACAGCCTCTCACATCAGTTCGGCCCCGCCTTCCTCATGTTCCTGCCGGCGCTCTTGCTGGAGAAAGCCCCTCGCCGGCTGTTGGGCGTGCTGGCCATCGGTTACGTCTTCCTCACCCTCTGCGTCACCCAGCGTCAGAGCATGCGCTTCGTCCTCATCGCCGTCGGCCCGCTGTCGGTGGGAGTCGCCTGGCTCGCCTCGCGCTGGTCCGACCGACGGACGATCCCCGCGCGCCTGCTCGTTGGCGTCCTCGTCTCGCTCCTCGCCGCCGAGGCCGGACTGGCCGCCTCCCGGGCCAGGCACGGCCTTGACGTGGCGCTGGGGCGGGAATCCCATGCGGAGTTCCTCACTCGAAGGGAGCCCACCTACCGCGTGGGTGAATGGATCAACGAGAACCTTCCCGTCGATGCGAAACTGATTGGCCAGGAGCATCGGGGGTTCTACATTCCTCGGCCGTACACGATGGAACTCGCCCACCGTCGCCGCACCGCACTGGCCGCGCCCGGGGATCGTCCCGAGGAGGTCGTCCGGTCGCTCACCGGCCGGGGGTTCACGCACCTGCTGCTCTGCCCGCCGCAGCCCGAAACCGCCGTCGAATTCGATCCAACGCTCTCCCGCGCCCTCGCCCCCTGGCTGGCCAATCGCAGTCCGCTTTATCGGGAATCGATCACCGACCCCGACGGAGTGACACGCCTCTATTCAATCTATGCCCTGCCGGCGATCGAACCTACGTCGGCCCTGGTGATTGGCCCCTTCGACGGAGGCCCGCGATGACCGGATACCCCACGCTGGGCCAGCTCCGTGCCCGAGTCCAAAAGGGCAGGCACCGCGAGATCGGCAACTGGCTCGCCCGCCGCGTCGCCCGACCTGCCGCGATCTACGGCACCTGGGGCGCAATCCGGCTCGGGCTCTCGGCCAACCAGGTCACGGCTGCCTCGCTCGCCTCGGCGCTGGCCGGATGTGGGGCGATCGGCACCGGGAGCGAGCCGGGGTTCCTGATCGGCGTCGCGCTGCTGCACCTGGCCTTCTGGCTCGACCACGTCGACGGCCAGGTCGCGCGCTGGAGGGGGACTGCCGGGCTCGACGGCGTCTATCTCGATTATTTGATGCACCACGCCCAGACCCTCGCCCTCGGCTTCGCGCTGGGGCAGGGGGTGGCGATGCGCACGGGCAACCCCACCTGGTCGGCCGCGGGCTTCTCGCTGGCGCTCGGCTGGGCGATGCTCTCGCTGCACAACGATTGCCGATACAAGGCGTTCTTCCAGCGACTGAAATCTTCCTCCGCCCGCTATCGCGTCGACGGCGGATCCGGGGGCCGGCCCGCGCCGCCCGCCCCCTGGCCACGCCAAGGGCTAGGAGTTCTGACCTGGCCCTTGTTCAAGGCCTGCGAGGCCCACGTCGTCCTCGTCGCGTTGACGCTGCTGGCTCTTCTGAACCTCGTCGCCCCCGCAATCTGGGACCACGCGACCCGCCTCGGCGTGATGGCCTTCGCCGTGATCGCCCCGATCCTCGCCGCCGGTAGGATCGTCCGCTCGGCCCGCGGCAACTCGGTCGAGGCCGAATTCAACCGCTGGTTCCGGCCCGATTCGGGTCGCTGACGTCCGGCGATGGAACTCCTGCCCGCGTCGTACTCGACGGACGGCCTCGCGGGCGGTCGGCCCAGGACGCTGCATCGGCCCTGGACTCGGGCTATGATGCCACGTCGAGCGCATCGACGCACGATCTCAGGGAGCCCTTCCATGACGGACACCATCCACGGGAACCTGGGCCACCGCCACGAGATGCCCGCCGGGCGCGGGCCCTGCATCGGCGTGGTCGGGGCCGGCTTCATCGTCCGCGACTGCCACCTCGTCGCGTATGCCGACGCCGGCTTCCAGGTGGCCGGCATCACCTCACGCACCCCGGAACTGGCCCGAGAGGTCGCCCAGCTCCGCGGCATCCCCCGCGTGCACGACTCGCTTGGGTCGATGCTCGACGACCCCGAGATCCAGATCATCGACGTCGCGGTCCCTCCCCTGACCCAGCCCGAGATCATCCGAAGCATCCTGGCCCATCCCGGCAAGCACGTCCGCGGCATCCTGGCGCAAAAGCCCCTGGCGATGTCTTCCGCCGAGGGGAAGGAACTCGTCGAGGCCTGCGAGGCTGCCGACGTGCTGCTCCAGGTCAATCAGAACATGAGGTATGACCACTCGGTGCGGGCCTTGCGCAGCCTGATCAACCACGGGACCTTCGGCGACCCCGTGCTCGCCACCATCGAGATGCGCGCGGTGCCGCACTGGATGGCCTGGGCAAAAGATGGACCGTCGCTCTCGACGTTCATCATGAGCATTCACCACCTCGACACCCTGCGCTACTGGCTGGGCAACCCCGCCCGGGTCCTCGCCAGCACCAGGCCCGATCCTCGGACCAAATTCGAGCATCGCGATGGCCTGAACCTTTACATCCTCGAATACGAGAACGGCGCCCGCGCATCATCCTGGGACGACGTCTGGGCGGGGCCGGTCCAGGAGGGGGCCGCCTCCGAATTGTTCGTCCGCTGGCGGTTCGAGGGGACCGAAGGGATGGCCCTGGGCACGATCGGCTGGCCCGAGTGGCCCAGCCATTCCCCCAGCACGATCGACTATACGACGATCGCCGACCGGGGCGACTGGCATCGCCCGCGCTGGCCCGAGGCCTGGTTCCCGGATGCCTTCGCCGGTCCCATGGCCGGCCTGATGCGGGCCCTCGAGACGGGCACCAGGCCCGACATCTCTGGCCGAGACAACCTCGACACGCTGGCCCTCTGCGAGGCCGTGATGACCGCCGCCCTCGAACACCGCGTCGTCGACTTCGAATCGATCGCCTGACCAGGCCAAGCCGCCTTGCCCCAGGGGAACCACCGATGAAACTCGGCCTGATCAATTCCGCGTGGGCCCAGGCGGGCCGCGACACCGCCTACGGGATCGCCCAGACCCGCGCCATTGGCTTCGACGCGATCGACATCTTCGCCGATCCTCTCGACATCGGAGCCGCCGAGCGGGCCCTCATCAAGTCAGAGGCCGATCGCGCGGGGCTGCCGATCATCAGCGTCGCATGCGTCGCCGTCGGGCTCGTCGACTTCAATCCGAGCGTCCGCCGGTTCCACGTCGACCGCTGCCGGGCCTATCTCGACATGACCCGCGAGTTCGGCGGAAAGAATCTCTTGCTCGTCCTGGGCGAATACATCTGGCAGCGCGAGGTGATCCCCCCCACCGAGCAGTGGGCCGCCGGCGTCGAGTGCGTCCGCACCCTGGGAACGCACGCCGGGGCGCTCGGCCTGGAGATCGCCCTGGAACTCGAGCCGTTCCGCGAATCACTGCTCAACGACGTCGACAGCATGGTACGGTTCCTGGCCGACGTGGACCACCCGGCGGTCAAGGCAAACCTCGACATCTCCCACCTGGTCCTGTCCAACCAGCCCCCGTCGGCCGTCGAGCGGCTCCGGGGCAAGGTGGCCCACGTCCACATCTCGGATTGCGACGGCAAGGTCCACGGCGACCTCCCTCCTGGACGCGGCGTGGTCGACTTCCCCCCCTATCTTCAAGCCATCAAGGCACTCGGGATCGACGATCTGACCGTCTCGATCGAGCTTGAATACTCGCCCGAGCCCGACAAGATCGTCGGATGGGTCACCGAGGCCTACAACTCGACCAGTGCCCTGATGCGCGACGCCGGCCTTCGTGAACCGAAGCCCGGGCGCCCCTGATGCGCGACTTGCCGTTGGTAGCATGGACGAGGATGGTCGGCCGCGGTTCTCGGGCCGAAGGGCTCGCGGCGGCATTCTTGCTCGTCGCCGCTCTCGTCATCGTCATCGGTTGGCCCCTGCTGGCGACGATCCTGGCCGCATGGGAAGGTGACGCCGGACCATCGGGGGGCCTCATCGATGCGGCGATGGCCGGCGGCGTGGCGCGCCCGCTCGGACTGGCCATCACGACCCTGAAGCTTGTTGCGCTGGCGGAGCTTGTCGCGCTGCCCGCGGGCATTGCGCTGGCGCTCGTCCTGGCACGCACCGACGCCCTGGGAGGTCGGGCCTCGCGGGCCGCCCTGGCGATGGCGGCGTTCGTGCCGATGCCGCTGCATGCGGCGGCCTGGCTGGGTTCGTTCGGCAACATGGGCCGTTCGCAAGCCTTCGGCCTGCCGCCGCTCCTGGTCGGCCTGCCTGGCGCCGCGATCGTGCACGGACTGGCGGCGTTGCCCTGGGCGGCCCTGCTCGTGGGCATCGGCCTGAGGTCGGTCGAACCCGAGCTTGAAGATGCGGCGTTGCTCGACCTGCCCGCGTGGCGGGTCGCTGTTGGCCTGGGATTGCGCCGGAGCCTGGGGGCGATCGCGACGGCGGCGCTCGCGGTGGCGGTGCTCACGGCCGGCGACATGACGGTGACGGACCTGCTCCAGATTCGGACTTATGCTGAAGAAGCGTATGTACAGTACGGCGTGGGCAACGGCCCGGGCGCAGCGGCGACGGTTGCCCTGCCGCCGCTGCTGGTGCTCGGCACCCTGATCGCGGGGGGGGCCCGTTGGCTGTCCACCGCCGACCCCGCGCGTCGGTCTTCGGGGCGGGCGCGCACCTGGGAACTCGGCCGCGGGCGCCTGCCCATCGGCGTCGCGGCCGCGACGCTGGCCTGCGGGCTGCTTGCCGTGCCGGTGGCGGGCCTCGCCTGGCGGGCGGGCAGGGTGGGGGGGGTGGCCGCTCGGGGGATCGCCCCGCACTGGTCGATCGGCGGGTTCCTGGGGACGATCCGGCGGGCCTGGTCGACGATCGCCTGGCCGATGGCCGAGAGCGCCACCTGGGGGGCAATCGCCGCGACAATCATCGTCTGTCTCGCCTGGTCGCTCGCCTGGAAAGGGCGCAACGGAGGCCCCTGGGCCTGGGTCGCGGCGGGCGCGGCGGCCCTCTCGCTGGCCGTGCCCGGGCCGGTCGCGGGCATGGCCCTGGTCCTCGCCTACCGAGACGTCCCGCCGATCTATGACACCTCGGCGAATCTCGTCATCGCGTATGTCTTGCGGGCCTGGCCCTACGCACTCCTCGTCCTCTGGCCGGCCATGCGATCGATCCCACGAGCCTACCTCGACGCCGCCGAACTCGACGGCTGCACGCCGCCTGGGGTCATCACGCATGTGGCCCTGCCGATGACCCGGGCCGCCACGGTCGCGGCGTGGGGGGTCGCGTTCCTGCTCTCGGTGGGGGAGCTGCCCGCGGCGAATTGCGTCTACCGCCCCGGCACGTCGATCGCTTCGGTCGTCATCTGGGGGCTGCTGCACACGGGGGTCGAGAGCCACCTCGCGGGCGTTGTCCTGGTGCTGCTGGGGGTGGTGGGCGTCTCGGGCCTTGTCGTCGCCCGCCTGATCTCGGCGGCGTACGGCTCGCGCAACGGGTCCGCGCTCAGAGGCTCGGGTTGGAGAATTCCTTGAGCGGCAGGTCCACCGGACCCTGGTGCCGGGAGCTGCGTGCGACGGCCTCGGTGAACTGCATATACCGGACGCCGGTGGCGAACGTCGTGTGCGTCACAGGGCGTTCTCCGCGAATCGCCGCGACGAAGTCGGACTCGACCTGCCAGCCCCCGCGCAGCTCATCGGGGATCGCGACGGGGGCCAGCTCGCGCTCCCCCTTGCGGGCCCCTCGAATCTCATCGAGGGCCAGGTCGTAGTCGAGCGTCCCCTCCGAACCATACAGCGTCACCCCCAGCGCGTGGCCATGCAGGGCCACGCCGCTGAGCCGGTAGACGCCCCGTGATCCGTCTCCGTGCGAGGTCAGCACGTCCACGCTGTCGGGCGTCCCGGCGCGGGCGAGCTTGCCCGTCTCTTCGTCCCGGCGCTGGGCAATGAAGACGGTCGCATTGGCCAGCACCCGCGTCGCCGGGGTGACCCAGCGCAGGACGGTCTCGTAAAGGATCCCCAGCTGGAGCATGTTGAAGCCGGAATATTTGGTCTTCTGCCGCCACGAGAGCGGAGTCTGGGGGTCGGCCAGGTCTCCGTGCACCGCCCGTGCATGGACCTCGCGCAGGGTGCCGAGGTAGCCTTCGGCGATCAGGGCCCGCATCGTGGCGTCGCCAGTCAGGCCGAAGGGGCTGGGCACGATCATGGTGGCCAGGTTCGGGCTCTCGTGCGCGCGGTCGTACATTCGCTGGGCTTCGCGGGCGTTCATGGCCATGCGGGCCTCGGTCAGCACGTGCTTGCCGGCGTCGAGGGTCGCCAGCGTGACCGGGCAGTGCAGGTTGGGCCAGGCTGCGACGACGACCGCGTCGACCATCTCGTCGTCGACCAGCGACTCCCAGGTGTCGTGGATGTTCGGGATGTCGAACTCACGCGCGATCTTCGCGGCGCTCTCGCGCCGTCGATTGCACACGGCCGTCACCCGGACCCCAGGCAAGGCCAGGAAGCCGGGAAGATGCCGGGTCCGCGCAATCCCCCCTGCGCCCACAATTCCGATCCGGATCACGCCCGAGCCCATGCCATCCCACCCTCAACGGGGAACTCCGCCCCTTGCAGAGCCCATGATAGGCCGGGGCGGGCCCCGCCGTCCAAGCAAGGTTGGTGAAACCTCGGCGCGCCCGCTACGATAAGGCCGAACGTCCCGCCCCGGAACTCCCTCCCGCACCGCCTCACTCTCCACGCGGAGCCCGCCCATGCGTCGTCTCAACCTGCCAGCGTCCGTCGCGGCCATCGTCCTCGTCGCCGCCTCAGCCTCCGCCCGCGCGGAGCATGCCAAGGTCCACCTGGAAGTTTCCGCCCCCGGAGTCCAGGAAGTCGCCTTCGTCGACCAGACCCCGCCGGAATACGGCAAGAACCCCCGGCCCGTCCTGAAGGTGAAGGCCGGCGACCCGATCAAGGTCATGTGGACCTTCGAGAACATCTACCCGCACAAGACCCTCGAAAACGTGGTCGTCCATTTCTTCGTCGCCCGCCAGGACAAGGTCGGCCAGAAGCCCCTTCCCAGGCTGGACGACGACGTGCTCCACGAGTCGGCCTTCGACATGGACTTCAAGCCCGGACGCAAGGCCGGCTCACGCATGACGCTCCGCATCGACACCCCCGGCGTCTACCTCGTGCGCGCCGAGAGCAAGGAAACCCAGAGCGACCACGAGCACTTCGCGGCCATCGACCTCGTCGTCGAGAAGCCCTGAACGAGCCGCCGCCAATCCTTCGCACCCGAAGCCCAGGCACGGAACCAGTCGACCATGACGTTTTCATCCCCGGTCGAAGGATTTCGGCTCGCCTACGACCGCTTCGGCGCCGGCCCGCCCGTCGTCCTGCTCCACGGCTGGCCCGGAGATCGGACCGACTACCGGGCCCTGGCCCCACTCCTGTCAGACTCGGCCGACGTCATCGTCCCCGACCTCCGCGGCTTCGGCCAGTCCGACAAGCACGTCGCCGAGCCGGAGCTCGCCTATTCGGGTGCGGCCCAGGCCCGCAGCATCATCGGCCTGATCGAGGAGCTGCGCCTGCGCCCCGCCGTCCTGGCCGGCTACGACGTCGGCAGCTTCGTCGCCCAGACTGTCGCCAGGCTACGTCCGGACCTGGTTCGTGCCCTGGTGGTCTCGCCCCCGCTGCCTGGAGCCGGCAAGCGGGTCCTCTCCCCGGAGTCGACGCGCGAATTCTGGTATCCCGCCTTCCATCAGCTCTATCTCGCCGAGATCCTCATCGACGGCAAGCCGCACTCGGTCCGGGCCTACCTGAAATACTTCTGGTCCCACTGGTCGGGCCCCTGCTACGCGGTCGACCCGGCCCATATCGACCACCTCGTCAACGTCTACTCACCCCCGGGCGCCTTCACGGCCTCCATCGCCTGGTACCGAACCTCCTCCAGCCCCGTCGCCGCGTACATCGCCGAGGCCGCCCCGAATCTCGCGAATCGGATCAAAGCCCCGACGACGGTCCTCTGGCAAGAACATGACCCCATCTTCCCCACCGAGTGGTCCGATCGCCTCGACGAGTTCTTTGCCGACGTGACCCTGGAAAAGCTCGCCGGTGTCGGCCACTTCACGCCCCTGGAGGCGCCCGCCAAGTTCGCGGCGGCCATCCAGAAGCGGCTTTCGGCGCCGATGTCCCCGATGAGATGAGATCGGGATGTCAGGCCCGTTCGGGTTGCCTGAAGAGAGAAGTGATCTCGACAAATCCCGAACTCTGCTGGACATTTCTTTCGTGCAGGGCCTTCAAGGCCGATCGACACAGCGACGACTCAGCTTGAAAAGCTCGGCCCATCAACGGGAAAGGACTTCCCCGCCATGTCTGATCGGATGGATTCCTCGAAACGTCGCGCGTTCACCCTCATCGAACTTCTTGTCGTCATCTTCATCATCGCCATCCTGATCGGCCTCCTGTTACCGGCGGTGCAGGCCGCTCGCGAGTCCGCGCGCAGGCTGAAATGCGCCAACAATTTCAAGCAGATCGGCCTGGCGATGCATTCTTATCAGGATTTGCATCAGTGCTTCACGCCGGGCTTTGTCTTCGATCCTCCCTCGATTCAACAGGGCTGGGCCTGGGGAACCCTTCTCCTACCGGGAATCGAGCAAGGGCCCCTCTACAACTCGATGAACTTCAGGCACCCCGCCTATTCCGAGGTCCAGAGCACGGCAACACTGACGAACGTGGACGACTACCTGTGCCCCAGCGGAGGCGGCCCCGGCCCGGTCGACGTTTTTGCATCGACGTCGAACATGCCGTACAAGGACAAGCTGGTTTGCAGTCAGTATGTCGCATCGGCGGGCTGGTTCCGGATGTACGAAAAGATCGGCCCGAACCTCAGCAAGATCGCCGCGACGGGCACCGGTGCCTTCTTCATGAACTCCGCGACCTCGCCGGCGTCGATCCTCGACGGCATGAGTCAGACGTTGATGGTCGGCGAGCGATCGAGGAACGTCTCGGATGCTGCCTGGGCCTCATTCGGCCACACTCCCATCCAACTCTACAACAAGCCCGGTTGGCCGACGCAGACGACGGTGTCGAGCGTGTTCCTCGTCCTGGGCAGGACCGGCGGGCCGAAATCCGACTACGAGAACGACACCCCGCACCCCGCGATGTTCAACGCCCCGGACGCAGGCCCCGACACCTTCTGGAGCCAGCACCCCGGCGGATGCGGCTTCCTGATGTGCGACGGCTCGGTCAGGTTCCTCAAGTCGACCATGCAGTTCCCCGTCTTCCAGGCCCTGTCGACACGCTCCGGCGGCGAGATCGTCGACGGCTCGGCTTATTAATCCGCGCCGCCCTTCTGTGCCGTGAAGCGGCCTCGAATTCATTCCACCCCTGAATGAACCTGATTCTCCCCGGGCGAGATTGGAAGTCTCGCTGCATGCCCTTCTTGCGAGTCGGGCCGGGACGATGAAAGTTCGAGATCCGCGAACGGCCGGGACCTCACCCCGAGGTGCTCAAGGCCGTTGTCTACACGTTCGGCCGCCAACGGTCGAAGCGTGGAATGGATTTCATCGCTCTGCGTCACGCCCAGATCACTCGGGGGCATCGGGAACCTATTCCGGAAGGAGATTGACGATGCCCCCCCATGCGGGCGCCGTCAGTCAAGGTAGCCCATGTTTCGATGGGGCCTCGTCGTACGACCCTACGACCTTCGGCGTTCCTAAATAACACCATCATTCACGCTATCTATTACGAATCAGGGCATTGGACTGCAAAAGATTGCAATTCCATCTCCGAGGCCGAGGAGGCGTGGGACGCAAGGAGAATGGCGGCGTACATGACTTAGTCTCGACGGCTCGCGACCTTGTTTGCCGAGGATTTAAGGCCGCATCCATGTAGGCTGCGGTCGTAGGGTTCGAGCCCGAGAGCAACTTAGGACCTAGAGCATGGCAAATTGGAAGCGACTCGGCTTGACCGCCTTCACCTTCGTGTCCCTCACGGCGATGAATGCGGCACACGCCGATCTTGTGTTCAGCGGCGCGGGCTCGAATAACGAGACGGGGAACCAGGTCTCCGGGGCGGCCACCTTCAAGGTCTCCGGTAACATCCTGACCCTGACCCTGACGAACACCACCCTGGGCGGGACGACCCTCCGCGGTGACGTCCTTCAGGGCATTGCCTTCAACGTCAATGGGGTCAATCCCACCCTGACTCTGACGACCATCGCCCTGACGAGCCCGGGCAGCAGCTCGACCGACGACCGGATCTTCACCACGAAGACGGCGGCCAACACGTCCGACCCGTTGAGCGGGTCCTATACCACGGTCCTCGGAGTCAGCCCGGTCGCCGAGTTCGGCGTGTCGTCCACCGGCTTCGCTGGGGGGTTCAACGCGGGCTCCATCACCCGGGGCACTGGCGGCGCCGATTACGGCATCGTGGCGGCCGGCACCTTCCCCCCCGGTTCGGGAAGCAGCAATAGCTTCAACGCGGCCTTCCCTCTCATTCAGGACTCGCTGTCGTTCACGTTCCAGGTGACCGGAAACCTGGCCGAGTCGCAGTTCGAGGGCGTCAAATTCCTCTTCGGCACCGATGGCACGGGGATCATCAATGCCTCGACCCCCGCGGTTCCCGAGCCCTCCTCCCTCGTTCTGCTCGGTTCCGCCGGGGCAATCCTGCTCGCCGGCCGTACGGCACGCGGTCGCTATCTCAGCAAATGCAACGCATAAGGCTGGCTCTTCAAGCCGTCACCGTGCTGACACCGCGGACGACGATCGGCGATCGACCCATCATCTGGGCAACGATCGCCCCGTCGTTCGCGGAATAGGTCGGCAACGACGGCCTTGCTCGAACCCGAGCCGCGTCTTCGAACTTCTCCAAGGCGATTTGATCGATCTGCCTTGCGAAGTCCCCCCCTCGACGACCGGCTTGGAGAGACCCGGCGATCGGTGAGAATCCGGTCGTGGACGACGAAGACCTGGCCTCTCGGGACGTCGCCTTCGAGTTCCGCACCCAGGTCAACTCCCGATTGCCCCGTCTACTCTCGGGTGGCTAACGGGCATCGAATCCCGGAAAGAGCCAGCGAAAACCCCGTCGGAATCTCGCCAATTCAGCCCAACTCACGCGAGATGGTCGCCGGTGGCCGGGTTCTGAGCCCGGCCAGATCCGGCCGACGATCAACATCGGCTTTCAACGACTTGATCGAGGCGTGGCACCCGATCGGCGCCGACAACGCATCGGCGATCTCATTTTGAAGGCGCGGCATTCGCCCTCTCCGATTCGCGAACGATCGCCGCGAGGGTGAAGCTCGGGCCATCGCCGACGGCGACGATCGCCGATCCCGCCGGGAGGCCCGAGACGCCCGGTTTCCAGGTTGCGCCGAGGTCGTCGCTGAGTGCCGCGGCCCCCGGAGAAGTCCCCGCGATCACGTTCGGGCCTGCATTGCCGAGGACCCAGATCGGCGCATCGTCTGGCACGCCCGGGGCGAGGCGCCAGGTGGCCCCTTCATCTTTTGATTGGTGGATTCCGCCCGGGTTGTGTCCGGCGAGGAGGGAATGGCCCCGAACCAGGAATCGGAGCGGTGTCACATCCCCCACCCTCTCCCAGTTGCCGCCATCCGCGTTCATGCGGTAGAGCCCATTGTGATACAGGGCCGCGTAGAGATTCTGCCCCTTCACCGCGAGGTCGAAAACCTGCGGCCTCGCGGGCAATCCCCGACCGAGCGGGGTCCAGGATTCATCTCCAGCCTGGAGTCTGAACACACCTCCGGAGTCGGTTCCCGCGTACACGACGGAGCCTCGACTCGCCAGCGATCGGATGTGTGGGTCGGTCAGCCCATGCGCGACTCGACGCCACGAGCGACCTTCATCCTCGGTGACGAAGACTCCCGCCTTCCTGGTCCCCGCGTAAATGCGACGACCCGCGATCGTCAAGCAAAGGACCGGCGATGCAGGGGTCTGCTCGCGAGCCGCCCACAGGCGACCCCCATCGAGCGAGATGAAGAGGCCTTCGTCCGTCGCCGCGTAGGCAGTCGTCCCCTCGATGGCGAGTGCGTGGACCCTGGCGGTGCCGAGGAGCCCCTTCCCGGCACCGGCCCAGGTTCTGCCTGCATCATCGGAACGATAGACGTCGAACGATAAGGCGGCGGCCGGAGGCCGGATCGCCTTGGGCGGGGTGCACTGCGAGCGGGCCGAACCCGGGCTGATGAGGAACAGGACGACGAACACTGCGTGCCTGAACCGATGGCCTGAAGGGCAACCCTCGGACAGCCTGAAAGAGTCGCTTTCGGCCGGCTGCACATGAGTCGGATTCGCAGGTTGATCGGATAGCTCGACGGCGTGGTGAGGCATCATGGGGGGTGAGATCCCCGGGCCAATGTTGACGCCTGAACCCGACCCGACTTCCCGCGAAACTGCGATCGGACGCCACAAGTCAAGGAGGGAGGAGGGTCGGGACGGCGCGGGGTTCGAGCCGTCCCGACCGATGGACTCGCTTATTTCACCGGCTCGGCCGCTTTGGGATCGGGGCCGGGGTCCTGACGGTAGACGAGGACCCGATCATGGACGATGAGGACCAGGTCTTTCAGGCCGTCGCCGTCGACGTCGCCGATGCCCAGGTCTCGGGGCTCGACGAATCCCCCACCGTCGCGGAAGCTCTTGCGGTCGAAGACCTTGAAGGAGATCGCCCGCTGGAGGTCGCCGGGCTTGGCGTAGGTCACGATCTCGACGAAGTGCTCGGCCACGTCAATCAGGACGATGTCAACCTTGCCGTCATTGTTCAGGTCCCCGGCGGCCAGGTCGCCCAGGCGTGCGTCTTCGCGGTTCGACTCGTAGCTGGCCAGGGTCTTCAGGCGTAGGCCCTTGCTGCCGGTCACCACGACGCCGAAGCGGTCGGTGCCTGAGAGGAGGAGGTCGTTCTTGCCGTCGCCGTTGAAGTCGGCCACGTGGACTCCCTGGAAGTCGATCGGGCCGACGGAGAGGGTGCCTGAGGGGCGGTAGACCCCGTCGCGGGCCTCCAGGAAGATCAGGGACTTGGAGGCCCGGTCGAGCAGGACAATTTCCTGTTTGCCGTCGCCGTCGATATCGAGCGCCGCGGCCCCCTGGATCTGGGCCGATGCACGGCCGGCGTTGTACTGGTCCTTCACTTCCCAGCGGCCGTCCTTGTCCAGCTTCAGGTTGCGCGCGAACGCGTTCTGACTGACGAGCAGGCCGGGGCCATTCAGGTTCACCTGGGTCAGGCCGGCGGGGGTCACGCCCGAGAGCGGGCCGAGACTGCCGGCCGGGGTGGGCTCGCTGCCTTCGTGGCCCAGCAGCAGGACGGGTGCGCCGAAGGCGTTGAAGATGAGGATATCGGCGTGGCCGTCGTCGTTGACGTCCAGGGTCTTCATCGCGGGCGGCAGGCCCGAGAGGCCCTTGATGGCCACGGAGTCGGCGGTGCCCCAGCGGTAGGGGACGAACGTGCCCGACTTTTCTCGCTTCAGGGCACGCAGGCTGAACGCGTCGGTGCCGGTGCCGCCGCCGCGGGTGATGTACACGATCTCGGGGGTCTTGTCGCCGTCCAGGTCGGCCAGGTCGAGGGCGACGGGGTCGCCGCCGACGGT
The DNA here is from genome assembly GCA_038400315.1 of Isosphaeraceae bacterium EP7. Lineage (NCBI taxonomy): Bacteria > Pseudomonadati > Planctomycetota > Planctomycetia > Isosphaerales > Isosphaeraceae > Kueselia > Kueselia aquadivae. Next base: position 2,262,123 of record CP151667.1, read on the forward strand.
CGGGAGCGGTGCGGGGAAGCCCAGGCGATCCCCTTCGAAGGTGGCCCGGCCGATCTGCTTCTCGGTGTCGGAGAGGACGTAGACCTCGGCCTTCTTGTCGCCGTCCAGGTCGGCCAGCCTCACGGTCCGGCCGCCGACCAGGCCGGGGAAGGTCTGGGCCGAGCCCAGGCCGGCGGTCCCGCTCTGGCGATAGACGAGGAACTGGGCGTTGGCCGGGTCGGTCACGACCACGTCGGCCTTGCCGTCGCCGTCCAGGTCGCCCACGTCGGTGGTCCGGCCGCGAGCTGTTCCGGGGGGGAGGGGGTAGAAGATCAGGCGGCCGCGTTTGCCCGCCTCGTCCCCTTCGGCCTCGTCGAGGGTGAGCACCTTGACCCGGCCCGACTGGTTCTCGATGGAGAGCATCTCGACGCCCGGCTTATCGTCGATCTGCGCGAAGGCGTAGGCCCTCAGCACCTCGGCGGCGAACCGCTGCTCGGGGCCGAGCTTCCCCTTCTCGCCCGAGAACCGGATGCGGACCGGGTCGTCGCCGGCTCCGTCCATCAGCACGAGGTCGTCGCCGCCGTCACCGTCGACATCCGCCGCCTTGATGAACCGGGGGCTCGACGCGGTGTGCGGTGTCCGTTCGGGCTCGGAGAGCTTCCCCTTGTCTTCCTGGTAGACGAAGACAACTTCGCTGGGGGTGAGAAGCGCGAGGTCGAGCTTGCCGTCGCGGTTCAGGTCGCCGACGGTCAGCGAGCCTCCCCCTTCGATCGCCTCGCCGGTGCTGACCCGTTTGGGAGAACCGAACTTGCCCGAGCCCTCGTTGGTCAGCACGGTCAGCTCGGCGGGCGTACCGTAATAGGCGATGTCGAGCTTGCCGTCGCCGTTAAAGTCGGCAAGCTGGAGGCTGACGACCTCCTTGTTCACCGGCAGGCTGACCAGCCTCATCCGGCGGTCGTAGGCGATGTCGTTCGAGTCGCCCTTGACCCTGGCGTCGTCGCCGGCCGGCCCCTTGCTGCTCAGGAGCAGGTCGATGCGCGAACGGCCGTTGTTGACGATGAGGATGTCGTCGACCTTGTCGCCGTCGAGGTCGCGGACCAGCAGGTTGGCGATCCGGTTCTCGAGCTTGTAGACCTCGAGCGGCTGGAAGCCGAAATACTCGGCCAGGCTGGGCTCGTCGGCCCCGGCCGCCTTCTGGGCCCCGACCCCGGCCGTCAGCAACAGCCAGGTTGCCGCCGCCCAGATCCATCGCCGCCTCGTTGCGTGCTTCACGGCCGCTCCCTCGTCGCGTGTCGTCGGGCCCGCGCCCGCGTTCGTTCGGGCAAACCGCCCAGCGTAAAGTCCGCCGCACCCCGCGGCAAGCCCCGGCGCCCCGTCCGTCCATGTCCTAGGCTGCTTGCAGTCGGGCGCGAATCTCGAAGGGACCGACACCCTCCCTCGATCCAAGGAGCCAAGGCCCGATGGACGAAGCCCGGCCGACCGACGCAAGGCGCAGATTGCTCAATGCCGCCAACCCGCGAGGCGGCTGGGGCGAACGAGCCGGCGTCCCCTCACGCGCCGAGCCCACCGCGCTCGCCTGCCTGGCCCTCGCCGGCGAGACCTCCGCCGAAGCCCCGCTCGCCCTCGCCGCCCGATGGCTTGCTGCGCGTCAAGGTCCCGACGGCGCGGTCACCGCCGCCGAAGCACTCCCCGGGGTCGCCTGGGCCACCCCGCACGCATTGCTGGCCTGGCGGTCGCTGGGCGTGGACCGCGAGGCGCAGAAACGGGCCGCTCGCTGCCTTCTGGCGCGATCGGGAGCGGTTTCCGAGGCTGACGCCGTGGTCGGCCACGACCAGTCGCTAATCGGCTGGTCCTGGGTCGAGGGCACCCATTCCTGGGTCGAGCCGACCGCCTGGGCCATCCTGGCGTTGGCCTCGACCGGCGATCGCGGACATCCTCGGGTGGAGCAGGGCTTGGCCTTGATCCTGGATCGGTCGATCCCCACGGGCGGCTGGAATTACGGCAACCGGACCGTCTTCGGCCGGGCACTGCGGCCCCATCCCGGCCCCACCGGCCTGGCCCTGCTGGCCCTGGCCCACCTGGGCGGGCCGACTCCCCCGGCTGTCACCAAGGCCATCTGCTACCTGAAGGACGTGTTGCCCGCGACCCGCGCCGGCGGCTCGCTCGCCTGGGGCGTCATGGGCCTGAAGGCCTGGGGCGCCGCGCCACCCGAGTCCCCGCGATGGCTGGCGACGGCGCTCGATGATTCCGACCATCCGGACCAAGTCTCCAGGAAGGCCGCGCTGTTGCTGGCCTCGGCCCAAGACCCGCTCGCCCGCTTCGGCCTCAAGGCCGGGAACGCCCCACGATGACACCCATCTCCCCCTCCCGGAGACGCTTCCTGGCCGTCGCCGGCATCGCCACCACTTCCGCGATGTCCGCCCAGGCATGGGCCGGCCGCAATGAGAGGGGTTGGCGGTCCGACGTCTTCATCGCCCGCGCCGGCTCGTATTCGGTCGACCTCCGTCAGCCGATCATCGAGGGGCTGGAAGCCCTGGGCATCGTGCACGAGGTGGTTCGCGGCAAGACGGTCCTGCTCAAGCCCAACCTCGTCGAGCCCGCGGCGAAGGCCCCTCACATCAACACCCACCCCACCGTTGTTCTGGCCGCCGCCGAGGCCTTCCGCTGCCTGGGTGCCGCGAGCGTCCTGATCGCCGAAGGGCAGGGGCACGTCCGCGACACCGAGCTGGTGCTCGACGAATCAGGCCTGGGCGCCGAACTGCGGCGCGAAGGGCTCCCCTTCGTCGACCTCAATCACGACGAGGTCGACGAGGTCCCCAACGCCCTGCGCCTGACCGGGCTGAAGACGCTCTGGCTGCCGCGAGCGGTGCGGACGGCCGACATCGTGGTCTCGATGCCCAAGATGAAGACGCACCACTGGGCGGGCGCCACCCTGTCGATGAAGAACCTCTTCGGCATCATGCCGGGGGTCTGCTACGGCTGGCCCAAGAACGTGCTGCACCGGGAGGGAATCCCGCAGTCGATCCTCGACATCAACGCCACCGCCCGGCCTCACCTGGCGATCGTCGACGGCATCGTCGGCATGGAAGGCGACGGCCCGATCATGGGGACGCCCATCGACTCGGGCCTGCTCGTCATGGGCACCAATCTGACGGCGGTCGACGCCACCGCGGCACGCCTGATGCGCCTCGACCCGAGCCGGATCGCCTACCTCGCCGGGGCCTCGGGACGGCTGGGGCCGATCGCCGAGTCCCACATCGGCCAGCGCGGCGAATCGATCGCCTCGCTGGCCCAGACTTATGCGTTGCTCGACCATCCGAGCCTCGCCGGGCTGCGGGCGTGAGGTCACTTCGGCGAGGTCGGGGCCACCCCGGGTGCGCCGCCTGCGGCCGCGCCGGCCAGCCAGGCCTGCCAGCCCACCGGCTGCGTCCAGGCCTGCGCCTTCTGGTCGGGGTAGGACGGATTCTCGGGCGGCTTGTCGGACGTCACCACCGCCCTGACATAAAGCTCGTCGCCGGTCAGCTTGTACGTCGCATTGGTCCCCGCGACCGACGCCAGCACCCTGCCCACGTCTTCGCTGTACCGCTGGGTCACCGCCAAGGGCTTGCCGTCGGGCCCCTCCACAGGCTTGCGGGCGGGGTCCCAGCCGGTCTTCGTCCCCACGAACTGAATGGTGTAACTGGCGTCGCCCTGCGGCAGAACCTCGACCGTCAGGGTCTTGGCCGACTCGTCGTGCGTCACCTCTTTCAAGGTCACGCCGCTGGACGCGTAGAAATCCCCCTTCACGATCGACGAGATCAGCGACTCGGGCGTCAGGAACCTCGCCCGGACGTTGATCCAGCCCCGGCCGGGGTACGAGCCCCCCGCGCCGAAGTAGTGGTGCGAGTCGTCGGTGGCCAGTCCGCTCAGCGGGGCGACCTTCATCTCGCCGATGCGCAAGGTGTTGATGATATCCCACATCCGGTCGACGCTCGCATGCGTGGCGTCCCCCTGCTGGTGCACGCCCGGGTGGCCGTTGTAGACCTCGAAGAACCGCTCCTTCGTCACCATCGCCAGCTCCTCGGCGGTGATGGCGTAGCCGAAGTTCGGGTGGTTCAGGTGCCCCAGGATCGGCCTACCCAGCCGCTTGGCCTGCTCCTCGATCGCCTCGAGGTTGTTGGTCATCACCTCGACGACGCTCTTGCCCCCCTTGGGCTCGATCAGCTCGGCCAGGTTGGTCGCGTTCATGTGGATCGGCTTCTCACCGAACCGGTCGGTGATCTCCTCCCCCTGGATCAGGAGGAATTTGCCCGGCTGCTCAAAGAGCGACCGGAATTCGTTCAGCGGCTTCAGCCTGACCTGGGTGACATCGCCCAGCTCCCTCGTCTGCACCCAGTCCTCGCCGAACCGGGTCTTGTACAGCGCCACCGCATCGCGCCCGGCGAGCTTGTTTGCCTTGGCCACGTCGACCCATTTCCGACCCTGTCCCAGCGTGTTGTGGTCGGAGAGCGCCAGGAACTGGTATCCGCGGCGGGCATACCAGTCGACGATCATCTCGGGGTAGTCGTTGCCGTCGCTCCAGAGCGAATGGGTGTGCAGGTTCCCCTTGAACCACCGAGGGCCGCCCCCCAGCGCCGAGGCCAGCGGGTCGTCGGCCCCCTGCGCCTGGGCGTCCGGAATCCAGGCGCCCAGCAGGGCCGCAAGCGCGATCGACGGGGCAATCCAGGAGCGGGGCATGATGGTCTGGTTCCTCGCCGCGTGGCGTCGAGATACGCCCGCGCCGCCCGTTCAATCGGGGCCGGGCGCGGCGCCCGCGGGCCCGCCAGGCTACACGCGCCTCCCCTCGAAGTCAGCCCCCAAGGCCCCCTCTCCCCTCGACGCGCCGGTTTCTTTGCTTAAGAATGAATGAAGAGGAGAGCCGGCCCCGTCGTGCGAGGCCGGCCGGCCCATTCCCTCGCACCCCACCGGCCCCGCGTCCAACCGAAGGGACTCCCACGGAGGTCACCCCATGCTCATCCGATCCTCGGCGGCATGTCTCGGGATCTGCCTGGTCCTGGCATCCGCCTCGGCCCCCGCCATCGAAGATGCCAGGGCGAAGCCCAAAGCGACCGCCGCCGACCCGGTGCCGGCCGACTCGGAGAAGCCCGCCGCCAAGCCCGAGCTCGACGCCGAGGGCGCCACCAAGTCCAAGGCGAAGCCCAAGGGCAGGCCGAAGACCGAGGTCGCCACCTTCGGCGCCGGCTGCTTCTGGTCCACCGAGGCCGTCTTCGAACGCCTCCCGGGCGTCCTCTCCGTGGATTCGGGCTTCAGCGGCGGACAGGTCCCCAACCCGTCCTACGAGCTCGTCTGCTCAGGGACTACCGGCCATGCCGAGGTCGTCAACGTCCGGTTCGACCCCGACGTCACCACCTACGACGCCCTGCTCAACGCCTTCTGGACATCGCACGACCCCACCACGCCCAACCGGCAGGGCGACGACTTCGGCACGCAGTACCGCTCGGCCATCTTCTATCACAGCGAGGCCCAGAAGAAGGCCGCTCTGAAGTCCTACCGCGAGCTCACCACCCGCAACGCCTTTCGCGGGCCCATCGTCACCGAGCTGCTCCCCTTCGGCGGCTTCTACCCGGCCGAGCCCTATCATCAGGACTATTTCCGCACCAATCGCGGCTCCGACTACAGCCTGATCTACATCATCCCCAAGCTCCGCAAGCTCCACCTTCTGGACACCAAGCCCAGGTCGGCCGCCCACGCCCCGGCCCGACGTCCGCTTGACCGCGCACGCACAATCGGGGCACAGTCGACGGAGACTCAGGACACCGCCAAGGACCAGGGGGACGCGCCGGCCACCTCGGGGACGACCTCCCCGCCGGCGCCCGGCCGCTGACCCCATCCGCATCCGCCCAGGAACTCTCCCCATGGCAGGCGCCCGCATCCTCAGCGTCGGACAGTGCAGCTACGATCACGGCAAGATCCGCGGCGCGCTCAACCGCTCCTTCGAGGCCGAGACCGTCGCCGCGGCCACCGCCGCCGACGCCTTCCGCGCCATGGCACGCGACCACTTCGACCTCGTCCTGGTCAACCGAGTCGGCGACTCCGACGGCGAGCCCGGTGTCGACCTCATCCGGGCCCTGAAGGCCGACCCCGTCAACGGCGCCGTCCCCGTCATGCTCGTCAGCAACTACGCCACGGCCCAGGAAGAGGCCGTCGCCGCCGGCGCCCTCCGCGGATTCGGCAAGGGCGATCTGGGCACCCCCGTCGCCGACGACCCCATCCGAGCCGCACTCACTCCGGCGGCCAAGGCCTGACGGGACCGGCAGCGATTGGCCAACCATCGGCCTCGCCCGACGCCCTCGAAGCGTCGGGCGAGGCCGTTTCGTTCCCTCACTTCCCGGCCGCCCCGGTCAGCCCCCGGATGTACGCCACTTCGCCGGCATCATAGGGCGTCCCGTCGCGGCGGAAGATGTCGTGGAACCAGACCGGCGGCTCGGCCCTGTAAGGGGTCTTCCACGAGTCCCAGGGGATCGTCGTCTGCGACTTGCCGTCGACGAACCCCCAGTTATACGCCCCCACCTTCTTCGACTTCAGGAACGCCAGGCAGGGGTCGAACCGGCTCCCCTCGGGCCGCGCCATGTACTCGGTGCAGAGCACGGGCCGGCCGTACGCCTCGACGCTCTCCAGCCGAGCCTTCAGCTTGGGCAGCGGCGAATAGTCGTGGAAGCTCAGGACGTCCGACTCCTCGAGCTGGAATGTCTGGAGGGGTGTCAACTTGCCCCGCTGCCACTCGCCCACCCAGACGCCCGACGTCAACGGCTGGGTCGGGTTCTCGTCGCGGGCCCAGGCATAGGCCTTCTTCAGGAGCATCAGGGCCAGCTCCGACTTGTTCGCCGGCTCGAACTTCATGTAGCTCGAACCGTTGGTGTTATCCGGCTCGTTGCAGACGTCCCAGACTTGCACCCTCGGATCATCCTTGAACCGGCCGACCACGCCGCGGACGTAGCCCTCAAGCTCGCCGTGCCGCTCCGGGTGGCTCAAGATCTCCACGCCCGGCCCCTGCACCCAGCCCGAGTTATGCACGCCGGGCTTGGGCGCACGCTGCGGCCCCGCCTTGGGGAAGGGATCCCAGACCGAGTCGAACAGGACCAGCATCACGCCGATCTTGTGCTTCGCCGCGATCGCCAGGAACCCGTCGACACGCTTGAGGAACCCATCCGGGTCCTGCTTGTACGCCAGGTCGTGAAGGAAGACCCGCATCGAGTTGAAGCCCAGGCCATGCGCCAGGCCCAGCTCCCGGTCGATCGTCGCCGGGTCGAACGTCTCCGCCTGCCACATCTCGAGTTGGTTGATGGCCGTGCTGGGGATGTAGTTCGACCCCACCAGCCAGGGCGTCTTCTTGCCCCAGGCCTGCGCCTGCTCCTTGGTCCAGAGGTCGCGGGCCCCCCCTTCCACGGCCCAGCCCAGCAGCACCCCGGCGACGCACGCCATCAGGGCGATCGATCTTCGGACGCGATTCATCGGAATTCCCACCCCGGTCCTGCGACCCTCCTTGCCCGACCGGCCCCCATCCCTGGACGGCCGACCCGGCGGGAAAGGCCGGGGCGTCCAGCCTACGCCAACCAAGGCGGCCGCTCCAGGCCGGCGAACGACGAAGGGCGACCCCGCGGACATCGTCCCCGGGGTCGCCCCTGTTGTCTCGTCGATCCTGGGTCGCGCAGAACGCTCGCTCAGTAGGAATCGGAGCTGATGACCTCACCGCCGCGCATGCTGCCCAGCGCCCGCCAGGCCTCGCCGTTGACTGTGTTCTTGATGAACCGGATCGAGCCGTCGCCCAGCATCGTGTTGACGCCGCCGGGGTGGTAGCTCCGGGAGGTCACGGCCGCGTAGACCGGTCCCCCTCGGTTCTCCCTCAGGCCGACCAGGTCGAGGTCCTGGCCCTGATCGCCGCCGACCCGGGTGATCTTCTTGTTCGGCGGCCAGGCCGTCGTGAACCCCGTCTCGTGGACGGCGCCGTCAACCCACTCGGTGTGGCCATTCAACCCGAGGGTGCATCCCGTGTTGTACTCGGGCGCCACCTCGTAAGGGCTGGCCGACGCGGGCGGCAAGTTGTTGATGTTGTTGACATTCGCCAGGCCCGTCCCGCAGTTGCCCAGATTCGGCTGATACGTCTTCACCTCGGCGGCCAGCATCGTGTTGCTCAGGCCGTCGGTGAACTCGGCAAACTTGCGGGCCAGATTCACGTCGAAGGCCGACCGATTCGCGGTCCCCGTAAACCCACCCCAGGAATACCAGTCGCCCCGAGCCCAGGCGTATGAAGTGACGCCATATTGCTTGACGCCCGTCGTCGCGTTCATCCTCGGCTCCGGCTTGATCTCGCTCGGGCAGAGGAACCCGGCGACAACCACCGCGCCGATCGTCGAATTGTCGGCCACGCTATATCGCAGAGTGAAGTTGATGTTGTTGAAGATCGACCCCTGCTCCATGAACGGCAGGATCCTCGCGTGTGCACTCCAGCCGTTCGTCCAGGTGATCGTCGACCCGCTGCCGATCTGGATGAACGCAGGGGGAAGGGCCCCATTGGTTGACTCGTAGTTGTGAATCCCGAGGCCCAACTGCTTCAGATTATTGGTGCACTGGATCCGCCGCGCCGCCTCGCGGGCGCTCTGCACGGCCGGCAGCAGCAGCGCGATCAGGACCGCGATAATCGAGATCACGACCAGCAGCTCGATCAGTGTGAAGCCACGCCGTTGGGGCACTCTCATCGGAATTCAACCTTCGAAAGCAAAGGAGCGGAGGTTTCCAAGCAGCAAAGATTTCGGTGGGGGGAACTGGGTCCGCGACGATCCCGTCGCAACTCATCCCGCACTTGAGACTCAATCTCTCGCGGAAGGATCATGACGCAACAGAGTTTCAACGTCAAGAACCCGGAATTGAATCGACAGCTCTGCGACGCTTACTGCCGCGTCGATTCGCGGAACTCACCGAGAACGTCCGACGCAAGTTCAGACGTCGAGTCGGGCGGCCTTCATCACGACTCCAGGTGGGCCTGGAGTCTCGAGAAGAACTCCCGCACAATCGGTCGCACCAGCAGGGGTTGGGCCGTCGAAGGCCCCTTGCATCCGACGCGCGTCGGCGGGGGTTCGCTGTCCAACGGATCAACTCAGGTCCGGTTCGATCGGTTGGCCTGCCGGGCTGAGCTGGTTGACGTGGAGGTGGTTCTTGGGAATGGCCCGTCAAATTATGTGTGCCATCGTCGCGGCATCGGTCCTCTTCATGGTCGGGGTGGCCTTCCACCTGGCGATGCCGCTGGTTGCCCCCGGAATCCCTCCCCAGTTCTCCGATTCATCGCTGTACCGCCCCTGGACCGGGTGGACCTCCACGTACATGCTGGTCCATCCGCTGTGGTTCGGCGTGGTCTTCGCCGCGATGTATCAGGCACTTCGTACCCGCGGCATGCGGATTCGAGGTTGGCGGGGTGGACTGTGCTATGGATTGGGGGTCTTCCTGGTCGGGAGTCTGCCGGTCTTTCTCCTTGCCTTCGCCTCATTCCGGGTGTCGGGAGGGGTCATCTTCTCATGGGTTGCCCAGAGCCTGTGCCAGTACGCGGCGGCAGGTGCGGCGGTCGGGGCGGCAGCCGGCCAGGACTGATCCAAGATCAAACGTCGTCGGTCGGGCCGATTCCCGAGTTTCGTGCGGATGGCCGGTCGGACGCTACGTCGGCCGAATACGTGCCTCAGTCGATCTGATGCACCATCAGGGAACCGGTCAAGGGCGGTAATGAGCGACCGGGCCAGCCCAGGCTCGCGACCCTCAGCGAAAGAGGTCGTCCACCGCCTCGATCCGCCCGGCATGAGCCTCGACCAGGAACGCCGAAACAGGGCGGGCGATCGTCGTCGAGCTGTCGCCGGCAACTCGTTCGGGGTGACCGATCTCGCGCGTGCTCGTGCGGACGATCAGGGCCCCCGGGGCCCAGGGCATGGCCGAGAGATTGGCGAGGTACGCCTTGAACTGGCCGGCTCGGAGCAGGAAGAATTCGACGTCGGAGATGTACAGGACCCCAACCTTCAGGCCCCGCGAACGCAGCCAGGCCGCCAGCCGGGGAAGGGTGTCGGCGGCCGAATAATCGCCGACGAGCGGGACGCAGCGATCGGCCCGTTGCAAGTCGCGGACGGTTACGTAGCCCGCCTCGGTCCCCAGGAAATGCCCCGGCTTGCCCCCGCGATCGGCCGTCCCGATCAATCTGCCGAGTGTCGGATACATCGGCAAAGCCAGGAATCGGGCCGCCATCCCGGGCCCGGCCAGCCTCGCCTGGATCCGCGCGACCGCTTCGAACTCATCGCGGCCCGCCAGCACGCCCAGCCCGCGCAAGACGCCCGCCACGTCGAGGATCGCCCGGTCGAGCCGCCCCCGTTCCATCTCCGGGCCCGAGAACGCCGCCACCAGTTCGGAACCCGTCGCCCCGGCCCCGACGGCCAGGCCCGCCCTGGCCGTCAGCCTCTGGAGATAGCCGACGCGGTCGTCGGCCAGAGTGAAAAGGCCTTTGTGCAGCAGGTGGACAAGCGTATTGCCGCGTCTGCGGTCGACGATGAACGCCCAGGACGGCCGGCACGCCGCGATCATCGAGAAATTCTGATCCGGCCCCACTCCGAGGTAGACCGAGCCCGCCAGCCCGGCCGAGGCGAGCTCGCCGGCGACCCTCGGATAAGAATCCTCGTTGCTCACCAGATTATCGGCGGCCGGTCCCGCCTCGCGGCCCGAGAGCCCGGCGACAAGCCCCGCGAACCCGTCCAGCTCCCGCCCCGGGCTCACTCCTTGACCCGGACGTGCCTGACCTTGTTGGCCTGGAGCCAGCCCAGGAACACTTCCTGCTCCTCGGTAATCTCAACCTCGGTCATATTCGCCGTATCCAGGGGCGAAACGAGGTAGAAGACCCCCTCATCGAGCCACTTCGCCACCTCGTCGTCCGAGAAGAAATACTCCCCCTCGATCAGGTCCGGGGCCCCGCGAGATCCCCCCGGGGTCATGAAATAAACGAGCTGAGCCCGTAGCCGATCCGTGATCGGATAAGCCGCCAACCCCGGGCGATCCAAAGCAATCAGAGCCGTCCCAGCCATCGCCCCTCCCACCGAACAAACCGTCCACCACCAGGCCAACACGACCAACGCCCGCGATTGTACGGCCAACGACCATCCGCACGCCACCGGACAACGGCATTCCATCGATCGGGCCGAATCGAGGTCGCTGTGTCGCTCGCAAACCGCCTTCGGGCGGACAATCGGGCAACACCAAATGGGCGACAACTCCAGCTCATCGATACGATGAACCACAGATGGTCATCGCCGACTCCACCATTTCGAACGACATGTTACAGCTCATGGAGAGGTTTTCGATGAGCGATGAATGGTTCCAGGCCGTCGAGCGAGACGACACCGAGGCGGTCCTCGACATGCTTGGGCGTGGGACTGATGTCAATGTCTTGAAAAATAGTGCCAAGGACACGGCATTGATGCTGGCCGTCCAGAAGGCTCAGATCTCGATGATCGAAATTCTCCTTCGCCACGGCGCGAACACGAACCTCCGCGATTCCAGGGGTTACTCCGCGGTCACGCTCGCCGTCATCCTCTCGCTGCCCCGTGAACGACACCACTGGAAACTCCCCTGTCCCGAACCGCGGCCGCTGGAAATGCTCCTCGCGGCGGGCGGCCGACTGGGAATCATCGAGTCGGTCTTGCTCAATGACCTCGATCTCGCCCGCAAGAGTCTGGACGGAGGAGACGACCCGAATGAGGGTGAGTGGCAGTACCACGGCCCCGTCCTCACGCTTGCCGCGCGGCTCGGTTATCTCGAAATGATCAATCTGCTGATCGACCGCGGAGCGAATGTCGAGGCGATGGATGACCTGGCAAACAGGCCGCTGCGGGCCGCCGCCTCCTACGGACAACTCGAATCCGTCCGACTCCTGCTCGATCGAGGTGCTGACATCGACGCGACAGATGGGAACTCGCGTAGCGCCCTCACAAACGCCGTGTTTGAGGGCCATCGGGAGGTCGCCGAGTTCCTCCGTTCCCGAGGCGCCAGAGTCGGCATCGTTGAGTCCGTCTCCCTGAAGGACGAGGCGCTTCTCGAAGAAGCCCTGAAGGAGCAAGACGAGCTTGGATGGATCGACGATCGGGTCAACGCGATCCAGACTTTCGCGGGAAGCCTGTGGTCTGCGAAGATCGTCCAACATCTCCTCGATCACGGACCCATCAATCTGGACGATCCTTGGCACATGGCCGCAGCCGCAATGACCGGCGATCGGGAAATCCTCCGCATGCTCCTCGACCGAGGCGCCGACGTCAACGCCGACCACTTTGATATGACGCCCCTCGACTGGGCCATCCGCGAAGGTCACGACGAGGCCGCAGCATTTCTAGAAGAACGCGGGGCTAAGCGCGGTCCGACGCCGTCGGCCCGCGATTGAACTCCCTGGATCGACGGCCGAAGTCATACGGCCGATCAGGCCAGCCGGTCAATCTTTCCGTGACGAAGGGCCGGCCAATCGGCGAATGCGAGGACGAGGATCAGGCCGATGTTAACCACGGGGACCATCGAGAGCAGGCCCATCGCGCCGGGGAAGCCGGCCTTTTCGCAGATCCGCCAGGCCGCCCAGACGATGAGGAGACAGCAAGACGCGAAGACGATGAACTCGGGCAGGCCGATGGTGGGCAAGTAGGCAAAGAGCATCGGCAATGTCCCGGATGAGGTGAGCAATGTCGAGCCAGGGATCGTCATCCAGAGAACCGGCAGGCCGTGGTTGGCCACGATGATTTCAGGTTACCTCAATCCCAGGCTTGTCCGGCCATCAACCGGCATCAGTCCTGGTCGAGTTCCTTGACCGAGAGGATCGCGGGCTCGGGAATCCAGACGGGCTTCTCCTCGCCGGGCTTCATTCTCCCGATGCCGACGTTCCGAAAGAAACGATTCAGGATGGGGATCTTGCCCCCGAGCACATTCGTCGTATGCGTGCGCTTGACGGAACTGACCGCCAGCGTGATCCCGTCTTCCTTGGAGTCCGAAACCTTCCCCTCGTAGCTGACCTCGATGATGCGCCCCTTGTCATCCTTCTCGGGCTTCAGCTCGACCCGGCATTGAGTCCCTGTCGCGGGCAGAACCAGTGCAGGCGGCGAGACAGGTTGCTCGGGGTCATCGAAACCCGCACCCACCGCCGTCAGAACAAAGGAGAGACCCAAGACGGCGAGCAAGCAGACCGATCGCTGTCGAATCATGGCAACCTCCCGAGCGAAGAACACGGCTGGAATTCGTGGGCTCAATACCGCGTTTCCATCGGTTTGACAACCCTGGATCCCACCCGCACAACTCAACCTAAGCGATCCCCCCACGACCGTCGCCCTCGAAAAAGCGAGCGGCCTAAATCCCTGCAACCACCTAGCTTAAAACGATTTCCGTTAGATAAAACCTCAAAAACTGGCCATCGGCACGGCCATAACTGCGGATCAATGTGCTTCGCGACGTGCTCACAATCAGCCAATCAGCGGGAAGACGAAACGAACCCGGGAAGACGAAACGAACCCGGGAAGACGAAACGAACCCGGGAAGACGAAACGAATCCGGGAAGACGAAACGAACCCGGGAAGACGAAACGAACCCGGCGCGGGCTGGGATTCTCGAGCGGGATCAATCGCGTGGCCTGGAAACTCAGGAATGCGGCGAGGCATCGTGGCCGGCGGCTTCAGCGACGTACCAGTCTCGGTAGGGGGTATTCACCGCCATCCGCCGGTTCTGGTCGGGCGATCCGTCTGTCCACCAAGGCGAACCCCGCTCACCGAGCGACTCCTTGGCGGCCTGGATGGCCAACCTGGCGGCTTTTCGGGCTTCGTCGTCGCCGGCCTTCCTGGCCCGCCCCAACGCGGAGCGGGCACGCATGAGATCTCGTTGGAGGGAGGATCGCCGGTCGTCGGTCAGCGAGGGGTCGGCCATCCGCCAGAGGCGGCCCCGGACGACGAAGTAGCGACCGTCGGGCGTGACCGGGTAGGGGGGCTTGCGGGGCGGTTCGGACATCGGCGGTTCCTTGTTGGGTCTCGTGCTGATCGTGGAGGACGGCGAGATCGTCCGGTCTTGAACGAGCGGAGGATGAACCTCGCTTCAACCCGGCATTCGACCAAGGAGATGGCCCGGCATCCCTTGATTTGGAGGTTCGCGCCTTGCCTGTTTGATCGGCCCAACCTACACTTGTCGGAAGGCAGCGGAAGGCGGCGGACTTCGTGCAGGGATCGGCATCGAGGGGATCAGCGATGCAAGGTTGCAACGAGATCGAGCGGACGCGGAAGCGGGTCGGCTGGTTCATGGCCGGTTGCTTCGGGTTGCTGGGCACCTGGACACTCTCGCCGGGCATTCCCGTTCTGTGGGCCCCACGCGCCGAGGCGTCGGTGAAGGCCGCGGGCATGGAGCTGTTCAACCACCGCTGGGAGCCCCACGATGCGCTCGCCGGCGTGGGCGGCGACGGCCTCGGCCCGGTCTTCAACGCCCGTTCGTGCGTCGCCTGCCACTTCCAGGGGGGAGTCGGCGGAGGAGGCGGCAACAAGCAGAACGTCAGCAGCTTCGAGACCGCTCCCACCAAGGGCGACCCCAACCTGCACGACGGACTCATCCACGCCTTCGCTGTGGATAACCGCTACGTCGAGGACCACGCCTCGCTGCACAAGCTCTTCCCGGTCATCCCCAACGGCGTGAAGGTGCAGGCCGGCTGCGGGATCCTGACCCGCGACTTCGACCCCGTTCGCACCATGAGCGTCAATTCGACCGCCCTGTTTGGCGCGGGCTGGATCGACCGGCTGTCGGACAAGAGCATCACCAACAACTACCTCAAGACGTCGTTGAAGCAGGTGGGCCGCGAACTTGACGGCAACTTCAAGGGGGTCGTCTCCGGCCGCCCGCGGGTGCTGCCCGACGGCCGCGTGGGCAAGTTCGGCTGGAAGGCCCAGTTCGCCACGCTCGACGAGTTCGTCGCCGCGGCGTGCGCCAATGAGGTCGGCCTGGGCAACCCGCGCCGCAATCAGGCCAAGCCCTTGGGAACCGCCGGCTACCCCGACGTGAAGCCCGACCTGGACGACACCCAGTTCGACGCCCTGATCGCCTTCATCGACACCCTCGACCGACCCGACGAAGTCGCCATCGAAGACGTCGCCCTGGCCTCGACGGCCGCGCGCGGCAAGGCCCTGTTCAGCTCGGTCGGCTGCGCGGCCTGCCACGTCCCCGACATGGGCGGGATCAGCGGCGTCTACAGCGACTTCCTGCTCCACCGGCTGGACGACCCCAACCGCGCAGGCGGCGAGGGGGGCGGCTACGGCGGGGGAAGGGCATCGGGCGCCACCGAGACGGTCGAGGTCCCGTTGCCCCGCGACCACCCGCTGCCCGAGGAGTGGAAGACCCCGCCGCTCTGGGGCGTGGCCGACTCGGCCCCCTACATGCACGATGGGGGCTCGCCGACGTTGCAAATGGCCATCGCCCGCCATATGAACAACGCCCAGGCCGTCACCGATGCCTATTTCGAGCTGGCGCCCGACGACCGGGCGGCCGTCATCGCCTTCTTAAAGACCTTGAAGGCCCCGGCCACCGCCCAGCCCGCCGACCCCTCGGTGCTGGCCGACTCGTTGTTGCCGCCCGAGGTCAAGCGTCCCGAACCTGCCAGATCGAAGCCCAAGGCTCGCCCCAAGGCCCAGGCCCGTGCGACCGAAATCACCGCACCCGAAGCCTGAACCCGGACGGATTCACCCTCAACGCCAAATGCGACGCCATCCCCATCCGCCGACGGGGGTGGCGTCGCATTCATTGGTGAACTGCACGGCTCAGGCCGCCTGCTTGTCGTCCTCGTCCTGGTGGAGGATGAGCAGGCTGGTGCGATGGAACTCCTCCTGGGTGACCTCGAAGGGGGCCCCGTTGATGGCCCAGAGGGCCTCGATCACGGCGTCCCGATCGGACTCGGGCTCGTCCCAGGTCACGCAGAAGCGGGACTCGTCGTGGACGGCGACATCTAGGCCCAGGTCGTGCAGGTGCTGCTCGATCTCGGCCCGATGGCCGGGGTCCGAGGCGAAGGTCCAGCGGACCAGGTCGGTGAGGTGGTCGTTCGAGTCGCCCATCTGCGGGTCCTCCGTGCCTTGCCCGTCGGGCGGCCCGGCGCGTTCGAAAAGGCGCCGGCCCGGCCGCCCACCGAGTTGTATCGGAGGCGGACGGGCCGGAACTTCAACCCGGGCGGGGCGATCAGGGCGTGTGGACGGCCGGCAGGCTGGCCGCTTCCAGCCGGCCCATCAGCCGCAGGAATCCATCGAGGATCGTGAGTGGGTGCGGCGGGTTGCCGGGGATGTACAGGTCGATGGGGAGAAGCCCCTCGGCGCCGTTGTTGACTTCGGGGTGGTCGCGGAAGATGCCGCCGGAGATGGCGTCGGTCCCCACGACGATGACCAGCTTGGGCGAGGTCGTCGCCTCGTAGGTGCGCAGCAGGGCTTCCTTCATGTTCTGGCTGACCGGGCCGGTGATGACGATGCCGTCGGCGTGGCGAGGCGAGGCGACGAACTGGATGCCCAGCCGGCCCATGTCGAAGACCACGGTGCCCAGCACGTTCAGGTCGGACTCGGCCGAGTTGTCGCCGCCGGCGCTGACCTGCCTCAGCTTCAAGGACCGGCCGAAGAGTCGCTTGATCTTGTCGTCGAGCTGCCTGGCGGGCTCGTACACGGTGCCCGACCGGACGACGAGGTCGGCGCGGCTGCGGGCGGCCAGTCGGTAGTCCTGGGTGAACGTGATGGCCCCGGCTGGGCAGTCTTCCACGCAGTCATTGCAGAAGAGGCAGCGGCCCATGTCGAGGCTCAGGCCCGACGCGTCGCGGGCGACCGAGTCGCTGGGGCAGGCGTCGACGCAGGCGGTGCAGCCGTCGGAGCACTTCGAGTCGTCGAGCACGGGCAGGCCGAGGAACCGGTCGGGCAGGGCCGGCGCGGGGGCGTCCGGATAGCTGATCGTGCGGCGGCCCTGCCTCAGGCGCTCCTTGATGATCGAGATCATGCGACGGAACCTCGGCGTGTCGGGGTCGGAACGGTGAAAGGTCTCGGACCCGGGCGGGCCGGGCCCCGCATCAGAGGTCGTGCCCGCAGTAGGACAGGTTGAAGCTCTTGTTGCAGAGCGGGAAGTCGGAGATCCCCTGGTCGCGCAGCGACAGCGACAGGCCGATCCAGTTGTGGAACGACGGGTCGATCACCTTGTAGTGGGCGAACGCCCCCGCGTCGTCGGTGATGGCGACGTGACAGATCTCGCCGCGCCAGCCCTCGACCAGCGAGACCACCAGCGAGCTGGGCGTCAGCGGACCGACCTCGACATTCGTCGGCCCTTCGGGGAGCTGGCTCGCCTGCTCGAGGACGAACTGGCCCGACCGCCGCACTTCCAGGTAGCGGACATAAGCCCTCGCGAAGACGTCGCCGGTCGCCTGAACCGAGATCGGGATATAGTGGAAGCGGTAGATCCCGCTGGGATAGTCCAGCCGCACGTCGCGGTCGAGGCCCGACGAGCGGCCCGCGGGACCGACCAGGCCGAGGGCCAGGGCGTCGTCACGCGAGACAGTGCCGGTCCCCTCGAACCGGGCCTGAACCGAGAGCGAGTCCCAGAGCAGGCCGGCCGCGCCGTTGACGTCGACGAGGGCGGGCTCGACACGCTTACGCATCCGATCCAGGAGTTCGCCGTCGAGGTCGTAGCCAACCCCGCCGGGCCGGACCAGGCCCCGGCCGAAACGATTGCCGCAGATCATGGCGGTGGAGTTGAGGAAGTCGCCCCGGATCCGGCCACAGTACGATGCCGTCGGCAGGTAGCCGACGTCGTTAGCCAGCGCCCCGAGGTCGCCAGTGTGGTTGGCCATCCGCTCCAGCTCGAGCGCGATGCCGCGGATCGCCTGGGCCCGCAACGAGGGGCGGGCGCCGGCAAGGGCCTCGACGGCCTGGCAGTAGGCCGTCGCGTGGCCGACCGACGTGTCGCCGGCGATCTGCTCGACAAGCCTGAGCGACTTCCGGTTCGGCCCTTCCCAGAGCGCCTTTTCGATCCCACGGTGCTGGAAGCCCAGCGCGATTTCCAGGTGGAAGACCCGCTCGCCGTGGCACTGAAATCGAAAGGCCCCCGGCTCGATGACCCCGGCATGAACCGGGCCGACGGCGACCTCGTGGACTTCCTGCCCCTCGACCCGATAAAACTCGGTCCCAGCCGGCTGCACGCCGGGGAGGATGGGCGTGTCGGAGGAACGGCCCCAGGCGTCGTGGCCGGGCCGGTAGGAGGCATGGAACCGGACCGGCTTGAGCCAGGGATGCCCCTCCGGCACGACGCCCCACTGCTCGGCGATCTCCCGCTCGAACATGTGGGCCGACGGGCAATCGGGCGTCAGCGACGGGTAGCGGTCGGGCACGTCGGCGGAGAGGACCGCCAGCTCACCCTCGTCGTCGAGGGCAAGGACGGCGTAGAGCCGGATCCTGCCGTCGACTGGCCGGCCGAACAAGGCCACCAATCGGCCGCCCGATCGAACCGACTCGACGACCTCGTCGCGGAATCCGCCGAAGGCGAGGTGCGGCACGTCGGCCAGCGGGATCGGCTCATTGTGGGCCAGGCGGGTCGCTTGGGCCGTCGCCATCACTGTCCTCCCAGGGAATGGGCCATCATGTGCAGGACCGACTCCAGGGCCGGCGGGATGTACAGCCCGAGGGCCAGGCCCCCCAGACCCAGGGCCGCCGGGGGGACGGTCGCCCAGAGCGACTCGCGCAGCGGGGTTCCCTCGACGGTGGCCGTCGCCTTGCCCTGGCCCATCGGCAGGACCAGGTTGGCCATCCCCACGAAGATCACCGCCAGCAGCGCCAGGTAGGTCGCGGCGACCAAGAATCGGCCCTGGTCGAGGGCCGCCTTGAGGATCACGAACTCGCCGAAGAACGCGCCGAAGGGCGGGATGCCGGCGATGGCGAACAGGCCGGCCCCCCAGAGAAGGCCGGTCACAGGCAGCGAGCGGCCGAGCCCGCGGATCTGATCGCCCGACTTGGTCTTGTAGGCCGCCAGGATATTCCCGGCCGTGAGGAACAGGGCCGCCTTGCCCATCGACTGGCAGACCGCGAACAGGCCGGCGCCGTAGGCTCCGACGCCGCCCAGGCCCACACCGAGGGCCAGGATGCCCATGTACTCGACGCTCGAATACGCCAGCATCCGCTTGTAGTTGTTCTGGCCGACGATGAAGATCGCCGCCACGGCCATCGACACTAGCCCGAAGCCGATGAGCAGGTTGCCGCTGAACCCCGCGGGGCCCGCCGAGAGCATCACCTGGTGGGTGCGCAGGATGCCCAGGAAGGCGCAGTTGGAAAGCGCCCCGGCGAGCAGGGCGGTCACCACCGACGGGGCCTCGCTGTAGACGTCCGGCAGCCATGTATGCAGCGGGGCCAGCCCCGCCTTGGTCCCGTAGCCGACCAGGATGAACAGGAACGCCGCCTCCAGCCAGCCCACCCGCAGGCTGGGGCCGGCCTCGATCAGCTTGCTCAGGATCAGGCCCGAGGATGCGTCCCCTTTGGACACCGCGACGGCCAGCATGAAGTTGCCCATCAGGGCCAGCGCGATGCCGACCGAACAGATGAGCAAATATTTCCAGGTGGCTTCCAGGGACCTCGGCTGGCGATGGAAGTAGACCAGGGGTGCGCTGACGAGCGTGGTCAGCTCGATGGCCACCCAGAGCAGGCCGAAGTGCTGGCTGACGGTGACCAGGGTCATCGTGGCCAGCAGCATCAGCAGGCAGCCGGTGAACGAGGCCTCGGGCCCGTTGTCGAACCGGAAGCTCGACTTGTAGTCGATATGCCGCTTCGTCTCCGCCTCGCGCCTCAGATAGCCCACGGCGTAGAACGACGAGGGGAGGAACAGCACGCTGATAATGCTGAGGAACAACAGGCCGGTCTCATCCAGCGCCAGCCAGCCGTCGGCCATGGTCGCAGGGCGATTCGCCCAGGCCCCGGCCGTGAACAGGGCGTGGAACGCGGCCGTGAGCACCAGCAGGGCGCGCCGGGGCGTGTCCGACTTCAGGAAGAAGGCGGCGGCGCCGGCGGCCACCAAGATCGCCAGGAAGGCCAGGATCATTGCGATTCAGTCCCTCAGCGTGGAAAGCTGGTCGACGTCGATGTGGTCGAACTCGCGGCTGATGTGGAAGATGGCGATCCCCATGACGAAGACCGCCACGAAGACGTCGAGCAGCACGCCCATCTCCACCAGGAACGGCTCCTCGTGGGCCATCGCGACGCCGAAGATGAAGATGCCGTTCTCGAGCACGAGATAGCCCACCACCTGCATCACCGCCGTGCGGCGGGAAATGATCAGGAAGAGGCCCACCAGCACCGAGAAGAAGGCCATCGGCAGAACCAGCGGGGACGTGGTGGGGACCGGCAGCTCGAACCGGCTCCCCAGCCAGACCGACAACATCAGCATGCCCACGCCCGCCATCGCCGACGCCGCCAGCCCGACGTAGGGCTCCGTCTCGTGCTTCACGTCGGCCGTGCGCGTCGCCCTCAGCAGCAGGGTCGGGAACAACCAGCCCTTCAGCGCGATGGTGATGATGGCCACGGCCACCAGCCGAAATCCGACGCCGTCGTGCGACAGCGGCAGGGCGAGCACGCCGAGGGCCACCCCCTGCCAGGCCGCCAGCCGGATGCACGCCCGCAGGCGGCCCGTCACCAGCATCGCCAGGTTCAGCAGGGCCACCACCACCAGCAGCGGATCGATCAGGGACTTCAAGAGACCACCCCCCCGTGTTCGAGGACCAGGGCCAGGCCGGCCAGCGTCACCGCGCCGATGAGGAGCTCGGGCACCCGCATCATCCGCAGCCGGGCCATTGTCGACTCGATCACCCCCAGGGCTACCGCCAGGGCGATCATCCCCGCCACGGCCACCGTCAGGTCGAGCGCCGGGATGCCGAAGTGGAACGGGATGACCAGGCCGACGATCAATGACCCCAGCATCCAGAGCTTCAACGCCGCCCCGTAGAGGATGAAGGCGAGGTCGGGACCGCCGTGGTCGAGCACCATCACCTCGTGGATCATCGTCAGCTCCAGGTGGGTGTTGGGGTCGTCCACCGGGATCCGCGAGTTCTCCGCCAGGAAGACGATCATCAAGACCACCGCGACCAGCCCGAGCACCAGGCCCGAGTGGCCCCAGACGTGCAATGAGATCGCCTGATTGATGCCCGACAGCGAGATGCTTCCGGTCTCGCGGGAGACGGCGACCAGGCCAAGCAGCAGCGCGGGCTCGGCCAAGGCCGAGAAGAACACCTCGCGGCTGGCCCCCATCCCCTCGAACGGCGAGCCGGTGTCCAGCGCTGCGAGCACGGTGAACAGCCGGGCCAGGCCCAGCAGATAGGCCAGCAGCAGCAGGTCGCCCTCGAATGAGATGGGCGACCGGCAGCCGCCCAGCGGAACCAGGGCGATGGCCGCCAGCATCGCGCCCAGGCCGACGACGGGACCGGCCCGGAAGACCCAGGTGGTCACGTTGCTGTAGACCGTCCCCTTGCGCAGCAGCTTCCAGAGGTCGTGATACGCCTGGAGTAACGGGGCCCCGGCACGGCCGGCGAAGAGGGCCTTCGTCCGGTTGGTCACGCCCAGCAGCAGGGGCGCCAGCGTCAGGGCCAGCAGCGGTGGCAGGAAGGACGAGACATTCATGGAAGGTTTGATCCGTGAGACATCCGCCACCACGTCGGGCGCCGAGGCATCGCGATTCGATGCGATGCGGCTCCGACACGTCCCATTCTCGTTGATCTCGTCGCGTCGCAAGCAACCGGGCGCGAGGCCGGGGCGGCTCAGGTCGGCATCACCAGCCCCAGGTACCAGACCAGGAGCACGATGAGCGTCAGGGCCACATAAAGGATGTAGAGGTGAGTCTGGCCATTCTGGATCCAGCGCATCAGGTCGGCGACGCGGCCGACACCCCGGAATGCCGGCCGATAGATCAGCTCGGTCGCCACGTCGGGCATCTCGCTGGAGTACGACCCGGGCGCCGGGAAAAGGCCGGTCGAGGGGACGATGCTCCGCCGCTCGCGGAAGACGCCGGCGAAGAAGGTGCCCAGCGGCTCGACGAACGACGAGCCCGTGTACTGGATCCGGGGGGTACCGCCCTGGTAGCCGCAGCCCCAGGTCGTCGAGGTTGCGACCTCACGGTTGCGGAACAGCAAGGCCCGCAGGCCGTAGAGCGAGGCGACCAGGACGAGCAGCAGGCCCGAGACCGTCACGACCGAGGTCAGCGCGGGGGCCACCTCGGCCGTCGCGGGGACCACCCGGTCGGGCGCCAGCTTGGCGACGCCCGCAGCGACCGGGGCCAACACCTCGGCGATCCGCGGGGAGCCGAGCCCCACCGCCACGCAGAGCAGGCCCAGCACGGCCATCGGCCCGGTCAGGCCCAGCCCAGGGGCATGGGCGTTGACCGCGTCTTCGGTTCGGGGAGAGCCCAGGAAGACGATCCCGATGACCTTGGCGAACGTCAACGCCGCCAGCCCGCCGATCAGGGCCAGGGCCCCGACCACCACCGCGGACGGCACCGCGTAGAGGTTGCCCGATTCCATGTGGCCGCGGAACGCGCCCAGATAGATAAGGAACTCGCCGGCGAACCCGTTCAACGGGGGCAACCCGCAGATGGCCACCGCGCCCAGCACGAACAGGCCCGAGAGCAGCGGCATCGTCTTGGCAAGTCCGCCCAGCCGGTCGATCTGACGGGTCCCGGTGGCGTGCACCAGGGCGCCGGCCCCCAGGAAAAGCATCCCCTTGAACAGGGCGTGATTCAGGACGTGCAGCAGCGCCCCGGAGAACCCCAGGACCGCCACCGAGGGCATGTTGCCGGAGACGCCGACGAGGCCGATGCCCAGCCCCAGAGCGATGATGCCGATGTTCTCGACCGTGCTATACGCCAGTAGCCGCTTGATATCCTGCTGGGTCGCGGCGAACAGGATGCCCCAGACGCCCGAGAGCACACCGATGCCCACCAGGAGCCAGCCCCACCAGGCGGGTCCCGCCGGCAGCAGGGTCAGGGTGCGGATGATGCCGTAGATGCCCGTCTTGACCATCACGCCGGACATGACCGCCGAGACGTGACTGGGGGCCGCGGGGTGCGCCTCGGGCAGCCAGACATGCATGGGCATGAATCCGGCCTTGGTGCCGAAGCCGATGACCGCCAGCACGAACAGGACGCTCGCCGTGCCGGCCGCCAGCTTGGGCGACGCCGCGGCGATGGCGTCGAAGTCGAGCGAGCCGGCGCCCTGGCCCAGGATCGCGAAGAAGGCGAATAGGAAGGCCGTCCCCAGGTGGGTCGCGATCAGATAGGTACGCCCCGCCTCGATCACCTGCGCGTCCTCATCGTCGAAGACGACGAGGAAGTAGGAGGAGATCGACATCACCTCCCAGGCGACGAGGAACAGGATGCCGTTGCGCGACAGGACGACGGCGAGCATGCTGGCCGTCAGGACGTTGTACATCAGCCAGGAGAAGCCCAGCGAACGCTCGCCACGGTGCTCCATCAGATAGGTCGCCCCGTAGACCGCGGCGACTCCGCTGAGAACCAGGATCGGCAGCGCGAACCAGGCCGAGAGCGGGTCGAGCGTCAGCCAGAGCGAGCCATAGGGCACCGACCAGGGACGATGGAACGTGGACGAACGGGAGTAGACGATCGAGTCGACCACAGGAGCCAGGCCGATCAGGCAACCGACTAGCGAGCCGCCCGCGCCGAGCCAGGTCGCCAGGCGGGGCCTGGGCCCCGAGAGTATCGAAAGGACGCCGCCGCCGAGCATCACGGACAGGGCGATCAGTAAGGTATCCATATCCTTAGGCGGGCTCCCCGGCGGTCACGGCGGACGTGGGCGAGGACGATTCGTCCACCCGTCGCAGCTCCTCGGCGAGCTGCTCGAGCGGCGCCCGCCGCTTCAAGGCCTGGCGTAGCGAGGGTTCCTGCAACGCCCGGGACAGCCGGGCGAGCACCCTGAGATGAGACCGGATTGTCGGGCTGATCAGCACGAAGAGGGTCTGGACCGGCAGCCCGTCGGGCGCGTCGAAGGCGAGCGGCGCGGCGAGCTGGCAGATGGTCAGCGATGGGCATCCGAACCCGCCCAGCACCAACGGCTGACGCGGATGAGGGATGGCGATGCCGTCCCCCACGGCGGTCGAGCCGACCGACTCGCGGGCCATCAGCAGTTCTTCGACTGCGCCCCGGTCCGCCCCATCGGGAAGGTTGAGGCGACGGACGAGTGCGGCGAAGACCTCGGCCTTCGTCGAGCCTTCGACCCCCTGGATCAGGCCGCCCGTGGCCAGGGCCCCGGCGAGCGTCTCCTCGGGCGGACCTTCGTTGTTCTTGCCGTTGACCAACCCGACGTCGAACGGGATCCGGTGTAGTCCGGCCCATTCAAGCAATTCAGTGCGGTCGAAGTAGGTCCGGCCGCCGACCTGGCGCGAGGGAAGGTCCTCGTCGTGGGCCCACTTGTAGACGTGGGACTCGGGCACCCTGAAGATGGCGGCCACGTCACGGACGGTCAGTTGTTGCATCGCCTTGCACTTCTCCCGCCCCGGCGAACGCCCCATGAGGTCGGTCGCGGACGGGCCGTCCGCGAGAGCCTTGGAGAGTCGGTCGGCGATCAACAAGCGTCAGATCCGGCCCGGTCTCGGTCACACGTCCATCTCCCAGACCTGATCCGCCCCCGTTGCCGATAGGCGTCACGATTGGGGAGAAGGGTCGAGAGACTCGTTGAGGACTTCCGGGTGGATCGCGCGCCTGGGGGGGAGGGCACGCCCATGCTGGGCAAAAAGAAGGGAGGGGCCGCGAGCGGAACGGGGGAGGGACCGATCGAGGCCAAATGCGGCGACGGGGTCACCTCGTCAGCCGTCACCGCCAGGCCCCGATGGACGGGGCAAACGGGACAACGAGGCCGATCGGCGAGCCGTCATCCGCCTTCAGCGGACCACCTCGGGAGTCTGCGGGCCTAGAACCTTCAGACTCCTCCGGCCCTTCACTTCTGTCTTCGCCAATCATCGGCAGGTCATCACCGAGTGTCAAGCCAGAGCTTAACTTCGGCGCGTTGATTCTCGGAGCCGTGATGACCTGCTCCCCCCCGAGCCGGCAAGCGTCGGGCCGCCGTCGAGGTCGTCGCCCGACCGACGTTCGGTTACGATGGCGGCCTTGCGCGAGGCCGAGGGCCCGCGAAATCCACCGCTCCTCACGAGGTGAAGGCCGAATGACGACCCCCGAATTCCAGGTGGCCGAGGACGCGGCGCGTCTCGGCGGGGCCATCGTGGCGCGCTACTTCCGCGAGGGGGTCACCATGCGATCCAAGGATGTCGGCAATCTCGTCTCCGACGCCGACGTCGAGGCCGAGCGTGCCATCATCGCCGAGATTCGAAGGGCCTTTCCCGGCCACGCCGTCCTCGCCGAGGAGGAGCACAGCGGAGACGCCGCGGGCGCCGAGCATCTCTGGGTCATCGACCCGCTGGACGGCACCAACAACTTCGCCCACAAGATCCCCCACATCGCCGTCTCGATCGCCTATTACCACAAGGGCGAGCCGAGCTGCGGGATTGTCTACAACCCGCTCGACGACACCTGGTACACCGCGATCCGCGGCCAGGGCGCACGCCACAACGGCAAACTCGTGCGCGTGGGCGAGGAAGACAGGTTGGAGGACATCGTCGTCGGCACCGGCTTCGGCTACGACCGCGGGGCCTTGATGGAAGCGACCCTGGCATCGATCGCCGACCTGAGCCGGCACGGAATCCACGGAGTCCGCCGCTTCGGCGCCGCGGCGCTGGACCTCTGCTGGGTCGGCACCGGCATCTTCGGGGCCTTCTACGAGTACACCCTGCAACCCTGGGACTTCGCCGCCGGCCGCCTCTTTGTCGAGGAGGCGGGGGGCCGCGTCACCACCTGCCAGAACAAGTCCCTGCCCATGGCCCCGTCGAGCATCCTGGCCACCAACGGCTTGGTGCACGAGGCGATGCACGATGTGCTCCGCATCCACTGGCCTGACTGATCGGGACCTTCACGAGACGACGGCGGCGTGCCCTCCCCGGGAGCACGCCGCCGTCGTTCGTCTCGTCGAAAGAGAAGGTCGGTCCTCCCCTGACCTCACCAGATGCTGACGCGCTGCTCGGGGGGGAGGTAGAGCTTGTTCCCCGGCTTGACGTCGAACGCCTTGTAGAACTCGGGGATATTGCGGACGACGCCGTTGCAGCGGAACTCGGGCGGGGAGTGCGGGTCGGTCGCCAGCCTGCGAGCAAGCTCGGCGTCGCGCTGCTTGGTCCGCCAGACCTGCGCCCAGCCCATGTAGAACCTCTGCTCGCCGGTCAAGCCGTCGATCACCGGCGCGGTGGCCCCCTTGCGGGCCAGGGCGTAGGCCTTGTAGGCAATGGTCAGGCCGCCGAGGTCGCCGATGTTCTCGCCGATGGTCAGGGCGCCGTTGACGTGCTGCCCAGGTAGCTGCGCCGGCTCGAAGGCGTCGTACTGCGCGATCAGCTTCTTGGCGCGGGCGTCGAACTCGGCCCGGTCGGCGGCGGTCCACCAATCCTTCATATTCCCCTCGCCGTCATACTTCGACCCCTGGTCGTCGAAGCCGTGGCCGATCTCGTGGCCGATCACCGCGCCGATGCCGCCGTAGTTCGCGGCGTCGTCCCCGTCCAGGTCGAAGAAGGGGGGCTGGAGGATGGCCGCCGGGAAGACGATCTCGTTCATCCCCGGGTTGTAGTACGCGTTGACCGTCTGCGGGGTCATCCCCCACTCCAGGCGGTCGACCGGCTTGCCGAGCTTTGCCAGCGTGCGGTTGAACTCGAAGGCCACGGCCCGCTTGATGTTGCCCACCAGGTCGTCGCGGCTGATTTCCAGCTTGGAATAGTCGCGCCACTTGTCGGGATAGCCCACCTTGGGGGTGAACTTGCCCAGCTTCTCCAGCGCCTTGGTGCGCGTCTCGGGGCTCATCCATTCAAGCGTCTGGATGTCCTGCCGATAAGCCTCGACCAGGTTGGCCACCAGCTCATTCATCCGGGCCTTGGCGGCGGGGGGGAAGTGCTTGGCTACGTACAGCTTGCCCACGGCCTCTCCCAGCGACATCTCCACGGCGCCCACCGCACGCTTCCAGCGCGGCTTCAGCTCCTGGGCCCCGGTCAGCACCTTGCCGTCGAACTCGAAATCTTCGTCGACGAGCGCCTTGGTCAGCAGCGACGCACGGGCTTTCACCAGATGCCAGCGTAGCCAGGACTTCCAGTCGTCGATCGGCACCTCGTCGAGCGCCTTGCCGGCCGCCGTGAGGAAGTCGGGCTGGCGAACGACGAGCTCCTGCACGTCGCCGGCGCCGATGGCGCCCAGCCAGACGGCCCAATCGATGCCCGGCGCGAGCTTCGCCAGGGCGTCGCGGTCGACCTTGTTGTAGGTCAGGGTGTCGTCGCGGCTCTTGACCCGGTCCCAATGACCCTTGGCCAGCCGGGTTTCCAGCGCCATCACCTTGTCGGTCGCGGCGCCCGCCTCGGCCTGATCGGACAGCTCGAACATCTTCTTGAGGTGCGGCGTGTAGGCCTTGCGGATGGGCTCGAACTTGGCGTCCCGGTAGTAGGCCTCGTCGGGCAGGCCCAGCCCCCCCTGATTCAAATAAACGATGTACCGATCCGACTTCTTGGCGTCGGTGTCAACATAGAGGCCGAAGAGGCCGTCCACCCCGGTGCGCTGGAGCGTGCCCATCGCCTTGAGCAAGCTTGCCTTGTCGGTCACCGAGTTGACCAGGGCAAGCTCCTCGGCGATCGGCGTCAGGCCCTTGGCCTCGATGGCCTTCTCGTCGAGGTAACTGGCGAAGAGATCACCGACCTTGCGGGCCTCGGGCGTGCTGTCGGACTTGGCGGCGGCCTCCTCGATAATCACGCGAAGGTCGGCCTCGGCCTGATCCCTGAGCTTGTAGAAGGCCCCGTCGGACGACCGATCGGGCGGGATGACGGCCTCGGCCAGCCACTTGCCGTTGACGTGCCTGTAGAGGTCATCCTGCGGGGCGACCTTGGGGTCTCCCTCCTTCAGGTCGATTCCCGAGCGAGTCGCCGCGGGCCTGACGTCGGCCGCGAATGCCAGGCCCAGGCCGAGCAGGCCCAGGGCCGCCGCGGCGGGAAGAGTGCGTTTCATCCTGACGAAACTCCTTTGGATGTGTGGTCCGAGGCCCGGCCTCTTCGCCCCGATTCGGGGAAACGCGGCCGGATCGAACGTCGCGACCGCCGTTGTGCCGTGCCATTCTAGTCGCCCGGCTCGTCGGTCCGTCAATGATTCGAATCGCCCGGCCTGGCTCGCCCCGACACCCGGAGTCCCCCCGAGGAAGGCGCAATCCGCCAACGACTTGACCGCCAGAGGGCGTCCACCGTCACGCCATTCGGAGGCGAAAGTCCGGGCGAAGGTCGCGGCCCGAGATGACCCGACCAGGGAGCGCACCTCGGCCAGTACGGACCGATCGTCGGCCTACCCGAGTGATGAGACATCGAGACGCAATTCGACGAGGCCGACGCCCGATTCTGGCATGCGGATTGCTAAATATGCGGTCGTATCGATTCCCAGATCCCGCTGACCTCGCGACGGAGGTTGTGATGCCCAAGGGTGACAAATCCAAGTACACCGACAAGCAGAAGCGGCAGGCTGAGCACATCGCCGAAAGCTACGAGGAGCGAGGCACACCCGAGAATGTCGCCGAGGCGCGGGCCTGGGCCACGGTCAACAAGGAGACAGGCGGAGGCAAGAAGTCGGGCAGCGGCCGGGGCAAGAAGGTTGACACGACACCCAGCGTGACCGGCGGCAAGAAGGGCGGAGCCGCGTCTTCCAAGCGCACGCCCGAGGAGCGGTCGGCCTCGGCCAAGAAAGCCGCCGCCACCCGCAAGCGGAACCGAGAGGCCGCCGCAGGCTGAATTATCGGCAAGGCCGTTTAATGCCCGGCGCGACGCCCCAGGCGGGCGCCGCGCCGGGCTGTTATGAAGCCGGCCTGGCCGGGCCGATGACCGGCCGGTTGGGGTCGAGGACCAACCAGCTCAACGCCGCGGCCAGATAGACGCAGGAGAAGAGCAGGAGGATCGGCGTCCAGCTCCCTCCGGACCTGGTGATCGAGTCGATCTGGTAACCCACGATGATCGGGCAGAGCACCGACCCGAGATTTCCCAGCGTATTCATCACCGCGAAGACAAGCGGGGTCGACTTGCCGCCGACGTCGATGGCGGTCGCCCAGGTCGCCGGGCCCGAGAAGCCCGAGAAGAATGTGCCCAACGTGACAAGGGCCACCACCCAGACGGTTCCCCCCGCCGGTGCCATCGCGGCACATGCGGTGGCCAGCGCGCAAAGCAGGAGCGAGCCCGCGGCCACGCCGCTGCGGCTGGCCCAGAGCTTACCCGTCAGGCGATAGACCCGATCGACCGCCCAACCTCCCGCGAAGCTGCCCGCGACCACGCCCGCCAGCGGCAGCATGTTCAGCTCACCGGCCCGCTCTCGGCTGACCCCGTAGCCCCGCTCCAGGAACGTCGGGAACCAGGTGACGAAGAAAAAGTAGCCGAACGATCGGAAGAAGTGCTGGAGGCAGAGCGCCCCCATCGTGGGCGACCTCAGCATCTGCAAGAAGACAGCCGCCATCGGCTCACTCGGCTCCTCTGGCGCTGGGGCGACACCGTCGAGGATCAAGGCCCGCTCGGCGTCGTTGACCGCGGGGTGCTCGCCGGGAAGGTTCCGATACCAGGCCGCGAAGACCGCGGAGGCGATGACCCCCGCGATCCCGAAGATCAGGAACGCAGGCCGCCAGCCCAGGGGGCCCATCAGGCGGATGGTCAGGCCGCTCCCCAGCACGCCGCCGACCGACATGAATGACGTGATGACCGAGCTTGCCGAGCCACGCCTGGCCCGCGGATACCAGGACGAGACCGCCGCGTTGGCCACCGGGAAGAGCACCGCCTGCCCCAGCCCGACCGCCAGCCTCGACCACCAGAGGAGGCCAGCCGACCCGGCGAGCGCCGTGGCGATCGTTGCCAATGACCAGACGAGGCAGGCCAGCGACAGGCCCCAGCGTGCGCCGAGCCTGGCACCCAGCCAGCCCCCGGGGACCTGCGCCCAGTACCCCATCGCGAACGCGCCGAGGACCCAGCCCATGCTCGCGTTGGAGAGGCGCAGGTCGGCCTGGATCGTCGAGGCCGCCGGGGCCAGGCAGACCCGCGTCAGGTAGGCATGCACCGTCAGGGCCGCGAGCGACCCCAGCACCAGGTGGCGCACCCTCGTCGGCAAGGCCGGGCCTGCGGCAGCTTCACTCATCAAGGAATCGCCCCAGGACATTGGCCGTGATTGCGGAGATGTGCTCATCGACCAGCAGCGCGGCGGGATAGGCGATCGAGCCGGCTGAGAAGACCGAGCCGCCCCCTTCGACGTCAAACTGCACCATGTCGGCCCCGCCGTCGCCCGGATTCGTCCCCTTGGCGATGACATGCACACCGGCCGGAGAGCTGGGCGAGACCTTGTCGGTCTCGTGGCCCGAAGCTCCCCCCGGGCAGCGCATGTGCAGGCTCTGGGTGCCGAACAGGTCCCCCTCGTCCAGCCCCGTGCCTTCGAACACCCAATGGTCGGCATCGACCACGCGATAGGGGGCGCCCGTCATGATCCCGCGCTCGTCGAAGACCACCCCGAGGAGGCTCGCCTCCGAGTCGCCCGACAGGTGGAAACGGCCTTCAAGCTTGCGACTCGTCACCTCGCGGGCGTCGCCATTCTTGTAGACGGCCGTGAATTCGTCGAGCAGCTCGACCTCGCAGTTCACCCCGTTGCCACCCAGGTACATCAGGCGCCCGCCGCGTGTGTTCACCCAGTCGCGCACGCGATCGAACATGCGGCGGGTCCAGTACTCGGGGTGCGTGCTGATGATCAGGACGCGATAGCGGTCCAGGTCGAGGTCCCCGGAATCGAGTTGCGTCTCGGCATAATAGTCGTAGTCGAACTCCTCGCGTTCGAGCCAGGCCAGCAGCCTCCACTCGGCCGGGGCCAGGTGGCACGCGGCCCGCCCCTCGATGGGATCATCGGGCTCCTCGCCCTGGTCGATGTGGTTGATCGCCTCGGGCCGGTCCATCGACAGCGGGGCATACTCGTCGACCCCGTAGGCGATGTTGTCCGGGTCGGTGTACCGCCGCAGCTCCTGCCGCGAGTTGACGGTGGGCGTCTCGGGCAGGCGGTCGGGATTGATGTAGTTGCTCCGGCCGCCGAAGCTGTTGTATGCGTTCCAGGTCAGGTTCGACGCCAGCACGGCGACGTCCGCGGTGGGTTCCGCGGGGGCGACGATCCAGGGAAACGAGAAGTCGAGCCCCGACTTCGTCTGGGCCCGGAAATAGTAGAGGCCCGATCGTTCCGGCGCGGCCACGAACTGCTTGTGTGCGGGGCTGGTATAGCCCTGCGTGTTCCAGCCCACGCCGGTACGCGAGTAGTCGCCGTCGGGCGTGATCTGCATCGTGGCGCGCGGGCCGTGCTCGTCGAACCAGCCGAGGTTCTTGATGAATTCGGCCGTCGCGCCCATCCTCCAGAGGCCCAGCGTATAGGCTTCGACGGAATGGACGCGGAACTCCGAAGACTCGCCGCCCCGCACCCACTTGGGCCAGGCATAGCCCATCAAGCCGTCGGCCAGCAGTCGGAAGTGGTGCGGCAATCCTTCGGCCACCTGCACGATCGAACGCTTGGAGCCGAATCCCGCTTTCGACAGCGTGACCCGATAAGTGCCCGGCGGGACGTCTGCGTAGACGGCGCCTGTGGCCCGCGATCGAGCCTCGACGGAGCCGACGATCGAGGGGCCCTCGAATTCGAGCAGCACGTCGGGGAGGGCCACATACCGCTCATCGCTCACATATCCGACCAGCATCAGATCCAGCTCCGCCCGCGCAATCTGGCCGGAACGCCCGGCCGCCGGCAAGGTTATGCCACGCGGCGGCGGGCCGGTCCAGGGGCTGGCACGTGGGGGCCTCAGGCGAGCAGGGCGGGGACGACCTTGGCGTGGGTCACCTCAGCATCGGTCAGGCTATCGTCGCGGCCGTCGTGCGGGTGCGTCAGCCGGCGGTGGTCGAGACCCATCGCCCGCAGGATCGTGGCCTGTAAGTCGTAGACGCTGACCACGTCCTCGACCGACTTGTAGCCGAACTCGTCAGTCTTCCCGTGGACGTGCCCCGCCTTGAAGCCGCCGCCGGCCAGCCAGAGCGAGAAGGCGTGCCGGTTGTGGTCGCGGCCGTCGGCCCCCTGCGAGACCGGCAGCCGGCCGAACTCGCCGGTCCAGAGCACGATCGTGCTATCCAGCAGCCCGCGACGCTTCAGGTCGGTGACTAAGGCCGCGCTCGGCTGGTCGGTGCGGGCGCAGAGGCCTTTCAGGCTCTCGGCATTCTTGCTGTGCGTGTCCCAGGGCTGGCTGTTGAGGAAGAGCTGGACGAACCGAACGCCTCGCTCGACCAGCCGGCGGGCCAGCAGGCAGCGGGTGCCATATTCCTGGCTCGCCGGGTTGTCCAGGCCGTAAAGCCGCTTCGTCTCGGCCGACTCGCCCGACAGGTCGAGCGCGCCGGGGACGGCCGTCTGCATCCGCGCAGCGGTCTCGAAATTGGCGATGCGGGCCTCCAACTCGTCGTTGCCGGAGTGCCGACCCAGGTGGGCCCGGTTCAGCGAGTCGAGCAGCCCGAGCTGGCCGCGTCGAGCCTCGGCCGAAACGCCTTCCGGGGTGGCTAGATTCAGGACCGGCGAGGCCCCCGAGCGGAAGCTGGTCCCCTGATAGACCGCGGGCAACCAGCCAGACGACCAGTTGCGCACGCCGTCGACCGGCAGGCCGCCGGGGTCCGACAGCACGACATAGGCCGGCATCTCCCGATTTTCCGAGCCGAGCCCGTAGATCACCCACGAACCGAGCGTCGGCCTGCCGGCCTGAATCTTCCCGGTGTGGATCAGGCGAAGGGCCGCCTCGTGGTCGACCGAGTCGGTCTGCATCGAGCGGATCAGACAGAGATCATCGACCACCCCGGCCGTGTGCGGCAGCAGCTCGGAAAGCTCGACGCCCGACTTGCCGGCCGGCCGGAACTTGAACGGCGAGCCCAGCAGGTTGCCGGCCTGCTTGTCGAAGTGGATTTCCAGCGAGCCGGGATAGGGCTGGCCGTTCCTCTTCTGAAGCTCGGGCTTGGCGTCGAACAGGTCCATCTGGCTCGGGCCGCCATGCTGGAACAGGCAGATCACCGACTTCGCCTTGCCGGGCGTCTCCAGCGACGACGACTTCGTCGAGCCGGCGCGAGATGTCCCCTCGCCCAGCAGATGGGCCAGTGCCAGCGGCCCGAGCGCGCCGGCGGACCGGCCGAGGAAGGCTCGCCGGTTGAGGGCGAACGGGTTTGATGCGTCGAAGATGCCGGCCATGGTTCGTCGGGCCTCCGCGTTCATTCGACATAGAGAAATGCGTTGCTCGCCAGCAGCATCTGGCAGAAGTCGGCCCAGGCGCGGGCATCGGCACCCGGGCCGCCGGGGTAGCGGGCCGGCTGCTCGGCCAGGAACGCATTCGCGGCGGCCAGCTCGTCGTCGTCGGGCGGGCGGCCCGCGACGATCCGGAAGGCCAGATGCACCCTGGCGGTCTGGTCGGCTCCAGCCTCGCGCACCAGGCGATCGGCCAGGCCCCGGCCGCGTGCGGCCGCGAACTCGGAGTTGAGCAGGCTCAGCGATTGCAGCGGGATCGTCGAGGGCTGCCGCACGGTGCAGCTCGTGACGATCGAAGGGGCGTCGAAGACGTCGAGCAGGCTCAGCATCTGAGTCCGCCGCTGCTGGAAATAGACCGAACGGCGGTGCGAGCCCTCGGCCGCCTCGGGGACGAGGACTTCCCCCGCACCGTCGCGATTGGTCTGCACCGAGGGGCCCCCCGGCCTGTCATCCAGCTCGCCAGAGGCCGCAAGCATGGCGTCCCGGATCGCCTCGGCATCGAGCCGACGCAGCGGGAACCGGCCCAGCAGGCGGGCGTCGGGGTCGAGCGGATCGAGGTCGGGACGGGGCTTCGACGACTGGAGATAGGCCCTCGAACTCAGGATCAGGCGATGGATCGGCTTCTGCCGCCAGCCGCCGGCCACCAGCTCGGCGGCCAGATATTCGAGCAGCTCCGGATGCGACGGCTCCGCGCCCGCGATCCCGAAGTTGTCGGGCGTTGCCACAAGGCCGGTGCCGAAATGGTCCTGCCAGATCCGGTTGACCAGCACTCGGGCTAGCAAGGATGACGCCCGCGAGCCCGGCTTCGTCAGCCAGCGGGCCAGGGCCAGCCGTCGGCCGGTGGTCGCCGATCCTGGGGGCTCGATCGTCAGGGTGTTGTCGGGGTCGCAGAGAACCGCGGGCGCACCGGGCTCCACAACGGGGCCGGGCGTCGAGTAGTTCCCTCGCAGCAGTAGGTGGACCGGCGATCCGGCCGGCGTCATGTCCGTGACCCAGGCGATGCGGCCCGGCCGCTCGCCGCGCTCGGACCACTTCGCCTTGATCGAGGCGTCGAACGCCTTCACGCGATCGGCCCGTTCCTTGGCCTTCGCCCCGGTCGGATCCGCCGATCGGTCGCGCGTCTCGACCCTCAGGCGGCCGACGACGAAGCTACGTCCGCAGCAATACTCGAAGCCGAAGCCGCCGTCGGGCAGGTCGATCTTGTCGAGCGTGACGGCGGGCTCCTCGGGAACGCCGTCGACCACCTGCTCGACCCGGAATTTATCCTTCCCAGCATTGGTCACACGGACGCCGTAGTTCCGGCCCGAGGCATATCCGGTGGACCCGACCTTTCCGGAGGGTTTCGCGTCGGAGCCCGGATAATCGACCGTCACCGTGGCCCCGCCCGCGGGGTCGCCGTCGAGCAGGATGTTCCCGCCCGGCACCGCGTCGCTGTCGTTGAAGTCGCGCAAGCCGATGTAATAGCCGATGCGTTCGGCCGCCTTGCCGCCGACTTCCGCGGCGTCGAGGTCGAAGGTCGCCTGGATCCAGTCCCCCTCGGCCTCGGGGGTCCAGTCGAACGACTCGACGGTGGAGAGCCAGCGGTTCCCGGCGCCGCCCGATTCGTTGAGATGAAGCCGTCCGCCACGCACGGCGGCCGAAGGGGCGGGGGCTTCGCCCAGCGTCACCGGCGGCGTCCCCGCGGGGGCATCGTCCCCGGGTGCGCGGGGCGACCAGCGAGACGCGAGCGCGGCGGGGTCGTCAAAGTCTTCGCGGAAGGCCAGGATGCCGGCCTCGCGGTTCTCGCGGAGCCAGGCCCGATGGTCGGCGTTCATCCTGGCCAGGTCGGCATCGATGCGCCTGGAATTGGCCTCCCAGCGAGCCAGGTCGGCGGCAAGCGGGGCCTCGACGACGCGGTCGTTGGGCTTGACCCAGGCGTTGAGATCGAAGGCCGGGGCGAGCACGGCCTGGAGTCGATAATAGTCATGGTGGCTGATCGGCTCGAACTTGTGGTCGTGGCATCGCGCACACTGGAAGGTCATGCCCATTAGAGACGATGCGAGGATCTGCTCGGCGCCTTCCAGGGCCGCATATTTGTCGGCACGCACCTCGTCGGGGTTACCGTCGCTCTCGCCGGTGCCGTCCTGCGAGTTGCGCAGGAAGTGGGTCGCCTCCAGCAGCCGGATCACCTCCGGCGTGACCGTCATACCGGGCTTATAGCCTGCGATCTCATCGCCCGCGAGTTGCTCGCGGACGAACTGGTCGAGCGGCACATCGTCATTGAACGATCGGACGACGTAGTCGCGATACCGCCAGGCGAGCGGCCTCTCGGAGTCGGCGCTGAAGTGGCCGTTGGATTCGGCATATCCGGCGGCGTCAAGCCACCGCTTGCCCCAGCGCTCGCCGAGCCGCGGGCTGGCCAGCAGTCGATCGACCATCCGCGCGTGGGCGTCCGCGCCGGCGTCGGCGGCGTAGGCGTCCATCTCGGCGGGCGTGGGGGGGAGCCCGGTCAGGTCGAATGAGACCCGCCTGAGGAGCGTGGCGCGATCGGCCACATCGGTAAGCCCGACGCCCGGGGCCGCGGCATCCAGGGCCGCCTGGATGAAGTGGTCGATCGGGTTGGCGACGCGAGACGGGTCGACCGCCGCCGGGACCTCGGGTCGTTCCAGTCGCTTGAACGCCCAGTGGTCGGCGCCTGCGGGCTCGCCCGGTGAGGGCTCGGGGAGGCCAGGGGCTCCTCGTTCGATCCAGCTTTTGAGCAGGGCCTTCTCGGACTCGTCCAGGGGATCCTTCGGCGGCATTTCGTCGGCCGCCACGCGTTCCCAGAGCAGGCTCTCGTCGAGCTTGCCGCGGACGACGGCCTCGCCCGACTCCCCGCCGCGGGCCAGGCCCTTGGGCGTGCTCAGGTTCAGCTCAGCCTCGTGCTTGCCCGGCCCGTGGCACTTCACGCAGCGGGCCTTCAGCAGCGCCATCACAGCACGGCCCGGCGAAGGCTCGGGCCGAGGCCCGGCGGCCGCCGCGTCGCGCATCGAGATTGCCATCAGGGCGAGTGCCGCCACGGTGCGGGCGCTTCGCATGGGGCGGGGCCTCGGTGGGGTCGGACGGTTTGCGCAGGGGCAATTCAGCGACTTTAATACGTCCGAGGTGCCCGACGCAACCCACCGGCAGGCCCGCGGGCCCTCCCCTTGCGCGACTCGGTCGTGCGTGGGTGGTTGCCAGCTGCTACACTCAAGCATCCGTGCGCCGAGTCTAGGAGCGATTGATGTCGACCGAAACGCCTCGACGCTGGGGCATCAAGGACTGCCTTGAGTTCAGCAAAGGACTCAAGGAATTACTCGGCGCGGCATTCGAGAAACTGCGCCGCTACGTGGGCCTCCTTAACGCCCTGGAGAAATACCGGCTCGGACTTCAGACCGAGTTGGATCTGGTCGAGCAGCCACTTCTGCGGATGGTCGCGACTCCTCCGCGTCGCTCACAACTGTACATCGACCAGCAACTGATCGAGGTCCGTGACGAGCGGAACCAGCAGGCAGCCTCGCGAACCGTCCAATTGAACACACTGGTAAACCGCCCCAGAGTCCGGGTGCTCATCACGGGGGAGGCCGGCGACGGAAAGTCGACCGTTCTCAAGGAATTTCTTGCCCGCTGGATCGCGGAATCGAGCCGCGGGAGACGGCCCAGCCTGCTACCGGCCTTTGTCCGGCTCGGATCGCTGTTCTCCGGCGTTCCGGAATCCGGGAAGGGGCCAACGGAGGGCGCGATCTTCGGGGCGATCGCAGAGGGGCTCCGTCAATTCGTCAAGTCGGGCCTCGGAGGCGTGGAGGCCGCTCAGGAGCTCGTCCGAGAGGCCCGAAACAAGGGCGAACTCGTGGTGGCGCTCGACGGCGTCGACGAGTGCGTCGATTACGACAGGGCGGTCCGCGAGATCCGCGACTTCTGCCTATGGTGCAGCGTCAACGATGGCAACGCCGTCGCCTTGACGTCCCGCACCTCACGCCTTCCCACAAGCTTGTCGGAGGCCCTGCCCCTGCGGCTGGCTGTCGAGCCGTTGTCGCTGACGCAAATCTACGAGTTCCTCGACCGCTGGCCGCGCCTGGTGGGCCGACTCGCCAGCGACCTGAAGGCCAAGCTGATGGCTTCGCCAGATATCCGCGCCTTTTGCAGCAACCCGCTGGTCCTGACGCTTGTGGCCCACCTCTACCTGGAAGGAACCGCCGAAGGGACGTCGTTCGAGATCCCGCCCACCCGCGCAGACCTCTACGATCGGGTCTTCAAGGAACTATTGCTGGAGCGACGCGAGAACCGCGGACAGCCGCCTCTGTATCCACCCAGCGGTAAGAGGCTCATCCTGCGTCGTCTCGCATCCCGACGCTTCTGGGATTCCACGGACGACCCCGAGCGGATCGAGCCCCGCGACCTCGCGTTGGCAATCTTTGAGGTCATGAAGGGCCCCGAAGGCCCGAACATGGGCAAGTCCTTCTACGGGTTGACCGAGCCTGCCGGCGAGGAGAAGACAGACGAGTTGGCCGTCGAGGAGAAGACAGACGAGCCGACCGGCGAGGAGAAGACAGACGAGTTGGCCGTCGAGGAGAAGACAGACGAGCCGACCGGCGAGGAGAAGACAGACGAGCCGGCTCGAGTGGATATCGAGCCCCGACTGACGCCGGCTGGTGAAGCCCTCCTCGACGAATTGCAGGGGAGGGACGGGGTCCTGATCGCGATCCGCGGCACCAAGTCGCGTGGAGACGGACGCCCGGACGCCTACCGGCCATCCCACCGAACGCTCCTGGAGTTCCTCGCCGCCGAGCAGGCGGCGTCGGATCCGACGATCGGGGCCGAGGCAATGCGAGATCGCTTCCGGACGTCCGAGTTCAACCTCCTGGTATTCTACGCCGCCTTGGTCACATCACCCGAAGCAGTGCTTTCTCTGACCAAGGGATATTATGATCCGGATCGCTACCTCAAGCGGGCCCGGCTCCTGGCGAGCGCCGAGGCCATAAACGAGGCTGTCAAGAGACGCGTCGAGGAGACCGCGAAAGGGATCGTCGACGCGGCCCTCAAGGAGCCGGGCCCGTCCCGCGAGACGGAGGAATTGCAAGCGCTGGCCGCGATGGCTGCAAGAGGGCACGAGGCGTTTGCCCCCGCGCGCGAGCAGTTGCGGCTCTACATCGAGCACCTCGCCGGTGGACGGGTTGGCGGCGCCGAGCTTGACCGGGTCATCCGGGCGTCTCCCGATCCCCTGCTAGGGATCCTCTACGACCTACGCGCCAACATCGCGGCCGACTGGAGAGCGGCCCTCATCCGGGGGTTGGCCGAGCGGTTCAAGTCCCCCGACGGCCCGCTCGCGCTCCGACGCCTCGTCGGCTTCCTCGAAAAGCAGGATCCGGAAGTCCGGCACGAGGCCGCCGCTGCGCTGGCCCGGGCCGTCAAGGAGATCCCCGCGGAGGTGAGGGCACTCTGCGACGACGAGATCTTCCGCGAGGTCCCCGAAGCCGCGTCTCAAGTCATTTGGCCCTTGGAGCGGCTCCTCCCGGGCAAGATTGTTTACCGTTTGGTTGAGGCCGCCAATAAAGACGACGGTCTAATCTTCGATGCATTGACCCAATCCCGACGCGCCTTGACGGGGACCCTCGACTCCAGGGAAACGCACAAATGGCGACGAGCCGACACCGACTCGCGACGCGACGCCCGGGTCACGCGATTGGCGACCGCATGCATGGTCGCGATCACGGCCGTCGCCTTCCTCTTCGACTTCTCGTTCTTGTTCAACGCAGTGCGGGGCTCGATCACCGGCCAGGCCTTCCAGTTCACCTGGGATCGGGGCTTCAGCAAGATCCCAGCGGAGGTTACTCGCAGTTTCGAAGCCTTTAATGTCACAACGCAAAAGCTCATCGAGCAAGTCCGCGCGAAGCACCCGGAGAAGCAATCTTTAATAACTATGCCACATACCCCAAGATATGTAGCATACGTAGACAACGTACCTGAACAAGAATCATTACACTTCGAGAAACTGAAAAAGATTGCCGATACGCTCGATCCACGGATTCGGCTCACATCCGAGGACCGAGCGTCAATCGAGAGGCTGGGCGGCGCCCTCGCCCTCGTCTCGCGACTAGATCAGATCGAGACGAACTTCGATCCGCGATGGGCCCATGACTACGATCGAGGCTGGCGAGTTCCGGGAGTCTGGGTCTATTGTCAGTGCTGGTACTGGCTGATCCCCAGCATGCTGTTCGTGGTCGTGTCACACCTCGTCGGCTGGATCGTCGTGATCGGCTTGGTCGTAGAACTCTTCCAGTTCGAGCGGTGGGACATTAGTCGCAATATCTTCTTAGTCGGCGGGGTTTCCACTATTATTGCATTTGTACTATTGATTTGGCGAGCACTGACCTGGAATGGTTGCTCGGGAGATCGAGTAACCTGGTTAATCCCGATCCTCATGTGCTTCGGTGGTCTGCTGCTGGTCCGCCTGATTAGCTTCCTCTGCCGCCCGCAGAACCGGTTCATCAAATCGGTCCGCGAGTTCGAGGCGGGGATCAAGGTAGCCAGCTGATTGGGAAGTCGCCAGAAACTGGATAGCCCTATTTCTGGTGCCGACGCGTCTGATAGACTACACGATGACTCCGCGACCCGGCCGTGCGGAGCCCCCCACCTGCCCAGGCCACCCCCACCCGCCCGAGCTCTCCGAAAACGTGCGAGGATCTGCCCGATGACCGAGCCCAGACCGACGACGACGCGGCGCACCTTTTTGGCCGACACCGGCAAGGTTGCCGCCACCACCGCACTGGCCGGGATGGCCGTGCCGATGGTGCATGCGGCCGAGGACAACACGATCCAACTGGCCCTGGTCGGCGCCGGCGGGCGTGGCACCGGTGCCATCGGCGACGCCCTGTCGCCCAAGAACGGCCCCCTGAAGCTCGTCGCCATGGCCGACGTCTTCCAGGACAAGCTCGACAAGAGCTACGAGAACCTGAGCAAGGAAAATGCCGCCCAGGTCGACGTGCCGCCCGAGCGCCGGTTCATCGGCTTCGACGGCTACAAGAAGGCCATGGACGTCCTGAAGCCGGGCGACGTCGTCGTGCTGGCCACCCCGCCCGCCTTCCGCTGGCCCATGTTCCAGTACGCCATCGAGAAGGGCCTGAACGTCTTCATGGAGAAGCCCGTCACCGTCGACGGCCCCACCTCCCGCAAGATGTTCGAGCTGGGCGAGCAGTCGGTCAAGAAGAACCTCAAGGTCGCCGTCGGCCTGATGTGTCGCCACTGCGACGCCCGCCAGGAGCTGCACGACCGGATCAAGGCCGGCGAGATCGGCGACATTACCCTGCTGCGTGCCTACCGCGTGGCCGGCGCCACCGGCATGGCCTTCTCGCCGCCCAAGCCGGATGACATCTCCGAGCTGATGTACCAGATCCGCCGGTTCCATTCGTTCCTCTGGGCCAGCGGCGGAGCCTTCAGCGACTTCCTCATCCACAACATCGACGAAACCTGCTGGATGAAGGACGCCTGGCCCGTCGAGGCCAAGGGCTACGGCGGCCGGCACTACCGCGGCGACAACATCGACCAGAACTTCGACGTCTACACCACCGAGTACACCTTCGAGGACGGCACCAAGCTGATGCTCGAAGGCCGCACGATGGAAGGCTGCGACGGCGAGTTCGCCAGCTTCGCCCACGGCACCAAGGGCTCGGCCGTCATCTCATCCTCGGGCCACGCTCCGGCCAAGAGCCGGATCTACAAGGGCCACGTGATGAACCGGAAGAACCTCGTCTGGTCGGCCCCCCAGCCGGAAGAGAGCCCCTACAAGCTGGAATGGGTCGACTTCATCGACTCGATCCGCAACGACAAGCCGCACAACGAGGTCAAGCGCGGCGTCGAGGCCAGCCTCGTCACCTCGATGGGCCGCATGGCCTGCCACACCGGCCGAACCGTCACCTGGGACGACATCCTCAACAGCACCCACGAGTTCGCCCCCGACGTCGACAAGCTCACCATGGACGGCCCCGCGCCGCTCCAGCT
Organism: Isosphaeraceae bacterium EP7; assembly: GCA_038400315.1. Lineage (NCBI taxonomy): Bacteria > Pseudomonadati > Planctomycetota > Planctomycetia > Isosphaerales > Isosphaeraceae > Kueselia > Kueselia aquadivae. The sequence continues at coordinate 2,303,544 of CP151667.1, forward strand.
TGCCAGCGACGGTAAGTACCCCGTGCCCCAGCCCGGCATCGTGGTCGACCGCGAGTTCTGAGCCGAAACCACAGGCTTCAGGCGATTCGCGGGGGAGGGCTTCGGCCTTCCCCCGCGTCGTTTCGCCCCTCAGTCAATGGAGTGGTAGATTGTGGAATCCTTGCTCATTCAGAGTGTATCGGGGAAAGGGACACTCGAATTTCTCGACAGGATGCCTCTAGATGCGGCCCTTTCGATCGAGGGATTCCGAGTAAGAGTTACCGACAGGAATTTGTCCGCATCCATAATTTTGTCCGCACTGAAAGTCTGTGATGACAGCGGAGAAGTCTATTCCCTGTACGAGACATTTTCTCCTGCCGTCTTGTTCCGCCAGATGGCAGAGCGTTGGAAGGGATGGACGGGAGAACTCGACTGGGAACCTTTGGAGGGCGCCTTCGGTCTGCATTGTAGGCAGGATCGAACAGGTCACGTCTCCATCCGTGTAAACATGCGATCCGGGTGGATGGACAATGATTGGTCAATCGAGGCCACGGTCATGGTCGAAGCTGGGCAACTCGAATTGATCGCGCGGCGAGCTGAGTCATTCTTCGGTTGCGAATGATCACCACGTCCAATTCATCCAAGAATTTGAATCCTATTGAGACTTAATACTCGGCCTTACTACTGGCGAGACATATAATACTGACGGACCCGCTGATTCAGGTCCTTGTCGGTCGCCAGCACACGCTGGAGCGCGGCGGTCCCCATCACGAAGAGTTCGAGCCGGGTGCGGGCGATGACGGTCTCGGGGACGGTTCGCTTCGAAAGCTCGGAGATGGTCCCGAAGGCCTGGCCGACATTCAGCTCGCGTGTCGAGCCGTCTTCATCTTGAGCCTCGGCGATGCCCTGGCCGATGACATAAATCCGGTCGCCTGGATCTCCACGCTGGACGACGACGTCGCCGGCCGAGGCGTATTCCACGAGCATGTGGTCGGCCAGTCGGGCCAGGGTTGCGGTGTTCAGGCCTTCGAGCTGCGGCAGCGTGGCCAGCGTCCTCACGACGCGAATCGAGAGCTCGGGCTTGACGTTGGAGACGATCCGGCCGCCCACCAGGTTGACGATCCGATCGGCGCGTTCGAGCACGCGCTGGTCATGGGTGACGATCAGGACCGTCGTGCGCGTTGGGCCCGAGGCAAGCTCCTGGAGCAGGCCGAGGACCTCCTGGCCGCTGCGCGCGTCGAGAGAGGCGGTCGGCTCGTCTGCCAGGATCAATCGAGGCTCGTTGACCAGCGCCCGCGCGATCGCCACGCGCTGGCTCTGCCCGCCCGAGAGCTGCGACGGCCGGTGGCCGATGCGTTCGCCAAGGCCCAGGCGCCCCAGGATCTCGACGGCCCGGTCGTTCATCGTGCCGACCGAGCTCGGCTTGAGGGCCGTGGCCATCCGAACGTTCTCGAAGGCGGTCAGCGAGCTGAACAGATTGTGCTTCTGGAAGATGAAGCCGATGTCACGCCGCAGGGACACGCTCTCCGACGAGGAGAGGCCGGCCATCTCGCGGCCCAGCACGCGTAACGACCCTTGCTCGACGCTCCTGAGCGCGCCGATCAGTGTCAGGAGCGTGGTCTTTCCCGACCCGGAAGGACCGGTGAGGATCACGATCTCGCCGGGTTCGACCTCGAGCGCCACGTCGATCAGCGCCCGCGTCTTGTTCTCGCCCTGGCCGAACCAGTACGAGACCTTGTCGGCCCGCACCGCCGGCTCGACCTCGCCCAGGTCGATGGGCCGGTAGTTGGTCGCCGACTTGAATGCTTCGACCGCGGACATGGGCATTCCTCGATAATTCAAGGGCTCAGGCGTACAGATCGGCCGGGTCGACGGAGGTCAGACGGCGGCCGGCGAGCCCGCCCGAGACCAGGCACATGGCCACGGTCAGGCCGAAGATCAGGGCCGAGTCGAAGGGCTTCAGTCGCATATTCAGACCGGTCTGGCGCTCCAGCCAGACGAACAGGACGGCCGCGGTCGCCAGGGCCGTCGCGTAGCCCATCAGGGCCAGATACCACGCCTCGGCCAGGATCGTCCGCATCAACTGACGGTTGCTATATCCCATCGCCTTCAGGGTGGCGAACTCGGGCAGGTGGTCATCGATGTCCGAGGAGAGCACCTGGTAGCAGATCGCCAGGCCGACGACGAAGCCCATCACCACGCCGATATCGAAGACGATGCCGACCGGCGTCACCTTCTCCCAGAACGCCTGCTCCTTATGCATCAGGGCGGCGCGGGTCAGCACGATCACGTCGGCGGGAAGGCGTTCGGCCACCGCACGGCGGACCAATTCGGCGTTGGCGCCGGAGTCGAGCCTGATCACGCCGACGTCGACACGATCGCCGGCGGGAGACGCACCTCGGCGGGCTGGGTAGGTGTCCAGGAAGTTGCGGGCGCTCATCACCAGTGTGCCGTTGCTCTTGAAGTCGGTTCCGAGGTCGAAGGTCCCGCCGACGCGGAATTTGCGGCCCGAGACCTCCGATTCGACCCCCTCGGCGAACTTGCCGTAGATCTCTGACTTGGACCTGACGTCGGCCAGTACCACGCCGGTTTGCCTGAGCTGGTCGACCTTGCCTCGCACGCCTTCCAGGTCGAAGAGGTCGTCTCGGGGGTCGAACGCCAGCACCCTGATCCGGCGGGTCAGGCCGCTCGCCGGGTTACGCCAGCGGGTCTCGTGGTCGTCGCTGAAGAAGAAGGGGCGAGCCGAGGCCACTCCGGGCACCGATTCAACGAGGTCGAGCCTCTGCCTGGGGAAGCTCAGTGGCTCGGGCAGCACGTAGCGGTTCCGGTTCGTCACCATCAGCTGGCCATCGAGGTGCGACGCCACGGCGACCATGTTGTCCAGCAACGCGTTGCGAAACCCGTTCTGCACGAGCATCAAGATCACCGCGAACGTCGCCCCGCCCACCGAGGCCAGCAGGCGCATCTTCCCCTCGGTCAAGTTCCGCCAGGCCAGCGGGACGATGAGGCGGCTTGCAGAGCGGGGTCGTCCGTTCGGTTGTGGATGCGTCGAGGCGATGGACATCGTCTGGCGGAATCTCCTCGTGAAGCCGTTCAGTACAGGTCAGCCGGGTCGGCGCCCCGCAGCCGGTTCATGGTCAGCAGGCCCGAGACGAAGCCGATGCCCAGGGTGAGCGCGAAGACCAGGGCCAGGTTCGACGCCGTCATCACCATCGGGATCCCCGCGAGCGCCTCGGTGGCCCGGTACAGGGCGTAGCTCGCAGCGACCGCGGGGAGGTAGGCGAGGACCCCGTAGATGATCGCCTGGATCAGCACCACACGCACGAGATACGAATTGGCATATCCGAGTGCCTTGAGGGTGGCGTACTCGGAGAGGTGGTCGCGGATATCGGCCGAGAGCACCTGATAGATCACCGCCGCGGCCACAAGCAACGCGATTAGCACGCCGAAGCCGAAGATGCGCCCCGTGGCCGTCTGGTTGACCCAGAAGTCTTCCTCCTGTTCATAAAGCTCGGCGCGCGTCAGGGCCCGGACGTCGGCGGGCAGGCGGGCGTTGAGCCGCGACGCGACTCGGGCGGAATCGGCCCCCCCGGCCAGCTTGACGAGTCCGAAACTGACGGCCACCTCGGGTGAGGAGAGGCCGAAGTTGCGGGCGAAATTCACCGCCGAGCAGAGCACCGCCGCATCGGCGCCGAAACTCCGAGTCAGCGTGAATCCGCCGGCAAGGATCGCCCGACGTTGGCCCACTTCCCAGCCGTCAAACTCGTCGCGCTGGTCCCAGCCGAAGTCGGGGTTCGACCGCTCGTTGAGGAGCAGCCTGTTGTCCAGCCGTAGCAGCCCCTCGGCCGCCTCGATCTGCGCCCGGATCGGGTTGCGAAACGGGTGGGCGTCGAGTTCTGCCCCCAACACGAGCAACTCTCGACGCTGAAGCGGGCGCGGGCGCTTCCGGCCCAGCCACCAGCGTTCGATCGCCGAGAGGTCCTCGCCGGCGTGGTCGTCGAGATTGTCGAGCGGGTAGGGGGGGCATCGCCAGAAGTTCATCCGGGCGTACAGGGGGCGGGCCCACTCGACCTGATCGGCGCCGGCGGCCAACCGCAGGCGTTCGCGGGGGAACTGGCCGGGGTCGTAGAACTGCTCGAAGTCGGACGAGACCAGGGCCAGATCGAAGTTGAGCTGGTCATAGTTCACCGCCGCGGTGAACCGGACCGCCTCCAGGAATCCGAGCTGGAGCAGCACCAAGACGGTGGCCAACGACGTGCCGACGATCGCGACGATCGACCGCTTGCCCCCGTGCAAGATATTGCGGAGGGCGAGCGATGGCCGGCGTGTCCAGAGGCTCGGTCGAGGGTCGGCGCGGGTCATCGGCACCGCCTCAATGCGACCGCGCCGGACGCGGGTTGATGATCGTCTCGACCTGCATGCCCACCAGGTCGGCCGCCGCCTTGGCGTCGTCCAGCTTGATGACGACCGGCACGATCCGCAGGTCTTGCTGCGCCCTGGGATCCACGCTCACCAGCCTGTTCCGGCCGACGACCAGGCCCACCTGGCTCACCTTGCCGGGCAGCACCTTGCCGAGCACGTTCACCGTCGCTGCGTCGCCCACGCGGATCGAGGGGAGGTCGGCTTGGTCGACCTCGGCGCTGGCGACCATCGCGGTGGTGTCGCCGAAAAGGAGTAGCGGCCCAGATCCGACCTCGCCGGCATGCACCAGCAGGTCGAGCACACGACCGGCCCCGGGGGCCTTGACGATGCACTGCTCCAGGTTCGCGCGGGCGAGGTCAACCTGCGCCTTGATCGCCTGGTTCGCGGGAGAATCCTCGGCCAGGGCCCTATCTTCGAGGGCACGCTTGCGGTCGAGAAATTCCAGCTCGGAGTCGAACGCCCCCTTCTCGGACTGGGCGCGATAGACCTCGGCCGCGACCTTCGACAGGTCGGCATCCAGTTGCGACTTGTTGGGCACGGGCTCACCCTCGGCCGGTTTGGTCGCGACCTCTGCGCCGACCCGTGCCTTGCGAAGGTTGTTCAGGAGCAGATTCTGGCCTTCCGCAAGCTGTTTCAGGCCATCCACCTTGGCTTGCTTCGTCTTGTCGAACGCCTCGCGCTCGAGTTTCAGGCTCTCCCGCTTCAGGTTGAGCGCGTCGATGGCCTGGCGTTGCTGGGTCTCGGCGAGCGCGAGCTGGGCCGTCGCGGCGTCGAAGCCTTCGAGGTGGGCCAGCGGGGCTCCGGCCTCAACGCGTTCGCCCTGCTTGACGAGGATCGCCAGCACGCGCTGGCCGGGTCGCGAGCCGACGAGGATCAGGCCCGTCTCGGGCTCAAGCCGCGCCAAGGCGTGCGACTCGTCTCGAGGTGCCGCGGCGGTTGGGGTTTGCCCCGCGACGGGACGACCTGACAGCGACAGGATCGCCGCTGCGAGGATGGGAATGGTCGCGGCTCGGATCGGGCGACGGACATCCTCTCGCACAGAGACAGCCTCCGTGGGCCGGGGCGCGCGGTGCCCCGACGGTCGATCCGATGGGAGGGAGGGACTCCCCCTCCCTCAGCGGGACGTTTCCAGGATCACACCGCAATGCATGCGGCGTGCCGGAGATCAGGGAAGCTCTCGCACCTTGAGGCCGCGGAACTCGACGGGCGAGCCCTCGGCTTCCAGGCAAAGATAACCCTTGCTCGGCGTGCAGCCAGTACCACCCGAGACCTCGCGGCCGTTGACCCAGAGGCGGATCTCGCCGTTGATCCCGCGCACGTAGTAGTGGTTCCACTCGGGCGTGCCGCGGCTCAGCTTCTGGGTGGGGAAGCTGCGCGAGCCGTCGGGCGAGGTCGGGGGGAAGGGGGTCATCTTCGAGGTGCCGACCGGGAACACATCCCCGTTCGTGCTGAACCAGTCGCCCACCTTGCCGGTGCTCTTCAGGTACTGATCGGCGTATCCGTGGTCGAGAATCTGGACCTCGATGCCGCCGCGGGGCAGGGTGCCCGGCTTGATGCCCTTGAGGGCCTCCTCAGGGGCCCAGACGAAGACGCCCGAGTTGCCGCCCGGCTTGAGGTGCCGCCACTCGGCCACCAGTTCGAAGTTGCCGTAGGGCTTGGCCGTGCGGATCACGCCGACGGGCAGGCCGGTGCTGTGGATCACGCCATCCTTGAAGGTCCAGGTCCCCGGCTCGTCGTTGACCCGGGCGAAGTCGGCCTCGGTCAGAGCCTTCCAGCCCGGCCCCTGACCGTCGAGGATCGCGTGCGGGCCCTCATTTCCCTTGGCCGCGGCCTTGGGCTCGTCGGCCGACCGGGCGGTGAGGGCCAGCGGGATGAGACCCGCGACGCCAACCAGCAATGTCCATCTCAGCACGGTGGAGGCTCGCATCGGCGTCGCTCGCTACTCGAATGGGGCCAAGGGGGCAGGGCCGCCGAGAGAGTCGGCGACCGGCGCGGCCCCATGGTAAGGCGCACGACCGGCCGACGCAAACGCCCCGCGTCATTCGCTGCGCAGCGCATCGACCGGGTCCATCATCGCGGCCCGCCGCGCCGGGTAGACGCCGAAGGCCACGCCGATGATGAGCGCGATGAAGAAGGCGATGATCGGCGAGTACGGCTGGATCACCACCGGAAGCCCCGAGAACTGCGAGACCACCGGCGGCGCGATCAGGCCGAGCACCACGCCGATCAGGCCCCCCGTGCCCGAGAGCACGGCCGTCTCGATGAGGAACTGGAGGATGATGTCCTTCCGCTTGGCCCCCAGCGCCCGGCGGATGCCGATCTCGCGGGTGCGCTCCGTCACCGTCGCCAGCATGATGTTCATGATGCCGATCCCGCCGACCAGCAGCGAGATGCTGGCGATCGACCCGAGCACCATGTTGAAGATGCGCTTGGTGGCCTCGGCCTTCTCCAGCAGTTCCAGCGGGACGGTCACGGCGTAGTCGGTCCGGGTGTGGAACTGCTTGAGGAGGCTCTTGATCGCCTCGTCGGTGCGCTTGACGTTCTCCATCGCATCCACGGTCACGGTGATCTGGCTCATGGCGATCTTCTCGAACGTGAGCGTCCCCTGCTTGGTGTTGGAGAGGATCTCGCCGAAGCGGGCCAGGTCGGTGGGCAGGGGTATGTACACGTCCTGATTGAAGTCCTGCGCCGCCAGGCTGCTGCCGCTGCCCGCCGAGGATGCCTTGGGCGCCGCCACGCCGATGACCTTGAAGTACTGGCCGTCGTCGATCCGGATCGACTTGCCCACCGGGCTGCCGAACGGGAAGAGCTTCTCGGCGACCTCAGCCCCCAGCACGGCCACGTTGGCATATCGGGCCATGTCCAGGTCTTCGAAGAACCGCCCTTGCGCGACGGAGTGGTTCGACATCCGCATGAAGTCGGGGTTCACTCCGACGAGCCGGATGTCCATGTCCTTGTCCAGGTAGCGGGCATTGCGGCGGAACTCCCGCAGCGGGGCGGCCGTCAGGACGGTCGGGATGGTGGCGATGATCCGGTCGTAGTCCTTCTGGGTCAGCCCATAGGCGAAGACCAGACTCTCGTTGCTCTGCCGCTTGGCCGACGCGTTCTCGTCGTCGGGCTTGCGCGAGCGGATGATGAGGTTCGTCGCCCCCAGGTCGGCGATTTGCCGCTGCGCCTCGAGGCTGGCCCCCTCGGCGATGGCGAGCATCGCGACCACCGACGAGACGCCGAAGATCAGGCCGAGCACGGTCAGCAGCGACCTGAGCTTGTAGAGCATCAGGTTGCGCAAGGCCAGCTTGATGGCATTGAGCGTGCGATTCATGGCGGGCCTCGGTCCCCGTTGCGGAGTCTGCGGCGGCGTCGTCGTTGACGCGGTTCAGGGGCCTTTGGTCGCGGGCTTGGCCGGCTCGGGCTTGTCCAGGGGCGTCCGGTCATCTTCCTTGAAGTAGACCGCCGAGCGGGTGCGGGCGTCGAGCGTGACGACCTCGCCGACGTCGAGTCCGCTGAGAATCTCGACGAATTTCTCGTCGGTCTCGCCCACCTTGACCGGCTTGGGCAAGAAGGCGCCGTCCTTCTCGACGAAGGCGTAGAAGGCCCCTTTGCGCTCGGCGATGGCCTGGATGGGGACCTGCAACACGTCGCGCATCTCCTGGACCAGGATGACGACCTCGGCCGACATGCCGGGCTTCAGGCTGGAGTCGGGCGGGGTGTTCTGGACGTCGACGACGGTGCTGTATTCCTTCACGCCGCCGTTCATCCAGCCGCGGTTGGAGTCGGCCAGGTTGGAGACGGTCTTGACGATGCCGATGAGTTCCAGGTTGGGGAAGGCGTCGACCCGGATCGTGGCCTTCTGGTCGGCCTTGATCTTCTTGATCATCGACTCGTGAATATTCACCTTCACCTGCATCCGGGTGAGGTCGGGGATGCTGAAGATCTTCTGCCTCGAGTAGACGGTGGCCCCCTCGCGGATCTGGCGGCTGGAGTCGTAATAGGCCTCGTTGGCGTAGGCGAGGATGCCGGTCTGGCCGGCCTTGATCTCGGTCTTGGCCTTCTGCTTGAGGAACTCCTGGAGCTGCTGCTCCTCGATCTCGTGGGTGCCGACGGCGGAGACCACCTCGCTGTCGGCCTTGGCCACCTTGGCCTTGCCCTGGGCGGCGGCCTTGTCGACGGCCTTCTGCGCCATCTGCACCTTGGAGGCGTTCTCGACCATGTTCTTCTCTTTTTCGTAGGTCTTCTTGACCGTGTAGCGCCTCTCCTCGGACGACTTCATGAACTTGTATTGTTCGAGGGAGTTCTCAAGGGGGCGGAGCTGCTGGGGGCTCTTGAAGCCCTTCTTGACGAGCCCCTGCATCTTGTCCAGCTCGTCGCTCGTCTTCTCCACGTCCTTGGTGGCGAGCTTGATCTTGGACTGGGCCTCGTCGAGGTCGGCGGGGTTGGTCCCCTCCTCGAACAGGATGCGGGTCAGCTCGGCGACCTTCAGGTCGCCTTTGGCCTTCACCTCCTCGCTCTCGGCGTCGTTCCTGGCGATCTCAAGCTCTTGCTTGCTCGTCTCGATCTTGGACTTGGCCTGCTTCGACTTGATCTGCTGCTGGGCGATGCTCTTGTCGATCTCCGAGGAGTCGAACCGGCAGACGACCTGCCCCTTCTCGACGCGCGAGCCCTCGGCGACCAGTTCGATGATCTTGTTCTGGTAGCCGTTGAGCTCGCAGGTGCCGTCGACGGTGACGGTGCTCTCGAGGTTCCCCCGCTCGTTGACCGCAACGCGCAGGGTGGCGCGGCGGACGACGGCGGTGAGCGGGCGATCGACCACCTTGCCGCTGCCCAGGATCCGGTCGCGGCCCAGGTAGGCGGCCGAGGCGACCCCCGCGACGCCGAGCAGCAGCGCCAGGACCTTGCCGCTACCCAGGATTCGCCGGTACAGACGGCGGGGCTTCGGGCTCGCCGTAGGTACCGCGGACGGGGTCGACGGCGGGGCCAGAACCTTCAGCTCCTCGAGTGCCACGGGGGAATCCGGCGGTTCCGCTGAATTCATTGGTCCAAACTCCACGGGGGTCGATCTGCATGACGTCAAGGTCGCGATAGAGGCTCATCCTGGCGGTCTCATAGCTGACCCAGCTCGCGATCAGGTTGTTTCGGGAATTCAGGAGGCCGTTCAGTGACTGTAAGAGATTAAGCGCCAGGCTCTGGGTCTCTTGCCCGGGATTCCTGACGTTGTACTCGGCCTCGTCAACCTGCCTCGCGGCGATGATGAGGCTCTCGCGGGCAATCTCGAACTGACGTTCTGCCAGGCCGAGGTTACGCATGTCGAGCCTGATGTCGAAGATGACCTGATCATGCACGAGCATGTAATTACGGCGGGCACGTTGGTAGGTAATCTGAGAGGCCCGATAGGCGTTACGCTCGGCACGACGGTTGATTGGTGCGTCGAACCTCAGGCCGATCCGATGGGTGCTGTTGGACGAGTCGAAGCGGAAGATGCCGTCATGCTTGGGGTCGGTGCCGAGCACGCCGTCGTAGACCACATCGAGGCCGGCCAGGAGTTGGTTGGCGGCGAACTCCTCGTTCCGCCAGGTGTCGGTCACCTGGGCCAGGGCGTTCATCAAATCCTGGCGATTGCCGAGTGCGTACTCGATGGCCTCGTCGAGCCCGAGGGCGACGGGGTTCAGGTCGATCAGGAAGACCCGAACCTGGCTCTGGGTGACGAAGACCTCGGCGAATCGGGCGCGATATTCATCGCCGGCCAGTCGCTGAAGGGACTTCTTCGAGTCCTTGCGATCGACCACGCCGAGCGTGCTGCTGAGGTCGTCCAGCGCCTTGAGGTTGTCGGCGAGCCGTTCCTTGGAGACGGACAGTTCCTCGGCCAGGTTCTCTGAGAGGGCCGACAGCCGCTCGCGATCTTCGGGCCCGTCGACCTCGACGGTCGTCTTACTACGCTGGCCCTTCTCGACGAGCCTGGCCGACTCCGTGATGGCCCCGTCCAGGATCTGGCCCAGCTCGACATAGAGCTCCCGGAGCTTCGCGGCGATGTCGGGCAGCGGCTCCGACAGCGGCGAGTCGTCCTGCACGAGCGAGAGCACCAGGGCATCGCTGCGAGACCTCAGGTCGTCGAGCTTCGGGTCGGAAAGCTCGAACAACTTCAGGGGCGAGTCGTCGAGCTTCACTGGGAGGTCAGACGGCAGGCCGAGCTGAATCTTGTAGGCGTCGAGCGAGGTCTGAAGCGACGCCTCGTTCTGCACCAGGACGAATCGGGCCTGCTGATACTGCTGGTCGATCAGGTCGCGCTGGAGGATCGACGACTGCTCGGCCTCCACCAGGGCCCTCGCCTCCTTCACGTTCCGGTCGAGGGCCTGGATGTTGCTCTCCTGGTTCCGCAGCGCCTGGAGCTGCTGGAGCAGGCCGAGATAGCCGTTGCTGGCCACCGTGTTGACGTAGAAGACGCGGCGGAAGTGGGAGAAGTCCCGCAGGGTGTAGAGCACTCCGCGCTCCTGGATCGACAGCGCCTGCGTGGCGATCCGGGCGAAGGCGTTGCGCAACAAGGGCTGGGTCAGCGCGACATGCAGTGAGGACAATGAGGTGTTGAAGCCTTTGCCGTTGTACTCGAAGACCATGTTGTTGGCGAAGTCGACGAGCAGCTGGGCGCCCGAGGCGAAGTTCTTGGTGAAGCCGGTGTCGGTGCCCGGCTGGATCTGGTTGCTGTCCGTCTCATTCGTGCCGAAATGCTGGAAAAACAGGGTGTTGCGGCTGAAACCCTGGACCGAGAACTGGAACCGGGCGAGGGTCAGCGCGAGCGAGGCGAGGTACAGGTCTTCGAACTGGAACTGGTAGTCGCGGCTGTGGATCAGGGCCAGCTCCATCACCGACTCGCGCGAGAGCTTGACGCTGCCGTCGGGCTCGCGGGGGATCAGGTCGCGCCAGGTCAGGTCTTCGACCTGGGTCGTCCCGCGCTTCTTCCAGCCGTGGTACTCGAACGGGAAGGCGCCCGACACCTGGTAGGGGCGTGCCCCCTTGTCGTCGAGCGGGATGGGCGTGGCGTCGGGGTCGTTGACGTCCCTCATCCTGGAACGAGGGTCGGCCTCGACCGGCCGCGCCGGCAGCTGCCAGCGCTTGTCGAACTGCCGCTCCTTCTCGATGTCGTAGACCTGGGCGTCGGCCATGGCGTGGTACCCGCGCCTGGTACATCCGGCGGACAGAACGCAGAGCAGGGCGATGAAGGCCAGGCCCGGCAAGACCGCGACGCGGCCCCGCAACGACGGATCCATTCCCCGCATGAGCCTCATCTCCTCCTTGAGATGCGAGTTGGGGTCAGATCCACCGAACTCGACATCGCCGATCTTCTACGATTGTCCAAGGCGTGTCAAGCGCACCCCTGCATGGCTCAAATCGAGCGGCGGGCGGGTCGGCAATTGCCCCGGGGCGGGGGGCTCACTATGCTCCAAGGTCTCTGACGGGAGACGGTTGTCGACAACGTAAGGGGGGCTGTCCATGGGTCTCGAACTGAACCGGCGTAACTTCCTGGGCACGGGCACGGCGGCCGGCCTCGGCTACTTCTTCACCGCCAACGCCTCGTCGGCCGCGCGGGCGGCCCGCAAGCCGAACGAGACGCTGCAAATCGCCGGCATCGGCGTAGGCGGCAAGGGGTCGAGCGACATCGACCAGGCCGGCAAGCTTGGCGAGGTCGTCGCGCTCTGCGACATCGACGACGCCATGCTCGATCCGAAGCTGAAGAAGTGGACCTCTGCCAAGAAGTTCTACGACTACCGCAAGCTGCTCGACGAGATGGGCAAGCACATCGACGCGGTGACCGTCAGCACGCCCGACCACACCCACGCCCTGGCCGCCGTCACGGCGATCCGGATGGGCAAGCACGTCTACTGCCAGAAGCCCCTGGCCCACACCGTCTTCGAGGCCCGCGTTCTGAAGGAGGCCGCCCGCAAGCACGGGGTGGTCACCCAGATGGGCAACCAGGGCTCGGCCTCCAACGGCCTGAGACGGGGCGTCGAGCTGATCCAGGCCGGCATCATCGGCCAGGTCAGCGAGGTCCACGTCTGGACCAACCGGCCCATCTGGCCGCAGGCCCCCATGATCATCAAGCGGCCCGATCACGCCGACGTCTGGCCCGAGTCGATCCACTGGGACGAGTTCCTCGGCGGGGCCCCGAGCCGTCCTTATGTCAAAGGCATCTACCATCCGTTCAACTGGCGAGGCTGGCTCGATTACGGCACCGGCGCCATCGGCGACATGGCCTGCCACACCGCCAACATGCCCTTCCGCGCCCTCAAGCTTGAGCACCCGACCCGCATCTCGGCCGAGAGCGGCGATGTCAACCCCGAGACCTACCCGGCCTGGGCCAAGGTCAAGCTCGAGTTCCCCGCCCGCGGCGACCTCTCCGCCGTCAACCTCCACTGGTACGAGGGCAAGAAGGACGGCAAGCTCGTCCTCCCCTCCGAGGAGCTGACCTCCAAGTTCCTCAAGCCCGACGGCAAGCTGCCCGGCAGCGGCTGCTTCCTGGTCGGCGACAAGGGCATCCTGTACTCGATGGACGACTACGGCGAGAAGTTCAACGTCACCCCGGGCGACCTGGGCAAGGACATGAACTTCACCGACCCCGAGTCGATCCCCAAGAACGGCAAGGGCGACCAGGGCCAGAAGAACGAGTGGGTCGAGGCCATCAAGGCCGGCAAGCCCGAGCTGGCCTACGCCAACTTCGACATTTCCAGCCTGCTGACCGAGGCCTTCCTGCTGGGCAACGTCGCCATCCGCACCGGCAAGGCGCTGGACTGGGACGGCCCCAACCTCAAGGTTACCAACGTCGCCGAGGCCAACGACCTCATCAAGACCGAGTACCGCCGAGGCTGGGAAGTCACCCGCGCCTGACCTCGCTTCTTGACCTGACCAACCCCCGTCGGGCGGCGGCCCATGTCGCCGCCCGACACCGCTCGGGTTCGTTTCGTAAAAAACGATATCCAGTCCACGCGGGGCGGGCGGCGACGCTCCTGCCTACACAGCTCATGACTTAACTTCCTAATAGGCCAACGAGTTCGGCATTGGGTTCGTTTTCCCGAATTCAAACGTTGACGTCGGCCCCCCTGCTGAAACCGGGCCAGCGTTGGGTTCGTTTTCCCGATTTCTAATCTGCGATGGTCTGTGTTGGGTTCGTTTTTTCAACGCGCGTTGGGTTCGTTTTTCCCATTTCAACCCGACCCCGGCACGTCTCGCAGTGAACAAAAGAATAGGATCGTCCGACTCGGGCGGGGTCGGACAATCCGAGCACGGGAGTGTCCGTCCGCTCCTCCGTCGTTCCGAAACACGACGGCATGAATCAAGGGGACAACCGCGACGGCGGAAGGGTGTCGCTCCAAATCCGGATTTCCAAAGAAGGCGAGGGAGGCGAGCCGATCCGAGGAATCTGCGCCGATGACGAATCGCTGCCCCCTCATTGAAGAGAGTCGTTCGAAGACGAGGTCTCGTTCTGCCTATTTTGGAATTCTTTCAAAATTCATTTCGACGTTCTTTTTAAGCATCAAGCGACATTAAGCGGAATCTTCCCGCAAACGCCATCCCACGAATGCAGGACGAAGGAACGTCTCCGAGTTCGGGAGTCTCGGACGGGACGTAGACGTTCGTAACGTTCCCAACTCAGACCGGCTCAAGGCGACTTTGCCAGGGCCTTGGCGACTTCGTCCTTGAGGTCGTCGGCCCTGCTACCTCGGGCGATGATATGACCGTCGGGGCCGATGAGAATGTAGGCCGGAAGGGCGCGGATCCCGAAGGAGGTGGCTTGGCCGTGCAGGCTGCCGCCGATGTTCACCTGAGTCCAGGGAAGCGTGTGGGTCTGCAGGAAGGCGTTGAGATCCTCGAGCGAACTGCCGACGTTGACTCCGATGATCGCGAATCGCGGATCCTTGGCGTGGGCGTCGTGGAGGGCTTTGAGCCGGGGCAGGTCGACGAGACTGCGGTTGGACCAGGTCGCCCAGAAGGCAAGCAGGACGTTTTTGCCCCTGACCTCGTTGAGCGAGAAATACTTGTCATCGAGGGTAGAGGCCGAGAAAGGGATGGGCTGGGCATCGGCGGGCGGGATGTCCTTGTCGAAGGCGGATCGCACGCCCGTGTTTGGGGGGGCCTGCCTCCGAACCGAACCGGCGCGGATGGCTCCCAGGTCGTGCGGACCCGGTGATTCGGGCCGGTAGATCGAGGCCAGCCAGGTGGCGCCGTCCCTGGTCATAAGAACCTCGTACTCCTGGCCGACGACGAGGTTAGGCAGGGTGAATCGGCCGTCGGCATCGGTCTCGACCTTCGGCACGAAGGCGAGGGTCGAGAAGTCGTACGCGTCATCCAGGGCGATCCTCCGCCCCCAGGTGAGTTGCTGATTCGAGGCTGGCTTGCCCTGCTCGTCGAGGAGAAGGCCGGTCGCCTGGGCGGTCGGGGCGAGGCGGACGCTGAAGTCGGGCCCCTCGATATCGAACTCGACGATCGCGGCGAGCGCCCCGTCGGGACTTCTGGCGTGGAGGAATGTCCTGTTCAGCCGACGGTACGCGACGAACCGTCCTTCGGCATCGGCCACAACCTTCGCACGGTCCCCCCCTCGCTCGCTGGCATCGAGGATTTCAACAACGGCCCCAGCAACCCCACGACCTTCCGGGCCCGCGACGACCTTGCCCGCAAGGCTACCTGACCCGGGTCGTGGTAGGCGGAAGTCGCGGACGATCTCCGGCTCGTCCTTGATGGAGAGCAAGTTGGAGTTCGACCCGGTGCCGGTGGAATTGCTCTGTCCGGCGGGCGGTGCGAACCCGAAGACATACTTCCCTGGTCCGACCCTGATCGAGTAGCGGCCCTGGGTATCAGTATTCGCACCGTAGGTTCGCGAAACACGGAAGTTGTTCGTGCTTCCTCGGTTCTGCAATCCCCCGGCGGGCAGATCATTCCACTCTTGCAACACGACCGATCCATCCGTGACGGGGCGTCCATCGGGATCGATGGTGAGTCGGCCTCGGACGATGGTTCCCGAGGAGAGCTTGAAGTCTACCGGAGCGACCGGCACCCCCACGCGAAGGACGACATCCATGCGAGTTGAGGCCGAGAATTCGGGGTCGTCCACGCCGACGTGGTAGGCCTCGCCCGGGTTGAGTTGAAGTTCATACGTCCCATCGGTGCCCGTGCGGACCTGATCCCGGCCTTCGGTGTTCCCCCAGCCGGAGCCGGCTGCGACGATCAGGATGCCCTTCGCGGGCGTACCGTCGGGGCGAGTGACTCGGCCGCGGATGGTCTCGTTCCGTGCGAGGGCGGCGACAATCGGACCGGAATCGCCAGGTTTCACGATGATCTGACGCCGGCTGTAGCCCTCCTGACGCGGATAAATCACAATGTAGTGATCTGTTTGTGGTAACCAGTCGAAGGTGGCGATTCCGTCGGGGCCCGTCGTCGCGCCGAGGCTGCGACTCGAAATCCTGATCTCGGGGGATTTCCCTTTCTTCCGGATTTCATTCGGGGCAAGCCTGACTCCTGCCAGGGGCTTGTTGTCGCGGTCGACCGCCTTGATCTTCAGGGTGCGAGGCGAGTCGAGGGTCAAGTCGGTGGTGGAAGGGAAATCCGCGGCCTTGGTTCCGAGCAGGACCGTGGCCAGCCCGAGGCCAAGCATGGATCTCGAGGTGGTGAAGTCGAACCCTTGGCCGGCTTTGAGTGCGTAAATGACATGAACCGAGGAATCGGCCGGGATGTGGAGCATCACGGTGCCGTTGGGGCCGGTTGTCCCATCGGAGATAATGCCAGGTCCGTAGGGAGAAAGAATGCTCGTGGGGCCGGTCGTCCCATCGGAGACGATGCCATTACCGTACGCCTGGACCGTGGCGCCGGCGATGGGGGCCTTGAAGTTGTCGAACACCCGAACGGCCACATTGACGGCCGGCTTCAGGATGATGCGCGGGGGGGCCTCGATGGCCGCTAGAGTCGGCCTGTTCGTGTAGTTGAATAGGCCCACCATCCAGCCATCGCTCGACACGGCGAGCAAGGTCAGATTGTCCACCTGTCGGCGCCTGATGGGCAGCGAGAACGAGCCGTCGGCGGCCGTGACGGTCAGGGTTTCGAGGTGATCGAAGGCCTCGGACCTGACGGTGACCCCGACGGCCGGTTTGCCCGCTTCGTCGACGACGTGCCCCCGGATCACGATCGGCTCGCGGTTCGTCGGCTCGACCGGTGTAACTTCGGCAGGCCTGGGCTCGGCGGGCTCGGGTTTCGGGGGGGCGATTTTCCCGGCCTTGACGACGAGTGGCGGCGGCTCGGTGGGCAGTTTGGACGGCCCCGGCGCGGGTCGCGCGGCCAGGGTGATCGTCAGGCAAGTCGCGGCGGCGAGCACCAGTGCGGTTCCCAGCATGAGCTTGAAATTGGCCACGATCATCGTCTTCAAGATCCTCTGGGCGAGCGCGGCGATGGCCGCCGTGACGGCGCCTCCCGATGCGAAGGTTAGCGCGAGACGGACGGTGGAATCGGCCAGCGATGGGGCGAGAGCGGGCAGCGAAGCGGGCAGGGGGAGGAGGCCGGCGGGGGTGGTGATTCCTCGGCGGATGAGGCGGTCTCGGAGCAAGGTGCGTCCCCGGGAAAGGCGGCTGGAGAGTGTCCCTTCGGGGAGGTTGAGCTGGCGTGCGGCGTCCTGCCGGGAGGTGCCTTCGAGGTCGCAGAGCATGAGCGGGGTTCGGTAGCGGGCGGGGAGGCGGGTGAGTTCTTCGTCGAGGAGGGCGAGGAGGTCGGCGTGGTTGGGGTCGGTCGCGGTGGTGCTGGGAATGTTTGTTGCGTCGAAGGTTCCTCCTTCCATGTCACGACGCCTGGAGGAGTGGCGGCGGGCCTCGCGGGAGGTGCGAACGGCGACGCCGTAGAGCCAGGGCTTCAGGGCGTCGGGACTTCGGAGTGAGGGGGCCTTGCGGGCGAGGATGAGGAAGACGGCCTGGAAGGCGTCGTCGGCGTCGGTGGAATGCAGCAGCATCCGCCGGCAAACCCCCAGGACCATCGGCCCGTGCCGCTGGACAAGCGCCCCGAACGCGTCCTCGCGGTCGATGCCGTCGCGGGCCACGAAGCGGTCGATGAGCTGGGAATCGGTGAGCCCGCCCACCGCGCCCACCGCGAACAGGGTGCGGAACTCTCGAGAGGCCTGACCGCCGGAACTGCTGACCATGCGAACAGACCCCGTGCCTGACGATGCGTGACTTACCCCCATACTGGCGGGAAGGAGGCGGGCGCGTCCCGATTTTTCAGGAGTTTTTTGGGTTTCGGGTCGGGCAGGCGACCCTGTGGAAGACGGAGACGAGGAATTGGGGCGGGATCAAGGCGAAACGGGCGGGGCGATGGACCCTTTGATGGGCGCGCCGCCTGAGTTAAGGTTGGGGCCGAGAACCGTCAGCGGAC
Organism: Isosphaeraceae bacterium EP7; assembly: GCA_038400315.1. Lineage (NCBI taxonomy): Bacteria > Pseudomonadati > Planctomycetota > Planctomycetia > Isosphaerales > Isosphaeraceae > Kueselia > Kueselia aquadivae. The sequence continues at coordinate 2,321,337 of CP151667.1, forward strand.
CTCGGATCGATCGGATGCGCGTGTTCGTTGTCGCCGTTCGCCCCCATGAATAATCATCCCCGCTTGCACACCCCCGCCTTCGTCCGGCACGAGCCGAGCCAGGGGCGGGGGACACGCCTGTTGCCTCCGAGAACTCATGATGAGCCTCCGAATCCAGCGGATCGAAGCACGCGTCGTCGACCATCCGGTGCGCAGCGAAGGCGCGATCATCTCGTTTCTGGGCCGGCACGTGGCGTCGAGATATGTGACCGTGACGGTCACCGGCGACGACGGCCTGAAGGGCTACGGCGAGGCGACCACCGCGCCGATCTGGAGTGGGGAATCGGCCGAGACGGCCAAGTGGATGCTCGATGAGTTCATCGCGCCCAAGATCGTCGGGGCGACCTTCGGCGAGCCGGCCGAGGCGCTGGCGGTGCTCGACCGCGAGCTGCACGCGAATGGGTTCGCCAAGGCGGCGCTCGACATCGCGCTCTGGGACCTCTGGGCCCGGCAGAAGGGGGTCTCGGTCTCGAGCCTGATCGCCGACCGGACGCCCAAGGAGTGGATTCCCAGCCGCGCGAGCATCGGGGTCTATCCGCCCGAGGAGACGGTGAGGCTGGCGGTCGAGTTCTGGGAGAAGGGGGTTCGCACCCTCAAGTTCAAGACGGGCAAGCCCGGCCTGGACGACGTGGCTCGGCTGAGGGCGGTCCGCGAACGGCTGGGGCCCGACCCGATCTTCACCATCGACGCCAACGGGGGCTACGCCACGGCGGACATCGCCGTACGGGCCATCGAGGAGCTGCTTCCGTTCAACCTGGCCCTGGCCGAGCAGCCGACGCCGAGGGACCGGATCGGGATGCTTGCCGAAGTGAAGAAGCGAGTGAACGTGCCCATCCTGGCCGACGAGGCGGTGTTCACGCCGGGGCACCTGGAAGAGGCGATCGACCTGGACGCGTTCGACATCCTGTCGATCTATCCCGGCAAGAACGGCGGATTCAGCCACTCGCTGGCGATGGCCAGGCGGGCCCAGGCGGCGGGCAAGGCGTGCGCAATCGGGTCGAACCTGGAGACCGACCTGGGCCAGGCGGCGATGGCCGTCCTGGCGGCGAGCCTGTCCGCGTTCCCCACCGAGACCTATGCCTGCGACCTGATGGGTGCGCTCTTCTACGCGAAATCGTACGTGACGCCGCCGATCGTATTCCGCGACGGCGGGGTGGTGGTGCCGACGGGGCTCGGGTTCGGGGTCGAGCCGGTTGACGGAGGCGGGGCATGATCGTCGACGTGCACACGCACGCCTGGCCGCGCCGGGATTGCTTCTCCGCCTCGTTCCTGGCCGACTCCCGGCGCATGCGAGCCGACGCGGTCGAGCCGGTGAATTGCTACGAAGACTATCGCGACAGCACCGCCGGCGAGGACGTGCTGGCGGTCGTCTTCGGCGGCAAGGCACGCCTCGGCGGGATCTGGGTGGACGACTCGGACGTGGCCGATTACGTGGCGAAGGCTCCCGACCGGCTGCTCGGGTTCATGTCGCTCGACCCGACCCAGCCCGGCTGGGAGGACGAGATGCGCGAGGGGCGCGAGCGGTTCGGGTTCTGCGGCATCAAGCTGATGCCCATGTACGCGGGCTTCATGCCCCAGGATGAACGCCTCGACCCGCTCTGGAAGTACGCCACCGACCACAGCCTGCCGGTGCTGCTGCATACCGGGACGACCTTCGTCTCCAACGCGCCCATCGAGTGCACGCTGCCGCGGCACCTGGACACGGTGGCGATCCGGTTCCCGCACGTGAAAATGATTCTGGCGCACCTTGGTCACCCCTACGAGGGGGAGACCATCGCCGTGATCCGCAAGCACGCCAACCTGTATGCCGACGTGAGTGCCTTGTTCTATCGCCCCTGGCAGCTTTTCCACTCCCTGATGCTCGTCCAGGAATACGGGGTCTGGGGCAAGATCCTGTTCGGAACAGACTCCCCCATCACGACGGTGGCCGAGAGCCTGGCCGGCCTTCGAAGCCTGTGCGACATCAAGATCGACCGGTTCCAGATTCCCCGCGAGCGGATCGAGGAGATGATCTACCGCGACTCCCTGACGCTGCTCGACCTGCCCGATCCGCGACGTGCGAATGCGGCAAGTCGTCACCGATTCTGATCGACATGATCTCGGGTTCCTCTCTTTTGATCCGAGAGGGTTGAGTTTCCCATGAGCCACGAAGATATCCAGGCGATCCGGGTTCCAGGGGCCCCCGTCGGCCCACTGCCGTACTCCCCGGCCATCCGCGCGGGCGACTTCGTATTCGTCTCGGGCCAGGCGTCGACCGTCGATAATGAGATCGTCCACGACACGTTCGAGAACGAGGCCCGGCGAACTTATGAGAATATCGGCAAAATTCTTGCCGCGGCCGGCCTGGATTTCAGCAGGGTCGTGCAGGTGCGCTGCTACCTCAACAGCAAGGCCGACTGGGACGCGCACAACCGGATCTTCCGCGAATACTTCGCGGAGCCGTACCCGGCCCGCACCTCGCTGGTCGGTTGCCTGGCGGACTTCGTGAAATACGAGGTCGACGTGGTGGCCTATGCTGGTCGCTCGAAGGAGGCCTGAGCCGATGACCGCGCCCGACACATTCGCCGACGACCGGGGCCGCCTGGCCTGGATCCGGGAGAACCTGCACGTCCCGGCCGTCTGCGACATCCTGGACGACCTGGGGCATCGCGACCGGGCGATGCATCAGCGCCTCAGGCCGCTGGATCCCGCCTGCTGCACGATCGTGGGCCGTGCCCGGACGTTTCGCTGGATGGAAACCGACTACGTGGTGGAGGCCGATCCCTACGGCCTGGAGATCGACGCGATGGACTCGCTGGGGCCCGGAGACGTCGCGGTGCACTCCAGCGATCCGGGCTGGACGAATGCCCCCTGGGGCGAGCTGATGAGCACCCTGGCCAAGCGCAACGGGGCGGCCGGCTGCATCTGCGACAGCATGGTGCGCGATTGTCGTCAGATCATGTCGATGAGCTTCCCCGTCTTCGCCGCGGGCATCCGGCCGCTGGACAGCAAGGGACGCGGCCGGGTGATGGCCTACGATGTGCCGGTGCGATGCGGCGGGGTGCTCGTGCGGCCGGGGGAGTTGGTCTTCGCCGACTACGACGGCGTGGTGGTGATCCCCCGCGAAGTCGAGGACGAGGTGATCCGGCTGGCCGGCGAGAAGATCACGGCCGAGAGCGCCACCCGGCGCGAGTTGCTGAAGGGGCGCACGCTGCGCGACGTCTTCGACGAGTACGGCGTCCTCTGAACCGCGTGCTCAGGAATGGAGGTCGAGGACGACACGGCCCTCGATCGTTCCGGCGCGCATCCGGTCGAAGACGTCGTTGACGTTCTCCAATGTGTCGGTGGTCACCGTGGCCTTGACCTTGCCCGCGCCGGCAAAGTCCAGGGCCTCGCGGAGATCGAGCCGGGTGCCGACGATGGAGCCCCGTACCGTGATGCCGGCGAGGACGACGTCGAAGATGGGCAGGGGGAAGTCGCCGGCGGGCAGGCCGTTCAGGACGATCGTGCCGCCGCGCCGGACCATGCCGATCGCCTGGCGGAACGCCCCGGCGGAAGCAGCCGTAACGAGGACGCCGTGGGCCCCGCCGATCTCCTTCTTGAGATAGGCCGCGGGATCGGTCTCACGGGCGTCGACGACAACCGTCGCGCCGAGGCGTCGCGCGAGGTCGAGCTTGTCCTGGCCCACGTCGACCGCGGCGACCTGATAGCCCATCACCTTGGCATATTGCACCGCGAGATGACCCAGGCCGCCGACGCCGGAGATGACCATCCACTCGCCGGGTTTGGCGTCGGTCATCTTCAGGCCCTTGTAGACCGTCACTCCGGCGCAGAGGATCGGGGCGATATCGACGAAGCTGACGTTGTCGGGCAGGTGGCCGACGTAGTCGGGGTCCGCCAGGAGATACTCGGCGAAGCTTCCATTGACGGAGTAGCCGGTGTTCTTCTGCGCCTCGCAGAGCGTCTCCCAGCCACCCCAGCAATGCTCGCAGTGCCCGCAAGCGGTGTAGAGCCAGGGGACCCCGACGCGGTCGCCTTCCTTGATATGATGCACGCCCGAGCCGACCGCGGCGACGAAGCCGACCCCCTCGTGGCCGGGGATGAACGGGGGCCTCGGCTTGACCGGCCAGTCGCCCTCGACGGCGTGCAGGTCGGTGTGGCAGACGCCGGCAGCCTCGACCTTGACGAGGATCTCGCCGGCCCCCGGTTCCGGGACGGGGACCTCCTCGATCACGAGCGGCTTGCCGAGTTCGCGGGATACGGCCGCCTTCATCATCGTCTTCGTCGTCGCCATCGATCGCCCCCCCCAGATTCGAGATGGGGACCGCGCCGGCCCCAGGCCGAGACGATCAGGACGATGAACGAGTCGCCCTTGCCGCCTCAATTCTAGGCGTCCGGGACAGGCGGCACAACAGACTGCGAGAGGGGATGGGACGGAGATCGTGAAGGGCGAGCGGCTCGTCCAGCATCTTGGCAAGGTCGGCCGTCAGCCCGATACTACGGGATCACGGACCTGCCCCAGGCTCGACAACCCGATCGGGAGAACCGGCGATGAGACGATTTCTAGCCGCGACCCTGCCCGCCCTGGCCCTCCTCGGGCCCCCGGCCGCATTCGGCCACGACCCTGTGCCTCTCGCCATCGGGGCCAAGGCCCCCGAGTTCAAGCTTCCAGGCGTCGACGGCAAGGACCACAAGCTCGGCGAATACGCCGCAGCGAAGGTCCTGGTCGTCTGCTTCACGTGCAACCACTGCCCGACCGCGCAGGCCTACGAGGCGCGTGTGGCGAGGCTCGTCGCGGACTACAAGGACAAAGGCGTGGCCGTCGTCGCCATCTCGCCCAATGATCCGAAGGCCGTCAGCCTCGCCGAGTTGGGCTACTCCGACCTCGGCGACTCGTTCGATGAGATGAAGCTCAGGGCCAAGGACGGCAACTACAACTATCCCTATCTCTACGACGGCGAGACGCAGGAGACCGCCAAGGCCTACGGGGTGCTGGCGACCCCCCACATCTTCATCTTCGACAAGGACCGCAAGCTCCGCTTCCAGGGCCGGTTCGACGACGAGGAGGTGAAGCCGCCGACCTCTCACGACACGATCAACGCCGTGAATGCGCTGCTGGCCGGCAAGCCGGTCCCGGTGGCGACGACCCGCGTGCAGGGCTGCTCGACCAAGTGGTCCGACAAGCGGGCCGACACGCTCAAGGCGATCGCGAAGTGGGACGCCGAGCCGGTCGAACTGAAGTCGGCCGATGCGGCGGCCGTCTCGAAGCTGCTGGCCAACGACTCCAAGAAGTATCTGCTCCTCGGCGTCTGGTCGTCTGAGAGCCAGCCGGCCGTCGCCATTCTCGACGACCTGGTCACCATCAACCGGATGTACCGTGGCCGGCCGTTCGAGATGGCGACCCTCAGCCTGGACGGGCCCGAGAAGCGAGACGAGACGCTGAAGGTGCTGCGCAAAAACCACGCGTCGGCCAGGAACTATCTGTTCCAGGGATCCGACCGCGAGACGATCGTCGATGCGATCGACAAGGAGTGGACGGGTTCCGGCCCCTACACCCTCCTCATCGCGCCCGGCGGCAAGGTGGTCTACCAGAAGGCCGGGGCCTTCGATGCGCTCGAACTGAAGCGGGCCATCGTCGGGCAGCTTGGGCGAACCTACTGAGCGATCCGCCGAGATCGATACCCGGGACGGAGCATCGATCGCAACAAGGGCGAACGACGATGATGTCTTCGCCCCTCGTCCCTGCCCAGCCGCGGGCAATTCCTGGTGCCGCGGCAGGTCGCCCCTCTCCCTCTGAACCTCCCCACGAATGGCGAGCGCCGAGTTAACGATTATCCCGCACGTTCGTACTCAATCGGTGACATGTAGCCCAGCGTCGAATGGCGCCGGACGCGGTTGTAGAACACCTCGATGTACTCGAAGAGGCTCGACCTCGCTTCTGCTCTCGTGGCATCGTCCTCGCCGTGGACCAACTCCTTCTTCAGGCTGGCGAAGAACGACTCCATCGGTGCGTTAACCCAGCAGTTGGCTCGACGACTCATGCTGCAGGTGATCCCCTGGCTGGTGAGCAGCCGCTGCGAGTGCTCACTGGCGTACTGGCTGCCCCGGTCGGTGTGGGCCACCAGGTCCCTCCCCGGCAGGCGTCGCGAGACCGCCATCTCCAGGGCCTCGACGACCAACCGGCTGTGTCGCCCCGCTCACTCATCGACCAGCCGACGATCTGCCGCGAGAAGAGATCCTCCACGGCGGCCAGGTAGAGCCACCCCTGGCGAGTCGGGATGTAGGTGATATCGATGGTCTAATCGCAAATGACAAGTTTTGCCTGAGCCGCACCGTCCGGATGGCGCCGAAACCGCGCCTTTCCCGCTGAGCCAACCGGGCTCTCGGTGGGCCCTTTATCCTCTCTCCGAGGTACACCACCTCGGGGAGGGGATCATGAGACACGACTGGCGGGTCACCCGCCGACTCGAGCCCCATCCGGACGGGCAACGGCGATGGGACCGCGCCTACCAATTGCTCCTGGACTGGGCCATGACCGTGCCCGCATCAGGGCAGCCCCTCGCGTCGGCCCCGTCGCCATCGATTAACACGCCGGAGGACGTCGATGAAAGTCGCGATCTATGTGCGCGTCTCGACACAACGACAGGCCCAGACTCAGACCATCGACCAGCAGATCGAGAGGCTGAGTGGCCACGCCAAGGTCCAAGGCTGGGAGTTGCCCGCGGCGGATGTCTTCCGTGACGACGGCTACAGCGGGGCCGCCCTCAAACGGCCCGGGCTCGACCGCCTCCGCGACCGGGCCGCCACGGCCTCGTTCGACAAGATCCTCGTCACCGACCCGGATCGGCTCGCGCGAAACTATGTCCATCAAGTCCTCCTCATCGAGGAGCTGCAGAAGAGCGGCTGCCGCGTCGAGTTCCTCGACCGGCCGATGTCCCAGGACCCGCACGACCAGCTCCTGCTCCAGATACGCGGCGCGGTCGCCGAGTACGAGCGGGCCCTGATCGCCGAGCGCACCAGGCGCGGCCGGCAACGCCAATTCCGGGCCGGCAAGATGCTCCCCTGGACCCGGGCCCCCTATGGGTACCGGATGGCGGCCGACCGGCCCCGCGACCCCTCGGGCGTGTACCTCGACCCGGCCGAGGCGGCGGTCGTGGCCGAGATGTTCGCCTGGTACCTGCAGGGCCGCCGCACCCTGCTCGGCCTGGTCAACCACCTCCACGAGATGGGCGTCACCTCGCCGACGGGCAAGCCGTTCTGGGGCATCGCGTCGGTGCGTGGGGTCCTGACCAACCCCGTCTACACCGGACGGATCTACGCCGGGCGGAGCCGCTACCGAGTCCCCCGGGTCCGTCGTTCCGCGACCCACCCGATCGGCAAGCCCCAGAAGACCGCCGAATTGCTCCCGCCCGAGGAATGGATCACGGTGGGGGTCGTCTCGGCAGTCGTTACACAGGAGCAATTTGATCAGACTCGGGTCAAGCTGGACGCCAACAGGTCGTTCTCCGCCCGGAACAACAAGGCCCAGACATATCTATTGCGAGCCCTGGTCAGCTGCGGCACGTGTGGCCTGGCCTGTCAGGCTCGCCACGTCGCACCGTGCCATTCTTACTACATCTGCACCGGGAAGAACTCCCAGGTACGCCGGAGGACCGGTGTCTACTGTGCCACGAAGTTCATCCGGGCCAAGGCCCTGGATGAGCTGGTCTGGCAAGACCTCTGCGACCTGATTGGCCATCCCGCGACCCTCTCCCATGCCTTCCACCGTGCGGCGGGCGGTAGCTGGCTGCCGCAGGAATTCCATGCACGCCGGGAGGGCTTGCGACGCGGATTGGCCGGCCTGGATCAGCAACTCGAGCGCCTCACGGAGGCGTACTTGGGAGGTGTGATCCCGCTCGCGGAATACCGGAGACGGCGAGCCGAGATCGGCCAACGGAAGGCGGCACTGGAACAGCAGGAAGCTTGCCTCACCGGGGAGGGCATCCGCCTCGACGAGATGGCGGGGGTGGCGGCCTCCCTCGAGGCCTTCAGGGAACGCGTCTCATCGGGCCTTCGGGGCGTGTGCTTCGAGGAGAAGCGGCAGTTGGTCGAATTGCTGATCGATCGGGTCGTCGTCACCGGGGACGAGATCGAGATCCGGTACGTCTTCCCGACCAACCCCGGAAGCGAGAACGTCCGTTTTTGTCATTTGCGTTCAGACTATCTCGGCGGTCCAGATCCGGTTGGGAGCCTCCGGTGCGAACTGGCGATCCACCACATTCTCGGCGATGGGTCGATCGTGATTCGAGTCGGTGGTGCAGTGGATCGACTCGATCTCCTGGATCAGGGCCTCGCCCCATGCCTGGCGGGCAGGGGCTGTGCGGCCTCGCCACCGGTAGTAGCCGCCGGTGGAGGCCTCCAAGACCCGGCACATCAGCCGGGTCGGCCACTCCTGGCGATGGGCCTCGATGCAGTGAATCGACCAGGCGGTTATAGAGCACATTGGGCTGACCGGAGCGGAGCCCCTCCACCACCTGGCCGCATCAGTAGGCGTACCACTCGTTGGGACACGGGTCGAGCGTGTAGACCATGCCTTCCTCAAGCGGGCGGCAGAACGCCGGGAAGACGTAGGGATCGGTGGAGGCGTTGCCTCGGGAGTCCTTCAAATGGACCTCGGCGAAGGCCGCCGTGATCCGCCCCTCCCCGTCCTTCACTGCCTCGATGCGGACCAGATCCGCCCGCTGGGCATAGAGCATCTGCTTCGGCGTCAGGCTGAACTCCGACCGCTCGGCCTCGGGCAGCCGAGCATCGCACCCGGCTGGGGAAGGTCTGGGCCTACGGCAAGTACCACAACCACGCCCTGAACGGTTGGATGAAGCGGGCGAAGGCGGGCTACGTGATCGAGGTGGTGTGCCGCCCGGCCGGGGCCAAGGGGTTCGTGCTGCTGCATCGCCGCTGGGTGGTGGAGCGGACCTTCGCCTGGATCGGCCGGTACAGAGCGGAACAGCCGGGACTACGAGTGGTCCGTCGAGTCGAGCGAGGCGATGATCAAGGTCTGCTCGATCCATCGCATGCTCAGGCTCTTGAAGCCCGATCCCGCCGAGGCGATCCCCTACAGATACCCGAGAAAACCGAAGATTATTACCGGATAGACTCTGAGTGCTCAAATGATTGGTGCGAATCATCTTGAAGCTTGTCTTTTGTTCCAAAGTCGGCAATGCTCGATTTCGTCGTTGAATCAATTCAGGAAAGCAGATTCGTGGGTCGCAACGATCTACCCCGGAGAATCCCGAGTGAAGGCTCTTAGGGGACGTGTCGCATCCAGTCATTTCTTGACCGTCGGCCTCGGGGCCTCGATTGTGTTGGCCGTCGCCGCCTTGTTTTGCGGCGACGTGCTTCACCACTTCAGCAACTGGGGATTTCACGACTGGGAAATCTTCTACTTCCATAACATCAGCATCTACCGAAGCATCGTCGAGTTCCGGGAGGTGCCGCTATGGAACCCCTGGTGCCTGGGCGGGATGCCGCTGATGGCGAACCCGCAAACGCCCGTCCCCGACCCCTGGTTCGTCCTTGACCTGGTCTTCGGTCCGCTGGTCGCGATCCGTCTGAAAATCGTGGCCCATTACGCCGTCGGACTCGGGGGGGCCTACTGGTGCGCCAGGCAGTTTCGATTGTCCCGAATCTCCTCGATTTATTTCGCGGGGACGCTCATGTTCTCGACTTGGCTGTCGCTACGGATTCAAGCCGGTCATTTCTGCTTCCTCTGCGCAGTCTATCTCCCCTGGGTCGTCGGCTGCTTGCAACTGGCGAGGACGTGCCCGTCCCGTGCTTTGGTCGGCAGCTTGCTTTTGACACTGATGGCGTTTCAGGGCGGGGTCTTCGTTCTCATAGGCGCCGCGGCGCTGACCGGCCTGCTGTCTCTGGCGTGGTCGGTTCAGGATCGCTCGATCCGCCCATTGCTCTCCCTTGGGCTTCTCTGGACCTGCTTCCTGGGCCTCGCGGCCGTGAAGTTGATGCCTGCTTATGAGTTGGTTCGTGAAGTCCCCAGGTTGAGCAACATAGACCCCGAAGGGCGGACCCGCGACGTGGTGGGGGGGACCATGTGGACTCGGTACAAGAGCCTCCTACTGGGCGAGGGACCCGCTCCCATCCCGGAGACGCCGGCGGCCAATCAGAAAGCGTCGGCCGAGCTTACGAACGCCGCGAGCGTCGGCTCGGGACCACGGTCGATACCATCGAAGTGGGATATGCCTTCCTTCGTGGTTAGGGTTTTCGCGGGCCGGGAGCAGCGCAGCCTCCAGATGTACTATCCGATCCAAGGGTTTGGCTGGGAGGAGTACGGCTCCTACATCGGCCCGCTGGCTCTGATCCTGATCGCCGTCTCCCCATTCGTCCTCCGCGAGGCATGGCCCTGGATGGTCGCCGGAGCTTGCTGCTTCGTGATCGCCGCGGGAAACTTCGCCCCGTTCGCACCCTGGACGCTCCTTCATCGCCTCCCCGTCCTGAACAGCATGCGGGCGCCAGGTCGGTTCCTGATTCCATGCACCTTCGCCGCCTGTATGCTCGCCAGCATGGTCCTTGACAAGCTCTTGTCGCAAAAAGGGACGCTTGTGGATGCAGATGAGGAAGCGAGTCCCTCGACGCTCCAGAGACGTCGCAGGCGATACGGCCTGGCGAGTCTGCTCGTTGCGATCGCCCTTGTCGATTCTTTCATGGTGGGTCGTCACAGCCTCGAAGGCGCATTCCCCGAGCCTCGTCCACCCATCGCATCCAGACTCCCTTCGATCATGACCGTGCGGAGGGGAGAGCGAGGGCAGACCGCCGCGATGCTCGCGAACTATTGCGTCCTGCGGGCGGACGAGGCCCTCCCGATCCCGATCAAAGTCACCCCGCGCGAAGATCCGGATTATCGAGGCGAACTCTATTTCCTGCCGGATCGGACCGGAAACGGCGAAGGTGGAGACGAAGTGGCCTTGCTCGATTGGAGCCCGAATTCGGTGACGGTCGAGGTCAAGGCGGCTAGTCCGGGCCGTGTGGTTCTGAATCGGAATTGGTCGCGGGGCTGGGTCGTCGAGGGGCCATTCGAGCTTTCCCCTCACCAGGGCTTGATTTCCGCTCGTATGGAAACCGGCCGACATACGATTCGGTTCTTATATCGCCCCAAGATCGTCCGCCTGGGGCTGCTCGTGAGCGCCGTATTCATCCTCGGAGTCGCGGTGTGCCTGCTCCGGACTCGCCGTGGACCCGCTCCCGTTCCGTCGCCCTAGACCAGACGGAGGGGAAAAGGGGACATTCCAATCGTGTTCGGCACCGGGCATGCTGAGCCTGGGCCGTGATGGTTCGAGGCCGGTGCCGGCCTCGAAACGCGGACGAACTCTGCTTATTCCGATCCGGTCGCGGCAATCGGGCCTTCGCGACGCGCAGCGTCGACCGCCACGCGACCCGGCGAAGGGGGGGCGGTGGGGACGATTCAGGGCTTGGGCGGGGCGGATTCCCGGGCCGCCAGCTTCGCCAGGTGGGCCGTCATCTCCTCCAGGCTCGCCAGGCCCAGGAAGTCGTAGCAGAGCATCTCGTAGGTTCGACGCGCCGGCTTGCGGCCCGTCGAATGATTGATCAGCAGGCAGGCGATGATCGCGCAGTACGTCTCCAGCAGGATCCCCTTGGGATGCTCCCAGAGCAGGTGGTTGCAGCCCAGCGTTTGCTTGAAGAACCGGAAGAAGATCTCGATCGTCCACCGGTAACGATAGATCAATGCGATGATCGCTTCCGGCACGTCCGCGAGGTTCGTCGCCAGCAGCAGTTCGCCGTCGCTGGAGGGGCCCGCGGTCTTGCCCTTGCGGCCGCCTCGCTTCTCGTGCGGCTGCGTTTTCACCGCGACCAGCCGCGTGGCGTGGCCGGGACGCCGGGCGACGGCCGACGACAGGCCGAGACTGACGATCGAGTCGGAGGCGACCCCGGCGGCGATGGCCTCGTCGGTCAGGGGTCGGGACTCGACGACCTCCACCCGGCTGTTGTCGCGGATTCGGCAGACATAATCACTCTTGGCATGCACGATCGCGTTGAAGAGGGTGAACTGGCCGAACCAGCGGTCCATGACGTAGGTGCGCCCGGCCTCGGCAGACTTGCGGAGCACGGCCTTCTCGTCGGAGTCGCCCGAGTTGGCCGGACCGGTCAGCTCGACGCGGGCGGGGACCGAGCGGTCGACGTCGAAGTGGACGTGAAGCCGCCAGGCATGCCGCGGCGTGCCGTGCCTGCTGTCCAGCCAGGCCGACTCGACCATCCTCGGCAGGGCCTTCAGCAGGGTGCCGTCGACGGCCGTCAGCGGGTTCTTCAACGCGGCCAGTCGGGGGTCCTTGGCGACGCCACGGACCTCTCCGGCCAACTCGGCGATGACGCCCGCGAGCGCCTCGGGATCGAAGAGTCGCGCGGCCTCGGAGAGCGATCCGGTCGCGGCGTGGGCGACGCCGAACCGCTTGCGGACGTGTCCCAGGTCGCTGACCTGCGAGAGCGCCCGCAAGCTGCGAGCGACGGGATTGAACATGGCCAGGGTGACCAGCGAGGCGAGCTGATCGAGGTGAAGCGTGCGATTCTTGGCCTTGTCGCGGTGACAAGCGTGGTCGTGGAGATGGGCGAAGAGCGGCCGGATCCGACCGAGAATCTTCAGCCCGGCGAGGTTCCGGAGCTCATCGGGAGTGCCCATGCCCGACAATTCTGACGGAGAGGCGGCGGTGGCGCAAGAGGAAATCGATCAAATCGGGTGACGGCCGCATGCGCAAAACCGGTGCCGAACACGATTGGAATGTCCCCTTTTTATCCCTTGCAGTGGACTCCGGCGTCTTCTTTGTGAGCCTCGCTCGCTTTCCGAGAGATCAGGCTGACTCGATCGCTTCGTCAGCGGAACTCTCGGTCGGGCGCAGACGTCGAAAGTTCGGTGATTGGTCGACACCGCGCGGAGGAGATCCGATGGGCCTCACATCGCCAGGAAGTGTCCTAAGCCCGTACGGCGGGCAGATCGGGGACCCATCGAGGCTCGCGATCCTGGTCTTCGCTTTGGTCGCGGCCACCGCGGCCGGCGAAGAGCAAACTCTCCGTCGCGTGAAGGAGGGGGTGGCCGAGCCTCCGGGTCAACATCGGCCTTGGGCCGCGCCCGCGACGAAATTGCCGGAGTTCCTGCTGGACGCGACGGCCCATCTCTTCGAGGAGGGCGTCTCCGACCCCCGGGGGTGCGAATACCGCCAGGTCGGGATCTCGCGGGACCAGGTCGAGAGGGGCCTTATCGCGACGGCCCGGGGATTTGTCCTACCCGAGCGCGTCGACCTCCCCGGGCATTTCTTCGTCGGCTGGGACGGCCTGGTCCATCGCGCCGTGAGCGTCGGCCCTCCGATCGACCTCGATGCCGACATCAGGGCGCTGGCCGAATCCCTGACCATGAGGAAGAAGGGGCCCGAGAGCCGCAGGCCGCCGTGGTTGCCGGAACGGCCGGGCTGGTCCCTGCCTACGGAGGAGGGAGCCTCTTATTCCTACTCCGGCGTCGACGACTCCTCGCCGATCAAGCTCTGCATGCTGCTCAGGCTGGGCCGGTCCGACCTGGCCGAGGCCCTCCTGGCCGCCGGCACGACCTGGAGGCCCGGGGACGCGGCCGGCGACCGGGCGGACTACGGGGTCGGCGAATTCTGGCAGGCCTCTTGCTGGGCGGCCAATGCCTTCAGAATCTCGGCCCAGGCACACTCACAGGGAGACGACGTGACCGCCCTGGATCTGGTCCGCAAACTGGCGAGATTTCGCGACCTTGCGACCGCGCGGGCCGACGCGATGAGTGTCCCACGGGTCGACTGGCGAGGCAAACCCCTCGGGCCAACCGATCCGCGGTTCCAATTCCTCGGCCAGCTCGACGACCTGCTGCGTGACCAGCGGCGTCGGGTCGCCCTCCCCCCCCGGATCCCGATCCTCGAGAGGAGGGAAAACCAGGCCGCTCGCATCACTGCCATGATCAGCGACCTCGACCAGATCAACGTGCCGTGGCACCCTGCTGGGGGCGCCACCAGGCTCGAGGACTCTCCCCTTGTGGCCGCGCTGATCGCCGAGGGGGGGCCGGCCGTGGCCCCGCTGCTCAAGGTCCTCGAGTCCGACGACCGGATGACGAGGTCGTACAGCCCGGGGGGCAAATTCCTGTCGACCGTCGTCTATCCGGTTTTCCAGGTCGCCCACTCCGCCCTGACCGCGATCCTCAAGACGAGCGATTTCGATGCGGGAAGATCCACCCCTCTGTGGAACGCCGGGCACGCCGAACGGACGGCCCTCGCCACATCGATCCGCCAGTTCTGGGAGAAGACGAATCAAGGATCCAGAGGCCGTTGAACGGCCGCCACCCGGCGTCGCCGATCTACGGAACTGCCGGCAGGTTGACGGTAGGCTATGACCTGTCGAGGTGGAATCGATGAGGAAGGGAAGAGAAAGGGGGGTGGGGGCAGACCCATGGTCCCGGCGCGACTTCGGATTTGCCCTGGCCGGTAGAATCTCACCGAACCAGCCAAATCAAACCCCGCCGGCCCCCTCCCACGGCCTCCGCCCCCGAGACCCTACCCGATGCCGCTCGACGAACAGGCGACGCTCAGCCGTGGCGCCAAGGCCGTTCCCGGTCTGCGTTTCATCCTCCTTCTCGGACTGCTCGACGCCTTCGGGCCGCTGGGCATCGACATGTACCTGCCCGCGTTCCCGCAGATCGAGCGGGACATGAACGCCGGCGGGGGGGCGATGCAGCTGACGCTCTCGCTATTCCTGGCCGGGCTGGCGATCGGCCAGATCGTCTGCGGGCCAATCTCCGACCGGATCGGCCGGCGCACTCCGCTGCTTTATGGCTCGGCCGCGTTCGCCGTCGCATCGCTGGCCTGCGCGTTCACGCGGTCGATCGAGGGCCTCATCCTGGCCCGGTTCATCATGGGGCTGGCGGGCGCCACGGGGATGGTCGTCGCGCGGGCGGTCGTGCGCGACTCGTTCGAGGAGGCCGACTCGGCGCGGGTCTACTCGATGCTGATGCTGGTCATCGGCATCGCGCCGATCCTGTCGCCCACGGTTGGCGGCTGGCTGATGCAGTTTGGCGGCTGGGGGTCGATCTTCTTCGCCCTGGCGGGGTTCGCCTGCGTCTGCGGGGTTGCCGTGGCGGTGGACATGCCCGAGACGCTGCCGCCTGAGCGCCGGAGCCGTGACGCGATCGGGTCGGTCTTCCGCCGCTATTCCGAGATGATCGTTGACCGTCGATTCGTGGGCCACGCCGCGCCGGTGAGCCTGGCGCTGGGCCTCATTTTCGCCTACGTCGCGTCGGCCCCGTTCGTGTTCATGCAGCTCTACAAGCTGACCCCGACGTCGTTCAGCCTGCTCTTCGCCGGCAACGCGATCGGCCTGATCGGCGCGGCGCAACTTAACCGTGGGCTGACGCGGCGTTATGACACTCACGTGATCCTGCGTGCCGCGTCGCTGGTCAACGCGGGTGCGGCATTGCTGCTGCCGGTGCTCGCCTGGACGGGCGTGGGGGGCCTGCCCGCATTCTTCGGGGCGATCTTCCTCTGCCTGGCAACAGTCGGCCTGATCCTTCCCAACGCGACCGCCGCGGTGATGGCGCCGTTCCCCGACCACGCCGGCGTCGCCTCGGCCCTGCTGGGCATGCTCCAGTTTGCCGTGGGGGCCGCCGCGGGCGCCCTCGTCGGGTTCTTCCACGACGGGACGGCCCGCCCGATGGCCCTGACCATGGCCGGTTGCGCCACGATCTCGCTGATCGTTACCCTCACCGCCGAGAAGCAAGTCGAAATCGCCGCCTCGCCCGCGACCGCCTGAATTCGAATGACGAAACGCACGCCGGGGCCCCGTGGCGCCCCGGCGTGCGTTCGTGTTTTAAGCCGAGTCAGCGGGAAGCGGTCAGTCAGCTTTCCGGGAAATCTTCCCCGCGGCGCCTCGATTGCCGCGACGTCCCTGCCTGGCTGGCTCCTTGCTCACTCCGCCGTCGGGCGGCATGCGGCGGATCCAGTCGGTGATGAGGTCCACGGCGGCGTGGTCGACCTCGGTGGAGACGAGCGGGGGCATCTGGGCGGAGCCTCGCTGCGAGATCCGATGGAGCAGCACCGATCGCTCGGGTGCCCCAGGGGCGATGAGACGAGCGTCGGGCAGGTTGAACTTGTCGTGGGAGGGGACCTGGTCGATAAGGCTCATCCCGCCCAGAGGCATCCTGAAGCCGAGCTGCATCAAGGAGTTGCCGCCCCCCTCCTTGACGTGGCAGGTGGCGCAATTGACGTCAAGATATGACCTGGCGCGAGAGGCCAGCGGGGCCTTGGTGTCGTACGGGTCGACCATCCGAGGGCGGTCGTCGCGGAGCTCGGGGAGTGTGCCCTCGAAGACGTTGATGTGCTCGAAGGTCCTGAGCTGGTTGTCGGTCGCGGCTCCGAAGTTACGATCGCGATCCAGCTGCATCGGGCTGAAGCCGAGGACGAATCCCAGCGCCCTGGAATGGCAGACGAGGCACTCGGTGCGGGAGGGGAACCGCCAGATCTGCTCGCGGCGGCCTTCCGGCTTGGTCGAGTCGACCACCTCGAAGGCATCGGCGGTGCCCGCCGACGGGACGAGCTCGGCGTCGGTCTGCTCGGGATTCCAGCGGTAGGAATAGCCGGTCCATTGCCCCTGGAGTCGGACCATCAGGCGAGTCTCGATCCGCTTGCGCGAGGCCTTGCCGGCGTCGTCGGCCAGGTCCAGGCTGAGGGTCTGGACCGTGACCGAGCCGTTGGGGAACGACCAGGCGCCGCCGGCGTTGAGCTGCGGCTGCTGCTGGACCTTTTCCATGCCGGTCAGGGCGATGAACCGGGTCATCGAGGCGCCGTCGGCCCACTGCGGAGCGACCACCTCGTAGGGGAGCGCGGCCGTGTGCGGGGTGAGGTCGGGAACCGAGGCGAAGAGGCCGGTCTCGCTCAGCTTGGTCGGGAAGGGCTGGGTCGGCTTGTCGGCCTCGGTCGTGGGTTGCAGGCGATAGAACCCCGTGACCTGGTCGATGACGTAGAGCTCATTGTCGTGGTCGGTGCCGAATCCGGTGATGTTGAATGGGGTGTCGACCAGTTCGCGGTTCCAGATCGCCTTGGTGCCGTCGTGCTTGATCCCCCAGACGCGGCCGGTCGACCAGTCTCCGTAGACATAGGCGCCAACGAGTTCGGGCAGGCGTTTGCCGCGGTAGACTCGGCCGCCGGTGAGCGATCGGAACTCGCTGTGGGAATGCTCGGCGGCGGGCCCCAGGATGGGGTCGGCCCCGGCCTTGCGGGTGACGTGGAAGGGGTGGCTCCCCTCGACGATGCTCCAGCCGTAGTTGCCCCCCTTCTTGACCAGGTAGACCTGCTCCCAGAGGTCCTGCCCGTTGTTGCCCGCCCAGAGCTGCTGCGACTCGCGGTCGTAGCTCATCCGCCAGGGGTTGCGAATCCCGTAGGCCCAGACCTCGGGCCGTGCGCCCGGGCGATCGACGAAGGGGTTGTCCTTGGGAATGCCGTAAGCGCGGCCCTCGGTGGGGTGGTCGACGTCGATCCTGATGATGCAGGCGAGCAGGTCGTCGAGGGTCTGGCCGGTCAGGTTGGCGTCGGAGTCCGACGAGCCGTCGCCGGCGGAGGCGTAGAGGTAGCCCTCGTTGTCGAAGGCGACGTCGATGCCGTCGTGACCGTTGGAGGGCCACTCGACGATCAGGAGCCGGGAGGCCGGGTCGATCTTGCCGCCGGGCTGCGGCCCGACGGTGTAGCGGACGACCTTCGAGGCCTTGCCCTCGCCCTTGTCCGCCTGCCCGTTCATGCCGAGGTAAATATAGCCGTTCTTCTCATAGTTCGGGTGCAAGACCATGCCATAGACGAGCGGCTCGACCTCGAGCAGTTGCTCGGGCTCGCTGGCCGCCTGGTCATCGGGGATGGCCAGGATCCGGCTCGGTCCCCCCCAGCCGCCGAGATGCTGGAGGATGAAGAGCCGCTTCGTGCCCGGCTCGGGCAGCAAGACGAGCGGCTGCTTGATGTTCAGCTTCGGGAACGCCCGCTCGACCTTGTAGGGAGAGAGCGGATCGGGCGAGCCGACGACGCGCGAGTCGTTCCAGGGGAGGCGTTGATTCAGGCCAAACGGCTTCTCTTCGGCCATGGCCGCGGCGCCGAGGAGAAAATAGACCGGGATTAGAACGCGCAACGAACGCATAGGCGTTGCCTCTCAACGGACCAGATTGGTGAGGACGCAGGCCGACCCTGGTGAGGGTCGCGAAGAGGGGGGCGAACGCCCTGGGCGGAATGATGGGCGAGATCGAGTGTAAACCAGCCGGGATGCAACGCCAAGGGGCCGCAATTCGGCCCCCGCCGGCGGACTTTCACCCGCACGTACGAGGCGAACATAGAACCCCACGCCCGAGGCCGATCGGATCAAGGGGAGTCTGCGGCGACGGGCGAGTCCATCCGGCCGAGGACCATGACGACGGCGCCGATGATCGCCCGCCGAGACTTCCGGCGCGTGCGGGTCGCGGGAAACCGCCGCGTCAGGTCGGCATGGCCGGCGTCCAGCACGCCCAGGCTCGTCCCCAGGCCTGGAAGCGACTGATCGTCCACGGCCACCAGCCCGTCGTTGGGTCCGTAATAGGTGCCGAGGTACGTCCCCATCGTCCGCTGGAAGAGCCTGAGCCGGGCGGGATGAGACTCCGTCTCGACGAAGAAGACCTTCGGCCCGATCAGCCGCGCAGCCTCGCAGCGGTCCTCCATCTCGACCCGCCAGTAGGCACGCGAGTCCTCCCGGGTCAGGCCGGCCATGCCGGCATGACGCCCATCCTTGAGAAGGCCCGCCTCGCGGCGGCCGATCAAGGTGCCCAGCCAGCGATAGCCGGCCGACATCCGGTCGTCCATCGGCTCCGCGTCTCCCACGACGTAGTCGGCAAGCGCGGTGCCCCCGAACGGGCCCTGGATCAGGAACATGGCCTCGACATGCTCGTCGACGAACTCGGGATGATGCAGGGCGAACGCCAGCGCGTCGCAGGCCCCCCGACTGTGGGCAATGACGACCAGTCGTTCGTCGCCCAGCCCGGCAACCCGCCTGAATTCGTCGCGTACCTCGTCGAGGTTCTCCTCGACCGTCCTACGCGAACTCGGGTGGATGAAGTGGATCGCCGGCTTCGGCACCCCCAGCGCACGCAACTCGGCGGCATTCTGGGCGAAATAGGCGGGCATCCGCTCGGAGCCTAGCCCGCCGACGAAGACGTACCGCAGGCTGACCGCCTTCCGGATGGCGGACTCGGGCACGCGAAGCTTGCCCCGCGAGGCTGCCTCGAACCAACCGCCGAAGTCGGCCGCCGTGACGATTGGCTCGTCGGTCGAGCCTCCAACCACGAGGCAGATCCCCAGCAGGGATGCCGTAAGGGCCGCCATGAGGCCTCCTTGAAGTCCAACTCCCGCGAGCCCGCGTCGATCGACCGCTCCTGGCCGAGCCTCCACGATACACCCTGTCTGGCCGGGGCCGCCATCCTTGAAGTTCCAGGTTGAGCATGCCCGGTCAGGCGAATAGCAACGCGGCGAACGCCAGGGTCCAGGAAACGGTCCTGATCCAGTTGTTCGCGATGAGCCGCCGGATCTCAGTCTCGTCCTGACCGGTGGCTCCGAGCCTTCCGTGGGCCGGCACCGCCAGGGCGAAGGTCGAAACCCAGGCGATCGCCACCAGGGCCGCGGCCACAATCGCAGGCGGTGACGGTCGGACGACGAGGAGCCACCCCAGCAGGAAGACCTGGCCGAACATCAGGGGGGCCACCACCCAGGTCACCGATCGGGTATACCCCGCATGCCAGCGGAGGAAGCGATCACGCTCGATTTCCCCGAACGCCGGGTAGATCACGAGCTGGACCAGCCAGATCAGGACGACCAGGCCGAAGGAGACGATGCGAGTGGCTTCGAGCAGTGTCACGCCAGATCTCCGGGACCGCGAGATCAGGTGGGAACCGGCCCCGCGGTCGGCTCGAAGTAACGCCGCTGGAAGACCCGTGCGACGCCGACCAGTCCGATGAGGACGGGCACCTCGACAAGTGGCCCAACCACCGCCGCGAACGCCGCACCCGAGTTGATCCCGAAGACGGCGACCGCCACCGCGATGGCCAGTTCGAAGTTGTTCGAGGCCGCGGTGAATGACAGCGTCGCCGTCTTCGAGAAGTCGGCCCCCAGCTTACGCCCCATCCAGAACGAGACCAGGAACATCGCGATGAAGTAGACGAAGAGGGGCAGGGCGATGCGAAGGACGTCCAGGGGGACCCGAACAATGTTCCCCCCTTGCAATGAGAACATGAGCACGATCGTGAACAACAAGGCGATCAGGGTGATCGGGCTGATCGCCGGGATGAATCGGGCGTCGTACCAGCCACGCCCTCGGGCCTTGACCAGCACCAGTCGTGTGATCATCCCGGCCAGGAACGGGATGCCCAGGTAGATCGCGACGCTCAGGGCAATCGACCCCACCGTGATCCCCGACAGGTCGACGTCGCCGAAGTTGACCCCCACCAGCGGCGGCAGCACCTTGAGAAACAGCCAGGCGTAGACGGGATAGAAGAGCACCTGGAACACCGAGTTGAACGCAACCAGGCCCGCCGCGTACTCCGGGTCGCCGCCCGCCAGGTCGTTCCAGACGATCACCATGGCGATGCAACGGGCCAGCCCGATCATGATCAGCCCGATCGCATATTCGGGCCTGTCCGACAGGAACGCGAGGGCCAGACCGAACATCAGCAGAGGCCCGATCACCCAGTTCTGCACCAGTGAGAGGCCCAGAATCCGGGTGTCGCGGAACACGCGACCGAGGTGCTCATATTTCACCTTCGCCAGGGGCGGGTACATCATCAAGATCAGGCCGGCCGCGATCGGGATGGAGGTCGTGCCGGCCGAAAAGCCCGTGATGACCCGAGTGGCAGACGGGGCGAAGTGACCGAGCGCGACGCCCCCGAGCATGGCCGAGAAGATCCAGAGCGTCAGGTAACGATCAAGGAACGACAGCCGACCGGGAGACCTCGGGCGGCAGGTGGGTGTGGCTTGACTCATCGCGAAGCACCCCGGGCCTGGACCATCGCCGACATCATCAGGCGGCCGATGTCGTCGCGACGCTCGGCATATTTGATGGCCTCGTAGGCCCCGCCGTCGTAGATCTTCGGGTCGAGATAGGGCATCGACACGCGCAGGGCGGCCCCCCTGACCGTCGGGCAGCTCTCGTCGGCCTCGCCACAGACCATCAATGCCGCGAAGCCCGATTGCGGGTTCGATGCGTCGCCATAATGTTTCGAGAACTCGGTCGCTTCCAGCCCGTCGCCCCAGCGCACCCTGTAAATCGAGTTGGCCGTGCCGGGCTCGCCGCGCGTGGCCTCCTGGCCGGTCGACTCGACCTCGAAGCCGATCGCTTCCAGGGCCTTCGCGGTGCGCGGGTTGAAGGCCGTCGGGGCGGTGCCGCCGCTGTGGAAACGGATCTCGGGCATGCCGTAATAGCTGGCCGCCAGGTTGCCCATCGACGAGCCCAGGATGCTGCGCCTGGAATTGCCCGTGCAGACGACCGTGACTTGCAGCGGAGTTCCCGGCCGATAGTTCGCCGCGATCCAGGATGCGAGCTTGGCACCGGCCTCGCGATGCGGCTCATCGATCAGGTCGAAGGTTGTCGCCAGGTAGTCGGCATGCTCCCTCAGGGCCGGCAACATCCGCTCGCGGCTCTCGGGCGTCGCCTCACCCACGGCACGGGCGATCTCCGAGGAATCGAGCTTCGCATCGGCCCCTGCAAGCGTATTGAACGTCTCGGATTCCATGAAATTTCCCAGTTCGGGACGCGTTATCAGTCCGTCCTTGGCGAGTGCCTTCGCCAGGACTCCTTTGATTCGTTGATCGTTCGTCGGATCCTTCGCCTCGGCCGTCCCGTGCCGCTGCACGAGCCAGAGAGCGCGGACGAGCGGGCCGGGATCCGGGGCGGATGGTGCGGCCTGGCCGAGGCAGGCGACGAGGAGGAGCATGGGCATCGGGCGGTGATCCTGGATGGGGTGCAGCGTGTGATCGGCGTTTGATGGGGAGGACCTTCGCTCCAACGAATCGGTCCTATTTGGGGATTGGGGATGACTTTGGTCTGCCAGTCGCCGAAAATAACGATGGCTGACGTAGGACGATGCGGATGCTTCTCCAAGTCCTGGACCGCAGCAAAGAGGGGGATGGAGCCATCCGAAAGGATGCCCCCTACCATTTATTTCTCAGCCGTCAGTGCGGTTCTAAGAGAACATCAATCGTCGGTCACACCCGTCGCGGAGATCAGGGCTTGAGGGCGAACACGCGGACGCTCGCGGCGTATTCGTTAATGTTGAAGCGTTTGAGCAACTCGACGAAGCCGCCGTGCACCTCGTTAGCCCTCGCGTCCGGCGAGCATGCGCCGCCGACCACGGTGAGGCCCCTGGATGTGGCCGGGGTTTCAGGCGGAGGGCAGCAGGCCACCTGGCCTTCCACCGCGCCGTAGGCGTTCAGGTCCATCGCGGTGTCCACAACCTCCACCGAGGCGAACCCGGCGGCCTTCAGGCCCTCGACGTACTCAGCGATGGGGACGGCTCCGGCGATGCAGCCGATGTAAGCGTAGAGATCCTCGGCGATCTCCGGCGGCAGCGGCTTCTTGAGTGCGATGTCGGAGACCGCGACCCTCCCACCTGGCTTCAGCACGCGGGCGATCTCGCGGAAGACGGCGGCCTTGTCGGGGGCGAGGTTGATGACGCAGTTGGAGATGACGCAGTCGACCGACGAGTCAGCCAGGGGGAGCCTGTCGATGGTCGACTCGTGGAATTCGACGTTCTCGTATCCCTGCCGCTCGGCATTCGACCTGGCCCGATCGAGCATCTCAGGCGTCATGTCGATGCCGATGGCCTTGCCGGTGGGCCCGACCTTCTTCGCCGCCAGGAAGACATCGAGCCCGCCGCCGCAGCCAAGGTCCACGACCACCTCGCCGGGCCGCAGGTTGGCCGTGGCCGTCGGGTTCCCGCAGGAGAGCCCCATGTTGGCCTCGGCCGGGATGCTCGACAGCTCCGCGGCCGAGTAGCCGAACGCCTCGGCCACGCCCCGGACGCCCGCGTGCTCGCTCGACAGCGAGCTGGCCGCGACCGTCCCGTACTTCTCCCTCACGACCTCCTCGATCGACTTCGGCATCGGTCCCTCCGTCTTTCAATGGTCAATATGGGGCCAGGCGAATACAGGAGTGCAAAAAAAGGAGGACGCGGTCGTCGTCTCAGCAGCATGAGGTCAGCCGGTCGAGCCGCCCGCGGTCGTCCTTGAGAATGTCGAGGCCCGCGAGACAGGGGCCGACGCAGGCGATGAGCATCCGGTGCAGGTCGCTTGTCGGCTTTGCCAGCCGGTAGTAGACCCAGAGCCCTTCCTTGCGGGTCGCGACGATCTCCCGCTTCCGCAAGTAGGCCAGGTGGCGCGAGACTGTCGGCTGCGGCAGGCCCAGCGCCTCGTGCAGGTGGCAGACACAGACCTCGTCCCTGCCGGCCAGGAGGTGCACCAAGCGGAGGCGCACCGGGTCGGCGAACGCCTTCAGGAGGTCCGTGGGCAAAGCCAGAGGATCGGTGGTCGCCTCATTTATCCGCATAAACGAATATAGAGCCGCTCGGGTCGAGAAGCAAGCCCGGTCGGCTTTCAAACCGGCCGCCAGAATCCGGACGGCGGACGATCTACCCGCAGCGCCAGTTTTCAGGGTCGCCCCCTCGGGCCCGGGCGAGGTCGGGCCCAACCAATCGATGCAACCTATCCAACTCCCTACAACGCGAACGTTCCTTGGCGTCTCCGCACCTCGTCCCGCCCGAACGTCTTCCATATTAAACCAGTTAGCGAGATGGATCGGGGTTGCCCCGGCGTCGCAGCGAGCATTGCCTCTCCCAATGACACGAGGTCGACGATGATTCGCAGGAATCGCATGCGGGCGCTGCCACAGGCATTGGAAACGCTCGAGTCGCGCTGGCTGCTCGCCGCGCCGCAGATTCCCGGCAATCTGGGGGAGATCCTCTTCAGCCAGTTCCAGCCGAATGGATTCAAGACGACCGTCGGGACGCAGCTCCAAGACGTGAAGCTGCGGGGCCCGTTCAGCATCGATGTCGTGACCGCGGCCCCGTCGGATGACATGAACCGGGTCGCCGCCACCCCGCCGATCAATTCGGGCCTTATCGAGGGTAGTCAGTTCAACGCCGGCGGATTCCTCACGATCGGGCTTCAGCTCGATCGGATCTACCTCGGCGGCGGGCTGACGGTCCACGGGTACGACGATGAGGGCTCCGGGGCAGGGGCCGTCGATGCGTCAGGCCTCTCGATCGCAGCCGAGACACCGTCCAACGCCACGCTCCCGGCGCTGGTCAACCGCGGCCTGATCTCCAACTCGCAATTCAGCGACGGCGGCTTCGGCACTGTCATCTTCAACCCGGACGGGACGGTTCTCGTTCGCGAAGGGCGTGTCGGGTTCCAGTGGCTCGACGCCCGCGTCCGCGGCTCGGTCGACATCGGGATCGACGACCAGATCATCCAGCCCGGTGCGGTGGTCCTCAATCCCGAAGCCTCCAACTCCGCGGCCATCGTCGCGAGCGCCGCGCCCGGGCTCTCGTACCCGGGCAAGACCGTGATCGACAAGACCAAGAACATCGGCCGCATCCGCAGATCGCAAGTCAATGACGGCGGGTTCGGCGACATCGGCCTGCAATGGTCGGATGTGGCCGTCGGTGGCGGCGTGGGGACCTCAACCAACACCCTCTTCATCAAACCGCAACTCGACAATAACGGGCCAATCACCGTCGCTGATCGGGTCTTCGGCCGGCGCGCCAAGGTCGCGGCGTTGAAGACTGACGCGACCACGGCGGTCAGCAAACCGGTCGCCCAATCGAGCGATCTCTCGGCCTCCGCTACCGCCGCTGAGTCCCCTTACCTGACGACCTACACGAATTCGGCGACCAACAGCGGGCAGATCATCGGGGCGCAATTCAATGACGGCGGGTTCGGCGACGTCGGGCTCCAGTGGAAGAAGGTCAGGGTCGGCGGGAGCGTGACGGCCGTCCACAACTCGCTGACCGTGCAGCCCGAGAACAAAGGGCAGGGCCTGATCACGGTCAGGGGGGTGACTTTCCCGACGGTTCCCGAAGTCGGGACCAAGCCGGTCCGCGCGAAATTCCGCACGCTGCCGGCCAATCCTGCGGTCGTCGAGAGCGACGGCGCACCGCTGACGACAACGCTGCCCAAACCGACCGGACCTCTCAGCCCATTCTTCCCGACGCCGTTCGATGGCGCCGGCACCGTGACACTCCCGTATCCCGGGAATTATCCGCTCGTCAATTCGGCGAGCAACAGCGGGCTCATCGCGGGCGGCCAGTTCAGCTCGGGTGGGTTCGGCGACCTGGGGATGCAGTGGCAGCACGTCGGGGTCAGCGGCAATGTCCGGGTCGTGCATAACTCGCTCTCGGTGCACCCCGAGGGGTCGCAGCTCGAGGGCATCTCGGTCTCCGATGTCTCGTATGGCCCGGCCATCTCGCGCAGGGTCGCCCGTCACCTCGCGGTGCTGCCGTACGCGGTCATCTCGCCGGGCTCGGTGACGACGGAGAGCCGTGCGCCCGTCCCCGGCGCCAAGGTGCTCAACCCGCCGAACAGTCGGTGGCTGACCGACCAGCAGCTCGCCGCGGCGAGCGGGACCGACATCTTCCTCCAGTGGAACGGGATCGAGCACCGTCGCGGGCTGGTCGTCGTCCACAACATCATCAAGATCACCGGAGTGGGGGTCGACACCGGTCCGATCACGCTGAAGAACATCCGGTTCCCGTACCTCGTCCCGCCCCTCGGCCCCTTGAAGGCCGCGGCCCTCCAGCCCATCGTCACGGTGGGCGATGATCCCCGGGATGCCACGCTGCTGAACTCGGCGGACAACAGCGGGATCCTCAGCCATGCCCAGTTCAGCGACGGGGGATTCGGCGACGACGGGCTCCAGTGGCGGAACGTCAGCGTGGACGGATCGGTCGAGGTCGTCCACAATACGCTGGCGGTGGACGCCTCGTCGGACCTACCCGATGGCGACGTCGCGGGGCCGATCACGATCTCGAACGTCACTTTCAATAGCGGCGCCCTCGAAGGTAACCTGTCGAGGCAGCAGAACCAGCTCATCGTGTCGCCGCCCGACGTCTTCCAGCGCGTGTCGTCGCGTCACGTGAACCTGGGACGCGCCCTCCCACAGAACCGCTCCGTCAGGAATGAAGCCACGAATAGCGGCATCATGGCCGGCGGGCAGCTCTCCGCGGGCGGGGCTAACCATACGTTCCTTCAGTGGCAGTGCGTCAAGGTGCACGGGAAGGTGAGGGTCATCGACAATATCCTCTCGATCAGCGTGCAGGACCGGCCGTCGGGGCCGATCACGATCTCGGACGTGACCTTCGCCTGACGAATGCCGCAGAGGAGATCTCAGGGCGCACGCCGCTCGGGTCATGACCCGAGCGGCGTGCGCCCCCTTGCATGGTCCGGCTGATCCTCGGCGCGTTTTGTGCGAGGCGGGTGTGTGACTTGCTCCAGACCTCTCGCCGACGGCCTGAATCGTCAGACCTTGTGGACTCAACGAACGTGACCACGCATCTGCCCCCAGTCCCCCTTGTCTCGACCATCTTCGGCCTGACCTATCTGGCGCTGGCGATTGGGAAGGTCCCCGGCCTTCGGATTGATCGATCGGGGATCGCGTTGGTTGGCGCCTCGGCGATGCTCGGCTTCGGCGCGCTTGACCTGCACGAGGCGGCGACGGCGGTCGACTACGAGACGCTGATCCTTCTCTTCGGGATGATGGTCGTTGTGGCCTATCTCCGCCTGGCAGGCTTCTTCGCCCTGGCCACCGAGCAGATCGCCGCGAGGTTCGCCTCTCCCCGGCCGCTCCTGGCGGTGACGATCGGGATGTCGGGCATCCTGTCGGCCTTCCTGGTGAACGATGTGGTCTGCGTCGCGTTGACGCCCCTGGTGCTCGGCCTGACCCGTCGCCTGCGCCGCCCGCCGCTCCCTTATCTCGTGGGGCTGGCGACGGCCTCGAACGTCGGCTCGGTCGCGACGATCACGGGGAACCCGCAGAACATCATCATCGGCTCGCTCTCGCATATTTCCTATCTACGATTTTCCGCGAGGCTTGCCCCGGTGGCTGCCGTGGGACTATTGATCAACTACGCCGTCGTCGCGTTTGTTTATCGCAGGGCGCTAAACGAGCCGGTGGCGACGCCAGATGAAGACCGGACTGCCCCACGAGTCCACCGCGGCCTGCTATTCAAGAGCGTCGCGGTGACCTTGTTGACGGTGGCCTTCTTCTTCGCGGGGGCCCCGATCGCCCTGGTGGCCCTGTCGGCGGCGGCCGTCCTGATGCTCGACCGGGTGCGCCCGGAGAAGGTCTACGGATCGGTCGACTGGCCGCTCCTGGTCATGTTCTCAGGCCTGTTCGTGGTGGTGCATGCCTTCGAGGCGACGGTGGTCCGGACCTGGGAGATCGACCGCTGGCACGCGCTCCTGGACTCGCCCGTCGTGATGGTCAGCGGCCTCTCGATGGTCCTGTCAAACCTCGTCTCGAACGTCCCGGCGGTCCTGCTGTTCAAGCCCTTGATGGCGGCGATGGCCGAGTCTCAGCGGGAACAGGCGTGGCTGGCCCTGGCGATGTCGAGCACGCTCGCGGGGAATCTGACGGTGCTCGGCTCGGTGGCCAATCTGATCGTCGTCGAGAGTGCCCGACGCGAGGGGACGACGCTCGGCTTCGTCGAGTATCTGAAGGTCGGCGTCCCTCTGACGATCTTGACGACCCTGGTCGGAGTCGCCTGGCTGGCCCTGACTTTTTACTGAGAGGATCAGGTGATGATCCTCTGCACGACCTCTCCGCTGACGTCGGTGAGGCGGTAGTCTCGGCCGACGTGGCGGAAGGTGAGACGTTCGTGGTCGAGGCCGAGCAGGTGGAGGATCGTGGCGTGGAAGTCGTGGACATGGACCCGATCCTGGGCGACCGCCACGCCGTAGTCGTCGGTCGCGCCGTGGACGATCCCGCCTTTCACTCCGCCGCCGGCCATCCATGACGAGAAGGCCTGGTGGTGGTGCTCGCGGCCTGCGTGGCCGGCCTGCTCGTGATACGGTGTGCGGCCGAACTCGGTGGTCCAGACGACCAGGGTGTCTTCGAGCAGGCCGCGCTGCTTGAGGTCGGTGAGCAGGCCCGCGATCGGACGGTCGACCTTC
Organism: Isosphaeraceae bacterium EP7; assembly: GCA_038400315.1. Lineage (NCBI taxonomy): Bacteria > Pseudomonadati > Planctomycetota > Planctomycetia > Isosphaerales > Isosphaeraceae > Kueselia > Kueselia aquadivae. The sequence goes on from CP151667.1 coordinate 2,349,578, forward strand.
TTCGCCAGGCCTGCGTGGTCCTGCATGTTGCCGTGCGAGTCCCAGTTGCCCGACGAGCCGGTGTCGATCAGCTCGACGAACCGCACCCCGCGCTCGGCGAGACGGCGCGCGACGAGACACTGCCAGCCGAACCCGGTCGCCTGCCCGCGTTCGAGGCCGTAGAGGGCGAGGGTAGCGTCAGACTCCTCGGACAGGTCGAAGGCGTGGGGCGCCTCGTTCTGCATCCCGAAGGCCGTCTCGAACGAACGGATGCGGGCCTCCAGCGCGGGGTCGGCGGCGCGTTCGGAGAGATGCCGCCGGTCGGCCAGAGCGATGAGGTCGAGCTCGCGTCTCTGGCGGGACTCGTGCGTAATTCGCGGTCGGACATTGGGGATCGGCGTAGGCCCGGGGACGACGTGCGTCCCCTGATGGCAGCCGGGGAGGAAGTCCGACGCCCAGGTCTGGGCGCCCGCGTAAGGTGCAGCCGGGGCGATGACCATGAACGACGGCAGGTTGCGGTTCTCGGTGCCAAGGCCGTAGCTGACCCAGGCCCCAATGCTCGGCCTGGCGAAGGTGAACGACCCGGTATGCATGCCGAGCGTCCCCTCATAATGGTTCGTGTGGTCCGAGGACATCGAACGGATCACGCAGAGGTCGTCGGCGCGATCGCGAACGTGCGGGAAGAGGTCGCTGATCTCGGTGCCGCACCGGCCGCCGGGGCGAAACTCCCAGTTGGGACGCTTGAAGAATCGCTGAAACGCCCCCGTCTTGCCCTGCCAGTTGTCGACCGTGATCGACTTTCCGTGCCCCGCGATCAGCAGCGGCTTGGGGTCGAACGAGTCGACGTGGGAAACCCCGCCGGTCATGTAAAGGAAGATGACACGCTTGGCCTTGGGCACGAGATGAGGTCGCTGGGGGGCGAGCGGATCGCCCACGGAGGCGGCGACCTGCTGATCGGCGAGAAGGCCCGCCAGGGCGATCGCGCCAAACCCCCCTGAGGCGCGGGCGAGCATCTCGCGGCGTGAGATCGTGCGGTCATCGGGCTCGAACATGGGGAGCATCCCATCAATCGACGAAGAGGAATTCGTTGCGGGAGTAGAGCGTGCGGGCGAGGGCCGACCAGGCGAGCGAGTCGGCCTCTCGCGGGGCGACGCCCGACGATTCGAGGTCTTCTCGCTCGGCGACGAGGAAGGCGAGGGCGTCCGACTCGTCCTCGGCCGACGGGGGCCGGGAGAGAGTCGTCTCGAAGGCAAGGCGGAGGCGTGCCCGGTCGTCAGTTTGGGCCGTCTCCAGCCGACGGGCGAGCGCATCGGCCTGCCCGTGGACGAACGGGTCGTTCATGAAGAAGAGGGCCTGAGTGGGGACGGTCGTGGCCGACCGATGCGCCGTGGACGAGTTGGGGTCCGGGCCGTCGAAGAGGGCGAGATACGGGTGCCGCTTCAGGCGCTGTGTCATCAGATAGACGCTCCGCCGATCCGACTCATACACGGCGGAGAAGGGGCCGTGCTGCGTGAACTTCCAGGTCTCGACGGGGGGGAACGGGTGGGGGCCGGCCGGTGAAGTGTCGAGCGTGCCGGCGGTGAAGAGCATGGCGTCGCGGATCTCCTCGGCGTCGAGCCTGCGGCGGGGGAACCGCGCCAGCAACTCCGTCGAGGAGTCTCCCGAGCCGGAGGTCTGGTAGACGTTCGAGAGCATGATCGAGCGATGGAGCGATTTGACCGACCAGCCGCCGTCGATGAACTTACGGGCGAGGTGGTCGAGCAAGTCGGGATGCGTGGGCGGGAGGCCTCGCCGGCCGAAATCATTCTCGGTGGCCACGAGGCCGCGGCCGAAGTGGTGCTGCCAGACCCGGTTGACCATCACGCGAGGGGTCAGCGGGTTGGACGGCCGGGTCAGCCAGCCGGCCAGGGCGAGCCGGCCGCTCCCCGAGCCGGGAGGCACCCGATCGCCTCCGAGGATCTGCAAGAACCGGCGCGGGACCTCGTCGCCAGGCGTCGTCGGCTCGCCACGTTTCTGGATGCGAGCGTCGAGGGGGGTGCCCTCGGCCACTCCGTAGGCCACGGGGAAGGGCCCGATCTTCTGGAGGGCGCGGCGCGATCCCTCGGCGGTGGCGCGGCGGGCGTCGAGGGCGTCGAGCGTGACCCTCAACTCGCGGACCTTCTCGCGGGTTTCTCCGGACTGGTTGGATGCCCCCGCGGACGAGGTCGCATCGAGGGTCGGGAACAGTGCGTCACCGATCGCGAGGTTATCGACATCGCTGGCCGGCTTTTCTCCGGGAATCTGGCCATAGCCGTCGACGAATGCCGTCTCGAGAATCCCGTCCCAGCCCGTTGAGAACGCCTTGCCGGTGAATCGGGTCAGGTCACCCGGCAGGCCGACTGTGCCGGAGTAGGTGCGTGTGTCGAGGTTGGCGATGACCTGAAGGTTGTACCAGACACCTTCCTTCAACTCGCGGATCGGCTCGCGGGCGTCGCCCGATCGCAGGATGAGCTGGCTCGCGTTGAACTCGACCTCGATGGCGGCCGAGGTGCCCGGCCCGTGGCCGAGGTAGATTCGGTACGTGCCCTCGCCACTCGAGACGGGGCGGAAGTCGACATTGAAATGGACAAGATCGTGGGTCGCGGGCGTGCGGTTGACCGGCAGCGTCTGGACGAACGCGTTGTTCGCGGCGTTGTTCGGGAGCGAGACACCCCGCGACCCCGCGGCATACACGTTGGTATAGGGGCTCTGGGACGCGGCACTCACCTTCGCCCCTTCCAGAGAACTCCAGGGCAGGCCCGGCCCCGCCGCGATCCCTTGCGCCTCGAACGAGCCATCGATCCCGACGGCCGCGAGGATCTCGGGGCCGATCGAGGCCTTGCGAGCGTCGACTTCCTCGACCTCGGCGTTGAGTCGGGCCAGGGCCTCGTCGTAGTTCTTCTGCCTGACGGCGGCCTCGGCGGGCGGCACCAGCGGCACCAGGTCGCGCGGACGGTTCTTCTCTTCCGAGCCGGGGAAGGCGTAGCGGGTGCTCTCGAAGATCCCGAAGAGTGCGTAGTAGTCGGCCGCCGAGACCGGGTCGAATTTGTGGTCGTGGCAGCGTGCGCAGCCGATGCTGAGGCCGAGTACCGACTGCCCCAGTGTGTCGATCGTGTCCTGGATCGTCAGATGCTGGTAATTCTGAGGGTCGAACCCGAACCGGCGCGAGGTCGCGATGAATCCGGTGGCCGTCACCAACTCGGCGTGCCTGGAATCCGGGAAAGTCGCCGCGAGCAGGTCACCGGCGACTTGCTCGCGGATGAACTCGTCGTAAGGCTTGTCGCGGTTGAAGGCATCGATGACGTAGTCGCGATAGAGGCGAGCTTCGCGTACGGGGAAGTCGGCCGTCTCACCCGCGGTGTCAGCATAGCGGACGACGTCGAGCCAGTGCCGACCCCAACGCTCGCCATAGCGGGGGCTGGCAAGCAGGCGGTCGACGACCTTCGCGAACGCATCGGGCGAGGGGTCGGCGGTGAAGGCGGCGATCTCGGCGGGGGTCGGCGGCAGGCCGATCAGGTCGAACGAGGCGCGCCGGATCAGGGTCCGGCGGTCGGCCGGGGGCGACGGTCTGAGGCCCTCGGCCTCCAGGCGGGCGAGGATGAACGCATCGATCTCGGCGATTGGCCAGGCGCGGTCGGCGGTCGTAGGGACGGGCGGGTCGGTCAATGGCGAGAACGACCAGAACCGGCGGTCGTCATCGGTAACCCCACCGGAGCGTACGGCCACGGGCGTCTCGCCGCCAGGCCAGGGAGCGCCCCGCTCGACCCAGAGCTTGAGGATGCCAATCTGCTCGTCGGAGAGTTTCCGATCGGGCGGCATCTCGAAGTCGCCCTGATGATTGACCGCCTGAATCAGCAAGCTCTTGGCAGGGTCTCCGGGCACCACCGCCGGCCCGCTATCTCCGCCCCGGATCAGGGCCGACCGGGCGTCGAGCCTCAGCCCAGACTCCTGCTTCTTCGCTCCGTGGCACTTGGTACACGACGCGACCAGGATCGGCCGAACCTCCCGCTCGAAGAAGGCCTCTCCGGGCCCGTCCGCCGGCGTGGCCATTGCGGCGGCTCCGCCTGCCACCACGACGAGCCATGCTGCTACCCACCTCATGAGTCGTCCCCGCCGCCGGAGGAATGAATGGCTTCGACAGTCCGTCGCCTTCTACGCATTGACACAAGGATGCACCGAATCGGGTCGGCCCGCGAGGAAATTCCCAACTTACCCAGGAATGCATCGCGTCCAGGCATGATTGCAGGGCCTCGACCGTCCCGGCAGAAATCCGGCGCGATGTCTTCGTATCTCGTAGGCTCCATTGCCCCTTGTGCGCGGGAGAATTCTCCAGAGCCTCGAAGCCATTCAGGCGTCCCCGTACGGGCGGGGAACGCCTCGACGACCGGATGCTACTTCCTGGAAACATGCTTGTCGAGGAACTCTCTCATCAGCTTGGCGATGGTGTTGCCGTCCGTCTCCAGGGCGAAGTGCCCGGCGTCGATCAAGTGATATTCAAGGGACTTCAGGTCACGCTTGTAGGGTTCGGCGCCTGCGTCAGGGAAGATCTTGTCGTTCTTCCCCCAGGCGATCAGCATGGGCGGCTGGTGCTCGCGGAAGTAGGCCTGCCACTTCGGGTACAGCGGCGGGTTGCTGCCATAACTGAGGAAAAGGTCAAGCTGGACCTCGTCGTTCCCCTTGCGGTCCAGCAGGAACTGATCGTGGGCCGCCCCGTCCGGGCTGACGAGCTCGGGGTCCTTCACCCCGTGTGTGTACTGCCACCTGGTCGCGTCGTACGTGATCAGCGAGCGCAAGGCGTCACGTTTCGCTTTGTCGTTCGGCTCCTTCCAGTAGGCCTTGAACGGTTTCCAGAAGTCATTGTCGAGGCCCTCGTCGTAGGCGTTGCCGTTCTGGACCACGATGGCGGTAATCCGTTCCGGGTGGGCCACCGCCAGGCGGTAGCCGACCGGGGCCCCGTAATCCTGCACGTAGATGGCATACTTCGACAGCCCGAGCGCCTCGGTGAACCCGTCGACGACCTTCGCCAGATTCTCGAAGGTGTAGGCGAACTTGTCCCGCGTCGGCATCGAGCTGTGGCCGTACCCGGGGTAGTCGGGCGCGACGACGTGATACTTGTCACCGAGCATGGGGATCAGCTTGCGGAACATCTGAGAGCTGGTCGGGAAGCCGTGGAGCAGGAGCACCGCGGGCGCGTCTTTGGGGCCGGCCTCGCGGTAGAAGATTTCCAGGTCGCCGACCTTCACAGTCTTGTGGCGCACTTCCACCGAATGTTGAGCAAGGGCTGGGCCTGACAGGATGAGTGCACACCCTACGGCTGCGAGCAGGGGAAGGGTTTGCTTGAACTTCGTCGCGAAGACCATGGTCGTATCTCCGAGGATGGGGTGTCGAGGATCGAAATCCATCGGCAAGAGGATGTTGTTGCGAGATAGTGAATCAGTGCCAGAACGACCACCAAGCCCGAATCGCCGACCTCAAGCGCGGCCGATGACGCCCACGAAATCGGCAGAAACCGCGGTCTCATAAAATCCGCGTCTACCTGCTCCGACGTCTCGCGACGTGGCTTCTTGCCGAAGCTGAGAGGCGAGGTCGGACGACGACTCAGAGAATCCTTCCAGAACGAACTTGCTGGTGCAGTTGACGGACAACATTGGCCGGGAGAAAACGCCGGCACAATACGGAGTCGCTTCAAGACTTGAAGAAGGCGAGCAGATCCGCGTTGACCTCGTCCTTCCTAGTCGAGCAGAGGCCGTGAGGCGCGCCTTTGTAGACCTTCAGGTGCGCCCCTTTGATGATTCGGGACGACTCCATGGCCGATGCGCCGATCGGCACGATCTGATCGTCATCGCCGTGCAGGATCAGTGTCGGCACGTCGAATTTGCGGAGATCCTCCGTGAAATCCGTCTCCGAGAAGGCCTTGATGCACTCGTAGGCCGCGTTAAATCCGGCCGCCATCCCCTGGAGCCAGAACGAGTCGCGCAGACCTTGAGAGACCGCGGAGCCTGGCCGATTGGCCCCATAGAAGGGGGCGCTCAGATCTTTGAAGAACTGAGAGCGATCGGCGAGGACTGAGGTTCGGATCTGGTCAAAGGCATCGATCGGCAGGCCGCCTGGGTTGGCGGATGTCTGAAGCATCAGCGGCGTGACCGATCCGATCAGCACGGCTTTTGCCACGCGGCTCGTGCCGTGACGTCCGATGTAGCGGGCGACCTCGCCGCCGCCCGTGGAGTGCCCGACGTGGATCGCATCCTTCAAGTCGAGCGCCTCGACGAGCGCCGAGAGGTCGTCGGCATAGGTGTCCATGTCGTGGCCGTCCCAGGGCTGGCCCGATCGCCCGTGACCCCGGCGGTCGTGGGCGATGCAGCGGTACCCGCGAGCGCCGAGGAAGAGCATCTGGTCCTCCCAGGCATCGGAGTTCAGTGGCCAGCCGTGGCTGAAGACGACGGGCTGGCCCGTTCCCCAGTCCTTGTAGTAGAGATCGACGGCTTGAGCGTTCTTGCGATCGGAGGTGACATATCGCATCTTGATCATCCCCTTGTATCGAGCTCGTTCGCGGCGAGATCGTAGCGTTTCCCCCGGATAAACAATGCAGGGGAGCCGGCCTCCCGTTTCACTCAACGCTCGAGCGACAACGCCACTAAACCATCGCCTTCACGGCGTCGCTCGTAGACAGGACGACATTCGCCAGGTAGGCGTAGTTCACGATCGCCGACTGGTAACCGTCGCCCAGCTCGGGGTGTCGGGGGCCGGCCGTCGCGTCCTTCACCACCGCGACCTCGAAACCCTGTTCCAGCAGTTCACGCAGGTGGCTCTCGACGCAGAGGTTCGCCAGCATCCCCGCCAAGATGACCTTGCTGATCTGGCGCTTGCGAAGTTGAAGGACGAGGTCGTTGGTCTGGGGGCCCCACACCTTGTGAGGGCTGACGACCACCGTCTTGCCGTCTTCGATATAGGGCTTGTAACACTCGAGCCAGTCGGCCCCGGAGCCGGCGAACCCGCCAACGTCGAGCGGGCCGGGGCGATAGAACTCCTTTCCATCGAGCATCATCCGCTCGACGGCACCGCCGAACTGCCATGCCTGGTCGGCGGGGTACAGATAGTGGGGCGAGATGAAGACCCCGAACCCGCTGCGTTTCGCGGCCCGGAAGAGCCGTTCGAGGTTCGCCACGGTGTCGTTCTCCTTGACACTGTCGCCGACCAGGCCCCAAGAGACCCCGGCCTCGCTCAGGACATCGTTCTGCGGGTCGATGACGACCAGTGCGGTGTCACTCTTGTGGAATTCCATGGTCATTTTTCTCATCTAGATATCGACTCCAAGGAATTCGAGGTGAGCCGACTGTCGTTCAGCGACCAGCTCTCGCCGACTCCGGCTTGGGCGAGAGGTCACGTGGAGTTGTCCAACCCTCGCTGGTCGGCCTGCGACTGGTCGGCCCAGCTCACCGTTGACGTGTCCATCAATAATGCCCCGAGCGGCTCCATACCGTCGCGGGAATTCGAGCAGCGGACTGTGTATCGGCTCTACACGGTACTTCTTCGTCGCGAACAGGAACGACTGGGCATCCGGGACATGCCGCTAACCAGGACCCCGCGTAAGCTGGGGGGACACTGCGACCACCCGGCCGAGCGCAACGATCGCCGCGCCGTGGCTCTGAGCGAACGAATCCGTCGGGTTCCGCTCGCGCCTCGATCGACTGGCAACAAAACAAACCCTGATCTGCGATCGGAGTATGTCGCCGGATCAACCGCGTTCAGGTCGATCCGGCGGTGCATATGAGACCCCGCCTGCGATCCGGCGAGGCCTACGACGACGGCCGCCTCAGAAATCGGCGAGTCGCTCGTTGGCATCGCCGAATCGTTCGAGGCTCATGCCCATCCGATCCGTGAGCGAGAGATACATGCTGCAAAGCTTTCGGCGATCGTCGCCCTTGCCGGTGTAGTCGAGTACTCGGCCGGTTGGGAGGGTGCCGCCGAGGCCACCGGCCAGGAGGACCGGGAGCTTGCTCGCGTCGTGCCTTGTTCCCGACCACATGCTGTTGGTGAACAGCAGACAGGAGTTGTCCAGGACCGTTCCCTCGCCCTCCGGCATCGCGTCGAGCTTCGAGGCGAGGTAGGCGAGCTGACTCACGTAGAAGCGGGTCACGCGCTCGTAGGCCTCGGACTTGTCGTCGTGGGACGCGCCGTGATGTGCGGTCTTCACGTCGAGGAAGGGATAGAACAGGCCGGAGATGTCGCGGCAGAGCAACAGCGAGGCAACCCGAGTCTTGTCGGTCTGGAACCCCAGGGCGACGAGATCGCACATCAGCCTCATGTGCTCGCGGATGTCCTCGGGCAGGCCGTTCTCCGGCCGGGGCATCGTCAGCGGCGGGCGGCCGCGGTCGGCGGCGCGGGTGTCACCGGCCGCCTTCTCCTTCCGCATGGGGACAACCCGGCGCTCGACCTCGCGGACGCTGGTGAGATATTCGTCCAGCTTCGCCCGGTCGCCGGCACCGACTTTCTTGCTCAAGCCCGATGCCTCCTCGCGCACGCGGTCGAGGATGCTCCGATTGCGCTTGCTGCCCCGGTTATTGAAGAGGGCGTCGAAGGCCAGCGAGGGGTAGACCTCCATCGGCACCGGCGAGGTCGCGCTCTGCCATGAGATGTGCGAACTGTAGGCCATCGAGAAGTTCGTCTCGTGGTAGCCGGTGATCGGCTGCTCGCAGCCCAGGACCATGCTCGGCTGGTCGGTCTCCTGGCCGAGATGTCGGGCGAGCACCTGGTCGACGCTGATGCCTCCCTTCAGCTCGGCCCCCTTCTGCAAGGCGGCCCCGGAGAGGATATTGCCGGTCTGTCCGGGATGGATGCCGACCCCGGTGGCGTGCTTGTTGAAGAGCCCGCTCACCACGTTGATCTTCGACCGCAACGGCGCCAGCGGTTCAAGGCACCTGCCAAGTTCCATCGAGGCGCCCGAGCCCTTGGCCCACCACTGGTCCTGGTGGACGCCGCAGCCCATGAAAATGGCGGCAAATCGCTTCGGCGGGGCCGCCTGGCCATCCGCCGTGGCGGCGCCCCATGCGGGCAGTGACTCCAGCCAGGGCAGGGCCATCGTCACCCCGGTACCGCGGAGGAAGGTCCGCCGGGTCGCCCGGGCGAGGTCCCGGCCCTGATCATCTCCCGACGCGGTCGAGTGAGACATCAAAATCACTCCGGCTTGTCGCCATCGATTCGCTTGTTTCGGAACTGAGGGCTCGCGACGATCGTCTCGACCAGCGCACCGAATCGGTCACCTTCGGCTTCCGACCTCTTGCGCATGACGTCGATCGTCTCATCGTCGGACGGGATGAGGCTCCGACCGAGCGCGTAAGCCAGGAGCTTGCGGCAGAGGTTCTCGACGAACTCGTCGCGTCGATTCGATTCCAGGTAGGCGCGAAGTCCCTCGACGCCTTCGCCTTCACCGCCGCGGGGGAATGTCGCGCGGACGTCGACGGGACGGCCGCCGAGGTCCAGGGTCCGGGCCTCGCCGACCGGCCCGTATCCCTCGAAGGCGAGGCCGATCGCGTCGAATCGCTCGTGGCAACCCGCGCACGCCTTGTCAGCCCGATGGACGGCCAGGGCATCGCGCAACGACCGTTCGCCGAGCTTGGACTCGTCATCCGGGAGGTCGGGCACGTTCGCCGGTGGCGCTGGGATATTCTCGCCGAGGAGACGGCGGACAACCCAGTAGCCACGCTTGACGGGGCTGGTTCGCAGACCGGGGGAATTCCTGGTAAGGAAGACCGCCATGGGAAGCAGGCCACCGCGGCCGTATCGCGTCGCGTCTTCGACTCGCGACCACTCATCGGACCCTGCTCCGTTGGCTGGCATGCCGTAGTGGCGGGCCAGCACGGGGTTGACGAAGGTGTGAGTGCCGTCGAGGAACTGGATCACGGGGCGGTCGTTGCGGACGAGATCCACGAAATAACGGAGCGGCTCTTCGAACATCGCCCGTCGCAACTCGTCGTCGAAGGCTGGGAATCGCCCTCGATCGACGCTGTTGTGCTCCTCGAACCGGCGGAAGTCCAGCCAGTTGCCGCCGAACTCGGTGGCCAGCCCGCGCACCCGATCGTCGCGTAGCATGCGAAGGGCCTGGGCCGAGAGAACCTCGGGCCGGTGCAAGTCGCCGGCGGCGGCGTGGTCGAGCAATTCCCGATCGGGCATGCTCGCCCAGAGGAAATAGCTCAGGCGGCTGGCCAGGTCGTGATCCGAGAGCGGTCGGACGTTCCCGCCCCCGCCGGGCAAGTCGACCCGGTAGCAGAAGTTCGGAGACATGAGGAGGCTCACGACCGTGTCCCGGACGGCGTCCTCATGGCTCAGCCCATCCCCCTGGCGAAGGGCCCGGTAGAAGTCGGCCACGCCCTGCCGCTCTTCCTCGCCTAGTGGCCGTCGATAGGCTCGCTCGGCGAGTTCCTGGAGTGCCGCGACGTGCCTGGGCTCGGCCTCGACACGCTCCCCCTCCACGCGGCGGATCGTCTCGCCGATGATCCGGAATTGATCCCGGATGGCGGCGATCGCAGTGTCTCCCGCCCCGACCCGACGCGCCTTTGCCAGGTAGGCCTCCGCAAACCGGCCCATCTTGGCCTCGGACGCGGCGTCCTTGTCTTCGGCCCGAACGAAGTCGAACTGCGGTTCTCCCCTCAGAAAACCGGTCTCGGCTCGCTCGTACCAGAGATAGCTGGAGTACTGACGCATCGGGGCGCCGGTGATGAAGTCAAAGTCGCGCCAGAGGCGATCGAGTTCCCGCCGTCCCTCGTCGTCGAGCATCAACTCAAATAAGGGGCCGTCGTCGCGGAAGTATCCGGTCATGCTGTGGAACCCGGCGCTGAGCAGTCGCCCGGCGTTCCCTTTCGCTTGCTTCGGGTCGAGGTAGATGCGGGCCCGCTCCGACACGAAGAAGGCGTCGGGGAAGGTCCGGCAGAAGCGTTCGAGGGTCGCCTCGTATCGCTTACGCTCGGCCGGCTCGTCGGGAACTGCGAGTGCCCGGGCGGCCGCGCCCGCAAGATTCAAATCGTCGGTCTTGATCTTCGATATATTGCCCGCGTAGCGCATCCGATTGGCGACGAACTGGCGATTCTTCCAGAGGACGAACGGTTGGGTCCCGTTCTCGATCCCGCTCGCGGTCAGGTTGGGGACTTCCGGGACCAGGCTTCGTCGTAGTCCGACGGCGAGGTCGCGCATCCGTTCGCAGCCGGCTCTCGCGGCATCTGTCCCGCCTTCGTTGGGGGGAGGCAGCTCGCCCCACATCGCCTGAATCGCGGCGATCGGACCGAGATCCTCCAACGGCTCCGTGAGCGTGGACGAGATCGTTGCGAGGTACTTACGGCTCAGACCCGACTCGTCCGCGATCGCGTCCAACGTAGTGTCGGGCTTGCCCAATGCGGAACGGTGACGAAAGCGCCAGGCCGCGAAGAAGTAGTCGGCGTAGTCGGTCTTCTGCCGATTGTAGAAGTCAATGATGGCGTTCACGCAATACTTGTCGCGATCGGTGTCGGCGAGCATCGGGTGCGGCGCGAATGCCAGCCCGTCGGGCTTCAGGACGAGATGATCGGCGACGACACGTGCCGCTTCCAGGTACTTCTTGACCAGGGCGGGGGACATCGCCAGCGATTCGGCCGAATTGTCGAACCCAGCCCCGTTGGCGGGGTCGACCGGGAATTCTTTCGTCGGCCGCAGGTCCACGCCGGTCAAGTCGCGGATCGTGTGATCGTATTCGGCGTTGCTCAGCCTTCGAGCCAGGACCGGGCCGGGGTCTCCCGCGTTCCTTGTCCCCTCGAGCTTCCGAATCGCCCCGATCCAGGCGATCACCGCATCGCGTGACTCGGCCGTCGGCTGATGCTTCGCCTTCGGCGGAGGCATCAATCGTTCCTCGAGTTGCTCTTCGACGAGCTTCCAGCGCGGCAGGTCCTTCGCCACCGACTCGGCGGTCGTGAACCCGCTCAGATCCAGGTCGCCTTTGGGGTCGTCCTTACCATGGCACCCAAGACAATGGGTCTCGAGAAATGGCCGGACAACCTCGCCGAAGCGAGCATGCACCGCAGGCCCCGGCGGCTCGGTCTGGTCGTCGGCGGCCGTCCTCAACCCCACGGCGGCCAACATGAGGCAGGCCGCAATCGCAAGGCTTCCCGTCGTTTGCGTCATCCAAGATAGCCCTCGGCGGTTCGGCCGAATCCTGCTCAACAAGAATTAAGCTATCCGGAGCAGCTCTGGCGAACAAGCCTTGGCGTGCAGTCCCCCCTTGGGCGAGCGGACGTTTCGCACCGCTCGAATCGAGGTTGCTTCGAGAGTCCGCTCCCCGAGATCCAGCCCAGGTTTCTGCGGTTACACCACGAAAACGATCACACCGGTCGCCAGCCCATTTAAAAATCATGCTACATGGCCATATTACGTCGATTGAACTCTTATGGCGTAAGCCTTACGATAATTCGGCCTTACTTTGCCTGGCTAACGGCTTTAATCTTTCTAGGGAGTGCCTCCTCCATGCGACGGCCGCATCTTGCATCGCTGCTTGCACGCCGCCTGACGCTGGTCCTGGCGATCGTCTCCGCCTCCCCGATGTTCGTGGCGCCCGCTCAAGCGGGCGAAATTACCGCCTTGGTGCCGGCCTACTTCTACCCGACCTGGTGGGTCGGATCGGCCTGGGACGACCTCAATGTCGCGGCAGCGAGGATCCCGATCGAAGCGATCATGAACCCGGCAAGCGGGCCCGGTTCCGGTTCGAATTCGGATTACCAATACGCGGTCGGCTCACTGCAAGCTGCCGGCGGCAAGGTGATCGGCTACGTGGCCACCGGGTACGGGTCTCGCACTGCGGAGGAGGTCCTCGCCGACGTGGTGTCCTACCTCGATTGGTACGACGTGGACGGCATCTTCGTGGACGAGATGGGCAATCAGCTCGGCGGGTTGGACTACGCGGCGCTCTACTTTTCCATCAAGGCGTTGGGCGTCGACCTGCACGTCGTCGGCAACCCCGGCACCCCGTTCGCCCCGGCCAATACGCTCGTCACGGCCGTCGACACGCTCGTCATCTACGAGGGACCGCTGCAGAACGCCGACCCGAACGGCGCGAGCTTCCGGATGTACCCGAATCGCGGCCCTTACACGGGCCTCCCGCAGTGGTTCACCGCCTACGACTCCTCCAAGATCGCGAACCTGGTGTACGACGTTTCGACACCGCTGAAGATGATCGCCACGCTCCTCAAGGCCCTGGAAACCAACGCCGCCTACGTCTTCATCACCAATGATGTGCTGGTCAACCCTTGGGATACGCTTCCTCCCTACTGGAAGCATGAGGTCGACGCGATCGAGTTCCTCAATTGTGTACTCTGATACGCCAACAGGTATGCACCGGGGCTAGGCCGGTGGCCAACGGCCTAGCATCCGATCTCCAAAGCGTGAATCGCCGGTCGTCCTGGAATCGAACGAGGTGCTGACCGAGGTGGCGAGCTCGCGTTCGGTGCCGACTCCGGTTTGGCACCGATCCCAAAACCTTCGAGGGTTGTCCACGGCCCCGCATGTCACCCCGAAGCTTCGAGAACAGCGGGCGGGTGCCCTCGGCCTCGATTGCCCGAAATCGAGGCCGAGGGGCCATTTCAGACTGCATGAGCTCGACAAACAACTCGCGGAGAATCGCTCCTAAATCTCCAACTCGGTCGAATGCGGCCCCGAGATCAACGGGGCCGATCTGCACTTGCCGCCGGATCGACAGGCTTGTCGTTCGGAGCGTCGCCCCGAACCTCGGATGGGTGCGTCTCCCCGACCGAGTCGACGGGGGGGTGGTCGGCGTCTCGATAGCCGAAGAAGTGGCGTTCCTTGATGAGGCTCGCGACTGCCGGCGGCACCATCGTCTCCCAGGAAGGATCGTTATTGCCGATCTTCATCAGCACATCTCGCGAGAAGATCCGCAAATAATCTTTGTTGTAGAAATCGATGCTCTCGATATAGCCATTCTCAGCGAGGTGGTCGTAGAGCCCCTGAAGACCGGGTGAAACCTTGAGCTTCTGCACCGTGACGAGTTGCCGCGTCGCCCCGTCCAGGAGCGGATAGACGTAGAGCCTGAGGTCGTTCCGGAACAGTCTGCCGAACGATTCTAGGATCCCGCCTTCGAGGTGCTCGTAATACTTCTCGTTGAACAGTTCGATCAGGCTAGGGATGCCCATCGTGATCCCGATCGACTTCTTCGTATAACGTCGCAGGTACGCGGCCAGCCGGTAGTACTCGAAGTAATCCGAGATCAGGACCGTGGCACCGGTCGCGGCCAGGACGTCGGCTCGGGCGAGGAAGTCGGTGTAGTCGATCCCGCCGTGCTCGCCGCCGGTCGAGAGCAGGTTGCGCATCGTCAATTCCATCAAGGACACGACTTCCGGCTCACCTTCCTCTTCCTGACGTAGGCCGACGTGATTCACGAACTGCTGCCGCGCCGAATGAAGCATATCCACATTAACATACGTAACCGGGCGGAAGGATCCGCGCTCCACCAGGATTGCCTTCTTGTGGAGGACCTCAGACGGCTGCAAGACCTCCCCGGTGGCCGAGAACATCGCCGCGTCGCTCAGCTCGAGCTGGACGAGCTTCAAGCTCATCAGGCGATGGTCGATCCCGAGGAACTCAGGCCCGGTGAACTTGATCATGTCGACCTCGATCCGATCTGCTGTCAGATCGTCGATCAAGGAATGCAGCAGCTCGTCGGGGTCCGCGAAGTGGTAGAGAGCGCCGTAGATCAGATTGACGCCGATGATCCCCAGGGCCTGTTGCTGGGATACATTGTCCTTGTCAAGCATGCGGACATGAACCACGATCTGAGATGGCTCGGCGCCCGGCGTGGCTTGATACTTGATGCCCATCCAGCCATGGCACTCGTTCGTCCCATGGAAGTTGCGAGCGGACACCGTGTCGGCGAAGACGAAGAAGTCGGTCTCCGCTCCTCGCTTGGAATGGAGTCGATCCTGGACCAACGCGTACTCATAGTCCAGCATCGTCACCAGCCTGTCCCGCGACACATAGCGGGGCGTCGGGCCATAGATGGCGTCACTGACGGTCATGTCGTAGGCTGAGATGCTCTTGGCGATGGTCCCGGCCGCCCCGCCCACCTGAAAGAACCAGCGGACGACCTCCTGGCCGGCACCGATCTCGGCGAATGTCCCGTATTTTCGCCCGTCCAGATTAATGGCCAATGCCTTCTGCTGAGTCACCAGGTTCTTGCGGTCGGCCTTCGGTTTCAAGCTCGTCTCCATCCTTCTCGATCTCCCCCGGCCCGTCTGCGCGTTGCGAGGATTGTATCAAGCCCAGACGGCCTGTGACTCCTTGGTTAGCCCCAATCGAACGAGCTTTCTCCGCGGCGTATCGGCGGCTGGTCGAAGGGACTGATTGAGCGGGTTTGAAAACGGGGAGCACATGACTGGCGAGGTCACTCGCCGGCGAGCGGGTCCTCGATCGGATTTTGCGCCTGTGAGATCGTCCTCTCCACGGGCCGAGCTGGGATCCCGACCGCCGTGATGCCCGGGGCGATGTCGCGGATGACCATGCCGCCGGCTCCGACCGTCGCCCAGGCCCCCACCGAACACCGGGGGATGATTCCGCTCCCCAGCCCTATCAGGGCTCCCGGCCCGATCCGAACACCGCCGGCGAGCCGTGCGCCAGGGGCGATGTGGGCGAAATCGCCGACGTGAGAGTCGTGGTCGACACTCGACGCCGTGTTGAGGATCACGTGACGCCCGATGATCGCATCCGGCTGGACAATCGCCCCGGCGCAGACGACGGAACCCTCTCCGACCGCGACTCCCGACGCCAGGCAGGCAGTGGGGTGGACCACGGTCGCCCAGAGAATCGAGCCGTCGAGCCGCCGGGCGAGGTCGGCCCTGGCGCGGTTGCATCCGACGGCGATAATTGCATGGCGGATCCCACACCGCTCCACCACCTCGGGCGAGATCCCTTCGAGGATCGGGACTTCGAGTACCCGCATGCCACGCCTGCTCGGATCGTCGTCGAGTACGCCGACCACCTCGAACAGGCCCGAGGCGCGCGCGGCGTCGATCACCACCTTGGCGTGCCCCCCCGAACCGAAGATCCAGAGAGGAGTCATATCGTCCCCCCCTCCGATCCGACGAAACGTGCCATCGTCGCCTCGCCCGGGCTGGTCACCCCACGACCGCCCACGACTCGCTGAAAGGTCAGGGCGAGGATTTTCAGGTCCAGGACGAGCGATCGGTGGTCGACATACCAAACGTCATTGTCCAGGCGATCGTCCCAGCTGACCGCGTTGCGTCCCCGGACCTGGGCCCACCCGGTGAGGCCAGGCTGTGCCTCGTGGCGCCGGGACTGCTCCAGGGAGTAGAGCGGCAGGTACTCGGTGAGCAGGGGGCGAGGGCCGACGAGGCTCATTTCTCCTCTGAGGATGTTCCAGAGTTGCGGCAGCTCGTCGAGACTTGTCCTCCGCAGAATCAGGCCGAGCCGCGTCAGGCGTTCGGCATCGGGCAGCGACTCGCCATCGGGCCCCGTCGCCACCCGCATTGTGCGAAATTTGATCAGAGTGAACGGCGTGGCATGGTAACCGGGTCGGACCTGACGGAAGAGTACCGGGCGGCCCATCGTCGCCAGGACCGTCGCCGCGATCGCTACCATAAGCGGAGCGAGCAGGAGCAGCCCGACTAATGCGGCAACGACGTCCAGGGCCCTCTTGAAGGCGGCCGGGACAAGCCCAACCATGACGCTCGGACCTTCCCGTTCAACGCCCGAGCGCTTGCGGGCGGTCTCCCCCGAAGAGGGAAGGGGTCTGCAATGGTCGGGTCCGCTCGGTGTCCTGGATCTCGAAATCGCGTTCGTGGTCATCGCTTACCGGTCCCTCGAGGATTTTACGGTAAATATCCCGGATCTCGGCCGCGCATGAGCGGGCGTCGAACATCGTCCTGGCGAGCGCCCGGCCGCGAACGGCCATCGCTCGCGCGGATGTCGGATCTTCCAGGGTTTCCAGGATCGAGGACGCCAACCTGGCCGGGTCGCGAGGCGGGACGAGCCGCCCGGTCTTCCCGTGGATGACGAGGTCGGGGAAGCCTCCCACATTCGTGGCGATGGTCGGGATCCCAGCCAGCAGGGATTCGACCGCACCGCCGACGTTTTCCGAGTGGGACGGGTGCACGGCAACGTCGAGGTCAGGGTACAACTCGGCGACGTCGGCTCGCGTCCCCAGGAAACGCAGGTGGACACCAAGCCGGCTCCCCGCATAAGCCCGCACACGGGTCGCGTAGGCGGTGGCGCCCTCCCAGGCGCCCCCGATACAGACGCCGAGGACCTCGGGATCGTGTTCCCGAACGAGAGCCAATGCGTCGATAAAATCCTCGTGCCCCTTGAGGCCTCGTACCTGACCGAGGAACCGCTTCGGCGCGTACATGTAGGCGACCATACCGACGAGTTTCGTCCGCGCGTCGCATCCCAGCTCCGCGCGAAGCGTGCCCGGCGCCCGGTCGCCGAACGATTCCGGATTGGTGCCGTAATAGGACAGGAACACGCGGTCATCGGGGATGCCCGAGGCCCGATAGCGGTCGCACGTCCAGCGACAGGCGCCGACCCATCGATCAGAGCGGCCCGCAACGAGGAGTTCCGCCCGTCGGAAGGCGGCGTGTTCGAGGTGGAGTGGACCGGGGACCTGAAACAACCTCGGCACCGGATGGTCGCGGCCCAAGGCCAGCCGCATCGTGAGCGTCGTGCCCACGAAGTGGCTGTGGATCAGGTCGGGCCGGATTCCGGAAACCAGCTCGCGGGCCCGCCTGCGCAGGGCAGGCCAGCTCCAGGGATCGCGCGTGGGGAAGTCGAACTGCCCGCGGTGAACCGTCACGCCGGCAGCCTCATAGAGCGGGACCAGGGGACCGCCCGACGGCATCGCCGCGTGGACCTCGACGCCCAGGCGTACCAGCTCGCGCATCTGGCGCAGGGCCCAACCGGCGCCGAGAGATGTCTTGACCAGATGCAGGACTCTCATGTGGGACCTCGCGTCGCCATCGCCATCTGGCCAAGGCATGAGCGTGCGAGGGCCCCGTCCTCTGCGCGATCCACCGGGCCGAAGTGCCGCTCGGCGACGTTGGCCACCTCCGTCAACGCCTGGCCGAAGCCGCTCCGCTCGTCGGCCGTCGGGGTTCGCGACCTCCGCTTGATCAGCCGATACCCCAGGCCGAGCGCGAATCCCGAGCGATAGATTCCTTCTTTGGCCATCACCTTGGCGACGTTGGCCCGGCTCTCGATCGGGAACCGCTCCTTGTGCTTGCGGAAGACTCGCCTGAGCGAACGCAGGCCGCCGACGATCTTCTCGAGAGTGACCGATTCATGCTCACTGTAGGCGTAGGCAGGGGCGGGGAGAATCGCGTACCGACCTTCCAGGAGCACTCGGATCAGGAAGTCGACATCCTCGCCGAGATTGATGGTCGCGTCGTATCCAGCCCGACGCGCCGCCGGCATTCGGATCAGCGATGGCGCATGTGCCAGCGGCGGCTGGGCGAGCCGGCTCATCTCCCCACGGGCAACAGAACTTCGATCGGAGGGCCCGCAGCAGCGGATGCCCACCAACTCGTCTCGCCCGGCGACGATCGCCATGCCCGTGCTCACCAGGGCCACATCGGGGGCGGATCGAAGAAAGTCGACCTGCCGGGCCAGCTTGGACGGATAGAACCAATCGTCGGCGTCCAGCATGCCTAGGAACTCGCCTCGCGCGTGATCGAGGGCCACCTGGCGGGCGAAACCACGCCCTCGATTGCGATCGAGCCGGATGTAGCGGATCCGCGAGTCTCCCGCGTGGGCAATCAACTCGCCCGGCCGGTCCGTGGAACCGTCGTCGACCAGGAGGCATTCCCAGTGCTCATAAGTCTGGGCGCGTAGCGATGCCAGGGCCATCGGAAGGGTGCGGGTTGCGTTGTGGCAGGGCATCGCGATCGACACGAGCGGCTCGAGAGTCATACATCCCGACCTTCCGGAGCGAAGATATCTTTGAAATCAGCGTGCCCCGACCACACGGGCTCCGGCTGAATCAAGTGACATCCGACGGGCGCGAAGATCAGGAGCAGGGTGAAGATGACCATGCCGCCGTAGAAATATTCCCCGGAAAGGCCGCCGACGAGCGCGGCGACCAGGGCGGAGCGCGTGGGAACATCCAGACCGAGCCCCCGCGACTGGGCCGATCCGGCCAGAATCCAGAGCCGGAGGAAGATGGAGAGGACCAGGAGGCCGCCGATGAGTCCCGTCTCCAGGAACATCTGGAGGAAGAAGTTGTGGCTCCCCGTGGCCCACAAACCGGAGGCCCCGCCACGGTGGTAGAAGCCTGTCCCGAGCAGGGGCGAACGGGTGAATGCCGACAGCTCGTGGGACCAGGTGCTCAGCCTCGCCCCGTCATCAAATCCGCCCACGCCGGACTGATACCAGACCATCGCCTGCTGATCAGGCCAGATGGTCCGATCGAGTTCGACGCGAAACTCGGGGATGAAGACGTACGCGACGCCAGTCAGGACCACGGAGCCCGCCATCCCTGCCAGCAGACGCGGGCTTAGCCCCCTCCGGCAGATTAGATAGGCGGCCCCGGCCAGAGCGGCGAGCCACCCTCCTCGACCGCGAGAGATCAGGAACCCAAGGGTCATCAGGGCGAGCCCGGGGCCAGCCAGTCGACGCCAGAGAGGCGTCCCCAGCCCGACGATCCAGAGCCCCCCGAGATAACAGAGGAGCATGGCCATCATGACACTGACGGCGTTCGCGGCCTTGTAGCCGGACGCCGCCTGGCCGGTATGGAACGCGTCATTCGGGTCATGCACCTTCATCAAGGCGATCCCGACGACGAGCCCCGATGCCAGCAATGCCCAGGGGTAGTTGCGTCGCGATGATTCGTCGGACAACGCCCCGGCCGCGAGCACGCCGGCGAAGCCATAAAGCGCGAGCCGGCCAAGCTTCAGGGCACCGTTGAAGATGGCGATGTCATTGCCGTAGCCGTAACGCTCACGGATGAGGAGCGTGGAGAGCGACGCCCAGACGATGAATCCGATGAGCAGGGGCGAGAGGCGATGGATGGCCGTCCGACCTCGTCTGCGTCCGGCCAGCGCCGCGAGGATGAGAAACGGCCCGATGAGGAAGTCGGATAGTTCCAGAATCCCGAATCCTGTCGAACCGCCCAGCCCGAAATTCGGCAGGAACAGGAGGGGCAACCATGCGAGCCAGAGGCACCTCACGCGGGAGCCCCCTCAGCGTAGATTGAGCACGAAGGCGCCCGGCCTCCGGCGCGGAGGCCTTGAAAGGACCCCTTGATGCAGGCGGGCAGCGCACCTGGCACGCGGTAGTGGCGAGAGTATGAGAGCCCCAGCGCAGCCAGGCGAGCCAGGGCGACCGGGGCATGGAACCATCGCCCATGCCTGCGAATCATGATGCCTCGATTATGGGACATTGCGTGGACGTAGTCGGCGACACGGTCCACACGGCATCCGCCCCCGGGCGCGGCCAGATGAATCAACCGGGCCCTGCCGTTGAAATAGACGCGGTACCCGGCGCGACCAGCCCTCAGGCATAGGTCCGTCTCTTCATACAACGCCGCTCCCAGGCCCAGCGCCTCGTCGACGCCACCGGCAGCCCGAAGGGCCCGACGCCAGGCGGAGAAGTTACCTCCCGGTGCATGATCGGTGTCGCCTTCGCCGCTCGCGGCGAATCCACGCAGAGGAGTCGCAGTCCAGCGGCGGTAGGCGCCCGTCCGGCAGGCAAGGTCCGTCGGGCCCGCCGGCGTGTCGATCCCGCCCCCGACCAGGCCGACACCCGGCAATTGGAGGGCTCGGAGGTGCTCCGAGATGAGATCAGGGCCGCAGCGGATGTCGTCGTCGACGAAGAGGATGGCCTCGTGCTTCGCGTGCTGCCAGCCATAGTTGCGGGCGAGCGGCAGACTTCGGAAGGGGACGCGGTGGTGTGCGATCACGTCTCGGTGTCGCGAGATGAGCTCGGCGAGGTCGTCCCCGACCGCATCCGACTGATCGACGACGAGGATTTCCAGCGGACGGTGGCGCTGAGCCACCAGGTCCGCCAGGCAGTCATGCAGGAACCCGCCCCGGTTCAGAGTTGGGACGACCACAGTCATTCCAGGTTCAGCCAAGGTCGATTCCTTCCGCATGCAACGTCCGCTGAAGCCGCCCGAGATAGTGTTCCCAGGTCCACTCGCGCTCGACCCGAAGCCTGGCCGCCTCGCCCGCACGCCGGAACGACTCCGGCCGCTCACCCAACTCCAGCAGGAGATCTGACAGGCCCTGGACGTCATCCGCCTCGATGAGCCATCCTCCGTCCTGATGAGCGATCGCGTCAGGGATCCCACCAGTGCTCGTGCCGACGACGGGGGTTCCGCACGCCTGGGCCTCCAGGAAAACCAGGCCAAAACCTTCGACTTCCTGGAATTCGGGTGTTTCGCGGGTGCAGAGGACGAACAGGTCGGTGGCGCGATAGAGCTCGGGTAGATCTTCCTCCGCAACATAGCCAAGCCATCGGACAAGATCCGTCACGCCGAGCTCCTCGGTCCTGGCCCGCAGGAGACCTACGTCAGGGCCCCGGCCGGCCACCAGGTAGATGAATCTGTCCCGGAGCGGCGATGGCATGGCGGCCATGGCCCGGAAGACGGTCTCATGTCCCTTGTATGCCTGGATCCGGGAGACCGAGGAAAGCACCAGACGATCTTCGACGTCAAAGCGAGCCTTCGCCGCGGCCCGATTTCCCGGACAGAACCTCCGATGATCGACGGCCAGGGGAACTGCCACCGCCCGACTCTTCGGTGCGGACGCCAGAACCAGGCCGAGAGTGTACTCGCTGTCCGCGAGGACCAGGTCGGCCGAACCGAGCACGAGCCGCTGAAGGCGGCGCCAGATGCCGCGGCGCCAGCGAGCTCGCGGAGGCATCAATTCGGAGCCGTGTGCCATGATCACGCGCGGTCGGATCCCCGCGAGAGTCGCGAGAAGTCCCTCCGGATACCAGATCCCGCAGAGGACCGCGGATCGATCGGATCGACTCCTCCACAGATGACGCAGCGCCTGCCATTCCCGCCACGGTCGTCGAGAAGTAACCCGGTCCTCAAGAAGAGCGGGGATGCTGCTCCCGCCCGTCCCCTCGGCGGCCTGACCCAGGATTCTGACGCACGCACCTCGGCGGTCGAGTCCGATGGCGACCTCGGCGCAGAGGCGTGAGATGCCGCCATGAGTCGGAGGATAGTCGAACGAATGCAGGATCATCAGACCTCCACCGGCAGACGAGCCTTCGGGCAGGAGACGGGGGCAGCCGCATCGCCTTCCCATAATCCAAGTTGCACGCGGCCTCCTCCTTGAGCAATGTAAGCCGCAGCGGTATGGCAAGCGGTCACGGGGTCCGAATCTCCGCCTCCGATCAGGTCGTCGAACAGCCTCGCGAACGTTCTCACCTGCTCGTTGGCCAGGAAGCGATCGCAAGCGGCGGCCGAGGGGATGGGCCTCGCCGTGCGGCCGACGAGGAAATCGGCAAGCTTCGAGGCGCAGGCCTCGCGGTCACCGTCGAGGAACAAGCCGAGACCGGCGTCACTCAGGCGCGTGCGTGCTTCGCTCGGGTCCGGCAGGATTGAGACGACGGTCTTACGCATCGCGATGTAGTCGACCAGCTTCGCGTAAAGGCACCACCAGTGGGATCGCCGCGAGCTGATCAGGACTCCTGCCTCGGCACCCTGGAGCAGCCGGTACAGCTCGCGCTGGGGGACGTGGTCGACGAACTCGACATGAGATTCGAGCCCAAGCCTCCGTACGATGGGCTCAAGCTGCGGCCCGTTCACGTTCAGTCGACCGACGACGAGTAGCTTTGCCCCCAGCGCACGGACGCCGGGGCGAAGCAATGCCGACGCGAAGATTTCCAGGAATTCCGGGCCATATTCGGACAAGAACTCGCCGGAGAAGAGCAGGTAGGGAAAGGGCCGGGGACGGGGCTGATCGCCCGCCGGGACCAGATTCTCATCGAGTCCGGTCGGGATGAAGTGGGTCCGGTCCAGGGCCTCGATCCCGTAGCTATCCGCGAGGATCATCGCGATCGCGGAGGAGGCCACCGTTACCGCATCGGCCCGGAGCACCGCGTCGCGTTCCAACTGCCGCTGCCGGGCGTAGACGGCCGGATATCGCGAGTGCATGCGGCCGCAATAGGCGTGCGGGTCGCGTAGATCGGCAATCCAGCGGCATCCCTCACGTTGCAGTGTCCGGCCGATCTTGTGGCTGGTGAACGGGTCTGCGGAGGTGTAGACGAGAGGGATCTCGTGCCGCCGGATCAGTTGGCGCGCCGCCCTGACCGCCGGCCCATACCAGGTCCAATGCGCGTCCGGGGTCTGGACCCACCTTCGCAGGAGGTAATCACGGACGCGTCCGATCCCGCCAGACCGGGAGGTTCCCCCCTTCGATCCTTCGTACGGGGCCAGGCCACGTTCACTCTTCAGGCCGGCAAAGGTCCGATCACGCCCTCCCAGTGCCATCCGAAGGCCCCGGAGGGAAGGCTCGATGTAGCGGGCGGTCGTCACCTCGACTTCGGCGGGAAGATCTTCCAGCAACGTCGGATCTTCATTGTAGAGGTAGTTGCGGTCGACGGTGAGCACGTATGGCTTCCAGCCGAATTGCGGCAGATATTTCGCCAGCTTGTAGGCGCGGAAGACCGCCGCATGGCTCTGAGGCGCGAAGAACGGGGTGACAATCAGGATCGATCGATTCATGATGTTCACCTATGAAGCTCGACGATCGAGTCCATAGAGCCTGTAAAGCCGGTCGACGTAATCGCCGACGGAAAATCTCTCGATCGCGGCGAGGCGACCCGCTTCGCCCATGGACCGACGCAGGTCGGGCCGCTCGTGCAGGCGAATCATGTGACGGGCCAGTGCCTCGTGGTCGAGTGCCTCGTAAATCAGGCCCGTCACCCCGTCATCGACTGCCTCTCGAATTCCGCCAGAGTTGGGCACCACGACGGGCAGCCCCACGGCCATCGCCTCGATGCATACGATGCCGAACGGCTCGAAGGGGGCTGCATGGCAGAATGCGTCGCATGAGGCCAGGATCTCGGGGATATCCGCCCGAGTCCCCAGAAATGGCACAAAACCCGCGATCCCAAGCCCTTCGGCGAGCGCCTCGAGTTCCGCCCTCTGCTCACCATCGCCACAGATGACCAGCCCGACATTGCCCCCCATCGATCGCGCGGCCGCGACGGCCCGGATGGCGACATCGGTCCGCTTGTTGACTCCTCGGCCCAGTGTGCCCACGGCACCGAAGACGGTCGTGCCGGCCGGAAGGCCGAAGACGATGGGAGCGGGTCCGCCCTGCCGGGGTTGGAAGCGATCGAGGTCGATGCAACAGTGCATGACCTCCAGACGCGCGAGAGAGATGCCGTGGGTCCTGCGATTCCAGTCCGCCAGGGCCTCGCTGCAGACGACGATCCGTTCCGCGAAGTGCTGGCCGATCTGATTGGCCACGCGGAACTTCCATGAATTCAGATAGACGTCCCCTTGTTCGAAGCCGATTCGCCGCGGGACTCCCTCGCGCCAGGCGGCATACAGTCCCAACAGTCGGCTCCAGGTGAGGTGGGCTTCCACCAGGTCGGGCCGGTGTTCTCGCATCAGATCAGCGAGGATTCGGGACGCGGCGAGGAAGCGACGACGGCCGAGGTGGGGCCTCAGATCGAGGACATCGACCTCGATTCCCATTTCTCGCAACTGCCCGCCCACCGGACCGTCGCCGAACAGGACGACGACGCGATGATCCACGTCAAACCTCGCCCTCGCCTCGCGAAGCATGCTTACCAGGTGAGTCTGCGCGCCGCCGACCTGAAGCTCATCGATCAGGTGGAGGATCGCGGGGCGAGCCGTCGCGAGGAGTGGGCCCGAAACTCCCCTCGGGACGAAATGCGGGGCGAGGTGGATCATCCGAGATTCCTTTCATGAACACGTTTGAGTATCTCGCTCAATCGTCGATTCTGCTCATGGAGGCCGAATCTCCGTCGGACCAGGTCGCTGCCAGCGGCCCCCAGGCGTTCCCGTAGCCCCGGATCGCGCGCCAGGGAGAGGATCGCAGCCGCCATCGCGGCCTCGTCGCCGGGCTCCACCACGATTCCCGTCCGGCCGTCCTCGACGGCCTCGGGCACGCCGCCCGAGCGGGTCACGACCACCGGCAGCCGGTGTGCTGACGCCTCCAAGATCGAGCCGCCAAGGCTCTCCTCCTGTCCTGATGGCGTCTGAACATTGTGCTGGAGGAAGACGTCCGAACGTTTCAGAGCTCGATAGACTTCGGCGAGAGGAAGGCTCCCTTTGAACTGAATGCGATCGGTGAGGCCGAGTTCGGCGACCAGGGCCAGACACGTGGGCATCAATTCGCCGTCGCCGATGACCTCCAACGTCGCGCCGGGGATCTCGGCCGCGATCCGTGAGAAGGCCCTTATGGAATGTACGATGCCCTTGACGGCCGAGAGTCTGGAAACCGTGATGGCCCGAAATTCACGCCCCTCGCCAGCCGCCGGGGTCTCATCGGGTTGCGGGAGTTCGATGCCGATGTAGTGGACGATCAGCTTTTCTTCCGGGGCGCCCAGGGCGATCAGCCTGTCCCGCAGGAACGCCGACCCGCACAGGACGAGGGCCGCGCGGTCGCAGGCTAGCAGCAGCCTGCCGAGGTAGTCCTCTCCCAACGAGCGGGCGGAGGTGATGTCCGATCCCCCGGCGAGGAATACGAGGGGGACGGGCCGATCCAGGCGATCGAGGACGTCGAGCAGTTGTGCGGCGTTCCAGCCGAAGAGGCAATAGATCAGGTCAACCGGATCTCTGCGCAGATGGGCAGAGATCCGTCGAATCGCATGCGGAGGAAGCCGACTAGTGGCGGGCCGGTCCCGGTAGAGCCGCCGCAGAAACGCGTGACGGGCGCGAATGATCGGCCTACGGAATTCCTCGGCGAGGAACAACGAGGGAACCGGAAACTCGTCCAGGCAGGCCCCCCAGCGGGCGATGGCCCGGACATTCGCCCCCGTCACCCCCATCATCTGATCGTGGAGGAAATGCTCCGTGCGGTAGAAGCACGTCTCGGCATAGAACGCATAGGTCGGGCCCGGATCGGCCCGGAATGCGGCCATCACGCCCCTCCCGCGGTGCGGCGTCGCAGGCCCGCGAAGGCCCCGGACGCCAGGTCCTCGAAAAGGCGTGCCCCGCCGATGACCAGGGCAAGGGCCCCGGCGGCGGACTTGGCCATAAGGAGGATTCCCCGCGAATCCGTCTGCATGGACACGAACTCACCCCCAATCAGACCTGCCCCAATCGCAAAGGCTGTGACGCGGGCGACGGGCCAGACTGCATGGAGGGTTTCCGAAAGGCGGAGTCCGGCCAGTCGATGCGCGATCCAGAGCGTGGGCAGGGCGAGCGATACACTCGACAGGGTATAGGCGATGGCGACCCCGAGTGGTCCCCATGAATTCCCGACGATGATTGCCGACGAATGGACCGCCGTGAGCGCGAGTCCCACGACCAGCAGCGCACGGCCGTGCCCAAGGGAGACATACAACCATCCGGAACTTGCCACGAGAGTCTGGGCCATACCCGCCAGGGCAAGCCAGCGAAGAAGCGGGATGACCGCGGTCCAGCGATCCCCGTAGAGCAGATGCACGACCTCCGGGGCGGCGACGAGCAAGAAGGCGGCCAGCGGCAGGCCGATCAGGCTGATCGCTCGCGCGGCCTGCCGATACGCCCGGCCCAGCCGGTCTCGATCGAACTCCAGGCTCGACAGCAACGGGATCATCACACCGGACAGTGCGCTCGTGGCGAGCATCAGCGGCATCGACATCAGGAAGTAAGCGCGTGCGTAATAACCCAACGCCGCCGGTCCCCAGGATCGCCCGATCACGATGTTGTCGAGATTCCTGCCGACGTAGGTGACCAGGGCATAGGCCGTGAGATATCCGCCGAACGCGAGGAGCCCGCAAGTCCCCGCCCCCGACCTAGGAAGACCGGGTCGGTAACCGGTCGCGGCCAGGACCAGGACGAGACGCATGAGTTGGGTCGCCAGCGACTGGCCGACGAGCGCCCAGTATCCGTAGCCCAGCCGAGCAAGCCAGACGGCCGTCACCGCCCCGGCCAGGCAAGCTGTCACATCCACGCCGAAGATCGCACGCGAGCGGAATTGCCGGGCCAGGAGCGCCGAGGGCTGGGCGGCCAGGCCGCCAATTGCGAACGTGGCGCCCAACGCGGCGGCGATCCCGGAGAGCTCGTCCCGGCCGAAGAATGCGGACAGGGCTGGGCCGGCTAGGGCGCATCCGCCCCAGAGCAGCACGCCGGCGGCGGCGTTGATCCAGAAAAGGTTGTCCACCTGAGCCCGAGTCAGCCCTTCTCGCCTGACAGCGGCCAGGGACAGGCCCATGTCCGAAAAGGCTTGCAAGAAGGCGGTCAGGACCGCGGCCATCCCGATGAGCCCATATTGGTCCGGGGTCAGCAGCCGAGACAGGACGGACGTCGCGGCCAGGCCGATCGGCTGGCGAGCCACGACCAAGAGGATCGACCAGGTCGCGCCCTTCCGCGCCAGGTGGCCGATGTTCTCGGTGCTCGGTGGGTTGAGGCTCCATCGAGCCGGACGAGCGTCCTGAGCGAGCGCCGACGAACTCATGAGGCCACCCCGACCAGCGAGATCGTCGGGACTGAACGCCTCGGCGCCGATGGCGGCGAATCGGGGCTCGTGCTGGGCCCTTTATGCGGCCGATTGCAGAACCGACGCTCGACCAGCGTGAATAAGCCCCATCCCAGCAAGAAGCTCGTCCCGAGTGCGACGGGGATGCTCACGAGCAAGGTCGACCAGACGTCCCGGAAGCCCGCCATCCAGAGTGTCCTGCTGACGGCCTTGCATGCGGTCCAATGGACCAGATCGATGCTGTAAGACCGCGTTCCGCACCATGAGAGCGGGCGCAACGCCCTCAAGCTGGCCAGACGCACGTCGCTCCCCCAAAGCAGGATCAGCGCCGCTCCGCACAGGCCACCGACGATCATCTCGATCACGAGTTGGGAGCCCAGGCTAGCGAAGAGTGCGCTGCGGCCGGCGAATCCGCCGAGCGCGATGGCCGCGAGGCTCGGGGGGAGCAGCCGGGGCGCCGCCCCGGTCGCGTGGTGGATCCGGTAGTAGACCGACACACCGACCGCGAAGAGAAACCAACGGCCGTCGAAGAAGACGCCCGAGATATTTGGATAGGAGGGGATGAGCCAGGTCAGGATCACCCTCGTCGCGACGAGCACGCTGACCGCCCCGACGCCGAGGAAGAATCTGCAAGGGACGATTGCGACGAGCAGGCCACAGATCAGATAGAATCGTTCTTCATAGCAGAGGGTCCACGTCTGAGCCGCGACGAAGCGATAGTCGCCGCCGAAGAGGGGTGCCCGCCACGTCTCGATGAGTGCGACGTTGCCCGCCCAGTTGCCCCAGGTCAGGCTGGATAGCCTGGGAATCGGGTGGATTCCATCGTGGAACAGCTCGGGCCACCCGACGAATGAAACCCCCCAAATCAGGGCGATCGCGAACGCGAGCGCAGCCCAGTAGGTCGGGTGGATCCTGCGGAAACGCCTGAAGATGAAGGCCCCGAGCCCCCTGCGATGCTCGCGTGCGGAGTCGGATGCCGATGCGATGCAATAGCCGCTGATGACGAAAAAGATGGGAACGCCGACCCACATGAGCGAGACGATCTTCAGGAGCGACCCGCCGATGCCCGCAAAGCCCGTCCCGGAGCCGGGTGCGGCGGCCGTCGCATATCCATCATTGGAGGAGTGGAAGGCCACGACCATCAGGCAGGCGATTCCGCGCCAGGCATCCAGGCATTGATAATGACGTCGCGCCGGGATGGACGTGAGATCGGAGGGATTCATCCGCTGACTCCTCTGAGACCTTCCGCGACGGCCCGCCCGACTTCGATGTCGTGGCGAGCCCTGGGCTGCTCAATTCATCGCGATCCCGGCGGGCATCCATCGAGGCAGGGCCGACCGATCGCAGTGCAGACCTGCCCCCACAATTTGAGCCTCGACATTCAACGCGAGTCGTTCGCAGACGTAGTCGATTTGCTCGTCGGTCATCTCGGTGAAGAAAGGCAGGGCCAGCGTGGACTGGGCGACCCGCTCGGTCACCGGGAAGTCTCCGGGCCGGTGGCCAAGCCGCTCGCGGTAGAGCGGTTGCAGGTGGATCGGCACGAAGTAAGGTCGAGTCGGGATGCCGTCCGCCTCGAGCGCCGCCATGAGTGCGGGCCTGTCGATCCCCTCTTCAAGCCTCACGACGTAGACGAACCAGCTCATCCGCGTGGTCTCGGGCGCGATGAATGGGATCTCGACCCCATCCTGCGAGGCGAGTCGCCTGTTGTATCGGGCGGCGACTCGTGCGCGGCGGTCGAGGATCTCGTCGAGCCGCCCTAGCTGCGTCAGGCCCATCGCCGCGCTCATCTCGTCGAGCCGGTAGTTGAAGCCCAGCCGCACGTGGTTCATCCAGGTCCCGTCGTCGTCGCGCCCCTGATTGGACAGGCTCCGCAGGACTCGCGCGAACGCGCGGTCGTCGGTGACGATCATGCCCCCCTCGCCGGCGGTGATTTGCTTGTTGGGATAGAAGGCGAAGACCGCCGCCCTAGCCTGGCTTCCCACACGCCGGCCGTTCCGCTCGGCACCGATCGCCTCGCACGCGTCCTGGATCAGCTCGAGGTCGTGCTCCTCGGCGATCGACCTCAGCTCTTCGATGGGGCAAGGCTGGCCGAAGACGTCGACGGCGACGATGGCCCGGGTCTTCGGGGTGATCAGGGCCTCGACATTGCTCGGGTCGATGTTCAGCGTCCGCGGGTCGATGTCGGCGAAGACCGGCCGCGCCCCCTGGTAAAGTGCGCAGTTGGCCGAGGCGATGAAGCTGAACGGGGTCGTGATCACCTCGTCGCCGGGGCCGATCCCAGCGGCGGCCAGGCAGAGGTGCAGCCCGCTCGTGCCGCTGTTGACGGCGACGCCCTCGGCAACTCCGGCGGACTCCGCAGCCGCGCGTTCGAAGGCGCCAACCTGCGGCCCCAGGCTCAGTGTCCGTGTCCGCAGGACGGCGAGGACCGCTTCGATCTCGACTTCGGTGATCGAGGGCTGGGACAGTGGGACTCTCATCGATGCGCGGGCCTTGCTCACAGATCATCCTCCGTTGAATTGGACGTCACCGCATCGCACTCGCAACCAGCTCGCTCGGAGACCGGACCGAGGGCCGGATGGCTGCCTGTACGTAAAATCGGGACCGGTTTTGCCGCTTCGTGGGCGAGAGACCTCGGGACACGGTTCTCCGTCCCTGTGATTCAACTTAAGTCGCCGATCGAGGCCGGTCGTCGGGGTCAGTCGGAATCCCGCCGCCCCGACGCGTTTTCCGGGCAGATTTCTCGCAGTCGGTGGGCGATGCTTGGTCGTCGACGCCGTGCGCAGGCGACTTGTTGGAAACCACATCAAGTCGTCTAGGGCTGGTTCGCGGGATACTCAGGGGCAGGTTAGACGCGCGATCCGCCCCGTAGCCGTACCCGCATTCCCGACCATCGATCCCGTTGATCACGACCCCAAAGACGGGGGAGCCGATGCTTTTGAGGGACTCGCTCGTCCGCTCGGCGTCCTGCCGGCGGATGGCAGAGGCCCGGACGACGAGTAAGACTCCGTCGACCAGCCCGCCCAGGATCGCGGCATCAGCGACGGTCAGGAGCGGCGGGGAGTCGATGATCACAGAGTCGTAGGACCGGCGGACCGCGGCGAGGAACTCCACCAGCCGGAGCGAGGTCAGTAGCTCGGCCGGGTCGTCGACGTCCGGGCCTGCCGTGACGACGTCGAGCTTCGCGACCGATGTGGCCTGAACGGCCAGGTGGACCGGCACTCGGTCCTGGAGAATCTGAGAGAGACCGAAATCGCGGCTGAGGCCGTGGATCGCGTCGAGCCTGGGGCGGCGGAGGTCGGCATCGACGAGCAGGACTCGCCGGCCGGCCTGGGCCAGGCTGATCGCCAGGTTACTGGCCGTGGTCGTCTTGCCGTCGCCCGGCATCGGGCTGGTAACCATGATTACCTGCAGGGGTCGGCTGCGGCGCAGGAAATCGAGGTTGGTCCGGACGACCCGGAAGCCCTCGGCCGCGGGAGACCGGGGCATCACATGACCGAGCAAGCCGGGCCCGCCCGGCGTGGCGAGACGGCCCCCCGTTAACCTGGGGATCAGGCCCAGTACGGAGAGGCCGACCGCATGGCGGATCTCCTCGACCGTATGCAGTCGAGAGTCAAGCTGATCAACGACCACCGCGCTGCCCAAGCCCAGAACGAGCCCGGCCGCCAGCGCCACGCCGAGGACCAGAACCGAATTCGGGCGGACCGGGGACGTGCTGGGCGGGTCGACGACCTGGGCCGAGATCCCATTGAAGTCGCCAGCAAGCTGCACCTGCTTGAGCTGGTCGACCACGGTGTTGAACAATGCCCTCTGGCGCTCCAGATTGCTGCGGACGTTGGCGATGGCTAGCCAATCGACCTCGGAACGCTTCGATGCATCCAGGTCCTCGGCAAACTTCCCCTGGATCTCCACGCGCATCGCCTCGACCGAGGCGAGGCCGTGCTCGATCGAATCGAGCAGGTCGCGGATCGCGCCGTGCTCCTGATGAGAGGGGCCCTTCGAGCGTCCGTCCCGCAGCCGGGCGATCTGGGACCGGACGGCGATCAACGGGGCATCCTTCGGGCCGAACTTCCCGGTCAGCTCTCGCTCGCGATTTTCCAGGCGTAGCAGGATGTCCGCGTCGATCGCCGCCAGCTTGTCCTTCAGGGTCTGCTCGCGGGCGAGCACCACGTCCAGCTGCGCCTTGGCCCTGTTGGCCTCGGCATCGGCGAATTCATCCCGCCCGAGCTGCTGTAAGAGCATTGGCCGCCGCTGGGCCATGAGCCGGTCCAGTTCTGCCTGCAACGTCCCGACTTGCCCCGCGGCCTGCCGCGCCGCCAGGTCGCTCGAATTGCGGGCCCTGATCCGGGACGCCGAACGCTGCTGCTGGGCGGCTCGCAGCCGGTCCCGCAGTTCGGCCACGTCAGGGTCCGCGGCGAGCAGCCTGGCCAGTTGCGTCTCGTCGATCGGCCGGCTCGGATCCCGGCCCGAGCGCCGACGTTCGTGGCCTTCGAGCAGGCGGGTGGCCGCGCCTCGCTGCAGCTCGAGGTCGGTCAGCTCCTCGAGAAGTCGAGCCGCGAGCGCGGTGTCGGGATCGGCCGAGCCATCGTCTTGAGGCTGGGCATTGGGGGATGCCGCTCCGCCGAGGTGTCCCATCGCCTGATTGATGGCCCTCAGGCTGGCTCCGTTGGCCGCCAGCTTCCTGCCGAGCTCGAGCTGGGCCTTGAGATAGACGGTCTTGAGCCTCGCCTCTCCCGCGGCGTGATCCCAGAGCTCGACTCGACGAGCCTGAGACGACCGGCCCGCGTCGTCCGCGGCCTGTGCGGGGGCCTCCTTGTAGAGCTCCAGGTACTTCTGCTCGAGCTCCTGCAGATCACGGCCAAGCTCGTCCCTCGCCTTCACCAGTAGCTCGGTCACGTCGTGATTCTTCTTGTGATACCGATCGTCCAGGAAGGATTCATAGCTCGCCAGAACGGCGCGAAGGACCGCCTCGGCATCAGCGGGATCGGCGGATAGATAGCCGACCTGGAGCACCTTCGCGGCGGGATCAGGGCGGCTGACCGTCAGACGATTGACGACCTCGCGTGTCGAGCGATCACCAAACCCGAGCGACACGAGGGCACGGCCCACGACCAGTGGACTGCGGAGGATCAGCGCCTGAGTCGGCAGGTAATCCTCAATCCCCTCGACTGACTGCCCCGCGTCGCCCCGCGTGAGGCTGAGAGGACTCCGACCTTGCTGGAGGACGAGAAGTCGGCTGGTCGAGTGAAACGAGGTCGTCTTCCTCGCCAGGTAGACGACCGAGGCCGTCAGGCAGGCCAGCGCCGCGACCGTGACGATCGGCCAGTTGCGTCGCGCCGTGCTCAGCAGGCGGCGAATGTCATCGAGGAGCCCGGCCGAATGGGATCCCGGCGCCGGGAGGGCGTGTGATGCCGATTGCGGCATGGGACTCTCCGATTCTTGTGGGGAAATTCGCGGGACGTTCCGGGTGGGTGGTTTCGAGCCCGTTCAGGTACGACAAAATTAAGTTAAGGCGCGGATCGACCACTTCCGCCGCTCATTCGCCAGATCGGCATCGCTCCGCCCCATCAGGGAGCCGGAACGGTCCGGGCGAGCGTCCCGGCCGTTGATAGCACGGCACGGCGCAGGCCCTGATGTTCGGGGTTGAGCTGTTCACCGATGACGGCCTGGCGATAGGCGAGCTCGGCCTCTCCCCGAGCCACTAGCCAGGTGATGAATTCCTCGCGCCACTCCGCTCGCGAGGGCTCGAGGGCCAACGCCCTCACCCAGAGCGATTTTGCGAGATTGGATTCCCCCAGCCCGGCCCTGGCGAGGGCCTCCAAGCGGAGCCGCTCCGGAGCCGACAGGCTGGTGTCGTCCGGAGTTCGCTCCAGGGTCGCCCGAAAAAATCGGAGCCGTACCTCCGCGCCGTCAGCGTGGGTGTATAGCCCGTTCACGAATGGAATCGGCCAGGCACCTCCGCTGGGGAGGACTCCGTCGAGGATCATCCCCGGGTCGAGCACGGCCGAGGCCGCGTCTGCGACCTCTTCCCACGAGGTCGGCCGGACTTCCAGGCAACGCCTCCAGCACAGGGTCGCCAGGTCGAGGTCGCCGGCCTGCGCGTCCAGCGCAAGTATTGAGCTGTCGGCCCCGGCAAGCCGGAGGGCGCGGCCGGCATGGACACGAGTCGGCTCTCACCCGTCGATCAGGTAGCTGAGGATTGCCAGATGGGCATGGGCCGAGGCCAGGGCAGGCGAGCTCCGTCGAGCATCCAGGAAGCAGCGGGTGGCCGGGACGAGGTGGCGCCGGAGGGGCTCATGCCCGATCACCTCGGACCCCCACCCGACTCCCGAGTGCGGCGCGGAGTGGACCGTGGCATGGAGCCAGAGTGGGTCGGCCAGTTGGGCAACTGCCGCCGGATTGTCGACCGAATCGCCGAGCCTTTCGGCCGCTTCACGCTCGTACAGGTCCAGGTGCGTCATCCCGAGCCGGAGATGCCCTTTGCCCCAGTCCGGTCGATCGAGGAGGGCCAGTTCCAGGGCCGACTGCATCCGCTCAAGTGCGGCCTTCGTCACAATTCGGGGAATCGCCATCGGCGTCCCGGCCCCCGGCGTGGGGTGGCCGGTGCCGGCCAGCTTCGACTCGGACCGGGCGCGGCCGAAGTCATGATAAACCAGGGCGAGGGCGAGCCCGAGCACGGCCAGGATCAGCCCTGCTGCGACCGACCGAGCCATCCTCGGCCCGGCGTCGACCGGTCGAGCCTTACCGGCTCGGGTCGGGTCGCAGACATGCCCGCAGAGAACGACGGCGGGGATCGCGACCCTGGGGATGTGCGGGCTGAAATCGAACAGGCTCTGCACGGCCAAGGCCGTCAGGCCGAACAGGCCACCCGCAGCCAAGGCCCGGTCGGATTCCGTCGGGGCCTGGCGGACGGCGCGGACGCCCTCGAGACCGACGGCAGCCACCCCCACGAAGGCCATGCCCAGGCCAAGCAGGCCCCCCTCGACAAGCAGGTCGAGGGGCTCGTTCTCCGCCCGGGCGAAGATTACCCCTTGACCGTGACGGAACGAGGGGCCAGCCGCGACCCCGAAGCACCCCAGGCCCGAGCCGAGATACGGGTGTGCCGCCCAGGCCTGGGCGGCCGCCCCCCAGATTTCGAGGCGGTCGGAGTAGGCAGATCCATCCCGGAGCGAGCCCAGGCGGTGGTAAGCGGAAGTTTCGCCCACGATCGCCAGGAGCAGGACGGTCATCGCGGCAATCACCGCGAGGACACCGCCGATCTGCACGCCGACCCGGCCGCGGAGCAACAGGGCCATCACAGCCGCGGCGACCATCGTTGCCATAAGACCACTGCGCGAATGCGAGCTGACGATCCCGACGATGATCAGGCTGGCGGCATACGCCCCCCAAGCTCGTGAACCTCGGCAGCGCAGCACCGGGCCTGACAAGCCGAGACCCAGGGCCAGGTTGAGCGATGCAGCCAGCGGGTTATGGCCGACAAACGGGCCCCCCGTACGCCAACCGTCGACGATCGGAGAGGCCCGGAACCCGTAAATTTTGCCGCCCCACGACAGGGATTGCAGCAATGCGAACAGTCCCATCGCCGAGGCGCTTACGACCATCGCCACGCCGAACCGGCGCATCGCCGCATGGCCGCCACCCAGGCCGCGCACGCCTAGTACTACAGTTGCAACTAACCGATCAGCCCGGTAGTTTGGCCATGGAATCCCCGAGGAGGATCACCATGGCCAGCACCGATGCCGCCTTCAGCCCCGAGGACGTCCACGATTGGGGGCGGCAGATCGACGAGGTGGCCCGCCGGATCGGGGCGAGGTTTCCTCGAAGCGAGACCCGCGATCGCGTCCGGGCCTATCTCATCGGCCTGCTCGGGCCGGTCCAGCGGAAGAACGCCTGGCAGGTCGCCGAGCAGATCGGTGACGAGACGCCCTACGGCGTCCAGTACCTCATGGGCCGGGCCGACTGGGACCCCGACTCCGTCCGCGACGACCTGCGGGCCTACGTCGTCGAGACGCTCGGCGACCCCGACGCCGTGCTGATCCTCGACGAGACCGGGTTCCTCAAGAAGGGGACCAAGTCGGTGGGCGTGGCGAGGCAATACACCGGCACCGCGGGCCGGATCGAGAACGCCCAGGTCGGGGTCTTCCTCGCGTACGCCAGCCGGCATGGCGTCGCGTTCCTCGACCGCACGCTGTACCTGCCCGAGGAGTGGGCCGGCGACCCCGGGCGGTGCAAGGCGGCGGGTGTCCCGGAGAAGACCGCCTTCGCGACCAAGATCCGGCTGGCCAGGGCGATGCTCGAGCGGGCGTTCAAGGCCGGGGTGCCTGCGGCGTGGGTGACCGGCGACGAGGTCTACGGCGCGTGGGAGTTGCGGCGGTGGCTGGAAGAGCAGAAGCGGCCGTACGTGCTGGCGGTCCGGGCCAACCAGTATGTCTGGGCGGGGTCCGGGCAGGCCGCGGTCGCCACCCTGACCAGAGCGTTGCCGAAGCAGGCCTGGCACAAGATCACCATCGCGGCGGGCAGCAAGGGGCCGAGGCGGTACGCCTGGGCGTGGCTGGAGATCAACAGCGACCTGGGCCCGGCATGGAGGCGGTGGCTGCTGGTGCGCAAGAGTCTGGATGGCCGCGAGGAGTTGGCGTACTCCATCGCGGCCGGCCCGAGCCGCACGACGTTAACCCGGCTGGCCCAGACCGCCGGGGCTCGCTGGGCGGTGGAGGGCGGTTTCGAGGCGGCCAAGCAGGAGGCTGGACTGGCCGACTACGAGGTGCGGAGTTGGACCGGCTGGCATCGGCACATCACCCTGGCCCTGCTGGCCCATGCCGTCCTGGCCGCGATCCGGAGACTTGCCGGCGCACCGCCCAAAAAAAGTCGGCCGACGAGCCGGAGTTGATCGCCCTGACGGTGCCCGAGGCCCGTCGGCTCCTGGTCCGACTCCTGTGGGGACGCCTGCCGGAGGCCGTCGAGGTCCTGGATTGGTCGGTATGGCGGCGCGCCCACCAGGCGTTCGCGCGGCGTTGCCACTACAAGAAACGCGAGGCCGGGCCCCCGGGTTAGTTACAACTGTAGTATTAGGAACAGAAGTAAGGCGGACGCCAGCCTTGCCGGGGCGTGAATCGACTCCTCGGAGACCAGGCTGAGTCTCGCAGCCGGCAGCTTGAAAGGCGGCACAGCATCTCAGATGACCACCCCCTGAGCGGACGGGACCGATGCCGCCCGGTTCTCAGCCGCCACGGAGTCGAGCCGTTTTAGAAGGGCCTCGGGAAGTGGGGCGGCTTGCACCATGGCCAGCAAGGCAAGGCCCGCCAGCGACAGGCTCGTCAGGCCGCAAAGCCAGTTCGGGCGACTTCCCCGGTTCCAACCGGCCAGAATGCACAGGACTATGGCCACGAGGATGCACAGGTCCAGGACCACCTCCGCCCAGGCATCCACCGATCCGAACATCCAGGGGGCCAGGCAGGCCAGGCCGAGGATCGTCGCCGCCGAGAACCGCCCCGCCACCCGCTGGAATGCCGACCCCTCGGCCGTGATTAAGCGCCTCTCCAGGATCCGGACGGGCTCTCGGCACCGGGTGGCCGATGAGTCGCCCCCGACCCGCGTCGAAACCTCGAAATCCACCATCCATGTCACAGGCGTCCCTCGAAAACGCTTGCAACATTCAGGGGCGCGGCCGGCGTTGCCGCGAGCCGGTCGAAGGTGGCAACTTGTGCGGTTGTCCGCTGAAGCTGCACCCGCAACGAGGCCATCGCTTGCTCGATCTGGCGTGCCTGCCTCGGATTGCGCGCGACGGTCTGGGCCAGCCGGGCCAGCCGAGCTTCGAGCTGTTGCACCTGCCGGAGGAGCGCCCGTTTCTGCTGATATAGCAGGGTGCGTACCGGTGAGTCGGGAGGATTGGCGCTCGTCCGCTCTACGGCTTGCACACGCTGCCCGATCCGCTGCTCGGTTAGTTTGATCTGGGCTGGCTGCTGCGGATTACGCGGGATCAACTTCTCCAGCCGATCCAGTTGCCGCTGGAGCTGTGCCTTCTGCCGGGTCAGCAACAGCTCCATCGCCCGGTCCTGTCGCAACATGAGGAGCGACAGGAATCTCTCGCGCTCGGCAGTCATGGCAGGGAAGTACTGGGCCATGGTCGGAGTGGGCCCCCAAGCCGCCAGGAGCTCGAGACACGCCAGCAGGCCGAGGAATCGGGCGATTCGCTGCATCCTTGCACGCTTACTTTCTGATAATTGGAAATGATCAGAAAAGTATAAGTTCAGTGTCGACATTAGGACACTTTGCCCGGGGAGTCAAAAAACCGAATCCTTAAGGAACAGCCCCCGCTTTCAAGTCCTAGGTTGGAATGCGTACCCGCCCCCGACGGAGCAAGATCGTCGCTCGGCATCGTCTCGAGTCGAACAGTTTGAAGTGGAGCTTCACCTTGGCGAGCCTAAATCCCATACAACCCTTGCTGACGGGTCGATGGCCCGGGCTCGTGCCGAATCCCATCGGCGCCGTCCGGGGCGGAAATCTCGAGGCCGATCGCGACTCCGGGGCGGCTACGCGGGATAACAATGAACGCGGATCGTCGAGATGCAGGAGGGCCGCCGGAGCCTACCAGGAGCTGCTCGCGGACGTCATCCCGCGTTGCCGGATCCCGATCTTGCTGATGCTCCACGGGCTGGCCTTCGCGGGGGTCTATCTGCTGGCCCACGTCATCCGCTGCGACGGATCGGTGCCCACGTCCCTCGCGGATGCGGCGATCGCGGCCCTCCCGCTAGTCGTCGGGCTGAAGGTGGCGACCTTCTTGGCGTGCGGGTGCCACCGAGGGTGGTGGCGCTCGGCGACCTTCTCCGACCTGACCGGCCTGGCCGAGGTTGCCACGATCAGCTCACTGACGCTGGCACTGGCCAGCGTGCTATCCCGGGGGCTCTGGCCCGCCCCGCGATCGGTCCTGGTCATCGATTGGGCCGGCAGCCTCCTCGCCCTGTGTGGTGCCCGCGGGACCGTCCGGCTGCTCCACGATCGATACGGGCCCCTCTTCGCGACACGGCGGATAAGCCGCGTGCTCGTCGTCGGCGCAGGCGAAGCCGGCGAGGAACTGGTGCGGCAGATCAGCTCTCACCCCAAGATGGGCCTGAAGGTCGTTGGCATCCTCGATCACGATCGCCTCACTCATGGACGTGTCTTGGCCGGCGCACGGGTCCTCGGCGACCCGGCCGAGCTGGCGAGGCTCTCCGCCCGCCATCGGGTCGAGGCCCTGCTGATCCCCAGCCCAGCGGTTCCGGCGACCGAGGTCCGCGACCTGTCCAGGGCCTGCGGCGCGGCGGGGCTGAAGGCCCAGGTCGTCCCTGGGTTCGACTCACTCCTCTCCGGCGCCCTGACTGTCCAGCCCCGCGATGTCGACATCGAGGACCTGCTCTGCCGCGAGTCGGTTCGGCTTGACGGACCGGCGATCGCCGCCTTCCTGGAGGGCCGCGTCGTCCTGGTCACCGGCGCATCGGGCAGCATCGGCTCCGAACTCTGCCGCCAGGTCCTCACGTTCCGCCCCGCACGCCTCATCCTTCTCGACCACTCGGAGAATGGGCTGTTCTTCCTGGAGCGTAGGCTCCGACCCTTCGTGTCCGGAGCGACCGAGGTCGTCCCCTGCATCGCCAGCATCACCGATGCCGAGAGGATCAGGGCCCTGTTCGCCGAACATCGTCCGCACGTCGTCCTACACGCCGCGGCACACAAGCATGTCCCGATGATGGAGTCCAACCCCGGCGAGGCGGTCAAGAACAACGTCTTCGGCACGCGTACTGTGGTCGACGAGTCGCTCCGCGCCCGCGTCGACGCGTTTGTGATGATCTCCACCGACAAGGCGGTTAACCCGACCAGCATCATGGGAGTCTGCAAGCGACTCGCCGAGATCTACATGCAATCGCTCTCCGGACGGACAAACACGCGGCTGGTCACCGTCCGCTTCGGCAACGTCCTGGGCTCCAACGGCAGCGTCGTGCCGATCTTCAAGGATCAGATCCGTGATGGCGAGCCGATCACCGTCACTCACCCCGACATGACCCGCTACTTCATGACCATCCCCGAGGCGGCGCAGCTGGTCCTTCAGGCCGGGGCCCAGGGGAGGGGGGGCGAGATCTTCGTGCTCGACATGGGCGAGCCGGTCAAGATTGTCGACCTGGCCCGCGACATGATCCGGCTGTCTGGCCAGGCCGAGGGGCGCGACGTCGAGATCATCTTCACGGGCATGCGGCCCGGCGAGAAGCTCCACGAGGAATTGTACGACCAGGGCGAGGAGTTGCTCGCGACGGCTCATCCCAAGATCCGCGCAGCCCGGCACCGCCCTTATCCGCAAGACAGGATCGACGCCGGGCTCGATCGGCTCGTCGCCGCCGTCGACGGCCCCGCCAAGCAAATTGTCGCCATCCTCGCCGACCTAGTGCCCGGCTATCGACCCGATCGAATCGACCCCGCCCAGCACTCCTCCGATCGTCGCCCCGCCACCATCGGGGGACCAACGCAAGATTCCCTGCCCGAGATTCAAGCAATTCACTCACAAACCTTGGGAACGCTTGAAACAAGAGGTCCTGGCGCAACATTCGAGCTCGCCGGATCCAACGTGGTGTCCTCGATCTATCCCCCGGCTCGCCCGGCCGCGCGTCCCGAGCGGCTCGGCCGACTCGTCGGGTCCGCTGTGTCATAGGGATATTGATCGATGGACTGAAAACAGATGCGTTTGAACATCGGCCGACACGTTCGCCCCTAATCTCGGAGCCCGGATCGCGATCGCGACGGAGGCGAGCCGATTCCTCGGTCGCGAGGCCGCCGGGAAGGAGGGCCTCAGCCTGGTCACCCTGCCGCGATGAGCCCGACCCTTGACCTACCCACGCCCAGTTGCCTGAAAATCCTGGAACTCTGGGTCGGAAAATGAGCCCGGCGTGCCGATAAGGATGGAGATCACGGCTAAGCGGGTTGCTTCGGTCAATCGGGCCATGAGAGCCTGCCCAATCAACCGGATCACCCCCAAACGCCTCGAAGCAATCGAGCGAGGTGAATGCGGAAGGCGGACCCTGTGAACGAAAAGAAGCCCTTCACCCTACTCGGTATTCGAAAGTCTTTGGTCGTCATGGCGATGGTGAGCACCGCCCATCTTGCCGAACTTGGCGTCCACCGCTGTTGGGCACAGCCGCAGGCCGTCCTGATCCCTGCCCTGCCACAGCACTCCACGCCGGAAACCTTCCGCCTGACACTCGACGACGCCAGGCAGCGGATTCTCGCGAATCATAAGCTCCTCAGGCTCGCCGCCCTTAACGTCCAGGGAAAGGGTCATGAGACGAGCGCAGCCCGAGCCGACTACTTCCCGAAGATCGTCGGGAACACCGTGTATCTGCACTTCAATGATTCGTTGGGTTCGGTCGTCAGCACCCAGGGGCGCCCGATCCTTGGAATCCCCGCGAAGACGGTTGCCGTGAACGTGTTGAACCAAAACACATCGTTCACGAACGTCACGGTCCTCCAGCCTATCACGGACCTCATTAAGGTCCGCCAGGGGGTCCAGGTCGCCCAGGCCGATGAGAATATTGCTCAGGCCCAGCTCGAAAAAGGGATGCGAGAACTTCTCGGTGGCATGGAGCAGCTCTACTGGGGGCTCCTGGCGACTCAACGAATCCGCGCCGGTGTCGTCGAAGGATATTCCGGGGCACAGAAACTTGCCGAACTCGGCACCGTCGAGACCCGGACTGCGTTGCTCGAGGCAAGGCAGGCACTCCAGCAAGTTAACGTCCAGTTTGCTGACCTTCAGGAGCAGCTCGATATCCTCTTGGATCTGCCCCCTTCCACGATCCTAGAATTGATCGAGCCACCCCTGCCCGGACTGCCAGTCGCCTGCGCCGATGATGCGATCAAACTCGCCATGGAAACCAGCCCGGACCTGCGGGAAGCCGCGGCCAACATCGCCAAGGCCGACGCCGCGACCCGCGCCGCCCGTCTCGACTTCGTGCCGAGTATCGCCGCGATGGGCGGCTATACGAACCAGACGGGTGCGTCGTACATCCAGCAGAATATCGGCTACGTCGGCCTCGTGGGTTCGTACACGTTCGTCGACTGGGGCAAGCGGAAGAATGTGATCCGCGGTCGCGAGCACCTGATCAGCATGGCGCACCTGAAATACAGGCAAACCCAGGACGAGCTGTTTCAGAAGACGTTGAAAGCATATCGGGGCATGTCCGAGAGCCATGAGGCCCTGATCCTCGCCCAGGAGCTGGTCGAACTCCGCAAGGAGGCCGAGGAGAAGGCGCTCCCAGCGGCACAGACGAATCCCGTTGGCCTGATCGAGGCGTCGAAGGCCCGCACGACGGCGGAGGTGGACTACGTGAAGGCGGATCTCGGTTACCGCCAAGCCCACATGGAGCTTTGCATGCTGATCGGCCGTTAGTCGCATCGACTCGCGGCCCGGGGGGTGAATTCGCTTCGCGGGCCGCGAGACGCGAGCCCCGCCCAGGCACAAGCCGGGGCGGGGTCGAACGACTCTGCTATTTCAGATCGACGGTCACCTTGCCGATCTTGCCGGTGAACTTGTTGTCGCGTTCCTTGTAATCGTCGGTCACCGGTGTCTCGCCATCGAGGCCGACGTCCGCGCCTTCGTCGGCCGAGAAGATGTTGGCCTGCGTGCGGTCGATCCGCCCCTCGGCGACCTTCTCACCGTCGACGAAGATCGTGCCCTTGCCGCCCTTGCCCTGACCGCCGTCGTACACGAACTCGTAGCGGATCGTCACCTTGCCCTCGGGCAGCGGTTTGGGAGCAGCAACCTTATATGAACTGAGGCCGAGGAAGTTGTACGTGTAAGCCGGCTTGCCATCCTTGACGTACAAACTCCATCCGCCGAATCGCCCGGCCTGGGACAGGATCACGCCGTTCACGCCACCTTTCGGAACCTGGACCTCGGCGGTGATGGTGTGCGACTTGTTCTTGGTGTTGATGAAGACGTTCTCCGTCATCCCGATCATGCCCTCGTAGACCGTGAGCGAGGTGCGGCCTGCCATCAGGTCGGGACGACCCGCGAGAGCGGCATTCGCACGCTCGATCACGCGATCATCGAGCGGCAAGGCATGGTTTTTGGTGGCCTCCTTCAGGAAAAGCTCCTGCAATTCCTTGAGCTTCTCGGGATGCTTCGCGGCCACATCGTTCGCCGAGCTGAAGTCCTCGTCGACGTGGTACAGCTCCCACTTGTCTTCGAGGAATGGCCTCCGTGGTGTCATCTCCCAGGCGGCACGGTGAACGGTGTGGGCCAACCAGCCGTCGTGGTAGATGCCGCGGTTACCGAAGATCTCGAAGTACTGCGTCTTGTGCCGGTCCTTCGCCTTCGCGTCCGCGAACGAGTACAGCATGCTCACGCCTTCGATGGGCGTCTGGGGCGTGGTGTTGACCACCGTGGGTTCGGGCAGGCCGGCCGCTTCGAGGATCGTCGGTGCGATGTCGATGACGTGATGCCACTGCGAACGAATCTCGCCCTTGGCCGCGATCCCCTCGGGCCAGTGGATCACCATTCCGTTGCGAGTGCCGCCGTAGCTGCCGGCGACTTGCTTCGTCCAGGCGAACGGCGCGTCGCCGGCCACGGCCCAACCGGCGGCGTAGTGGCCGTAGGAGCTCGGGCCGCCCAGTTCGTCGAGATGCTTGAGGATCTCAGGCACCGTTTCCGGTACGCCGTTGAAGTACGTCATTTCATTGAAAAGCCCGTTCATGGTGCCTTCGCCGCTCGCGCCGTTGTCGCCGACGATGTAGAAGACGAGCGTGTTGTCCAACTGACCGAGGTCGTCGATAGCCTGGATGACGCGGCCGACTTCGTAGTCGGCATATTCGCCGAACCCGGCGAAGACCTCCATCTGGCGGGCGAAGAGTCGCTTCTCGTCGACGCCGAGTTTGTCCCAATCCTTGATGGCATCGGGCTTGGGCGCGAGCTTCGTACCGGAGGGGACGACGCCGAGCTTGATCTGGCGGGAAAGCGTCTCTTCACGAAGCGTGTCCCAGCCCTGGTCGAATTTGCCCTTATACTTGGCGATCCACTCCTTCGGCACGTGATGCGGGGCGTGCGTTGCACCAGGCGCGAAGTAGGTGAAAAACGGCTTGTCAGGCGTCAGCGATTTCTGGAAGTTCGTCCACTTGATCGCCTGGTTGGCGAGGTCCGTCATGAGGTGGTAGTTCGGGTCCTTCGGTACCTCGATGCGGGTCATGTCCTCGTAGATCGCCGGGGACCACTGGTTCGCCTCGCCGCCGATGAATCCGTAGAACTTGTCGAAGCCGGCGCGGGTCGGCCACCGGTCGGTCGGGCCGGACGGGCTCACTTCCCAGGCGGCGGTCTCATGCGACTTGCCGAAGGCGGACGTGCTGTACCCATTGAGCCGCAACATCTCCGCCAGCGGTGCTACGCTGTTCGGGCGTTGCCCGGTCTGGCCTGGGAATGCGGTGGCAGTCTCGGTGATCGATCCCATGTTACAGACGTGATGATTGCGTCCGGTCAGCAAGGCAGCGCGGCTCGGCGAGCAGAGTGCAGTG
Source organism: Isosphaeraceae bacterium EP7 (assembly GCA_038400315.1). Taxonomy (NCBI): domain Bacteria; kingdom Pseudomonadati; phylum Planctomycetota; class Planctomycetia; order Isosphaerales; family Isosphaeraceae; genus Kueselia; species Kueselia aquadivae. Next base: position 2,393,740 of record CP151667.1, read on the forward strand.
GTGTGGAACTGGTTGTATCTCAGGCCGCCCTTGGCCATTTTCTCTAGCGTCGGCATGTGGATCGGTCCGCCGAAGGCGCTGGACTGACCGAAGCCCATGTCGTCGATCAGCACGACAAGCACGTTCGGGGCCTTGGCAGGCGCCTTGACCTCAAACCGCGGCGGGGCCTTCGCGTTGCGGGCGTCGAGTTCGGTGATCGGCGGGAGCTTCGGCTCAAGAATCGGCAGGACCGTCCGGTCGAGTTTGAACGTCTGCTGGTCGTCGACCGAGGAGTTCGGACCCAAGTCCGCGGCCGTCGCGAGTCCGGGACCTGCCGTGCCGTTCACCGCCGCATGGCCTAACGCCATGCATACGGCGAGAACTAAGATCGTCAGCCATGTCATGACTCTCTTCACGATGGAAACTCCTCGATGTCATCGGGTGAGAACTCAGACACTTCGCAGTCGGTCGCCGTCAGGCATGCGGGACGCGTGATCGTCAGTCCCGGGGGACGACTACGGACTTCCAGTCGGTCTTCTGTGCTCGGCTCACCATGACCAGCCGTGCTCCCGCTCGGCTTACGCGATCCCGCGCCAGGCGTCGTCGTGTTCGACAAGTCGCTTCAGCGACCGCAGCTTACTGCTCCGGAAGTTGCATCGCATGGTGGTAACGACCCGTTGTTGGCGTTTCCTACGGATAGGAACTGTGTGCAGGAGGTCTACAGGGCAGGACTTCGCCATTCTGAGGGGAGTAAGACGACCAGGATTGCCGGCAAGGATTTACTCCCGCACGATCTCACGATGTGGCCGGCCTGTGAGTCGCTCCTGTCTCACGTCAGCCTCATGGAATGTGAAACATTGATTTCATCGGACCGCTCGACGCGTTATGATGCTGTCGGGTCGGGAGCCGCAAGGGTTCTCTCGAGGCATTCGATGATTCGACGAACGCAACCCCGCAACATCCTGCGAGGCTGGACGCTGACGCTGATCCTCGCCCTTCCTGCGATGGGTGCGGGAGACGTCGCGGAACGCGACTTCTTCGAGGCGAGGGTCCGCCCTGTCCTCGTCAAGCATTGCTACGCGTGCCACTCGGCCGGGGCGTCGAAGGCCAAGGGTGGTCTGCGGCTCGACGACCGCCAGGCCACGCTCGCCGGTGGCCACTCGGGGCCCGCCCTTGATCCGGGCAAGCCCGACGAGAGCCTGATCATCCAGGCGATCGAGCAGGGGGGCGCTGTCGAGTCGATGCCGCCCAAGGGCAAACTGCCCGACACGGCAATTGCGGACCTCCGCAGGTGGGTCGAACGTGGCGCGTTCGATCCCCGCGAGCCGGCCACATCGCCGATTGTTGCCGCGGAGGCCGACCCCTGGGCGCTCAGGCCCGTCGTTCGGCCGATCGTCCCGACTCCCGAGGCCGATGGGCGACGCTGGGTGCGAGGTCCGATCGACGCATTCATCCTCGACCGCCTCGTTCGGGAAGGGCTGGCCCCCTCAACCGAGGCAAACCGACGGACACTAATCCGGCGCGTGACCTTCGACCTTCTCGGCTTGCCCCCCACGCCCGGTGAAATCGATGCCTTCGTAGCCGACCAGTCCCCCGACGCCTACGAGCGTCTGGTCGACCGCCTGCTGGCCAGCCCGCACTACGGCGAGCGCTGGGCCCGTCGGTGGATGGATCTGGCTCACTATGCCGAGACCCACGGCCACGATCAGGACCGGGTCCGGCCCAACGCCTGGCCGTATCGCGACTATCTCATCAACGCATTCAACGTCGACAAGCCATACGCTCGATTCGTGCGCGAGCAGGTGGCCGCCGACGCCCTCTATCCCGACGAGCCGGGGCTGGCCGTGGCGATGGGCTTCCTGGCGGCCGGGCCCTGGGACGAAAGCTCGCTGCGCGACATCCGCGAGGACAGCATCGACCGCCAGGCGGGTTATTACCTCGACCGCGACGACATGGTGGCCACGGTGATGTCCACCTTCGTCAGCAGCACCGTGCACTGCGCACGCTGTCATGATCATAAGTTCGATCCCATCAGCCAGTCAGAATACTACGGGCTCCAGGCCGTCTTCGCCGGTGTGGGACGGGCCGACCGAGCCTACGATGCCGACCCCAACCTAGCCAAACTGCGTCGCGACCTGACGGCACGGCGAAAGGCACTGACGAACAAGGAACCCGGCCTGATGGCGTCGCTGCTGGACGACACGACGCAGGCCGATGTCGCCTCTTGGGCTGCCACGCGGAAGGGGCCGCTCGTCCCCTGGACGGTGCTGAACCCCTCGGAGATGAAGGCCGAGGGAGGGACGACCCTGACACTCCAGCCCGACCGATCGATCCTGGCCGAAGGGCCTCAGCCGTCCGAGGGCACCTACACGATTATTGCCACAACAGACCTGCCGGGTATCACCGCGGCGAGGCTTGAGTTGCTGCCCGACGACCGCCTGCCCAGCAAGGGCCCGGGGCGAGCCGGCAACGGTAACCTGCATCTGACCGAACTGGTTGTCTCGCACTCATCGACCTCGGCCCCCGATCGTTGGCGGCCAGTGAAGATCGCCGGATCGATGGCCGACTACGACCAGCCCGGTTGGGGGATCGCCGGTGCCATCGACGGCGACCCGAAGACGGCCTGGGGCATCTATCCCGAGGTCGGCAAGCCGCACGAGGGGGTCTTCGAATTCGGCGAGAACATCGGGGCCTCGTCGCTCCAGTTCGTGCTCCGACAGACCTTCCCGGCCGGCCACCCGATCGGACGATTCCGGATCTCGATCACGAACGCCCTGCGTCCGGTCCGCACGGGCTCGCCTCCGGGGCCGCTCGCCGTCCTCCTAGACATCCCGGCCGAGCATCGGACGACCGACCAGAAGCGAGAGCTTGCGGCGATCTACCTGGCCGAGACCCTGGACCGTCAGATTGCCGCGTTGCCGCCGCAGCAGCTCGTCTATTCGGGCACGAGCGACTTCGCCCCCGACGGCAGCCACAAACCGACCTCCACCCCGAGGCCCGTCTTCATCCTCAATCGAGGCGAGATCCGTCAGCCTGGGGCGGCGGCCGTGCCGGGTGCCCTCGGCTGCGTTGCTGGCCTCGTCTCGCGGTTCGACCGACCAAGCGAGGCCGAACGACGCGCCGAGCTAGCCCGATGGCTGGCCGATCCGGGCAACCCGCTTACCTGGAGGTCGATCGTCAACAGGGCCTGGCAGGCTCACTTCGGCCGCGGGCTGGTCGACACGCCCAACGACTTCGGGCGGATGGGCAGCAAGCCGTCCCATCCCGAATTGCTCGACTGGCTTGCCTGGACGTTTCGCGAGGGCGGGGGCTCGCTGAAGTCGCTCGACCGGATCATCGTCACGTCGGCCTCCTATCGCCAGAGGTCGGACCACAACCAAACCGGGGCGAAGGTCGACGCTGACAACCGTCTGCTCTGGCGGATGAACGTGGCCAGGCTCGACGCCGAGTCGATCCGCGACGCGATGCTGGCCGCCTCGGGACGGCTCGATTCGATGATGGGCGGCCCTTCGGTTCAGCACTTCGCGATGGGCAAGGGGGTGCACGTCACGCCCACGGTCGACTACACGGCGTATGACTGGGACTCGCCCGGCGCTGGCAGGCGGAGCGTCTACCGATTTCTGTTCCGGACGCTGCCCGACCCGTTCATGGAAGTCTTCGACGCCGCGGATTCGTCGCAGTTGACCGCCACGCGAAACGCTTCGGTCACGGCGCTCCAGGCCCTTGCACTCCTGAACGACCCGTTTGTGATCCGCCAGGCCGAGCATTTCGCAGAGCGGCTGGCGGGGCTCGCACCAGACGACGCAGGCCGGGTTCGCGAAGGGTACCGGCTCGCCGTCGGTCGTGAGCCCGAACTGGCCGAGGTCCGCGAGTGGGTCGAGTACGGCCGGAGGCATGGCCTGGCGAACTTCTGCCGGATGCTCCTCAACAGCAGTGAATTCCTGTTCATCCCGTGACGATCGATCGGGAACTTCACCGGATGCAGACCGAGGGCTGGGACATGCACGGGCGGATTTCGCGACGCGAGATGCTCTGGGGCTTGGGGGGTGGCCTTGGCGGCATTGCGCTGGCCGAGATGCTCGGCCGCGGCCGGGCGCTGGCGGGAACGGACGAGGTCCCGCTCGGGCTCAACGGCGGCCTGCATCATCCGGCGAAAGCCAGGCGAATGGTGCAGATTTTCCTCAATGGCGGCGTCAGCCAGATGGACACCTTCGATCGCAAGCCGGAACTGGACCGCCTGCACGGTCAGGCGTTCGATCCCGGCGAGCATGTCGAAGGGGTCACCAGCGTTCCCGGGCAAGTGATGAAGTCGCCGTTTGCATTCCGACAGCACGGCGAGTCAGGCCGCTGGGTGAGCGACGTCTTCCCGCACCTGGCGACCCGCGTGGACGACCTGGCATTCCTGATGGCGGTGACCTCGAAGACCAACGTCCACGGCCCGGCCAGCTACCTGATGAATACGGGGTTTCTCACCCCGGGATTCCCCTGCATGGGGGCCTGGGTCTCGTACGGACTGGGTGCGTTGGGCGACAATTTACCGACGTTCGTCGTGCTGCCCGACCCTAAGGGCCTGCCCTACAACGCCAAGGGCAACTTCTCGGCGGGATTTCTGCCGATGGCCCACCAGGGGACCCCGATCAACGCGGCCGCCCCCGACCCGATTCCCGACCTCTTCCCCCCGAAATCGGCGAAATCGCTGACGGCCGAGTCCGAGCGAGAAGGACTGATGCGACTGGCGGCGATGAACGGTCGGCACGCGGCAAACCATCCGGGCGACTCGCGGCTCGAGTCGCGAATTGCCTCCTACGAGTTGGCCGCCCGGATGCAGCTGAGCGCCCCCGAGGCGCTGGACCTGGCCGGCGAGACCAAGTTGACTAGGCGACTCTACGGGATGGACGAACCCGAGACGGCCGACTTCGGCCGCCGCTGCCTGCTGGCCCGGCGTCTGCTAGAACGGGGTGTCCGGTTCGTGCAGGTCTGGAGCGGCGCGGGCGGTCCCAAGGACAACTGGGACAACCACAGCGATATCCCCAAGGAGCTGCCGGCCATCGCTCGCAGCGTCGATCGGCCGACCGCCGGGTTGCTCGCCGACCTGAAAGCTCGCGGCCTGCTCGATGACACGCTGGTCGTCTGGTCCACCGAGTTCGGACGGATGCCGTTCACCCAGGGGGCCACAGGGCGCGACCATAACGGCGGCACCTCCGTCGCCTGGCTGGCAGGGGCTGGTGTGAAAGCGGGGGTGGCCCATGGCGAGAGCGATCTCTGGTCATGGCGGGCTGCCGCAGGTGCGACGTCAGGGTACGACCTGCACGCGACCATCCTCCATCTCCTCGGGATCGACCACGAACGACTGGTCGTCCGCCACGACGGGATCGATCGCCGGCTCACCGACGTCCACGGCAGGTTGATCCCGGAAATCCTGGCCTAACGTGACGGACCGTGAGACAAGATCGATCCCCGTCGCGCCCGGCTCGGGTCCAGGACCTTCCCGCGCCTCGTCCAACTGACCGACGAGATCCTCAGTTCCAGTCACGGCCATCCAGAATGCTACCTCGCGCAGAAAGCCAGCGACCCATGCCCGAAAACGTGCCACGCCCCAAGACGTGCTTGCCCGATTGGGACGTTGCGGAGCTTCCCGAACCGCATCCATTGAGTTGGCGGAACTGGACGCGGTTTATCGGTCCGGGCGTCGTGATGATGGGCATTCAGATCGGTGGCGGCGAGTGGCTGCTCGGCCCGGAGGTCACCGCCAAGTACGGCGGCGGACTGATGTGGATCGCCACGATCGCCATCATCCTTCAAGTTTTCTACAATATCGAATGCGGCCGATACTCTCTTTACTGCGGCGAGCCCGTCTTCACAGGCTTTCTCCGCACCCGACCGGGCCCTCGATTCTGGATGGGGTTCATCCTCTTCCTGAACCTCAGCGCCCTGATCCCCGGCCTCTCGACCCATGGCGCCGCGATGGCGGCGTCACTCTGGCTGGACCGACCGCCGACGCAGGCGGACAGCAAGCTCGTCACGGGCCTGGCCTACGTGTTCCTCCTGGCCGTCGCGCTGCCGGTCCTGGTCGGGGGAAAGGTCTATAACATGCTCCAGGCGATCATGATGGCGAAGGTCGCCGTGGTTCTGGGGTTCTGTCTGATCGTGGGCGTGCTCTTCGTCAGCCCTGAGAACTGGTGGAATGTGTTCAGCGGCTTCGCGAAGTTCGGCACGGTCCCCACCGTCGTCGATGGCCGCGAGACGACCGTCAACCTCGTCAGTCACTGGGCGAACGGGGAGGAGTGGCCCCTGATCGCGCTTGGGAACATCGCCGTACTCGGGGCGTTCGCGGGCTACGCAGGTGGGGGGGGTCTTTCGAACGCCACATACGGCAACTTCGTGCGAGATAAGGGCTGGGGGATGGGCAGTGTCGTCGGGGCCATCCCCAGCGCCATCGGCGGACGCCACGTGACGCTTAGCCACATCGGCAAGGTGTTCGTCATCGACGCCGAGAACCTGCGGCGATGGAAGGTCTGGTGGCGGTACGTCCTGATCGATCAAATCTATGTCTGGGCCCCTGGCTGCTTCATGGGAATGGCCCTTCCTGCGCTACTCTCTCTCGAGTTCGCGCCGAATTCCCCGCTCGTGGGCGCGAAGCTCGATTGGGCGCAATCGCTCATCACGGCCGATGGCATCCGGCATTCCCCACACTTCCTGGCGACGACGGCGAAGTCGATGTGGATCGCAACGGTGTTGGTCGGGATGATGGTGATGCTGCCCAGTCAGATGTCGATCGTCGACGACTTCAGCCGCCGCTGGACCGACATGATCTGGTCCGGCAACCGCCGGGTCCGCGAGTCGCTGGTAGGCCATCAGGCAGGGCGGATTTACTACTCGATCCTGTGCACCTACGTGATCTGGACGGTGGTCGCGGCCTACGTGTTCAGCACCTACGGCACACCCAAGCTGATGACCCTGGTGATTGCCAACCTCAACAATCTGGCGATCGGCTTGACCGCCTTCCATCTGCTATGGATCAACGTCACGCTATTACCCACCGAGCTAAGGCCGCGGTGGTATCAGCGAGCGGGACTCGCGGCGTGCGGGGTCTTCTATCTGTCGATGGCGGCGTTGGTATTCGTGACGAAACAATGGCCGATAATCCAGCAAATGCTAGGACGCTCGTGAGTCATGTGTCCGGGTGAGGCCGTTCACCCGGCCGGTGCCTCGGGCACTCCTGGAAGGTGCACCCGCACACCGACGCAGCGCCCCCTGCATACGGACACAGCCCCCCCTGAGTTCCCCGGCACGAGGCGAACTACCCGGCGTCTCGTGCCGCGGACATTCCTTCAACTTGATTTGATGAGATAAGGGAGAACGGGCCTGAATCAACGGCGCTGGCCGCCTCGTCCGAACGCAGGCGGTTCTAGAATTCCCGGGCATAGCCCGCCGTCCAGCCGCCGTCGACCGTGAGGATATGACCGTTCATGTAGCTATTCTCGGGATCGGCCAGGAAGAGGGCCGCGACGGCGATCTCGCGGGCCTCGGCCGGGCGGCCGAGCGGGATGTGCGCCAGCATCCTCTGAACCGAATCGCGGAAGAGGCCGTCCTCGCCATAGAAGAGCTGACGAGTACCGTCGGTGAGCGTCGAGCCCGGCGCGATCCCGTTCACTAGGATGCCGTGCGGGCCGAGTTCCAGCGCCATCGCCTTCGTCAAGTTGATGACGCCCGCCTTCGCGGCCACAAATGCGCATTGCAGACGCAGCGGCACCAGGCCGGCGATCGAGGCGATATTGATGATCCGGCCCGACCCCTGCGCCTTCATCGCTTGCGCGGCGAACCGGCTGACTTCGAACAGACCGGTCAGGTCGACCGAGAGAATCCGGTCCCACTCCGATCGCGGGAATTCATCGATGTTGACCCGGTGGGCCATCGTGTTGATGCCCGCGTTGTTGACCAGGATATCGAGCCGCCCGTGTGTCTCCACGACGCGACGCATGACGTCTTCGACCTGGTCGGTCCTGGTCACATCGAGCGGCATCGACGAGGCACCCGGGGTCCTCGCGGCGGCCTGGCGTGCGCCTGCCTCGTCCACGTCGGTGTAGACGACTCGGCTGCCGTTGGCGGCCAACGCATCGGCGATTGACTGGCCGATGCCGCGTGCGGCACCCGTCACCAGGCTGACTTTCTCGGAGAGATCGCAGCGCATCGTCGGGCCTCCTCAGGCGATCAGCCAAGGGCCTGGATTCTCAACCATCAGGGACAGATCCTGGAGGAATCGCGCCGCCGGCCCGCCGTCGACGATCCGATGGTCGAACGTGAGGCTCAGCGTCATCCGCTCGCGAGAGACGATCTGTTCGCCGATGGTGACGGGCTGACGCGCGATCCGACCGAGCCCCAGGATGGCGCACTCGGGCGAGTTGATGATCGGAGTGAACGCCTCGATGCCGAATGCACCGAGGTTGGTGATTGTGAACGTCCCACCCCTCATGTCGGCGGCGGGCAGGTGCCCCTCGCGTGCCTGGCCGATGAGTGCGAGCGACCGTTCGGCGATCTGCCGCAACCCGAGTTCTCCCGCTCCCCGGACCACCGGGACCAGCAGGCCGGCCTCGGTGTCGACGGCGAAGCCGACGTGGGCTTCGTTGCTCAGCTCGATCCGATCGTCGGCCCATCGCGCGTTGAGCATGGGATGATCGGCCAGCGCCAGGGCGGTCAATTTGATGAAGAAGTCGGTGAAGCTCGGCACCGGAGCCTTTGGAGACCGGGCGTCGCGGAACTGGAGTCGAAGGCTCACGAGATTCGTCGCGTCGATCGTGGTCATGAGCGTCACGGGGGCCGTCGTCCGGCGGCTCTCCACCATCCGCGCCGCGATGGTTCGCCGGATGGGGCTGACGGCAACTGATGGGACAGGGGCAACTTCAGCACGCGACGAGAGATCGCGGGCTGCCTCCAGCACGTCCACCTTGCGGATTCGACCGCCGCTACCGCTCCCTGCGAGACGAACCCAATCGATCCCCAGCTCTCGCGCGATTCGGCGTGCGAGCGGGGTCGAGCGGACCCGCCCCCGGCCGTTCGCGCGGACGACGACGAGCACCTCCGGTTCCGCCGACTTGAATGCCTCAACGGTGCGAACCGGCCGCGACGCCGGAGAGGCGGCGGGCGCGGCTTCGCCGGGCGTCAGGAGGTAGCCGAGGATCGCGCCGACGAGGACCTTGTCGCCCACGGCCGGTGCGTCGGGCGGGATGTTCAGGGTGCCGGGGTCGATCGACTCGACATCCTGGGTGGATTTGTCGCCTTCGAGGCTGAACAGGGGCTCGCCCTCGCGGACGGGGTCACCGTCTCGCTTGAGCCAGCCGGCGAAGACGCCTTCTTCCATGTTCCAGCCGAGGCGGGGGACGGTGATGGCGGTCGGCATGGGAGCGGTTCACTCGCGGATGAGGTCCCGGATGGCCGCGGCGATCGTGCCCGGATTCGGCACGACGCTCGCTTCCAGGGTCGGACTGTAGGGGATCGGCGTGTGGGCCCCGTTGAGACGGCGGATCGGCGCGTCGAGGTCGTCAAATCCGGCGTCCGCCATCCGTGCGGCGATCTCCGCGCCGATGCCGAACGGCGCGAATGCCTCGTCCACAATCAGAAGACGGCCGGTCTTCCGCACCGAGTCGTGGATCGTCTCGAAGTCGAGCGGGGCGACCGTACGAGGGTCGATCAGCTCGACGGAGATCCCCTCGGCGGCGAGGACCTCGCAGGCCTTCAACGTGTGATGGACCATGAGAGCCAGGGCCACGACGGTGACGTCGGCCCCCTCGCGGACGACGGCGGCCTTGCCGAACTCGATCTCGTAAGGCTCCTCGGGCACCGGCCCCTTGATCGCGATGACCTCGCGATGTTCCAGGAAGAGCACCGGATCGTCGCAACGCAGGGCCCGGGCCAGCAGACCCTTCGCATCGTAGGCCGATGACGGGACGACCACCCGAAGGCCCGGGAAATGGGCATACATCGGGTAATAGTTGCCCGAATGATGGGTCGCTGCCGAGTGGCCGACGCCGACGCATCCCCTCAGCAAGACCGGCATGGTCAGCCGACCGCTGCTCATGTACTGGACTTTGGCGATCTGGTTGAGGATCTCGCCGACGGCGTCGAGGACGAAGTCGGCGAACATGAAGTCGATCACCGGTCGCGTGCCGGTCATGGCCGCCCCGGTGGCCAGACCGACGAATCCGCGTTCACAAATCGGCGTGTCGCAGAGCCGCGCCGGGCCATATTTGCTGAACAGCCCCACCGTCGTGGCGAAGTTGCCCCCGCGTGCCCCGATCCCCTCGCCCATGACGAAGATCGACGGGTCCCGCTCCATCGCGTCGGCCAAGGCCTCCAACGTCGACTTCATGGAGGGGATCTCACGGACACCCGGCGGCGGGGGGCCGTTGCGGACCGGAGATGCCGGATCGTCGGCTTTCGGGGCCGCGTAGATATGATCCGTGGCGGTCGAGCCGTCGGGATAGGTGCCAGCCTCGGCGAACTGGATCGCGTCGGCGGCCACCTCCTCAACCTCGTCGTCCATCGCCTGCAGTTCGGCCTCGGTCGCGAACTTTTCCAGGAGGAGTTTCTCGCGGAGCCTGCGGATGGGGCATCTTCCTTTCCAGCCCTCCACATCCTCGCGGGTCCGATAGGTGTAGTCCCCCATGCCCTCGGCGTGGGCCCGGGTGCGGTAGGTCTTGCACTCGATCAGGGTGGCGCCTCCGCCCGAGCGGGCCCGCTCGACGGCTTCGCGGGCGGCCTCGGTGACGGCCAGGACGTCATTTCCGTCGACCTCGATACCGGGCAACCCATAGGCGCTCGCCCGTCCCGCGACCGAAGGGTTGCCGCTGGAGTAGGAGAACGGGACCTCGGTGGCGAACTGGTTGTTCTCGCAGATGAAGAGCGCGGGCAGCTTCCAGATTGAGGCCATGTTGAGGCCCTCATGGAAGGCCCCGTTGTTCACGGCGCCATCGCCGAAAAAGGCAACCGACACTCGCCCCGTTTCCATGAGCTTGGAGCTGTACGCCGATCCGGCCGCCTGGAGGATGCACGGGCCGACGATGCCACTTGTGCCCATCATGCCAACCTCGGGGGCGAAGAGGTGCATGCTGCCGCCTCGCCCGCGTGAACAGCCTTCCCGCCGGCCGAACAGCTCCGCCGCCAGTTCCCTGGGGGTCACGCCCTTGGCCAGGGCATGGCCATGCCCTCGGTGGGTGCTGAAGACGGTATCCGCGGCGTCGAGGTTGGCGCAAACGCCGGTGGCGATCGCCTCCTGGCCGACGTAGGTGTGGCAGGCTCCGTGGACCAGCCCCTTCTGATGAGCTCGCGCGAGATGCTCCTCGCACCTGCGAATCGTCTGCATCGTACGATAGAGCGACAGCAGGCCTTGGAGCGTCATGCTCTCGCCTTGAATCAGGGTTTCGGCCACTCGAGCACCACCTCATGTTGGATCGGCGTCGAATCCTCGCACTGGGGAGGGGGATTATCCCAGGTCGGGGCCCGAGACGCGAGGCACCGCCCATCCTCGGAATCAAGGTCCCCCTGACATACCCCCGCCAGTGATACGATGTGCGATGTTCTGGATCCGCAATTTGGTTAATGCGACTCCGTTAGCTTGGGGCTAAGTGCGGCGTGTTGAGCTGGCCGTTGGCCTGCGCCTCGACGAGCAGCCAGATTGGCGACCCGCGACACCTCGAAGCACTGGCCGGTCGCCCAGCCCCCAGCCGGCCAGACCCGATTCCAGGAGAATCGCCCGTCCATCGGGACCTTGGTCCCCTCGCGCCAGATCCCCTTGTGCCGGGGCGACCGGGCGGCAAACGCCGACAGGCTCACCGGCCGCGAGCCCGCGTCGCTTCCGCGGCTTGCGCTTGCCCCCATCTCCACACCTGTTCGTAGTCGCTGATCACCCGCTGTTTTGGGTAAAATGGCGGAATCGGTCGAATGGATCGTAGGAGAAGCCTCGAGCGTTCAAGGAAAGGCGGCGGCATTCGGATTCGTTTGGCCGTCTGGGCAGCTCACTCCTTCTTCGGTGCAAGTTGCGTCGCCATCTCCACCAGCGCGTCGAGCATCGTCTCGGAGGCTTGCGGCTCGAGATAATTGGTACCAGGCCAGGTCTCGTAGCCACCTAGCGCGAAGTGCCGCGGCGTGGGCAGGTAGCCGATGTAGCCGTGGTTGAGCTCGACCATGAACGAGTGGGCGATGGGACTCCTGCGTTTGAATGCCAGGCCGGTCTCGGTGAACGTTTCGCAAGGCGTCGTGCCGATGGCGATGTCGCCGATCCGCAAGACCTGAAGCGGCACGGCCGCGGTGTCGGCGGCCGCCGCGAGACTCTGGACGCGTGATGCGTAGCTCGCCGTGACGATGTCCGGCGAGTCGCCCCTGGCCTCAGTCGCCTTCGCCCATGCGAGCAACTCGGCGTCGATCTTGCGATATCCGATCTGCGGCTCCCGGTAGAGAGCCTGCAACTCCGCCACGTCCTTCCACTCTGCCTTGGTTAAGGCATCGCTGACCCTGCGGGCAACGTCCTCGGCCACATGCCGCATCTGCCCGTAAGCGGGCTTTGCCGGGCGAGGGTGGCGGAAGTCGATGTTGTTGACGTCGCCGCTGGTGCCGTTGGCCATCATCGCGACGTAGGGCGGATCGCCTTCCGTCCCACCCTGGAGTTTCGCCAGCGCCTTGCAAAACATGCCGTAGTAATCGGCCGAGATGTGCCCGTCTCCCACCCCGCCGACGTAGTGCAGCGAGTAAGCACAAAAGGTGGAAATCGGCTTCCCGGACGGCTCGCGCAGGCCGATGATCGAGACCGTCGGGTCAGTGGGTCCTGCGGGTTCGGTCAGGTCGGGGCTGCCCGACGGTGGGTTCATCCTGACCTTGTCCACCTTGCCGAAGGGATTCTTCGGCATCGTACCTTCCTTCATGAACCAGCGGCGGTTGAAGAGGTGCTCGGGGGCTTCCGCCGTCACGAAGGCGATCTGGGCGGGCCTTGCCAGGTTGAGCGCCCGCCTCACGCCGTCGGCCACGCGTCTGGCCACGAACCGCTGATAATCGTCGAGCGGCTGTTCGGAGGTGTAGGCACCCTTGCCCAGCGCGCTCGTGGCGGAGTGGGTGTGTGTCGCCGAGATCAGCACTCGTTCGGGCGGGATGCCCGTTTCTTCCTGGATGAGCCGCCGGGCCTCGACGCTGACGCTGCGGTGGAGACCGAGCAGGTCGCAGACGACGAGCGCGAGCTTCGTCTTGCCGTCGTCGAACACCAGGCAGCGAGCATGCAGTTCGTCGTGGACGTGCGTGGCGGGAAATCCCTTGAAGCCGCCGATGATCTCCAGGCCTAATTCCGGGGTGATGTTGCTCGTCGCCGCGCCGGCCCGGAGCGTTGGCTCGGCCGCGAAGACTGGGGCACACGCCAGGAGGGGTAGTAAGAAGGTAAGTAGCGTCTTCATGGTCCGGCACTCCGTGGGCAGCCGTCGGACGTGTCGCCTCATTGCGGGCGGGGCGGGATCCGGGCCGAGGGGGGCGACTGAGTCGATGGTGGGGGGCTAGCTGAACCGTGAGCTCGGCAAGCTCGCAGGACATCTTGCCCCGCCTGTGAAGGCACCGCAACGACTTTGTCGATCCCGGACGGATGAAGCGTCGAAGTCGTCCGCCAAACTGGAACCCATCTTCTTAGGCAGGCCCCGATGCGACGTCGTTCGCCGATTTCCCACGAGGGGCACGTCGACTGCGTCCATTTCCTTCGAGCACAAGCGCATCCTGACACTCTCCGGAGGAGTCTGAAGCGATACCAACCAGGGCGAATCATACAGACCAGGGATTAACCTGCAGCGGGCACGGGGCGTTCGGCATGGGCGGTCAGCCGTCGGATGGACGTCCCCACCGAGGACGGGCGCCGGGTTCACGATCGATCCGGCTCTCTCGTACTCGATCGGTGATCGGTATCCCAAGGTCGAATGACGACGGATCCGTTTGTAGAAGACCGCGATACACTCGAGCAGGTTCGACCTGGCCTCCTCCCTCGTGGGGAAGATCTCGCCCCGTGTCAGTTCCTTCTTCAGACTCGCGAAGAGGCTCTCGATCGGCGCATTATCCCAGCAGTTGCCACGGCGGCTCATGCTGCAGGTGATCCCGCGCCCGGCCAGCACACGTGGTAATGCTCGCTGGCGTCTTGGCTGTCCCGATCCGCGTACGCCACCGGCCCACCGCCGGGCTGGCGACTTGCCAGTGCTATCTCCAGGGTGTCCACAACCAGAGGGCTGTCAATCCGCTCGGACATCGACCAGCCGACGATCCGACGCGAGTCCAGGTCCTCGACCGCCGCAAGGTACAGCCAACCCTCGCCGGTCGCCACATTCGGTGTGTCGGCCGTCCAGGCCCGGTTGGCCGCCTCCGGCTCGAATCGGCGATTCAGTACGTTCTCAGCCAATGGGCGGGCATGATTCGAGTCAGTGGTGCAGCGGTTCTTCCGCTTCAACTTGGCGGCGATCCCATGTGTCCGCATCAGCCGGGCCACGGTAATCACGCAGCAGGGCTCTCCGTGAGCCACCCACTCGACATGGATCCTCGGGCTGCCATGGCGGGCCTTCACCCGGCCGCGGGTGGCCTTGATCGCGAAGACCAGGGCCTCTCCGCTCACCGACTTGGCGCTCGTCGGCCTTCCGCGCTAGTCGTAATAGCCGCCTGAGCAAGTTCGTCGAGACGGCGACGGAGCTGACGAGCTTGCCGGGGTCGCCTTCCCGCCCCCGGAGTTCGCCTCGAGACCTACATCGCCTCGCGATTGTGACCCATCGTTGCTCGATCCGCACTCAGATCCACCGCGCCCCGTGAACATGGCCTACCCTAGATTGTGCCTGACGGGTGAGCCGCAGGCAGCAAGGGCGAACGATGACGTCGGAACAAGGGGGCAATCCCGATGCCTCCTCCCGAGAAACGGCACCCGAGGTGAGTCATGATCCAATCAAGCCATCCCGCCGCGATGCGACGCTCCTCCCAGCAGGTAGGCACCTTACAATTCTCCTCTGCGGAGATGGCGTGGCCCTTGGCCGACGCCCGCGGGCACCGGGATTGGAAGAGGGGGCCGAAGTTCGTGGCCTGCGCCGCGGCCGGCTTCGCCGCTTGGTCCCGCGACTTTCTCTATCTGGCCGCCGTCGGCATCCCCATGGTCGATGAGTCGTACGACGCTCGGCGCAACGAGCGCGGTGTGGCCGGCCGCCGTCCCCCAAACTGAACGTCAATAGGGGTCGGTTATCTACCCGCAGGCAGCCGCCAGTACGTTCCGCCGCTCCTCTCCCACATACTCCGCAGCCTCGCCCAACACCACGAACCGAAGTCCCAAGCCAATTCATCGCCCAGGGAGGCTCGGACCTGCAGATGGACCGCCGGTATATGGTGACGGGCCCCTTTATGTCGGCCATCTGGCCCATGGCATGGGAGATCCCGGATGCCATCGCGCAATGATCGGAATGCTTGCGTCAGTTAGGTCGGCCGGGTCGATGCAAGAGCAGGCGGGCAGGTCGTGGTTGGTGCAGTTCGGGCCATTGGGCGGGCTGCACGAAGATCAGAAGGGGCCGGACGGTTTGTTGAGGGTCTGAGTCTCGAGGTGGTCGGTATCATAGGTCATCAACGGAAGTTTTAGATCCATCGTTCGGGCTCCCCGGATCCGTCCTCCCACCTAGCCTCGACCCTGTTGCCCGGGCGGATCCATGCGCCACGCACGCGATGTTGCCCTTGAATGAGCGGAGCGAAACAAAGGCCGTCGTGGACTTCAACTTGGACGGCAGCCTGCCGGCATGTTTCGGATGGATCCGCGCGGTCAACCACGTCGAGGCCTGTCGCTGTTCCGTCGCCATGCGGCGTATCATCGCTCGGCCGGTTCCCGCCTCGGCCCTTCCGGCGAAGATGCCGGGGTAGCCACCTTTGAGCAAGCGCACAGCTACCGCACTCGATCCGGGCAAGGTTCTGCTGCTCATTCTGAATGACAGCCCGAGAACTCAGGCCAATAAATAAACTGGGCCGATCTGTTCCGGCCAATCGGTGACCGACGGACCGTCATCCTCCTCGGCCCGCCGAGGCGCAGGCAAGGGTCGCTGGACGAAGGCGAGTCGTCACGCCGCTGTTCGCCGGATCAAGTCCACCAGCTGATTCAGGCTCGATGGCTTGGGCAGGTGGTGAGAGAAGCCCGCTGCGAGGCTGTCGCTCACATCCTGCGGCGAAGAATAGCCGCTGAACGCGATCCCCTTCAGGCCGAATGCGTCCCGGCTGTGGTGCATGATCTCAAGCCCGCTGCCGTCCGGCAGACCGATGTCGCTGATCAGCAGATCGAAACGCTCCAACGACAAGGCCTCCATGGCTTCGGCTACGTTCGACGCGGTCCGCAACGCGAAGCCCATTGTGCGCAGTAGCTGGCCGACCGCACGCAGGGTGTCGGGGTTGTCGTCCACCAGCAACAGCCGCAGCGGCAACTCCGAGGGTCTCGACGTCGATCGGGGCGATGGGGTCGAGGCCTCCGCACCGGCCAGCGTTTCCAACTGAACACACGCCGAATACTCCGACTCAACACAGGCCAGCTGCTCGACCTCAACACCGGCTACCTGCTCCAGTTCGACGCGGAACGTCGAGCCGAGGCCCAAGCCGTCGCTCGCCGCCGTCAGCGCGCCGCCGTGCTGATCCACCAAAAGCTTCGCGATCGAAAGGCCAAGACCGAGACCGCCTTGACGACGCGATGCCTCCGGGTTCCCCTGCTCGAAGGCGTTGAAGACCCGGGGCAGGAACTCCGGGTCGATCCCATCGCCCGAGTCTGAAATCTCGATCGCCAGGCGCCCCGACCCGGCATCCATCGAGCGGATCCGGATGATCCCCCCCGGGGGCGTGAACTTCGCCGCGTTCGTGATCAAATTCCAGAACACCTGCTGAAGTCGCGACGAGTCACCCCACACCAGATGGGACGCCGCCCGCATCGCCTGCGAGACTTCCAGCTGCTTGGAGTCCACCTCCACATGGCACAGTTCCACGGCCGAACGCAGTACGACGTGCGCGTCGAGCACCTCGAAGTGCAAATCCGGCTTCCCTCGCCCGGCCCGTGTCACCTCGAGAAGGTCATCGATCAGTCGCGACTCGAGCTCCACGTTGCGGCGGATCGTGGCAAGGTCCGCTCGCAGCCAATCGGCAAGGTCGGCCATCGACTCCATGCGGGAGACCGTCGCCAGCACCGGCGTCAGCGGCGTCTTCAGTTCGTGGCTCAGAGCCGACAGGAACATGTCTTTGGCGCGGCCCGACACCTCGGCCTGATCCTGGGCACGCACCAGCTCCGCTTCGGCACGCTTCCGATCCGTGATGTCGCGGGCGATCTTCGACGCGCCGATCAATCGACCGGCCCGGTCCCGGATCGGCGAGATCGTCAACGAGACGTCGACCAGCACGCCGTCCTTGCGCCGGCGGACCGTCTCGAAGTGATCTACCCGATGGCCTCCACGAAGCCTCTCGAGGATTGCCGCCGCCTCATCGAGACGGTCGGCCGGGATAATCCGCGAGATCGACTCGCCGACGGCCTCCTGCTCCTCGTAGCCGAAGAGCCGCGCCGCGGCAGCGTTCCAGGAAGTCACCACCCCACCGAGGTCCTTGGCGATGATTGCGTCGTCGGACGACCCCACGATCGCTGCCAGCCGGGCGTTCGTCGCCTCGGCACGTTTCCGATCCGTGATTTCGCGGATGTTGCACTGGATGATCAGGTGGTCGCCCGTCCGGTACACGTTGCTTACGAACTCCACCTCCACGCGGCGGCCGTCTCGCGTTTCCAGCGGCAGGTCGTCATACCTCACGTACCCCAACGCCTGGAGTTCGCGGAATGCCGCGCGGCTGGCCCCCTCGTCACCCAGAAGGCCGATCTCCCACAGGTGACGTCCTTCCACCTCTGCACGCGAGTAGCCGAGAAGCCCCAGCAAGTATGGGTTCGCGTCGACGATCGCCCCGCTGTCACGGTCGACGAATAAGATCCCGTCGCGGGCCGCTTCAAAGAGCCGTCGGAACTGCTGCTCGGAGTCCGCCAACGAGAGCACCGGCCGAGGGACGTCCCCCGGGGCCGGCGGATCCCCAGCGTCGATCGAGTCTGCGGCTGCGTTCGCGGCCGACGTTGACGTCATCTTCATCTTCCCTGGTGGGCGGGGAACTTCCCGGTGCCCGAGCCCAGTACCCGGATCGAGGCACGAGAGCGCGGGCGGATACCTCGCATGATTCATCACATCGTGCGACAATGATCATTCCACATCAATTTTTAGGCATATTAATTAAATAATTGGCTCATAATTCCGGTCTTTTACCGAACATAACGAAGATCGCAACTATTAAATAAATATAAAATCCAACGACTGCAGCCTTGAAATGCTTCGGGACACGCACGACTTCCGACCTTCTCAGAGCTTCGTCTGAGCATCGTTGTCGGTGTGCGATGGGGCAGACTCTACCCCTGCGACGGCAGGCACTGGGGTGCCGTGTTCGGCGTACCGAGGCTTCGCTGAATCGTGCGTCGACCCCCAAACCATTTCTTGAGGATGCAGGATCTGGTTGCCAGGCGCTAAAATGGACACAACCCGAGGAACAACTCCGACTGGCCAACGACCCGCACAGCATCACCGCCAGCGTTTCAGGGGCCTTCAAGTGCCCTTGCGGTGGACCAAATTCCTTCGTGACGCCTCGGGCCTCCTGCGGGCCGACCAATCGAGCAGCGTGGGCTTTCCGACCGAAGGGGCGTCGGTGTAGGGGAAGGCCAGCATTGTTGGGAACAGTCAGACGTCGAAGTCAGCGAGCCGCACCCAGGGTCCTCGAGCCACGCCGTCCGGCGGGAAGTTGATGGGGCCGGTCAGGGGCACGGCGGCCTCGGCAGGCGGTCAAACGTTCGTATATTTCACGATCAAACGATCCGTTCAGATACAAAATTCGCGATGGCATAAGCCATTATTATCACCGACTTTATGGCCAAACATCCCGATCTGCCCGACTTTACCCAACCTTCTCCGCACTGCGGCGAGGTACGCTTCAGGTAGCCGACCTCTCCCCGTAATGCCTTGCGGTGCATCCATCCCGGTCGCGCGAGGGCCGGCAGCGGTCAGGCCCGTAACGCCGAACTCCGGGCCGCTCCCGCCCAGACCGACCGACGACGGAAGAGTCCGCTCGATGAACGAGACCATCCCCACCGGAGAGGACGTCAAACGACCCGAGCTGACCAGGAGCGGCGCAGCCGCATCAAACAACCTGGGGTCGTTGTCCATGCCCGGTTGGACCTTCGGGCTGGAGCCCCTCAAGTGTGTCATCCCCGGCCTGCCAGGATGAACCCGAACTCCGCCCTGACCCTGATCCTGGCAGACGTAGCCCTCCGGAACATTCGCGAGGTTCGCAGGAACACGGCGAACTCTCACCTCGCTCGCTCGGTCTCGCTGACTGGGCTCCTCATCGGCTACGCTTCGGGCGACGACTCGGACATCGACCAGCCCCTCGTCCGAGAGCCGACGGGTGCCATCGGATCGCTCCGACCCGGCCGAATCGACCCGGTGGTCGCGATGAATTTCACCGCCCTCGTCTTGATCGCCAACAATCGAGGCGATTGGGTTGCCCATACGCTGGCGAAGTTGGCAGCCTCGACAGCCGACTCGTCCCTGTTCGGCGAGCTCTACGTACTCGGTCGGGTCGAGGGACGTTCCGCCTTTAATCAGATGTCGATGCACACCGCCATCGGTACGCCGACGCTGGCCGCTGGCATCAACTCGGCCCGCCCAGGGGGGGCATGATGGCGGCGAACGCCGGAGATCAGATGGCGAGGCGGCTCCTGCCGGTGGCGATCCTCCTGCCCGTCGCCCTGGAAGGCCTGTCCCTGATGGCTGGCCGCTCCGGACTCGTCGACGAGGGGTCCGCCGCGGCTGTCCGCGTGGTCGCCACCATCGCCATCCTCGCAGCCTGCATCGGCGCCAATGCGCATGCCCTGTACGGGGCAGGACGCGATCGACTCCGAGTCGAGGGACGCTACCGCTTCCTCGCCGAAACGATGCCCCTCATCATCTGGACGGCGCGGCCCGACGGGGGGGCCGATTACATGAACCGGCGGTGGACCGAGTTCACCGGGCAGGGTCGCGAGCAGTACGAGGGGAGGGGATGGGAGCGGGCCGTCCACCCCGACGACCTGGACCGCTGTCGCGGCTCATGGGGACGGTCGACCGGCGACGGCACGGACTACCAGTGCGAGTTCCGCCTCCGCAATGTCGACGGCTCATTCCGTTGGCACCTTCGCCGGGCCGAGCCGATGCGCGGCGATGACGGGAAGGTCCTCCAGTGGGTCGGGACCTGTGCCGACATCCACGACCGAAAGCTGGCCGACGAGCAGCGCTATCGGTCGCTGGTGGAGGCCACTTCGGCGATCGTCTGGATCACGCCGGCTTCCGGCGAATTCGAATCGGACCAGCACGCCTGGTCCGCCTTCACCGGCCAGTCCTTCAACCAGCTCAGGGGATGGGGCTGGCTCGATGCGGTTCACCCCGAGGACCGGGACGAGACGGCACGCGTCTGGGCCGAGGCCACCGCGAGCCGTTCGCTCTACCAGGTCGAGCATCGGCTCAGGCGGAACGACGGCGAATATCGGCACATGTCAGTAAGAGCTGTCCCGATCTTCTCGGAGGGCGGGACGATCTGCGAGTGGATCGGGGTGCACGCCGACGCCACCGAGCGCAGGCGAGCCGAGGGAGAGCTGCGCCATGCCAAGGAGGCGGCCGAGGCCGCCACCCGGGCCAAGGGGGAGTTCCTCGCCAACATGAGTCACGAGATCCGCACCCCCATGAATGGCATACTCGGCATGACCGAGCTGGCCCTGGGCACCAAGCTCGACCCGCGCCAGCGCGAATATCTTGGCCTGGTCAGGACCTCCGCGGAATCGCTACTCACGGTCATCGACGACATCCTCGACTTCTCCAAGATCGAGGCGGGCAAGCTCACGCTCGACGAGGCCCCCTTCGACATCCGCGACGCCGTAACGGACACCCTAAGAGCCCTGGCGATCAGGGCCCACGACAAGGGGCTGGAGCTTGCATGCCGGGTCGGCCCGGACGTCCCCGGCACGGTCGTCGGCGACGCTGGACGTCTCCGGCAGGTTCTGATCAACCTGGTCGGAAATGCGATCAAGTTCACCGAGCGAGGCGAGGTCTGCGTGGCCATCGAGGCCGGCGAGCCCGGCAAGGAGGACTGCGAGATCCGCCTGGCCGTGTCGGACACCGGGGTCGGAATCCCGGCCAACAAGCGGGCTTCGATCTTCGCGCCGTTTGAGCAGGCCGACGGATCCACCACCCGCAAGTTCGGGGGCACCGGCCTAGGACTATCGATCTCGGCCCAATTGGTCGGGCTGATGGGGGGGCGGATCTGGGCCGAGGCCAATCCCGTCGGCGGCAGCATCTTCCGTTTCGAAGTCCACCTGGCACCAGGACCCGTGGACAATTCTCTCGCCGTTGGGCCTGGAGCGGCACCGCCGGCCGGCCTCCGCGTCCTCATTGTTGACGACAATCGCACCACTCGCACGATCCTGGAGGAGCAACTGTCGGCCTGGGGCTGCCGGGCCAACGCGACCGACCCCGAGCAATGCCTCGAGGCCATGGCGGAGGCCGCTCGACGTTCCGAGCCGTTCGAGGTCGTCGTGCTGGACCGGACGATGCCCGGGATAGACGGCCTCGCGTTGGCCGACCGGATTCGCCGCAATCCCGAGCTAAACGAGGTCAAGATTCTGATGCTGACATCCGGCGGAGCCGACGAGTCGCCCCGCTTCCGTGATCTCGGGATCGGAGCCTGGCTGGCGAAGCCGGTCCGCCAATCTGAGTTGTTCAACGCCGTGGCGGCCTTGGTGGGCTTGGCCGAGGATGAGTCCCAGACGGCCGTGCCTGACGGGGCCGAACGTACCCCGACCTCGTCGCGGCAGCTATGCGTACTGCTCGCGGAGGACCATCCCGTCAATCAGAAGGTGGCGGCCCGGATGCTGGAGAAGCTTGGGCATGTGGTTACGATCGTCGGCGACGGCAGGGCGGCTGTCGAGGCTGCCGCGGCCGGTTCCTTCGACGTCGTTTTCATGGACGTTCAGATGCCCGTGATGGACGGCTTCGAAGCCCTGGCGGCGATCCTCGCGTTGGAACGGGGCACGGCCCGGCGTCCCTCGGTCGTGGCGCTGACGGCGCACGCCATGGCCGGCGACCGCGAGCGCTGCCTGGAAGCCGGCTTCGACGACTACCTGACCAAACCGATCCGCGCCGCCTCGCTCCACGACGCCCTGGCCCGACTGGACGATGACGGGAAGAGCTCCATCTGATCTGCGGGGCGGAGAAAAGTCACCGATCGTCCAGAACCGCACCCTCGTCGGTGACCCGAGCCTCGACGCGGCGTACGGGTGGGGGCGTTGCGATTGATGCGCCGGCCATGGTCTGGCCTCGGCATCAACGAGCCGAGCTCGAGACGATGAGAGTCGAGCCCGAGACATTGCGGGAACGACATCCCCTCCGGGACGCATCGACGTTATCGCATTGACCTTCGCGGGTCGTCAGTCATTCGCTGGGGTCGGCCTGGGTTTTCTTCGCGCCAGCCGGGCCAGGATCTCGGGCAATTCTTCGAGGGCGAATTGGCGGCGAACCCCTCCCTCGAGGAACGCGGCCTTGTTCATGCCGTAGACAACAGAGGTTGCCTCGTCCTGGCCTAAGGTCAATCCACCCGCGGCGAGGATCGACTTGCACCCTTCGACACCGTCTCGCCCCATCCCGGTCATGATGATGCCCGTGGTCGCCGCCCCGAATACTTTAGCTGCCGAGAGGAAGAGCGCGTCGACCGACGGCTTGTGTCCGCTGACATGCGGTCCGTCGGAGATCGAGACGTGGACGCGAGGCGAACGGCCGGTGAGAGTCATCTGCCGGCCGCCGGGTGCGATCAGGATCTGGTCGGGCAGGACCCGGTCCCCCTCCTCGGCCTCCTTCACTGTCAGGTTGCACTGTCGGCCCAGCCGCTCGGCAAAAACCTGGGTGAACCCGCTCGGCATGTGCTGCACGATGAGAATCGGCGGCATCGGTGGCGACATCCCGGCGAACACCTGCCCCAGCGCCTGGGGGCCGCCGGTGGAGATGCCGATCACCACCACCTCGGCCGCCGCGGTTGGGGTCGTTGCCGGCGCCTGGGACGTGGGGATGTCCTGGCGCGAAGGGGGCCGGGCCGCGGGCTTCGGTTGCCTTGGCCCCGGCCGCCTGACGTGGCTTTGAGCAGCCGCGAGCACCTTGCCAACCAGGACCTCTCCCAGGGCCTTCAATTCGGCAAGCTGGTGGTGGGTCGGCTTGGGCAAGAAGTCGAAAGCCCCCAGCTCAAGCGCTTCCAGGGTCACAGCCGCCCTCTCCTGGGTGAGGACGCTGACCATGATCACGGGGGCCTCGTGGACGGCGAAGAGCAGGGGGAGTGTCTCCAGGCCGGACATGCCGGGCATCTCGACGTCGAGGGTGATCACGTCGGGGCGGAGTTTCTGCGCCAGCTCGATCGCCTCGGTCCCGTCCCTGGCCGAGCCGACGACCGTGATCTCGGGGCTGAGGCCGAGGATGCCGGCCAGAAGCTTGCGCATCAGAGCCGAGTCGTCAACGACGAGGACGCGGACCGGTTCTGTTCTCGACAAGGGACCGCCTCCTGCGGGCACGATCGGGGCTCGATGCAATTCAGGGCTTGGGGCTCGTGGTCGAAGGGGGCAAGGCCTGGACCTTGCCCAGCAGGGCGATGAGGCGGTCGCGGTCGAACGGCTTGACGAGGAAATCGAGGGCGCCGTCGCGGATGGCCTCCTCGATGGTCTGCTTCTGGTTCAGGGCCGAGACCATCACCACGCGCGCCTCGGGGTCGATCTCGCGAATGAGCCGGAGTGCCTGGAGGCCCCCCATCTCGGGCATGACGACATCCATCGTGACCAGCCCTGGCCTGAGCCGATCGTAAAGGTCGACGCCTTCCTGGCCATTTCTGGCCTCTCCGACGACTTCCCAGCCAGCCGCTTCGGCCGCACCTCGGATCATCCGTCGCATCATCATGGCGTCGTCGACGACCAGCAAGCGTCCCATCATAACTCCCCCGGGGCCTTGGCGTGGCCGGTTGGCCCGGCCTCGACCTCAGATCTTATATTCTTCGCCGCCGGGAACTCGAATCTGGACGATCCCCGTCGCGAGGTCGAGCGTTAGCCGTCGGCCCGCCCCTCCCCCGACATCCCTGGCCAGCACGGGGATTCCCAGCGTGCCGAGGATCTGGTCAACCGCATCCTGGTTCATCTTGCCGATATTCAGGGCGGGCCCCGTCTGGAACATGCTCGCGCCACCGACGACCTTCGCCGTCAGACGCCCTCGAGAGCTTCGGCCGAGCAGCCGCTCAAGATCGGCGATCATCGCCGGGATCGCTGTGTCGGCGAATTTCCCAGGCTGGTCGGACGTCCCCTTCGAGTCGGGCAGGACAATGTGAGCCACCCCTCCCAGCTTCGCGGCTCGGTCGTGAAGGATGACCCCTGCGCACGAGCCGAGCAACGTCCTGAGCTGATTCGGCGCGGAGGTGACCTGCCAGCGACCGATCGGGACCGACACGATCTCGAATGGGTCCCGATTGCTCAAGGGTCGGCCTTTCGGGGGTTCGACGGGAGGATTCGTGTCCTGGATCTTCGGCAGACGGAGTTTTTGAGGCTGGAAGCGACCGAGACCAGGCTAGACAACCTGGGCCAGCCACTCCAGCGAGTCGCTGCTCGGGACCAGAAGAAGCGACCAGCCAAGCTCCTTCGCGTCAGACTCGAAGCGTGTCTTGATCAGGAGGAGCCGGTCGAGTTGACACGCCTGCTCCATCAGGGCGAATTCGAGGAGGCTCCCAGCGAACTCGTGCCGGAAGCTTGGCGGTGAAGGGATGATCCCCGCGGCGGCATCGCTCGACCCCTCGCGTGGCCGGGGGAGCATGACGGCCAGCGAATTGAGGTAAGCGCAGCCGACGATGTTGGCCGTCTCGTTGGCCGCGGATTGCTCCAGCTCGCCCCAGGAATCGGCCGTCCCGTCCGGCTGTCGGAGGAGCAAGTCGACCAGAGCCAGGCCCGACCGGCCCTCGAAGACGAGCAGGAGCTGGCCGCTGATTTGACCGAGGATCTCCATCGAGCTGACGGCCACGAGCTCGTCGGCCGGGCCGAGGAGTTCGGCGGCCTCGGCGAGGTCAACCTCCTCGACGTCGCTGGTCCGGAGCGTCGCTGGCTGGCCGAGCCATTTCGAGAGCGCGGCCGAGGCATCCTCCGCCCCGCGTTCGAAGATGGCCCTGAGGCGTTGCCGTGCATGTTCGTTCAAGGACTGCCCCATGATTCAAAGCCCCCGCCAACCGGCCGCGGCCGAAGTCGCGTCGATCCGGCCGGCCTCGAGCGCGGCCATCCCGATAAGGGCCTCGACGTCAAGGATCAGGCAGACCCGGCCGTCGCCGAGGATGCTCGCCCCGGAGAGCCCACCGATCGGCCTGAAGTTCCTGGCTAATGACTTCAAGACCGCCTCCTGCATCCCGAGCAGCTCGTCAACGATCAGGCCGATGGTCGCCTCGCCGTCGGAGACGATCACGACGGTGTGCTTCGCGTCGATGGCTTCCGCCTCGGCGACGCCCGGGTGGGTGTCATCCGGCCTGAAGACATCGGCGAAGGAGACGAGTGACGTGATCTTGCCGCGGATCTCGATCGACCGTCGGCCGTGGACCCGGTAGATCTGGCCCGGTCCAATCTCGACGATCTCGTCGAGGTGATCCAGCGGGATGGCATACGTCTCCTCGCCCACTCTTGCGAGAAGGACGGACATGATGGCGAGGGTCAGCGGCAGGCGGATGGTGAAGGTCGTGCCGCGGCCGGGCTCGGGGCGGGCCTCGACGGTGCCGTTGAGGGCCTCGATCCGGCTCTTGACGATGTCCATGCCCACGCCACGGCCGGAGATGTCAGTCACGGTCTCGGCCGTGCTCAGGCCGGGGTGGAAGATGTACTGGACGACCTGACGGTCGCTCAGCCTGTGCGACTCTTCCTCGCCGATCAGGCCCTTTGCCACGGCCTTGCGGCGGACCTTCTCGCGGTCGATGCCACGGCCGTTGTCGCTAACGGTGATGACGACGCTATTCCCCCGATGTGAGGCGGCCAGCGAGACCGTGCCTACGCGGGGCTTGCCCGCGGCCTCGCGGACGTCGGGCGCCTCCAGGCCATGGTCGACTGCGTTGCGGATCAGGTGGACGAGCGGGTCGCCCAGCTCGTCGATCATCCGCTTGTCCAGCTCGGTCTTCTCGCCCTCGGTCCGCAGGACCACCTCCTTGCCCGACGTCTGCTTCAGGTCGCGGATCACGCGATGGAATCGGTCGAAGAGCGGCCCGATCGGCACCATCCTGGTCTCCAGGACGCCTCGCTGGATGCCGTCGGAGACCCTGGAGAGATGATCGATGGCCTCCGACATGGCGGCGAGCCGCTCGCGCCCCTGGCGGATCAGGTCGAGTTCGACCTCGATCACGCGGAAGTTCTCGCGGAGCCTGCGGATCTGTGCGGCCCAACGGCCAATCGAGCCGCCCGCGAGATGCTCAGTGGCTTCTCGCCCCTCAAGGCCCTGGGCGATCCCATCGAGCCGGTCAAGGGTGTCGGCCGCAAGGAGCTGCGCGTTCGAGTCTCGGAACAGCTCGTCGAGCCCGCGGGCGATCTCGGAGAACCGAGACTTGCTGATGACCAGCTCGCCCGCCAGGTTCATGAGCTGGTCGAGCCGGTCGACGTCGACGCGGACCGTCTCGGCAACTCGCTTCCTGACCTCGCCCAGAGGCGAAGTCGCGGCCTTGGTGTCGGCCGCGGAGGCCTCGGGTTCGATTGCCGGGGCAATCTCATCACGCATCGAGACGTGAGAGTCAGGCGATTCTCCAACCTCGTCTTCGCGTTCTCCGGAAGGTTGGGGGGTGGGGACGACGGGAAGGGCAGGGGGCGCGATCGGGTCGGGAAGTCGGCCTTCGTCGGGCAAGACGCCAACGCCCGAGACGGCCTCGACGTCGGATCCCGCCACGCCGTCGACGTCGACCAGGGCTAGCAGGTCGCCCTCGCTGGCGTCGGCGACCAGCCAGATCCGGAAGCAACGGAGATCCTCGTTGTCTTCGAGCTGGTCGGCGGGCGGGTCGGTGGCCAGGATTCGGGCCTTGGCGGCGAGCCGATTCAGGACGAGTTTCGCCTTCATGTCGGGCCAGGGCAGGTTCGGCTCGAACCGGAGTGTGAGGCAGGTGATCACCTCGCCTTCCAGGCTCACGGTCGGCCGGATAGGCTCGGCGGTCGAGGAGGGCTCGTCCTCGGCCGACGGCGCGGACTCCTCCTCTTCGTGGCCTTCGGAAATCCGGACGACCAGGGCTGTCAGGGCCGCAAGGTCGACGGCGCTTTGGCCCTCGGCCCGGAGATCCTTGTGGTAGTCGCGGAGGGCGTCCAGGCAGCGGAAGCAGAGGTCGAGCGAGCGCCGATCGAGAGACCTCTTCCCGCTCCTGAGGGCGTCGAAATAGGCTTCGAGGTGGTGGGTCAGGTCCTTCACGGACTCGAACCCGAGCACCATCGAGGATCCCTTGATGGTGTGGACCAGGCGGAACACCGCGCGCAGCGACGCCTCCTCGGTGGGCGCCTGCTCCAGCTTGAGCAGCGCGTCGCTCAGGCTGGCGATCTGCTCATCGGTCTCGTCCAGATAGTAGGGAAGTAGGTCTGTCAGATCGAAGCCCGACATGGACAGGATCCTCTGGATTCGAGGCGATTCGTCGCGACCCGGTCAGGCCGGCTTCTGATAGAGCCAGGTCTTGTGCTTGGTCAGCTCGCCGAGCATCGTGAAGATCCCTTCGGTGGGCCCGACCACCAGATACCCGCCCCGGGCGAGCGCGTCGAGAAGGCGTCGAACGACGACTCGCTTGGATTCGTCATCGAAGTAGATCAGCACGTTCTTGATGAAGATGCAGTCGAAAGGCTCCTGGGCGATGGGCCTGAGGAGGTTGTGGAGCTTCCAGGTCACTAAGTCACGCACCTCGGGCTTGAGCGTCCATCGCTGCTGGGCTGCGTCGTGGTCGAACGCCTTCTTCCGCTCCTCAGCCCCGATCAGGCGGACCGCCCTGGCATCGTAGCTCGCCAGGCGAGCAGTCGCCAGCGCGGCCCCGCTGATGTCGGTGCCCAGGATCGTGAGCTTGCGACCGCCCATGGCTAATCGGTTCGCGAAGACCTTCAGCGCGAGCGAATAAGGCTCCTCGCCCGTGGCACACGCGGCCGACCAGACACGCAGCGGCTTGTCGCGGGGGCGACCCTGCGTGGCGAGGCCGGGCAGGAACGTCCCGCCGAACCATTCATAATGCTGGATATCGCGATAGAAATAGGTCTCGTTCGTCGTGATGGCGTCGAGAAACGCCGGCATCTCGGACGCTCCGGCGAGCGAGGTCAGGTGGATGTAATAGGACTCGAAGGATCCGATGCCGGTCGCCCTGAGGCGGCGCCGGAGCCGGTTGCTGACCATCACTTTCTTAGAGGCGGGGATGCGGATCCCCGCGACCTTGTAGATCAAGGCGAGGAACCGCTCGAACTCAGGCCCGGTCAGCTCGCCGTTGATCACGCATCCCCCTCCGTCCGCAGCCTTTCCAGAATCTCCATCAGACCTTGAACTTCGAGGTCAGCTCTTTCAAGGTCGAGGCCTGGGCCCCCAGCTCCTCGGCGCTGGCGGAGAGTTGCTCGGAACTGGCCGCGTTGGTCTCGGTGATGGTGGAGACGTCCTGGATCGCCTTGCTGACCTCGCTCGCCGACTCGGACTGTTCCTGCGTGGCTTTGGCAATCTTGGCGATGCTCGCCGCGGTCTCCTCGACTCCGTGGACGATCGTCGCCAGCGACTGCCCGGCTTTTTCCGAGAGCTGGGCCCCATCGGCCACCCGCCGGGTGGACTCTTTGATCAGGGAGGTGATCTCCTTAGCGGCGGCCCTTGACCGCTCGGCCAACTTGCGGACCTCATCGGCCACGACGGCGAAGCCGAGCCCGTGCTCGCCGGCCCTTGCCGCCTCGATGGCGGCGTTGAGGGCCAGCAGGTTGGTCTGGCTGGCGATCTCGCCGATGACCTGGATGATGTCGCTGACCTGCTCGCTCGACTTGCGGATGAGGACCATCGCTTCGATCGCCTGGTCGACCGACTCGCCGCCCTGTTTGGCCAGGTGCGAAGTGCGCTCGGCCAGTTCACGGGCGGAATTGGCGTTCTGGTTGATCTCGACGATCGCCTTGCTGAGATGTTCGACCGAGGCCGACATCTCCTCGACGGTGGCCGCCTGGTTCTGAGACGAGTCGCTCAGGTAGCTGGCACTCTCGGCGACGACCCTGGCCCCCTCGGAGAACTGATTGGCCGATTCGATTACCTGGCCGATGACCTGCTTCAGATCGTCGGTCATCTCGGCGATGGCGCTGCCGAGCCGGCCCATGTCGCCGTCACCCTTGACCTCGACCTCGACGGTCAGGTCTCCCTTGGCGGCGGCCTGGGCTACCTTCATCAGCTGGTTGACGTTACGTTCCATGTCGTGCTTGGCCCGCTCGACTTCGGCCTGGCGGCGGACCCGCTCCAGTCGCGTCGAGATCATCCGTCCAATGCTCTTGAGGGTGTCAAGGCGATGCTCGGAGAGCTGGAGCTTCTTCTCACTGGTGAAGTCGAGCGCCCCCGTGACGACGCCGTCGACCAAAATCGGCAGGCCGACCGCCGAGTTCAGGCCCGCCGCGTTGGCCGCCGCGGCCCTGGGGTCAGCCGACCTGTTGGGCATCTCCGTCAGGACGACCATCTCGCGGGTCTGCCAGACGAGCCCTAGCGCGCCCTCCCCCTCGCGATAGCGTGCCTCCCGCGTCGCCCGGCGGAACTCCTCGGCCACATATCCGGAATCGGCCGTGAATTTCAGGACCCGCTCGGCCGGGTCCAACACCCAGGTCGCCCCGTAGGTCCACCCGAACGTCTCGCGTATCGTTTCCAGCGCGGTCATGGCCACCTCATGTTCGGTGGTGGCCCGGCCCATCGCCTGGAGGAGTTGGTTGATCGCGGACGTGTCCGAGGCCATCTCGACCTCGCGAGCCTCGGCCTGGATCTTCTCGGTCACGATGTCCCAGGTCAGCATCGGCCCGAGATATTTGCCCGACTTATCGAGGATCGCGCTGACGAGCAGATCGGCCTGCTCGGGGCCGATCTGGATCAGGGCGCGGTGAGGGAGATTCTTGGGATCGGCCAGCAGGCGCCTCTGATGTGAGGGGTCGCGGTGGAACATGTCGATCGACCGGCCCATCATCTCCTCGGGCTTGCAGGGCAGGTAGGCCTCGATCCGCTTCATGAGCTTGAGCGTTGCCGGGTTCATGTAGCGGATCTTCAGGTCGCGATCGGCGAACATCATGCTCGTCGGGGCATTCTCGAGCATCTGCGCCTGGCGGACCATCTCCTGCTGCTCGCCCAGGACGGTGATCTTGTCGGAGGCGAGCCGGGCGATCGCCCGCAGGGCGTCGAGCCGCTCGCGGGTGATATCCAGGGACTCCGAGGCGAAGAAGTCCATCGTGCCGATGACCTCGCCTCCCCTGAGGATGGGCAGGCAGACGGCCGCGCGCACCCCGGATCGTCGCGCAATCGGAGCCCGGCAGCAATCGGCGAGCTCGCCGATATCCTCGACGTGGACCAGCTCGCGACGGTGCCAGGCCCGGCCGTTGAGGCCCTCGCCGTCGGCGAACTTGGCCGCGCGGCTCACGCGGGCGAACTCGGCGTCGACCTCGCCCGAATCCATGGCGAAGACGAGGGCTTTCTGCTCCAGGTCGAGCGACCAGTACGACCCATACGCCCAACCGAATTCTCGGCGGATCGTGTCGAGGGTCGTCTTCACGATCTCGTCAATCGTCTCGGCGCGAACGATCGCCTCGACCGAGTCGATCACCGCCCGAGCGGTGCCCGAGGATGCGTCGTCCGCCTTCGGCCCGACGCCGTTGCCCTTGCCAATCTCATCAGCCAACGACTCAACGACGGGTGGCCCGTCCGTCCAGTTTGGCAACCTTCTCGGCCCGAGCCCGAAGCGGGACCGCTTGATCCGGCTGGGGCGTTCAGGCCCCTTGGGGCGATCGCTCGGCATGGTCGGTTCCACGGCTCACGCACCTTTTTCTGTGGACATCACGGGCAGAGCAGCGGCAACGGAGAGGCCCGAGGAGGGGTCGAGCTCGATCTCGCCGCGTGCG
Source organism: Isosphaeraceae bacterium EP7 (assembly GCA_038400315.1). Taxonomy (NCBI): domain Bacteria; kingdom Pseudomonadati; phylum Planctomycetota; class Planctomycetia; order Isosphaerales; family Isosphaeraceae; genus Kueselia; species Kueselia aquadivae. The sequence goes on from CP151667.1 coordinate 2,424,941, forward strand.
AAGAGCTTGTCGATATCGAGGATGATGATCAGGCGATCTTCGAGCCGAGCGAGACCGGCGATGTACTGCGTCGCGATGGCGGTCATCGCAATCGGTAATGGCTGAACCTGGTCGGCGGCGATCCGGACCACCTGCGTGACCTCGTCGACGATGAAGCCGATCGTCTTGTCATGGACGGAGACGACAATCGTCCGGGTTTCATCGTCGAACGGCAGGCCGTCCAGGCCGAATCTCTTGCGGAGATTCACGAGCGGGATGACCGTGCCTCGAAGGTTAATCAAGCCCTCGATCCACGCTGGGACCTGGGGAAGCCTGGTGATCGGCTTCATCAGGATAATCTCGCGTATCGTGGTGATCGCGAGGGCATAGTCGGCGCCGTCAAGCCGGAACCCGACGAGCTGACGGATTGACTGGTCCGCGCGACGAGGGTTGCGATCAGGCGAGGTCGAACTCGCGGCCGTTGTGGCGGACATAGAGCCCTCTCGCCCGGAGACACGACGGAGATGCGCAAGGATGAATCGGCGGCATCGCCGGTGGGAAGATCGGAGCGAGGCCGTTCGATTACGCGTCAATACCATATCATCCAAATGAGGACGAGGAGCGGGCCCACCGGAAAAATCCGAAAAGCCGACGCAGACTTCCGACCTTATGGGGCGTGTGTTCAGCTATTGGTAATCAGGACGCCAGGTTCTTGCCATGGAAGGGGAGTTCGATCCCCTCCACAGCGACCGGATCATCGCCGGCTGGCCACCTAGTCGCTCCAGATGGCCATTGACGACCCGATCCAGGTCGTGCACGTCGCGGGGCACGAAGTTGGCCTTCAGGCCGTGCTTCAGGTGCCCCCAGATGAACTCCACCGGGTTGAGGTCCGGGGCGTAGGCCGGCAGCCGCTCCAGATGCAGGCGAGGATAGCGTGACAGGGGCGTCCGAATCAGCGGCCCCTTGTGGTTGCTGCCGCCGCCCCAGATCACCACGACCGCGCCGCGCAGGTGCCGCAGCAGATCGCGCAGGAATGCCACGACCGCCGCCCCGTCGATGTAATGCGCCGGGTCGGTCCGCCAGTAGAGGCCGACACGGCGTCGCCGCGGGGCGACGGAGATCGCCGCAATCGTCGAGACCTTGTCGCGGTGCCGGCCGAACCCCGTCAGCACCGGTGTCCGGCCCCTCGGCGCCCAGGTCCGACGTAGCGTCGGGTTGAGGAAGAACCCGCTCTCGTCGATCAGGACGACGTGGGCCCGCTCGTCCCGGGCTTTTTTTTGATCCGCGGCCAGTCCTCGGCGGCCCAGCGGGCGATGGCCGGGTTGTCGCGTTCCACCGCCGTGGTCACGGGCTTCTGCGGCGAGTGGCCGCGGCGGCTGAGCCACTCGGCCAGGCAGTTGGAGTTGAAGCGGACGCCGTACCGCTGGGCGATCACCTCGGCCAGCCTGCGGGTGGTCCAGAGCTGGGTCTTGTCGCCGAAGGCCTCGGGGCTGACGGCCAGCCAGGACAAGACCGACCGCTCCTGCCTGCGCGACAGCTTCGGAGCGGGCCCCGGGTGCGGCTTGCCCTTGAGACCGTCCTCGCCGGCGGCGCGATAGGCGGCCATCCACTTGCCGACGGCCTTGAGCGAGACGCCCAGGAACGCGGCGACATCCTTCTGCTTCCAGCCCTCATTGACCCGCGTCACCGCCAGGCGGCGACGGGCTTCCAGTTCGGCGGCAGATCCCCGAGGTATCATCCCTGGATGCTACAGTCGATCCGACCGGGGTGACAAGGATCGGGCTATTTGAATGCCAATAGGTCTACCGCTTCACGAGCCAGTCAGAGGTGCGGATGTATGTGCCCGAAGGTAAGCTGATGCCCTAACAGTGAAATTTTCGGGAAACTACTGACTAAAGCTGGCCATGGTTTACTCTCGACCGAATTGTGGAGCCTTGTCAGGGCACAATCCATCAGGCCAGGAGCCCCTCGATGACCGTGCCTTCGACGTCGGTCAACCGGAAATTCCGCCCTTGGGAACGGTAAGTGAGCCTGGTGTGATCGAGCCCCAGCAGGTTGAGAATCGTCGCCTGGAGGTCGTGCACGTGCACACGCCCCTCGACAGGGCGGAAGCCGAACTCATCAGTCTCGCCATAGACGACACCTGCCTTCGTGCCACCTCCGGCCATCCACATTGTGAAGGCGTCGACGTGGTGGTTACGTCCGACTTGCTCGCGCACCTCACCCATCGGGGTCCGGCCGAACTCACCTCCCCAGATCACGAGTGTTTCGTCCAGCAGGCCTCGCGCCTTCAGGTCCTGGACCAAGGCCGCGCACGGGTTGTCGATCTCGCGGCAGACGAGGTCCAGGTCGCCGGCCAGGTCCTGGCCGGGTGTCCCGTGATGGTCCCAGTTACTGTGGTAAAGCTGGACGAACCGCACCCCACGCTCGACCAGTCGCCTCGCCAGCAGGCAGTTCGCTGCGAATGATGGCTGGCCAGGCTCAGCGCCATAAAGATCCAGCGTCGCCTTCGATTCGCCCCGCAAGTCAATCAATTCGGGGGCGCTCGCCTGCATCCGGAAGGCCATCTCGTAGGAGGAGATCCGGGTGGCAATTTCCGGGTCGCCGGTCGCGTCCAGCCGCTCGCGGTTCAGGTCGCCGATCGCGTCGATCACCGCTCTCTGACGCGCAGGGTTCGTGCCCTTGGGGTTCGCCAGGTTCAAGATCGGCTCGGCACCGTTGCGGAAGGGAACCCCCTGGTGGACCGACGGCAGGAACCCGGTCCCCCAGTTCACCGCGCCGCCGCGAGGCCCACGCGGTCCCGATTGGAGGACCACGAAGCCTGGAAGTTCGTTCGACTCGCTTCCGATCCCGTAGGTCAGCCACGCACCCAGGCTAGGCCGGCCGAACTGGGTACTCCCCGTGTTCATGAACAGCTTCGCCGGGGCGTGGTTAATTGGCTCGGTAACCACCGATTTGATCACCGTCAGGTCGTCCACGATGGTGGCGATCCGCGGAAGGCACTCCGAGACCCATGCCCCGCTTGCGCCATGTTGAGCGAAGGCGCGGCCCGTCGCCAGGAGCTTGGGCGGCTCCTTGGAGAACGTGTCCATGAAGGCGAACCGCTTGCCCCGAATGAAGGAATCGGGGATCGGCTTGCCGTGCCACTTGCCTAGCTCGGGCTTGTGTTCGAACAACTCAAACTGGCTGGGTCCGCCGGCCATGAAAAGGAAGATGACGCTCTTCGCCTTCGCCGGTCCATGCCCCGGCCTGGGAGCGAGCGGGTCGGCGTGACTGGCGGCGATATCTCCGCCGCGGCTCTCATTCAGGAGCGAGCCGAGAGCGATGGACCCAAGTCCGACGCCGCAATCGGCGAAGAATTGGCGGCGTGTCTGCTCGAGAAGTCTATGGTCGGGAGAATTCATATCATTCCCGCGTGATGAACTCGTCGAGGTTCAGGACCACTCGGGCTACGGTCGTCCAAGCGGACGTGTCATTCTGCTCATCGGCACGTTGACATTCCAATAATGCGTGCAGTCGCTCGCGCTCACGGCGGTTCGGCGTCCTTGCCAGGCATCGTCGGAATGCTTCGTCGATTCGCTCGTCGTCGGTCCGATTCCCTTCCGTCAGCCTCGCCGCCAGTGCGGCAGCGCACTCCACGAAAGCTTCGTCGTTCAGCAAGGTAAGGGCCTGTAAGGGCGTGTTTGACCGCAGTCTTCGCGTGCAGGACCGCGCACCATCAGGGGCATCGAACAATGTGAAGAGCGGATGCGGGGTCGCCCGCCAGAGGAACGTATACATCCCGCGTCGATATCGATCGGGACCGGAGCTGGTCGCCCATTCCCGCCGCATCTGCCCAAAATTCATCACGCCATCCGGCTGCGGCGGGAAGACGCTCGGACCGCCGACCTGCGGCGTGAGCAGCCCGCATGCCGACAGTGCCGCGTCTCGGATTAGCTCGGCGTCGAGTCGGAGTCGCGCCTGTCGCGAGAGCCGTCTGTTCTCGGGGTCAGTCGCCGTCACGTCGGCCCGGTATCGCGACGATTGCCGATACGTTGCCGACGTGACGATCAGGCGATGCATTGCCTTGAGGCTCCACCCGCTGCGTATGAACTCCGTGGCGAGCCAGTCGAGCAGCTCGGGATGAGACGGCTTCGCCCCCTGGGTCCCGAAGTCGTCATCCGTCTCGACGAGACCACGGCCGAAATAGACCTGCCAGAGCCGATTGACCGCAACCCGAGCCACGAGCGGGTTCTCGGGGGCGACGAGCCATCGGGCGAGATCCATGCGATCGGGGACCTCGTGGGACGTAGCCAGCCCGGGCAGGACTGTCGGCACGCCCGGCTCGACCTTCGCGGCAGGGCGAGTGAAGTCGCCTTGCGTAAGGAGGTGCGTCTCGCGAGGCTTCTCCCGATCTCGCACGACCATCGACGTCGAGAACTTCGGGGCGCTGCCCCGCAATGCCGCGATCGCCTCGCGGTGATGTTTCGAATCCGCAGCCTGGTCGATGAACGCGGCGAAGACGATCCGCTTCTGGAGGGCGTTGCGATTTTCGGAGACGATGTCAAACACGGCCCGCACCGCTTGCGACTGCTTCTGTCGGCCCGCCAAGTCGAGCGAGGCTTCCCACGCCGCCTGCTTGTCCTTCAGCGCCGGTTCATCGGCCTCGACCTTGGCGAGATAGGCGTGTGCTGCCATCTCAGCCGCCTCGGCCCGGGCGACGGCTTCGGGCGAGGCGAGGGGCATCTCGACCTCGTCAACATTGTTGAAGAACGCGAAGAATCGATAGTATTCTGATTGGGACAACGGGTCGTACTTGTGGTCGTGGCATTGACAGCAACCCATCGTCAGCCCGAGCCAGACCGAGGCGGTCGTGTTGGCGCGATCGATGATCGAATCGATCCGGAATTGCTCGATGTCAATTCCACCTTCCTGATTGATCGGCGTGTTACGGTGAAACCCCGTGGCAACCTTCTGGGCCAGAGTCGCCCCCGGCCGAAGGTCCCCGGCGATCTGGTCGATCGTGAACTCGTCGAAGGGCATGTCGCGGTTCAACGCGTCGATCACCCAGTCTCGGTACGGCCAGATCGTCCTGGGGGCATCGATGCTATAACCGTTCGAATCGGCGTATCGGGCCCCATCCAGCCAGAGCCGCCCCCACCGCTCCCCGTAGTGCGGCGACGCCAGGAGCCGATCGACCATGCGTTCGTGCGCGTCTGGCCGGTCATCGCGGAGGAACGCCTCGACGTCGGACGGGTCGGGGGGAAGACCCAGCAGGTCGAGGCTGATTCTGCGGATGCGGGTCGCCCGGTCGGCTTCCGGCGATGGGACAATCCCCTCGGCTTCCAATCCCTCAAGGATGAAGCGGTCGATCGGGTTGTGTGCCAACGCCCGATCCCGGATTGGGGGCGGCACGTGATGGACCGGCGGGACGAAAGCCCAGTGGGCCGGAGCCACCGAAGGGACCTCCTCGGCCGGGGCCTTGGCACCCTCGTCAATCCAACGTCGGATCGCTTCGATCTCGGCCTCGGAGAGGGGTGGACGATCCAGCGGCATCTGCTCGCCATCCCCATCACCTCGGAGTGCCAGCACCACCGGACTCTCGCCGCCACGCCCCGGCAAGATGACCGGCCCGTTCTCTCCTCCCTCAGCCAGTTCCCTGGCGGTGTCCAACCTCAGGCCGGCACGCGGCTTGGTCGCCCCGTGACAGCGGACGCAATGGGCTGCAAGGATGGGCTTCACACGACGAGCATAATCAACCTGAGTCTCGCCTCCCCTCGTAGGCGAGACGAGGCTGAGTAGGATCCCCAGAGTGACGGCGATGCGTCTCATCGTCAGCCTCATGGGTGAGCGGCTTGAGTGGATTCCGAAGATTCAACATCACCAGACTACAGGATTGTCCGGGTAATTCCAGAGTTCTCGGCCACGGTACATTCCGGCAATCAGTCAAGCGCAACAACCTTCACCCGGATGATGTGCTCACCTTCCGTCAGCGTCGCTAGTTCACGGGATGACGGCGGGCCGTCAGTGGCGATGGGGCGACGTCGGGTTTACACGCGGGATCGGGCCCTGAAGAATGTGGATCGCCAATGGAACGGCCTCGACACCGTGTCGGCCTTTTCATTTCGCGAGTCGTTCGGCAGAAGGCGAATCGATGTACGCTCGAATTGGCGGGATTCTCGGAGTGATGGCAATGATAGGGGCGGGTGCCGCGGAGGACACGCCCTACGTTGCCCGCCCATTGACCCGTACGGGCGAGTTCACCAAGGGGATCGAGGGGCCGAGTTGCGACCGCGAGGGGAACATTTACGTCGTCAACTTTGGCGTGGAACAGACCATTGCCAAGGTCAGGCCCGACGGACGAGGCGAGGTTTTCGTCTCCCTCCCCGGCAAGAGCGTCGGCAATGGGATCGTCTTCGACTCGCGCGAGCGGATGTTCGTAGCCGATTACGTGGGGCACAATGTCCTGCGGATCGACCCGAAGACTAGGTCCATTGAGGTCTTCGCGCATGCGGAGATGCACCAGCCCAACGACCTGGCCATCGCGCCCGACGACACGTTGTATGCCAGCGACCCAGACTGGCCCGGTGGCGGAGGGCAGGTATGGAAGATCTCGACGTCGGGAAAGGTCGAGCGGGTTGCAGCCGACATGGGCACGACCAATGGCATCGAGATCAGCCCCGATGGCAAGTGGCTTTACGTCAACGAGTCAGTCCAGCGGAATATCTGGAAGTTCCCCATAAGGGTCGACGGGACGCTGGGTCAGAAGCAACTCATCAAGCAATTCCCCGATTACGGCTTCGACGGGATGCGCTGCGACGAGGACGGCAACCTCTACATCACCCGCCATGGCAAGGGGACCGTCGTCATCATGACACCCGGTGGTCAGGTCTTACACGAGGTCGATGTCTTGGGCAAGAGCCCCACCAACCTCTGCTTCGGCGGTCCCGATGGCAAGACGATCTACGTCACCGAGGTCGAGCACACCCGACTCGTCACATTCCGCGTCGAGACGCCCGGGCTGGCCTGGCGACGGCGCCAGGCGAAGTGAATCGAAGCGACCCCACACACTCACGCGACAGCCGATGCTATCGCGACACCATCCGATCGGGAATATGAACATGACGCCGCAGACAAAGGCCAAATCATTGGGGATCACCTTCGCAAAGCAAGAGCCGGGCTATCTGGCTCTTGTCGTTCGCACGGGCGATCTGCTCATCACCTCAGGGCACGTCAGCGACATCAAGGGGAAACTCGGCGCGGGGCTGACGGTCGAGGAGGGGAAAGTGGCAGCCCGCGATTGTGCCGTCAAGATCCTCAATTCAGTCTGGAATGCCCACGGTACGATCGACGGTCTAAAGTTGTTGAAACTCTTGGGCTGCGTGAATTCGACTCAGGAATTCGTCGAGCAGCACTTGGTGATCAACGGGTGCAGCGACCTAATGCACGAAATCTTCGGAAAGGACGGCGACGGGTACCACGCCCGAAGCGCACTCGGCTTTGCGCAGCTCCCGACCGGCGCGGCAGTCGAGGTCGAGGCGATCTTCGAGATCAAGTCTTGAACCGGTCTGTGCGATAGGCGGCCCCCGACGGGACGCCCCGTCGGGTCATGGGGCTGTCGCCCGAGCGTCAGCCCCATGACCCGAGTCTCACCGAGAATCGTGACCAGGGTGTCCATCGAGCAGGGTCGGGTGTCCACAAGCCGTAGACAATTTGCCAGATATGATGCGGATCGAGAGTTTCTTTGCCTCTTCGAAATCGGAGGTGACGGACAACGAGACCTTCGCCAGTAGAGGGTGATATGAGCTGAAGTCGAATCCTGAACGTAGTTTAGGCTATGATCACGCACCTATCTCACCCCAGCGAAGTCTCCGACCACTTAGTGGTTCATCCGGCAAGTGTCCCGACACCCGGCACGGCCGCGATCCCCGGATTTCGGCGCGGTTGATGGCGACGACGATGGCCCCAGCCGAATGGGTGCCGGTGCGCGTTCCAGTACAGCGTCGCTCGATCGACTGGCAGATCTCCTCCCAGGTCTCGAACCGGCATCCTTTCAACGCCAGGCTTCGCAGCGCCTTCCAACATGGCTCGATCAGGTTCAGGTCCGCTGCGTACACGGGCTGGAAGACGAACTCCCAGCGGGGATGGGCCAGGTTGAACAGCAGCACGTTGGTGGCGCGGTGAGCACTCAGGTTGTCGAGGATGGCGTAGACCCGTTCGACGTCCGGTGGGACCCACGCCTCGACCTGGCCGAGAAACTCGACTAGCCCGGTTTTCCTTTGAGCGTGTCGGTTGACGCCTCTACCCCGCTCCGGTATCCGCAGTGGCCGAACCAGCCGCGGAGGTCGCCCGGCTCGACGGCCCTCAGGCCGTCGCCCATCGCACCGATCCGCGCCTCGACCGTCCGCGCCTTGGCCGACCTCAGGTGCGGCTTCAGCTTGGAGAACATCGACTCGATCGGGTTGAGGTCCGGACTGTACGGCGGCAGGTACCGCACCTCGGCCCCGGCCGCCGCGATCAACCGGCCGACCTCGGCCGTCTTGTGGCACGGCAAGTTGTCGATGATCACGACGTCGCCCGGACGGAGCGTCGGGGCCAGGCACCGGCCGATGTCGGCCTCGAAGCAGGCGGCGTTGGTCGCCCCGTCGAAGGCCAGGCAGGCCGCCGCCGGCACGCCGTCGAGGCGAACCGCGGCGGTCAGCGTCGTGACCTTCCAGTGGCCGTGCGGCACCGGGCCGTCGACGCGGACCCCGCTGGGGGCCCGGCCGTGGGTACGGTCCATCGCCGTGCTGGCGCCGCTCTCGTCGAGGAAGACCAGCCGCCCCGGGTCGACCGCGGCGAACTCCTCGCGCCAGGCCTGCCGGTGCGCCTTCAACTCGGGGCGATCCCGCTCGGCCGCCCGCCGCGACTTTTTTGGCGCGTGATGCCCAGTCGCCTCGGCGCCCGGTGCACGGCCGACGGGCAGCAGCCCACGCCGGCGGCCTCGGCCAACGGCGCGAGCGTGGCGTCGTCGTCGGCCCGGACCGCCTCGCGGAGTCGCCCCGCGGCCTCGCCGTCGAAGGCCGGGGCCCGCCCGCCGCCGTGCGGCCGGGGGGCGATCGAGCCGGTGTCGCGCCGCTGCCGCACCAGCTTGCCGATCCAGGTGACGCTGACGGAGAACCGCGCGGCGACCTGCTCGCGGGTGCCGTCGCGCCCATCGCAGGCGGCGAGGACCCGCGCGCGCAGGTCGGTCGAATACGCCTTCATCCCCGTGCCCTCCATCCAGGAAGGGATAGCAAGGGACAACCGGCTCAGTCAAAGAGAAACCGCTCTAGTTGCGGGTCGAGCGGCTGTCGTAGGGGCGGGTGAAGGCTTCGCCGGTGGCGGGGCGGAAAGCGCCGAAGATGTAACCCTTGCCGCGGCGGCCGTAGTCGGCCTCCTGCCGGGCGCGTCCGGCGGGCTGGCGGCTGCCCTCGGGTGTCGTCGCGGGCTTGGTTCGCAGGAGGTTCCGACCCGGGAAGCTTTTGGCGCTCTCGGGCCCATCTCGTCGAGGCTGGCGACCGCCGAATCCGCCGGAGGCTCGCTGTAGAGTCGGTCGATGGCCCCCTTGTATGTTTCCCCTGCCGCTTCCCGAGCGGCCATAGCATGGAGATGGGGGTGGTAGGCCGTCGCCCCTTTGGCCCGCCCGGTGAGGCCGTAAAAAAGCGCGGGGCGCCGGCCCCATCGCCTCCCCGACCTCATCCCGAACAGTCGCCTGGCCCGCGAGGCCGCATCGGCAAGGACGGGACACGCCGGGACAACCCCATCGAGTCGCATCCCATGGATACCAACGCCCCGGTCTACGCCCTACGCCGGCATCGACGTCTCCAAGTCCTATCTCGACACCGCCACCCGGCCCGGATCGAAGCCCGACCGCGACCCCAACGACCCGGCCGGCATCGCCGCGGTGGTCGCCCGCCTCTTGCCCCCGGCCCCGGCCCTGGTCGTCGTCGAGGCCACCGGCGGCCTGGAGCTGCCTCTGGTCGCCGCCCTGCAGGTCGCCGGCATCCCGGTCGCCGCGATCAACCCGCGGCAGGCCCGCGACTTCGCCAAGGCCTCCGGCCGCCTGGCCAAGACCGACCGGATCGACGCCCAGGCCCTGGCCCACTTCGCCGAGGCGATCCGCCCCGAGGCCAGGCCGCTCCCCTCGGCCGAGGTCCGGGCCCTGGACGCCCTGCTGTCGCGCCGCCAGCAGCTGCTGGGCATGAGGCTGATGGAGTCCAACCGCCTGGGCTCCTGCCCCGACCCGACGGTGAGGGCCGGCCTGGAGCGGCACATCGCCTGGCTGGGAGCCGAGGCCGCCGACGCCGACCGCCTGCTGGCCGAGGCGGTCAAGGCGAGCCCGGCGTGGAAGGAACGCGACGAGCTGCTGCGGAGCATCCCCGGGCTGGGCCCGGTCACCAGCCTGACGCTACTGGCCGCCCTGCCGGAGCGGGGGACACTTGACGGCGGCAAGCTGTCGGCCCTGGTCGGGCTGGCGCCGTTCGCCGACGACAGCGGCACGCGCCACGGCAGCCGGCACGTCCGCGGCGGCCGGGCGGTGGTCCGCCGGGTGCTCTACCTGGCGGCCCTGTCGGCGGTGCGATACAACCCCGCGATGAAGGCCTTCAAGGAACGCCTGGGGGCGCGGGGGAAGAAGGCGAAGGTGATCCTGACGGCGGTTGCCCGCAAGCTGCTGGTGATCGCCAATGCGGTGGTCCGGACCGGTCGCCCCTGGGAGCCGGAGATGGCCCTGGCCCGATGAAGGTCAGTTCACGATCTCGCGATCAAAACGGGCCTTCGGGACTTGACGCGGAACACAGTCGCTTTTTTCGGCGAATTCGGGGTCCACCCGCTCGCCGAACCAGGTCTCCTGCTTGCGCCATCGCAGCCCCTCGGCCGCGAGGAGTTCATCGATCCGACTCCGGTTGATCGGGATGCCCTTCCGCTCGTCGAGGTAGACTTCCAAGCGGTCGAGCGTCCAGCAGCCGAAGTGCAGGTCCAGCCCCTGCGGGTCGGAGAGTGCCGCCGCCACGACCTCGGCAATCTGATCGGAGGTGTGGGTCGGTGGCCGCCCCGTGCGGGGCAGATCGCCGAGGCCCTCGAGCCCTCGGTCGTTGAAGCGATGCAGCCAGAGGTAGTTCTGATTGCGACTGAGGCCAACCTGCTCCGCGATTCGGCCGGGGTGTTCTCCGGCGGCCAGACCCTCGATGACCTGAGCCCGCTGGGCCAGGCGGGCCTCGTCGGTGCGGGATCGCGCGAGCCGGTGGATTTCCCCGAGTTCCTCGTCGGTCAAATCACGCAACTGAGCCTTGGCAGTCATGAGGAATCTCCTGCGGAGTTCACCCCATTCTCTGTCGGGACACTTGCCGGATGAACCACTTAGGTCGTGGGCGATTGTGCCATGCGGGGATTGCATCCCCTAATGGGAATATTTCAAGCCCGCTCTCGGGAAGCGAGGAGCGCCGACAGAACAGGCGAATTGAGGTCGGCCGCCTTACTGTCAGCCCGTTCAAATCCTGACCAGCTCAGCCGCGAGATCGGCCGTGTTCGGGTCGATGCGGTGATCCGCAAGGACGAGGCTCTGCGTTACTCGTCAAGATGCGGTTGGTCGGGACGACCGGTCTTTCACCAATTGGCGCGACGCGGCGACGATGCATTCCATAATTGCCAGGCTTTGATGAACACCTGATCGACGCGGATCGAATGGTTTGAACTCGGAGTCGCACCCACCGGAAGGTAGAGTGTTCTTTCTTCTCTTCGGGCCAGCACTTGCTCGACTAGGACTGCTCGGAGCAGCCACACGGCTTCCTCCTCATCCGCCGTCTCGACCCCGACCCAGCCAATATAGCGGCGTGGCGACACCTGCAACCTTGCCGCGCGTAATCCGTGCTCCACCTCACGCACCGCCTCTTCGTACTCGGACGGGGTCGCGGACGCCTCAGTCGGGGTCGCCGGCTCTCGGCCCCCCTCTCCGGCCAGGGATTGCTGGGCGTCGGTCAGGTGGCCATCCCAATAGTGGTAGGCCTTGGCCAGCGCCACAACCACGTTCTTAATCTCCTTCTCGACCCGGAACGCTGGGCCTGCCGGGAGTTGAAGGACGGAATGTCGGCGTCGAGCAGACACGTTCTCGGCGGTGACGGCGAATTGGAGCCAGGCGGCCTCTTCCAGGGACTGGCAGAGCACACCGACCCAGCCCGGGGCATAACCGGTGACCACCGGCATCCCGGTCGTCAACCCAATGGCGCGATCGATCTCCGAGACTACATCCTTGTGGCGCCCCGGCTCGGCCAGTACTTCAACCTCGGACACCGGCTCCAGGAGCTTGCCCCGGTGAGGCGGCCCACCGGCCAGGGCCAGGTCGCAAAACGTTGACCAAATCTGGTCCCAGGCGACCCTCCCGTCCGGGCTGTAGATGAGCCCGGCCGAGCCCATCGAGGTCGGGGACACCGAGCCGTAGCAGTGCAGATACCGCGGTGGCAGCAGGGCATTGACCTTCGAATCGAGCGACGCCAGTTCCGTCGCCACGTTCCGAGATGGCATCGAACTCATAAATCAAATTCCACTCATTGTTTCGATCGAAGGTGATCGCGAGGATCAGCCCCTCGACAGAAATATGCTCACGGAGAAGCATCAGAGGACCTTACGCCGATTGGCCGGGGTCCAAGTCGGCGGTGAGGCCCTTCAGCGACCTTATACCATAGCAAAGAATCCGACTCCTCCGCCTCAGATCAATTCGACAGCCCGCCTTCGGCTTGCGATTGCCAGCCAAACACACCGCCCAGCCGATGGCTGATCCTCATCCTTCCGGTCGGCCGGCGCGCCGGTTAAGATCCCCACTTTCTCGCGACGTAAGAGCGCAGTTCGGCAGTTCGCCCGGCGGCCTGGATCTTGACGGCAACCTACGGGGTGATGACTGCCTCGCCGGCGCCGAGTCCTGGCATGGGCTTCGGTTCTGACAATTCCATGTGTCGGTCGCCACCGCCCGCTGCTCATCGAAGGAATGGCCATGAACGCGCGTACCATGATTGACAATCCGGTCACCCGGCGATCGTTCCTAGGTGGGGCGGCGGCCCTCGCCACATGTTCAATGAGGTTGCAGGGGGCGCGGGGAGCCGACGCGGCCAAGCCCGACTCCGTCTTTAGCGGCGTGCGGATCGGGTGCATCACCTACAGCTATCGCGGCGAGATCAATTCGGCCGAGGATACTCTCAAGGCACTCATCGAGAACGGGCTCAGCGAGGTCGAGATGATGGATGGGCCGATCCGGTCCTATGCCGGGATCCCCGGCGGTGGACGCGGGCAGCAGCCTCCTCCGCCGACCGACGATCAACGCCAGTCCCAGCTGGGCAAGTGCGCCGATATGCGCAAGATGTTCAACGACGCGGGTGTCAACATCCACATCCACAAGACCCCCTTTGGCCAGTCGGACGAGGCGATCGACTTCAACTTCCAGGTGGCCAAGGCCCTGGGCTGCATCGGCATCACCCTGGAACGGTCCGAGGCGATGGCCAGGCGGCTCGCCCCTTTCGCCGACAAGCATAAGGTCTGGGTCGCCTTCCACAACCATACCGACAACTTCCCGGCGATGGACAAGGCCGACCCGATCCTGAAGTTCAGCCCATACATCGGCTTCAACCTCGACATTGGGCACTACTACGCAGGCACCAAGGGTAAGTCACCGTTAACCGTGCTAGAAAAGTATCACGATCGGATCGTCAGCTTACACCTGAAGGACAGGACCGCCGATGGCGGAAACGTCCCCTGGGGCACGGGTGGGACGCCGATTTCGGAAGTCTTGCAGCTTATGAAGAAGGAGAAGTGGACCTTCCCGGCAGATATCGAGGTCGAATACAAGATCCCAGATGGTTCGAGCGCCATCGCCGAGGTGGCGAAATGCGTCCAATACTGCAAGGAGGCGCTGGCCTGAGCAACGCGAAGGCCACCCCAGGCGGGTAGCTGCCTCTCTGCGATCAATGCGCTTGACCTGGCCCGGAAGGCGACCTCGTCCGCCGCTCCGAGCCCCCTTCTTCACGGTAAGGAGTGAAGGTGCAGAGTCGCCAGGAGCCCGGCGGCCGCCTGCCGCTGCCGATCGGGCACGTCCGGTGATATGCCGCCGTGGCGAAGTGAAAGCAGCACGCTGTTCCTCGGGCTACCCTCGCGGATCGGGACGGAGTGTCGGGGACAAAGGCCATGAGGTCACGCTCGCCGCCACTCAGGTCAATCCGGGAATCGGTAATCCTTGATAGATCTGATGTGGGCGGTCGACCTCATCTTGCCAGGCAGCGGTGTCCGGGATCCCCAGCGCCTTGTAGACGGTGGCCGCCAGGTTTTCGGGTGTCTGCGGATTCGCGGCGGGACAGGCGCCGACCTTGTCGGACGAGCCGACGACGGTGCCTCCGCGGACGCCCCCGCCCGCGAACCAGACGCTCTGGACCGCTCCCCAATGGTCGCGACCGGGTCCCGGGTACGAGTCGGGGAGCGTCGAGAGCTTGGGCGTTCGGCCAAACTCGCTCGCCATGAGGATCAGGGTGGAGTCGAGCAGGCCGCGGGACTCCAAGTCGTCGAGGAGTGCGCTTACGGCCCGGTCAGTGGGGGGAAGGAGCTTGTCCTTCATCCGAGGGAAGATGTCGCCGTGTGTGTCCCAGGTCTCGTTGTTCCCGAGGTTGACCTGAACGAGGGAGACCCCGGCCTCAACAAGTCGCAAGGCCATGAGCAGCGACCAGCCGAAGCTGTTGCGCCCGTAGCGCTCCTGGGTCCTGTCGTCGGCCCTTGTCACGTCGAAGGCCTGCCGGACTTCGGGCGAGGAAAGGAGCGAGATGGCCGACTCGCGGTGGCGGTCGAAGCGTGCGGCGGTCGCCGTGGCCTCCAGGGCGCCGCGCTGACGGTCGAGTTCGCGCAACATCTCGGTACGGTGGTTGAGCCGGCGCATGGTCATCCCGGATGAGAGCGTCAAGTTCGGGGCCTGATAGACACGATCGTCCGAGCTCACCGGGGGCTTCTTCGACTGATTAGGGAAAGTGTATTCGGGATAGGCCCCTCGCCAGAATGGATTCCCATAGGGGGACGCTTCGATGAAGAACGGATCACGGCGAGGGCCCATCTGTCCGCCGTACGCGCCTGGAATCGCGCCCCCGGACCAGTGGACCAGTCGTTCGGGCAGCACGATCGCCGGGGGCAGGTTGTGGTTTCGAGGGGCGACGGCGTCGCCGACGATCGAGGCAATCGAGGGCCAGTCGGTCGGGCGGGGCTGGCGGTCGCCGCGAAAGCCGGGATCGGCCTTGCTCTGCCCCGTGAGCATGGGGTAATGCCCGAGGGTGTGGTCATTCGTGGGATGCGTCAGCGATCGGACCACGGCCCAGTGGCGACTGCGTCGGGCCAGGCCGGGGAGGTGCTCACAGATCTCGAGCCCAGGATTCTGGGTGGCGATCGGGCGAAACTCGCCGCGAATCCCTTCGGGGGCGTCGGGCTTGAGGTCGAAGCTCTCGTGCTGGGATAGGCCGCCGGAAAGGAAAATGTAGATGCACGATCGCGCCGTCCCACCTGTCGGGTTCGCCGGGGATGTCGCAGCTCGCAGCGCCTCCAGGTGATTCATCCCTAGACCGAGCAGACCCAATGCGCCCGCCTGGACGGCCGTTCGCCGGGTCACGATCGGGTACGAGCCGTGATGCAATCTGTTCATCTAAACCCCTCCAAGAGTTCGGCACGCACCCGAATCAGGAGACGTCGGGAAGCTCATAGGGCCCACGGTAGGACTTGTCAAGAAGGAGGTTCGCTTCCTCGCAGTCGGCGAAGCGGCCGGTCTCGGGGTCGAAATCGAGCCGGCCGCGCGTGCGATAGGCGATTTCCCCCAGGTGAACCAGGGCGCAGCTCAGGTGCGCGACCTCGGGCGAGGCGCGGGTGGGGGTACGGTTCCGGACGGCGTCGAGGAAATTCGCCATGTGTTCGGCATATCCGGTCTGGCCGTGGATCGCCTCCCCCTCGGTCGGGCCGGGTTTGGACTCGGGGCCGAGGAACACGCGGAAGGCACCGCGGCGAGAGAACTCCATATACCCCTTGGTGCCGTAGAATACGTTGCCGTCGTCGAACCCGTGGAGGCCGTAAGGGGCAAAAGGGTAGTTCTCGTAGATCAGCAGCCGGCCATCGGGATACTCGTAGGTAACGTTCAGATTGTCCGGGTAGTCGCCGTCGTGCCCGTGGAGGACCATCCGCCCGCCCCGCGCGGTTATCTGCTTCGGGAGAGTCTCGACCCCCAGTCCCCATACAGCCATGTCGATGTCGTGAATCCCGTCGTCACCGATCTCCCCGTTGCCGTAGTCGCGGAAGATCCGCCAGGTGCCATGGAAGCGGTGGGGGTTGAACGCCTGTTTCGGCGCAGGGCCAAGCCAACGATCGTAGTCGACACCGACCGGAGGGATCCCGTCGGACACCGGCTTCAGGACCGACCGTGGCTCGGCCGTCCAGGCTCGTGCAATCTTGACCTCACCGATGATCCCGTCCTTCAACAGCCGCCCGGCTTTCTCCGTGACGGGGCTGCTCCTCATCTGGCTCCCCTGCTGCACGACGCGGCCGTACTTTGTCGCGGCCGCGATGATCTTCGGCCCCTCGTCGTAGACGTGAGAGATCGGTTTCTCGATGTAGAGGTCCTTGCCTTGCTTCATCGCCAGGAGCGCGATTGGCGCGTGCCAGTGGTGCGGCGTGGCGATGACGCAGGCGTCGACGTCCTTGTCGTCGAGGACGTCCTCGAACCGGGACGTCCGCTTGGGCGGGGCCGACTGGAATCCGTCGATGAGCCTCGCCGCCTTGTCGATCTGGGCGGGGTCAACGTCGCAGAGCCAGGCGATGGCGACCGCCTCGCGACGGCCCACTAGCCCCTTGATGTGATGTCCCATGATCCCGCCGCATCCGATGAGACCCAGGCGGATCGTTGCCGGCTTGTCGGCGGCGAGCCCGTGGACTGCCCCCATCGTCGAAGCGGCCGAGAGCATGGCCGCGGTCTTCGCAGTCCGCTGGATGAACACGCGACGCGTGGGATCGGGATTCATCCGTCTCTCCGTGGTGGCAAGGCGTCCTTTGGCAAAGTCCGCACCCACGTGAGGACTATCCACGCGTATCACCTTGCGATTCAAGACGCCTGCGCAACGATTGCTAAACAAGCGAGGTGTTCACGACGATAGCGGCCGTTGGGGTGTCTGGCAACGGTCTCGCTCAGAGGTCGGTGGGCATACGGCTGGCCTGGAGCACCGATGTTTGCACGGCGAGGTCGTGCTGCGGGGTGAAGTCGGTGGCCTTCTCGCCTCGGATCACGCGGGCCATGTCGGCGGCGTCGTCGACGTAGCGGGTGTACTTCGGGAACGACACGTCTTGGTAGCCCTTCCTGTAGGCGCCGTGAGCGGCCGAGAAGGCGACTCGGGCCGAGGGGTTGTCGAGCGGCTGGATGTGGAAGGTCCCCTCGGTGCCGCAGACCACCAGGTGCCGTCGCTCGGACCCATCGACTTCCAGGGCGCTGGATTTCACCGTGGCAGTCGCGCCGGGGTACTCGAACACGGCGAGCATATTGTCCGCGAGCGAATCCTCGAGATTCGAGGAATGCCGGGAGTATGGTGTGACCTTCGTCGGAGCCCCCAGCACACCTACGACCAGATCGATCACATGACATCCAAGTTCGAACATGATCCCGCCACGATATTTCGCCAGGGCTCGTCGCTCCGGTGGAGCGACCACTTTGCTCATGACCGAGTGCACCTCGAACACGTCGCCCAGCCACCCTTGTTTGAGGAGATCGCGGAGGAGAACCACGGCAGGGTTGTAGCGGTACATGTACCCCATCTGGACCCAGAGTTTCTTCCTCGAGGCGGCCTCCAGGATGCGACTGTACTGGGGAAGCGACTCGCCTGCCGGCTTGTCGAGGTGGACGTGAAACCCCGCCGCTACGCCGGCCTCGGCCGCGTCGAGCAGGTCACGCACCCAGGTCTCGACGAGCACGGCCTGGAGGCCCTGGACGTTGAAGAGTTGCTCGCGGGTCATCCAGGGGAGCCCCCGGTAGGGCTCCTTCGACGTCGCCTCCCGACGCAGTCGGTCGTCCGGCTCGACCAGTCCGACGACCTCGTAATCGACGGACCGACGGTAGACGGACAGCTTACTCGCGTGCGCATGGCCCACGCCGATCTGGTCGATCTTGATTCGTGGCGGCCTCGGGCGTTCGTCGTCTTGATCGCCCCGCGCAAGGCGTCCGAGCGGGTACGCGGCGAGGAGCCCCCCGGCACGTTGGATTAAGGCGCGTCGGCTCTCTCTGGGCATCGTTTCCCCCGCCGGACGCGCCGGGTTCGTTAGTCGGAATTCAAGAGGCGATCACTGCATGCACGGGCGTGCCGCCGTGGGCGATCGTCACCGGCCGGCCGGTACGGTCCAGGACCGTCATGGCCGGGTCGATCCCCATGAGTTGATAAAACGTCGCCACCAGGTCGGGGGGCGAGACCGGATGGCTGGACGGATAGGCCCCGATCCGATCGCTGGACCCGTGGACCAAACCCTGGTTGACGCCGCCCCCGAAGAGGAGTGAGAAACCGCACTGCGGCCAGTGGTCTCGGCCGGCCTTGCCGTTCACCCGGGGGGACCGACCCATCTCGCCCATCACGACGACGAGGGTCGACTCCAGCAGCCCTCGGACGTCGAGATCCTCGAGGAGCGCGGGGACGACCTCGTCGAGCAACGGAAGGTTGGAATCCTTCAACATGGCGAAATTGTTCTCGTGCATGTCGTAGGAGTGTCCGTAGTGATCGAAGATCTCCTGATGGACGCTGACGAACGGCACCCCGGCCTCCACGAGGCGGCGGGCCGTGAGGAGGCATGAGCCCGTCAGGCTCTTCCCATACGCCTCGCGGACCTTGGTCGGCTCGCCGGTGAGGTCGAATGCCGCGCGCGTCCGGCCCGAAGTCATCATGGCGAACGCGCGGCTCATGGTGTCGCCCATCGTCGCCACGTCGCGCGAGCGGTCTGCCCGAGTCGCGAGCGCATCGAGCTGGTCGAGCAGCGAGCGGCGCTGGCTGAGGCGGAGGCCCGGCAATTCGTCGAGCGACTCCGCCCCGGGGAGAAAGGGCTCACCGACAGGAAGGACGGGGTCGTAATAGTTGACCTTCGGCTCACGCGCGAAACTCGGTTTGCACTTCGTGAAGAGAGGGTCGTATCGTCTCCCAAGAAACCCGCCGTAAGGCCCCCTGCGACGCCAACCTTTCTCCCCAGATCCCGGGAAGCACGGCATGCAGACCGCGCCCGGGAGGTCGTCCGGTCCAAGCCCGAGATACTGGCAGATGGCGCCGATGTCGGGCGGATCGGTGGGCGACGCCTGCTCCAGCGGCCGGTTGTCGGTATAACCCGTCATGAACGGCAGCGGGTCGTGCGAGTTAAACGTATGGCTAAATGAACGAATCAAGGTGGCCCGGTGCATCCACCGTGCCATTCTCGGAAGGTGCTCGCAGATCTGGAGACCGGGCAAGGACGTAGCAATCGGTTGGAACTCGCCCCGGATGCCGTCGGGGGCATCAGGCTTGAGGTCGAACATGTCGATGTGAGATGGCCCACCGAGCAAGTTAAACATGATCACGGATCGGGTCGGCCCACGCACACCGCCGGCGGTCCTTCCTGAGGCCTCCACCCAGCGGGGGAGCGTCAACCCCCCGAGCAGCGAGAGTGCTCCAACCCTCATTAACTCCCGACGCGGAACCCCGTCGCACAGCACCCCCGGCCGCCCCGTCACTCGAAGCATCGGACGACTCCTGCAAATTTTGTGACGCGGCTCGGGCCAGGGAGACTGGAGCGGGCTGCGGACGTGCCTATTCACCTGGCGAGGAAGTCGACGGGCCCCGACGCCCTACACTCCGGTTGTCAAACTATCTTCCAACAACTTCCCAGCACTTAGCCTATCGGCCGTGGGGAGCGGCGGCAACATGAAGCCGCCGCTTTCTACCCCGGGGGTTATTCCGTCTGAGCGGTGGTTTCGAATCTCTTCCGCGGCCGTGCCTGTGATCGGGTGCCGACACCAGGTTGAAACTCCTCGGAAATCCCAGGCGGCTGTGTCACGGGCTGACGCGCCGCGCCCTTTTCCACATCGGCGGTCTTGGGGCGTTCGGGTTCGGGCAGACCGCTGACCTGAACTTATTGCCGGTCTATTCCGGCGGCTTGGAGCGGGGAAACGTCGTCGGGGCGACGGACGTGCTATGCGGCGATGTCATTGAGACGGCCGTCTCCCCGAAAGACGTCCTCGCAACCGCGTTCCACCTGCCGGCATCGACCCGGACACCACGGCCGCCGACCGTGAAGGGCGTCCCCGAAGGATCGCGGGAACCGGGGTGCTTCCCCCCGAATTGCTAGGGTCGCTCGGGAGTCTGCCCGGAGACGCCTCGCATTGATCGGTTTACTCGACGAGTGGGGGCGGCCAAGGTCGCGTTAACCGTGCTCGGGTCGCCAGCTCCCGGTGCGACGCGGGTCATCGAGGGGCCCCGGGAGTGACGGACTCCGGCCGCAGCCATCGTGCGAACCACGCGAGCATCTCGGACCGCATCTCAGGCGTGTAGGCGTGGCCAACCTCCGGGTAGAGGACACTCCGAAAGCGGTCGTTTGCTCCCAGTGCCTGGTACGTGCCCCCCACGGCACGCTCGAGGGCACGGACCCCGTCGGCGGGCGAGCCAGCGTCCAACTCCCCGGTCAGCGCCAGGAACGGCCTGGGCGCGATTAGCGCGAGCACGCCCTCTGTGTCGAAGTGTTTCAGTAGACCATTGACGAAGTAGTAGACGCCGTGAGCGCGGAGCTCGCCGTGCGCGATCAGGTTCTGATAGCGAGTCAGGCAAGCCACGGCCGCGACGGTCTTGACCCGGTCGTCGACCGCCGCGAGCCACCAGGCCCGGGTGCTGCCCATGCTCATGCCGGTGGCGCCGATGCGGTTCGCGTCCACCTCAGGGCGGCTGCAGAGGTAGTCGAGCGCCACTTGATCGTCTCGCACGAACATGCCCCACAGGGTGCGGCCGAGCCATAGGTTGACCTTGAACAGATCCTCCTGCTCGGTTCGCCCCGACTCCGCAGTGCCCGATGGCCCGGAGCCGGCCCGGTCGCCGTGCCAGTACGAGTCGGGTGAGAGCACGGCGTAACCCGCGCGTACGAGGACCTCCCCGAGCGGCTCCGCGCCGCCGTTGGTCCCGGGGATGATCACCTGCGTCTTGTCGGGCGTCGAGGAGTGGAGCCATAAGACGGCCGGCACCGGCCCCTTCCGAACGGACGGGACCAGCATCAACGCGGACACTTCGCCGTCCACGCCGTTGGAGATCGCGACCTTATCGAGCGTGTAACCCGGCCGCAGCTCCCGTGAGATGGTCCTCACCACGGGCGGCGAGGGCCGCGGAGGCAACTCGCCGAGCGAATCGAGCACGGCTCGGAGGACCGCCGGCCTCTGCTCGTCCCAGGTGACGGAGTTCCCGGGAATTCGGAACTCACCGAACTTGAGACGCCGGTAGGCTTCGGGGACAATCGCGTCGCGCCGGGCGGTGGCTTTGCCGTACTCCTCGGCGGCCTGGGGGCCAGAAGCCGGCCGAGGCAAGGGCCGGTAGCGGCGGACCGTCAACTGACGGAGCACGCAGTCTGCGACTGCCTCGGCCAGCCGGTCCGAACCGGCGGCCGTGTAGTGGGTCCCATCGGGCCCAAGGAGCGTCTCCGTTCCTCCTTGCTCGATCACCCAATGCAGGTCGTGTACGGGCACGCCGAACTCGCCCATGACCGCGATGGCAGAGGCGTTGTACTGCCGCACATCAGCCTCGGTCCGGTCGAAGTCCGCACCTCGGTTCGCGTGCCGGACATCCAGGATCGGGGTCGTGTCGGCGAATACCAATGCGGCGTCGGTCTCCTCGCGGACGCGGGCGACAATTCGGCGGAGGTTCTCCGCGTACCGATCCAACTCGACCTGATGACGTCCGTCCTTCTTGGCCCGTTTGAGGTCATGCAGGCCGCAGTTCAGGTGCACGACATCGGGCTTTTGTTTGAGAACCCAATCGTCGAGATGCTCGAGCACGTTCGCGCTGTCGCCGCCGTTCTCCGGCGGGCTTACGACGACCGCCTTGCCCGAAAGCCGCTCAGCAACCTTGGGCGCGTAGCCCAACCGGATCGAGTCGCCGATGAGCACCACTTTCGGGAGCTCGGGCCCTGGGGGTACGACAGCCTGGCCCTGGCAATCGGGAGTCGCCGCCAATAGGCCGACGACCGAGAAAAGAAACGCCTTGCTGGATCGCATCGCACGCCCTCCGGGGTTGTTTCGGCTTCAGTACCCGGCCTTCTTGTCCACCACGTTCAGCAGCATCTCTCCCGCGGCGAACCTCCGCAGGTTCTCGCGGAAGAGCTCGTGCGAGCGCCGCTGCCCGCCGGGCGACTGGCCGGCCGTATGCGGGGTGATGATCACGTTTCGCGTCCAGAGCGGGTGCCCTGCCGGAAGCGGCTCCGGCTCGGTCACGTCCAGACCCGCCGCGGCGACCTGGCCCCGGTCCAGCGCACCGACCAGGGCTGCGGTGTCGACCACCGCGCCACGTGACACGTTGATCAAGATCGTCCCGCGCTTCATCATCCCGAACTCCTTCGCGCCGATCATCCCCCTCGATAGCGGCGTGAGCGGTACGGCGCTGGCGACGACGTCGGCCCTCGGGAGGAGGCGGTGGAAGGCGTCAGGCCGGTGCAGCTCTTCGACGAAGAGCGGCTTCTCGATCACCTTCGGATCGGTGGCCAGCACCCGCATGCCGAAGCCGAAGGCCCTGCGAGCGATCTCGCTGCCGATACCGCCCAGCGCGATGACCAACAGCGTCTTCCCCTGGAGTTCCTCGAAGACGATCTCCGGAGGGAGTTTCCAGGCATCTTCGGGAGGCTTCCGGATGAAGTGCGTCAGGCCGCGTGTGAACGCGAGCAGGTAGGCGATGGCCTGGTCGGCGATCTCCGGCGCGAAGGTGCGCTGCATGTTCGTGAGGACGATGTCGCGCTCGACCAGTTCGGGGATGGTGACCACCCCTTCGACCCCCGCACTGCCCTGCTGGACCCACCGAAGTTTCGTCCCCGCGCGGATGTGTGCCGCGTCGATGAAGCCGAACGCGGCGTCGACGTCGCGGATCTGATCCAGCGAGTCCTTCGCGACGACTAGCTCGACCTCCGGCACGACCGCCTTCAGGTCATCGATCCGCTCCGGTGCCCATTGCGGGATCAGCACTTTCTTGCGGTCTCGGAGCGGGACACCCGCCGCAACGGAAGTCGCCAGGGTCGCCGCCGCTGACGTCCCAGCGAGAAAGACGCGACGATTCATCTTTTGTCTCCGTATAGACCAATTGTGACCGATATCATTTCGTCTTGTCATCTCAAACGTTGCGTTCGAGCGACACGCGGTGTGACCCGACTACCTCGCGGACCTGCCCAGCCGACTTGTACGGAAAGTACAGCGCCCGCACAACCAGCGTGTCTCGGCGGTCGACCTCGTAGTTCGGAATGAACTCTGGAAATCCCAGGCTGGGTTTCCTCGGCCGATGCCCGAAAGCGACTGAGCCAGACGGACCCGGTTGCCGCACCGGAAGACTTGAGCGTAGGCCATGCCGTGGCTGACCCCGCAATCCCAGAGCTCGTCCTGGCGGAGGCCCGAGCCGTTGAAGACCAGAACAAGAGGGAAGCCCTCGTCGAGCGGGAAATCGCGCCGGCCGTTTGGCGCGAGGTGCGTCGCCCGAACCCAGTGCGAGGGGAAGACCTCCTTGATCCATCGCGACGACATGTCGATTCCTTCGAGATGGCCCCGGAATTGGATGGCGCCCCACTCGGGTCAGTCGATGTAGCCAGCCCAGAACAGGCCGAAATCGCCGTTCCGGAAGCTCCGCCGATGCGGGACGCACTCCAAGGACATCTCGATGGCCCCGTTGGGGAGCGACTTGTAACGGTAGCAACTTTCGAGGCCGCAATGCGGCGTGGGCCGTTGATACAAGTCGGCCGTGTGGGCGCCACCCCGGCGCAACTCCATGGCGCGTTCCGGTGGTCGAAGAGGGTTTCCCGAGGCTGTCGCGTTCCTTCGTCGATGTGCTCGAAGTTCAGCCCGGCAAAGGCCGGGACGAAGAGGTTCTCAAGACGTTGGTCGTGCCAGAGGGTGGCCAGACCACTTTAGCCGGCTCGATGCCATGGAAGACCGCCGTCTTCAATGACCCGGTGGTCGACCACAACCGCCTCAATCTCGCCTTGGCGGAGCACCAAGTACGGCGATTCGGGGATCGCGTCGCGGGTCGCGGGGTTGGAGAGCGTGGTCCGTCCAGGCTCGCCTGGAGAGGCCTTGGCTGCCAGGGCGTGGACCGGGATCATCGCGACGACCGTCCGCATCGGTCCCATCACCTACGAGGGCGATCAATGAGCTAGGCTCTGTTGACGCTGCTACATATGATGTATAAATAGTTTATGTATCGCCTTCTCGCATCCACCTCCTCCCATACCACGGGCACCAAGCGTTACCTCATCAGCGACGAGTTGTGGCACGCCATGGAACCGCTGGTCGCCCGGGCCAAGCGGCATCGCGGGGGCCAGTCTCCGGTGATCCCCGATCGCCTCTTCTTCAAGGCCTTGCTCTACTGGGGACGCACCGGCATCCCCTGGCGTGACCTGCCCGCGGAGTTCGGCGCCTGGGACGCCGTCTCAATCGCTTCCGGCGATGGGTCGCCTCGGGCGCCATGCGGCGGCTCTTCGAGTCGATGACCGACGCCCCCCACTTCGAGGGCGTTCGCCGCGTGTTCATCGACGCGACGATCGTCCGCACCCATCGCCATGGCGCCGGGGCCCCTCGGAAAAAAACGCCTGGGCTCCGAGGAGTCGGCGCATCGCCAGGGCCTCGGCCGCAGCCGGGGAGCCTGAGCAGCCAGATCGTCGCGATCGCCGGCGACGAGAGCACGGCCCTGGCCGTCGTGGTCGTCCCGGGTCAGTCGCACGACGCCCCGCACCTGAAACCCTTACTGAATCAGGCCGTGGCCCGGCTGAAACCCGCCGAGGAGTCCGAGGCGCAGGCCAGGCCCATCGACCAACAGGTGGGGGACAAGGCCTTCGGAGGGAAGCCGCAGCGGGAGGCCTGCGCTGCGTTGGGTGTGGAGGTCGTGGTGCCGCCCAAATCCAACGCGGTCAATCCCTCGCCGCTGGACAGGGCGGCCTACCGCGAGCGGAATCGGATCGAGCGGCTGTTCGCCAAGCTGAAAGAGTTCCGCCGGGTGGCGACCCGGTATGAGAAGCTCAAAGAGACCTTCCTCGGGCTGATCCATCTGGTGCTCGGATTCATCCGCTTAAGATCCATCAACAACGTCAACAGGGCCTAATACTACAGTTGTAACTAACCCGGGGGCCCGGCCTCGCGTTTCTTGTAGTGGCAACGCCGCGCGAACGCCTGGTGGGCGCGCCGCCATACCGACCAATCCAGGACCTCGACGGCCTCCGGCAGGCGTCCCCACAGGAGTCGGACCAGGAGCCGACGGGCCTCGGGCACCGTCAGGGCGATCAACTCCGGCTCGTCGGCCGACTTTTTTTGGGCGGTGCGCCGGCAAGTCTCCGGATCGCGGCCAGGACGGCATGGGCCAGCAGGGCCAGGGTGATGTGCCGATGCCAGCCGGTCCAACTCCGCACCTCGTAGTCGGCCAGTCCAGCCTCCTGCTTGGCCGCCTCGAAACCGCCCTCCACCGCCCAGCGAGCCCCGGCGGTCTGGGCCAGCCGGGTTAACGTCGTGCGGCTCGGGCCGGCCGCGATGGAGTACGCCAACTCCTCGCGGCCATCCAGACTCTTGCGCACCAGCAGCCACCGCCTCCATGCCGGGCCCAGGTCGCTGTTGATCTCCAGCCACGCCCAGGCGTACCGCCTCGGCCCCTTGCTGCCCGCCGCGATGGTGATCTTGTGCCAGGCCTGCTTCGGCAACGCTCTGGTCAGGGTGGCGACCGCGGCCTGCCCGGACCCCGCCCAGACATACTGGTTGGCCCGGACCGCCAGCACGTACGGCCGCTTCTGCTCTTCCAGCCACCGCCGCAACTCCCACGCGCCGTAGACCTCGTCGCCGGTCACCCACGCCGCAGGCACCCCGGCCTTGAACGCCCGCTCGAGCATCGCCCTGGCCAGCCGGATCTTGGTCGCGAAGGCGGTCTTCTCCGGGACACCCGCCGCCTTGCACCGCCCGGGGTCGCCGGCCCACTCCTCGGGCAGGTACAGCGTGCGGTCGAGGAACGCGACGCCATGCCGGCTGGCGTACGCGAGGAAGACCCCGACCTGGGCGTTCTCGATCCGGCCCGCGGTGCCGGTGTATTGCCTCGCCACGCCCACCGACTTGGTCCCCTTCTTGAGGAACCCGGTCTCGTCGAGGATCAGCACGGCGTCGGGGTCGCCGAGCGTCTCGACGACGTAGGCCCGCAGGTCGTCGCGGACGGAGTCGGGGTCCCAGTCGGCCCGGCCCATGAGGTACTGGACGCCGTAGGGCGTCTCGTCACCGATCTGCTCGGCGACCTGCCAGGCGTTCTTCCGCTGGACCGGCCCGAGCAGGCCGATGAGATAGGCCCGGACGCGATCGCGGGTCTCGCTTCGAGGAAACCTCGCCCCGATCCGGCGGGCCACCTCGTCGATCTGCCGCCCCCAATCGTGGACGTCCTCGGGGCTGAAGGCGGCATCGGTGCTGGCCATGGTGATCCTCCTCGGGGATTCCATGGCCAAACTACCGGGCTGATCGGTTAGTTGCAACTGTAGTACTAAGCAGCTGGACGTAGTTCTTCTTGACTTCTTTTGCGTAGCCTCTGGGCGTAGTTATTGAAGCTCGCCTCGACGGCCTCCCTCAAGCCGCTCCGCGTCGTATGACTGCGCTGTGGAATTTCCTGATATTTGATCTGCCTGAAGACCGGCTCGATCCGGTTCAGCTCCGGCGAGTACGGCGGCAGGAAGTAGAGGAAAATCTTCCGGTCGGCCAGCCCCTCGCGGGCTGCGCGGATCACCTTGCTCGTGTGGAAACCGGCGTTGTCCAGCACCACCATGCGAGGCGCCTTCGACCACGGCAGGGCCTTGAGGAAGCCGATCAGGTCGTGGGAGTTCCACGTCCGCTCGGCCGTGAAGACCTCCAGCCGGGGCGATCTCCCGAAGGGCCGGTAGGCCGCCAGGGCGTTGACCCTCCGGCCCTGCGGGGCCTCGTAGCGGATGACCTTCCTCCGCCCCGGCAAGCTCCAGCTGTAGCCCACCGGCAGCGTGGGCGAGAAGCCGCACTCGTCGAGGTAGTACAGCACCACGGTGCCGGCCCAGGCCTTGGCCATCAGGTTGGCCAGGACCTTGCTGGCACGCTCGGTCTCGGCCGGGTCCTGCTTGTGCTCGAGCGTCGAGGCCGTGCGGCGGTAGCCGGCCCGCATCCGCTTCAGGGATCGACGGACCTGCCGCGGCCCGAGCCCGATGCCGCGATCGGCCAGCGCCTCGGCGAGCTGGCGGCTGATCCATGTGCGGTCCTCGGCGAGCAGTCGCTTCAACTCGTCGGTGACCTGGGCGAGGCGGGCGGCATCGGCAGGCGGCCCGGAGCGGAAGGGCCGAAGGGCATCGGTACCACGTGCGAGGAAGGCGCGGAGCAGATCGCGGACGGTCTGGCCGCAGTAGCCCAGGTGTGAGCCGATCCTGGGGGCCGACCAGCCGGCATCGGAGAGGAGCACCATCTCGATGCGGTCGCGGACCTTGGGCGGGAGCGGATCCCGCCGCAAGGAGTGGAGTTCATCACGGGTTGCGTCGTCGAGTGGGGTGCGGATCATATCGAATTATAGAGAGACCGAGTCCAGCTGCTTAGTGGGTCACTTGCTTCGCACGTTGCCATAAGACTTCGGCCCGGTTAGTGTTGGCGAACTTCGATCCCAGGAGTTCGCCATGTCTCGCCGCAAGATCGACCCGCTGCGTCCGCTCACCGACGACGAGGCCGCCGCCCTGACCAAGCTGAGCCGGTCAAAGAGTGAGCCGGCTGCCCGGGTTGCTCGGGCTTCCCTGATCCTCGCCGTGGCCCGCGGCGACTACTCTCAGCGGGCCGCCGAGGCGATCGGTCGACGCTCCGGCGACGCCGTCTCGCACCTCGTCGCCCGCTTCAACGCCGACGGGCTCGCCGCCCTCGATCCGCGCCATGGCGGCGGACGGGGCCCGGTCTACGACGGGCCGACCCGGGAGCGGATCCTCCGCAAGACCCGTCGCCGGCCCACGCCCGAGGCCGATGGCACCGCCGCTTGGAGCTTGGTCACCTTGCAGAAGGCCCTCCGCTCGGCCGGCGACGGCCTGCCCAGGGTCTCGACCTACACCATCTGGCGGGTCTTGCATGAGGCGGGGGCCTCGCCCCAGAAGGCCCGCTCTTGGTGCCCCACAGGCACCGTGCTCCGCCAGCGGAAGGACGGCCCGGCCGTGGTGACCGACCCGGACACCTCGCCGAAAACAACTAGGGCGGCAAAGCCTGATTGATGAACGAGTCCTCAAGCGACTTGAGGTAGGCCTCCGGGTCGATGCGGAAGCGGCAGCCGAAGGTCCGGACGGTCTGGCGTCGCCCCAGGCGGTCGCGTAAGGCCTCGCCAGGCCGGCAGGTCCGACGGAATCAGGTCCGAATCGCTGACCGGCCGCAGCCGGGTCGCGGCCGTCGCCACTAGCCGGACCGAGCCTCGGACCACCGTCCCCGGGCTGGCCACCTTCCGGCCGCTGGCCCGACGCTCGTGGTACCGGTACGAGCCAAAGAACTGCTCCAGGTCGTTGTTTGTCCGCGGCACATTCGCCACGTCGTAGCAGTGGAACAGCCCCGGCCGGTAGCTCCGCGTCACCTTGCGGAAATGGTCGAACGCCCCGGCCAGCGAGCCCAGGGCCTCGCGATGCCGGGCCAGAGAGGCGATCGTCGCGTCGAACCGAGTCCGGACCGTCGCGGCGTCGTGCCCCCGCCCGTTGGCCAGGACCGCGGCCAGCCGCCAGACCCAGACGAAGGCCGCGCGGATCTCGGGCCACGCCGATTCGGTGGCCTCCAGGCCCTTGCCCAGCACCGCCCGCAGCCGCGTCAGCTCCCTCGGGAGCCCCTTTTCACGGCGACCTGATCGAGGCTGGCGGAGACCTTCCCTAGCCGATCCCGCAGCTTCAACCCCGACACCTCTAGCGGCGGCCGGCCGTCGTCGGTCAACGCCGAGCGCACCGCGGCGCAGTAGCCGCGGACCGCCTCGGCCTCGGCGTCGTCGCGGCCCTCGACCGTCCGCTCGATCGGGCGGATGCCGCGGACTTTCTTCTTCAATTGGACCTTGGCGTGGCGGTCTGCCTCGTAGGCCGGCCGGGCCGCCTCGCGTAGATCATGGAACTGGTAGAGCTGGTGCGGCACCCCCGGCAGCGTTGCGGCGACCGCATCGCGGATCGAGGCCTGGCCGTCGGAGATGACCCCGGCGACCGGCACCCGGAGGGCGGCCTTGACCTCGCCCAGCAGCTTCGCCAGGTCATCGCGGCAGGAGGACAGCAGGCTGCGTGCCAGCAGCACCTCGCCGCTGAGCACGTCGCGGACGACCCAGAGGACCTCATGCCCGACATCGGGCTGGAGGCCGTCGATGGCCAGGATCACCCGGCCGGCCTCCGCGGTGATCGACTCCAGGCGACCCACGTCCGAGCACGCCAATGCCAGCAGCTCGTCGTAGCGGTCGAGCAGGTTGCCGACGCTGCGCACGCAGATGACGACGCCGCGGCGGGCCAGCTCGGCGTGAATCTCCGGGACGCTGCGATGCTCGGCGTGGCGGAGCCGGCCGATCGCGGCGATGACGTCGAGGCCGAATTCGTGCTGCGGCAGGGCGAATCGCCCCTCCCGCTCGGGGCGGAGGCAGGCCCCGCGCCGCGGGCAGTCGCGGTTGCGGCAGTTGCGGACCTGGAGTCGCAGGCGGACCAGGCCTTTCAGGGTCGTGACGGTGCGCCGAGCGATGTTGGCGGCCCAGAGCGGCCCGCCGCAGGAGGGACAGGCCCTCGTCTGGCAGGTCAATTCCACGGTCCGGTCGGTCTGAGAGCGGGTGCCGTGTCGCGGCATGGAGGTACTCCCTGAGGTCCTGGGACTACAAGGAATTACAACCTCAACGCCCTGGATCAATCAGGCTTTGCCGCCCTAGTTTTTTTACGCGTGATGCCCAGCCGCCTCAAGGCCCGGTGGACGGCCGATGGGCAGGAGCCCACGCCGGCGGCGCGGGCCAATTCCTCCAGCGTGGCGTCGTCGTCGGCCCGGACCGCCTCGCGAAGTCGTCCCGCGGCCTCGCCGTCGAAGGCCGGGGCCCGCCCGCCGCCGTGCGGCCGGGGGGCGATCGAGCCGGTGTCGCGCCGCTGCCGCACCAGCTTGCCGATCCAGGTGACGCTGACGGAGAACCGCGCGGCGACCTGCTCGCGGGTGCCGTCGCGCCCATCGCAGGCGGCGAGGACCCGCGCGCGCAGGTCGGTCGAATACGCCTTCATCCCCGTGCCCTCCATCCAGGAAGGGATAACAAGGGTCAACCGACTCAGGCAAAGAGAAACTGCTCTAACCTTGAACGAGCGAGGGTACTACCACAGACCTGCAAAGAATCCTGGGCTCTGATCTCTCACGGCAGAGAGTTACGGCGAGATACTCCCGCTTCCTTGGCCTTTTGCATCCGCCCTCCCACCTTTCTGTTCCGTATGGGGTCAGTAGCAGGGATATGCCTCGACAGGCTAATCGGTGGTCATGGCAGGAGATACGCCGATTCACGGCGGCCTGCCTCCAGACTGGGCGGCCTCAAACCGCCGGCTGTTCCTACTCAAGGAACCGTTACATTCGCCGCCGGATCGTCTCCAAATCAGCCAGCTAACTTGCTCAACGAAACCTGCGACGTTCGTGTTTCTCGCTTCGGTCTGATCGAGCACTCCAGCGGACGACTCGGTAGGCGGACGCTCCCGGTCGATTCGAAATTGGAGCGGGGCTGGCCCTTAGGCCGCCGACCGGGTCCCGGACGGGTGGCTTCGGGTGGTGGGTCGACGAACCGCGACCCACTGGCTAGGCTCTGATCTACGGGCTATGGCCATCCAGTACCCGTTGGTACTCAGCCCCGGAAGCGTCCGTTGACACCGAATCACCCCACATCCATGGTGAGCAGGGATATGAAACCGATCCCACGCCGGAGTTTTCTGAGCGGCTCTATGACGGCCGGTCTTTCGCTGGGAATGCCGCGTCTGATGCTCGGAGCCGGCCCCCGGTCGGGTAGTCCAAACGACGCGGTGAATCTCGGGGTCATCGGGTTGGGCTCGACTACGGCCGTCGGCGGGGTTGGTGGGCGCGGCCACCAACTCATCGGCCGGCTCCGCGAGATCCCCGGCGTCAAGATCGTCGCGCTCTGCGACGCTGACCAGGCGCACCTCGACCGCGAACTCGAGGCGGCTCGTGAGCACGGGGGGAAGGTCGCCGCGTATCACGACCCCCGCCATGTTTTTGATGACAAGAACGTCGACGCAGTCATCGTCGCCTTGCCAAACCACTGGCATGCCTTGGCGACGGTCTGGGCTTGCCAGGCAGGCAAGGACGTCTATGTCGAGAAGCCGTTCTCTTACGACCTGTGGGAAGGTCAGCAGATGGTCGCGGCGGCCCGCAAGTATGGTCGCATGGTCCAGGTCGGCACTCAGAATCGGTCCAGCGCCTTCCTACGCCGTGTGTTCGACCGTCTGAGCGGCGGCGAGCTCGGGCCCATCCGCTTCGCTCACGCGCTGGTGTACCGGGCTCGCGACGGCATCGGATCGGTACATGAACCCACTCCGCCGCCGCGCACCGTGGATTATGACCTCTGGTGCGGCCCGGCCTCCAAGGGGCCGCTGATGCGCAAGCAGTTGCACTACGAGTGGCATTGGTTCTGGGACACTGGCAACGGTGAGATGGGAAACAACGGCATCCACGTCATTGACGTATGCCGCTTGGCCCTCGGACAGAACCGGACGCCGCCGCGTGCCATGAGTATCGGCGGCCGGTTTGGTCCCCACGATTGCGGCGAGACGGCCAACACACATATCGCACTGCTGGATTTCCAGCCTGCCCCGCTCATCTGCGAGGTGCGCAACGTGAGCGTCGGCAAGGGTGGAGCCACGATCGGGAAATTCCGGGGTCAGGACAAGGGTGTCCTGATCGATTGCGAAGGGGGCTACTTCGCCGGCGATGCCTCCGGCGGGGCGTTCTTCGATCGCCAGGGGAAGAAGGTCCAGGACCTCGGGGAGGGCGACAGCCCCAAGGCCTTGGAACTGGCCCACCTCTCCTCCTTCATCGCTGCCGTCCGCAGCCGGAAGGTCGGTGATTTGCCCGCCGAGGCGCTCGATGGGCACCGCTCGGCAGCCTGCTGTCATATGACAAACGTGTCTCACCGGCTAGGGAAGCAATCATCTCCCGAGGCCATCCGATCAGCGATCACAGGCCACCCCGAGATGGCCGACGCCTTTGAACGCTGCCGCGGGTATCTGCGAGAGAACGGAGTGAGCCTTGACGCCACCCCGGCCTCCCTCGGGCCTTGGGTGAGCTACGACGAGCAGCGGGGCCGCTTCATTGGCGACTTCGAAGATGTTGCCAATAAGCTGTTGCGGCGTGAATACCGCAAGCCGTTCGTAGTGCCCGATCTCACAGCGGGCTGAACCGACCGATCACGGAGCCCAAACGCCTGCTGCCCCCCCCTGTCCGTCACGCCTCCCCTTTACGCCCACAAAGGGGAGGCGTCGTGACCTGCCCCCAACTTCTGACGTGTGACCTGACCCGGGAAGTTGGACCAGGAAATTGGGGGCACGTCTCTCGGCGGGGCGTCTGCTGGGTATTGTCGCGGACGGTGAGCTATTCGTTGAGGTAGCGGGGATGAGAGACGACCTCGAAGGTCTCCTCGATGAGATTGGCGACGCGCGGGGCGGTCTACAGTTCGGTAGCGAATCCGAACTCGGTGGCCGGCTTTCCCAGCTACTCCAGGACAACCAGGCCCTGCTCGGGGGTGAACTTGGGCGTCTGGTCCGGCGGCGTCGATGTGGACAGGCCGGCCTTGCCCTGCTGGCGATGGATGGCCACCCACCTGCGGATGGATCGGACGTTGTCGCCGAGGAAACGGGCGACCTCGATCTGGGCATGGCCGTCGTTGACGCGGGCGACGGCGAGGCGTCGCCGATTCTCAAGCTCTTGTGCCGATCGTATGGTGACCATTGATTCAGGAGCCTATCCGGAACCGACGCCTCCGAAAAGGGCCCAACCAACCTGAGGATCGATAGCTACTTTGTTCGGGGCATTCCTCCCGGGCACATCCGTGTCCCGGGAGGAATGCCGTTGAAAACCCAAGATAGGGTGCGATTACCAATCCCCGACGCTGCCGTCTTTGTAGAACGTGCGCAGAAGGACTTCCTGTTCGAAGGGGTGTTTTTTGACCTCGTCCTCGTTAATCTCGACCCCGAGCCCCGGGAGTGTGTTCGGGTAGACGATGCGTCCCTTGGGCTCGATAGTGTAGCCCTCGCTGACAACTTCGGAGCGCCAAGGGACGTCGTCCAGAACGGCTTCGCAGATCATATAGGACGGTGTGGCGAATCCGAATTCGAGCGAGGCGGCGGTGCTCACCGGCCCCTGGGGGTTGTGCGGCGCGAGAGCGACTCGGTAGGCCTCGGCCATCGCGGCGATGCGCCGAGCCTCGGTCAGGCCACCGCAATGGGTGATGTCGGGCTGGAGGACGCTGCAGGCGCGGCGTTCGAGCAACTCGCGGAAGGCATGCTGCGAGACGAGCCGTTCACCGGTCGCAATGGGGGTCGAGACGGAGCGTTGGATGAGGGCGATGTCCTCGATGGACTCGGGCCAGCAGGGCTCTTCGAAGAAGTAGAGGCCGTAGGGCTCGAGGACCTTTGCGAAGCGCATGCCCATCCGTGGTGACGGGCGGGCGTGGCAATCGACCATGATATCGATGTCATCGCCGACCGCATCTCGCATCGCCTTGACGCACGCTTCGGCGTACTTCAAGGGGCGCAGACCCTCCAGCGGCATGGTCTCGGGGACCGCCATCGACTTGAACGCGGTAAAGCCTTGGGAGACCGCGTGCTCGGCCAACTCGCCAAATCGGCGGGCGTCGGAGGGGTCGGTCTGGTAGAAGTCCTCCATCCGGCCACCTCCCAGGTGGCAGTAGAGCCGGATGTAGTCACGGACGGCCCCGCCCCAGAGCTTGTGGCAGGGAACGCCGTGGACCTTGCCGATGATATCCCAGAGGGCAATATCGATCCCGCTGATGGCCGTCCCGCGCACGATGCCGTTACCGTGCCAGAAGTGTTGGCGGTACATCATCTGCCAGAGGTGCTCGACCCGCGTGGGATCTTCGCCGATCAGGAGCTGGGAGATGTCCTCGACAGCGCCGACCACGGCCCGCGTGTGCCATTCGAGAGTGGCCTCGCCCCAACCATAGAGGCCAGGCTGGTCGGTGAGGACCTTAACGAAGATCCAATTTCTCATCCGTGCGTGGCAGACGAAGGTCTCTATCTTCGTGATCTTCATCGAACACTTCTCCGATACGCATCAACAGGCGAGCTTGATTCAGATCCCGTCGCGGAGCACGGCATCGGTCGCTTCCAGGGTGGAATCGATGTCCGCCTCTGTATGCGCCGTGGAGATGCTCCCTTGCTTGGTGGGCAAGGGGAAGTGATAGATGCCGCGTGCGATCAAGGCTTTCCGATAACGAACATCACGGGCCATGTCGTGATTCGACGCCAGGTCGAACCAATTCTGGGGGGCGTGATCCATGAAGTAGACGCAGAAGGCAGATCCCTGCCGGCTGACTGTGATCGGGATGCCATGGCGGGCGAACAGGCCTTCCAGACCTTGCTGCATCCGGGCGCCAAGAGCTTCCAGCCTGGGATACAGGGTGGCCTGGTCGCGATGAAGGATCTCCATCGTGGCGATCGCGGCGGCGACCGGGGTCGGGTGGCCGTTGAACGTCCCGGCGATGAGGACGCGACGGTCGGCCTCGGGATGGTTGAACAGGTCCATGATCTCGGCCTTGCCGCCGATGGCTCCCATCGGGTAGCCGTTGGCTATGGCTTTCCCGAACGTGGAGAGGTCGGGGCGGACGCCGGCCAGCGACTGATATCCCCCCAGCGCGTGCCTGAATCCGGTCTTCACCTCGTCCAGGACCAGGACGACCCCGTAACGATCGCAGAGGGCGCGGAGCCCCTGCAGGTAGCCGGGCTGGGGCTTGACGATGCCGATGTTCTGGAGGATCGGCTCGGTGACGAGGCAGGCGACCTCGAAATTCCTGAAGCACCGCTCGACGGCTTCCAGGTCGTTGAACTCGATCACGTGCACCCGCGACGGGACATGCGAGGGCATGCCCGCCGAGAGCGGGATGAAGGGGTATTCTTCCCCGGCCGAATGCGGGCCGAGCTTCTCAAGCGGCGTCATGACGTTGCACGCCACCTCGTCGTGCCAGCCGTTATATCCGCCCTGCATCACGACGATGTGGTCGCGACCCGTATAGGCCCTGGAGAGCCTGAGGGCGTGATAGGTGGCCTCGGAACCGGTCGTGGTGATCTGCACGCGGTCGAGCGAAGCCACAGACTCGCAGAGGAGCTCGGCGAGACGCCCTTCCCAGGGTGTCGTGCCCGACCCCATCAGGGTCCATCCCTCCTCAAGCGAGCGGACGACGGCCGCCTGGACCTCGGGATGGCCGTGCCCGAGGAGGTAAGGGGCGAAGCCGGCGTGATAGTCGAGATATTCGTTGCCGTCCGCGTCCCAGACCCGTGGGCCTCGGCCTCGGACGAAGGCGATCTCCGGCTCGACCAGCCGGTTGAGCGAGACCACGCCACCCGGGATCAGGCGTCGGTTTTTGGCGAATAGGGCCTTGGATTCGGCATTTTTCATGGGATC
Source organism: Isosphaeraceae bacterium EP7 (assembly GCA_038400315.1). Taxonomy (NCBI): domain Bacteria; kingdom Pseudomonadati; phylum Planctomycetota; class Planctomycetia; order Isosphaerales; family Isosphaeraceae; genus Kueselia; species Kueselia aquadivae. Next base: position 2,460,777 of record CP151667.1, read on the forward strand.
ACTCGGAGCGAGATCGTTCGCCGCTGGGGAGATCGAATGGGATAGGTTTCGAACAGACAGAAGCCGAGCCCTACGTGGGGAACCACTCGGCGAGATGGCGGGCAATGCAGTCGGTCAGCGTTTCCAGGGAGCCGGCGGCCAGGACGGCGATCTCGGCCTGATAGATCCCGCGACCATAGGCGGCGGCCGTCGGCAGATAGCCGGGCTGCCATCCGTTGATCAGGGTCAGCACCACGATCGCCGCGCCGGGCGACCGACGCCTCAATTCGACCTGAAGGTACTGATAATGCTCGGCCCCCACAGCGAGCCAGGCGGCGTCGCCGGTCTTCCAGATCAAGACTTCAAACGGGAAGGCAGGGCCCGGTGGGAGGTTGCCGATGCGGACGAGTTGCCGGTCCATCCGCTCGACGAACGCCCGGCACTCCGCGGCGCGGGCCCGGTCGGCCCGGCTGAGGGCCTCTTGCTCGTCGCGTTCCCATCGGGCACGCTCGAGGTGTGTCGATTCCGCCGTGGGCAGATCCGGCCGATAGGGAAGGTCGACGGTCCAGCGCCTCAGACTCCAGGCTTCCAGCCCTCGGAGCCGATCGGCATCGAGCGGGGCGTGACGCCAGGTGCCGATGACCGCACCCGACTCGACCGGCCCGGCGTACTCGAATCGGGTCCGCGGGGGCGCCATCCCTTCGAGGGCCGAAAGCGCGGCATAGCCGAGCTGCCTCCCGTTTCGATCGGCGACGGCCGTGTCGCCGACGAAGCCGTATCGCGGCCCGAGGTCTCCGGAGGCCCCCTGCAAGAAGAGGCAAGGGGCGCCGGTGGCCTGTTCAATGACCTCTCGCATCGCACCCGGGAAGTCGGGGCTAATGAGGGTATTCTGCCAGGCCAGGGTCGTCGGGTGACAGGCGTAGTTGACCATCGTTGCCAGCGTGCGGCCGTCGTCGGCGGTGGCCCTGATGAGGACGAGGGTGTCGTCACCGACCCCCTCCGGATTGAACCCACAGACGAATCGCCCGCCGGCCTCATCGTATGTGTCTCGATGAGCGGCGAGGTTACATCGCCCGGTCCCGTAGCAGAGCGTGGCCGACTGCGCGTTCTTCCTGGCCTCGATCACGAGGCCGGCCAACTTCTCGGCGAGATCGGCGAGGTAGGGGGCGATGAGCTCGCCCCCGGGGCGGTCGGATCGCCCCGTGTCCATCAGCCCGGAAGCATGCGTATGCGAATAGGCGATGAGCAGTTGTTCGGGGGACAGACCGGACTTCGTCGCGACGATGTCGAGGACTTTCCGGCCCTCAAGGTCCCAGAGCAGGCAATGATCGATCGCCATAAGGACGACGCCCGCCGCGGGATTTCCCAGCGGGGCGATCGAGGCAGCGGAGGCACTGAGGCGGCGATGCACCCCGGTCGAGCGCTCGTGGGAGGCGGCGCCCCACATCCGGTGATAAATCCCCACCGGAGGGGTGACATCGCACCGGGCGACGCCGAATGAACAGAGGCTCTGCGGAGTTTCCTGGGCGGTCGGCATGTTCGATCCGTGGGATTGATCAGATAGTGTCGCGGTCGGCGTCAAAGAGGAGCCAGCAGGCCGCGGCTACCAGGTGGATCGCGGCGAAGAACGTGAGGACGGCATTCCAAGACCCTGTGATCACGACGAGCTTAGGGACGATGATGGGGAAGAGGATCGACCCGACGGCCCCCGCCGTATTCATGATGCCGAAGACTTGCGGGGTATTCTGCCCTCCCAGGTCCATCGTCAGAGCGTAGGCGCAGGGGCCTGCCAACGCCGCAAAGAAAGCCCCGAGGCTCAGGACCAGGACGGCCAGTTGGGGATCGGCGATCGGGTAGGCCAGGCCAATCAGGGCCGTCGCCGTCAGCATCGACGCCGCGGAAACCCACTGTCGAGAGAGCCTGAGGCTGCCGGTCCTGGCCAGGACGAGATCCGAAAGCCAGCCCCCGGCCAGGCAGCCGAGCATGGTCGTCCAGTGCGGGAGGCTGGTGAGGACCCCCGCCGCAAAAACTCCCACGCCCCTGGTCTCGTGCAAATAGGTCGGGAACCAGCTCAGATAGAAGATGGCAGCGGCCGCGCGGAAGAATTGCTGGAAGACCAGGCCGAGCACCGCACGATTTCTCAGCAAGATACGCCAGGAGATCGCGCCCTGGACCTGGCGGTCGCCCTTGGAAGCCCCTTCCGAGATCAAGCGGAGTTCTTCCCAATTGACTCCGGAATGCTCACCTGGGGTGTTGCGGAACCAGACTGCAAACCCGATCGCCCAGAGGAATCCCGGCACCGCATAGAGTAGAAACATCCAGCGCCAGGGGAGATAGACGAGGATGATGCCCGTCAGCGCAGCCCCGATTGCCCCGCCGACGCCCTGGAAGCTGGCCAGGATCCCGCTCACCCACGCCCTCCTCGACGTCGGGTACCACCGATTGAGCACGCCGGCCGAGGAGGGAAAGATGCCCGCCTCGGCGGTCCCCATCGAGAATCGGGCCGTTAGAAGCAGGAAGGCCCCATTTGTGGCGCCACACAGGCCGGTGGCCAGCGACCAGATGGCGGCGAACACGGGGAGGGCTCGCCTGGAGCCCCAGGCCTGGTCGAGCCTGGCGGCCGGAAGTTGGAAGAGCGCGTAAGACAGGAAGAACGCGCTCATCACCCAGCCCATCTGCGACTCGGTCAGCCCGAGATCTGTCCGGATCAGCTTCTCGGCAACACTCAGGCAGCCGCGATCGATATAGGCGATGGTCGTGGCCACGCAGAGCCAGAAGAGGACGGCATGGCGGACCTTCGACGGCGCAGCATCGGCGGGTTCGCCTTGGACGAGAGGATCTTCTTTCTCCTCAAGGTCGGCGGCGCTCGTCATTGCATTCAAGTTCGCGTCATCCTTCGGCCCAAGCCCGTCGTTGATGGTCTGTCTCATGCCATGATCTGGCGGATGGGCGATCCGTGATCGATCTCAAGTCGTTTGCGACCGGGGATCTCCAGCTTGCGGCTGTCCAGGCCCAGGAGGTGGAGAATGGTCGCGTGGATATCGGTGACGTAGTGACGGTGTTCTTCGGCATGGAAGCCGATCTCGTCGGTCGCACCGTGAACGACGCCCCCTTTGATCCCGCCGCCGGCCATCCAGACGGAGAACCCGTAGATATGATGGTCGCGGCCGTCGCTCCCCTGGGAGCCCGGGGTCCGACCGAACTCGGTCCCGAAGACGACGATCGTGTCGTCGAGCATCCCTCGGCGCTTCAGGTCGGTCAGCAGGCCGGCAATCGGCTTGTCGATCCGTCGGCAGTTCTCGGTGTGGTTGGCCTTCAGCGCGCCGTGGGCATCCCAGGCCCCGGCACCGCCGCCGCCGTCCTGCACCTGGATGAACCGGACCCCGCGCTCGACCAGCCGGCGGCAGGATAACATCTGCGAACCGAAGTCTTTGGTCTTAGGGTCGTCGAGCCCGTAGAGGGACTTAGTTTCCTCGGTCTCGTCGTTGAAATTGATCACCTCGGGGAGCGAGCCCTGCATCCGATAGGCCAGCTCATAGGCCTTGATCCGCGCATTCAGCGTTGGGTCGTCGGGATACTCGACGGATCGGAGGCGATCCAGGCGGTCGACGAGGCCGAAGCCGAGTCGCTGCTCGGCATCGGAAATATCCAGCTCGGGTCGGCCGAAATCGAGCGGGTTGGCGGGGTCAATCCGCAGCGGGATCGCGTCGTGCGCCGGACCCAGGTAATTGCCGTCGGTCTTGTTCCAGTACTCGCGGACGCCCATCGAAATATACTGGGGGAGATTGTCGTTGAGCGAGCCCAGCCCGTAGTGAGCCCAAGCCCCGAGGTTGGGGAACTCGCCGTCAAGCATGTGGCGGCCGGAGTGGAATTGGGTCTGCGCGCCGTGGTTATTGTCGGTCGTGTACATCGACCGGACGACAGCGATGTCGTCGACGCATCCGCCGATGTGCGGCAACCAGTCGCTGACCTCTGTCCCGCTCTGACCGTACTTCTTGAAGCCGACCTGGAGCGGGAAGAGCTGATTGCGAGATTGACCGTTGGCGTCGTTGACGACCACGACGCGTGCGAGTGCGAGCTTCTTCGGGTCCTGCGTCCCCTGGTAGGGAGTCTCGGCGATTGTCTTGCCCGCGTACTTGTTCAGTTCGGGCTTGGGATCGAACGTCTCCATGTGGCTGACGCCGCCATTCATGAAGAGCCAGATTACCGACTTTGCCTTGGGGGCGAAATTGGGTCGGCCGTCGGGCGGCGTCCAGACCCCTTCGGACGCGAGGGAAACCCCGTCACGCTGGAGCATGGCCCCCAGGGCGAGCCCGGTGAAGCCCATCCCCATGTCGGCGAGGAAGCGACGCCTGTGGCCGCCCACGCAGTGGGATCCGCCTTGATGAAGGGGGTTGTGCATGGGTCGCTCGTCCCTTGTCATCGGATGGTGATGAAGTCGTTGTGATTGAACAGCGACTGCACGAGGATCTCGCGGGCCCGACGGCCCGGCTCGGCCGCCCCGCGCGATTCCAGCCGGGCCTTCAGATCGGCTAGGGTCACCTCGCACGCCGAGAGCTCGTCGGCGGTCGGCGGAGTCGCCAGGATCAGTCTGAAGGCCTCGTCGGCAAATTTCGCGTCCGACACGTCCCCGAGCCGGGCCTTCAATTTTGCGTTGATTTTCGCGGCCATGGTCTGCGCAAGGCGGCTGTTCCAGAGTGCTAGCGCCTGCGCGGGGACGACGCTCTCGCCCCGACGGTAGCAGTCCTGCACGCTGGCGTCGTCGAAGGTGGAGAGGAACTTGTTGTGATCATTATGCGAATGGACGAAATACAGGCTGCGCCTGGATGACGTCTCATCCGTCTGCGGAATTGGAGGGCCGCCTGATTCCTGGGAGAGTTCGCCGGCTAGAGACAGCAGGCTGTCGCGGACGACTTGGGCCTCCATCCGGACCGGGTTCATCCTCCAGTAGAAGACGTTCTCAGGGTCGGCCTTCAACGTAGCGGAGTCGGCGCCGACGCTCGACGAGCTGCGGCGATAGGCGTCGGACAGGACGATCATCCGATGGAGCCGCTTCATGCTCCAGCCGTTCTCCATGAAGTCGACCGCCAGCCAGTCGAGCAACTCGGGGTGGGTCGGCGGCGCACCTTTGCGGCCGAAGTCGAAGACGGTCGACACCAGCGGCTTGCCGAAGTGATGGGCCCAGATCTGGTTGACAGCCACGCGGGCCGTCAGGGGATTTTTCCGGTCGGTCAGCCAGTTCGCCAGCGCGGTGCGCCGGCCTGTGCTTGTCGTGGGGAAGGTGACGAGGCCTGTAAATCCTGTGTCCGTGGGAGACTCGGCCGCCTTGATCGCGCCGCGGAGCGGGGTGAAGTCCTCGCCCTCGGTCTCGGATGCCTTGCGGGCCTCGGCCAAAGCCGTCGTGGCGGCCTCGAGCTGTTTCTTGTAGGCCTCCGCATCCTTGAGCTTGAGGTCCCCCTGCAAGTCAATTTTTGCGAGGTTTTCCTCGGCCTTGGCCAGCAATTCCAGTCGCTCGGCATGTGTCGCCTTGATGGCCAGTGCCTTCGCGTCGTCGGCCGGCGGCAGTCGATGACGCGCCCGATCGGCTGCGGCACGCGCCTGCAAGGAATCCGGCTGGGTCAGAACAACCGCGAGTGCCCGCTCGGCGAGCACGACTCCGGCCTTGGCTTGCTCAATCGGCGTCTTTCCCTGCGGCTGGGACGGATCGCCCTCAACGAGCTTTGTTCCGGGGGGAAGCGACGCTAGCTCCAGCGAGCGGAATTCCGCCTTTGCCGCGAACGTGACGAGTGAAATCGCCCCGGCACCCCGCTCGATGGGCAAGCGATACGCCATCGCGTGCTCGCCGTTGATCGCGACATTCACCAGGGTCCCCTGGACCCGGACAGTCAGCTCATACGGCACGTCGATCTTGATCGGCCTGGCTTGGCCGCCTGCCGGGGGGTAGGTGTCATTGCCGGCTTGTTTGTAAGAGATCTGGAGCTTGGGCCCGCCTTCGTGGGCGCTGACGTAGACGAGGACCTCGCGTCCGTCGGCCGAATCGAAGCTCAGCCCCACCGAGCGCCAGGGGTCGCCCCCCTTGATCGTGAATCTCAAGTTCGCGCAGAAGTCGGCCGGGTGATTCGACTTAGCCCGAAGAGCAGAGCGAATCCCGCCGGGGTCGGACTGGAGGAGCTTGCCGTCCTTGTAGTCCCACGTCCCGGACATCGTCTCCCAGTCTCCGGGGCGTGGCGAGGCGAAGTCGTCCCGGTAGATGACAGGGCTTTCGCCGGACGCCGGTGTGCCCCCAGCCGCGATGACCTCGGCCGCGGCCAGTTGCTCGTTCGCCTTCAATAACGCGGCTCGTGCCGCCCCGATCCGTTCGTTCGCGGCCTTGAGCTGGTCATCCAGCACGAAGGGGCGCAATCCCGGTCGCGACGCTTCCGCCGGGAGTGACACGGACTTGATGTCCAGATCGGCCCAGGACAGCAGCGCAGGAATCGCCGGCTTGAGCGGCTGATCCTTCAGCGGCTGGGCTTCGTTTCCCCGCTCGAAGCGATAGGTTGGCGCGTCGAGGTTGGCGTCGAAGGCACGCGGGATGCCCCCCTTCTCGAAATCGAGCTGACCGGGGACCTGATCCGTCCGCACCTGGTACGGCTCGAAGAAGGCGCGGAAGCGGTAGTAGTCCTTGTGGCTGATCGGGTCATACTTATGATCGTGACACTTGGCGCAGTTGAACGTCAGACCCAGGAAGGCTTTGCCGGTATGCTCGACAACCTCTTCGAGCCAGGTATTGCGGTTGAACTTGAAGTAGTTGCGGGCGAGGAACCCGGTGGCCCGGAGTTGCTCCGAGTTGCCAGGGGCCAGCTCATCGGCGGCCAGCATCTCGCGGATCATCCGGTCGTAGCCCTTGTCGACCTCCAGCGACTCGATGATCCAATCTCGCCAGTGCCAAATATGTTTCTGGCTGTTGCGTAACTCCGCACCCAGGCCCCACCAATCGCTGTATCGCCAGATGTCCATCCAGTGACGCCCCCAGCGCTCGGCGTACCCCTTGCTGGCGAGTAGCCGGTCGACCATCGCGTCATACGCGACGGGAGACTCATCGGCCTGGAAGCTGGCTTGCTCCTCGGCCGTGGGAGGCACGCCGACCAGATCGAGATACAGCCGCCGTTGCACCAGGCCCTTGGACGCGGGGGGTTGCGCACTTATCCCCTTCGCTTTCATGGCGGCGGACAGGAAGGCGTCGATCGGGTTTCCGGGCCGGCCGCTGTCAAGCATTGGCACCGGCGGTCGGATCGGAGCCCGGAAGGCCCAGTGGTCGCGCGGGTCGGGCTCCGGGGATTCGTTGGGCGGCGCGATGGCTCCCTGGTCAATCCACGCCTCAATCAGCGCGATTTGCTCGGCGTTGAAGGTCTCGCCCTCACTGGGAGGGGGCATTCGCCCCTCGCCCTTCTCGCGGATCAGCTCGACCAGCGGGCTCTCGCCGCTCTTTCCGGGCTCGATCGCGGGCCCGCCGTCGCCGCCTTCGAGCAGGGCCTTCACGGTGTCGGTGCGGAGATTGCTCTTCTGCTGAAGGGCGCCGTGGCAGGCGTAGCACCTGGCCGAGAGGATCGGCTTGATCTGCTTAACATAATCGACGGGCTCAGCCGCCGGCGCCGGGTTCGCAGCGAGCGCACAGCAGACGGCCAGCAAGGGGGAAAGGGGGGTGCGCATCCCAGAAAATCTCCATCATGACCCGATCGCCGATGCGAAGGGCAGGGGGCTCGGCGGCGGACAGACCGGACGAGGGCCAGCGGACGGCGTGCAAATGGGCGGCGGAAATCGAGGCTCACACCATGATCATCCCAGCCCAGAGCGAGGATTGCCACCCGGAGTTCCGGCAGCCACATGAGACCGCGGGCCATCGTCCGGGTGGCTTATGTGGCCTCAGTAAGCGTCGCTGCTGATGACCTCGCCCCCCCTGGTCGTGCTGATGCTCATCCAGGTGACATTGTTGATGGTGTTCTTAATGAACTTCACGCTGCCGTCGGCGAACAGCGAGTTCACGCCACCGGGGTGGCGACCGCGCGAGGCGAGCATACGAGGCTGGGCGACGGAATCGCCGACGATGCACGGGGGATTACGCAGATAGCCGCTCTTGCAATAATCGGCCGAATAGATGACGTCCGGGGACGGGCTATTTGGGGGGAGATAGGTTGAGAAGCCGGCGGCGTCGCCCCACCAGGTGAACCCGCGGAGGTCTGTCCCTTGACCCATGATCACCTCCGAGGCCAGGAGCGTGCTGCTCAGGCCGTCGGCAATATCGGCGAAGCTAAACGCGCCAGGCTTGCTGTAGATGCTGCCGAATGGGGCGCCGCCGTGACGGATTCCATTCAACTCGGCCTGCTGTTCCATCGCGGTGTTGCCGTAATTTACCGCATAGCTGTGGGACGTCACATTGTTGAAGGGTGCATTCGGCGAGTCGCTCGGGCAGGTCATCGATCCGATCCGGCGATTGGTGACCGTGGTCTGGATCTCACCGAAATAGTAGCTGGCCGATCCGGCGTTATAGCTCGGGGAGAACGAAAAATTATAGCTATTCTGGAGGTTCTGCTGCTCGAGATACGGCAGCACGAAGGTCATCCAGGTTCCCCAGCAGCAGTCGCTCTTGCCCGGGGGGAGCGAGTTGACCGCGGAGTGATAATTGTGCATGCCCAGACCGAGTTGTTTCAGATTATTGATGCACTGGGCTCGCCTGGCGGCCTCGCGCGCCGACTGAACCGCGGGCAAAAGAAGGGCGATTAGCACCGCGATGATAGAGATGACGACGAGCAACTCGATCAGAGTAAACCCTCGGATCCGCTGTCTGATCATGGGAGACCCCTAAAATGGTCTGAGAGTGATGGAATCGAATAGGGTGCGAGGCTGACTATTTCAGGTCGAAGTCGAAGGCATTCGCCTGGCCCGCGACGACCTCGGCATTGAGGATGCTCGAGGCGTTATATTTCCTGGGGACGAGGTCCTGGGGAGTCGGCGGCACTTTGCCGGGGCCCGCTTCGGCCTGGGTCGCCGTCGATTTCGGGGGGCTGGTGATGATCACCCTGTATCCTCCCGCGACGGGGCCCTCGTGGCGGGGGATGGAATATTTGCCGTCCTTGATTTGCCCGCTAGCGAAGGTCCCCTGGCCGGTCTCCGGCCGTAGCTGGATCATCCCATCCGCGAGTGGCGTCCCTTTCAGGATGACGCTCCCGTTGACTTCCTGACGAGGAAGCTCATCGCCCTCGCCTCCACAGCCGCCGAGCATGGCAGCGAGTACGATTCCCGGACAGAGCCGCAAGACGTTGAATGCGGGCGAGGGGCCCATCGATCGTCGCCTCCGAGTGAGTGTGACCAGATCTCGAAATCGGGCCAATTCTTCAGCTACGTGGAATTGCCAGGGCATGAGAATCCAACACGTCGTGCGACGTGGATGAATCCTGCTGACCGTGGTTGGTCGCCTGTGGGAGTGGCGTCGGGCGGATGGGCCCGATTGTTCGCGATCGCGTGCACAGCGTCGGAGAGGTGGGATGAGTCGACTCGCCCGGACACCGGCGCGAGAACGCCGGCCGATAACCGAGAATTCATCCCAGCTTTATCGTTAAAGGAAAACTAAGAGATGGTCCAAATGCAGTCAAGTTCTTTGTTTGAAGATTTGCGGAATTTCGCGCACAACCTCCGGATTTGACATGTTCGGCGGGCAATCAGGCCTCACTCGCCTTCGCGAGGTTTCAGGCGCTCCCGCGGCAGATCAAGGTTGTGGGAAAGATGACCTCGGGAGTTTCGAAATTCCCCTCCTCGATGTAGGCGAGGAGTAGTTCGGCGGCTCGCGCGCCCATCTCCAGCCCTGGCAAGGCCACAGTCGTCAGCGGCGGGTCAACATATTGCGCGAAGTCGAAGTCGTCAAAACCGATGATGGCCATACCGGTCGGGACCTTGCGGCCTGCCTGCCTCGCGGCCTGGACAGCGCCGAGGGCGAGCACGTCGTTGGCGCAGAGGATGGCGGTGACGGCCGGCTCGTCTCGCAGGATCGACGCGACCCGCTCGCGTGCGCCATCGACAGTCTCTCGCTCGACTTCCCAGACTTTGCTCCACAAGCCCCCGCCGGCGCGGATGGCCGATTCGTAGCCTGCGGAGCGCTTCTCAACGGCGGGCCAGTGGCGGTCGGTCGTCAGAAATCCAATCCGGGTGTGACCTCCAGCCTGGAGGAAAGCGACTGCGGCAGCGGCCCCGCCCCCGTCGTCGGCCAGGACGCAAGCGGCCGTAGGCGAGTTGACGTGGTCCTCAATGAGGACGAAGGGGACACCCGTCCCGATGAGTTCCGCGATGGAGGCCGACCTCCGGTCAGGCGAGCCCGAGAGATGCACGACCGCACCGTCGAACCGCCGCTGACGCATCAGGCGTCGGAAGACCCCGTCGACCTGGTCGGGGTGAAACCCCTGGACCATCAACCCAAAATCCCGCCGCCGCAGCGCGCCGACCATCCCGCTAAGGATGGCGATGTGAAACGGGTCGGAGAGGAAGCGATCGGCCGGATCGATGGTGAGGAAGGCCACGGTATTCGTGCAATTCAGCCTCAGCGCGCGAGCCTGGAGATTGGGCTGATAGTTCAGGTCTCGGATAGATTGCTGGATGCGATCACGGGTCTCCTCCCGCATCTGCGAGGTCCGGCCATTCAGGACGTTCGAGACGCTCTGGAGCGAGACGCCCGCCCGTTTTGCCACGTCACGCATTGTCACGCTCATGGAAGATCGCGCCTTGGCCTGAAGCAGATCATGATTCGGAAATCTGGAAAGCGGCAGTCGATTTCATTTTTTGGGGGGAGGGGCGGCAAATCCCCTCGTTCGGACCGATGGCGTACCTTCGAACGTGAGTCCGGCTAAACAAGTGTTATCCGGGCGTATCACGCTTTGGTAGATCACCAGCCGTGAACGCGGCGACTCGTCTGGGACATGTCGCCCTGAGCAGGCGAACTTCATTGTAGTCGACCCGCCTTTAATCCACCCGACCTCGGGAGTCTTCGAGGCCGTTGAGAGGGGCATGGTTGTGGAACTCCTTGCGAACACGGCCATCGAAGGACTGGCAGGAGGCATTTCAGATTAGCCTGCCCGGCCGCAATTCAGCCTCACGTTGTTGAGGTTCGCCCAATAGTCGAGTATTTGGCCCGTGAACCCTCTGATTGACGTGCCTGACGTGCCCCCGATTTCCTGGGCCATCGCACTTGAGAGTTCGGATACGATGAGGCCTCGAGTCTTAGGAGCTCAGGCCCATGAAGAAGTCGAAGTTCACCGTCGAGCAGATCACCTTCGCCCTGAGGCAGGCCGAGGCCGGCCTGGGGGTCGATGAGACCTGTCGCAAGCTGGGCGTCAGCCAGGCCACCTTCTTCCGCTGGAAGGCCAAGTACGGCGAGCTGGGCACCCCCGAGGTTAGGCGGCTCCGCCTGCTCGAGGAGGAGAACCAGAAGCTCAAGCAGCTGGTCGCCGACCTGAGCCTCGACAAGAAGATGCTCCAGGACGTCCTGGCAAAAAAATCCTGAGCCCGCCGCAGCGACGGGCGGTCGTAGCGGACCTGACCGTCCGCTTCGGCGTCAGCGTGCGGCGGGCCTGCCAGGTCGTCGGTTACCCGCGGTCGACGTATCACTACCGGAGGACCCGCGACGCCCAGGAGCCCCTCCGGCTGCGGCTGCGCGAGCTGGCCACCAGCCGCGTCCGATACGGCTACCGCCGGCTGCACATCCTGCTCGAACGCGAGGGCTGGGCCATCAACGTCAAGCGGGTCGATCGCCTCTACGGCCTGGAGCGATTGACGTTGCGGCGGAAGGCCCCGAGGCGACGGGTGAGCTCTCGCCATCGCGACGACCGGCCGGCCATCGAGGCGGCCAACCAGGCCTGGGCGATGGACTTCATGAGTGACGCACTCTCGGATGGCGGCAAGCTCCGCGTCCTGACGGTGCTCGACCTGTTCACCCGCGAGGCGGTGGCCATGCGAGTGGCCCCGCGGTTCACCTCCGGGCAGGTCGCCGAGGTGATGGCGGAGGTCTCCTCGACCCGAGGGGCGCCGCGTGAGCCTCGTGTGGACAACGGCCCGGAGTTCACCGGCAAGATGCTCGACCTGTGGGCCCATCTGAACGGCGTGACGCTGGATTTCAGCCGCCCCGGCAAGCCGACGGACAACGCGTTCATCGAGTCCTTCAATGGGCGTGTGCGCGAGGAGTGTCTCAATCAGACCGACTTCACCAGCCTGGAGGACGCCCGGGAGCGGGTGGAATCGTGGCGGGTCGACTACAATGAAGTCCGCCCGCACGGCGCCCTGGGGAACCTGGCCCCGAGGGATTTCGCCGCATTGAAGGCCAGTGATCTGAACGCCTCGTCCGACCGAAAAGCTCTCGTTTAGCTGGTCCAACTTTCCGGGGCAGGTCATTTCCCGGGGCGGGTCACTACCCCAGAAAGCCCCTTGACTGCATCAGTTCGACGATCCGACTGACGCTCTCGTCTACGCCAATCAGGTCGGTCGGCAGCACGAGGTCGGGTGAGTTCGGCTCCTCGAAGGCCGCCGTCACGCCCGGCATCTGCGCGATCTTGCCTTCGTCGGCTAGTCGGTACGCGCCGCTCTGGTCGCGGGCCCGCAGCACCTCCATTGGCGCAGTGCAGTACACTTCCAGGATGCGGTCCCTGCCGATCAACTGCTTTGCCTTCTCGCGAACAGTCTCGTGCGGCGCCACGAACGCCGCGATAGTGATCACCCCCGCGTCGTTCATCAGCTTCGCGACCTCGGCCGACCGCCGCAGGTTTTCCGAGCGGTCGTCGGCGGTGAACCCCAGGTCGCGGTTCAGCCCCTGTCGCATGTTCTGGCCGTACAATACCGTCACCAACCTGCCCTCGTCCCACAGGCGGCGTTCCAGCCCGTATGCGATCCGGCTCTTACCACTGCCAGTCAGGCCGACCAGCAACACCGTCACCGGCACCTGGCCGAAACGTTGCTCGCGCTCGGCCGGCTCGACCAGGCTCTCACGCAGCTTGAGGCGCACCGCCGGCTCCGTCGCCCAAACGTCGCCCAGGGCCCGGCCACTGCCCGCTTCCAGGATCATACCGGCGCCGACGGTGTTATTCGTCAGTCGGTCGATCAGAATGAACGCCCCGGTCGCGGCGTTGGTGCGGTAAGGGTCGTACGCCAGCGCCTGCGTCAGGCTAAGTTGCACATGTCCGACCTCGTTTAGCCCCAGCCGTGTAATGGCCCGGTGCTCCAGGGTATTGACGTCGACACCGTAGCGGAACGACGCGACCTCCGCTGTCACCTGCCGCGTGGTGTGCTTCAGCGTGTACGCCCGACCGGGCACGAACGGCTGCTCAGCCATCCACACCACCATCGCCTCGATCTGACTGCTGACGTGCGGCGGACTGTCCGGCTGCACCAGCATGTCTCCGCGGCTGACGTCCACCTCGTCGGCCAGCGTAATTGTCACCGCCTGGGGCGCGAACGCTTCCTCCAACTCGCCGTCGTACGTCACGATCGACTTCACCCGGCTGCGCTTGCCCGACGGCAGCACCATCACTTCGTCGCCCTTGCGCAGGATGCCGGACGCCATCGTTCCGGCGAAGCCACGGAAGTCGAGGTTGGGGCGGATGACGTACTGCACTGGAAACCGCAGGTCGGTCAGGTTGCGGTCGCTGGCGATGTGGACCGTCTCCAAGTGATCCAGCAGCGATGGTCCCGAGTACCACGGCATCGTGTCGCTCTTCGACGCGACGTTATCGCCCCTGAGCGCCGACATCGGAATGAAGGTGATGTCGCTTAGGTTGAGTTTGGCGACGAAGCCTGTGTAGTCGTCTTTGATCCGTTCGAAGGCGTCTCGCGAATAGCCGACGAGGTCCATCTTGTTAACGGCGACGACGACGTGCCCGATGCCCAGGAGCGACACGATGAAGGAGTGCCGGCGAGTCTGCGTCATGACGCCGTGGCGGGCATCGATGAGGATGATGGCCAGCTGGCACGTCGAGGCGCCGGTGGCCATGTTGCGTGTGTACTGCTCGTGGCCAGGCGTATCGGCGATGATGAACTTGCGGCGGTCGGTCGAGAAATAGCGGTACGCGACGTCGATGGTGATGCCCTGCTCGCGCTCGGCCTTCAGGCCGTCGGTCAGCAGGGCGAGGTCGATCTCACCGGCGCCGGTGGTGCCGACCTTCTCGCTATCGCGCTTCACCGCGGCGAGTTGGTCCTCGTAGATCATCTTGGTGTCGTGCAGCAGCCGGCCGATGAGCGTGCTCTTGCCGTCGTCGACGCTACCGCAGGTGAGGAAGCGCAGCAGTTCCTTCTTCTGGTGGCGGGCGAGGTAGGTGTGGATGTCTTCCTGACTCAGGTCAACGGCTTGCATCTCAGAAGTACCCCTCGCGCTTCTTCTGCTCCATCGACCCCGTCTCGTCGTGGTCGATCATCCGGCCCTGCCGCTCGGAGTTCTTCGCGAGCAGCATCTCCTCGATGATCTCCGGCAGGGTCGTCGCGCTGCTCTCAATCGCCCCCGTGAGCGGGTAGCAACCCAGCGTGCGGAACCGTACCCGCTTCATCATCGGCTCTTCGCCGGGCCGCAGCCGCATCCGCTCGTCGTCCACCATGATGAGCGTGCCGTCGCGCTCGACGACCGGGCGAACGTCGGCGAAGTAGAGCGGCACGATCGGAATGCTCTCCAGGTGGATGTACTGCCAGACGTCCAATTCGGTCCAGTTGCTCAGCGGGAAGGCGCGAATACTCTCGCCCTTGTTCACCTTGCTGTTGTACAGGCTCCAGAGCTCCGGCCGCTGGTTCTTCGGGTCCCACTGGTGCAGGCGGTCGCGGAAGCTGTAGACGCGTTCCTTTGCCCGGCTCTTCTCCTCGTCGCGACGGGCACCGCCGAACGCCGCGTCGAACTGGTCGTGGTTCAACGCCTGCTTCAGCGCAGCCGTCTTCATGATGTCGGTGTGCTTCTTCGAACCGTGGTCGAACGGGTTGATGTTCTGTGCCCGCCCCTCCGGGTTGACCCAGACCTTCAGATCGAGGCCCTGTTCGCGGCAAAACCGATCGCGGAACTCGATCATCTCCCGGAACTTCCAGGTCGTATCGACGTGCAGCAGCGGGAACGGCAGCCGGCCGGGGTGGAACGCCTTCTGCGCCAGCCGCAGCATGACGGCGGAGTCCTTGCCGATCGAGTAGAGCATCACCGGCCGCTCAAACTCGGCGGCGACCTCGCGGAGGATGTGAATGCTCTCCGCCTCGAGTGCTTTCAAATGGGTCAAGTTGTAACTGCTGCTGATCATCCGTCCTCCTGTTCGGCTTCTTCCTTTTGATTATAGGGTATCCGCTTCTCTATCGGGTAGGGGGCTCATCACTGGCCAGCCCGTAAGTGATCTGGCTCTCGCCAACGGTGCAGGCACGGCTCCGTCACGGACGGTTTGCGTCATCGAGGGCGTCGTCGCTCTCTTGTTCACCCCCGGTTGTTGCGCCTTCGGTCATGAAAGACCGACGCATGGCACGGCCCAGGGCAGTTCGTAGCCTCGCGGTTAATCGAAATGCACTGAACTCGACCGATGCTGATTTCGGATGCACGCTCGGCCGATCGCATGTGGAGTTGAACCGAGTTCTCACGACCACCGGCCGGCGGTGGCAGTTGGCCATCCTATCCGACGAGGCGGCCTCGCTTCCGGAGGCGCTCACGCCCTCCCTACACCCGGCCTACGGCCCGATGCTTCGCTACGCTCCTGGCCGGCTTCCTTCCCACGCACCTGATCCCCGACCGCCAGCTAATCCTGTTCAGCGATGACGCCATAGACGGCCTTCCCGAAAATCACCTAAAGGCACGACATCACGATCCGGTCCCCTTCTCGCACGCCCTTACCGACTGGAAATACTCGATCAAAAAGTTCATCCTGGCCGACTTCGTCCGCATCACTTTCGCCGCCCGGCCCTGTGCGATTCCCGTCCCGGTCGACCTCTACCGCTCCGAGGAGGAAGACCTCAGACGCAGGCGACCGCACCACACGCCGGCCCAGCTCATGTGCCGTCTGATCCGCTGCATCCGCCGCCGGTTCGCCTTCATAGGAGACGCCGGCTAGAGCGGTTTTCAGGTTGGTGTAGCGCCCTGGCTCCCGATTGGGTATGACTGAGCGACGAGTCGTCCCTCGGGAGTCGCGGCGTGAAGCCGTATTGGCTGGATCTCAGGGAACGCGTCCTGGCCGACTGCGACGTGGGCATGCCGGCCAAGCAGGTCGCCCTGGACTTCCCCACGAATGGCGAGCGCCGGGTTAACGGTTTATGAGGCTTTTTCGTACTCGGCGGGTGACAGGTAGCCCAGCGACGAATGCCGCCGGACTCGATTGAAGAAGACCTCGATGTACTCGAAGATGCTCGCCCTCGCCTCCGCCCTCGTCGCGAAGTTCTCGCCCTGAGTCAGCTCCTTTTTCAGGCTCGCGAAGAAGCTCTCCATCGGCGCATTATCCCAGCAGTTCGCCCGACGGCTCATGCTGCCGGTGATCCCGTGCCTGGCCAGCACCCCCCGGTAGTGCTCGCTGGCGTACTGGCTCCCCCGGTCCGAATGGGTCACCAACCCCGCGACGGGCCGCCGGCCGGCCAAGGCCATCTCCAGGGCGTCGACGACCAGCCGGCTGTCGATCCGCTCGGACATCGACCAGCCCACGATCCGCCGCGAGTGGAGGTCCTCCACCGCCGCCAGGTAGAGCCACCCCTCGGCGGTGGCCACATAGGTGATGTCGGCCGTCCAGGCCCGATCCGGGGCCCCCGGCTCGAACTCGCGGTTCAGGACGTTCTCGGCCACGGGGCGGTCGTGGTTGGAGTCGGTCGTGACGCGGAACTTCCGCCTCGTCCTGGCGGCGATCCCCTCCCGACGCATCAGCTTGGCCACGGTGTTCACGCAGCAGGGCTCGCCCCGTGCGATCAACTCGGCGTGAATTCGAGGGCTTCCGTAGCGGGCCTTCACTTCGCCGTGGATCGCCTTGATCGAGACGACCAGGGCCTCGCGCCTCCGGGCCTGCTCGCTGTCCGGCCTTCCCCGCCAGTCGTAGTAGCCGCCGGCGGAGACGCGCAGGACCCGGCACATCAGCCGGACCGGCCATCGATCTCGGTGGCGCTCGACGAAGCCGTACCTCATGACGACTCCCTGGCGAAGAAGGCCGTCGCTTTTTTCAAGATGTCGCGCTCCATCGTGAGCCGCTTGACCTCGGCCCGCAGCCGACGCAGCTCCTCCTCGTGCGCGGGCGGGTTCCCCTTGCCGGGGAAGGCCTGGTCACCGCCCTCGGCCGGGGCCCGCTTCCAGCCCCGCAGCAGGCTCTCGGAGAGGTCGAGGTCGCGTGCGACCTCGGCGACGCTCTTGCCCTGCTCGTTGACGAGCTTGACGGCCTGGGCCTTGAACTCGGGTGTGAAGGTTCGTCGTGTCGTCGCCATCGGGGGACTCCTGGGTTCGAGCTTATGCTCTTAACCCGGCGCCCGCTATCCGTGGGAAAGTCCACGCAGCAGGACCGCGTCTGCCCGACCTGGGTCCGCCGCCTGAAGCGACGGCGTCGCGAGACCGGATCGATCGAGCCCAAGGCCCAGCGTCATGGGCCGCTGCCGCGCAGGCCCGAGCAGGCCGGGCCGGTCGCCGAGGTGATCGAGGCGACGCCCGACGCCACGCTGCGGGAGATTCGCCTCGGCCGCGGCTTGCCCCTGAGCCTCGCCACGCTGTGGCGCCTGGTGCGCGACCTGGGGCTGACCTTCAAGAGGAAGTCGCTCCGCGCCGCCGAGCAGGACCGGCCCGACGTCAAGGGGCGTCGCGACGGCTGGCCGGCGGAGGTCGCCGGCGTCCCGGCCGAGAGCTGGGTGTTCCTGGACGAGACCTCGGCCAGCACGAACATGACCCGCCGCCACGGGCGGAGCCGTCGGGGCAAGCGGCTGGTGTGGCGGCGCCGCACGGGCATTGGAAGACGACCACGCTGGTCGTCGACGGGGCGATGGACGGGGCGACGTTCCTGGCCTCCGTCGAGCAGCAGCTGGTGCCGACGCTGAGCGTCGGCGACGTGGTGGTGATGGACAACCTCTCATCGCACAGGCGGGCCGGGGTCCGCGAGGCGATCGAGGCGGCCGGGGCCCGCCTGCTCTACCTGCCGCCGTACAGCCCGGATTCGAACCCGATCGAGCTGGCGTTCTCCAAGCTCAAGGCCCTGCTGCGGAAGGCCGGAGAGCGGACGGTCGAGGGACTGTGGCGGCTGATGGCCGACTGATCGACGAAATCAAGCCCGAGGAATGTCGGAACGACTTCACCCATTGCGGCTATCACGCTACACCAACCTGAAAACCGCTCTAGAGCCTATTACGGACTCCATACAGCAAAGACGGGGGCCGCGCTGTGGAGCATCAGCAAGCTGAAGGCCACACAGTGCCAGCCCGCCAGCGTCGTCGCCAACCGCTCGTAGTCGCGTGCCAGCCGGCGGAATCTCGCCATCCAGCCGAACGAACGCTCCACCACCCAGCGACGCGGCAGCAGCACGAACCCTTTCTTCGCCTCGGGCAGCTTGACCACTTCCAGGATGATCTTGTGACCGGCCGCCTCGTCGAAGGTCTCCTCGCCGGTGTAGACCTGGTCGGCGTAGATCAACTCGACCGACTCGCCGTTGGCCTTGTGCATCGCCTCGCACAGGACGCCGACCTGCGCCCGGTCCTGCTCCGAGGCGGGGGTGACGTGCAGGGCCAGCAGGTGCCCCAGCGTGTCGACGGCCATGTGCACCTTCGAGCCCTTGCGACGCTTGTAGCCGTCGTAGCCGGCACGCGCCCCGCTCTCGGGGGTGGACTGGACGGTACGGCTGTCGATGATGGCCGCGCCCGGGTCGGCGTCACGCCCTCCGACCAGGCGGAGCAAGACTCGGAGGTCGAGGACGATGGCCTCGAAGCAGCCGACGTCCAGCCACCTTCGGGCCTGGTCGTAGACGGCGTGCCAGGGGGGCAGGTCGTGAGGAATGAGCCTCCGGGGCGAGCCGGAGCGGATCATCCATCGGAGTGCGTTGAGGACCTCGCGGAGGTCGTGGCGACGCGGGCCGGAGTGCTCGGGCAGGAGGGTCAGGTAGGGTGCGACGAAGACCCACTCGGCGTCACTGATGTCGGTGTCATAGGGCTTGCGGTGCGTGATCATGCCCTAAAATACGTCTCAGAAAGCATTAAGGTTCGTGACACGCTCTAAGGCATCCACGAGGTCACCAGCTTCGCCTACCGTCACCGCGGCCGGCTCTCGCTACTCAGCAAGCTCCACCCCGAGGCCAACCTATTAAAACCGCCGACTCACTGCGGCGGCAACGGAGGCCCCCGCGTCAGGAACGAGCATCGCCCCTGACGCGCGAGGCAGTGGCCTCGGCTCGGGCATGCGACGAGGGGTCCTCGACGTCGCGCACAGTGACGTGTCTTTCTACGCGACCGATCTGTTGCTCGCCCCGGTCGAGATCGTTACCCGATACGCCAGCCGCTGGCACATCGACTGCACCTTCCAGAAATGCGGTGCCCAATTCCAAACGGGGAGGAACCGGGGTTGGTGACTTCAGACGGTGGTACGGGCTACGCCATGCTTGTCCTGAATCGTCTCAGTGGTGGAGTTGCTCTATCACTCCCTGCCCGGATCGAAGCGAACGGTGGGCGTGAAGTAGCAGGACAAGGCCGGCGTCACCTTCTCCGACGCCCTCGGCTCGGCACTGGGCCGAGGAACTATTTCCCCAAGTCCGGAGTCGATTCTGCATGAAGAATTCCCGATCTGATGCGCGAATTCGTTCGATCGTCCCTCGAGCCAGCCGCAGAGGCACGAGAGATCGACATCGGTCAAGCTAAGGCAAATTACAATTGCCGGTTAGACTCCAACATCATGATCGTCAGGTTCGAACCGGGGTTATCTACGGAGCATTTGGTGCTAGTCTTTTTGGCATCCCGTGCATGCCGTATAGGCGGAGGGTGAATTGCAGGTTCCGGAGTTTTCAACGAAAGCCCTTTGTCGATAATGCATTGTGTTCAATTTTGGATTCGGCTCCAGGTCGGTGGCACGGAAGCTGCCCTAGGGAAGAACTTAATCTCTTTACTCCAGCCGAACTGAAGATTTGGGGCCACCCCATCGCGGTAACTCCCGTTGCGCCCCGATTGGTCCATGATTTCCGGTCGCCCCACGGCGTCGCGCATTCCTCCATGTGAATCTATGGACATGAACGACTTTCGGGATGATCAGAAGCAATATCTTCAGGGATTGATCGCCGGGGCAGAACTCGCCCGATCCGCCCGCGGCCTTGCCACTTTCGGAGCGACTCTCGGAGTTGCATCCGAAGGGTCATCGTGCAAGCCCGTCGATATGACGCCTTTGCCAGGCCCTGACGCGCGACACATCGCGGCCCAGGATCGCATCCTCGCCGATGGCGGAACGATCACTCCTCAAGAGCAGGCCAAGCGAGAGAACCACCCGCTCGATCGCTGGAACGACATCGTCCAACATGCAGAGGCGGGTCGATTTCCGAAGGGGGAAGACGTCCTCGCCTTCAAATATCACGGACTTTTCTACGTCTCCCCGGCACAAGATTCTTACATGTGCCGACTCCGCCTCGCGGGCGGCCTGATGACCAGCCATCAGCTCCGTGGTGTCGCCAAGATCGCCGACGATTGGGGGGGTGGATACGTCGACGCGACGACACGGGCAAATCTCCAGATTCGTCAGATCAAGGCGTCTAACGGTCCGAGCGTTGTGACCTCCCTTGAGGATCTCGGGATCATCACCCGCGGGTCCGGGGCCGACAATATTCGGAACGTCACCGGGAGTCCGACAGCCGGCATCGATCGGTTCGAACTCATCGACACTCGTCCCCTCGCCCGCGAGATGCATCACCACATCCTCCATAATCGCGGGCTCTACGGCCTCCCTCGTAAATTCAACATCGCGTTCGACGGCGGTGGGGCCATTGGTGCCCTCGAAGACACGAACGACCTGGGGTTCTCCGCCGTCCGGATCGGCGACGGGAAGGCCGTTCCACCCGGGATCTATTTCCGACTCTTGATCGGTGGGATCAGCGGGCACAAAGATCTTGCCGTCGATGAAGGGATCGTCCTGAGCCCCGAGCAGTGCGTCGCCGTCGCCTCGGCAACATTGCAGGTCTATATCGAGAATGGGGACCGGACCGACCGGAAGAAGGCCAGGCTGAAATATGTCCTCGACCGCTGGGGGCATGAAAAATTCGTCCAGGAAGTCGAGTCGAGACTTCCCTTCAAGTTTTCGCGACTGTCGCTGGACGACTGCGATCCGAGGCCTCCGGTCGATAAACACGGGCACATCGGTTTCCACCCTCAGAGTCAGGAGGGGCGCTATTACGTCGGCGTGCTGCTCCGCGTCGGTCGGATGCTGACCGACCAAGCACGCGGCCTGGCGGCCATCGCCGATCGTTATGGGAGCGGGACCATCCGGCTTACGGTCTGGCAGAATCTTCTGATTTCCGACATCGCGGAAGTCGACATTCCGGCCGTCAAACGGGAGATCGAAGGGTTGGGGCTCGACTGGCAGGCCGGTAGCATCCGCAGCGGCCTGGTCGCGTGCACAGGGAGTGCAGGCTGCCGGTTCGCGGCCTCCGACACGAAGCGTCACGCGATGGAGATCTCCGACGAGCTTGACTCCAGGATCAGTCTCGACCAGCCGATCAACGTCCACCTGACTGGATGCCCGAATTCCTGCGCTCAGCATTACATCGGCGACATCGGGCTGCTGGGCACCGCCGTGGAGCAGGGCGACGATGTGGTTGAAGGGTATCACATCTTCATCGGCGGAGGTTATGGCGCGGAGCAAGGGATTGGCCGCGAGATTCTCCGATCGGTCGCCGCCGATCGCGTGCCCGAGGCCATCGAGCGAATGTTGCGGACATATCAGGATCGCAGGGAATCCGCCGAGGAGACGTTCGACTCGTTCGTACGTCGACACGAGACGGGGCAGTTAAAGGCGTGGTTCGAGGCCCAGGCGGCCGGCGTCGGCAACACCTGAACAAGCGGCGGATTGACACATCATGACATTCCCGATCCTGCCCGAGAGCGCCCCGTTCACGACCTCACAGCGGGCCTGGCTCAACGGATTCTTCGCCGGTGTCTTCAATCTCGACCAATCCTCGGCATCACCCATCGGGGGGGCCAACGTCGCGACGGCCGTCGCAATTGCGCCTGTGCAGACCGAGGACTTCCCCTGGCACGACTCGAGCTTAGCGTTGCAGGATCGGCTCAAGCTCGCCGAGGGCAGGCCCCCCGAGCGGGTTTTGATGGCCGCCATGGCCCAGCTCGACTGCGGCGCGTGCGGCTATGTCTGTCAGACCTACGCAGAGGCGATCACTGCGGGCGAAGAGGCCGACCTGACCAAATGCACGCCAGGCGGGCGCGAAACCTCCAAGACGCTCAGGGCGCTGTCCTCGAAGTTCAAGTCGTCCACCGTTTCCGATCGCAACGGCCACGATTCTGCCGCCAATAAATCGCTGAATGGCCCTGCTTCCACCCCTTCGACCAACGGATCGGGCAGATCTTTCGACCGTAGAAATCCATTCCGCGCGCCGCTCTTGAAGTGCGAGGCTCTGAATCGTGAAGGGTCCGCGAAAGACGTGCGCCTGGTCGCGTTCTCGCTCCAGGGGAGTGGCCTGAGCTATGAGGCTGGAGACGCCCTCGGGGTGTATCCCGAGAACAATCCCGATCTGGTCGATGCCGTACTCGCGGCAGTGAATGCACGAGGCGACGAATGGGTGCCAACGCCCGACGGCGGATTTGCACACGCATTCGAGGCTCTCTCGACGCATTACGTGATTACCAAGGTGGGCGACCGGCTCGCCTCGCTGATGGCGTCGCACGCCAACAATCCGGCCGAGTCGGAGACGTTGAGAACCCTCGTCGAGGATGATCCGGAGGGGGTGCCTTCCAACTGGGATGTCCTCGACTTGCTCGATCAATTCCCGTCGGCTCGCCCTCCACTGGAAGATTTGATCGCCGCGCTCGACCCGCTCCAGCCCCGGCTATATTCGATCTCCTCCTCGCTCAAGGCCACCCCGAACGAGGTCCACCTGACCGTCGGAGTCGTCCGATATGAGCAGGGCGGGAGGGAGCGATGGGGGGTGGCTTCGAATTTCTTGGCGAGGGCCCTTCGCCCCCGGCAGAAGGCACGGATCTTCGTCCATACGTCGCCGAATTTCAGGCTCCCCGCAGACCCCGACACCCCGGTGATCATGATCGGCCCGGGGACCGGAGTCGCACCGTTCCGAGCGTTCCTCCAAGACCGGCTCGCCGGGGGGGCCCGCGGCAAGAATTGGCTCTTCTTCGGCGACCAGCGTCGCGATTGCGACTATCTGTACCGGGACGAACTGGAGTCGTATCAAGCGGGAGGATTGCTCACGCGGCTCGACCTAGCATTCTCGCGTGACCAGGCCGAGAAGATCTACGTCCAACACCGGATCCGGGAAGCTGCGGCCGAACTGTGGGCCTGGATTCGGGACGGCGCCCACATCTACGTCTGCGGCGACGCCCGCCGGATGGCCCTCGACGTCGATTTCGCGCTCGGCGAGGTGATCGAGGAGCAAGGAGAGATGAGCCCCGAGGCCTCGCGCGATTTCATCAAGGCCCTGACGAACGCCGGGCGCTATCAGCGTGACGTATATTAATCTGACGTCGCGTCAATTCGACTCGAGCTTCGGGGGACCACCGCCTATGAGCCTGATCCCCGCCATGCCGGTCGCCGATCTCAGCACCCGGTCGCATTGCCCTTATTGTGCCCTCCAGTGCGGGATGCTCTTCGGGACGGGGACTCCAGATTCCCCTGAATCCGTCATGGGCGATCCCCATTTCCCCGTGAACAACGGCGATCTCTGCATCAAGGGCTGGACATCGACGACGCTCCTTCGCCACCCCAAGAGGCTCACGTCTCCGCTGGTTCGTTCCCGCGGCCAGCTCCTCTCGTCGTCCTGGGAACTCGCCCTCGACGCCGTGGCCGATGCGTTCCGCTCGACTCGCGAAATTTACGGGCCGGACGCCGTCGGCGTCTTCGGTTCCGGGGCGCTGAGCAATGAGAAGGCCTACCTCCTGGGAAAGTTCGCTCGCGTCGCGTTGAAGTCCGCGAACATCGACTACAACGGTCGATATTGCATGTCGAGCGCCGCGGCAGCGGGCAATCGCGCGTTCGGGCTGGACCGGGGATTGCCGTTCCCGGTCTCCGACATCGTCGGCGCCGAGGTCATCCTCATCGTAGGAAGCAACCCGGCCGATACCCTCCCGCCCATCATGCAGTGGTTCGACCGCCAGAAAAAGGCCGGGGGACGGCTCATCGTCTGCGACCCGAGGCGGACGGCGACCGCGCGCCAGTCCGACTTGCACCTGGCGACGACTCCGGGCTCCGACCTGGCGCTCGCGAATGGACTCTTCTACCTGGCGATTGAGGAGGGCTATGTCGATCGCGATTATGTCGAATCGCGTACAAATGGCTTCGAGTCCGCATATCGCGTCGCGCTCGGCTACCATCCGGCAATCGTCGAGCGTCGAACCGGGGTCTCCGAGAGCGACCTCCGCAAGGTGGTCCGCTGGCTCGGCCAGGCGAAGTCGGCCTTGATCCTGAGCGGACGCGGCCCCGAGCAGCAAAGCAAAGGTGTCGATACCTCCAACGCATTCATCAACCTCGCTCTCGCGCTGGGTCTGCCGGGCCGCCCCAGCAGCGGATGGGCGACGCTGACCGGCCAGGGAAACGGCCAGGGAGGTCGCGAGCATGGCCAGAAGGCCGACCAACTCCCCGGCTATCGGTCGATCGAGATCGATGCTCATCGAGAGGCCGTCGCCCGGGTCTGGGGAATTGACCCTGCCGATCTGCCGCGTAAAGGCCTCAGCGCTTTCGAGATGCTCGACTCGATCGGCCAGGGGGCCGGGGGAGTCCGAGCCCTGTTCGTGATGGGCTCGAATGTCGTTGTGGCCTCGCCCGACTCGGTGCGCGTCGAGCGCCGACTGCGTTCTTTGGACCACCTCACCGTCTGCGACTCGTTCCTGAACGAGACCGCGTCGATGGCCAACGTCGTTCTCCCGGTCCTCCAGTGGGCGGAGGAAGAGGGGACGATGACGAACCTAGAAGGACGCGTGATCCACAGGCGTAAGGTTTCTCGCCCTCCTCCAGGTGTGGTCGGCGACATCGAGCTGATTTGCGGCCTTGCCGAGAGGCTAGGCCAGGGTCCGAGGTTCGATTTTCACAGCACCCGCGAGGTCTTCGACGAATTCCGTCGCGCTACGGCCGGTTCCGCCGCCGACTATAGCGGCATCACCTACGAGCGGATCGACCGCGAGAACGGGGTCTTCTGGCCTTGCCCTGACGAGGCCCACCCGGGGACTCCGCGTCTCTTCACCGAGCGATTCGCCCATCCCGATGGCCGCGCCCGCTTTTTCCCCGTCGGCGACCGCCCGGCCGGCGAGGAGCCCGACGATGCCTATCCCTATTACTTTACGACCGGGCGATATAAAGAACACTACAACTCGGGCACTCAGACCAGGTTGGTCGCCGCGCTCGTGAAGGCCCGTCCCCGGCCGATCCTGAACATCCACCCCACTGCCGCCCGTCGTCACCTGATCTCCGACGGCTCGCTCGTCGTCCTGGAGAGTCGCCGGGCCCGCGCCGAGTTCCGGGCGGAGGTTACGCCCGAGATCCGAGTCGACACGCTCTTCTGCCCGTTCCACTGGGGAGGGACGGGTGGGGCAAATCGGCTCATCAACCCCGCCCTCGACCCGATCAGCCGGATGCCCGAATTCAAGCTTGCCGCCGTCCGGATCGCGGCCGTCGACGAGGACCTTGCCCCCACCGCAGGGAGTGCGCCCTGATGCGTCCGAAACTTGTCATCATCGGCAACGGCCTGGCAACCGGCCGGCTCCTCGATGGCCTGATGGCTCGCGGCGGGGTCGAGGCATTCGACATCCATGTCTACGGCGAAGAGCCACACGGGCTCTATAACCGGATCTTGATCGGCCGGCTCCTCGGTGGGGGAACCGTCGACGAGATCACGTTGAAGCCCGTCGACTGGTACGCCGAGAACGGGATCACGTTCCACTGCGGAGTCCTCATCGATCGACTTGACACCGTGGCGAAGGTGGCGATCACGAGCGACGGTACGATTCAGCCCTACGACCGGGCGGTCTTCGCCACGGGCAGTCGCGCATTCATCCCGCCGCTGGTCGGCCTGCTCGGCGAAGATGGTCGTCCGAAGGCCGGTGTCCTCGTCTTCCGCACACTCGACGATGGGCACCGTATCCGCGATCGGGCCAGAGCCGGTCAGCATGCGGTCGTCCTGGGTGGTGGCCTCCTCGGACTCGAGGCCGCCAAGTCGCTGAGCGACCTCGGGATGCAGGTTTCCGTGATTCAACGTTCCGATACGCTGATGGACCAGCAGGTTGACGAGGTCGGCGGACTTTTCCTTAGAAAGTCGATCGAGCAACTCGGAATCGGTGTCATCCCGGGCGTCAAAGAGATCGGCATTGTTGGATCCGAGCAGGTCGAGGGGGTGACGCTCGGCGATGGCCGAACCCTGACGGCCAACCTCCTCGTCCTCGCCTGCGGCATTCGCCCGAGGATCGACTCCGCCGCGGCTTCCGGGCTGACTCTCGGCCGGGGAATCCTCGTCGATGACCACCTGGGCACTTCGGCCCGAGGCGTCTACGCCGTCGGTGAGTGCGCCGAGCACGACGGGCAGGTCTATGGCATCGTCGAGCCAATCTGGCAGCAGTGTGACGTCCTCGCTGACTTGATCACGGGGGCCGACCCGGGCGCTCGCTATCTCGGTTCGAAGCCGTACACCCGACTCAAAGTCGCGGGTGTCGGCGTCGCCAGCATGGGGCTTGTCCGCCCCTCAGAGGAAGACGATGAGGTGATCCAGATCATTGAGGAGCGATCGGGGACCTATCGGAAACTCATCATCCGACACGATCGCCTGGTCGGTGCCGTCCTGATCGGCGAGACCGGCGCCTCACCCGATCTCGCCCGATGGCTCGATCGGGGAGATCCGCTGCCTGCCAATCGGATCGACGTCCTCTGCTCGGGAGGATCCTACTCCTCGGCCCCCGACCCGGAAGTCTGCAATTGCCACCATGTCCGCGAGTCAACCATCGTGGCCTCAATCCGTGGCGGGAAGACGACCGTTGGGCAGGTCTCCGACTCCACCCGCGCCGGGACCGGCTGCGGCTCGTGTCGCGTCCAGATCACGAGGCTACTCGGCACGCATGCCCCGACCGACGCCGCCTTGGCCTAGGCAGCCCCCGCGAATCCGTAACTCTTCGATGAGGTGACCATGGCTGCCGTAGTCCCCCGGACACCCAGCACCGCACTCGGCGCCGAGCCCGCCGGCCCTCGGCTCCGCGTCCTCTGGACGTCGACTTGGGCCTTCACTGCCCTGTTCGCCGCCTGGCTCATGCTTGGCATCCTCGGGCTCGAGATCAAGAAAGACGTCGGGCTGATGCTCGGTGTGACCCCATCCGGGGCCAACCCGGCCGCGATCAAGACGGCGGTCGAGTCGAGATATGAAATTCTCCTCGCGGTCTCCATTCTAGCTGGTGCGCTCCCTCGGCTGACATTCGGCCTGTGGGCCGACAGGTACGGAGGCCGGACCGTCATGACGGCCCTCCTGGTTTTCTGCGCCGTGGCGACCTATATGCTTGGACAGGTGTCGAGTTATCCTCAATTAATCCTCTGCGCCGCCCTGTTCGGCCTCGCGGGAAACTCGTTCACCGTCGGCATCTCGTGGAACAATGCCTGGTTCCCGGATCGACAGAAGGGGTTCGCGCTCGGCATGTTCGGCGCAGGGAATGTTGGTGCCTCGGGGACTAAGCTGATGGTCATCCTAGTCCCCTCGATCCTGACGCTGGTGCCCGCCGCGGGCTATCTTGGCGGCCTGATCCCTGGCGGCTGGCGGTTCATCCCCACGATCTACTCCGCGATCCTGCTGACGACGGCCGCGCTCGTCTGGGCCATCTGCCCCAGCCCCGACCGCATGCCGGCGGCGGGAAAGTCGCTGGTCGAGTTGCTCGCGCCGCTACGGTTCATGCGTGTCTGGCGATTCGGCCTCTATTACGTCGTCGTGTTTGGCGCCTACGTCGCCCTCTCGGCCTGGTTGCCCAACTACTACAAAAATACCTACGGCGTCGATCTCCGGACTGCCGCACTTCTGACCGCCCTCTACATCTTCCCGGCTAGCCTGCTCCGCCCCCTGGGAGGCTACCTCTCCGATCGATACGGCCCGAGGCTCATCACCTATGCCGTCTTCCTGACGATGACCGTCGCGCTGATTCCCATCTGCCTTCCCTCGCGAATCCTGACTCTGGGCGTCGCCGGCTTCACAACGCTCATGATCATCATCGCGGCCGCGATGGGGATCGGGAAAGCGTCGGTCTATAAGTACATCCCGAACTATTACCCCGACTCGGTCGGCGTGGTCGGCGGCCTAGTCGGTGCAATCGGTGCCCTCGGCGGATTCGTACTGCCGCCGGCATTCGGCATGCTAGGACGCCTGTCGGGCAGCCCCCAGTCGGCGTTCTGTGCCCTCCTCGCCATCACCACCTTGAGCCTCGCCTGGCTGCATCTTGCCGTCATTTCATCAAAGAACCCAAGTTCTTTTGTGTTATTGATGTTCAGGTAGCCCGGTACTTGTCACGCCCGTCGGATCGACTGTCGCATTCGGGGATGAAACCCCGGGGATCCGCCGCCGAACTGGAAGCCCGACGCCGACTGGCCGTCACCCGCGTCAACGAGGGCTGGAAGCAGAAGGATGTCGCCGCGTTCCTGGGCGTCTCGCTCAAGGCCGTCGGCAAGTGGATGGCCGCCTATCGCGCCTCCGGCGACGGCGGCCTGGCGGGCAAACCCCACCCGGGGCCCAAGCCGAAGCGATCGGGCCGCCAAGAGGCGGTGGTCCTCTCCTGGCTGGCCGCCAGCCCCGAGGCCCTCGGCTTCAAGACCCGGCTCTGGACGACGCGGAGGCTGGCCGAGGTGATCGCCAAGCGGTACGGCGTCCGCTTCAACTCCAACGACCTGGCCGCGTGGCTGACGGCACGCGGCCAGTCACCGCAGAAGCCCGCGGTGGTGGCGGTGGAACGCGACAACCCGGCCATCGCCCGCTGGGCCGCCGAGGACTGGCCGCGCCTGGAAAAAAAGCCCGGGACGAGCACGCCCACCTCGTCCTGATCGACGAGAGCGGGTTCTTCATCAACCCCACGGTGCGCCGGACCTGGGCCCCGGTGGGGCGGACGCCGGTGCTCACCGGGTTCGGCCGGCACCGCGACAAGGTCTCGACGATCGCCGCCATCAGCGTCGCCCCGGTCCGGCGGCGGGTGGGGCTCTACTGGCGGACCGACCCGGCGCATTCCATCGACGCGGCGGCAGTCGTGGCATTCCTGGGGGGCCTGCTGCGACACCTGCGGGGGCGGGTCATCGTGGTCTGGGATGGTGGGAGCAATCACAAGGGCCCGCTGATCCGGGCGTTCCTGTCCCGCTATCCTCGCCTGCATCAGGGGCGGCTGCCGGCCTACGCCCCGGACCTCAACCCGGTGGAGTTCATCTGGGGGCACCTGAAGCACGGCCTGATGGCCAACTTCGTGCCCACAGACGTGCACGACCTGGATCGAGTCATCAACGGCCATCTGGAGCGACTCGGTGGCCAGCCGGCGATGATCCGGTCGCTGTGGAGGGGATCGAAACTCCCCCTCCTCGGCAAGAACCTGGCCACCTGATTGTCAATAGGGGTCGAGGCGGTGCGGCCAACGTTTGATTTCTGACATGCCCCCGAAAGGGTGGACAGTCTTATTCGAGAACTCGGATGCGGCAAGGCTCCCCTTAAATGTGCCCGATTCGCGAGGAAGTCAAGGTTCACCGAGGAGTAGTTCGTCTTCGCGCAGAGGAAGGCCAAGGCAGACCTAGGCGTCGAGAAGACGTGCCGCAAGCCGGGCGTGAGCTAGGCAGCTTACTTCCGCAGGAAGTTCGAATATCGCGAGCTCGGCACTACCGAGCCAAAACGGATGCGGCTCCTCGATGCGGAGAGCCAGAAGCTCAAGCAGCTGGTCGCCGACCTCTGCCTCGACAAGCAGATGCTGAAGGACGTCCTGGCAAAAATACCTGAACCCGCCGCGACGGAGAACGATCGTTGCTAACCTGACAGTCCGCTAAGGCGTCGGCATGCGGCGGACCTGGCAGCGGCCGGTTTCACCCACGCGAACCACGACGATTAGCCTCCTCGCACGCCGCATGAGGATTTATTTCCGCGAGTTGGCGGCCGACTGCGTCCGATTCGGGGATCGTCGGCTCCACGTCCTACCGCTGCGCGAGGGCTGGGCTGTAAACATCGATCGCCTCTAGTAGATCGTCACTCTTGCTTCGTCGGGTCCGTTCCGCGAGCTTATCGGTCGGTGAACATGCGACATCCGGCGGGGAGTCCGTCATGGCCAAGAAGTATCGCGTGACGCTGGCGGCCGAGGAACGCGGCGAGCTGGAAGCCATGATCTCCCGTCGCAAGGCCGATGCCCGGAAGCTGGCCCACGCCCGGGTCCTGCTCCAGGCCGACGAGGCCGAGGGGGGCCCCGCCCGGACCGACCGGGAGGTCGCCTCGGCCCTCGACCTCAGCATCCGCACCGTCGAGCGGGTCCGCCAGCTATTCGTCGAGGAGGGGATCGACTCGGCCCTGATGCCCATGCCCACCAGGCGCGTCTATGCCCGCGTCCTCGACGGCGAGCAGGAGGCCCACCTGATCGCCCTGGCCTGCTCGGCGGCCCCGGGCGGCAAGAAGCGGTGGACCCTTCGCCTGCTGACCGATCGGGTCGTCGAGCTGGGCTACGCCGGCAAGGTCTCGCACGAGGCGGTGCGGCGGACGCTCCAGAAAACGAGCTGAAGCCCCACCTGCGGGCGATGTGGTGCATCCCGCCGAAGCATTCGGCGGAATTCGTGCATCACATGGAGGACGTGCTGGAGGTCTACCACAGGCCGTATGACCCCCGACGGCCGGTGGTCGGCATGGACGAGTCGTTCAAGTAGTTGATCGGCGAGGTCCGCGAGCCGCTGGCGCCCGGGCCCGGGCAGATCGAGCGGTACGACAGCGTCTACACCCGCAACGGCGTGGCCAGCGTGTTCCTGGCCTTCGAGCCTCTGGGCGGATGGCGCGAGGCGAGGGTCACCGACAGCCGCACGCGGGCCGACTGGGCCCACTTCATCCGCGAGATGATCGACGGCCGGTACAAGGACGCCGAGCGGGTGGTCCTGATGATGGACCAGCTCAACACGCACTCGCCCGCGAGTTTGTATGAGGCGTTCCCGCCCGCGGAGGCGCGGCGGATCGCCGACCGGCTGGAGATCCACCACACGCCGAAGCACGGCAGCTGGCTGAACATGGCCGAGATCGAGCTGTCGGCGCTGTCGCGTGACCTGCCCGATCGGATCGGCGATCGTTCGTCGATGGTGCGGCACGTCGGTGCCTGGAAGGGCCGCAGGAACGGGGCGGGGGTGAAGGCCGATGGCAATTCACGGCCGCCGATGCGAGGACGAAGCTCCGCAAGCTCTACCCGTCAACCGACGCGTGACAGACCACTACGGCTTGGAGCGATTGGCGTTGCTGGGCGAGAACCCGGAACGCCTAGTGCGCTCTTGTCATCGCGACGACCGGCCTGCAGTCGGGGGGTTGAGCCAGGTTTGGGCCCTGGACTTCCTGAGCGACACACTCGCGGACGGGCGCAAACTCCGAGTGTTGACCGTGATCGACCCGTTCCATCCGCAAGTGCCTGGCGATCCGAGACGACCGTCGGTTTAGCTCGGTACAGGTCGCCGAGTTCCTGGCGGAGGTCGGGGACGATCGGGAGACTCCAAGGGGAGGGTCGAGTCCTGGAGCGTCGATGGCAATGAACGACGTCCCACCACAGCCTTTGGCGACCTGCCTTCAGGGAGTTCGGATCGATGAATAGCGTCATGAATTCCGCTTCGTCGGGCCGAGAAGCTCTCGTTCAGCCGAGCCAACTTCCCGAGGCAGGTCAGAGGAAGTCGGTGGCACGTCAAGAACCACCTCCATTCAGTTGCAAAATCCCGCCGGCCACGGGACGATGATCTTCAAGAGGCTGTGAATGCGAACGAGGTAAAGCCCGTCGTCGGCTCTGTGATGGGAGTGGGCACGGTCGGGGACGGAGGGATTGCACTCCCTCCAATCCTCCAGATCTAATGGCCGCACTCCGCGGGCACCCACTCTCCCTGGGTTACATTGCATATCCGCCTCCCCGGAGTGCCCGCAATGAAACGGCGAGACTTCCTGGCCTCGGTCGCCACGGCGGCCGCCCCGCTAATCGCTACCCCCCGGCCGGGCCTGTGCGTGGACTCGGAGCCCGACTCGCGTACGTTCGCCA
Organism: Isosphaeraceae bacterium EP7; assembly: GCA_038400315.1. Classification (NCBI taxonomy): domain Bacteria; kingdom Pseudomonadati; phylum Planctomycetota; class Planctomycetia; order Isosphaerales; family Isosphaeraceae; genus Kueselia; species Kueselia aquadivae. Next base: position 2,493,129 of record CP151667.1, read on the forward strand.
CGCCGGCAGAGGCCGCCAAGTCACCCCCCGAGATGCTGGCCTATGTCGCCGCCATCTATGAGGGGACTGGCATCCGCAAGCCGGACTACCTCGCAACGATCGATGTCGATCCGAAATCGGAGACGTATTCTCGAGTCGTGCACAGGCTGCCGATGCCCAACGTCGGCGACGAGTTGCACCACTTCGGATGGGATGCCTGCGCGAGCTGCCACGGCGTTCGGGGGCGCCGTTACCTGATCCTGCCCGGGCTGCTTTCGGGGCGGATCCACATCGTCGACACGCTCGACCGTCGCCGGCCGAAGCTCTACAAGGTGATCGAGCCGGACGAGATCCGATCGAAAGCGAGGCTCTCCGGTCCCCATACCGTCCACTGCCTGGCCGATGGCCGCGTCATGATCTCCATGCTGGGTGACGAGGCCGGCAACGCCCCGGGCGGCTTCCTACTCCTCGACGACCGGTTCGACGTCGCGGGGCGCTGGGAGGCGGGCCTGGATGGAATGAACTACAACTACGACTTCTGGTATCAACCGCGGCACAACGTGATGGTCAGTAGCGAGTGGGCCGCGCCCAAGACCTTCCGGGAGGGGTTCAAGCCCGCCGATGTCGCGGCCGGCAAATACGGCCGCCGGCTCCATTTTTGGGACTGGCAAGAACGAAAGATTAGCCAGACGATCGACCTGGGCGAGGACGGCCAGATCCCTCTGGAAGTCCGATTCCATCACGACCCGGCCAGCACTCATGGCTTCGTCGGTGCGGCGCTCTCGAGCACCGTCTGGCACTGGCACAAGGTCGGCGGGCGTTGGGACGCACGAAAGGTGATCTCGGTGCCCGCGGAAGTCGTCAAAGGCTCGAAGGACCCAGTGCCGGGCCTGATCACCGACCTGGTGCTCTCGCTCGACGACCGCTGGCTGTACCTGTCTAACTGGCTGCACGGTGACGTTCGCCAGTACGACGTGACCGATCCCGCGAAGCCGCGCCTGGCCGCTCAACTCTGGCTGGGTGGCATGCTCGGCAGGCCCTCCGACGCTAAGGCCTCGCTGACCGGCGGCCCGCAGATGCTCCAACTCAGTCTCGACGGCAAGCGACTGTACGTGACCAACTCGCTGTTCAGCCGTTGGGACAACCAGTTCTACCCACAGATCGCCGAGAAGGGCTCCTACATGCTCCGGGTGGACTGCGACACGAAGTCCGGCGGCATGAGCCTCGACGAGCGATTTCTGGTCGATTTCGGCAAGGAGCCCGAAGGTCCGGCACGCGCCCATGAGGTCCGCTTCCCGTATGGAGACTCGACATCAGACATCTGGGCCTAACGTGGTTCCGGGGCAGCGATCGAGTCTCAGAATGGGGCGGGAGAATTGAATCGATTATTGGGTCAGTCCGCCTTTCGCAAAACCTGCAGGTCCCCTCTTGGGGGAATGTTCGGGCTGCGGCCGAGGCATGATGTTCAACTCCCATTCCAAGAGGTGCCCGATGTCGTTGGCTCGTCAGTCGCTTCGGCCACGGTGCGGCGGTCGCCCGCGCAGCGACTACGCCTCGGCCACAATCGTCCGGATCTCCTCGGCCGTCATGCCCGGCCGCAGCTCCCGCGCCAGGCATGTGCGGGTGTGCTGGTCGATCAGACTCAGCCACTTGAGGCTCCGCCCGTCGCAAGTCCTGTCGAAGTGGAAGTCCCAGGTCCGGACGCCTCCTTGCCACGCGAGGGCTGCGGGTGGGAGGCGTTGGCACCCCGGCCATGCGGGCCGACGGACTCCGGAAGTGGCCCTGGGCCTGCAAGCTTCAGGCCCAGGGACCGCCATTGGCGGCGCAAAGTCTCCGTGCTGACCGGCACCCTTGGCATTCCAGCAGTGCCCAGCTCCGCCGTTATTGACCTTCGGATGGTTAAATTCCGGTTCGGAAAGGGGAGATCCGACCCGTTCCAGAGCGACCGAATCAGCCCCGGATTGCCCCTGATACGGATTCTAATTAATTCCTGCGCGCCCCATTGCGCCATAATCATACCGAAGTCATGATGGGTTTTACCTTAGGGGACACCCATCATGCACGTCGCCGACCACCTGCCCCCGGACGAACTCCGCGCCCTGGCCGACGCTGCGACGGAGAAACGTCGCTTCCTTCGCGTCCGCGCCGTCATCCTGGCCCGCGAGGGCCGCACCGCCCCCGAGATCGCCGCAGCCCTGGGATGCTCCCGCCGCGGCGCCCAGGATTGGGTCGCCCGCTACAATGCCGACGGGCCCGGCGGCCTCGACGATCGACCCCGGCCGGGGAGACCCAGCTTCCTGACGCCCGAGATGGCCGACCGCCTCCGCCGGCGGATCGACGCCGGCCCCGCACCCGAGGACGCCACCTGCGCCCTCCGTGGCCCCGAGGTCCGCGCCCTCCTGGGGCGTGAGTTCGGCGTCCTCTACAGCCTCCCGGCCGTCTACGCCCTGCTGCACCGCCTGGGCTACTCCTGCCTCGACCCCAGGCCAAGCCACCAGAAGGCTGACCCCGAGGCGCGGGAGCTGTTCAAAAAAAAAGTCGCCGGCCGGATCGACGACGTCGGCCGCGCCCACCCCGGCAAGCGGGTCGAGGTCTGGTTCGAGGACGAGGCGAGGTTCGGCCAGAAAGGGACGCTGACGACCGTCTGGGCGAGGCGAGGCTCGCGGCCCGCCGCCGTCCGCCAGACGCAGTATGACGACCTCTGGGTGATCGCCGCGGCGTGCCCGGCCAGCGGAGCGGCGGCCGGGATCATCATGCCGCAGCTGGACACCCCGACGATCAACCTGTTCCTGAAGGAGTTCTCGCGGCAACTCGCCCCGGACGTCCAGGCCGTGCTGATCTGGGACAACGCCGGCTTCCACATCAGCGGCTCGCGGCTCTTGCCGCCGAACGTCTCGGTGATCCAGCTCCCGCCGTACTCGCCGGAGCTGAACCCGATCGAGAACTTCTGGCATTACCTGCGCAGCCACTACTGGTCAAATCGCGTGTACGAGGATTGGGAGGCGCTGAAGGGGGCGGCCGTCGAGGCGATGGCGGCCGTGGGCACGGACGCCGAGCGGATCAAATCCGTCTGTGCCGCCCCCTATCTCGATCGCCGAGAAAGCGCAGGAATTAATTAGAATCCGTATCAGACACTTAAACGCAACGCATACTTCGGGGCTCTCGACTTGCCCGAGCGGGCTTGTCCCTTCGACTCATCATCGTGCTCGGCTACGTCACCGACGTAGTCACCGTATCCACTTGCGGAGGAGCCACGAATTGCTGGCTGGAGAATCGTCTCGCCGAGAGCCAATTGACCTACCCAATGCGCAGGGCTCCATCGGACCCAGCAGAATATCCCCGCTCCTGAATCGTCGCCGTCGATATCGAAGTCGTGGCCGGCAATATTGGAGGGGAGGGGGCACGAGGCGCTACGGCACCCAGTTAGGGCTTCCGATTCAGGTCTGCAAACTCATCCGGATTCAAGCCTGAACGGCAGGGCTTGAGGGTGCAACCGGGCGTTGCCATCTCAGGTACAGAAAGTCGTCAACACCAGCGAGCCTCGCATCGCCCAGGTTTCATGCCCGGAGCGAATTACCTACCATCTTCGACTTCGCCGCGTTCGAAGGCGTCCTGAAGCCTACCTTGGTCGAGACCCCCGTCGACTTCCGGACTTGACTCTCCAAAAATCACACAACGTCAACTTCCGCTGTGTGGGCGTCTAGAAAAGTGTGCTGGCCGACAGGGCTTCACATGGCCCGAATTGGTCAACGAGTCCCATTGCTACAGATGGATGGACGGCATTCGTAATCGCGTCGATGCCGAAAGCGATGCTGAGGCCACGGACGACTACGTGAGCAGGCTGGTATCACTTAACTTCTCGGTGCGGCGACCCCTGGCCAAGGGTACAGATGCCGCTGACGTCGAATCCATCAGGCTTCGGAAAGCCTAGAAAGGGTGTCAGCAGGGAGTTACGCTCCCTGCTGACAATGGAGTCGATCAATAGCGGTACTGATCGGACTTGTAGGGTCCTTCCTTGGGGACGTGAATGTAGGCGGCCTGCTCTGGCGTCAGTTCGGAAAGCTCAACGCTCAACGTTTTCAGCTGCAAGCGGGCCACGTGCTCGTCCAGCTTCTTGGGCAGAACGTAGACGCCGACGGGGTATTTCGCGTTGTCCTGCCACAGTTCGATCTGGGCCAGGACTTGATTGGCGAAGGAAGAACTCATCACGTAAGAGGGGTGTCCGGTGCCGCAGCCGAGGTTCACGAGGCGCCCCTTGGCGAGCAGGATGATGCGTTTGCCGTCGGGGAAGATAATGTGATCGACCTGCGGCTTGATCTCCTCCCAGGTGTACTTCTCGAGCGACGCCACGTCGATTTCGTTATCGAAGTGGCCGATATTGCAGACGATGGCCTGATTCTTCATCTTGGCCATGTGGTCATGCGTGATGACCCTGTAGTTGCCGGTGGTCGTCACGAAGATATCGGCCTTGTCGGCGGCGTAGTCCATGGTGACGACGCGGTAGCCTTCCATGGCTGCCTGCAACGCGCAGATCGGGTCGATCTCGGTGACCCACACCTGAGCGGAAAGAGCACGCAGGGCCTGAGCCGAGCCTTTGCCCACATCGCCGTAGCCCGCGACCACGGCGATCTTCCCGGCAATCATCACATCGGTGGCGCGCTTGATGCCGTCCACCAGCGACTCGCGGCACCCGTACAGGTTGTCGAACTTGGACTTGGTGACGGAGTCATTGACGTTGATGGCGGGGAATTTCAGTTCGCCTCGCTTATGCATCTGATAAAGGCGGTGGACGCCGGTGGTGGTCTCCTCGGTGACGCCCTTGATGGCGGCGAGGTTTTTTGCGTACCAGCCGGGTTGCGAGGCGATGCGGCTCTTGATGGCGGCGTAAAGGACGCGCTCTTCCTCGCTGGTGGGATTGTCGAGGACGTGGATGTCCACTTCGGCGCGGGCGCCGAGGTGAAGTAACAAGGTCGCATCTCCGCCATCGTCGAGGATCATGTTCGAGTGCCCGCCGTCGGCCCACTCGAAGATCTTGTGCGAGTAATCCCAGTACTCCTCCAGGGACTCACCCTTGAAGGCAAAAACGGGGATACCAGCGGCCGCGATTGCGGAAGCTGCATGATCCTGGGTCGAGAAGATATTGCACGAGGCCCAGCGGACCTCGGCACCGAGAGCTTTGAGCGTCTCGATCAGGACGGCCGTCTGGATGGTCATATGGAGCGAACCGGTGATGCGCGCGCCCTTGAGGGGCTGACGCGAGGCATACTCCTCGCGGATGGCCATGAGGCCGGGCATCTCAATTTCGGCGATGGCCATCTCGCGACGGCCCCAGGGGGCAAGCGAAATGTCGCGGACGTGGTAGTCGCTGAAAGTCGCTGCGGGCTTTTGGGCAACGGCGGTCACGTTCATAGTCTCCAAAACGATGAACGGGCGCCGTTACACGGTGAGAATTCACCCCATCGAGCCTGGCAGGAACGCTCATGCGTACCGTCGCAGCGCCCCTCGATGATATGGTGTTGGTTTGCTTACTTGGAGCAAGGCTCCGTGGAAAAACCCTCTGCTCGACCATTTAATTCATAGCAAAACGAGCCGACAAGAGGCAAGGGGAAGGAAGTTGGAGTCCAGCGCCCTGTTTAAATCGTCATTCAATCGACGGTTCGGTGCCGGCTCATAACGACGACGATGACGCGGATTTCCCGGATTCCACCGGTCGATCGGGCATTGTGTCTCGTCCTGATCGACCGACGCATAAACGAGCCCGTGGCGTCCGCGGCCTCGGAACGATATCGATGCTCTGGGCGACGGTCGGCTCCGCCTCGACGGCGAATCGCAGCAGGCATCCCGGAGCCTACAAGGCCTTGATCTTCCGCCAGAAGCAGACTCTCACCCCCGAATGGGCCACCGGGCTCTGAGGCGAAAACGAAACATTGGGGCCGAACCTGCGAACGTCGAGCTCCAACTTCCCCGTTTCTGCGAATTCCGCGATCAAACTGTCCTCAACAGCCGCCCTTTCATCTCCGCTATTTCCCTTCGAAAGCACTTTAAACGTTAGAGTTAGGATCGATTTTCGGGACGGCGTTTGGCCGAATTCTTGTTCCAAGACATAAATCTCACGGCGCGAGTTCGGAGCGACATTCACGTTTCAAGCGTCGCTTCATTGGAGCCGTCCAGCGTCACCCCAGTCGCGACTCCGACCATCGTCTTGCTCCTGAGCACCGCGCCGCCATGCCGGGTGCCCAAGGCAGGACATGGGAGTGGATTGGACCTCAATGACGGAGATGTGGCGGTCGTCCTGGCCTTCAGTCAACCAGATGTTGAGCCTCGGCTCCCACGACTTCCTCGGTCTTCGCCTTGTCGCGGTGACTGAGAAGCTCGACGGCACATCATTCACCGCCGTCATCAGGCAGGAGGAATGCGGTATTTGTAGCCGGAAACAATGGATGGACAAGGCCTACGAGTCAAATGTTTGGTGCGTGTGGCCCGGTAGGCTGCGATTTGAGAAGAATTTGAGACGGCAGGAGAGCAGTCGGGCTTTTCTCTGTCGATCAGGCCGAAGTCAGCGGTCCGGGCTTTAGCAGAACAAGTTAGAGCGGTTTCTCTTTGACTGAGCCGGTTGTCCCTTGTTATCCCTTCCTGGATGGAGGGCACGGGGATGAAGGCTTATTCTGCCGACCTGCGCGAGCGGGTCCTCGCCGCCTGCGACCGGCGCGACGGCACCCGCGAGCAGATCGCCTCGCGGTTCTCCGTCAGCGTCACCTGGATTGGCAAGCTGGTGCGGCCGCGGCGCGACACCGGCTCGATCGCCCCCCGGCCGCACGGCGGCGGGCGGGCCCCGGCCTTCGACGGCGAGGCCGCGGGGCGACTCCGCGAGGCGGTCCGGGCCGACGACGACGCCACGCTCGCGCCGTTGGCCGAGGCCGCCGGCGTGGGCTGCTGCCCGTCGGCCGTGCACCGGGCGCTGAGGCGACTGGGCATCACGCGCCAAAAAAGTCGCGGCGGGCGGCCGAGCGGGATCGCCCCGAGTTGAAGGCGCACCGGCAGGCCTGGCGCGAGGAGTTCGCCGCGGTCGACCCGGGGCGGCTGGTCTTCCTCGACGAGAGCGGCGCCAGCACGGCGATGGACCGTACCCACGGCCGGGCCCCCAGCGGGGTCCGCGTCGACGGCCCGGTGCCGCACGGCCACTGGAAGGTCACGACGCTGACCGCCGCGGTTCGCCTCGACGGCGTGCCGGCGGCGGCCTGCCTGGCCTTCGACGGGGCGACCAACGCCGCCTGCTTCGAGGCCGACATCGGCCGGTGCCTGGCCCCGACGCTCCGTCCGGGCGACGTCGTGATCATCGACAACTTGCCGTGCCACAAGACGGCCGAGGTCGGCCGGCTGATCGCGGCGGCCGGGGCCGAGGTGCGGTACCTGCCGCCGTACAGTCCGGACCTCAGCCCGATCGAGTCGATGTTCTCCAAGCTGAAGCCGCACCTGAGGTCGGCCAAGGCGCGGACGGCCGAGGCGCGGATCGGTGCGATGGGCGACGGCCTGAGGGCCGTCGAGCCGGGCGACCTCCGCGGCTGGTTCGGCCACTGCGGATACCGGAGCGGGGTAGAGGCGTCAACCGACACGCTCAAAGGAAAACCGGGCTAAGACCTCGAAGTCGCCACCTTGCGGATCTTCAACTTCCTGAATGTGGACGACGACCGACTCCATAACTCCGGGGAGAATTGCAGCTGCTAGCGCAACTCCGTTAGATCGTCAGGATTCCCGGTAGAATCGAAGTTCACGCGTCGAAAAGCATCGATTTGCTGCGGTTTTTCAGAGTGGTAAAGGAATGGTATCAGGCTCTGCCTGACGGATGCTCATGCCGTCAACAGACTCCTATATCTCTGCCTGATGACCAACTCAACGGTGGTCAGGTCGTTGACCGCCAGCTTGTCGAGTTGGGTCGCCTCGTCGCGGCACTCCTTCAGTCTGCCGATACGCAGCTCCCCCATCGGCCGCCGTGGGCTTGAGCCGACATGGGGTGGGCAATGAGTGTGATGGAACGTTGTTCAGTTCGTGCCGCTTCGCATCGCATCCTCCCAGGAGGATGCGATGCGAAAAACAACGGGATCATCCCACTGACGGAGGCTAGGCCATCACGTCCTTGATCACGCTGCCATGCACATCCGTCAAGCGGAAGTCTCGGCCGCTGTATCGATAGGTCAGGCGAGTGTGATCCAGTCCCATCAAGTGCAGGATCGTGGCGTGGAAGTCGTGCACATGAACCGGGTTTTCCGCCACGCCATCACCGTAGTGATCCGAGATTCCATAGCTGGTGCCCCCCTTGACTCCGCCGCCCGCAAAGAAGCAGGTGAAGCACCGGGCGTGGTGGCCACGACCCTGGGGGGTCAGGTCTTGCCAGGGGGTGCGGCCGAACTCGGTGCAGCCGACAATCAGGGTTTCCTCGAGCATCCCTCGACGCTTCAGATCGGCCACCAAAGCCGCGATCGGCTGGTCGATCTTCCGGGCCAAGCCTCGGTGATCTTCCATGTCATTGTGGCTATCCCAGTTGGTGTTCGACCCGACGTCGAACAGCTCGACCACGCGTACCCCTCGCTCGACCAGACGCCTGGCGACCAGGCATTGCGCGGCGAATGAGGTCCGGTCCTCGGCCGTGGCTCCGTAGAGGTCCAGCGTGCTCTTCGATTCCCGGCCGATATCGAAGGCTTCTGGCGCCTCGCGCATCAGGCCCTGGGCAGTGTCGAACGTCAGCATCCGGGCATCCAGCGCGTTGTCGCCGGGATGGGCCTGCAGGTGTCCCTGGTTCAGGTCGCGGAGCATCAGGCCTTCCAGTTCCTGACGTCTCACTGAGGCGATCGGGCTGGCCACGTCGGGCAGCGGATTCGGCCCGGGGATGACACGCACTCCCTTGTGGAAGGCGGGCAAGAAGTTGGAATCCCAGGCCTGGAACGCGTTGTATGGCTCCTTGGCCGCCAGCACAACGAAGGATGGCAGGTTCGTATTCTGCGTCCCCAGGCCGTAGCTGATCCATGACCCGAAGCTCGGCATCGGGATCGTGACCGAGCCGGTCAGCATGCCCAAGGTGGCCGCCGAGTGCCCGGCCGAGTCGCCATGAACTGAGTGCAGGAAACAGAACTCGTCGATCACGTTGCCGACGTTCTCGAAGAGCTCGCTGACCATCTTTCCCGACTCGCCGCGCGGACGGAACTTGTAGGTCGACGCCTTAACCTTACGCTTGCCGTCCTCCATGAGCTTGTCATGGTCGCGTTGAAGGTCTGGCTTGAAGTCGAACGTGTCCATGTGCGAGAGCCCGCCCGTCATGAAAAAGACGATCAGGTTCTTCGCCTTGGACGGGAAATGCCCAAGCCGGGGAGCGAGGGGGTGCCCTCCGTTCAGGCCGGCGGCCAACGCGAGCCGATGGTGCATGCCCAGGCCCGCCAGCGCCGCGGAGGAAGCAGCGCTGGCCAGAAATTGGCGTCGGTCGATCTGAGGACGGTTCATCATCAAGAGCTCCCAGTCGGGCCTGGGGATGAGGGGGGCGGGGGGTCGTCAATCGACGTAATGGAACTCATTGGAGGCGAGCAGGCTGCGGGCCAGGCTGGCCCAGGCCTCGACCGGCCTGCGGTCGGCGGCCACGCCCTCGCGATCGAGCGCGGCCTCGTAAGCAGCGAGGAAGGTCGTCGACTTCGCCAACTCGGCGGCCGATGGGCCCCGGGCGTAGACCCTGCGGAACGCCAGGTCGACCCGGACCGACTGATCGCCGCTCGACGCGATCAGCGTCTTCGCGAATCGCTCGGCCTGCTCGTGGACGAACGGGTTGTTCAGCAGGAAGAGTGACTGGAGCGGCACGGCCGAGGCGTCGCGCACCGGGGTCGTCATGCTGGTGTCGGGGCCGTTGAACAGCGAGAGGTAAGGGTGTGCGTGCAGCCGCTGGACCATCAGGTAGACGCTCCGATGGTTCGACGGGTAGACCGCCTTGAACTGATGATGCGCCGTGTAGGTCCATTTGGCGACCGGAGGAAACGCGTGCGGGCCGGGCCGGCTCAAATCCAGGTCGCCGCCGAGGGCCAACAACGAGTCACGGAGCGATTCGGCGTCGAGCTGGCGACGATCACCGCGCCAATACCAGGTGTTGCCCGCATCCGCCTCGAACGCGGCCGAGTCATGCACCGTGGCCAGCTGGTAAGTCCTCGACAGCATGATCCGTCGATGCATCGCCTTGATCGACCAGCCCGACTCGACAAACTGGCGAGCAAGCTCGTCGAGCAGCTCCGGATGCGTGGGAGGCGTTCCACGCAGGCCGAAGTCCGACGGCGTGGCCACGATCGGCTTGCCGAAGTGGTGCTGCCAGATCCGATTGACCATCACGCGTGCGGTCAGGGGCTTCGGCGGCCCGTCGGTCAGCCATTGCGCGAGCTGGAGCCGGCCGCTCTGGCCTTCGGGGATCGGCAGCTTGCCGCCGGCATCCAGGCAGAGCGGGACCCCGCGCGGGACCAGGTCTCCCAGCGTCGTGGGGTCGCCCCCCACCTGAAGCTTGACGTCGGTGGGCGTGCCTTCGCGGACGGCGTAGGCCCAGGGCAGGCCGGTGTGAGGCGATTCCTTCTGCTTCGCGGTGAGCGCCGCCTTCAGGGCGTTGATCTCGCCGTCGGGTCGTTTGAGGGTGACGGCCTGCTCGACCTCGGCCGACATCCGGGCGATCGTCGCGGCGTGCTCAGCCTCGCGGGACTTGACCACTGCGGGAAGCGCAAGCGGGGCGAACTCGCTGGGCTTCTTATCTTCCTCGGCACCGGCGAACGGATACTTGGTCCCCGCGAAGACGCCGTAGAGTGCGTAGTAGTCCTTGGCTGAGATCGGGTCGAACTTGTGGTCGTGGCACCGGGCGCAGCGGAGCGACAGGCCCAGCACGGTCTGCCCGGTGGTGTTGAGCGTGTCCTCGATGATCTGATGTGTATCTTCCAGTTTGACGGTACCGAACCGTTTGGCCTGCGCCACGAACCCGGTGGCGATCACCCGCCGGTTGTAGTCCTCGGGCGGGCCTTGCGGGGCCAGGATGTCGCCGGCCAGTTGCTCATGGAGAAATCGGTCGTACGGAATGTCGGCGTTGAAGGCGTCGATAACGTAGTCGCGATAGAGATAGGCCTGCGGAATCGGGTAGTCGGAATTGTCGCCTGCCGTGTCGGCATAACGCGCCAGGTCGAGCCAGTAGCGGCCCCAGCGTTCACCGTATTGGGGAGACGCGAGCAGCTCGTCGATGAGCCTGGCAAACGCGTCGGGCCGCACATCCCTAGCGAACGCCTCGACCTGCTCGGGCGAAGGCGGAAGACCTGTCAGATCAAACGAGGCACGGCGGATCAAGATCCGACGTTCAGCCTGCTCGACCGGCCGCACACCATGAGAGCGCTGCCCCGCGGCGATCCACTGGTCGATCGCCCCTTGGGCCCAGCCAGACGGATCGTCGGGGGCCTTGTTCTGGCTGAAGGGTTCGAACGCCCAGTGATTCTCCCCCTCAATCGTCGCTTTGGAGGAGGCCTTTGACTCGGGCCAGATGGCGCCTGCTGCGATCCAGGCTTCCAACGCCTCACGCTGATCCTTGGCCAGCGGCTTGTTCGGGGGCATCTTCAAGGCGTCGTCAGCCTGACTGATGGCCTGGATGAGCAGGCTCTCGCCGGGATTGCCGGGCACGATCGCCGGGCCGTTGTCCCCCCCTTTGAGCATCGCCTCACGTGAGTCGAGCCTGAGGCTGCCGCTCTGCTTCGTCGGGCCGTGGCATTTGACGCACGATGAGGCCAGGACGGGCCGGACCGTCAGTTCGAAGGCCGTCTCGTGGTCTTCCGCCGCGAGCGACGGCTGTACCAGGATGGACGCCGCAAAGGCAAGCCTGAATAAGGGTTTCGCACGCAACATGCTGGCGACCATTGGCATCTCCACGCACTATTGTCGAACAACCCTCCAACGATCATAACATGGCCGACCGAGACAGCCTAGTCACGCGCCGACCTGTGCGAGCGTCGCCGCAACAGAACGCGACGGGAGGTAAGATTCTAGGCATCGACCGCCGACTGGGGATGAAACTTGACCTGGCAAATCTTCCCCCTGGTGTCGAGGCGGCGGCTTAACATCATCAGGCTTACCATCAATGCTCAGTCGGACACTCAATTTCGGGTGAGGGAGCTGGGACCGAACGATGTCCCGAGAGTCTTCGATCGAATCCATGGACCGGTCCTGGGTTTCAAATACCTACCTTCTCAGCAACATCGGCACGCCGACCATGAATGCCTCCAGCGGGGCAACGCGGCCTCGATCAGCCTCAGTGCTGAACGTAGGGGACTTGCTCAAACGCTCGTAAGAGTCGTTGGTGTCCCGGTCCGACCCGATATACTCGCCCATCAAGGTTGTCATAATCGTGGTGTTCTCCTCGATTCGTTGCGAGCGAGGCGTTGGCTTGCGACGAAGTTCGGCCTGCAATGCCACATGGGGATGACATTCGGAGACGGAGATTTACGCATGAGCCCGTCTCGTGGGTCATTCGAGCCGTGATCGCTCGAAGTTTGTGCACACGCCGGGTCGCGGGGTACGGGCACCCGCCCGTCGTCATGGAGCCGATCCACGGTTTCATGTCTCCTCCTAACGCAGCCCGCTCCAAGGAGAGGATCGCCCCATGAACGCCGATCCTGCCCCGATTGACGACCTCGTCCGGCTCGCCGCCAGCGGGGATGAGGCGTCCCTGGCCGTGCTCTTCGACCGGCACCGGGCCCGGCTCCGGCAAATGATCCGATTGCGACTCGATCGCCGGCTGCAAGGGCGAGTCGACCCGTCGGACGTGCTCCAGGATGCCTACATCGACCTGTCGCATAAGCTTCCCGAGTACACGAGTCGGCCCGCGCTCCCCTTCTTCCTCTGGCTCCGGCTGGTCGTGGGCGAGCGTCTGCTGAGGGTCCACCGCCAGCATCTGGGGGCGGCGATGCGCGACGCGGGCCGCGAGATTTCGATCGATCAGGGGGGGGCCTTCCCACAGGCGAGCTCGGCCTCGCTCGCGGCCCAGCTCCTGGGGCGAATCACCTCGGCCAGTCGGGCAGTTGCCCGCGTTGAAAAGCAGCACCTGCTCCAGGAGGCGCTCAACGGGATGGAGCCCATCGACCGAGAGGTGATCGCGCTGCGACACTTCGAAGAGTTGAGCAACGACGAGACCGCCGAGGTGCTCGGCCTGTCGAAGGCCGCGGCGAGCAAGCGGTATGTTAGGGCCATGCTGCGATTGAAGGCGGTGGTCGGGGACAATCCCGCCCTTCAGGACCCTTCGGCAGGCGGGCCCTAACCGAAGCGATGGGTGCTTGGTGCTGTCCGAGGGGCGATCCATGATCAGTACGGACGGCGATCGCGATCCACTCGACCAACTGGCCGAGGAGTATCTCGAACGTTACAGGCGGGGCGAACGCCCGGCTGTCAGCGATTTCATGGCCCGCATTCCGGGGCAGGCCGCCGAGGTCCGCGACCTCCTCTCTGCCCTTCTGATGCTCGAGGGGCTCAAGCCCCAGGGCGACCAGACTCGTGACTTCGCCAAGGGGGGAGTCGGCGCGGGGCTCGGCACCGGCCTTGAGCTGGTGGGCGATTTCCGAATCGTGCGTGAGATCGGCCGCGGCGGCATGGGCGTGGTCTACGAGGCCGAGCAGATCTCTCTCGGCCGCCGCGTGGCGCTGAAGGTCCTCTCGCCTTCGACTGTCAGGACCTCGCAGCAGGTTCAGCGGTTCCTCCGCGAGGCCAGAGCGGCGGCCCAACTGCACCACACAAATATCGTCCCTGTCTTCGGAGTCGGCGACCAGGACGGCCTCCACTATTACGCCATGCAGTTCATCGGCGGCCAGGGCCTGGACAAAGTCCTCGACGAGGTCAAGAGGCTCAGGGGGCGAGCGACGGGACTGACCGCGCGGGAGAACCCGGAGACCGGTAACGAGAGGAGCGGGCCGACGGCCACCGAGGCCTCCAGCCGGCTGATGACCGGGGGATACGAGACGACCCTCGCATCATCGGAGGCCCTCGACACCCCTAGGGCTGCGCCCATGGCCCGGACTGTGGAGCCCTCATTCGCGAGGGCGACCGACTCGGATGGCCGCTATGCAATGAGCGTCGCGCGAGTCGGTGTGCAGGTGGCGGAGGCCCTGGAGTATGCCCATCACCAGGGGATCTTGCACCGTGACATCAAGCCATCAAACTTATTGCTGGACCTCAAGGGCAACGTATGGTTGGCCGACTTTGGCCTGGCCAAGTCATCCGAGGATGACGACCTGACGCAGACGGGCGACCTGATCGGTACGCTCCGCTATATGGCACCAGAGCGATTCCGAGGCGTCTGCGACGCCAGGTCCGACGTCCACGCCCTGGGCCTGACCCTCTTCGAGTGCCTGGCATTACGCCCCGCCTTCGAGGCCTCGTCCCGAGAAGGTCTGGTCTTTCAGATGACGGAGAAGGAACCGCTCAGGCTCAGGTCGATCAATCCATCGGTCCCGCGAGACCTGGAGACGATCGTCCACAAGGCGATCGAACGAGAGCCGGCGGATCGCTACCCGACGGCTGGCCGAATGGCCGACGACTTACGCTGTTTCCTCGAGCATCGGCCCATTGAGGCCAGGCGAGTCGGTTCCACCGAGAAGCTCACTCGCTGGGCTCGCCGCAATCCGGGCCTGGCGACTCTGGGAACTGCGGTGGCAGTGCTGCTGGCGCTGATCGTCGTTGTCATCGCCGTTGCCGACCTCCGCCTCAGGGGAGAGCACACCAAGGCGCTGGCCAACCTCCGCCGCGCCGTGACCGCCGAGGGAGAGGCAGTCGCCAGACTTCTGGAGTCGTCGCTGGCCCAGTCACGGGCTGGCCGGATGGGCGGGATGGAAGGAAGGCGCTTCGAAGGGCTCCGGGCCGTTGCCGAGGCCGCGCGTCGCGACACGGGGTCAACCCGACTGCTCGACCTACGGAACGAAGCAATCGCCTGTCTCGCTCTGGCCGACCTGAGGCAACGCTGGCGACGAAACCGCGCACTGGGCGATGCCAGGCTCGGCCTCGACTTCGACCCGGTCCTGAAGCGGGTGGCACGCGGAACAGCAGCCGGCGAGATCCTGATCGAAGACCCGGCGTCCGGGCAGATCCTGAGGCGGATTCCCGGGGACGGACTTCTCGCCGTCTTCCTCCGATTCAGCCCGCAAGGACGATTCCTCGCCGCGAAGCTGACCGACCGAGCCGGGCGCACGGTGCTCGCCGTCCACGACCTTGAGGGAGGGCGGTGCACGCTCCGCGTCCCTGACGGCGTCTTCGCTGACGCGATTGACTACAGACCCGACGGGAAGACCATCGTCGCGGGTCGGCGCGACGGGTCGATCTTCGTCTACGACACAGAGACCGGAAACCAGGAGGGTCGTCTCGCACCGGGCACGGTGCCGGGGTCGATCCGGTTCGACCCGTCAGGCCGGCGCCTCGCCGTCGTCAGCCCCAATTCGGACCAGGCCACGCAGATCAGGAACATGGACGGGGGCGCGGTCGTCGCGGAGTGGAAGAGCCCGGTCGGTGCCAGGTCGCTGGCCTGGCATCCCGATGGACGGTGGCTCGCCGTCGGGGGTCTCGATGGGCGTGTCCATCTGCTCGATCCGGCGGCCCCGTCGAACCCCACCCGCCTGCTCGAAAAGCACGACGGTCCGGTCGTCTCGCTGGCGGCCCATCCTGGCGGCGACCTGCTGGCCAGCACCAGTTTGGACGGCACCGCTCGCATCTGGGACACTCGAACGGCCCGCGAGATTGTCAAGGCCTCGCTACCCGATGCGCGGTCGATTCGGTTCAGCCAGGATGGGCAATTCCTGGGGCCGGGGCACGACGGATCTTCGTTCTGGCTCTGGGAACTGGCTGAGGGGCGAGAGCTACGCACTTCGGTCGGCGTCCAAGAATTGGGGGCCGCGGCCTGGTCGATCGATTTCCTTGCTCAGGACAATGTGCTGGCCCTGGCCGGCTTGACGGGCCTCCGCCTGGAATCGCCGGAGCGACGGGCTGTTCCCGGCTTTGCGTCGATGCCGGAGACAAAGGCGGTAGCCGTCTCGCCGAACGGGTCGTTCCTGCTCACGAGCGGCTCGTCTGGCCTGCTCCGTTGGCCGATTTCGCGCCCGTCCGGAGACGTGCTGAAGGTTGGTCCTCCCTCGCCGGTTCTTCCACTGGAAGGGCTGGCGACCGGCCGGCTCCGCCTGTCACGCGACGGGCGCACCGTGGCGGTCATCGCCGACGAGGAGCGAGGACGGGTCATCCTGCTCGACCTCGAAGCCGAGACTCCCCCTGTCGAACTGGCCGGCCACAGAGGACTCGACCGGCTTGACCTCAGCCCGGATGGGCGGTGGGTCGCGACCGGAGGAGAGCAGGGGACCGGGGTCAAGGTTTGGGACGCGCACCGGGGGACCTTGGCCTTCGACCTGTCCGTGGAGGGGAGTGCCGAGGTGATCTTCAGCCCCGACGGCCACCTCCTCCTGACCGGCGGCGGTGACGAATATTGTCTCTGGGAGACGGCGACGTGGACGCCCCGGAAGCGGTTCCCCAGGATCGAGGCCGGGGGACAGCCGGGGAAGGCGTCATTCAGCCCTGACGGGAGCATCCTCGCCGTCGCGCGCAGCCGAAGCCTGCTCCAACTCGTCGACCCAGAGACGGGCCGGGACCTGGCGACGCTCGAGCCACCCGACCCTCAGCAGGTTTCCGAACTCGTCTTCAGCCCGGAAGGACTCCTCACGGTCGCGACGTTCAATTCCGACGCGATCCAGATCTGGGACCTGGACGCGGTCCGAGCAGGGCTCGCCGGGGTCGGCCTCGACTGGGCCGGGCCGCCCATCGACTCCCGATCTCGACCCCGGTCAATGCAGGCCCCCCTGAGGATCGTCGCCGAGACGGCCCGCTGGCTAGGCCCGTTCCAGGAGGGCGAGAGGCTCGCGCAGGTGGGGGCATGGGCCGAGGCGGCGGCACGCTACCGGGAGTCGATCGACGCGGGGGCCCCTGGCGTCGATCCCTGGGCTCGTCTGGCGATGTCCCGCCAGATCCTTGGCGATCAGGCCGGGTATCGCGAGGCATGCCGTCGGCTCGTCGCCGAGTTCGGAGAGAAGGTGGTGGCCCTCAAGACGGCCAATAACATCGCGTGGTCCTGCGCGTTCGGGCCGGGCTCGCTCGACGACTATGGTCGAGTGATCGAGATGGCGAAGTCCGCCGCCGCCAGCCTTCCGGCGACGAACCGGCTGAATACCCTCGGCGCAATCCTCTATCGTGCTGGGAGATATCGCGAGTCGATCGGCCAGCTCGAGCGGTCAATCGTGTCCCACGGGGCAGGCGGAACGCCCTATGATTTCCTCTTCCTCGCCATGGCCCACCAGAAACTCGGCCACGTCGAGGAGGCGCGGGACTGGCTCCGACGCGCGAAAGAACCGGCCCCCACCGCGATGGCCAAGCCCGACGCCAGCGGCCTGTCTACGTGGGTTCCGCGGATGGAAATCGAGACCCTCCGACGCGAAGCCTCGGCATTGCTCGGGCAGCCAGGGCCCTGAGCCCCGGCACTGGGATGATCCCCGATCAAGTTTCGCCCGTATGCGAGGACTCTTGTCCACGCCGGGCGCCAGTGCGCAGGTGTTGACTGGGGCGAGGCATGATCGGGTGACACGCCGATGACCTGGCCGCCGACTCAGGCTGCACCGATCGCAGGAAGAATCATGCCCGCATACTTGATCTCTCTCAGTGGCCACCCGGACATCGCCCTGGCCCCGGGGTTGACCATCCTCGGCCGAATTTCCTGCTGCGACATTCAGATCAACTCGAAGTCAGTGTCAAGGCGCCATTGCTGTCTGGCATTGAGCCGCGGCAGGCTGTGCGTGCGCGACCTGGGCAGCACAAATGGCTCCTGGATCAACGGGCGACGCATCGCCGGAGGCCTGTTAGGGCCCGGCGACGAGTTGGCGATCGGTCATCTCAAATATCGGCTCGTCACCGAAGGCTCCGAAGCTCCTCCCGCGCCGATCCGACCGGGCTTTGCCGAGGATCTCGAGACCACGCACCCCCGACCCGGCCCCCGCGTGCCCGGTCCTATTCCGCTACCGGAAACCTCACTTTTCGGCGATCGACCGGAGGCCGAGGCGGAACCGCCTCTCGTGCCTGTTTGAGAGGAGTTGCTGGGTAGGACGGGTCTTTCGGGCCGACTTCGGAAAAAGTCGCTTCCACCTGTCCCCGACAACGAGTCTCGCGCAGGTTCAAGCCTAGAGCACGACGGATCTAGGCTGTGAACATGAAAGCCATGGATCCGCCCCGAGAGATACCTCGCGGGGTCCGCTGACGATACGCCTTCACCTTTCCCGGGAGCAGCAACGATGAGCCAGTCGAACCGCGAACGCAATCGCAACCGCCTCGACCGCGGGGCCGTGCGGGCGAAGTCGTCATTCAAGACCACGTTGGAGATCCTGGAAGGCCGCGATTTGCCGGCCGTTCTCGCCCTCTTCTCGGCGGCCTCGGGGACACTTTCCGTCTTCGCAGACAACAACGACAACTCGGTCGTCGTGAGCCGGAATGCAGCCGGACAACTCCTGGTCAATAGTGGTGCGGTCGCAATCCAGGGGGGGGCGGC
This sequence comes from Isosphaeraceae bacterium EP7, assembly GCA_038400315.1. Lineage (NCBI taxonomy): Bacteria > Pseudomonadati > Planctomycetota > Planctomycetia > Isosphaerales > Isosphaeraceae > Kueselia > Kueselia aquadivae. Next base: position 2,511,712 of record CP151667.1, read on the forward strand.
GTCCGTCGCAATTACCTCACTGATCCAGGTGTTCGGCCAGGGCGGGAACGACACGATCTCCCTGAATGAAAGCAACGGAGCGCTCCCGAGGAGCCTCATCTTCGGCGGGACAGGCAACGACGTCATCACAGGTGGCTCCGGGGGCGACCTCCTCTTCGGCCAGGCCGGCAACGACTCGTTGCTGGGCAAGGGAGGCATCGACCTACTCTTTGGCGGAACGGAGAATGACGTCCTGACCGGAGGGGACGCCGACGATCAGGCCTTCGGCGAGGCGGGCAACGACCGCATGATCTGGAATCCCGGCGACGACACCGACCTGAACGAAGGGGGCACGGGCGACGACACCGTCGAGGTCAACGGCGGCAACGGTGCCGAGCAGTTCACCGTGGTCGCGAACGGCACCCGGGTCCGGTTCGACCGCACGAACCCCGCCCCGTTCAGCCTGGACATCGGCACGTCGGAGAACCTCGTCGTGAACGCGAACGGCGGCGCCGATACGTTCTCGGCCGGCAACGGGCTCGCCGCACTGATCCAGATCACAGTCGACGGGGGCGCCGGGGACGACACCATCCTGGGCGGCGACGGCGCCGACGTGCTCCTGGGCGGGGATGGCAACGACCTCATTGACGGCAACCGCGGCAACGACGTGGCGCTGATGGGCGCCGGCAACGACACTTTCGTCTGGGACCCGGGCGACGGCAGCGACGTCATCGAGGGCCAGGCTGGCTCCGATCGAATGACCTTCAACGGCGCTAATGTCGGCGAGAGGATCGATATTTCCGCCAACGGCGGGCGAGTTCGATTCTTCCGCAATGTGGCCAACATCACCATGGACCTCAATGACGTCGAGGGGGTCACCTTCAACGCCCTTGGCGGCTCCGATTTAATCACCGTCGGAGATGTCTCGGGAACCGACCTCGTCGACATCGTGCTCGACCTGGCGGGAACCCTAGGCGGCGGCGTTGGAGACGGTCAGGCTGACTCGATCGCCATCAACGGAACCAACGGCGACGACGTGATCTTCATCTCCGGAAACGCAACCGAGACGAACGTGCTCGGGCTCGCCGCGGTGGTGAAGGTCAAGCACTTCGACCTGGCAATCGACAGCCTGAATGTCTCAGCCCTGGCCGGCGACGACGTCGTGGAAGCCTCGGCCACCGCCGCCACTTCGATCCCCCTGATCCTCTCCGGAGGATCGGGCGACGACATCCTGCTTGGAGGGGCCGGCAACGACAACTTGCAGGGCGACGACGACGACGACGTCCTGCTCGGCGGGCCTGGCATCGATCTCCTCGTCGGCGGTGCCGGCGACGACATCGAGATCCAGGGCTGAGAACGATCCTGAGGGCAGTGCGTGAGGGTTGCATCCCGCAACGAACGAGTTGCGGGGTGCAATCGAAGTGGTCGGCCGCCGGACTGCTATGCGTCGGAATGCACGAGCGGCGGACCCGTGAGACGGGCCTCTCAGCACCTCAACTAAGCTCGACTCACGCCGATTGAGGACCTCCATTCAATCTGGGCGAGTGCGAGCTGGATTCATTCGCGCCATCGCTCTGGGAGTTTCTCCGTCCCGTGGTGGCTCCCGGCCCTTGGCCTCCGCCGGTGACCAGATCCTCAGCCGCGCAACCCAGGGCGACGGAGTAGCTCGCGCAGGCCTTACCCGGACATCGAACGCCAGCGTCCCGCTTACACTACGGCAGCGCCGAGGTACAGCCGTGCCACGCCCGATTAGGGGCCGAGTCGGCACGGGGTCGTTCTCAGCACGATCCGGCGAGACCATCCCCCATCGCCGCCGGGCGGGGGTGGGCACGGCACTCCTGGAAGGTGGACTCGGTAATCCAACGCGGTGTGTCTCGGGTGAGGATTTCGGCCGGGCCGAGGGTCGAGTCGGTGGTGTAGAAGTAATCATCGCGGTGAGTCCCCTCGAAGTCATGGGCGAACACCCAGGCGATGAGGACCAGCTCCCCGCCGGCCTTCTACCAGCGTGCCTTGGTGGTGACGACCTTGACCAGTCGCGCCCCTTCGCTGTACTACGCAGCTGGACGTAGTTCTCTTTGAATTCGAGGACGTAGCTTCCGGGCCTAAGTGGCTCATCCGGCAAGTGTCCTGACACCCGGTACGGCGGCGATTCCCGGCGTTCGGCGTGGTTGATGGCGACGACGACGGCCCCAGACGAAGGGGTGACGATGCGCGTTCCAGTACGCTGTCGCTCGTTCGACCGCCTGGCAGATCTCCTCCCAAGTCTCGAACCGGCGGCCCTTCAACGCCAGGCTTCTCAGCACCTTCCACCACGGCTCGATCAGGTTCAGGTACGCCGCGGAGACTGGCTGGAAGACGAACTCCCAGCGGGGATGGGCCAGGCTGAACAGCAGCACGTCGGTGGCGCGGTGGGCGCTCAGGTTGTCGAGGATGGCGTAGACCCGTTCGGCGTCCGCCGGGACCCACGCCTCGACCTGGCCGAGGAACTCGACCCAGTTGCGGGTCGAGCGGCTGTCGTAGGGGCGGGTGAAGGCTTCGCCAGTGGCGGGTCGGAAGGCGCCGAAGACGTAACCCTTGCCGCGGCGGCCGTAGTCGGCCTCCTGCCGAGCGCGGCCGGCGGGCTGGCGGCTGCCCTCGGCCGTCGTCTCGGGCTTGGTTCGCAGGGGGTTCTGTCCCGGGAAGCTTTTGGCGCTCTCCGGCCCCATTTCGTCGAGGCAGACGACCGCCGAATCCGCCGGAGGCTCGCGGTAGAGTCGCTCGATGGCCCCCTTTTTTCGGCGAATTCGGGGTCCACCCGCTCGCCGAACCACGTCTCCTGCTTGCGCCAGCGGAGGCCCTCCTCCGCGAGGATCTCGTCGATCCGACTCCGCTTGATGGCGATGTCCTTCTGCTCGTTGAGGTAGGCCTCCAGGCGGTCGAGCGTCCAGCAGCCGAAGGGCAGGCCCAGGTCCTGGGGGGCGGTCAGCGCGACGGCCAGGACCTCGGCCCGCTGGTCGACGGTATAGGTCGGCGGTCGGCCGGCGCGGGGCCGCTCCTGGAGGCCGGCCATGCCCAGCTCGCTGAAGCGACGGATCCAAGCATAGACGGTCGGCCGCGAGCAGCCGAGGGCCGCAGCGATGGTGGGGGCCGATCGGCCGTAGGCGGCCTCCTGGACGATGCGGGCTCGCTCGACCAGGCGGACCGGGGCGGTGCGCGAGTGGAGCAACTCGGCGATGGCCTGCTGCTCCTCGGACGTCATCGGGCGGAGAAGGACGCGGGCGGCCATGGCGAGGTCTCCTGGGAGATACCTCCATCCACCTGCAAATCACCTGCCGGATGAACCACTTAGCTTGTAAAGCCAGCTTCAACCGCCTCGCTCAGTCCGATCCGCGTCGTGTGGCTCCGGTGGGGGGATCTCCAGATGCTCGACCTGGCGGAAGACCGGCTCGGTCCGGTTCAGCTCCGGCGAACACGGCGGCAGGTAGTACAGGTAGATCCCCTGATCGGCCAGGCCCTTCCTCGCCGCCCGGATCACCCCGCTGATGTGGAAGCTGGGATGATCCAGCACCACCACCCGGAACCCTTCGACCACGACAGGGCCGTCGGGAACCCGATCAGGTCGTGCGAGTTCCAGGTCCGCTCGGCCGTGAAAACGTCCAGCCTGGGCGAGCCCCGAACGGCCGGTAGGCCGCCAAGGTGCTGACCCGGCGGCCCTGGCGGCCTCGGGATCGGAGATCCTGCGCTAGCCCGGCTGGCTCCGGCTGTAGGCGATCGGCAGCATGGGGGAAAAGCCGCACTCGTCGACGTAGTCGAGCACCATAGAGCCGGTCGGCGCCCTGGTCTTCAGGTTGGCCAGGACCTTGCCTGCCCGCTGCGCCTTGGCCGCGTCCTGCTCCTGCTCCTGCTCCTGCTTATTGACGTTCAGGTAGCCCGGTACTTGTCACGCCCGTCGGATCGACTGTAGCATTCGGGGATGAAACCCCGGGGATCCGCCGCCGAACTGGAAGCTCGACGCCGACTGGCCGTCACCCGCGTCAACGAGGGCTGGAAGCAGAAGGATGTCGCCGCGTTCCTGGGCGTCTCGCTCAAGGCCGTCGGCAAGTCGATGGCCGCCTATCGCGCCTCCGGCGACGGCGGCCTGGCGGGCAAACCCCACCCGGGGCCCAAGCCGAAGCTGTCGGGCCGCCAGGAGGCGGTGGTCCTCTCCTGGCTGGCCGCCAGCCCCGAGGCCTTCGGCTTCAAGACCCGGCTCTGGACGACGCGGAGGCTGGCCGAGGTGATCGCCAAGCGGTACGGCGTCCGCTTCAACTCCAACGACCTGGCCGCGTGGCTGACGGCACGCGGCCAGTCACCGCAGAAGCCCGCGGTGGTGGCGGTCGAACGCGACAACCCGGCCATCGCCCGCTGGGCCGCCGAGGACTGGCCGCGCCTGGAAAAAAAGCCCGGGACGAGCACGCCCACCTCGTCCTGATCGACGAGAGCGGGTTCTTCATCAACCCCACGGTGCGCCGGACCTGGGCCCCGGTGGGGCGGACGCCGGTGCTCACCGGGTTCGGCCGGCACCGCGACAAGGTCTCGACGATCGCCGCCATCAGCGTCGCCCCGGTCCGGCGGCGGGTGGGGCTCTACTGGCGGACCGACCCGGCGCATTCCATCGACGCGGCGGCAGTCGTGGCATTCCTGGGGGGCCTGCTGCGACACCTGCGGGGGCGGGTCATCGTGGTCTGGGATGGTGGGAGCAATCACAAGGGCCCGCTGATCCGGGCGTTCCTGTCCCGCTATCCTCGCCTGCATCAGGGGCGGCTGCCGGCCTACGCCCCGGACCTCAACCCGGTGGAGTTCATCTGGGGGCACCTGAAGCACGGCCTGATGGCCAACTTCGTGCCCACAGACGTGCACGACCTGGATCGAGTCATCAACGGCCATCTGGAGCGACTCGGTGGCCAGCCCGCGATGATCCGGTCGCTGTGGAGGGGATCGAAACTCCCCCTCCTCGGCAAGAACCTGGCCACCTGATTGTCAATAGGGGTCGAGGCGGTGCGGCGATTGCCGGCCTTTATTCTCTTGAGGGGTCGCGGGACCTGCCTGGGTCCCCGCTCGATGCCGCGCGTAGCCAGGGCCTCGGCGAGTTGGCGGCCGGTCCAGGGCCAGTGCGGCGGCGGGGGTAGAGGACCCCCGAGCCCCGCGAGATGAAGTCCTTGAGTAAGTCTCGGACGTTCTGGCCACAGTGGCCGAGATGAGCGGCGAGCCGGGGGGCCAACGACCCGGCATCGGCGAGGGTGAGCATCTCGGTGCGGTCGCAGCCCCTCGGCGGCAAGGCCTTCCGCCTCGGGTCGCGAAGTCGCCCGCGGGTAGCGTCGTCGAGGCGAATGCGGATCTTGCTGAAATCATAGGGAAACCACGTTCGGGTGGTTAGCGGCCTTCTCCTTCCTTCGAAGCCAGTTCAGGTTTGGCGACCGCGAGCAGCGTGCGTCATTCCCGTCAAAGATGATGATGGTGTTTGGATCCGTCCAGGCGCTGTTGGCGGCCCTCGAAGTTAAGTTGCCTGGACCTTGGTGGGAGGTCTGTTCCGGCCACGCCGTTCCCGATAATTCCTTGGGCCTTGCGGTGACCAACTGGAAAACTCGGTTTCAAGGTCGATCATCCCGAGGCGGGCCGACCTTTGTATCGGGCGGGGGGGCCCGCAAACCGTCGCGTAGGAACGAGAATTCTGGTCGCGCCGCGATTACCTTCTCGACTTCGCGCATGCCATCCTGGCGCATCGTTTCGGCCATCTCCACTCGCCCCTCCAAGTGATGAAGCGTTGCGAGTTCGCCTCGCAGGGTGAAGGCCCAGGTCAGGTAGTCGGACCGATACGGATACGCCCGTAGCAGCCGTTCTGCCGTCGCGAACGCCTCTTCGAGTAAGTGCAGAGCTTCGGCATAACGTCCTACCTCACGCAGCAACACCCCCAAGGAGCCCTGAAGGCTCAGATGTTCGATCGGATAGTGCGTCTGGTCGGGCCCGTCCCGAACGAGAATTTCGTGGGCCCGTATCGCCTCGCGCAAGGCGGCCTCCTCGTCTCCTTTTCGTCCGGCGCGTCGTGCGATCGCGGCGAGCTCACTCCACGCGCGATAGACGTTGGCCAGATACATTGGCTTCGCCGGGAAGGCCTCGACGAGGCGTTTGGCAATCGCGAGGCACGAGCGAGCATGGCGCGTGGCGTCCTCGGGCCGGCCCCGGACAAGGAGGATGTTCGAGAGGATGAAATTCTGGAAGGCCACCGCGTCCTCCCAGTCGGGGTTCTCCGGATTATCCTTCGCCAACACCTCGATCACTTGAAGCGACTCCCGGGCGTCGGCCTCGGCATGATGCAGCTTGTCGCTCATCGGCGAAAAGATTCCCGCGCGTCTGCTCAGGGACCTGAAGAGATCGTATCGATACGATGCCTTTGTAGGATGGTCGCGAACGAGGGGCCGGAGTAGCTCGATCGAACGATCGAGGTAGCGCAGGGTTTCCTTCATCGTCCCCGATTCGCGGCCCGAGAAGGACTGGGCGAAATGGAAACTGGCGAGTGCCGCGCGGTACCGAAACTCTGGGTCGCGCCCGGCCTCGGGGATTCGCCCGATCGCCTGCTCGTAGAACCGCTGCATCCGGCCGTAGTAGCCGTGCAGACGATCCGAACCCAAGGGCACGGCTTCGGTCAAGTCCTCGGCTGCGAGGGTCGTGTCGCGGAAAAGGTCCCGTAGCGTCACAAGGCTGACCTCAGCCCGCCGACGCTGGGCAGCCTCACGGCGATTCGCGACCGCCAGGAAACCGATCATCGTCAGCAAGACCAAGGAGATCGTCGAGGCCCATAGGCTTAGTACCTTCCGATTACGCATCGCCCATTTACTTGCGCGATCGCCCACCGATGCCCGTCGGGCATGAATCGACTCTTGACGCAAGTAACGGCCGAGATCCTCGGCCAGTTCGTCCGCCGTGGCGTACCGATCCGAGACCTCCGGCTCCATCGCCTTGAGGACGATCGTCTCCAGGTCGCGGGGCACTGACGGATTCAGGCGACGCGGGGGAGGACTCGATTGCCCGGAGAGTGGGTCAGAGATCTGGAGCGGCCGATGCAAAGTCAGGAGTTCGTAAAGTGTCACTCCCAGCGAATAGAGATCGGTGCGGTGGTCGATGGGGAGCATCAGGGGAGAGGACTGCTCGGGGCTCATGTAGCCTGGTGTACCGCACGCAATGCCGTTCACCCGGGTCGCGTCCTGATCTTTCAGGATGGCCAGCCCGAAGTCGGTGAGCCAGAGGTGGCCACCCGGATCAAGCAGCAGGTTGGCCGGCTTCACGTCTCCGTGGGTCACACCATTGGCATGGGCATGGCTCAGAGCCATCGCGGCTTGCATGCCGAGCCTCGCCACCGCGTCTAGATAGGGACGACCGAGATGGATGGGGTTTCCCGTTTGATCGGGTGCGATCCGGACGGAGGGCCTGGAGCCGGAACCGAATTCGTCGCGGCCGAGACGTGCGACCAGCTCAGCCACCGAAGTCAGCTGGGACGACGCATCGTCTGAGACCTCAGCCCCTTGGCCTTTCGTCCGGTGTCGCAAGTCCCGGATGATTTCAGCCAGGCTGTGGCCTGTGATGAATTTCATCGCGTAATAGGGCGTCGGCCCCGAGATTTCGATGCCAAAGACGGGCACGATGTTGCCGTGATCGAGCATCGAGGCCGCCGTCGCCTCGCGAAGGAATCGGTTCCGGCATCGTTCGTCGAGGGCGGCCTGGGGCGGCAAGAATTTCAGGGCGACCCGGCGGTTGAACGATTTCTGGCGAGCCTCGTAGACGATGCCCATCCCACCCCGGCCAACCGGCCGGAGCTCCTCGAACTCCTCGCGCAGAGGAGGTGGAGACGGCAGTGGAAGCGGGTCGTCCTCGCCCTTCCGCATCGTTGCTGCGAGTTCCGCGAGCAACAACGTCGCGGGGAGAGAGTCCTCCAGGAATCCCGCGTATTCCGGGTAGTCGCGGTGCAACGTCGCTTCGTCGAGGAATTCGCCCCCGCGACATCGCTCGACGAGCTCCTGGAACACGTCGAGGAAACGCGAATCGACCTCGCCCTGGTCGTCGTTAGGATCGCTTGAGGAGCGGGGGGGTGGAGACATGGCACCAATCGGCGTGAGATCTCTTGAGTTCGGAGGCCAGGCGATTCGTGGCGCGGAGCAGCCTTGCACTCACCGCGTTCGAGGCGATGCCGAGGATGTGGGCCACCTCGTCGCGGCGGAAGGCCTCGAAGAAGAAGAGCGTCAGGACTTCGCGGTCGATCTCACCCAGGCGGGATAACGAGTCGCGCACTAGCACGCTCGCTTCGTGATGCATGAGCTTGTGGCTTGGCCGGCTCCCCGGTCGATGATGGCCCCGAGAACGGCCATTGCGACGCCATCACCCCAGGCGTGATCCTTGCCGACGCTTCGCCTCTGGGCGACCAGGTGGTCGCGTCGGGCGCGTGCGATCCGCGAGATGAGCCGCTGCCGGAGCCACTGGGCAAACGAGACCGCGTCGCGGTCGCGGAAGTAGTCGTCGAGTTGCGTGTACGCGTCGGCGAAGGCCTCCTGCACCAGGTCGGCGGGGTCGAAGCGGGCCGCGAGGCGGGGATCGAGGCGGATCTTCGCGACACGCAGCAACATATCCTCGTGATCGCGGACCAGGTGGCCCCACCCGCTCCTGTCCCCTCGGCGGCTCCGCTCCAGGATCTCCAGGGTCACCGGATTGTCGAGGAGATCCATCGCGGGGTCCCCCTTGGGTCGCTCCCGATGATCGGCGTCGGGAGGTGACGGACGTTCGCGGGCTTCGGTAGTCGTCTCATCGGTCGGGCAACATCCTATCGAGGCCCCCCCTCGCTCGCCAGGCTCTCTGTGGCGATGAGGTGGATAGATCGAGTCCAAGCGACCCTCACGCCTGAGCAACATCGAGAAATATTCGACGCTTGAGATTTTTCTCGTCACGTCCCTGATTGTTCTGTTCGGAGACGTGGTAGAGGGGGCCGATCCCGGCCTCGCGAACCGCTGCACCACGACTGCGTGTCGATCGGCTCGCCAACAGCCACGAGACGCTCAACAAAGCACCCTGCAACCGGGACTGAACCGTGTCTTTGGCGACCTTACACCGCCGTCGGTCCCCTCACGGGCCGGACACGAAGAGGTTTCGAAAGGTCCTTCCGCCATGAGTCACTCCCCGCGCGAATTTCAGTCGCGACGCGATCGGTTCACACGCAGGCGAGCGGTGGGCGATCGTCACCGGTTGCGTCATCTCACCCTGGAACCGCTCGAGCTTCGAACGCTCCTGGACGCCGATCCCTACGGCCTGTTTCCTGGCGAACAATACCTCGTGGGCGGCTCGCCCAATTCCGTCGCGGTCGGAGACTTCGACGGCGACGGCCATGCGAACCTGGTGGCGGCAAATACCGGTGGTAAAGGCGTCTCGGCAGAGGCCGTTCCTATCCGGTTTAACGCAACTTCTCTTGTCCTCACCGCTTGCGTACGATGTCAACACCTGAGGAGGCTTCACATGGCCCGCAAACGCATCGTCTTTGTCCAGCGGCGCGGGGTTGACCGCGTTGCTTTTGGGCGGCACAACCACTTCCACACCTATTGACCCTCAGGTTGCCAGGTTCTTGTCGATGAAGGACAGTTTCGATCCGGCCCAGAGCGACCGGATCATCCCCGGGTTCCCGCAAATCCCGTCCAGATGGGACTAAACGACCTGATCGAGGTCGTGAACATCCCTCGGGACGAAGTTCGCCATCAGGCCATGCTTCAAGTCGCTCCAGATCATCTCCATGGGGTTGTAGTCCGGGGCGTAGGCGAGCAGTCGCTCCAGGTGCAGCCTCGGATACCACTCGAGGAACTCCCGCACCTTCGCCCCTCGTGATTGCGGCCCCCATCCCAGGCCACGATCACCTTGCCCCGCAGGTGTCGCAGCAGGCCCCCCAGGAATGCCACGACCGCCGCTGTGTTGATGTCGTGATCCGGGTCGGTCCGCCAGTACAGGCCCAGGCGTCGCCGCATCGGGGCGACGCTGATGGCCGCGATCGTCGAGACCTTGTCGCAATGCCGGCCGAACCCGGTGAGCACCGGCGTCCGGCCCTGTGGCGCCAGGTCCGGCGGACCGTCGGGTTGATGAAGAAGCCGCTCTCGTCGATCAGGACGACGTAGGCGCCTTCCTTCCAGGGTTTTTTGAGCCGCGGCCAGTCCTCGACCGCCCAGCGGGGGATGGCCGGGTTGTCGCGCTCGAAGGCCGCCACCTCGAGCTTCTGAGGCGACTGGCCGCGCGCGGTCAGCCACGCGGCCAGGTCGTTGAAGTTGAAGCGGACGCCGTACCGCTTGGCAATGGCCTCGGCCAGGCGCCGCGTCATCCGGAGGTCTGTCTTGTCGCCGAAGGCACGGGGGCTGCCGGCCAGCCAGGCGAGGACCGCCGCCTACTGACGGCGAGACAGCTTGGACTTGGGCCCCGGGTGGGGCTTGCCCGCCAGGCCACCGTCGCCGGAGGCGCGATAGGCGGCCATCGACTTGCCGACGGCCTTGAGCGAGACGCCCAGGAACTCGGCGACATCCTTCTGATTCCAGCCCTCATTGACGCGGGTGACGGCCAGTCAGCGCCGGGCTTCCAGTTCGGCGTCGGATCCCCCGGCTTTCACCCCGGGATGCGACAAGCGATACGCCTCACGCGGCAAGAACCCGGCAAACTGAAGGTCAATGATCACCATGTAGTTTTGCCGCTCTAAATCAGAGCCGGCAAGCCGGAGGACCACGCCCTGGGCCGGTCTCGCGGCGGCTCCGGCACCAAGTTCCACCTCGTCAGCGACGCCCTGGGCGTGCCGCTGGCTGCGGTGATCACGCCGGGCCAGCGGCACGAGGCGACGCAGTTCGAGCGGGTTATGGGCGAGGTGCGGCTGCGTGACCAACGGGGCCGGATGCGCTCCCGCCACGTCGCCCAGGCCGGCGACAAGGCCCACAGCTACCCGAGGATCCGCCGATGGCGGGCGCGGCATGGCGTCCGCGCGGTGATCCCGCGCCGGTCGGCTCAGCGGCGAGGCGACCGCCGCGAGCGGTTCGACGTCGAGGCGTACCGCCGACGGTCGGTGGTGGAGCAGTTCGTCGGCTGGCTGGTCCGGTCGCTCCTCGTTGCTCCGAGGGACAACGAGGGCTACCTGGGATCGGTTCGGGACGCGGTGCCCGGTTCGCGGATCCAGGGGGAACGGCTCGTCATATGAGCGTGAGAAGGACGTGGCCGGCAGTCCGCGGAGAGCACGGCTACAGACCAGCACTATGAAGCCGCTTCATCTGCTCAGAAACGCGTACTCCCCGGAGACCAACGCTCGGGATTCGCCTCATCGGACCTCCCCGGAACGAGCAACCTCAAGCGGAGCCGGAGGGGGGCAGGAGGACCGGCTGCCATGACGCCGACTTCGGTCCCGCAGTTTTACGACCCCAGGCCGTTTCCCGATCTCAGTATTCTCAGGGGACCATGTGTCCGGGGGGACCAAGGACGTTGAGGACAGAGAGAACCGCGGCTCCAGGCCGTCGGTGGCCGGCCGGGAGGCGCGACGGGCGGGGGCGGGGATTTCGTTCGGATTCTCGCGTCACGAGGTGATCCATCAGTCCCATAAGTTGCCTCCTGTAGTCCGATCCAATCGGCTCTCCGGGGGCGGTCCCGGTGGCCTGTCCACCGGTTTCCAGCCCCGTCAAGTTCCTCTCACCTGGTTGACCTGGTTGATGCGAGATCCTCGCAGGAGACCCGTGCGGTCCGTCGGAGAAGTTTTCGAGCCCGATGCCGGCAAATTCCTCATTGAATTACCAAATATTAATGTGCTATATAATCGAATATAATTTTATTGTTAAATGGTAAATGGACAATGTCCTCGTGACATGCGACGGCTCAATCACCCTATGCCTCGAGGCCCTGAAGCGCGGCGACCGCGATGCCGCGGAGCTGCTCTGGGCCCGCTACTCGCGCCGCCTGGCCGGCCTGGCCCGCACGCGACTTCGCGCCGCTGACCGCCGCGTTTCCGACGAGGAGGACGTGGCCCTGGCCGCGTTCGACAGCGTCTGCCGGCGTGCTGAGCAGGGCCGCTTCCCCCGGCTCGACGACCGCGACGACCTCTGGCGCCTGCTGGTCGTCGTCACCGTCCGCAAGGCCATGGCCCAGGCCGGCCACGAGCGTCGGCCCCGGCGTGGCGGCGGGGAGGTCCGGCTACTCTCGGAGCTCGACGGCGCCGAGGTCGAGCGGGTCCTGGGAACGGAGCCGACGCCCGAGCTGGCGGCCCAGGCTGCCGAGCAGTGCCATCGCCTGCTCGGCAGCCTGGGCGACGAGTCGCTGCGGCGGGTGGCACTGCGGAAGCTGGAGTGCTACACCAATGCCGAGGTCGCCGCCGAACTGGGCTGCGTCGAGGCGACCGTCGAGCGCAAGCTGAACCGCATCCGCGGCCTGTGGGCCTCCGAGATGGAGGGCTGACGGGGCACATTTTTTAACATGCGAATGATCGCCCCGATGGCGCGCGGGGTTGCCGGCCACTTCGAGCATGAACCGAGGGTGGGTGCCATATTCGGAAGGGGGACGGAATGGTCGGGCGGGCTCCGGATGACGATGGAGACAGGCCGCCGGCAGTTGCGGCGCGGATCGACGAGTTGTGCGACCGGTTCGAGTCGGACTGGCAGGCCGGCCGCCGGCCGAGGATTGAGGAGTACCTGGAGGCCGAGTCGAGTCCGTGGCGGCCTGAGTCGCTGCGCCAGTTGCTGGCGGTCGAGCTGGCCTATCGCCGTAGGGGCTGCGATCGGCCGACGCAGGCCGAGTACCGCGGGCGGTTCCCGGGCCATGAGACGGAGATCGAGGCCATCTTCGGCGGGGCGTCGCCGAACCCTGACCGCGGGCACGACTCCCCGCCTCCTTTCCCGGGCCGGACGGGCGAAGCCGACCGCAATCTGCTGTTCGACATCCTGGCATTGCAGATGGACTTCATCGCTCGCGATTCCCTCATCGCCGCGATGCACTCCTGGGCCCTCGCCAAGCACCTGTCCCTGGCCGAGATCCTGGTCGAGCAGGGGGCCCTGTCCTCCGCCCGACGCGCTCTGCTGGATCCCCTGGTCCAGGAGCACCTGGCTCAGCACGGCGGCGACCCGCAGCGCAGCCTCGCGTCGCTCGGCTCGGTGGGCCCGATCCGGAGCGAACTGGATCGGATCGGCGATACGGACGTCCACGCCTCGCTGGCCGGCCTGGGGAGGAGCAGGCCCGGGGACGGAGACCTCGATGCCACTCGCTCCTACGCCGTCGGCGTGCCGACCTCCGCAGGCACGCGCTTCCGCATCCTGCGCCCTTACGCAAAGGGGGGGATCGGCCAGGTCCCGGTGGCGCTGGACGAGGAGTTGCACCGCGAGGTGGCGCTGAAGGAAATCCAGGATCGGCTGGCCCACGACCCCGACAGCCGCGTCCGATTCGAGGTCGAGGCCGAGATCACCGGCGGGCTGGAGCACCCGGGGATCGTCCCGGTCTACGGCCTGGGCCGCTACGACGACGGGCGGCCGTTCTACGCCATGCGGTTCATCCGGGGCGACAGCCTCAGGGACGCCATAAGTCCGAGGGCCCCGACCGCGACGCCGGTGAGCGGGCCGTCTCCTTCCGAACACTGCTGGGCCGGTTCGTGGACGTCTGTAATGAGATCGCTTGCGCGCACAGCCGGGGGGTTCTGCACCGCGACCTGAAACCGGGCAACGTCATGCTGGGCCAGTACGGCGAGACGCTCGTGGTCGACTGGGGTCTGGCCAAGGTCATCGGCCGGGGTAGCGAGGACACCGGATCCGAGCCGACGCTCCGGCCGGAGGCGGCCAGCGGCAGCGGCGAGACGCTCCCGGGCACGGCGTTGGGAACGCCGGCCTACATGAGCCCGGAGCAGGCGGAAGGTCGGTTCGACCGCCTGGGCCCGAGGAGCGACGTCTACAGCCTGGGGGCAACGCTCTACTGCCTCCTGACCGGCCGGGCCCCGTTCCAGGACGAGGACGTGGGGGCCGTGTTGCGGAGGGTGCGACGGGGAGACTTCGCATCACCGCGCCGGGTCAACGCAGCGGTGCCGCGGCCGCTTGAGGCCGTCTGCCTGAAGGCGATGACCCTGGAGCCGGCGGCGCGATATGCGTCGGCGAAGGAATTGGCCGAGGACATCGAACACTGGCTGGCGGACGAACCGGTATCGGCCTACCGCGAGACGGCCTCGGAGGGATTGCTGCGGCAGTGGCGGCGCAACCCGAGGGCGGTGGCGCTGGGGGCGGCCCTGGTGATGGTGATGGCCGTCGGCGGGGTTGCGGGGATCGCGCTGTGGCAGCGGGCCGAGCAGCAACGCCGCTACGGCCAACGGCTGGAGGTGGCCTACCGGGACGAGCAGGCCGCCAAGCACGACGCCGTGACGAATCTCTACTTCAATCGTATCGCCTTGGCCGACCGCGAGTGGCTGGCCGGGAATGTTCGGAATGCCGAGAGGCTCCTCGAGGAATGCCCTCGCTCGCTCCGTGGCTGGGAATGGGACCACCTCAAGCAGCTCTGTCACGCTGAACTGGTGGACTTCCGCGGTCATGACGACGAGGTCTGGGGCGTCTCGTACAGCCGGGACGGGGGACTCATTGCATCGGCCGGGAGAGACGGGACCGTCCGGATCTGGGACTCGATCGGGGTCCGAGATCCCACATCCTTCCGGCACCGCGGCCCGGTCTGGGCGGTGGCATTCAGCCCCGATGCCCGGCGGGTGGTGACCGCGTCCGGGATGCGGAGTGATGCCGGCGCGGTGACGATCTGGGATGTCGCGACGGGCCGGGAGATCCATTCCCTCGGGGGGCGGACGGGCAGTTTGGCCCGCGTCACCTTCAGCCCCGACGGCTCGCGGGTCGCCGCCAGTAGTGGTCTCGCTGGACGGAACGAGGTGGTCATCTGGGACGCGGCCACCGGCAGGGAGGTCCAGGTATTCCGCGAACACGACGCTCCGGTGAGCTGCGTGGCTTATCGCCCCGACGGTCGTCTCATCACTTCAGCCACGGGCAGCAACGATGATTTCGACCCGGGGAAGAAGCCCGGCGAGGTGAAACTTTGGGAGGTGGAGACAGGCCGCGTGGTGTAGTGCCTCCGCGGTCACACCGCCCCGGTCCTCCAAGTTGAGTTCAGCCCCGACGGGCTCCTCCTCGCCTCATCCGGAAGAGACGGCACCGTCCGCCTGTGGGACACGACCACGGGCGGCCAGTTGCGCGTCCTGCACGGCCAGGCGGATTCCATCGAGGACGTCGCCTTCAGCCTCGACGGAAAGCGGATCGCCTCGGCCGGAGCCGACGGGACGGTCAAAGTCTGGGACACGGCCGAGGGCCGCGAGTTGCTCACCTTCCGCGGGCATACAGGAACGGTCTCCGGTGTGGCGTTCAGCCCCGACGGCCGGCGCATCGCCACGTCCAGCTACGACGCCACGGTACGCGTCTGGGATGCGACCTCTCCCCAGGAGGCCCGCATCATCGGCGACCGGAGCGACCATGTCGCCTCGGTCAACTTCAGTCCGGACGGCCGCCGCATCGCCAGCGGCGGGGGCCACATCGTCCGCGTCTGGGAGGCCACCACTGGCCGCGGCCTGTTCACCCCTGCACACGGGGTGCCAATCTGGAGCGTCGCCTTCAGCCCCGACGGACGACACCTCGCCGCCGCCGGTGGCGACTGGGGGCAGGCCGACCAAGCCGGCATGGTGACGATCTGGGATTCGACGGACGGTGGAAAGGTGAAGGAGCTCCGCGCACACGCCGGCATCTCCTGGAGCGTCGTCTTCAGCCCTGATGGCCTTCTCCTCGCCTCCGGCGGCGGAGAGATCCGATCGAAAGACGAGGTGGTGTTCTGGGAGGTCGCGACGTGGCGTGAGGTGCCTCCCCGCCTCGCCCACCCGGGGGGGATCGGCTGCATTGCGTTCAGCCCCGACAGTCGTCTGCTGGCCTCCGGAGGCGGGGATCCGACGGTGCGGCTCTGGGACGTCGCGACCCACCGGGAAGTGCAGGCGCTGCTCGGCCATACCGGTAGCGTCTGGTGCGTGGCATTCAGCCGCCCCGACGGCCGTATGCTGGCCTCTGCGGGCCGGGACCAGACGGTGCGGCTCTGGGATGTTCCTTCCGGCAGGCCCCGCCCACAACCGCTCCAGGGTCACGCGCAGTTGATCCGGGGCGTGGCATTCAGCCCCGACGGCACGCGACTGGCCTCGGCCAGCCTGGATCACACGATCAAGCTTTGGGATCCGACGAGCGGCCTGGAGGCCCTGACCCTTCGAGGCCACTCCGGCGGCGTCTACGCCATGTCGTTCAGCAGCCCCGACGGCCAGCACCTGGCGTCGGCCAGCGACGACAAAACGGTCCGGATTTGGGATGCCCTCCCGAAGTCGGCGCCCTCGAAGGCGGTACCTATCCCCCGCTGACCCTTACGAAGTATGTTCGCCGGCCGACTTGTCCGAGAAAGGGCCTCACATGAGTCGATTGGCATCGCCGCCAAGGACGCTTCGATCTGTCTCGGCCTGGTTTATCGCCGGCGGTGTACTGACACTTCTTGCGGGGTGCTCCGATGGAACGGAGCCGAACCGAGCAGATCGCGCCGCGGTCGCGCCATCCATCGGTGGACCAGTCGGGGTGCCCTCACCCACGAAGAAGGCCTCCGGTAGCAGCAAGAGGGCTGAGGCGAGGGAATTTAAAGACCGCCTCCCGGCAAATAATCGACCCCGGTAGGACCCGGCTCGGGATAGTCCCACGGGCACCGGATGTCGAGAAAACCTCCCCGAGGCTCGCCGTCAAGCTTTCGCACCTCAATCCACCATCCGTCGGACACGGGCACGGTCTTCCCTCGGGAGTCCCCTACGATGGCGATTCGGACGCATCAAACTTCGCGAGTCGGATTCACGCTGATCGAGCTGCTCGTCGTAATCTCGCTCATCGGCGTCCTCGTCGCGCTCTTATTGCCGGCGGTGCAGTCGGCGCGCGAGGCGGCCCGGCGCGGTCATTGCATCAACAACCTGAAGCAAATCGCCCTGGCCACCTTAAATTACGAGAACGCCAACAAGGCATTCCCGATGGGCATCCATCGTCAGCTCGACCCGAACTCCATGATCTATTGGACCTCGGGCAGTTGCCTGGTGCCGCTCATGCAGTTCTTGGAGCAGGTCCCGGTGTTTAACGCCGTGAACTTCGACGTCAACATGTTCAACGCGCCGAACACCACAATTTCGGCGATCGGCATAAAAACCCTGTGGTGCCCCAGCGACCCGACGATCCAGAGCCTCCATACCTTCCCGGCGTCCGACGGTGCGGCGCTCGACCCCGTTGACTTGCCGGTGCGCTTCTCCAGCTACAGCGCGAATGCGGGGACGTGGTTCCAGGGCCCAAGGCCCGAGCATATGTCAACGTTCCAGCCACGAATGGCGAACGCGAACGGAGTCATCTACAACTCCGGTTATCCCGCGAACGTCGGCCCGGGCTATCCCTGCGTCGGTCTCAACGCCATCACGGACGGCACCAGCAACACGCTGATGTTCAGCGAGCGGGCCCACGGCAAGCTCGGCCCGGACGACCATCGAGGCTGGCATTGGTGGACCTCGGGCAACTACGGCGATACGATGTTCTGCACGTTCTTCCCGCCCAATCCTCCGAAGGGCCTGGACAAATACGACGACGGCTGGCGCACCTCCCTCGTTTGTGGTAGCGGCCCCCATGTCGCCTCCGCGTCGAGCTACCACCCCGGCGGGGTCAATGCCGCCTTCTGCGACGGTTCGGTCCGCTTCCTCAAGGACACGATCGACTTATGGAAGAACGCCCCGGGTCCCGGCATGCCGTCGGGCGTGACGCGCACCTCGGATACCCACGTCTATGTCATCGCGCAGGGCACGAGAGTGGGAGTCTACCAGGCCCTCTCCACCCGTAGCGGCGGCGAGGTGATCAACGACGCCGCCATCTAATCTGCCCGGACGCCGCCGAGCCTCCTTCCGACCGTCCTCGACTCTGGATCCGGGCCGGACTTGGGTGGACGGCACCCCCCCGATCAGGGCAGCGGATCCTGCGGAGGCATACGCTTAGTCAAGGGGGGCGAGTCAGGGACCGCCAGGACTCTTGAAGCCATTTATCGAACACTCAATATCGAATACTCACCTTCTCAGAGCGGTCGCGGCCGTTCAGAGAGCTGAACGCTGGACCGGGAAGGCTTGGGCGGCCAAGACTTGGCCGTTCACGAAGGATTTCACCAGGGCGAGCCCGACCAGGAGGGCCGAGTCCGGGAGCGCCGGAAGGGGTACGTCTACGGTTTCCTGATCGCGCAGCTCGTAGGCGAACTGTGGTATGAGACCGCTGACCACCCGGGGCCGACCGGTCCCGCCGGCGGCGTCGCCTAAGAAAATCGTCCGCTGCAATATCTCCCGCCGCATCGCGTCAATCCTGTCGATCAGTACGACCGCCGCGAGCTTCGGTGCGACGGCCGAGTAAGGGATCGGGTTCACCGTCTTGAACGGCGAGGGCTCGAGCATCCGGGCCTCGACGACGAAGGTCTCGCCGTTATGCTCCAGGATCCCGCTCCAGGCGAACCATGCCTTGTTCGCTGCGCCCCAGTTCAAATCGACCCGGGTCGGGTCGGCCCCGGACTCAATGGCGAAGGTCCACACGCGGACACCCTGTCCCCCCGCCTCGTCGTCGGGGTGGAACACCTGAGCGAGCGAAGTACGGTGGAGGCGCGTCGGGAAACCCTTGCTGTCGTGGATGAGCTGCGGGGTGAACGTGACGTCCTGTTCTTGGACCGCGTTGTCGGCGGTGTACTTGAGCCTGACGGTGACCGGGTCGAACGGGCGGTTCAGCTTCGTGGCGAAGAAGATCTCGGGCGGTGCGTACGCCTCGAGGCCAGCGTCGAAGACCTGGAGCGTACCGTCGGGGCTCGGCCGCGACGCAGCAAGGTTGAGTCCCCTGACGAGCCCGACCGGGACGACCCGCCCATACCCTGCGTCGGTCGGAGAGGCGGGCCGGAGTGTCCGCAAGGGTCGCTCCGACTCGACATCCCAGAGGGTCGTCTGGAAGGCATCCGCTGAGCCACGGCCCGAGTTCTGAACGACGACGAGCAGCAGGCCCGCGTCGGTAACGATGGCGGCGAGGTGGACCGGGGGAACCGGCTGATTGAGCCGCTTGCGAGTGAGGCCCGTCGCCAACTCGACGCCGACGAGTTCCGTGGCCTCGGCAACCGCAAAGATCAGCGATTCCTCACGTGTCGGCTCCGCTCGCCAGGCGCCGACGGCGAACGTCTCCGGGTCGGCCCCTGGGAGCGGCAGCCCGAACGTTCGACTGTCGGTGTCCTGCGACGGGTCGAGCTCCCACGCGACGGTGCGGGCGGTCCGACCCGCCCCAATGATCGTCGCGAACACGGCGCGTTGGTGGGAGGCCCCCGCCTCGGTCACTCGCTGGAGGGTGACGGCCCGCGCCAGTCGCATGCCCTCGCCATCGCCGTCGACCTCACGATCTAGGGTGGCGTCGATCCGGGTGCCGTCCTCGGCAGGTTCGGAGCGGAGCCACACGCGGAGTCGTGTCTTCCCGGCCGCGTCGTCAAAGACGAGCGCGGCGATTGCGACGACGTCGAGTTCCACCTCGACGTCGGAGGCGTTCTTGACGATGGCCTTCAGCGAGACCGTGGCGAGGTCGCGCACCTCGCCCGCGGGGAGGACCAGGGGTATGGCGGGGTCTTGGCCCGCGATCGGGATCAGAAAGAGGCCGACATCAGTGCCGTCGGTCGTGCAGAGCAGGTGCGCCCGGCGGTCGCGCAGCGTCAACACGCCGCGGAGAGGGCCGCCGCCCGGGTGGGTCAGTTCGCGGAGCGGGGCCTGGGGAGTGGCCATCGCCCAGACCTTCAGCTTGGTCTCGGAGGCGGCGAGCACGAGCCCCCCCAGGTCGGTCGACAGCGCGTCGAGTGTGGCGACCTCCTCCTCCAAGGCCGGTGCGTCGGGCCGGGGTGGACTGGTGGCCGTCTGGCCAACCTCGAAGAACTGGGCGTCATTGCCGCTGAGGGCCCGCACGGTTGTAGCGGCCTGCCGCCCATCGTAGATGGGGAGCCTCGCCTCGCGGGAGTCCAGCTCGAGAAGGTCTTCATTGATCCGGAGGAAGATCCGGGCGAACGGCAATTCGGTCGTGGTGAACCGGACCTCGACCCGGCCGGGGGGGGGTGGGTTCCCTGCAAGGACCTGCTCGATCAATGCCGCGGGCGGCGCGGCCAGGGGGCAAGGGAGCCGTCCGAGGGTTTCGACCCAGGCGGTCGTGAGACGGTCGGCCTGGAGTCCCCGGATCGCATAACGCGTCGCCGACTCAATCACCAGGTCGGCGCCTGGCGGCGGGGTCGTCTGCATCGGCTCACGTTGGGCAAAGACGGTCAAGGCTCCTGCGGCCGGCGGGTCGATCGACGGCGCGGCGGGGGCCGTGAGTGGCGCGACGCGGTGGTGCATCATCGCCCCAGGCTTGTCGGGGCCGAGCCGGAGCCCGAATCCTCGCGGGTGGAACCAGGCCGAGCCGTCGTCCATCGCGGCGGAAACGCCGTCCGTGCCCTGGAGACCGAACTCCCCTGACGCCGGCACGAGGGCGGGCATCGGGAGGTGGTGGAAGGCGGTCTGCTCGCCGACAAACACCGCTCGACGCGACGGGTCGCGGTGGTCGGGACGGCGCGGGCCGTCGACCTCTCGCGGGTCGACGAACCTGAGCCGGCGCCAGGCGGTCCGATCGAAGTCGAGGGCCGGCTCGCTCACGGGCAGGGAGGGAATGTACTCCTCGTCAATCTGCGTCTGCCGCAGGGCGACGCCCGGGGCCAGTGCGCGGAAGTCGGGGCGGGCCACGTCGTGCGCCACCCGCTCGACGGGCGCCGCGGCCGGCAACTCGTCGCGTGGTTCGCGCACGACGATCCGGTACGTGGCGGGCTGTCCGCCGCGGAGCACACGGTGCACGATGACCCCAGACGCCAGCACACCTTCGAGTTCCGCGAGGATCCGGGACTCGGCCAGGAGCGGCCCCATCATCGACTCGCCGGTCACAGATTCGAGGCAGGTGAGCAGGCCGGAGCCATCGACGTGGTCCGCGAACGGCCGGGCCAACAGGAACAGGTTCTCGGTGCGCGGAAGCGGACCGGCCTCGGACGCGAGGTTACCGGTCGATGACGACGACAATGACGTCGAGGGGGGTGCGAGCACCTGAGTCTGCCGCACAAGCCGGTACACCCGCGACTCTCGCAGCACCGGCGCGATCAACCAGCGTGACGCGCGGGCCGGGCTGGGGGTCGGCTGCCAATTACCCCGGTCGTCGTCCTGGGTCAAAAGCTCGCCGGTCGTGGACCGGTAGCGGAGCCGCCGGGCCAGGGCGCGGCGGTGCACCAGCGTGGCGACCGACTCCGGGTGGGTTTCCAGCGGCCGCACCGCGTCGTCGTCGAGGCAGGTGTCCACGGGGACCTGCTCCGAGCGGACCGCCTTCGCCAGAATGCCCTGCGTGGTGAATGCAAAGCGGACGAAGAAGTCGCTCAGATCGGCGTCACCGCGACGAGTGCTCACGACGTCGAGTTCCGTGAGAAGGCCGTCGGGACGAGGCAAGGCGAGGTTGCCCGGCGGGGGCACAACGGGAAATCGTTCGAATGGTGACACGCGGTACGTCCCTGTGACGATCTCGATCTTGCCGGTCGCCCCGGGCGCCGGCCAGGTGAGATCGACCACGAGCGGCCCCTGGATCTCCAGCGGATAGAGGCTCGGCGTCGCCTGGTGCACCCACTCCACGACGGCGTGAACGAGCAATCGACGCGGGGCTCCCGCCGCCACGCTCGGTCCGGCGATCACGACCTCCCCGAGATGCAATTCCAGGCGCGACCAACGGGGGTGGGTTGCCACGATCCGCCCGCCCACGATCGTCGTGCCTGCCGGGCCGGCGTTCGCTGCCCGAGGTGCCAGGGGCGTGGCCGAGAGCCGGACCACCTCGGCGATCGCATCGGCGCGCCCGGGGGCCCCGGTCGACGCGGCGAGCGTCAGAGCGAACGGGACCCGAACAACCTCCTCGGCGAGCAGCGTGCCGACTAGCCGTGCGCCGTCGAGCCAGAGGGCGACCACCGAAGCCGCCTCGGGCACGCCCGCCGCGACCGGGCCCGCGAGGAACCCGTGAACACCACGGTAGTACGAGCCCGGGACCAACCGACGGCGGGGCTCGCCGGCCGCCTCGCGGATCCAGACGTCCACGCGGGCGGCCTCCAACTGGGCCAGCGTGGCCGTGAGCTCGCGCCCAACATGGCCCGCGCCGGGTGCAAGTAGGGCGACCAGGGCGTGGAGCCGGACCCGCCGGACGCTGTCCAGCGCCCAGACGCCAGTAAGCGTCCAAGGGGTGGGGCCGCGGTCGCCGGCGGTGAAGACCCGAGGCAACGCCGGATCGCGCGAACCGGCGATCGGGCCGGGGACGTCGGTCGCTCCACCCAATTGCCAGCGTAGGCGAGGCAGCCGTCCGCTCGGCGGCAGGTTCCAAACGTCGACCGGCCCCCGATCGGGGGCCAGCGCCAAGTGGAGCCCGTCCGGCGTCCGAACCGCGGCAAACCGGACCAGGCCGGCGGTGGCCCGGATCGCCTGCCGACGCGTGGCCGACTCGGGTCCAAGGTCCCACACTTCGACACGGTCATTCCCGGACGATCCGTCGTGCAGCCCGACCAAGGCCACAACGCCCCGACCGTCATTGGCCAGGGCTGCGCTTGTGACCGACGCGGGACCGGTCGGCAGTGTGACGGCAGACGCGGTAGGGAACGGCTCCAGGACGGTCGGCGTCCAGACGCGCACGTCGGAGGCGGCGACCAGAAGCCGCGGGTTGTCGGCCGGGTCGTTGGAAAACGCAGCGAGCGCTAGGACGTCGGCCGGCTCGTCATGGACGATTGCGGTGACCGGGAGCCCGCTCACGACGTCCCAGGCCTCGATCCGGCGGCCGGCCGCCGTGACCATCCAGGTTGCCCCTTCGACCCTTACCAGGCACGCGGCGGCCCCTGTGGACGCCAGGTCAACGAGAAGCCGCGTCGCCCCGCAGCGGAGGTCGACCACGACCGCGTGCGGCTGGCCGGCGAGTGCCACCGCGGCATGAGGCGCACGGACCGTGAGCCCCGCGAGTCCTCCTGCTGGCAGCGTAGGTTCGGCGTCCGTCACGTCAATCGTCGTGACGGTCTGGCCATCGCGGAGGCGGGCGACGGTGATCTCGCGCCGGCCATCGTCGCCTGCGTGCGGGCCAAGGGCGACGGCCGGCTCTCGGCCGACCTTGAGGTAGGTCGCGGCCGACCGCTCGTCGCCGGCGGGAACGTGATTGAGGTCGATCTGCGTCCAGGTTCTCCAGGTTCCGTCGGTGCGAGTGCGGTGCCAGACGCGGACGGAGGGGGCGGCCCCTGGACTTGCGACGGAGAGCCAGTGATTGCCTGAGTCGGTGGCAAAGAAGGCGACCGCGGCGACCTGGCCGGGGACATCGCCCACGGGCACCGGCGTGCCCGTCGCGGTGACGAGCGAGAGCTTGCCATTGGCACGCACAACGGCGAACGCGGGGAGGTCGCCGTCGCGGGCCACGGCCAGAGCCGTGATCGCGGAGTCGGAGCTGAACGTGGCCGTGGGAAGATCCTCGCGACCCCCGCCAGCCGGGAACCGCCAGCGGGACAGCGTCGGGCCCACCGCGGCCGCGAGGTGAACGTCGGCGCCAACCAGCCCACACGCGACCGTCGCGAACGGCTCGGCCCCGCCCGTCTGGGTCAGCTCCGCGATTGTGGCGAGCCCCGAGGAACCACCCTGAAGAACCACAACACGGGGGCGGAGCGCATCCGCCGCCGCCAGGAACCAGGCCGGGCCGCCAACTCCCGGAGCCGGACAAGCCGCCAGGCGGACGACGGCCGACTCCAGCGGCAGTGCCTCCGCCAGCGAGCGGCCGGTTAGCGCGTCCCAGACCGTCACGCCGCCGCCCGCGTCGCCAGTGACCGCCACGCCGTCGAACCCGGCGACCGCCGTGACCGGTTCGAGGGGGCGGATCGCCGAGGGCTCATCCCGATCGAACGGGCGGACATCGCGTGCCGGTCGGCCTGGCGGGATCTCGGCCCCGTGCCCGGCGTCCCAGACCCGCAGGCCGATGTCGGTCGCCAGGAGGACGGCGGGCACGTCGATGACGCCGCCGTCCACGGAAGCGGCGGGGGCAGACAGTGCCGCTCGCGACCACGGTTGGCCCGAGACCAGGTCGAGCCAGAGCAGCGCCGGCCCCTCGGTGGCCACCACCAGCGCCTCCGGGAAGCCGTCGACGGTGGCGATCGCCGTAGCGTGGCGGGCGTCGGTCCAGGCAGTGTCTGGCGCGATCGCCACAATGTCCGGGCCGAGTCTGGAGGTGTCAGCGTCAGGCTCGTGGATCATCTCGAACCCGAATCCGCGGACACCCGCCTCCAGCGAGCGATTGCCGAACGACGTGAGCAAGGGGGTTAGCCCGCTGAGCGGGAAGTTCCCGCCGAGGACCCCGGCGCGGCTGGCCGCAACGTCCACCGTGAGGGTGATTCGTGCCGACCGGGTGTTCTGGTCGCGCTGGGTCTCGCACCATCCGAGCCTGCCCGCAAGCCGCGTGAACCGCCCGTCCAGGGCCCCCGCGCCGGGGGCCTGCGCCTGGGCCGGTACCCGCCAGAGGACCGCACCCTGGGCGGACGACAGGCCAGCGACGCGAAGCCGACCAAGTCGATTGTCACGCGACAGAGTCAGAATCGCCGTGGCGGCGTCGGTCGCCCCGGGCGGCAGCCGGGTCTCGTCACGCAGGACGGACGGGCCGTCGGGCTCGCCAGCCGCGCCCAGCGGGTTGAGCAGCGACACGCGGAGCCGAACCTCCTGGAACATGCCGAAGTCGTCACCGCTGGCCGTGGACGCGAAGCGGAACGACTCAATCCCCGCAACGTGGACCGGTAGGCCGCCGAGGCGAGGGTAGTTGTCCAGCGACGCAACCTCACCCGCGACCTGAGACGAGGCGCCAAAGGTGCCGACCGGCCCGACGTGGTACGGGAAGCGGAGTGGGGGTCGCTCGTCGCCCAGGTCGTCGGCGGGGGCCAGGGCCAAGGGAGTCCACATCCCAAGCGCGTCGCGCGTAAGGTGGAGTTGCCGGCAGACGAGGCGGATCTCGGTGCGATCGTCTTCGAGGTTCCCCTCGGCGATGAGCAGCCCCGCGTCGGGCTCATCGGGTGTCGGCGCCAGGTCGAACACGATCGCCGAACCGAAGGCCCCCGGCGCCGAATCCGGGTCGGTGCGAGGCCGGTGCGGCTGTGCCGGGAAGGCAAGCGGCTGGACGAGCACGCCAGGCGCGGGCCTCCAGCCCGCGGTTGTCGCACGGACGACCCCGAGGCCGTCCAGCCATTCCTGGTCCGACCAGAGTTCTGCACGGACCAGGCCCGCGTCGGCGTCGATCACGCGGAGTGAGCCGTCGCGGCCGCCAGCCAAGAGGTGGGCGCGGGCCGGCCCCTCGGGACTAGCCGCCAGGGGAGTGTGCTCGAGCCAGGCGAGCGCGGTCGGCCATATCGTGTGGACACGGAGCGGCGTCCGGCCGGTCGGCGGCATCGACCCGACGCCGATGCGGGGGCGAAGGTACCACGTCGCCACCCGACCAGCCGCGTCGGCCAGCGTGAGCAGGCCGGCCACCTCCCGCCCGTCAGCCCGGAGCGGTGAGGGATGGCCTCCAGCCGCAGCCGCCTGCGGCCCGAGCGCGACCCGCCGCAAATCGCCGAGCACGCCGGACGCAGGAACAAGGCTGTCGGTGACCTTGAGGACACCTCCCTCAACGCGATGGACGTCACACCGCGTGCCGTCGGCGACGATCACGGCGAGGTAGAGCCGCGGCACGACGATCGCTGCACCTCCCCGGTCCTCGTCCCCGCTCTCAACTTCGCCCTCCCCCTCGAAGGGGGGCACGATCTCCGCGATCTCGTGGACCGCGACGGCCCGAGCGCCCCCGGACGGCGTGGCGTCGAAATCGACGGGGGCGAACGTCAGGAGGCTTCCGGACTGCCTGGCGAGCAGGACCAGGGGCGGTCCACCGGCGCCCGGGGCGACGGCCAGGGCGAGCCCGTCGGCGGTCGACCGGAGCGAGATCGACACAGAGGCAATGGTGCCGAGCCCCGCCACGGTCTCGGCGCGCGGGTTCGTGCTGTCGAGCGGCTTGTCCGGATCCCACGACCACACATGCGTCGCATGCGCGTCGGAGCTTACAATCACGGCGAGCCCGTTCAGGAACCCGAGGCCAGCCACCTGGCAGGGGTGGGCCGGCAGGATCACCGGGATCGCCTCGGGGTCGGAATCAACGTCGGTCAGCCGCCACGCCCCGAGCCGCCCTCCTGCGTCGATCGCCAAGGCGAGGTGAGGGTAGCCGGCCCCGCCCACGGCCACGGCCAGGACAGCCGCCGGCGGCGAGGCTCCAGGGATCGCGAGCGAGGCGCGGAGCCGTCCCGTCCGGGGATCGATCAAGCGTACCCGTCCAGAGCCGTTCGCAGCCAGCAGAGGCGGGCTCGCCGGGGTCGCGCCGGGGCCGCCCAACGCAGCGGCGGTCAGCTCGTCGGCCTCGAACAGCAAGGGCACGGCGCTCTGCCTCGCTCGCTGTCGACCGTCGGTTGGGGCCGTCCTCGGTGGGGGCTCGGCGACCTCGACGCGTGGCCTGCGGCCCCCGTCCACGTCGGCCCAGCCCCGCCAGCGCACGTCGAAGGTGAGCCAGGGCAGGTCCTCGCCGAGGACGGGGACCCTGTCCCCCGGGATCGCCTGGAGCCGCTGGGTGGAGCCCGCCAGCCGGACGGCCGGCAGGCGGTCGAGCGGCGCCGAGCCGGGGGCCGTCGGCGTTTCCAGCCAGGCCCGCGGCCCGGGTGTTGCGTTCCCGCCGGGAGCCACGATCGCGGCACCTGGGAGCCAGCCGGTGACCGGAGCCGCCGCGGCCTCGATGCCGGGCAGGATTGTCACGGCCACGCTGTACGCGTCGCGAACGGCCTCCAGGAAGTCCCGCCGGCTGGCGGCGATCGCCACCGGCCGGCCGTCGACGGACCGATCCATGCTCGCCGCCGCGAACTCGCCGTGCTCGAGCACGAGGTTGCGGTGGTGCAGGGTGCGCCGGGTGGGCGCGGCTCCACCGATGTCGAGCCCGTCACGACACACGACCCAGGGCGCCAGGGCGAAGGCGAAGTAGACGGAGGACTCGACCGGGTCGACGGCAACCGAGCCGGACACGGCCTCCAGCCGTCCCGGGTGGTCGTCTGTGGCGCCCGCAAGCCGGAACGGCCGACGTAGGGTCCAGGTGGTCAGGCCGTGGCTGACGTCGCGCTCGACGATTACCCGGCGCGTGCGGTCGTCGATCCGCTGGCCGAGGTTTCCCGAAGCGGCCGAGAGCGGGTCGATCCCGGCCACCAGGCCGTAGGGAAGGAACGCGACGACGGCATCACGCTCGGCGGTCAGCCCGAAACGCACGGGAGCCCCAGGCGTGATGGTCGCCGTCAATTTCGGACGCGACGTCCGTCCCTCCGACTTGTGGCTGGTGAACACCAGCCTCGTCGTCGCGAGAGTCCCGGACGTCCCCCGCCCATCCAGCTCGAGCCGGCGCGAGTTCGGTGGCTGGCGTGGTGCGGGAAGCGCTCCGGGGTAGACGTGAACGGGCACGGACTCCGCGGTCACAACCGCGTCGAAGACGCTGAGCAGCACGCCGAAGCGTGCCCCATCGGTCACTGTCAGCTCGACCCGTCGCCCGGTCGGCACCGCGCCGGCGTGGTCTCTCGCGACGTGCTCAAACCTCAGTCGCCAGCCGTCAGGGCCGAGTTCTGGCGGGAGGCCGAGGGGGCCGTCAAGCGAGGCCACCACCATCGACGGCGGTGCAGCCTCGTCCGGCTCGGGCAGCTCGTAGCGGACCCAACCCGGCATCTCGGCACCGGCGACCACGGGCACCGGTGCCACGGCCGCGAACTGCCACAGGTAACCGGACTGGAGCCGCGTGGAGGTCGACCCGACCCCTTCGAGCGTGGGGAGCCGCGCCTCCGCGACGGACCACCCCGAGCCTGTACGCTCCCAGCGAATCTGGGCGACCGGTTCGCCCGAGTCGGCCCCGTCCGCGTCGGTGCCAATCCCTTCGGCCGGGTCGTCGTGCAGAACGATCTGGTTCTGGACGGTGGTCACCACGCGGGGCGACCAGCGAGTCGTCGCCGGGTCGTCGCGGAAGAGGAGGTCGAAGTCGGGCCGGGCGAATCGGCGGATCGGGGTCGCCGGGATGGGCCAGGCTCGCGAGACCTCGTAGAAGACCTGGGCCGACGATGGATCGGCCCCGAGCCGAGGGGCCACCGCCACGGCCCGCCGCGGCAGGGTGTCCAGGACGGCCTGGACTCGTGTGCGGAGCTGCGTGAGAAGCTCAGCGGGGGTTTGTGTCGGGGTGGCGAGCCGGCGGCAAGACGACTGTTCCCACAGCCGGAGGTCGGCAGTCTCCTGCCTGAGGTCCAGCCGCAGACGAGGCTGGGCCGTGCCCCGGTTGACGACGACCTCGATCTCGGTCGATTCGCCGCCGAACCACAGCGCGGCCACGTCGTTGACTCGGTCGGGCCAGATCGAGGCACGCCAAACGGCGAGGTCGGTGCCGGGGTCGAGCGGGGCGAACAACCGGCTGTGAAAGATGAACCCGCGGTCGGTCCACAGCTTGAACACACCCGACTGAATGCGAAATCGGAAGCCCGGGTGGCCCTGAACCCACGCCGCCTCGAGGGTCCCGGTCGCGCTGAGGTTCAGGTCGAGAGAGTTGATGTTGTCCTCGAGGTACGACACGACGAGACCGACCGTGGCGCCGAACGCGGTGATGGTAGGGACCGGGACGGGGCCGCTGAAGACCCGGTTCCAGCGAACGATCCTGTCCCACTGCATCACGAGCGTCGCCCATTTGGGCTCGCTGGCGTCCCCCTCGACCTGGCTGGCCAGCCAGTCATCGGCGACGATCAGCGTGAACACCATCGGGTCACCGGTCGGGAGCGAGCCGGACACGACTTCGAGCAAGACGGGGTTTGCCATGGCCGGTCACTCCGCAAGAACGTGGATCGGGAGACTGGCGGAAAGGTGACCGCCGCGCGAGACCTGGAATACCCAGCGGGCCGGCTGAGATGGGTCGAACACCGGGCCGTTGGGGTCGTGATCGGTCCGGAATTGCACGGCGACGATGTAGGCCGGGACGAGCGGGCCGGCCGCCGGGTGAAGCTCAGACTGACCGCAGACGATCGGGAGCCACTCCGCGCCGACGTTCAACTTGACCCGCGCGTCGAGGGGGCGGAACCGGGGATGCAGGGGAAGTAGCGGCTGTTGTGGGTCAGCCGGGGGGGCCGGGAGCTGATAGCTCGGGTGCCACGGCATGAGGATCTCGCCCACGGAGAGGAAGACGCCAAGATCATCGGGGTCGGCGAGTGGGTCGTCGATGCGGTAGGAGATGCCGTAGCCCATTCCGGGCTCGGGCAGGCGGTCCAATGCGAGGTCGAGCGTGACGCCGTTCGAGGTGGTTGCCTGCCGGGGGGCGAGCGGCGGACTGGCCGCCAACTCGACCGGCTCGAGCAGGTCGCCGGTTCGGGTCAACGAGACCGTGACCTTCCAGTCGTCGAACCCTGCCCCGCGGCCGAGGTGTTCCAGGGTGGCGGGGCGGCAGGCCAGGAAGGCCGGCTCGCGGCGGGCCGGCTCCGGGGCGAGACGTGTCGTCGGCACATCGGGGCCCCCGACCCACCGAAGGTCGTACTGCGAACGGGCCTCCAGCCAGTACTCGAAGAAGTAGGGGAGGCGGTCGAGCACGACAAGCCGCTCATGGCGGAAGAGCCGGGGCTCGCCGGCGGGCGTCCGAGGCACCGGCCGCACGACCGCGGGCGGGTCGGCGATGCGGGCCGAACCGTCGCTGCCCGGAGCGCGGAAGGTCATCGCGGCGAGCAGGCGTTGCCACCCGCGCACGCCCGGCTCGTCGTGATCGCGAAGTCGGTAACGGAACCCCAGTGTGTAGCCCTGGTAGCCCGTGCGGACTGCGGAGATCACGTTGTACAGCGACCGCGCACCGGCCGCCGGCAGCGGGAAGCTGAAGCGGATGTCGAGGGAGTCGGGGTGGACGACGATGGGCAGATCTTCGGGGAGGTCGAGGTCGGTCAGGCGGTCCTCCTCGAGCGTGATCCGCCGCACCGCGAACGCCTCGGCCGGGTCGCCCGAGGGCCAGACGACAGGGACGTCGAACCTCTCGTGCCACCGCACGAGGGGCTCGTATCGCGAGACGACGCGGCCGAGCACGGGCTCGGCCAGGCGGCGGCCGCGGCGGTCTGGCAAGGTCCAGTCAATGTGGGCCCGACCGTCGACCAGCGGCACCGTGACCCAGCCAGTCTCACGCGGCTCGAGGCGCAATCGCGGGAGGGTGTCGGCCGGCACCGTGTCCATGCCGTGCGATACATAGGCGAAAACCTGCACGATGCGTTTCAACAAGGCGATCGCATCGGCGTCCTGGGAGTCGCCGAGGGTCAGCCGCCGCGCCTCGCACCACGCTCGGAACCGGTTGAACGCGACCGTCACCCGCGACGCGGTGGCCGAGTCGTCGATGGGAGAAGGCCAGATTCGCGTCTGCAGGAGCGTGGCGAACTCCTGCGGCACGACGACGAGCTTGGCGAACGAGTGGCCGACAAAGAACTCGGGACGCCTACCTTCCAGGTCGGGGAACACTCCGCGGTGCTCGGAGTCGGGTTCACGGCCGAGGACCACCCACGCCCGGTGCGGTGCCAGGCCCGACCGAGCGAGGGCGCCCAACAAATCGGCGGCATCGATGGCCGTGACGAGGTCGTCCTGCGGAACGGGGTGGCCGAGAGCGTCGTGGGCCGCGAAGTCGAGGGCGAACCCGAACCGTTCGAGGAGATTGAGCAGCCCGACGACCCCGGTCTCGGGGGGCGTCGCGGTGTCAGCCGAGCGGCCGGTCGCGGCATCCAGTCGGGGTGCGTCGTCCATGAAGTCCGCCAGCCGATTATCGACGGCCTCGCGTGCTCCATCCTCCTTCACCCCGACGCCGACCTGGTGGTGCGGGCGCCGGGCAAGCCGCCAGCCCTGGGTGGCCAAATTTTCCCGAAGGCCGTTGATGGCCACGGTGAGACCGGCTGCCTGTCCCACGAGGGCCGCGGCAGCCTGGCGACGCTCAATGGCGCCGTCGAACTGCAGCATCTTCCTCAGCGTATCGAGGTGGCCCGGCAGGAGTTCCACGGCCCAGACGACCGCTGCCGGGGTCGGCGTTGGCATTCGGTCGAGGAGCCTCTGGCAGCGAACAAGAGGACCAACCTCGGCCGAGAATCGCTGGACCTGGCCGCGGAGGTCCTCGAACCACGTCTGGCCGGGCAGTCGCGGGCTCTCGGCCGCCAGCTCGGCGGCCGTCAGCACGTCGTCGGACGCCGAAGCCGACAGCACTTCCGCAACGCAGGTCAGACGACGCCGGAGCACCGAGGCGAGCTGATGCGCCAGGTCGAGATCGAGGTACGCCCTCCGGGCCGCTCTCAGACCCTCGGGGGTATCGTCAGGCTCGGCGAGGTCGTCGGTCCGGGCATCCTCGGCCTCGGCTAGCCAGGCGGCGAGGTCGGTGTCGATCCGGACGGTCTCGGCCACCGTTGGCATGGCCTGCCGGCCGGCGACCTCCGGGTCGCGCAGCCCGGTGAACGCGTGCTTGATGAGGAACTTGAGTTGAATGACCTGATCGCGGGCCGTGGAATCGTTAAGGCTCAGTGGCGACCGCTCGTAGCCGCGCAGGGCCGTCAGCAAGTTCTTGGCCGCAGGCGAGATCGCCCACCACGGGGTTGGGGCTCCGCCCGTCGCCGGGCGAGCCAGTTGCTCCAGTTCCTCGCTCCGCCGGAGGACGGCACGCAGGATCGGGTTGTCGCTGCCGGCGAGATAGAGCAAGGCATCGGTGATGCTCCCGGTGCCGGGAGTGCCGACGGCCGGAGCGAAGGGCACACCCAGCCGGTCGAGCTGTTCCAGGGGAGTCGGCCGCCAGGCGGAGGGGTTGCGGAAGTCGGTCGTCAGTAGCCGGTAAGCCTCCTCGTCGGGCATCTCGCAGACGAGGAGATCTTGCACGGCGGAATCATCGAGGTCGCGGATCAGGATCTCGACGCCGCCCGCCCGATCGCCGGCGACGGCCGGGTCGGCCTGGAAAAGGTCCCAGGTCAGTCCGATGCGGGCCCGGAGGTTGGCGGCGAGGGCCCGGCGGGCCTCCCGTTTGGTTGGGACGACCAGGGGGCGTTCGTCGACCCGCACAGGCAGAAAACGGAGGACCTGGTCGAGGACGGCCTGGCGGACCGACCTCGGAACGAACTCGATCAGCGACGCGGGGCGGAGCCCGAGCGAGGCGCCCGCCCCGACCTGAAGGGCCTGGTCCGGTCTCTCCGACCGGGTCAGGAAGGAACTTATCGGGCGGAGCAGACCGATCGCCTCGCGCCGGGATGTGCCCGGCCGGATCGATCGCGGCCGCACGAGAAAGCGATAGGCCAGTCCGGGCCGGAGTCTCGTGCGGGCTGCTGCAGGGTCGATCCGGAAGGCCGCCCCCGGGGTGGAGGCGTCGGGATCGACGTCGAAAGGCACCACAAACTTCCGGCCGTCGGTCGTCTCGTCGGGGCCGGCATCGCGTGTGGAGCGGAGCGTGTCGATCTCCCCGCCGCTGGCGGGACTGTCGCCGAGGTCGCCGGGTCTCGGGTCGCCGCCGCCGTAGTACCCGGAGCCCGGGATGTCGCACTCCTCGGCCCAGAGCTCGAAATCGTCCGCCCGGAGCGGGCGCACCTGGCCGTCGGGAAGGGGGATCGTAACCGGCCGGGGCGAGCCGCTCGAGCCCGGCTCGTCGTCGGCCATGGCGATCGTGAACCGGCCCCAGCCCTCGGGCGCGGCACCAGCACCGGCGCCGGGGTGGTACAGCGATCCGACCGGAAAGATCATCATCAAGCCGGCGGGCAGCGTGTCGGCCGGCGGGATGTGGAGCCGCACCGGCAGCGGCAACGGCAGCGACCCGGCCGCGCTCGGGGACGACGTGTCGCCGACCGCGATGGGCTTGACGCTATAATGGATCTCGCTCTGGTCGAGGATCACACCGGGCGTCTGAATCCGGCCGTCGGCGGTCGGGAACTCGTCGGCACAGAGGTAAGGCCCGACCACGACGACGTGCGGACCCGTCGGATCGTCGAGATAGCTCAGGCCGGGCTGCTGGAAGTCGGCGATCAGGCTCGGCTCAGACTCGTTCGGCAGCCGCCTCCAGAGCTGCCAGTGCGATACGGTCGGCAGCAGGGACTTCAGAACCTCATCGGGCATAAGCACCGGCACCTTCACGACGATGCGGCCGCGCTCACCTCGACGGGTCCGGTCGCCCGCCTGGTCGATCACGTGCTCTTGTCGCGCCCAGAGTGGCCGGACGAGTTCCTTGAGCCGGTCGATCGCGGTGGCAGGTGAGACGACATCCACTTCCTCGAAGTTGGGCGAGGCATCGCCGGTCGCCCGGCCGACGCGAACCGCCGTCACGTCAGACCACGCAACTCCATCCGGGAGTCGGAACCAGAGCCCGAACCAGTCGCGCGGACCGGTGGTCGCTTGCGGCCGCGCCCAGACCACCGCCCCGGGCGACGCAGAACCGGACGGGCCGGCGAGGGCGCGGTCGATCTCGGCCCGCGCGTCGAACAAGATCCGGACGACCCCCGCCCGGCTCTGGAGGGGACGGGTGCGATTGTCGTCGTCCACGCGGTGCCGGTGGAGTCGCTCGGCGCGCTCGCCCCAGGCGAGGTAATCGACGAGCCTGACGTAGTCAGTCTCGGCCCGATCGCCCACGCCCGGGCTGGCAAGCGCCGCGTCAGCGGACCGGAAGCGTAAGGGGATGGCGTAGTCGGGTAGCCGCGCCCGGTCCTCGTCTGTCCACCACTCCCGCCCGATGCTCTCGACGCGGGGGTCGCTCTGGGGATCGTACGATTGGAGGGGCACGGACGAGACCGCCTCCTCGGGTGCCGTATCAATCATGATCGCCTCGGCGGCCTCCAGCGCGTCGCGTTCGTCGCGGAAGTGGTCCCAGCGGGCTCGCTCCCACGGCGGTACGACGGTCGCGAGCCGCTCGGCGTTCCCTTGAAACGCGCCGTCGACCTCGATGCTCGTGACGCGGTCGCGGAACGGCGGGGGTGTGTCGGGGTCGGCCGCGGCGTCTTGCGGCAGCGACGGCGTAAACCAGGTCGCGTCGGAGCGGGGCAGGAGAAGGTGCCAACCGTTGATCTCGTAATGCAGCCACGCCTCGGCCGACACCGCCAGGCTCTGCATCGCACGGTGGCCGTCCCCGTCCTGAAGCTCGCGGCTGCCGCCTCCGTCGAGGAGTTCGCGACGAACCGCCTCGATCCTCGCCTCGAAGGCCGCCACGCGGTCCTGCACCTCGCTGATCAGCCCCTCGTTGATCCGGAACGAAGGGGAAATCTCGAGCCGGAACGAGGCAATCGCCACCGAGATCGCGATCGCCCCGTCGAACCCGAAGCGACCCGACTCATCGAACGCCACCGCGCCCCGCAGCCCGAGCCCCACCCGGGCGGAGACCAACGTGACGACGAGCGAATAGCTGAACTTCTTCTTCCAACGACCGATCCGGATGGTGATCGACCACTCATGCTTGAAATACGCGCGGACGGCCAGGCTGAGCTGAACGTCGAGACGGCCATACACCGCCAGCCCGCGCGGACTGAGCAGGCCGGCGATCTCCAGAGCGATATTCAGCGCCCCCGACGCGGCGAATCCGCCCGGCCGCTGCTCGAACTGGCGGTCGAACCGGCCGGTGACCGACTCGCGGAGGATCACCAGCATGGTCCGGTCCATCACGGCCAGCCGGAAGCTCCCGCGGTAGAGCATCTGGAAGCCGAGGAACTCATCCTGATATGAAACTTCGTGGAGGTGGAAGTCGACCAGCCGAGGCGACAGCAGGAACGAAAGCCGGATCCGCCCGTTGTTCAACACCCGGGCCAGTTGCTCGTTTTTTTCGATGGCCGGCCGCGCCCGCGACTCCAGCGCGGCGGAGATCACCCGATCGCGCGGTCGCATCGCGATCGCCCCGACCAAGGCGGGCCGGTTCCAGTGATCTTGCCTCCGCACGAAGTCGACGCTGCTGGAGAACCAGAGCTTGCCCGCAGCCACCACGTTCAAGTCGAGGTCGAGGCAGAGCACCAACGCCGCAACGTAGGCATTGATCTGGTCGCTGGGGCCCTCGTCGGACGTGATCACCGTCGTGCCGACGATGCTGAGGAAGAATCCGTTCCGCCGGACGAACTCCCAGCCCTCAATCCGAGAGGGGTCGATCCGATCGATGTTCGCGAGCACCGCCTCGGCGTTCGGCCGCTCGCCGACCCCGGCGAGCCGGTTGTTGATCCCGAGCCCCACGCCGAAACTCTTTGCGACGACCCCCGCGAAGAGCGGCACCGACACGTCGGTCGCGCCGTAGAGGGCGATGTTGGGGACCGTGGCACCGTCGAGCTTGACCCCGCTGCCGAACTTGAGCAGGGACGACGCTTCCGGCAACCCCTGGAGCGACAGCGTCCCGGCGGCCGCGAAGTAACGCTCGACATCGTTGTCGACCCAGGCCACGGCCCCGCGAAAGCGCACCGAGCCCCCGATCCGGACGTCGATCCCCAGCTTCGACGGGTTCCGCATCGTCACACGGTTGCCGCCGTGAAACTCCAGCCTCACGGCCCCCACCTCGATCCTCACGTCGAGCTGCCCGGGCTGCTTGTAGCGAAACGCAGCCGTGTCGCACGCGAGGAAGAACCCGTTCCCCCAGCCGAACTGGAGCTTCTCGAAGCGGGCCGAGAACATCCCATCCAGGCAGTCGAACACCACCGGCTTGTCGAGCTGGAGGGCAACCTCACCGGGTCCCCGGTGCAGACTGAGCAGGTCGAGGTCGCGGACCACGATCGCATCAGGACGCGCCAGGTCGTCAAGTCCGCCCGTGTTGCTGGTCCGCGGCGCGAGCGAGAGCCGGCCATCGACCCGGACCGAGAGGTCCCAGTCGTTCTTGCCCAGATCCCAGGAGAGCCGGGCGCGGAAGTCATCGAGCTTGACCTGAAGGTAGCCGACCGAGAACTGGGCCAGCGGCATGCCGTCTGTGCGGTCAAGGTCGACGGCCACCCAGATGACGGGCGGCTGCCCCCGCTTGTCCTGACGCAGGCCTAGCTCCACCTTGGCAACCAGGTCGTCCAGGCCCGGCACGTCGAGCTCGCCGAAGAGGACCGACTCCTTCCACACGCTCTCGATCAGGACGACCCGGCTCCGCGTCGGCCCTCGCTGCTCGTGCAGCCGCAAGGTCAGCGGCTTGCCGCCGCCGGTACCGATCTGCGGAGAGTGGCTCGAGTCGACCTCGGCATGGAAGCTCAGGCCGCCGGGGCCGATGCGCAGGTAGATCTTATCAGGCCCGTCGACGGGCCACGTGCCCGGGTCGAACTCCCGGAGACGCAACACAACTCGATTATCGATCCGTTGATCTGTCAGGCTGCCGGGGATCAGGACCAATGGGCCGGGACGCGGGGTCGCCCCCGCCTGAGTCGGCGCCTTGATCGTGAAGGTGCGGGCCTCCAGGTCGAGCCCGCCGTCGTTGTCGTCGCCGAAACCGCCGGGCCCGCTGTCCGGCCGCGAGGGAAGGATTAGCGCGAGAAATCCGAGGTCGATGACCTGAAGCTCGCACAGGTGCAGGCCCGGGCCGAGCCGGAACTTCAGGTCGTTTGCCGTAAGCCGCAGGGTCTTCAGGGCAATCTTGAGCTCGAGGTCGAGCCGGAACGTCTGGCCCGCGACCAGTAGGGAGAGCGACAGCGGGACGGTGAGCCGGCCGCCGGTCGGGGTGGGGGCGGACGACGAACTCCGGTAGCGCCTCGGGCTCGCCACCTCAAGCGAGACCGGCCCGAGTAAGTCGCCGAGCAAGTCGGCCAGCGACCAGCGTAGACCGTTGAACGCGTGAGCGTGGTGCCCCAGCTCGCGCGACGAGAACAACCACTGGCCGGCATTCGCGGCGGCGAGGAAGTCGTCCCACGACCAACGATTCCCATCCAGCGGCAGCGTCAGAACAGGCTGGCCCAGGTGCGCCCAGTCGCCGTCCACCAGGAACTCGATCCGATGCCGCAAGGACGGTAGTCCGCCAGCCGTCCGCGACTCGAGCGGGGCAAGAAGTGCCTGTGCGTCTGGCAGCTCGACCTGATCCATCACGATCGAGAACGTCAGGTCGATCGGCAGATGCACCGGGTCCCCGGCGATGTCGGGAAACAGGTAAACCGCCAACCTCCCGGTCTCCAGGCGGATCGACACCGCCTCGCGCGGCAGCTCGACGCGGGCCAATCCCCCGACCCCGAACGGGAGCGAGAGATGGCCGGAGCAGAGGAGATCGATGCCGGGTCCGGAACTCCCCGCCACGAGGGCGATAGGGCCCGAGGCGATCCGGGCCCCCTCCACACCGCAGACGACCGCGTCGTTGAATCGAAGCCTGCCCCCCGTCCACTCGCTCTCTCCCAGACCGTTGGCGACCAGACCGAAGGTGACCTCGCCCTCCCCCACACCGGGGACATCGACCGCGGCGGCGGGCAGCACGAACGAGGGGGCGATCGCATCGGTGTCATCGGAACCGGCCAGCGCGAACCGCCAGCCGTCGGGATGACCTCCGCTCCGCTTCAGCCCAAATCGCGCGGGCCCGAGGCCGTTGGGGGCGAATCCCCCATTGACCCGCGAGGCTCGGAGCTCCGCCTCATTCACGTGCAATGTGGCGAGGTCGAGGTAGGTGTCGAGCCGCTCATCTTCCCCTACGAGGGGGTCGTCACTCAGCGAACCGAACGGGCCGTCGGTCTTGATCCTGTGGAACGCCCAGCCGCCGAAGGGGGGGGCTTCCGTCCCGTCGCGTTCGAACCCGAGCAGAGCGAGGGTCTGAGCCGCAGCCACGTTCGAGTCGGCCGCCAGCACCGCGAACCGGTACCGATGGCCCGTCTCGCCCAACCCCGGGGGACCCTGGAACAGGTAGGGGAAGACGACCCCATCGCCGGCCGACGGGGGAAGCGGCTTCAGGCTGAGTGGGAGGTACGGCATCACCAAGGGCACCTTCCAGCACGGGGGGACGCGGACCCTCGGTCCGCGCGACCGGCCACCCTGATCGGCCAGCACACGCTCACACCGAGGACGGCGTCCTAGGTCGTTGAGTTCGGCTTCCGGACGAAGAAGAGCTCGGCCGCGAGATAAAGCGGCTGGAGATGCCGCCCCACGATCGCATCGACAAGCTCCCGGTCAATGACGGCGGGATTCAGATCGCTCGGGCGCTCCATCAAGCTCAAGGCGGTCGTCCGGACGCCCCGATCCACCCGTTGATCGACGCGCTCGGGCCGGCCGAAGAGCTGATAGAACCCGGGCAACGACAGGAACCCGCCCCAGAATCCTTCAGTCTTACGTTCCCGTGTCGGGTCGTTGGAAAGCGACTTCACATTGGCGTCGTCGGCCAGGAACTTTTGGACGACTGGATCGCTCTCGAGGTGAGGGATCTCGTACTGGAGGTAATAGCCGTCATCCAGCCCAAGGTGGTGACCGAACTCGTGGGCAGTGACATGCACCCGGTCACGGGTTGTGGTGCTGTCGTCGATGTCGATGGCCCACCATTCCATCGTGCTCTTGGCCACGATTCTCCGGAAAAGCGATCCGCCGGCCGTGACGATGTCGATGTTGTAGTGGCCGCCCGACTCGACCCAGTCGCACTCGACGTGGAGCGTTTTTCCGTTCGAGCCGCCGACCGCCGTGGCCCATACGGTCTCGATCTTCTCCTTCCAGACGTCGAGCTGGGTCGGGCCGCCCACAGGCCCCTCGAGCCGCTTTCGCTCGTCGTCCGAGAGGGACGACGACGGGTCGGCCGTGAGCCGGACGGTGATGTACAGGTCGTCTCGCTTCCAGGTCCGTGTCTGCAGGCCGAAGGCATAGAAGCCGGCCGCCCCGGAGAGGACCGAGTCGAGCTCCCCTTCCTTCACGCCGAGCTCGTCCTCGGTGATCGGAAACTCCGAGACGCGATCCAGCGGATCTGTCACCGGGGTGCCGTCACGCGTGGCGTCTGCCGGCGACACCTCGTAGCCACGCCTCCAGGGGGGAGCGGACTCGCTCCGGGGGAGGAACGGCACGCAATGGAGAGTCATATCCTGAGTGAAAAAGCCGTCACCCCCATGCGGTGGATAGATGAAGACATAGTCGGTAAGAACCTTCCACCAATCCTTGGAACCGAAGACCTCCAAACCGAACTCGTCACCAGCGCGAAGCTCGGAGCAATTGAACGTCGCCTGTGTCTGCTTACCGGGTGCAAGGATCCAGCGGCGGGCCGTGCCTGAAGCCGTCTCGGTCCCATAAACTTCGATCACATGGCTCGAACGGTTCACCACCTGGGCCATCGGGGCATTCCTGGATATGAATGGGGAACTCGCTATTTCTTGACGACTTCGCAAACAAATCCGATCGACTTGTTCGTGGCGTCACGGAGCATGCTCCCGGCAAGTTTGAGGTTCTCGTTCCCGGACGGCTCGAGCTCAAAGGTCTTGAGAAAGAAGTTGTCGGCACTGGTGCCCAGCAAGTCGTAGAGCGAGCACAGCGTGCGATCGGCTCGGAAGCGTCCCACGTCGAGACCGAATTTGAGCGAGGCGGTGGGAGTGGCCAGCAGGATCTTCAACCGCGTCCGCTCGGAGTCATCCAGGCCGGGGACCTCCTCGGCCAGCTTGTCTGTGAAATCGTGAAGGGTGTCGAACACCCACCCCGATGCCGTCCAGCCCATGGTGACGATCCGGGCCTCCCCTACTCCCGGTACGAGGAGCAACAGGACCGCGAAGAAGACGTCGAGGGTCATCCCGGCCACACGGTCGGGCTTCCAAACGTCGCCCCAGGTGGCATCCCAGGCGCTCTTCAACCGCGCCTCGTTCACGGCGTCGTAGAACTTCTCCAGCAGATTCGCATCGTTGGAGTTCGTGGGCAGGGGGACGGGGACCGCTGTGGACTCGACTGGGGTCGCGACGTAGCCGACGGCGATCCTGCCCGACGTGTGCGGCAGCACCATCAACGCGCCCTGAGTGGCCAGGAAGCCCGACGCGACCCGGACGGGAAACACACCCGCGTAGTTCACCTTGCCCAGGCGAACCGTCTGCCCGGGGACCGCCTCCAGCGACTGCCCGCCGAAGGCATTCTCGATCAGGACCTTCGCGTCGGCGACGACCACCGCGTCGACGTCCTGCCCGATGTCGTAGAGCATGCGGGTGAGCCGCAGCGTCGGGGCCCTCTGGCCGAGCTTGACAGCCGCCAGGAGGAGCCCATTCTGCCGCGCTGAGCCGGTGTACGCCTCGCGGAGGTCGTAGAGTCCCCAGAGCCGCCTGCGGGCCGCGAAGCTGGACCCGTAGCCCATCGAGCGTAAAGCGTCCACGAGCGAGTTCGGGTCGTAGGCCACGCTCACTGTTGGGGACTCCTTCACTTTGGGTGAAGACCCGGGAACCTCGTGCAAACCGCCCCCTCTGGGCTCAGGATCCGGGAGGTTATTCACCGTCGGATGGCTGACAATCCCACAATTCGTGGGACCCAGGTGGACTTACGGACGCCCGTGACGTTTGGCTAACAATCGATAGGATCGCTACGGGCAACCGAAGCCGCGAATCGACGTCACGTCGAAGCGAAGTTCGGGATGCCTGCGAACGACGGCCTCACGGGTTAGCGGTCGATCGAGCGTTGCGGAGGTGAACTTACACTTACGGTAGATGCCATTCAAGGAACACGTGTGGAATCTGGAGTTAATTTTTGACTGACAACCTCAATACATCGCCACCAACTGATTTGTATGCCTCGACTGCGAATTTCTCCAAGCCTGTGGACCAGCTCATCCGGGCCGGGAGCACGCTCCCAGGCGAGCGCCGAAGTGAGTGCCCCAATGTCCGTGAACGATGCGGCGATCTCGCCTCGCCCGACAGATCACCGCGAACGAATCCAGCTTTTTGGAACCGTGGGCCACGAACCATCTGGACACTATTAATTTGAAGGTTTCCTCTCTTATTGAGACCCGTACTTTCCGCAACTTCGTTCACGATAACGCGGCAAGCTGCGGGCCTCCGTGCCTGCGTCTACGGCAGGGTGTGCCGATTTCTCCAATCTTACCGGAGCGCGGCATTGCACAATTTGAAAAATTTAAATATACATATCCTCATTAAAAAAATCGCGATTGAATGACACACGGCCCGGCGTTCCGGAGCCAACCGAGGATGACTCGCGGCGTTGGGGTTGACCTGCCGTCACCTTTGCCGCAGCTTGTGTGCGGGCCGGCCAGGATCACCCTCCGTTACGACGCTAAGGAGTCGGTGAAGATCATCGCTCCGCCCTGGTACGCCTCGGGCAGAGCGTCCCAGAAGCACCAAGTGGGGTCCCCGAGCGATCGCGGAAGATCATGACCACCACGCGCCGTGTCTCGGCGTCCAGGGCGACTCAAAGCCTGTTGAGAAAGCTACCTTTTCGCCAACACTTTCGGCAGCCGGCGGGCCATCAGGTGGATCATCGCCAACTTGACGAATGCTTCGCTGCTGGAGATCGTCGCCTCGTAGCCCTTGCTCAGCCGGCGATTCCGGCCCAGCCAGGCAAAGGTCCGCTCCACACGCCAGCGGAACGCGTTCGGCTCGAACTTGCCGGCACCGGGGCGCTTCGCCTTGATTTCCAGGCGAAGTCGGCTTCTGCGCCGCAGCGCAGCGACCCATTCGGCAATCCCGCCCTTGTAGGATTCTATCAGCGACGATCAGCCGCAGCCGCATGAAGCGGTGCCGCAGCGGGGCCAGGACCAGCCTCGCCCCGTCGCGATCCCGGATGCACGCGGCGTGGACGACCACCGAGAGCATCAGCCCCAGGCCGTCGATGAGGATGTGCCGCTTGCGGCCGGCGACCTTCTTGCCGGCGTCTTAGCCTCGGGGGCCCCTTTTTCCGTCGTCCTGACCGACTGGCTGTCGAGGATGGCCGCCGACGGCTGGCGCGGCCGGCCGTGGGCCTGGCGCAGGTCGCCTCGGAGCAGGTCCATCAGGCGGTCGAAGGTGCTGTCGGCCTTCCAGATGCGGAAAATACCAGTAGGCGGTGGCCCAGGGGGGCAGGTCGTGCGGCAGGGCACGCCACTGGCAGCCGGTGCGGAAGACGTAAAGCAGGGCGTCGACGATGTCCCGCAGGTCGTGCTTGGCGGGCCGCCCGCCCGGTCTGGGCGAAGGGATGACGCGGCAGACCTGAGCCCGCTCGGCGTGGGTCAGGTCGCTCGGGTATGCGGTTCGTGTGTCCATCCCGGATGGCTAGGTCAAGCTTGCCCAACAGGCTTTTAGGGTCCACACATCGGATTGGCCGCGATCTCAATTGCGGGCGACCTTCCGAGTGGAAGACTCTCATCTGGCCAATCTAGGTCACCGAGAAGGTCAGTCCGCGGAAATCGGGGTCGAAGGGTCGATGAGGGGCCAGCAGCAGGAGGCTAGTAGGAAGACAACGACATAGGTGGCGAAGGCCGCGTCGTATCCAGATAGGACGGCGACATGCCGATCGACGGCAGACAGTTGCGCGAGAGAATTGTGTTGCAAGGCCACTTGTAATGTCAAGGATCGCTCGACCAGCGTGCCGGTCAGCCAGACCGCCATGGCAGAGCCTAGCGTCCCGATCGTGTTCATGCAGGCCGCTGTCACTGCGGCATGCTGTCGGCCGAGGTCCTGGCAAGTTGCCCAGGCCGCCCCCAGGGTGAGGTCGATGCCGAACGCGGCCAGGGAGATCAGAAGGCAGAAGGTCTGGACGTTCTCGGCATGACGGGCACCCCACCAGCAGAGTGCCCCCGCACTCAAGGCCGTGAAGCCCAGAACCTGCCTTGCCCGCCGTCGATCGCCCAGGACGCGAGCCAGTCCGTTGATGCAGAAGCCTCCCAGAAAGCAACCCGCCGCGCCCAACCAGAGAGGGGCCCCTTTATAGATCGCGCCGAGTCTGTCTCCAGTTTCGATGGAAAATCGTTCCTGGAGGTATGTGGGGAGATAGGTCAGGTTGAAGGCCCAGGCGTAATTCACCAGGAAATACATCAGGCACAAGGCCCAGAGGCTTCGGCTGGTGAATAGACCCCTCCAGGGTATTGCACCGTGCAAGGACCGCGCATGCTCATGCGAGCCGATCAGGTCGCGTTCCGCTGCGTTGATGCCGGGGTGCTCTTCGGGCCGGTTGCGAAACCAGCGGGCGAAAGCGACGGTCCAGATCAGTCCGATCCCACCGAAGAGTAAAAAGGCCGGTCGCCAGCCCATCAGCGGGGCAGTCTCGGCGGTCCCTCCGACCAGGATCGCCCAGAGAAGCGGGGTCAGCCCGCCCATCACGCGACCCGCCATAAAAACCATCCCCTGGGACATTTCCCAGCTTCGGGGGGGAAACCAATTATGGATGGCACGAGTGATATTCGGATAGGCACCCGCTTCGCCGGCTCCGAAAAGAAACCGGAGGGCGATGAGAGTGCCGAGCCCGCCGATGACCGTCCCCCCCACCCGCAGGCCGATGACGGCGGTAAGGGCCGTGCAGACCGACCACCAGGTGACGATACGGATCAGCATCATTCGAGGTCCAAGCCGGTCGCCCATCGCGCCCGCCGGGATCTCGAAGACGGCATAAGCAATCGCGAAAGCGGTCATCGCCCACTTGAGCTGGGACACGTCGGTAAGACCGAGCTCGGACGCGATCGAGGGGGCCGCCGCGCCGAAGCAGGCGCGGTCGAGATAGGTGATCATCGAAAGCGTGCAGGCAAATCCGAGCACCCGATATCGGACACCTGTGGGAGATTCCGAATTCGTTGCGTTCGTGGGGCCGTTCATCGCCGGGACTCGCAGATTGATAGGGGGTTCTCCATGCTTTGACGGAGCGAATTTCCAGTTCCGGGCCGATCGGGGACCGTGATTTACCCGTCCACGGTCGGACAATTCCCCAGGGCGGGTCCTTGTCGTTGACGAGTGTTCTCGAAGTCGATGGCCGACAACCCTCGGGCCCAAAACATCCTCACAAAGAACCGATCGGCCTGGAGTCAGCGATGTCGACCAAGACTTCGATCAGGCCGGTTGTGTCGTTACGGACGTTCGCATCACAACCGGATCAGTTGGAGAGCACGCGACCGACGACCACGATATGCTGGCCTCGCGGGACCGGGGAGACCCAGGCCTGGGCGAGGATCACCCCATCGACTCCAGCGACGACGGGCCACGGTTCCATGTCGATATGATCAAAATCGTGAAGCAAGCCGAC
The DNA here is from genome assembly GCA_038400315.1 of Isosphaeraceae bacterium EP7. Classification (NCBI taxonomy): domain Bacteria; kingdom Pseudomonadati; phylum Planctomycetota; class Planctomycetia; order Isosphaerales; family Isosphaeraceae; genus Kueselia; species Kueselia aquadivae. The sequence continues at coordinate 2,555,966 of CP151667.1, forward strand.
GGTCTCGCCGCGTCGGACCGCCGTGCCACATTCGAGCAGGGGCTCGTAGTGGCCGTCAAACGGGGCAACGGAGAAACAGTCGCGGTCGACCATCTCCAGTTTTCGTTGCGTGCCATCCTTGTGGTAGCCGATAGGCTCGATCTCGCCGTGGAGTTGGCCTTGATGGATGGCCGCCGCGAGGACGCCATGCTTCCCGTATCGGACGCCGTCGACGTTCACGGCACGTCCCCAGCCGAGTTCGGTTCCAACCGTGATCTTACCGAGCCGCTCGGCCTCGCTGGGGAGTAGGCCCGGAGTTGAATTCTGGTAGACCATCAGGCAAGGGGTGCCGAACCAGCGAGCGGTCTCCTCGACCTGGGCCGCGAGGATGGGGTCGTCCAGGGGATGGTAGTTGGCACACAGAGCAAACCGGGCCACATCGCCGCCGGAATGAAGGTCGATGACCGTGTGGACGCGAGGCCAGATGTAGGCCCGGACGAACGCGGCAATCCGATGGGTAATGCCGGCGAGAGAAGGTGTGACACCCGCCCCATCCACGAATGCCCGATTGAGGTTCACGCCATCAGCGTCTCGACTCTCACGGGTCCCCGTTCGAAATGCAGCGACATTCAACACCGGGATGAAGATGATTCGGCCCCGGACCTTCTCGATCTGGATCTCACCCATCAGGTGCTTCAGGACCATGGGCCCTTCGTATTCGTTTCCGTGGTTGGAGCCGAATGCGACGAGGCCTCGGCCCAACTCGACTTCCGGACCCACCCAGACCGTAAGGGGGATGAGGTGATCGCCCCAGATACTGTCGTGCTCCAGGGCGACCCAGTAGTCACGCCTACCGGGAGTATCCAGGTCCAGCTGATCGGGGCGAACGATGAGGCGTGCCATGTGATCGAAGTTCCAGCGTGAAGAGAAAGGTGGTCAGGCGACGATCGGTCGGACGACCTGCCCGTGAACGTCTGTGAGGCGGAAATCGCGACCTGCGTAGCGATAAGTCAGGCGCTCGTGATCGAAGCCGAGGAGGTGGAGGATCGTTGCGTGGAAATCGTGGACGGTGACGGGATTTTCCACGGCCTTGAATCCGAAATCATCCGTGGCACCATGGATCGTCCCGCCTTTAATTCCGCCGCCCGCCATCCAGACGCTGAATCCGTAGTGATTGTGATCGCGGCCGAGCGCGGCCTTTCCGTTGCCGTCGAGCTCGACGGTCGGTGTGCGACCGAACTCCCCACCCCAGATCACGAGCGTGTCCTCAAGCATCCCACGCTGCTTCAAATCGGTCAGCAGCGCGGCAATCGGCTGGTCGATCTCGGCAGCGAGCTTGCGGTGATTTTCCTCGATCTGGGAATGATTGTCCCAGGGCTGCCCGGCTCCGTGCCAGAGTTGGACGTAGCGGACTCCGCGTTCCAGGAGTCGACGAGCGATCAACGTCTGCCGCCCGTGCACCCCGTTTCCGTAGAGTTCGCGGATCGACTGGGGCTCCCTGCCGATGTCGAAGGCCTCAGCGGCCTCCATCTGCATGCGGAAGGCCATCTCGAACGACTGGATGCGGGCGTCGAGTCGGGCATCAGCCCGATTTTCCCGATGCTTCGTGTTGAAGGAGCGGAGCAGGTCGAGCTGCTTGCGTTGTACGGCCGTCGTGGCGTGGGGGCTGCGGATATTCTCGATGAGCCTGTCGATTTGTGTGTGCTGGGGATCGATGTAGGTTCCCTGGTAAATCCCAGGCAGGAATCCCGACTGCCAGTTATCCGAATCCTTGATCGGGAGACCGCTGGGGCACATCGAGACGAACCCTGGAAGGTTCTGATTCTCGGACCCGAGCCCGTACATCACCCAGGCTCCGACGCTCGGGCGCGAGAGCACCGAGTCGCCGCAGTTCATGAGCATCAAGGATGGCTCGTGATTTGGCACCTGGGCGACCATGGATCGGATGACCGCGATCTCATCGATATGCTGGGCCGTCTTGCTGAACAGCTCGCTGACCTCGATGCCACTCTGCCCGTATTTCTGGAATTTGAACGGCGAAGGGAATGCCGCGCCCGTCTTGCGCTCCGTCGCGAAGGACTGAGGCGTGGGCTGGCCGGCATATTTCAGCAGAGCCGGCTTGGGGTCGAACGTGTCGACCTGACTCGGCCCTCCGTTGAGGAAGAAATGGATGACACGCTTTGCCTTGCCCGGGAAATGGGGCGACTTCGGCACCATGCTCGCGACGCCTCGACCTCCGGCGGCGACGTCTGCGTAGGCCTTTTGGTCACTGAAGAGGTCGGCCAGGCCAAGGGCCCCGATGCCGAGCGCGGAACGCTGAAGAAGGGCCCTGCGGCTCATCCCCTGCGACGGTTCATGCGGCTGCTCTGGCACGGCTCGCTCCCCTTAAGGTCAGTCGACGAACATCAATTCGTTCGCCATCAGAAGCACCTGGGCCAGTTGCTCCCAGGGATTCAATTGGCGAGATGAGGGGCCAGCGAAATCGCGAGCCGAATTCCAGCTTGACGCAATGGCGGAGTCGCTCAATTCGCGAATCGTCGCGACCCAGGTATGCTGATCACTGTTCAGACCGCCGCGGTAGTCGACGCCGAAGTCAATCGTGTCTCCGACCTCGACGGCCACACGATCAATGTTAAATTCCACGCGACTATTGTGGACCGGCGCCGACTTGAGAACACCATGACGACTGGAAACGACCCAGCCTCTGACGCCATCACCGGCGGCCTCGGCATGCACCAGCGTTGAGCCAATCGCGACGTTGGATGCCTTCGTCGCCGTCCATCGCCGGACGATGGCGTGCTTGAGATCGTCGCCGGGATGGCCACCTTGTGCGTTGATCCGAGCCCAGCCCAGTTTGGAGTCGGGCCACTGTGGGCCTCCTCCCCAAGCTGTCCCATTGAAGTGTGGCAGGTGAACGAAGTCGCGGGAAGGTCCCGTCGTGGGATCGACCTCGGCGTAGCCGTACTGCCAGGCAAGGGTCTCCGGTGAGACGACCGGACTCGCCTCTTCGACGGGTGTGGAGATGAATTGCCGACAGTCTGCCAGTTCCACCTCAGTCGGTTCGCGCTGATAGGTCGACTTGTAGAGTGATCGAATCGACGCTTCGGGATCGTTGATCGTCAGTTTATCCGCCAGGGCCTTGGCCCGATCTGCGATGAAGGGATGGTTCATCGCAAAGAGGGCCTGCTGTGGGACTGTCGTCTCGCTACGGATCGGCGTGTGGAGGTCGGGGTTGGCGAAGTCGAAGACGCGGAGGATGCTCGGCAAGAATTGCCGGTCAACCAGGCCATAAAGCGATCGACGGACGTTCGATGAGCCGACGGGAAATAATTCCGAGGAGCGGCCGCCGAGGCGAGAGTCGAGTTCCCCGGTTACGGAGAGAAGCGTGTCGCGTGCTTCCTCGAATGTCAGTCGATGCGGATTCATCCGCCAGAGAAGTCGATTCTCGGGGTCGACGCTCTGAGTGAGCTCACGAGCTGCCGCGTCCGCAGGCTCGTCGGACCGCTGCTGGTACGCGGAAGAGAGCAGGATCAGTCGATGAATGCTCTTGGTGCTCCAGCCATTACTGACGAGCTGACGAGCCAACCAGTCGAGTAATTCTGGATGGCTTGGCGCCTCGGCCCGGATGCCGAAGTCGCTCGGCGTGCGGACGAGCCCTGCACCGAAGTGGTGCATCCAGATCCGGTTGACCCAGACCCGAGCCGTCAGAGGGTTAGTCGGGGCGACGATCACTCGGGCCAGTTCCAAGCGGCCACTGCCTTGCGAGAATGGCTTGCGATCCTGCCCCGCGACGACCTGGAGGAACCTCCGGGGGACCTCATCGCCTCGATTCGCCGAACTTCCTCGCTTGAAGATGCGGGGCTCCTGAAGCTCTTCGCGATCGACGACTGCGACAGCATGAGCCGGGGATCTCGGCGACTGAATCAGCCACCGATCGACCTCGCCCTGAAGTTTCCACATCTGAACGACGGTGGTCGAATCGAAGAACCACTCGGTTGTCACGATGGGCTCATCAGGCATCGAGCACGGGCCTCGATCCGAATACAGGACTTGTCTGAGCGCCTCGGCCTCGGGATCTTCCAGGAACTTGGGAGGCGTCGCCCCGGCTGCACCGGAAGGCTTCTGTACCTCTTGCCAAAGTCGATCGATCTCGGTAAAGACCTTGCCATAGCGCTCGGCAACCTCACCGATCGAGCTGGGAGGGGTCGCAAACGCCTCGGCGATCTTCCGATTCAGAGGGAGCAATCCAGGTTTATTTATGTTACCGGATTCGATTATTGCTTGCGCGGCGAAGTCGGCATCCGTCAATCTCGCAAATATGCGCCAGGGTCGGAAAATACGGTCGTCGGAATTCGCTGCGTTGGAGAGATAGGCCGTGAATCGACGCACGAACGCAGGATTCAGATCATCTTTTCCGAGGACCGTATCGAAGCCTTCCTGGGGTACCTTCGAAAGGTCCTTTTGCACGAGAAGGTAGGCCGCGACACGCTCTCTGACCCGCTTCATGGCCTCGGTCCGACTCGCTTCCATGCCCTTCTTTAGGTTTTCGAGACGGGTCGAAAGTTCCTTCTCGAAGGCTACGTAGGCGGGATCACGCGACTCGGGTTCGTTGATCTGGACCAGACGTTCGGTGCAGTTCTGAAACACCCCGTAGAGTGAATAATAGTCGGCAGTCGGGATCGGGTCATACTTGTGGTCGTGGCAGCGGGCGCAGGCGACGGTCAAGCCCATCGTTCCGCGGGAGAGGACGTCGATTCGGTCATCGATAATATCCGGTGTGATGCCCAGGAATCGACGACCAACGGTCAGGAACCCCATCGCCGCCAGGGCCGTTCGGTCTTCGGGTACGACCAGGTCCGCGGCGATCTGATTGAGGAGGAACTGGTCATAAGGCAGGTCTTCGTTGAATGCCTTGACGACCCAATCTCGGTAGGCCGGGGCCTGCACGAGGAACCGCTCTTCTCGCCCGTAAACATAGCCTTTTGTGTCTGCATAACGGGCCACGTCCAGCCAGTGTCTGGCCCATTGCTCACCGTATTGCTCGGACGCCAGCAGGCGATCGACCAGCTTTTCATAGGCGTCGGGGGATTGATCCTCGAGAAACGCAGTGGCCGCTTCGGGCGTTGGAGGCAAGCCGGTCAGGTCATAGGTCAGCCGCCGGATCTGGCGATACCGATCGGCCAGAGGCGAGGGCGCGAGGCCTTTCGCTTCGAGGGTCGCCTTGACAAACGCATCCACCGGGGTGCGGCACCATCCTGTATCCTTGGGGCGGGGGATTGGCGGATCGGTGATCGGTTGGAACGCCCAGTGCGCAGCCCATGCATCCTTACGTCGATCGACGACGGGCGTCAGATCTGCGGGCCATTTCGCACCGGCCGCGACCCATCGTTCCAGCGAGGCGATTTGCTCGGCTGAAAGCTTTCGGCCCGGCGGCATCTTGAGGTCGCCTTCGTGCCGAACCGCCTCGAGGAGGAGACTCTCGTCCGGCTGGCCTCCGATTACCGCCGGGCCAGAGTCTCCGCCATTCATAAACGCTTGCCGTGTATCAAGCCGCAGCCCCCCTTGCTGCTTGTCGGCGCCGTGGCACTTCGCGCAGTTCTCGAGCAGGAGAGGGCGAATCTCTTTCTCGAAGGATTCGGAGTCCGCGGCCGCCTGGGCAAGCAGGCTGACCTGGAGCGAAGCGACAAAGGTCGCAGTCAAGCACACGATTCTGCACCGATCGTGGAGCATGATGAAGCTCGCTCGGACGCCCGGAGGGGGAAGGCGGGAGTTGATCACGACTGCGGGAGGGATTGCTGGCCGGAGTAGCGGCGGGCCTAAGATGGATTGTAGACAATCATCGATCATGTGGCGACAGGAATCCGGGTCGCTTCCGGAAACCTTACCAAAGCTCAAAACATGCCAGCCAAGCCAGGCTCTTCGTGCCGGTGAGGAGAATTCGGTCGGCAGCAGGCGAGCCAGAAGCAATCCGGCAATTGAGCTTTGCCTTAAACTGATGATGGAAAACGGCGTACGCTCGACCGACCATCAACGGGAGATAACCCGATGCGTAAGCCCTACCCATCCGATCTCACCGACGAACAGTGCGCCATCATCGATCCGATCATCCCGGTCCACCGGGTGGGACGGCCGCGGCGGGTCGAGATGCGCGGTCCTCAACGCGATCTTCTACGTGACCCACTCGGGCTGTCTGTGGGGCATGCCGCCACTCGACCTGCTGCACAAGAGCACCGTCTGCGACCACTTCAAGCGCTGGCGAGAGACGTCACCTTGCAGCGGATCATGGGCATGGATTCGCCGCGACGTTCGGGTCGCCGCCCGGCACGACCCCGCGCCGCCGCCATCGGCTGCCAGGCGGTCAAGGGGATCGAGGTCGGCGGTTCCCGTGTTTATTGACCTTCAGATGGTTAAATTCCGGTTCGGAAAGGGGAGATCCGACCCGTTCCAGAGCGACCGAATCAGCCCCGGATTGCCCCTGACACCCCGCAGATTCTCCCGGACCACCCGCTCCAGGTGGAGGACATCCTCGGGCACGAAGTTGGCCATCCGCCCGTGCTTCAGGTGGCCCCAGATCATCTCCACCGGGTTGAGATCCGGGGCGTAGCCGGGCAGGTGCTCCAGCGTCAGCCGGGGGTAGCGCCCCAGCAAGGCTCGGATCGCCGGCCCCTTGTGGTTGCTCCCCCCGTCCCAGACCACGATCACCCGGCCCTTCAGGTGCCGCAGCAGGCCCCGGAGGAAGGAAACCACCGCCTCGGCGTCGATGTAGCCCTTGGGATCGGTCTTCCAGCACAGCCCGAGCCGGCGCCGCCCCGGCGCGACGCTGATGGCGGCGATCGTCGAGACCTTCTGGCGATGTCGCCCGCACCCGGTCAGCACCGGAGTCTGCCCCTTGGGGGCCCAGGTGCGGCGGACCGCCGGGTTGAGGAAGAAGCCGCTCTCGTCGATCAGGACGACGTGGGACCCCTCGTCCCTCGCTTTTTTTCGATCCGGGGCCAGTCCTCGGCGGCCCAGCGGGCGATGGCCGGGTTGTCCCGCTCCACCGCCCGGACCTCGGGCTTCGGCGGCGAGGAGCCTCGCCGGGTGAGCCAGCCGGCCAGGTCGTTGGAGTTGAAGCGGACGCCGTACTTCCTGGCGATGACCTCGGCCAGTCGCCTGGTGGTCCAGAGGTCGGCCTTGTCGCCGAAGGCTTGCGGGCTCCTGGCCAGCCAGGACAGGACGGATTGCTCCCTGCGGCGGGTGAGCTTGGGGGCCGGCCCGGGGTGGGGCGTCGCCTTGAGGCCCTCCTCGCCGGCCTCGCGGTGGGCGGCCACCCACCCGCCGACGGCCCGGGTCGAGACGCCGAGAAAAGCGGCGACATCCTGCTGCTTCCAGCCCTCGGCGACCCGCTGCACGGCGAGACGTCGGCGGGCTTCGAGTTCGGTCGATGTTCCGGTGGGTCTCATCGCCGGAAAGTATCGGAAACGGACGCCATCCGACAAGAAGTTAGCCGCCTGAGGGGCAATAGGTCGGCGGCAAGAAGCTCTCGGGCCGCAAGCGTCATCTCATCGTGGACAGCCTAGGGTTGCTGCTCGCCGTGCTGGTCACGGCGGCGTCTGCCGACGACGGGACGGCGGCGCCCCGGGTGCTGCGCCGGGTGACGCCCGAGCATCGGTCGCGTCCGGAGGTCGTACGCGCCGACAGCAAGTATCGCGACAACTCGCTGGATGGCTGGCCGAGGCGGTCGAAGGTCGTCTATCGGGTCGAGGAGGTCAAACGCCCGGCCGGTTCGGCGGGATTGGTGCCTCTAGCGAAACGCTGGGTGGTGGAGCGGATGTTCGCATGGCTGGGGCGCTCTCGCCCCGACGGCGAGGGCGCCCGGAGTCGAGCGGGGCGATGATCAAGATATGCTCAATAAATATCACACAGGCGCGATCGAGTCTGAATCCCGGAAAGACGAATCCGTTCAACGATTCGAGAAAACGTCAGAGAGTTCCCGGACAGCCTTTCGCAGACAGGCAGGAATCCGATCGAATCGATTTATCCACCATAATATTGCAGACAATTAATGGCCGATTGAATACAATCGGCCATCACTTCAGAGGCCGAACCCCTAACCTCACGTTCATTCTGCGATTTCGCCGCGGTGCCCTCCCGGGCAGGATTCGTCATGCGTCCAGTCGTTCCCCTAGATTCGACAATTCTAATTTACTCGGAGATCTCGGCGGCATGCGCTCGTGATATCCACGCAACCGGATGCGTACGGCTCGCGATCGCTGAAGCGTGAAACAATTCAGTTATGAGCATGCAACCTACAATTCTAGCGGCCTCAGTCCCCGAGGGAGACAACCGAATGGCGGCGGTCGATGCAGCGGCCGGTTCCTCGGGAGCCAGTCGCATCACGCAACAGTTGAAGGAGGATATTCTCACGGGTCGTCTCGAGGTTGGCTCGCGTCTGACCGAGGCGCAGGTTTCAAAGCGGTTCGGGGTAGGGCGGGGCCTTGTCAGGGAGGCCGTCCAGAGCCTTTCATTCCAGGGTTTGCTGATCAACCGCCCGAATCGGGGGGCGGTCGTTGCCCCCGAGGCTCCGCGCGAACTTCGCAACTTCATCGTCCCGATCCGGCGGACCGTCGAGATTTACGCGTTGCAGCTCGTCTTCGCCGAGTTGGAAATCGGCGATTACGTCCTTTGGGAAGAGATCCTCGGTCGCATGCGAAGCGCCTGTGAACGCGGCGATTACCACGACATCGCCGAAGCCGACATCGCATTTCACCGTGCTCTTCTGGAGCGAGCAGGCCAACCTGATCTGGTTCTGATCTGGGAAACCTTGGTCGGCCGCATCCGCTCGCACTTCCGTCGTACCCAGCGTCGTCGGGTCGAAGATGCGATGGAAATTTACGAGGAGCACCGCGCCATCCTCGAGGCGTTCCGGGGCAAAGATTTCGCGGCCGCCAAACGAATCCTTATGGAGAAAATCGTCTGACGGTCTCCTCGAGTGCTGGCCGTCCAGGGTCCGACGCTTGAGGATCCATAGCAGGCTTTCGGCCAAGTTCAGCCACGACCCGCCCACCTGCGTGTCCAGCGGCATGACCCCGTGGGCGAACAGCCAGCAAACCAGCTCCGGCGTCTTGTGCCCAGCCGGGTTGTTCAGGCCGGGAGCATCCATAGCGGCAGCGGTTTCACCAGCAAGATCGGCCGGATCGAGAGGCCTTGCTGCCAGCGTTCCCAGGCCCCTCGCCCACCTGATCCGGTCTCCTCGGGCGGATCGGGCACGCCGGCAAGGACCTCGCTCAGTTCCCGCTTGAGCCAAGGGCGAGGCACCGCGTTGGGGCACCACCGGACGCCCCGAAAGCGGACGCGGCCATCGCCCGGATGGAGCAGGGTCAACGCCTTGAGAGTCCCCGCGCGGAGGTATTCGTGCGGCAGTCGCGCCGGCTCGCCCTCGGGCCGCCACGACTGGCCAGCGTACGGGACCGTCTGGTACGGCCCGGCTTGGTCGGTGCGCCAGACCGCCAGAGCCGACGACTCGCCGGTGCGGTAGGCGGTCTCGATCAGATATTTTCTAGGGCAGTCGAGCCGGCTTGATCGACGGATGGCCATCAGTGATCCTGGTGTGGAAGCACCCGGGGACTCAACGATTTCACGACGCACCGCCCGACTTATGCCGATCCGGGAGATCGAGCTGCAGGCCGTGACCCGGGCCTGTCCCGAATGCGACCGGCCCCTCTCGGCCGCCTGCAAGAGCCATCGGACCCTGGCCACCCTCGACGGATTGATTCGACTCGCCTTCCAGGTCCGACGCTGCCGCAATGCCGAGAGCCCGAGTCACGACGTTTCGCTCCGAACTCGGGGGGGCTCGCCTTGCCGTGGCTCGAGTTCTGCCTCGATGTCATCGCCGCGATTGGCCGCCTACGGCACGCCGAGCATCGCAGCGTGCCCGAGATCCATGCCCAGCTGAACAGCCGTGGCGTGTCCATCTGCGTCCGGAGCGTCGCCAGCCTGCTGGACCGCTACCATGAGCTGCTCGCCCTCTTGCTCTCTGACCCGTCCCGACTCCATCGCGTCACAGCCGAGGCCGGTCGGGTGATCCTGGCCGTCGACGGCCTCCAGCCCGAAGTCGGCCATGAGGTGCTCTTGGGGCATCCTCTCCGGCGAGGTCCTCCTGGCCAGGAGCCTGCTCTCCTCCTGCCGGGCCGATCTGGCCAGGCTGCTCGGCGAGGCCCTCCGGCCCGAGGAGGCCACGAGGACGACGAGGCGACGGCGATCCGGGGCTACTGCGCCGCGATCCGCACATCGCAGACCGACGATGGCCGGTCGCCGCTGGCGGCGTCGGACCTGGTATCGCGGGACCGTCTGGGGAAGTTCGCCGCGAGCCTGGATGAGGTCGCGTCCAAAAGGGGCTCACGAGGGAATTGACGAGGCTGCGGGCGATCCTGACCCGAGGCCTGGAGCCGACCGAGTCGGCGTGGCCCGAGGTGAGCGTGGCGGTCGGCAGGGTACATCGCGCGGCGGCGATCCTACGGAACAAGAAGAGGCTCGACGCCGCCGGGGTGCGGCGTCGGCTCGTCGGGCTAATGGGGGCAAGCGTAAGGCCTCATCCGATCAGAGTTTCCCGTCTGGTTTATCCGAGGGAAGCATGTCAATGCCCCGAGCGAATCAGCCCGTGATTGGCTTGAGTGATCGCATCGGGATCGAGACGGTTGTTACTTGGGCCGCGCGCAAGCCCTGAATAGCCTGGGCACGCATCGCCGGTGTGAGACGTCCGAGGGGGCCCCTGGGATGGGCGAGGATCGGCTCGACGGCCCGTGGCACCAGCCCGGCGGCCCTGGAGGCCCTCGCATAGAACTCGTCGGATGCGAGGACCTTCACCACGAAGCTCTCAGGCGTCTCGTGGCGGGCGACGAGACGCCGGATCCAGGGGCGGGCCTCAGCGGAGGATGGGGCCCGGCCGAGATCGCCTAGATAGGTGCGCGTAACGAGCCGCGCGGTGGCCATCCGAGAGTTCAGGAAGGTACGAGCCAGGCCCTCCGAGTTGAACCGACCTCCGGCCAGTCGAATCCAAGCGTTGACCTCCCGCGGACTGGGATTCGTGCCGAGCACGTCCCGGTAGAGGCCACGGATGAAGGCGTCCGGCGATGTGTGGCTGGCCCGATATTCATTCGAACCGAGGAGCTTGGCCGCCAGAGCCGTGGTGCTCAGCCCTCCCCGCATGCTGGTGACCCAGAAGTCACGCTCGGCGGGCTGAGCGGCCCGCTTGAAGTACGACGTGTAGAACTGATCGACTTGAAGGCCGAGGTGTTCAGTCGAGTCGTAGAGGGCCCTGACCAGGTCCAGGCGAGTCACCCCGAAATCGAGTCGGGTGGTCAGCGTCTCCGCGACTTGCGAGGTGGGAGTCGTGCCGAAGATCACCTGATAAACCGCGTAGACGAAAGCCGTGGGCGAGGACACTGACGCGACGCTGATAGTGAAGGTTCGCGAGTCATGGATCGTCGACCGGAATGGGTTTGACACCAAAACGGTGACGGAATAGCTCCGGCCTCCCTGGAGGAGCGTCGGGGTCCAGGTGAAGGCACCCGTGGTGGGGTCGATGCTGGCCCCCACTGGCGCCCCCGGGGCCAGGCGATATCGCAGGACCGAGTTGCCCGCGGTTGCAGACTTCTTGGCGACAACGCCGACGGCCACGCCCGCGACGACCTGGACATCGGCGATGGGCGCGAGCAGCGTCGGGGCCATCCCGAAGGATCGGGCGGTGATTTGGCTGGCACCAGCGACGGCCACGGCATACCCTCCCCCCGCCGGCCCGGTTAGGGCCTGGCCGTCGCCGGCGATGACTCGGACCGTGTACGTGCCGTCTGGCAGGCCGCTGAACGCGTAATAGCCACCCGCCGTCGTGACCGTGGACCGATCGACGCCGGGGTCGAAGATGCCGTTGCCGTTGAGGTCGAGGTAGACCGTCACGCCCGCCTTCCCGACCTCTCCGGCGTCCCGGACCCCCGAGCGATTGGGGTCGCCGTAGGTCGTGCCGTTGATCTGACCCAGCTGGACATTGTTAAAATTCTGGCTTGTCAAATTCACGATGCCCCCGCCGACATTGATCGAAATGGGCTGCGGGGTGATCGTGGACTGGTTCAGGAGGTAGCCGATCGATCCGATACTCGAACCGTTGTCGTCGCCGTAGAGGAGATCCGGCAGGCCGTCGCCATTCAGGTCGGTCGCGATCAAAGACACGGGCCCGGCGCCGGTGAAGACAGTCGGTGGGGAGGACGTGTCGAATCCGCCGGTCGAGCCGGGGTCGTTGAGGTAGATAGTCGTATAGGCGAAATTGTTCGGATAGGGGTTGCCTGAGTTGGGATTCACGGGAAGGATCGCGAGATCGGGCAGCGAATCGCCGTTGAAGTCGGCCGCGACCAGGTTGGTCACGACCTGCGGGTTCGTGAGGCTGAGCGGTGCGAGGATCGCCTGGACCGCCCAGTTCTGAGTGCCCCCCTGCGAGAGGATCATCACCTGGAATGGAGCGACGCCAGAGACTACGGCCACGTCGGGCATGGAGTCGCCGTTGAAGTCGGCCACCGCGACGGGCCCGCCCCCGGGGTTCTGCGACGTGAAGACGGCGTAAGATGTCACGGAGCCGAACATGCCGGTCGCTGTACCGTAGGCGATGTAGAGGGAGTTCTGGTCGCTGGTGACGATGTCGGGGAAGGTGTCGCCGTTCATGTCGGCGACGGCGAGGCCGAATTGCTCGCCGCCCGCCGGAAAGACAAAGTTGGCCTGCAGCACCTGGGCGGCCCCTCCGCCGGGGAGCAGCACGACAATCCCGCCGCCGACACCAGAGATGTTCTCGTAGACGTAGGCGACGCCGTTCGACTGTGAGCCGGAGACGAAAAGGCCCGACGCGCTGGCCATGGACACGATGCTCGATGGGAGGCCCTGCCAGTAGTTCGGGTTGTCGGTGAAATTTCCGAGGCCGTCGTTCTGCAGGAGCTCAACCGACCCGTCAACGTTGATGACGACGATGTCCGGTGTGCCGGGGCTCCGCACATCGGCCGCCACCAGTAGCTGGGTGTTTCCGGCGGCCGTGTTCACGGCATCCAGGTAGGTTTGGTACGAACCAGTCCCGTTCGAGAGCACAATGTCGATCGCGTTGACGTTGTAGGTTTGCTCGAAACTCAGGACGCCCGAGGCAAAGTCGATGATCCCGTCGTTGTTGAAGTCGGCGGCTGCCAGACCGCTGGGGTATCCTGATGATCCGAAGAGCTGGTTCGTGGTCCCAGGGAAGGAGAATGTTGCCACGACAGGGGACGTCTGCTGCCACTGGGTGCCGGGGGCCTCGGTGATCGTGTAGGGCCCCTGCGCCAGGCCGCTGAACGAATAGTTGCCCGAGGCATCGGTGATCGTGGTGGCCACGGCTTGCCCATTCTGGCTGAGCGTGACCGTGACCCCTGCGAGGGGTGTCTCCACCATATTCAGGCCGGCATCCGTCAGCCCGTTGCCCGTAATCGTCCCGCTCACCGTGACGTACGGCAGGACCCCGAAGTTCAAACCGGTGTCATGCTGGTAGGGGTTGTTGCCAATCGGCGAGGGAATCATCGCCTGCGTGGTCAGGTAGTAGGTCGCCGGGATCGTCGGGATCACGCTGAAGTTGGTGTTGAGCGGGACGTTATAGAAGATGTACCCGCCGGTCGCGTTGGTGATTGTGGTCGGCTCGCCCGGGTCAAACTGGCCATTGTTGTTGAGATCCAGCACAACCGAGATGTTGGGCAAGCCAGGATCGGACGGGTCGTTCGTACCGTCGTTGTTCAGATCCACGAAGACAATGCCGGAGACGCTGGCCAGTTCGTCGATGGCGAAGTCGAGGTCGACGGGGTTGCCCTGGCTCACGAAGACGCCCGGGTTCGTCGAGGCGGCGTCGAGCTGGAATCCCTGGGGGACCGTTACGTAGACGTTGAAAGTGCCGGTCGTCACTGGCGGCGAGAAGAAGGCATAAAACCCGGTCGGACCGGTGGTCGTGAACGGGTCGACGGTCGAATCGAAGACACCATTGCCGTTGACGTCGATGTAGACCTGAATTCCGGAGATGCCGACGTTACCGTTTTTGGGATCCGAGACCGTCCCGCTCAGGATCGGCGTTGGCGTCAGCGAGGCGGATGTCGCGGAGAAGACCGGGACATTGAACCCGTCGTTGATCCTGGCATAAACGACGTAGGGGATGGGATAAAGGCCGTCCAGGTTCCAGTTCGCCGTCATGGCCGGGCCGGTGTAAGCCAGCACCGGCTGACCGCCGATGAGCGTCCCATTTCCCATGAGGGCCGCCGGCGTGGAATACAGGCTAACCGTCGTCTGGCTGGCGAAGGCCGAGTCGACCTGAGAGCCGATGCTGATGGTGGCGTTGCCCGACTGGGCCGGGCCGGGCTGGACCCCGCTGACGGCGACCAGCGGGCGGAACCTGTGATAGGTGGCCGTGATCGTTGGCTGGCTGACCGACTCGCCCGGCGCGGCGACCAAGGTGGTGACGATCGTGTAGGTGCCGGGCTTCAGCGATTGTGTCGGGTCGCTCGCCGAGGCGACGAAGTGGAGGGCGGCGGTCGAGGCGGAGCTGAACGCCGGGACCGCCTGGGCAACCACCGCGATGCCGGCCGGGTTCATCACGACCAGGTTCGAGGAGATCAGGCTCTGGCCCCAGTCGGACTGCACCGTCACGTCGGTGGCACCTGCCGAGAGTTGGTCGTCGCCGATCGTGAACGTGGTCGTGAACGTATACGTCTGGTTGGCAGGGGGAGGTGCCGGGGTGTTTTTCAGGTTGTTCACCGACTTGGTGCCGATCACCTTCACTGTCTTGGAGGCATCGCTGAATTCGTACTCGATGCCGATATCGAACTTGCGGACGATGTCCAGCTCAACCCAGGCCGCGACGAACCCGGTGGGATTGCCGTTGTTGCTGTTGTAGTCCATCAGGAAGTCGATCTGGCCGAGTTCCTTGCCGCCGATGAACGGGATGTGGGCTGGCACCCTCACGTCGGCCTGGGCGCTCAGGCTGAGCGCGAACTGGTCGTCGCCGAGGTCGTGGAACGTGAAGGACGTCGTCAGTTGAAAGACGTCGTCGTACATCGAGAACGACGCGGTGACCTGATAGAGCCCCTGCGCCCAGTCGAGCGTCACCTGACCGCTGCCCGTTCCGTAGAGGCCTTCCGGAAGCGTGGGGGTCGTCGTGATGGGCGGCGGGGTGGTCTGGCTGATAGCTCCGATCGCGAAGCCGGCGTCCAGTGTCAGGCCGTCCTTGTCAACGCTGAACGAGCCTGCGGCGCTGAAGATAGTGACGCTCGTCCCCGCGATCGACACCTCGCCACCGAAGTCGATCCCCATGGCCCCGGACACGATCAGGTTGTTCGGCTGGTCGATATTCTGGACCGTCGCCGACATCATATTCAGGAACAGGCCCGTGTCGCCGATCTCGATTCCCTCGCCGGTCGCCGCCGAGTACGAGAGCGAAAGCTCGTCAAGCTTGCCATTGACGAATGCAATGCTGCCGCCGATCGCCCATCCCTGGGGGAAGAGGACCGAGACAACGACGCTGAAGGTCTCGTTGGGGGCATAATTGACATCGAGCTGCTCGATGGTGAACGCACCCAGCTGGACGTCGTTGAGGGCCAGCGTGAACGCGCCAATGGAGACCACGCCGTTGTCGATGGTCAGGCCATCCTGGCCGCCCTGACCAAGGATCACGCTGGCATTGAAAAGCTCCGGGACCGTGATGCCGCCGGTGATCTGATAGATCGTGCTGCCCGGCTCGCTGACATAAACCAGGTTCAAGGCGTCGAAGTCGATTGCGAGGCCGAAGAGGTCGAGGTTGCCGTTGAGCGTCATATTGACGTACTCAAGAGTCCCCCCCACGATGACCAACCCTGCCGAGATGGACGTGCCGTTGTTGTCGTAATTCCCCTGTAGGCTAGCGGAGATGTTGCTGCCGGACACTGCGATCGAGAGGGCCCCGGAGACGCTGTAAACCGAATTCGCCCCGGCGTCCTGATAGGAGAATGCGAGATCCTTGATGTTGAGGGTCAGCCCGGCGAAGACCGCCGTCCCGTTCAGGTCGAGGTTGAACGCCTGGAGCTGCCCTCCTTGCACGACCAGGCCCTGGCCCGGGAAGCTGGCAGAGAAGCTGATCTGCCCCGCGGTATCAGAGAAGCTGACCGGCCCCCCCGTGATCGCCACCTGCGAGGGTACGCCAACCCCCTGAGAGGCCGTATACGCCATCGTCAGTTTGTCGATGCTGAAGGCCAGGCCACCCAGACTGGCCGAACCGTTAATCGTCAGATCGAAATTCTGCAACTTCCCATTCGAGACGACGACACCGGCCCCAGGGAAGCTCGCCGACAGGCTCAACCCCCCCGCGGTGAAGGTGACCGGTCCACCCGTCAACTTATAGACTTTGCCGGCGGCCGCGTAATCGATGGCGAGGTTAGTGACGTCGAAGGTCGCGCCGGCGAGGCTAGCGTTGCCGGACAGCTGGAAGTCGAAGTCACTCAGCGTGCCGTTGGTGACGACCACTCCCGCGGCGGGGAAGCTGGCCGAGAAGCTCAGGCCGTCCGCGGTGAAGGTGGCCGGTCCACCCGTCAACGTGAAGACCTGTCCGGCGGCCGCGTAAGTGATGGCGAGGTTGGTGACGTCGAACGTCGCGCCGGCGAGGCTAGCGTTGCCGGTGATTGACAGGTCGAAGTCTTGCAGCGTCCCGCCGGAGACCTGCACACCGGATCCGGGTAAGGTCGCCGAGAAGCTCAGGCCATCGGCGGCGAAGGAGACGGGACCGCCCGAGATTGCGAAATAGGACGACACTGCTCCTTGAGATGGGGTGTAGGCGATCGCGAGATTCTGCGCACCGAATGTAGCGCCGCCCACGCTGACACCGGCGGACACGGCGGCATCGAAAATGGCAAGGCTGCCGTTGACGATCGTCAGGCCCGGTGCGGAACTCGGCCCGAAATCCGCAGTGAGTGAGAGGTCGCCCGAGGTGCTGGCGATCCCAGCGCTACCCCAGAGCGAGAAGACGTCGTCGGTGCCCGATGTGGAATATGAGACCGACAGTCCCTGCGCCGAGACCGTCAGGCCGGCGATCGAAAAAGTCTGGGTGAGCGTGGCGGACACGCCGGTCAGGCTGATCCCGGAGTGGGCGACGTTCACGTAATTCGAATCGTCAACCTCGATCGTCAGGCCGACGAATGTCGGCAGCGTCAGAGCTCCCTGGAGCTGGACTCGTGAATCCGTCGTGTCGATCGACCCCGGGTTGTTGAAGCGGAACTCATCGAATGCCAGGCTAGCACCGGCGACCGAAACAGCATCCCCGACGAGCGAGACCCCCGGCCCTACGAGGTCGCCGACGTTGAAGCTGCGAGTGCCCTGGAACAGGGGAACCAACACATCGCCTGCGTCGAGCTTGGTGCGGATCGTGCTGCCCGCGATCTCGAATGTGGAGTCGGCCGAGCCCGTGTCGAACGAGACGGATCCATCGATCTCGACGAGCGGAGTGAAGGCCTCACCCTGGGTGGGAGCAAAACCGACCTGAGTCGTGCCGGTGGCCGTGTACTGAGTGCCGAGAATATTGAAGTTCGCGGACGAGAACAGTAACGAGCCAAGCTGCACCTGGGTCGAGGCGAGCAGCATTCGCTCCTCGAGCCCCTCCACACCAAGCTTCCAGCCCAGCTTGAGGCTGCGAGGTTGCCTCAACCCCCTGGGAGAGGCTGGACGACGAGGCCTGAGGTTCGGCGAGATCAAGGTGCGAGGCATCGAGTAGGCTCCGCGGAGGGCTGGCACTGAGTGGAGAGTCAAGGGAGAATGGGCGTCAGGAGATGCCGATCCGCGATCCGGTTTCGGGGCTTTTGGCAGACTAGACTGCGGCGCCAGGTGGCGAGCGAGAACTCTCGGCCCGGTCAGCTTCACCCCGGGATTGAATCATTTGACCGGGCAGTCACAGATCTACCCGGTCTGCGGTAGTCGCAGTCGTTGGCTGGTAGTCCCGTCGCGACTTCGCGGCTCGATTCCACATGCACAAAGTCAGCGAATACGAGGGAGTCACCCCTTTTCTGCAAAACCTGACAGCGCGTGCTATTTTTTCTGGTGGAGGTCGATTCGTGGTGGACGAAACCCACCTGAGTAAGGGGTTGCGGAGTTGTAATGGATGAACGATCGCTCTCGAGAACAAGTGCCAGCCTCCTTGAAAGGCTCCGGGGCGAGGCCGCAAACCCAGTCGACTGGGCCGTCTTCGTCGGGAGATATGGCCCGCTGATCTATGGTTGGTGTCGCGGCCTGAAGTTGCAGGAGGCCGACGCTCAGGACGTGACCCAGGACGTACTGACCAGGCTGGTGTCCAGGCTCCGCTCGTTCCGATACGACCCGTCGCAGAGCTTCCGTGCCTATACCAGGACGCTCACCCATTACGCCTGGTGCGACTTCGTCGAGTCGCGAAGGCGCCCCGGTGCGCGAGGGAACGGTGATTGCCGGTTCCTCAATCAACTCGACCACGTCGTCGCGCGGGACGACCTCCAGACGCAACTCTCCGACGCGTTCGATCGCGAGGTGCTGGAGATGGCGATGGAGCGGGTCAAGAACCGGGTCGAGACGAGAACTTGGGAGGCGTTCCGGCTGACGGCGATGGAGGGGTTCGCCGGCACCCAAGCCGCCGAGAAGGCCGGCATGGGGGTAGCTGCCGCGTTCAAGGCCAAGAGCAAGGTCCAGCAGATGCTGCGTGAGGAGGTCCGCCGGATCGAACAGGACATGGCGGCTCTATGAACGGGACTACCTGCCCCGCACCCGACCTGCTGGCCAGAATGTTGCAAGAAGAATTGCTCCCCGGTCAGTCCGAGGATGTCGAGCGACACGTCGCTGACTGCCCAACCTGTCAGGACATGCTCGAAGCTCTGACCGACGACAAACGTTTCCTCCCCGGTCCGGCCCTAATTCCCGGTGATCCGGACTCCTCTGCGTTTCTCCGCCGTCTCATGGGCCGCCCGCCAGAGGCACGCTCGGGCCAGCGCACGCCGCTCGCGCCCACAACTCTGGGCGACGTGCTTTTACATCGGAGAGGGGGCCTCCCGGACATCCCCGGGTACGAGATCCTGGATGAACTCGGGCGAGGTGGCATGGGCGTCGTTCTCCGCGCGCGCGAAGTCCGCCTCAATCGGATCGTGGCGATTAAGATGCTGCCGCCGGGCGGATTGACGTCTCCAGAGTTGATCTCGCGATTCAAGGGTGAGGCCGAGACCATCGCCCGGCTGGAGCATCCCAACGTCGTCCGCATTCACGCTGTCGGCGAGCATGAAGGCCTCCCTTATTTCGAGATGGAATATATGGTCGGCGGCACCCTGGCCGACCGTCTCGATGGCACTCCATGGGCCCCGCGAAAGGCGGCGATTCTTGTCGAAGCATTGGCCAGGGGGGTCGAGGAGGTTCATCGGCTCGGCGTCGTGCATCGCGACCTGAAGCCGAGCAATGTGCTGATGAATCTCGATGGCTCACCGAAGATCGGCGATTTCGGTCTGGCCAAAGATCTCGCCGACGATTCGGGCCTGACCGGGACCGGGGTCTTGCTCGGCTCCCCCATCTACATGGCCCCCGAGCAGGCGGAGCACGGGGCCCGGCAAGCTGGAACGGCGGCCGACGTCTACTCGCTGGGCGCGGTACTTTACGAAGTCCTCACCGGACGGCCGCCGTTCCGCGGTGCAACCATCTTCGAGACCTTGCGTCAGGTCCGTGTTAACGAACCGGTCTCCCCCTCCAGTCTTGTGCCGGGGCTGCCTCGCGACGCCGATACGATCACACTGAAGTGCCTGGAGAAGGCCCCTGGCCGCCGCTATGCCTCGGCCGGAGAGTTGGCCGAGGACCTACGACGATTCCTCGATCACAGGCCGATCTTGACCCGTCGCACCGGGCCCGCCGGGCGTCTCCTCAGGATCTGCCGCCGCAACCCCTGGCAGGCCGGGCTAGTCGCGGCCATTGTCGTTCTGCTCCTGACCATCACGGGGGTCTCGATTACCGCGGCAATTCGGGTCGCACACCTGGCCTCGCAAGAGCGCAGGACCTTCTACTTCGCCCGAATGAACCTCACCCAGCTCGC
Source organism: Isosphaeraceae bacterium EP7 (assembly GCA_038400315.1). Lineage (NCBI taxonomy): Bacteria > Pseudomonadati > Planctomycetota > Planctomycetia > Isosphaerales > Isosphaeraceae > Kueselia > Kueselia aquadivae. The sequence goes on from CP151667.1 coordinate 2,576,025, forward strand.
CTGGGAGTCGGCTGACATACGCAGGATGCGCGACCTGCTCGCCCCGTACGGGCGAGACTTAGGCGCCGACGACCTCCGCGGCTTCGAATGGTATTACTGGTGGAGGCTGGCTCACCGGACCTCGGCCGAGTTCGCGGGCCACCGCGGCCTGGTCATCGCCGTAGCCTACTCGGGCGACGCTCGGACCCTCGTCACGGCTGCGCAGGAGGGGGTCATCATCGCATGGGACCTCGCCACCGCAACGGAGAAAGCCCGCTACAAATCGGCTCGCAAGATCCTCTCGCTGGCCGTTTCGTCCGACGGTGAGAAGATCGCGGTCGGCTGCACCGACGGCTCGATCCTGATCTGGGGACAGGGCGATCGCGCCCCTCGACCTCTGCCCAGAGTCGACGGCAAGGGAGTACTCGCTCTGGCCTTCCTGGATGGGCACAGGTTGATCTCTGCCCAGGATCAGAACCTCGACCGCGTCTGGGATCTCGATTCGTGGCGACTCGTCCGCGAATACTCCGGCCCGCCCCTGGCGGCCGGCCCGCTTCCCGACACTCACTATCGGATCCACGCATTCTCGGACGACGGCCGGTTGATGGCCGTCGCCGGCCTTAACGGCACGGTCCTCGTGCGCAAGACCTGCTGCGCCGGCGAGGCGACGCCATCCGTCGTGGACTCGTTCCGCGTCGGCGAGGTGGCCGCGAGATCACTGGCCTTCTCCGCAGATGGGAAGTCCCTGGCCGTTGGGGGGGAGGACCGTTCGATCACGATCCGCGATCTCGTGCGTCGGGAATCCCGAGACAAGCTCAGGAGCCATTCGGCCAGCATCTGGGGACTAGCCTTTTCTCCCAACAGTCGACGCCTTGCCGCGGCCAGCTTCGACAACACCATCACGCTCTGGGACGTCGAGACAGGCCGACTTGAAGCGACCCTCAAGGGGCACAGCGGCCCGATCAATAGCCTTGCCTACTCACCAGACGGTCGATCGATTGCCTCGGGGAGCAACGATGCCAGCGTGAAGCTGTGGAGCATGAGTACCGAAGGGGCAGACGCCCCCGTGGCTAGCCATTCTGCCGGCCTTGTTGTCGTCGCCTACTCGAGCGACGGCCAGGTCCTGGCCGCGGGTTGTCGCGATGGAAGGATCGTCATCTGGTCCGCCTCGAGCGGCGAGCGCATCGCTCAGATCGATCCGGCGCCGGAGAACCCGTCGGGCCATGCCGGCGAAGTCACCGCGATCCTCTACACCCCCGACGGCAAGACGCTCATCTCGGCCGGAGAGCATAGCCCGATCCGATTCTGGGACGCCAAGACTCTAACTCCCCAGGGGTCGATGGGTCGAAGTTCGCCCCCTGGGACAAAGCCAAAGTCTTACGTCTCGCTAGCCCTCTCCTCCGACGCAACGAAGCTATTGTCCGGCTGCGACGACGGCGAAGTTACGCTCTGGGGCCTCGCCGAGAGGGCAGCCCTATCCACCTACCCCGGCCGATCCAAGACCCTCTCCGCCGTCGCCATCTCGCCCGACGGCCGCACACTGGCCGCCGCGAATGGAGGCAATCGAATCGACCTCTGGGACGCCGCCGGTTCACGCCAGGACGGCGGCCTTGATCGAGCCGGCAGCGACTTCCGCTCGCTGGCCTTCACGCCTGACGGCAAGACGCTCTTCTCGGGCGATGCCGAAGGGCGCCTGATCAACTGGGACGTCGGCAGCAAACGGGCCAGGTCTGTCGCCCTGGCACACACCAATCACATCACCTCCCTCGCGATCCTCGATGGAGGCCGTACCATCGCCAGCGGTGCTAGAGACGACATGATCCGACTCTGGGATTACGACTCCGGCGAACTGAAGTCGACTCTCAAAGGACACACCGGCAACGTCATGTCCCTCGCTGTTTCCCCCGACGGGATGTCCTTGGCATCCGCAAGCCTGGACAGGAGTGCTCGCATCTGGAGGGCGGCGACCAGTGCCGAAACCCGTCTGTGGCTCGGCCCTTAGAGCGATTTTCATTAACTCTGGCGGTTGACGCGGTTATTTCTTCCCGTCGGGTGGATACGGATGATGAAGACCCATTCGATGAACCTACGAGAGTGGGTCGTGGCCGCTTGAGACGCCGGCGACGCGAGCCGCGAGCAGATCGCCGCGAGGTTCTCGGTCAGGCTCTCCTGGATCCGCGACCTGCTGCGGAAGCCTCGAAAGACCGGCTCGATCGCCTTGCGGCCCCGCGGGGGCGGGCGCTCACCGGCTCCGCGAGGCGGGTCATCACCCAGGAAATCGGAGACGCGTCAATCGCCCGGTCGAGAGGGCGGCGACACACGCCAGGCCGGTCGCGAGCAGGACGATCCCTCCGGGCTCTGGGACGGCCGCCAACGTCACACCATCGAGGGTCACGGACGATCCGGTGGCGGTTCCTCCCGAGAGGAGACGGAAGAGGATCCGGGCGTTCTGGCCTCCGAGCGGGCCGGCGATCGCGACCGAGATCGTCAGAGGCAGAGCGTCCGCCGCCGGGGAGACGGTCACCCCCGCCGCTGCATCTCCCTGACTGACGCCGGAGACGAGGTCTCGTATGTAGAACGAGTCGGTCATGCTGTCCACGGTCGGCACGAGCGAGAGGGACGTGAGGGGGTCGATCAGGGCGGCACCAAAGGCATTCGGCGGATCGCCGTCGGACTCGGACGTCAGTCCCGCGATCGTAAACGAGAGGGAAGGGGCCCCGACGGGGAGGGTGAAATCCTGGTAGAGGAAGACTTCCTGATCGATCGGATGTTCGGCAAGGGTGACCTTGCCGTTCGAGACAGTCACGTAGGACGGATCGGAGACGACCCAGCCGAAGAGGCCATTCGAGAAGTCGCCGTTGACCAGCTCGCCCCCCTGGGCCGGGGTGAGACCGGCCCCGAGGAGTGAGATCACCGAGGCGATGAGCCAGGCTCTCGCAGGATATCGCATGTTCATCAAAAATTCCTGTTGCAGTGTGGATCGGACCGGATGAAGAATCGGACGACGATCGGCCCGCCATGATACAGGACGCCGTGGAGGATGCAAGCAATCGCGGAGGGTCAGAGCCCCCACCAGCCCAGGGCGATGTCGGAAAGCAACTCGGTGGACTGGAGTGCCCGCTCGACAACCCTCGAGCCGGGCCGGACAGCCTCAATCACAGACCCGTCAGAATTCATCGACCCCGAGGCCGTCTCGACCCTGACGGCCTGGTAGCGTCCCGCCCCGACCGGCCTGGCCGAACTCGGGGCCGACGGGATCCGCCGACGCCAAGCCGGTCCCGTGGGAACGGTCTTCCGGACCGATGCCGCCTCGGCGAAGCTCGGGGTGATCACGGGGTCGGTCGGCCAGACCGAGGGGGGGGCGAGGGTCGCGATGAGAGGGGCCGCCCCTCCCGAGGGCGCGACGACTGCGAAGATCGCCGAGCCTGGTTCGAGAAGGTCGCGATCAGCGGCCAGGTCGAGCACACCGCCGCCCGAGCCCGCCCCAAGGGCGACTAGTCGCATCTCTAAAGGAGCGGCGGAGGGAGACAGGGCGACTTCCGGCACTGAGGGCATGCTCACCGAGGTGCCGAATGCCCCCGACATGACCACCGGCGCGGGGGCCGATTGCAGCCAAGCCGAGTTGGGGAGGGGGTGGGCGGGGGTCCCCCGCGTGTCTCTCTGATTGACGTAAAGCTCGATATACCAGCCGAGGTAGCTCTTGATCTGGTCAAGGCCAATCTCGTGTTCGGGGATGTCGAATGCCATCCAGAGAGTCGCGGCCTCGGCCTGGGTGACGTGGTTCGTGGCGTTCTTGCCCCCCGCCATGAAGCCGAGGTCGTCGGTGAAGATCGGCTCCTTCGCGGCGTTGTACTCGTCGAACAGGCCGAGGTTATGGCCTAGCTCGTGGCCGATGGCGTAGCCGAAGAACTTCCCGAGGTTGGCGAGCGAGGCCGGCGAGAACTCGCCGAAGGTCTCGGAGAAAAGGTACAGGACTTCTCCCAGGACGACCTGATTCGCAATATTTCCCCCGGGCCAATCCGCCAGGGCCCCCCCACGCTCCGGGTTCGTGGCCTGGTCCATGACGAAGCGGATCGAGGCAAGCGAGATGTCGGACCTTAACTGGATATCGGCGTTGGAGAGGTCGTCGACTTTCTCGATGACCGAACTCCACGCCTGGTCGATGAGGGCGGCGCTGCCGACGTCGGGAACGTAGAATGCGAAATAATTGATGTCGTTGCTCCCGCCCGATTCGAAGGAGATTGCCCCTTCTTCAGCGAACGGCTTGTAGATATCCCCGGTGAGCGACTGGTCGAGCCCGCCGAGGAATAGCTCCCAGTCTTCGTCGACAATCTGGAGGGAGCCAGTGAAGGTGAAGAGGTCCTGGATCGGCGCGAACCACGGCAGATAGACATCGGGGTTGGCCGATGCGAAGTAGACTTCGGGGTTGAGCAGGAGGGCGGTCAACTCATTTCGGAGGGAGTCGAGGTTGAGATTGACGGTCTGCCGCTCCGTGGCCCGCGCGGAGAGATCGACGGCGCCGATCTGCTTCCCTCGGAGATAGAACTTCGCGATCCCGTCGTAGGAGCCTTCCTGGTCGGAGGAGAAGCCGAGAGCGTAGAGTCCGGTGGACACCTCGGAGGCGGCGAATTTGGAGTTGGCGCCTTCGATCTGAATCCCAACCTCATGGCACCCGTCCCCTTCGAGGGAGACGATGACCTCGCGGGTGTGCCCGGCGAGCGTGTCGGCGAACTTGAGTTTCCCGTCGTTCATGTCCTCGTCGCCGGCATCGACGAGCCGATAGACGCTGAGCTCGTCCTTCAGTTCCTTACCGACCTGACTGCCGGTCTGACTCACGAAGATAGGCCGGCTCGACACATAAATCTGCGACCAGAGGAGCTGGTCGTGGGCGATCCCCGCGCCCTGGTCGTTCAGCGTATCGAAGTAATTTGACGCGAGTTCGGTCGTAACGGTGAAGGTGAGTGACTGGCCCGGGGCCAGGCGGACTGGGGCAGCGAGAATCACATGGGAGGCGCTGTCATTGAGAGCAGTGACGACCCCGCCGGGGAGCCCCGCGATCGACCGAATGAAGGCGTTGGCACCCACTTCGATCCGAGTGATCTCCATCCCGGTGTTGCCGAGCGGGTTGGTGATCGTGAAGGTCCGCGAGACGTCGCCGGGCTGCGCGAGGAAGACGGTGTGATCCTTCATCTCGAAGCTGTCGTCGGTGATGTTCAGGCCCTGTTGGAAGAAGATCTCGTCGAGCAGGATCTTGCTATGAACCTTCCCGGCGGAGGACCTGAGAGTGAACTTGAGCGTGCCGATCTTGCCTCGGACCTCGTCGGGGAGCTTCAGCAGGTAGGTGTCGAGGCCGGCCGCGGAGACATTGATGACAGTCGTGTTGAGGCAATCGCCCGCGTTCAGCTCGTGCATCGTCCCGTCGTCGGTGGTGATGACGATCCGGAGCTCGTCGAGGTCGCTCGCCTCGAGGACGTTCATGGAGAACCGGAGCCCCGCCGCCATCTCGGGGATATACATCCAGTTGTGGACGATCGAGTTGCCGGTGAAGCGATGGCTGAGCTCGACCGCGTAGTTGTTATTTCCCGTGTCCTGGAGCCGGCCCTTGCCCTCGACCTGGTCGTCGGAGAGGTCCAGGGAGGTACCGCTGAAACCGCCATGGAACGACCAGCCCGGCATGGCATACAGCCGGCTGGCATCCGCCAGGGAGAAGCGAGTGGAGCTTAAGCGGTCCTTTTCGGTCAGATACCACGTGCCCGACTCGAAGTCGCCGTTGAAGATGCTCTGGACGGGGGCGAACTTCGTGCCCGCGGTGTCAAAGACGAGGCTCTCCAGGGGGGAGACGCGTGCATTCGGGTCATCAGAGTTTGTGTTGTCATAGTAGACTTCCAGCCGATTCCCCGAGACCGGCCGCTTGTCGTCGCCGCCGCCGAGGCGACTGTAGAACCACCCGACTCCGATCCCCTCCTGGGGTGCTGCGTCTGGCACGCTCGCGTACTGCGCGGGCACGTACCAGGGTTTCGCGTTAAGGCTGTCCACAATGTTCTTCACATTGTCGGAGGCGATCTTTACGACAGCGTCCTTGACGCTCCGATATCGGGCTAGCCGGACCATGAAGCCGCTCGAAGCCAGGAAGACCAGGGAGTCGACAAGTCGGCGCTGAACTAGCTCGCCGTCGGGCCCGGACTGGAACTGGAGAAGGTCCATCGCGGTCGTGCCCGCATACCATCTCCACGCCCGGCTGTGCGGGCCCACGAGCGGGAAGCCCACTCCGGCGCCCAGGGAGAGCCGGATCTCGCCCGCGTCGTCGCGAGTAAAGCCCGACATCCCGTTGAGGAGGAGGTTGAGGTCGGCACCGTCGCCAGTCTTCGGGTCCTTATCCGGGTGAAGCGGGTCAGCTCCCGGCGAGAGCGTCCGGCCGTTGGGGGTGAGGCTCCCGACGATGAGATTGTCCTCGGCCAGGCTCTGATAATAGTTGTCGGCGAACGCGACGTTGTCCCAGACGTGGACCATCGGCTCGTGGAAGTTATCCCACTGGGCCACCACGGGCAACTCAAGGTTCGGCTGATTGAAGTCGTGGACGTCCAGGGTGGTCATCTGGATGTCGATCGCCTTGCCGTCGACCCGATTCTTTGGGAAGTAGGTCGCGAACCGCTGGATGAGTTCGCCGGTGACGACCGTTCCCCGGCTGTGCCCGATGAAGTGGAGCGCCGACTGGAAGAGCTTGCCGTCGATCCCTGCGGAGGCGTCGAGACGGACGAGCGCCGCGAAGAGGGCATCGGCCGCGGCCTCTGAGAATCCGGAGTCGTCGATGTCCGACTCGGCGACCCAGTCGGAGACCAGCACAAGCGCCTCGCCCAGCTTCGGTGTCCCCCCTTCCCAGGTTCCGTTCTGCTTGTTGTAGACGAGCACCACGCCACCGCCGGCCGAGGTCGCGATCTCCTTGCCGAGTTCGACGAACTGATTCGCATCCGAGATCGAATTCCCGAACGCGGCGAAACCATGGGTGATGATCGTCACCCCGTTGAAGGGACCGGCGAGCTTCACCGGTGCCGTGCGGAAGGAGTACCACTTGCGAGAGCGGTAGCCGTCGGCCGTGGTCGTCTCGACCCCCCAGTAATACACCTGGCCCGCCGTCAGGCGTCGGCCGGTGGGGAGCTTGTACTCATAGACGCCATCCCCGGCGGAGGTGATCCCGAGGCTGACCCCGTTGAGGATGCGGTTGGGGTTGAGGTCGAGAAGCTCGAAAAGATCCTCGGGGAAAAGCCCCTCCCCCGCCGGGGAGGTGCTGAGGTAGAGCTTGGTCTCGACCGGCTGCCGTCCCCCCTCGATCTTCCAGCGGAAGAGCGGCTCCAGGACGTTGCCGGTGCCGACCGGTCCGAGCAATTCGAGTACGTTGACTGGGGTCGCCAGGCCCCTGGCCCCACCGAGACTCAGCGGGGCGTTCGCTCCGCTGTAGACCTCATAAACCGGATCGGCGCCCTTCGTGCCCCCTTGTAGGGCATAGGCGGCGTGGAGGTCGATGGCCGCGTTGTGCAGCAGGTTTCCGGCGGCATCCTTCACCCGGCCGTCGATGATGTCGTTGATGCCGTAGCGGGTCATCAACGATGCGTTCCTAGGGTCGCTCACCGCGGCGTCGATCGCCGTGACGTCGTACACGAAGACCGCCCCCAGGCCGCCACCCGCGATCGGGATCGTCGGCATCGAGGCGTAGAGGTAGCGGCCGTCGCCCGAGATCGCCAGCTCATACTGGAAGCCGGCGGGAATTGGCCGGGTGGCCGCCACGAGTGTCGCGGCCCCGAGAGGGTCGCGGATGATGCCGATGTTACTCCCGGCCGGGTAGTCTTCTGGTTCGAAGTGATTATGGCTGGGGATTTCCATGTCTGGAGCGTTGTAGCCCATGACGAACGCATACTTCAGGTCGGGTGTGACGACCACCGAACGCACGTTATTGACGTCGAACGCGTCCTCGGAGCTCCCGAGCGCCATCTGGACCGAACCGGCGAGGCCCCACGCCCCTCCCTGCTTCTTCAAGACGTTGAAGCCCGAGAGGTCAGAGAGATAGTCGGTGAAGACGATCGCGTTGGGGTCGGAGGTCGAGGTGACGCCGAAGGGGGACGGGCCGACATCGATCGCCGTCTTCTTATCGAGCAGGCCGAGGAGCCCGCCGCCGAGCTCGATCACGAAAATTCGCCCCTTCTCGGAGGGGGCGTTGCGCTCGTAGCTGACCCGGGCCGGGGCGGCGACGAACAGAGTCTTCCCGTCGGTGCTGACCGCGATCCCCCGCAGTCCCTTGGGCGCCGGGCCGACGTCGATCGTTCGGTCGAGTGAGTTGTAGTCCCTCGACGTCGGCGAGATGTCGATCACGTAGATCGTCCCGGTGATCGAGTCCGTCACGTAGGCGAACTCGTCGCGGCGGTCGATGACGATGTGAGAGGGGGACGCATTCGGAAGCCGGATGCTGTCGATCACGTCGGGCGTGGAGGGATCGGCGTCGATCCGCTGGAACGCGACGGTGTCGATGACGTCGATCGTCCCGTCGCTGCGGAGGACGTAGGCCCGCGTCCCGTCGTTGGTCGCCGCTGTCATCTTCGAGAAGCCCGCGCCCGACAACGCGACCTGCGCCACCGGAGCCTGCGTGCGAGAGTCCAGCACGAGGAGATCCTTCGACCCGGCCGCATAGCTATAGTCGGAGGTCGCGGGGACCTGGGCCTTCAGGCTCGTCATGATCAGGTCCGGCAGGATCGCCTGCTTGATCGTCCGACGGACCGTGATGTAGGCGACACCGAGCGTCACGCCGTGGGGGAGGACCAGGCGGATCTCCTTGCCATCGGGGCTCACCGATTCGATCTCGGCCGTGATGTCGAGGGCTCCTCGGCGATAGAAGACCTGGTTCAAGAAGTCCAGATCTGCCCCCCCCATCTCGAAGTGAACCTTCAGCTCGTCTTTCCTGGCCCCGAACGCCTCACCGGTGATGACGAGCCGGGTCGTGCCGGGGGCCGAGGTGAGGTCGACCCGAATCGACGAGATCCGTGGGGTGTCGGCCTCGGGCATCAATCCCACACCGGTGGGGACCGTCACGCTGATGGCGGTGGCGCCCGGCTGGGCCTCGATGACGAAGTCCCTGATCACCGGTGCCCCCGTGCGAGGGATCGCCACCAGCCGCATGTCGTTGGAGCCGACCGGGATGTCCATGACGAAGCCGGCGAGCAGGCTCATCGAGACGCCCACGCCGATCCCGCCCGCCATGTTGGAGATCAGGTTGAAGGACGAGCCGCCGTCGTTGATGCCGGTCGTGAACTCGAGCCGCCCCTTCACCTGGCTGGTCGCTTCGGGTGCCATCCCCCACATGTAGGTGCCCTTGATCCGGACGCCGTCGTAGGGGGGCGACGTCGTCCGGGCGAAGCCATCGGTGCCGACTACCCCGACCTCGACCTGGAACCAGACCGGCATCTCGGTCCCGTCGCCCTTCGGCACCGCGCCGGCCCGGTAGACGAAGATCTTCGAGCCCGGCAAGACACCCGGCCCGACCGGGATGGCGAGCTGCGCCGGCTGGAGCAACTCCTGGTCGCCGACGTCGAGCGCGACCGCGCCGACGAACTGGATGAAGCTCGGCAACGCCATGGGGAGGTCGGCCTTCGAGACGGCCTCGATGCGGACCGTGGCCGGCGACGTCAGGGCGCCTGGGGCGATCGTCACGAGCGAGCCGTCGGCTCCCCGGACCGCCCCGCCGCCGGTCCCGACCACCGCCGGGCCGGTCCTAGCGGCCTCGACATGGACCTCGATCAGACGCTCGGACGGGCCGTTGATGACGGTCACCGTCGCCGAGCCCGCCGCAAGGCCACGCATCAAACCGTCGGGGCCGACCTCCACGACACGGGGATCGCTCACGTAGTAGCGGGTGCCCGAGGCGGACGAAGTCAGGTCCTTCGAGCCGTCGAGGGTAATCTTGAGCTGGCGGCCGGAACCGCCGGTAGCCAGGGTCACCGCATCGGGGTAGACGTCGAGGCCGAACCAGTAGAGGAGGATCTGCTCGCCGGCCGGGGCGCCGACGGCCACCGCCGTCGCGGCCTGGAGTCCCTTCGCCGAGACAAGCAGGGCCGACGTCCCGTTCGCCAACGCGGTCACAACTCCCGACGAGGAGACCGAGATCACGCCGGGGTCGGAGACGGCGAAGGTCACATACGAGCCGGGGAGGACGACTCCCTGCTGGTCGGCGAAATCCCCGACCAGGACCACGGTCGTTCGCCCTCCAGCGTCGAGCGAAAGCTCTCGGGTCGTGATATCGAGCCGAACGAGCGGGGCATCGCTGACGTTTACCCGGACGATCCCCGGGGTCGAGGTGCCGTAGCCGTCATCGGCCACGTACCAGAAGCTGGCCGCGCCGGAATAGTCGGCATCTGGGGTGAAGGTGATCGTCTTGCCGTCGGCCTCCAGCCGGGCAACGCCGTGGTCGGCTCCCACAACCCGGATAAAGACCGGGTCGTCCTCGGGGTCGGCGGCCTTCGCGGCGGCGTCGTACGAGAAGGAGAGGCCTGTGTGCGTCAGAACTTCGCCCGCCGTGACGGCCGGTGCCCGGTTGGCCGCGAACCCGAGATTGCTCCCCAGGATCTGGACGTCGGCGGCGTCGATCACCCCGTCGAGGTCGGTGTCGGCCCCGACGAGATAGCCGAACTGCCCCGCTGAGGTTCCCTGCGCGGAGGCGATGAGCTGCCCATCGACGCCGTCGACCATGCCGTCGCCATTCACGTCGCCCGCGGCGAACATCCTGAGCGTGTAGCCCCCCGACGTGCCGCCGAGGCCCGCCACTTCGAGCAGGTGCTGCCCTTCGCGATCGATCGCGAACAGGGCGAACGCCGAATTTGCGCTGACCCGACTGATGAGCGGGGTCAGGCCGGGGATCGATGGGACCGCAGGCCGCAGGCCGCTCCCGGTCGGAGTGGTGATCTCGATGCCTATCAGGATCCGACCGTCGGCGGTCGCGCGGAGTTCCGACGGACGGACGCCGAACGCGAAGCGGGCGGTCGCGCCGGCGGCCAGGGTGCCTGATGTCGTCGAGGAGAGGTACTGGCCCGAGCCGCCGAGATCGGCGGTCAGCGGCTGGACCTGCCGGACCGGACCGTACACGACGACCTTGCCTTCGGAGGCCGTCGAGGCGTTCACCAGGTTGAGCAGGTGGGAGCCGGGGGCATAGCCATAGCGTCCCGAACGGCCGGTCGCGATGTTCCTCGCAGAGATCAGGTTTCCGCCGGCGTCATAGCCGTAGATCAGGCGAGTTCCATTGGGTGCGACGATCGAGACGATGCGGCCGGCCTCATCGTGGACGAACTGCACCGCCTCGCCCGTCGCGGCGTCGGCGATGCCGGCGTCGCTAACGAGGAACGTCTGGCCCCCCGGCAGGTTGATCTCGCGGGCCGTGCCGTCGGCGTCAAGCTGATAGGCGGTGCCGTCGGGCGCCCGGAGTGTGTACGCCTCGGCGTTGAATTCGGGAGCAGCCGGGTGATAGGGGCGGGCCGTCTTGATCTCGTAGAAGCGGTCGCCGACCCGGGTGAGGATTGCCGGGGAGGCGTCGAGTCGGTAGTCGTTGCCCGCGTCGGGGGTGAAGCTCGGGACGTAATAGGTTAGCCCGGAGACCGTGCTCGACTTAGGGGTGAAAGTGAAGCCGAGCCGACGCCCGTCGGGGACGGTCAGGTAGACCCTCGTCCCGGCCCGGAACGGCGTGTAGACGCCGAGCGCTTCGCGGCCGGTCGGCTCGACGCCAGCCTGGAGGTTGAACTCGACGTTGGACAGCCGCCATCCTGGCCCGAACGAGCCGGGACGTCCCGCGTCCAGCGAGTCGTAGGCCCGCACCAGGCTGAGGCCCGTCCCGCCCAGGGTAACCGCGAGGTCGGTTTCGGAGTGAAGGAACTGAGCCGGCTTGGATGCACCGGAGATCTCGACCGTGACATCAGCCGTCTTCGAACGCCCGCCGATATCGGCCGCGGTGAGCCTGAGGCGGTAGAAGCCGTTGGCGAGCGAACCCGGATCGAGCCGGGCGAGGACGCCATCGGACCTCGAGTCGTGTCCTCCCGCGATACGAAGGAAGGTGTCTGAGCCGAGGGGGGCCAGCTCGAGGGTCCATTCGTCCAGGTTGGTGTCGAACGCCCGGCCGATCAGGTCGGTGGGGGCGGTGATCTTCAAGCCCTGGAGGGTAGGGCTGAGCGCGACGTCGGGCGAGGCGAGGTCATTCGGGTCGCGGACCTTGAGGACGGCCTCGGCCGTTCCGATCAGGCCGTCGGCGTCGGTCGCGGTGGCGTGAAGGATCAGCCGCCCGAACCGGCCGGCGACCACCTCGGCCCGCCCCTGGGCGTCGATCGGCACGGGGACGCCGTCGACGGTCAGGGTCAACCCGACGATCTGGGCCAGGCTCCCGGCGATCGCGTGGACAAGCACCCTCTGGCCCGGGACGACCGGGAAACTTGGGGTCAGCTCGATGTGGACCTGGGGCTTCGGAGGGGCGATGGAGGCGCGGAGCAGGACGGTCCGGCTCGCGGTCGCCTCGCCGTCGGTGGCCGAGAAGGTGACCAGCGTGTCGCCCGCCTGGCCCGCGCCCGGCCTCCAGCGAACGTGTCCGGTGGCCGGGTCGAGCATCGCCCCCTGCGGGAGCCCCTGCGCCGCGAAGGTCAGGGTGGTCCCGGCGTCGGCGTCGGCCGCCACCAGATCGAATTCGAGCCATTCGCCCAGAGTTGCACTGTGGTGCGACGCGTCGAGGCTGGGGGCGCGATTGACGTTGTCGATGAAGAGCATCACATCGACCATCGAGGTCAGGCCATCGGGGTCGAGCGCCCGGAACGCCAGGAGATAGTCTCCGGCCTGCTCGAATCCCGGGGTCCAGAGGAACCGGCCCGTCCTGGCGTCGAAGCGGGCTCCGTCGGGGAGCGACGACGCGACCGAGTAGGTCAGCGGGTCGGCGTCGGGATCGGTGGCGACGAGCGTGAACTGGAGCGGCGTCCCCTCTCGCCCCGATTGCGGCGCCAGCGGCGTCAACGTCGGAGCCTGGTTCGTGTTCGTGACCTCGACGCGGAACGTCTGCGATGCCGTGCCGTGGCCGTCACTCGCCGTGACGACAATCCCGGCATAAATTCCGGCCTGGAACAAATTCGGTGCCCAGGAGAGGCGCCCCGTGACGGCGTCGAGCCTCGCGCCCGCCGGGAGGTTGCGGGCGGAGTAGGTCAGTCGGTCGCCGTCGGGATCAGCGGCGGAGAGGTCGAGGACCAGGGGCGTTCCCTCGGCGACGGTCACGTCACCGACGGCGGCCAGCGTCGGTGCGGCGTTGGAGGCGCGGGCGACCAGGCGGAATGTCCTCGATGCGGACACGGAGGAGGCAGGGTCGCCGTTGCCACCGTCGAGGACGCGGACCGTCACGTCGTAAATGCCGGCCTGCCCCTGGTTCGGGGTCCAAATCAGCGTGGCCTCGCCGTAAATCGAGGAGGGCTCGATCCGGGCGCCGGCGGGGAGGCCGTCGGCCTCGAAAGTGAGAGACTCCTCGTCGAGGTCGCGAGCGAACAGGGCCAGTCGGAGCTCCTGGCCGATCACGGCCACGGTGTCGCCGACGTGACCCAGGCTCGGGGGATCGTTGGGGGAGACAACCGTGACGATGAACGTCTGCTCGGCCGACAGGGCAGCCCAGGCGCCGTCTCCGTCTCCCTCGTCGGTCGTCCGCAGAGTGATCGTGTAGTTCCCGCGGTGTCCCGTCCCCGGAGCGAATCGAAGCAGGGCGGTCCCGTCGCCGCGATCGACGAAGGCAGCGAAGGGGGGGAGCCCGAAGCCGGGCAGGCCGGCGGCCGCGATCGCGACCGGGTTGCCGTCGGGGTCGATGACACGAATGGGCACATCGAGGACACCGCCGCGGTCGACCGAGACGTTGGCGATCGGCGCGAAGACCGGCGGCCGGTTCGTATTCAGGACAGTGATCGGGACGACAACGGTGGTCGTCAGAGGCATGCCGGTGCCGTCGCCGTCGTCTCTGGCCGAGATCGTGATGGAGTAGCTTCCGGCAGCAGAGTACCCGGGGAGCCAGGTGATCATTCCCGTCGCGGGGTCGAAGGCAGCCCCCTGCGGGAGCCCCGTGACGGTGTAAGCGACCAAGGACGACGTCCCCTCGAGCGGGGTCAGAGTCCCGTCGGGGAGCCGGTCCTGCGGGATGTGCCCGGGGTTGTCCGGGTCGGCCGCGAAGGCGCGGAAGCGGAGGACCTGGCCCTCGCGGACCTGCCACCCGCTCAGGTCATCGAAGCTCGGGGCCGCATTCGCGTTGAGGACCGTGACGTTGAACTCTCGAGTCGTCGAGAGCGAGCCGTCGGTGACCGTCACCGGGATCTGGTAGGTACCGTGCTGGAAGTAGCCGGGGGTCCATTCGAGCACGCCGGTCAGCGGGTTGAGGGTCGCCCCCGCGGGGAGCATGGAGCTGTGATAAACGACGGCGTCACCCTCGGTGTCGTCGGCGATCATCGCGATCCGGAGCCGGTCCCCTTCGAGGATGGTCCGGTCGGCGGGGCGCACCAGCGTCGGCGCCTGGTTCGTGGGGGCGATCACCAGGGTTGTTGACCGGACGACGCGGTGGATGCCGTCGCCGACGATCAGGCGGACGTCGGGATAGGTGCCGGCCGCGTCGAAGCCCGGGGTCCAGATCAAGGCCCGTTGCATCGGGTCGAAGACGGCGCCCGGGGGGAGGTTCTCGGCCCAGTAGGTCAGCAGGTCTCCCTCGGGGTCGGTGGCCTGGAGGGCGATCTCCAGCGGCATCCCCTCGCGGCCCTCGATCTTGTCCGGCAACGCCGCCACGACAGGCGCCAGATTCGTGCCCGAGACGTCGATCGTGAACTCCTGGGTCGCCGAGCGGCCCTTCGAGTCGTAGACCTGGAGGACGACCGTCGCGGCGATCGGCGAGGCGACCGTGGGGAGCCACCGGACCCTACCGGTCGCCGAGTCGACCGTCATCCCGTCGGGCCCCGAGACGAGCAAGTAACCCAGCTTCGTGCCCGCGGCCCCGGCGGCAGAGGCCTGATAGTCGTAAGGCTGGCCGACCTGGGCGGTGAGTGCCGGCGCGGACAGGAAGGTCGGAGCCGCCTCCGGGAACGGAAGGGCAAGCACCCCCGACTTCCACGAGAGACGCCCCCCGGAGGGATTCGAGAACGTGATCGACCGAGGCGAGGTGGTCTGGCCGGGACCGAGCAGGCCCCCGAGAACCTGCGTGCTGAGGTCAATCCACCAGGCGCCGTCGCGGTAGACGGCCCCCGAGGAGACCGGCTCGACATCGAGCGGATTCAGCCCCTCCAGTGAGAGCCAGATCGCCGGTTGCAGGTTGCTCGTCGAGTTGTTCGTGACCGTCACATCGTAGGTAATGGTCTTGTGCGCCGCATCGGCCCGGCCGCGTGAGAGCTTGACGGCGACCATCGTCGAGAAGTCGTTGACCGCCCGGAAGGTGCCGGCATACTCCTCGGCCAGAGGAAGGTCTTCGACGCTACGGAGAGAGGTCAGGACGCGCAGCACATAGGTGTCGGGCGCCAGCGAGTCAAAGACCAGCGAGGCGGTCCGGCTGCCACGGTCATAAGCGACCGAGCGGATCGTCACCGCCCCCCCCGAGGCGCCAACGAGCCGGTAGTTGGCCGGGTTGAGGACCGATCGTGGGTCGGTGGCCGTCCCCACGAACATGTCGCGGTCGAAGGTGACGCTCACCGAACCCATGGGGAGCGGGACCACGCCCCCTGTGGGGGGGTTGGTCGAGGCGACCCGGGGGGCCATCACCGGGCTCAAGACGTCGACCTGGCCCGTCTGGCTGATCAGCACCCGTCCGTCGGAGGTCGTGCGAACCACGTCGCCACGCGTCCCACCCCGGGCCACCGCGACCCGACGCAGGCTGGCCAAGTCGACCATGATCAGCTCGCTGCCCACTCCCGCGCGGGGCCCGGCGTTGTTCGAGACGAAGAGTAGGCCGGCGAGGTGGGTCCCCGCCTTGCCGAAGGCGATCGAGTCGACCTGTGTCTTCAATTCGAGCATCAGCTCGGGCCGGACCCTCGACGCGGTCAGGTCGAAGCGGAGGACATTCCCCCGGCTCGGCCAGCTCGCCGCCCACAGGCTGCCGTCGGGGGCGAATGCTAGGCTGCCGACACGGACGTCGGAGAGGTGGCGGAAGGTTGAGGTGGCCGGGTCGAACGTCTCGATCCCCTTCCCGGAGGAGACGAAGATCGTCCCGGTTCCCGGCTGGATTGCCAGCGCCTGGGTAAGACCGTCGCCGAAGCGCCCGAGGATCGCGCCGGTGTCGGGGTCGAGCCTCAGCAGCGGGCCTCCACCGGTCGTGGCCCAGAGCCCGCCGTTGGCGTCGAGCGCCAGGTCGAAGATCGGCAGCGGGAGCGTGGCGAACGCCTCGCCAACCTGCCCACCGGCCGCCGAGAGCCGGAATAGGAGGTTGCGCCCCGGCCCGCCGCTGAGGATCACGCTGCGATCGGGAAGCTCGACGATGGCCATCGGGCCGATGCCCGCGTGGCTCTGCGCGATGCCGGTCGCGAACGAGGCGCCCACGAAGGGTCGAATGAGTTCCGTGAAGCCGGACGGGCGTGTGCCGGGCACGGCCGCGGGGATGGCCCGCTCGGCCTCAAGGTAGAGTGGATTGCTCGACGGTTGGCCGATCGGCGCCGGCGGGCCGGGGTCGAACTCGGTGGTCTCGGGGACCGACGGGAGGGCGCCGAGGTTGGCCCCCGATCCGTCGTCGGGCGCCTGCACCCCGGCGTCGGGCTTCTCGCGATTGCCGGCCTGGTCGGTCGCCAGCACCAGGAACCGATACTCGTGGCCCGCCCGACCCTGATAGATCGCTTCGGTCGCGGTCGTCTGCCGCAGCCAGATCCTGTACTCTCCGCCATCCTCCGAGACATAGACCGTCGCGTGCCGGACGCCCGAGCCGGACGCCTCGTCGACCGAGGACCAGCGGACCTGGTAGTCCGAGCCACCCTCGACGATCGCCTCCACTATCACTGTGGTCCTCGGCGCCGCGCCATCGACCAGGGCGACCAGCACGTTGGTGTCCTGCGGCGGGGCGTTGTCGAGGAGGACCCTCGCTTCGGCACGGATCTCGGTGCCGGTGGCGATCCCGGCCTTGGGGACGGCCGTGTAGCCGACGAATCCGCTCCCCGACCCCTTGGCGTCGTTGGGCCGGAGAAGACCCGCGTCGACATCCTCGAGGACCTCGCCGGTCTCGGGGTCGATCGCCTGGATCAGCCAGGTGGCGGTGTTCGACTGCACGTCGAGGCCGGCGCTGACGCGGAGGATGAACCCCTTGGTGCGGATGAAGTCGAAGTCGCCCTGGAAGATCCCGCGTCCCGAGGGGATGTGGACCTCAATGTCGCCAATGCGGAGATCGCCGAGGCGGAAGCTCCGCGGGTCGAGATCATCATCGAGTTTTGTGACGATCCGGATCTCGTTGGCCGAAGTCGCCGACTGTGCCGGGTTCTCGAACCGGATCGTGTACGGGAGCGCCTGGCTAGCCGGGACGAACCCGTTCGCGCCGTAGCCGATCGGCCCGGTCAAAGTCGCCAGTGGGGTCGAGGAGCCCGCCGTGCTGAAGTACGAGGCGAAGTCGGGGGGAACCGGCGGGTTGCCCGGGGGGATATCGAGCTGGAGGTCACCGAACGGCACGTAGACGTTGAATGACTCGAAGTGCGTGGGATGCGAGAGGTTCAAGTCGAATTCATCGATCGGCTGCGCCGGCGAGATCAGAGGATCGGTCGAGGTGATCGGGCCGAGGAGGTTCGGGTCGTTCCCGTACCATTCGCGGACCTGCTCGAAGAACTTGACGAGGTCCCCCTCCGAGCGAATCGGATCCCCCGCCGGACCGATCAGGAGGCCTGAGCTGAGCGTGGCCACCAGGCTGACCAGCCTCGGATCGGTCCGGATGGGAGGCGCCTGATCGACGGGCCGGAGCAGCCCGACCTCTTCGAGCGCCGAGAGGAACGCGGTGGTCCAGGTATCGGAGTCGGCCGCGAGGAGCACGAGCGTGCGATTGGCGGCCGGGTCGGCGAGGATCTTCTCCCTGAGCCGGAGTGCGTCGGCGGTCTGCCGGGCGATGAATTCGTCGCGGGTCAGCGCCGTGGCAGTCGCCACCAGGTGGAACTGGAAGGCGACCTTCTCGGGCTCGAGCGCAAATTCCTCCAGGAATTCGGGATCTTCCGCGAGCCGTTCGAGCAGGCCGGGATAGATCACCGTGTTGAAGGTGCGCCCGGCATAACTCCGCGCGTAGAGGTCGAAGGCGTAGCCGGGCGCCAGGTTGTAGCCGCCGGTGTTGATCGTCGAGTTGAGGCTCGCCCACGGGACGTCGCCCAGATCCGCCGACCCGGGCCCACCCGCGAGATTTTGGAAGAAGTCCAGGTA
Organism: Isosphaeraceae bacterium EP7; assembly: GCA_038400315.1. NCBI lineage: Bacteria > Pseudomonadati > Planctomycetota > Planctomycetia > Isosphaerales > Isosphaeraceae > Kueselia > Kueselia aquadivae. Next base: position 2,594,397 of record CP151667.1, read on the forward strand.
GCGCAGGCCCAGGTTCGGATTGATCCCCAGCTCGGGGACGCCGAACGCGAAGTAGACATAGGGGGCGTCGACGTTGCTCACGCTTTCGAGCGAGAAGCCATAGGTCCCGGTCTGACCGGGGGCGAGCACCCGGGGGCCCCCAAGCCCGATCCGGACGTCGGTCTCCATCGCCGTCTCGACGAGGTAGCGATAAGGGGAGACCGCTGTGTCGCCGTTGGGGTTGACCACCCGGATGTCATAGAGCCCGTGCGGCGCGTCGCGGAGGTCGAAGGTCGCAATGATCTTCGTGCTGTCGACGACCTCGTAGCGGGTCGGCTCGTACTCGGCGAAGCCCGGGCGGATGAGCTTGACGATCGCGTTGGGCTGGAACTGGGCGCCGAGGATCGTGGTCGTGACCCATCGCGAGTCGCCACCGGCGTCGGGGGAGACGGCGGTGATCGAGAGCGGGAGCACCTCGGCCAGGAGCGTGGTCGGAGTCGACGGGGCCGGCTCGGAGTGACCGCGGACCAGGATGTAATAGGTCCCCGGCCGGGTTAGCGGGATGATCACCGTCTGATTCGGCGCCAGCGGGCCCTGGTACGAGGCGTCGTAGGTGATCCCGTCGGGGACGTCGCCGTAGCGGAGGAATAGCTCGTTGGCCGCGTTCTGGGCGGGCGTCGTCAGCGTCACCCGCAGAGTCTGGCCCAGCCCGACGACGACCTTGTAGAGCCGCTCATCCCCGGTGGAGAGGGTCGTCTCCAGGGGGATGTTCAGGTGCAACTCGTCGACGGTGACGTTCAGGGGGTCGGCGGAGGCGGTCCGATTATTCGACTCGTTCGTCCCCTCGTAGACCTCGTTGAAGATGTCGGGACGGACGATGATCCGGTACTGTCCCGGCCGGGCAGGGGGCAGGGTCGCCCGAAGGGCCGCCTCGTACGAGCCGCCCGACAGGAGAGTGCCGGAGTGAGAGACCCGGCCCAGCAGCCTGTCGTTGACGTCCCAGACGGCGTCCTCGGAGAGGTAGACGGCGTCGGTCCAGCTCCCCTCGGCCTGGAAGTCTCCCCGGTTGAAGACGGTCCAGGTGACGTCGACCACTTCGCCCGAACGTGCCGAGCCGGGCAGGCGGATCGTGTCGACCTGGAGGTCGGAAGGGGGGGGGACGTCGAGGATCATCGGCCTCGGGGAGGGGGAGGCATTGTTCCCCTCCTTGTCGAGCTCGAATACCACGCCCCGGGCCCGCCCACGCGATGCGTCGGTGTATACGAAGACGTAGAACGGGCCCGCGAGGTCACGCGGGGCGCGGAACGTCAGAGTCTCGGTGTACGAGCCCCCCGACGCGAGCCCGCCGGTGTGGCGGATCGAGCCCAGATAGCGGTCGCTATCCAGGTCGAGGAAGGCGTCGCGCGACAGGTAGATCAGGTCGTCCCAGCTCGACTGCTTCGGCGGCGTGTCGCCGGCGCCGGCGTTTCTGACCGTGTAGGTGACCTCAAAGGCCTGGCCGATCAGGGTGTGCTCGGGGGCCGATACGGCGGTGACTAGCAGGTCGGGCGGGGTCCGAAGTTCGATCGGCTGCGCCGACGCGGTGATGTTGTTTCCCTCGTCCGCGAATTCGGGCACGCGAGCCATGCCCACGGAGATACCGTACTCGTACCGGAGCGAGGGATCGGCCGGGGGGACAGGCCCTGTGATATTCGAGTCAACGAAGACCAGGAGATAGAAATCCCCCTCGATGCCGTCGGGGAGGTCCACGTCGAGGCTCGCGTCGTATGAGGCCCCCTTCGCGAGGCCCACGGAGCGAATCCAAGAGCCGAGGAGCTGGTCGCCGGAGTCGAGCGACGCGTCGCGAGACAGGTAAACGCGGTCAATCCATTCCAACTGCCGCGTGTCGCGGGTGCCGATGTTGGTGACCGTCCAGGCGACCCGGACCCGGTCGCCCGACAGGGGCGTCCCCCCCGGCGCAATCAGGTCGGTGACCTTTAAATCGGGCTCGCGATAGACCACCGGCAGGGGTGCCATACCGAGGTTGTTCGACGCGTCTTCATAACCCCGGGAGATGAAGGAATCGCGGCTGATGTCATTGTAGCCGCCCCGTTCTCCATTCGATCCGTTCGGGTCGGTGATGACGTAGATGTAGTATTCGCCCCCGATCCCAGCGGGGAGCGTGAATTGCGCAGACTGCGTGTAGCTCTCGCCGGCCCCGAGGGTCGGCTGATTGCCGCGAATGACCGAGCCAATGTGGGTTGCCCGGCCTGGGATGAAGGTGTCGTCGGGCGAGAGGTAGACGTAATCGGTCCAGTACCGCGTCCCCGACCAGGTCTCGGCGCCGGCGTTCTTGACGGTCCAGGAGACGGTCGTCTCCTCGCCGGAATAGCTCACCGGCTCGGTCCGGATCGACTCGACGAGGAGGTCGGCCGGGTCGCGCCGGACGACGCTCGTGCTCCCATGGCTGACGTTGTTGTTGCCATACGGCCCCTCCCAGACCCCGGCTCCGGTGACGACGATCACGTACTTGCCCGCAGCAACGGGCGTCAACGCGAAGGTCGCTTCCGCCGCATAGCTCTGGCCTACGCCGAGCTTGCCGGTGTGCTGGATCGAGCCGAGATACCAGCGCTCCGCGTTCGGCGTGGTCAGGTCGGGGAAATCCGAGAGGTAGACCGCGTCATACCACGAGCCCTCCTCGGTTTCATTTCGCCCCTGGTTGGCGACGGCCCAGCGCACCGTGAACGAGTCTCCGCCGACAGCCTGCGCCTGCGGAGTCACCGTGGTCACGACAAGGTCGGGCGGCGGCGTCAGCAGCACCTTGATGGCCCGCGCCTTGTAGTTGTTGTTGTCGAGCTCGTTGGGGTCGTCGGTGTTGATGACGTTGCTGAAGGTGTCCTCCAACTCGACGTCGTACGTGTCGGCCCAGGGGGTGATGTAGAGCTCGCCCGAGACGCGCCTCGGCAGCGTGATCCGGACGACCTGCTCGTAGCTCTCGCCGACCCCGAGCCTCCCGGAGTGCGCGACCTGGCCGACCACCATGTCGTACTGGACGTTGTCATCGGTCTTGAACTTGCGGGGATCGGGCCGGACCTTATTCACCGCGAGCCAGATCGTGTCGGTCCAGTTCGCCTCGTACGTCGGGTTGGCGCCCCGGTTGGTGACCCTGAATCGGACCTCGATCTCGCTGCCGTCGAACGCCTGCGAAGGCACGACGACGTCGCTGATCACAAGGTCTGAGGGGGGGAGGGGGTCGACGTAGATCTCCTGCACGAAGACGTTGTTGTCCTCGTTAGGGAACTCGTTGACTGCGGCCCCGGAGTCGGCCCTCACGATCAGGAAGGCCGGGCCTCGATACCGCTTCGGGACGACCAGCCCCGGCGTCTTCGTGCGGTAGGTCTCGCTCGGCAGGAGCGCCGAGCCGTTCTCCATGGTCCCGATCAAGATGTCGTCGCCCGAGATGACGCCATCGAGTGAGAAGTAGACCGAGTCGGACCAGCGCGGGGCGGTGGTCGGGACGGTCCCCTGATTGATGACGACGAATTCGAGCGAGACCGTGCCGCCGGCCTGAACCCGGCCCGGCGCGGTCACCGAGCTGACCTGAAGGTCGGGGTGGGGGGCCAGCCGGACGAGCGTCGTGGCGTCGTCGGCCGTCGTGTTGTTGCCCGAGGCCCCGTGCTCGTAGAGGGAGAGTCCGGAGTTGGTCGTCACCTCGAGGCGATAGAGCCCCTGGATGTTCTCAGGGAGCGTGAACTGCTCCGAGCGAGAGTAGGTGCGCCCGGCCTGGAGCCCCCCTCCAAAGCTGAAGGAACCGAGCGGGATCGCACCCGTCCCGTCCACGCGACGCAGGGAGAGCGTGTCGGTCCAGGTGCCGATCGCGTCGCCCGGCCCGGCGTTGCGGACCGTCCAGGTCACGTCGATCTTCGAGCCCGAGACGACGTCCGCGGGGGCGATGATGTCGGTGACCGTCAGGTCGGGGGGAGGCGTCAGGGTCACCTCGATCGGACCACCGACCCGGGTATTATTCTGGGTGTACTCGAACTCATAAGGCCCGCCTGTCGCCACCACGACGTAGTACGTCCCGCTGATCCCGTGGGGGAGGACCGCGGTGGCGGTGCGCTCGTAGCTCGCGCCGACGGCCAGGTGGCCGCTGTGGTCGAAGCTGCCAAGCGAGATCAGGCCGGTCTGTCCCGTCGGGTCGGTCGTCAGGTAGACCGAGTCTCGCCAGGATGGCGTGCTCGTGAGCCCGATCCCCTGATTGGCGACGGTCCATCGAATCGTCAGCGACTTGCCGCTCTGCCCGGAGGCCGAGGGCTCGACCTGGCCGACAATCAAGTCGGCGTAGGGAGACGGCACGACGTCGAAGAAGCCGGGGGCTCGGCCAGCGTTGTTCCCTTCGTAGTCGAACTCGTCGACCGCGTTGTTCGCGTCGGCCTTGACGAAGAGGGTGTACCGGCCCTGGAAGCCGGGCGGAAGGCGGAACGTCTCCGACGCTGCATAGCTCTCGCCCACGCTGAGGGCCGACGGACGCTCGAAGCGGCCGAGAACGATGTCATCGCCGTTGCCGACGACGGTGTCCTTCGAGGCGATGACCACGTCGACCCAGGGCACCGCGCCGCTGGGCCCGGTCCCCTGGTTGGTGACAGTCCATCCGACCGTGACGCGCACCGGGTCGCCGATCGTCAGCGGTGGGGCGGTCACCGCCGAGGTGACGAGGTCGGCGAACGGGGAGGCGGCGATCCGGGTCTGCGAGGATGCCGCGACGTTCGACTCGGCCCCCGGCTCGTAAATCTGGTCGCCCGCGTCGGCGACGACGAGGAACCGATAGGTGCCTCCGACTAGCGTGCGCGGAAGGGTGACAGTCCGCGTGACCTCGTACGAGGAGCCGGCCACCTGCGGGCCGGTGTGGTCGACCTCGACAAGCAGCATGTCCCCGTCGTCGACGGTCGCATCGCTCGACAGATAGACGCGGTCCACCCAGGTCCCGAGGGCAGGGGCCCCTCCCTGAGAGGAGACCGCCCAGTGGACGACAATCTCATCGCCGGCGACGGCGATCGCCGGCCCCGTGATCGTCGTCGGCTTCAGGTCGGCGTTCCGAATCGCCAGCGGGACGTGAAGGGAATTATTCGACTCGCCGGAGTGCTCGTAGACCTGGCCGTCGGCGTCGGCGACGACGAGGAGCCGGTATCCGCCGGCCGTCACCCGGGGAATGACCACATCGGCGAACGCCTGGTACTGGGCGGCCGAGGCGAGCGAGCCCGAGCGGGCGACGGCGGCGAGCAGGGTCGCCCCCTCGACCCGGCCGTCGGTCGAGAGGTAGAGCCGGTCGACCCAAGGGCCAGCCGCCGCGCCAGGGCCCGCGTTCGTGCCGGTCCAGCGCACCCGGATCGTCTCGTCCGGCTGGGCCGACGCCGGTACGGAGATCGACTCGATCTTCAGGTCGGGGGGCGGGGTCAGCGTCACGGCGATCGGGGACACGGTGCGCCCCGCGTTGTTTCCCTCGGAGTTCCCCTCGTCGATCGCATCCTCGGCATCGGCGATCACGAAGATGTGGTACGAACCCGAAATCCCCTCGGGGAGGACGAAGCTCCCCGAGCCGGTGTAGGACCCTCCCGCGGCCAGGGCCGACGTGCGGGCGACTCGGCCCAGCTCGACGTCGGACGGGTCGAGCACCGCATCGGCCGAGAGCACGATCCGGTCAACCCAGGACGAGGCGCGGGCGGAGGCGGTCCCGCGATTTCCCACGACCCAGGATACGCTGACGGCCCGCCCGCTGGCGGCCGTCCCCGGTGGGGAGACCGAGTTGACGACGAGGTCGGCGAGCGACCGGGGAGTGACGCCGAGAATCACGCCATCGGAGAGGTTGTTCCCCTCGCCTGTCCCCTCGTCGAGCGTCCCCGAGGCATCGACTCGGAGAATGAGCCGGTAGGTCCCGTCGAGCCCGCCGGGGAGAGTCACCGTGCGCGAGACGGTGTAGGACTGCCCGGCGCCGAGGGCCCCGGAGCGCTCGACCTCGATGATCGCCACCTCGGGACCGGGTGTGGACCCGTCGCGAACAAGTACGATCCGATCGAGCCACCGTGAGACGCCCGGGGCGGCCCCGCCGCCGTTCTTGACGGTCCAGGTGAGGGTCACTTCCGCCGGGTCGCCGATCACGCTGGAGGCGGAGGCAGTGAACGTCTCGACGGCGAGGTCGGGCCGCGCTGCCTGGCTCGGGACGATCTCGGCCTGGACCAGGTTGTTCCCCTCAGCGGCCTCGTGGCCCTGGGCGTTGAACTCGTAAAGCCGGTCATCCAGGTCGGTCGTAATCTCGACGGTGTAGCGGACCCCAAGCTGCAGCGACAGCTCAAGCGAGCCGGCCCTCGAGGCCCCAACGGCCAGCCCCCCCTCGACATTCCGGGTCGTGCTGGAGACGAGGCCATTGTTGTCGGCACGACGGACAATGATCCGCTCGCGCCAGCCCTCCGAGGCGACGCTCGATCCCCGGTTGAACGTCCGCCAGGAGAGGGTCAGTCGGCCCGAGCTATCGGCAGACGAGCCCGAGACCCCCTCGACAACGAGGTCGGCGTACGGCGAGCGGGTGATGTGGAAAGTCCGCGCCGAAGCCCTCGTGTTGTCCCCCTCGTTGAAGAACTCGTTCACCTCGTTGAACGCGTCGGCCGCGACGAGGAGATAGTAGTCGCCCTCGATACCGTCGGGCAGGGTGAGCGATGAGCTCTCCGTCCGGCTCGCGCCGACGGCGAGCGACCCGGATCGGGCGAACTGGCCGAGCGGGATGTCGTCCGCGTCGCCGTAGATCGCGTTCTTCGAGAGGACGACCCGGTCCGACCACCCCCCGGCGGTCGCCAGGTTCCCGGAGTTGGTCACGGTATACGTGAAGGTCACGGCCTCCCCGCTCTTCGGGGCGGCCGTCGTCGGCAGTTCGACGGAGGATACGACCAGGTTCGGCACCGTTGCCGCGCCGGAGGGGCTGACGACCACGTCGAGGACATACAGGGCAGTCAGGCCCCCGGTGCCGTCCCGGCCCCAGACCACCGCGAAGTATGTCCCCGAGCGGGTGATCCGCACCCGGGCGAGGGCGTCCCCAGAAAGCCCCCCCAACTCCTCGACGAGGTAGCCGCTTGCGGCGTCATAGAGGCTGACGGCGGGAACCAGCCCGCTCCCCGCCGGGGTCCGTACGGCGAGGGAGACCGTCTGGCCCGCCTCGATCCGGCCGAGCGCGTAGGTGTCGATGTCACCGGGGAGCAGAATCACACCCGCCGTGCTCGCCAGCCTCGTGTTGCCGCTGGTCTGGAGGGGCAACGCGGTCGACTGGGTGAGCGAGTCGCCCGGGTCGACCGCCAACGTCAAGGGCGCCGACGCCAGCGAGGCTCGGAACCGGTACTCGCCCTGATAGCCGTAGTAGCCCTGACTCAGTTGGATCGTGTAGGTCCCGTCGCTGGGCAACGACACCGGGGCGAGCTGGGACGGGTTCTTGTACGCCGAGAAGGAGGCGATGAGCCGTCCATCCGGTCCGAGAAGCGAGAGGTTGACGGAGGTCGTCGAGAAACTCTGCGTGACGGAGTCGATCGCCTCGGCGACGATCGTCGCCTGGTCCCCCGCCTTACCGACGAACTTCCAGGTGTCGAGGTCCCCCGCGATGATGTAGCCGCGACCAGCCCCTGAACTCAGCCCTGTGAAGGTCGTCGTCAGGGGGAGCACCGTGGCGGTCCCGGCCGATTCGTTGGGCTCAGCCTCGGCGGTGAAGCCGGCCAGCGCCTCCACGCGGAACTCGCGGACGAGCGGGGCGGCCAGCGGGTTGCCGACCCGGTCCCTCAGCCCCGCCTTCGCCGTCAGCCGGTACGACCCCGGCGCCAGCGGCCTGGCCGGCGCGAAGCTGGCGGAGGTCCCGCCCGTGTAGGGGGGCGAGGCCGACAGCGCGATGACCACGTCATCGCCGGTGCCGAACGACCCGTCGGGGCCGGCGGAGCGGAGCTCGACGTTGGACGGGTCGTTGACCGCGGCCGGGTCCATCTCCTCGGAGAAGCTCAGACCGACGGAACCCACAAGACGGGACGTCGTACCCCCGGGCTCCGGGAGGTTGCTCAGGCTCACCGTTGGCGCCACCCGGTCGGTGACGGAGATCGACAGGAGATACTGCGAAAGCAGGCCGAAGGTACCCCCCGACCTCTGGAGAGAGGCCGAGTACGATCGGGGGGTGGCGCTGGCCGGCACTGTGTACGTCAACGTGGTGACGCCCGACGCGGAGGAGGCGACCTGGGTCTGACTGAAGCCCTCGATTTGGAGAATGGTGAGGAGGGCCGACAGCCCGCTACCGGCGGGCTTCGCCAGGGTCAGCGTGATCACCTGGCCGGCGTTCAGAATTCCCAGTGAAATCGTGTCTGATTCATATTCATTATTAAAAGAACCTACAATGGTTGCGTTGAGCGTCCGGGTCGAGGAATCGGCGACGAGCTTGACGTCCCCCTCGGCCTGCAGCGGGGCGGCCACCAGCGAGGCGCGGAACCGGTACTCACCGGAGTAGCCGTAGTAGCCCGGCTGCGCGCGGATCGTGTACTCGCCGTCGGCGGGCAGCACCAGAGGCGAAGAGAGGGATCCGGACCGTGAGGCGGAGAACTGCCTGAGGTAGGAGCCGTTGCCGTCGTAGACGTAGAAGTCCACGTAGGTCGTGTAGAAGCTGACGGCGGCGGAGTCGGGGGCCTCGGCGGAGACGGCCAGACGCTCCCCAGCCTTCCCCGTGAACTTCCAGACGTCAACATCCCCCGCCGACAGATGGCCACGCCCCAGCCCCTGCCGGAGCCCGGTGGACAACGAGGCGAAGGGGAGCGCCGTGGCGGTCGCGGTCGACTCGTTGGGCTCGGCCTCGGCGGTGAAGCCGGCCAGCGCCTCCACGCGGAACTCGCGGACGAGCGGGGCGGCCAGCGGGTTGCCGACCCGGTCCCTCAGCCCCGCCTTCGCCGTCAGCCGGTACGACCCCGGCGCCAGCGGCCTGGCCGGCGCGAAGCTGGCGGAGGTCCCGCCCGTGTAGGGGGGCGAGGCCGACAGCGCGATGACCACGTCATCGCCGGTGCCGAACGACCCGTCGGGGCCGGCGGAGCGGAGCTCGACGTTGGACGGGTCGTTGACCGCGGCCGGGTCCATCTCCTCGGAGAAGCTCAGACCGACGGAACCCACAAGACGGGACGTCGCCTGCCCCGGGGCGGGCAGACCCGGGGCGGAGACGACCGGCGCCACCCGGTCGGTGATGGAGATCGACAGGAGATACTGCGAGAGCAGGCCCCAGGTCCCGTCCCCGGCGCGGACGACCAGGATGTATCGGCCGTCCTCCCCGGCGGGCACGGTGAAGGCGAGCGAGCCCTCTCCCGGCCCGGCGGCGGCGACCTCCTGGCCGTCGTCCTCGCGGACGATGGCCAGGGAGGCCACCAGCGGGCTCGCCGAGGGACGGGAGAGTGTCAGAGTGATCGCCTGCCCGGCGTTGAGGAGCCCGACCTCGAATTGGTCCTCCTCGTACTCCTCGGTGATCGCGCCGGCGACGGTCATGCTCAGGCGCTTGGCGGCGACGTCGGCGACGAGCTGGGCGTCCCCCTCGGCCTGCAGCGGGGCGGCCACCAGCGAGGCGCGGAACCGGTACTCACCGGAGTAGCCGTAGTAGCCCGGCTGCGCGCGGATCGTGTACTCGCCGTCGGCGGGCAGCGCCAGCGGCGAGTAGAGGGACCCGGACGGCGAGGCGGAGAACTGCGCCAGGTACGAGCCGTTGCCGTCGTAGACGTAGAAGTCCACGTAGGTCGTGTAGAAGCTGACGGCGGCGGAGTCGGGGGCCTCGGCGGCGATGGCCAGACGCTCCCCAGCCTTCCCCGTGAACTTCCAGACGTCAACATCCCCCGCCGACAGATGGCCACGCCCCAGCCCCTGCCGGAGCCCGGTGGACAACGAGGCGAAGGGGAGCGCCGTGGCGGTCGCGGTCGACTCGTTGGGCTCGGCCTCGGCGGTGAAGCCGGCCAGCGCCTCCACGCGGAACTCGCGGACGAGCGGGGCGGCCAGCGGGTTGCCGACCCGGTCCCTCAGCCCCGCCTTCGCCGTCAGCCGGTACGACCCCGGCGCCAGCGGCCTGGCCGGCGCGAAGCTGGCGGAGGTCCCGCCCGTGTAGGGGGGCGAGGCCGACAGCGCGATGACCACGTCATCGCCGGTGCCGAACGACCCGTCGGGGCCGGCGGAGCGGAGCTCGACGTTGGACGGGTCGTTGACCGCGGCCGGGTCCATCTCCTCGGAGAAGCTCAGACCGACGGAACCCACAAGACGGGACGTCGCCTGCCCCGGGGCGGGCAGACCCGGGGCGGAGACGACCGGCGCCACCCGGTCGGTGATGGAGATCGACAGGAGATACTGCGAGAGCAGGCCCCAGGTCCCGTCCCCGGCGCGGACGACCAGGATGTATCGGCCGTCCTCCCCGGCGGGCACGGTGAAGGCGAGCGAGCCCTCTCCCGGCCCGGCGGCGGCGACCTCCTGGCCGTCGTCCTCGCGGACGATGGCCAGGGAGGCCACCAGCGGGCTCGCCGAGGGACGGGAGAGTGTCAGAGTGATCGCCTGCCCGGCGTTGAGGAGCCCGACCTCGAATTGGTCCTCCTCGTACTCCTCGGTGATCGCGCCGGCGACGGTCATGCTCAGGCGCTTGGCGGCGACGTCGGCGACGAGCTGGGCGTCCCCCTCGGCCTGCAGCGGGGCGGCCACCAGCGAGGCGCGGAACCGGTACTCACCGGAGTAGCCGTAGTAGCCCGGCTGCGCGCGGATCGTGTACTCGCCGTCGGCGGGCAGCGCCAGCGGCGAGTAGAGGGACCCGGACGGCGAGGCGGAGAACTGCGCCAGGTACGAGCCGTTGCCGTCGTAGACGTAGAAGTCCACGTAGGTCGTGTAGAAGCCGACGGTGGCGGAGTCGGGGGCCTCGGCGGCGATGGCCAGACGCTCCCCAGCCTTCCCCGTGAACTTCCAGACGTCAACATCCCCCGCTGTGAGAAACCCTTGCCCGGCACCCCATCGGAGGTCGGCGGGTCCGGTAGTCAGGGTCAGGGGAGTGGCATTTGAAGCCGTGTTGTTCGGCTCGACTTCCCGCTGGAAGCCGGACTCCGCGGGGCTCAGGACACGGAACTCGCGAGTGAGGACCGAGCTCGCCACCGGGTTGCCCGCGCGGTCGGTCAGGCCCGAGCTGACCTTCAGCCGAAGCTTGCCCGGAAGGACGGGAAGGTTCCCCACGGTATACGTCACCGAAGCAGACGGGGCGGTCGTCTCGGAGGGGATAAGCGTATAGAGGATATCGTCGGCCGTGTCGAACTGGTCGTCGGACCCGGCCGCGCGGAGTTCGACCAGCGACCCGTCGTTCAGCGTCGAGGGGGCCATCAACTCGGAGAACGTGAGCGTGAACTGCCGGAACGACGGAACCCCTGTCCCGTCGGGGGGGAGCGTGGTCGAGACCAGCGTCGGAGCGGTCCCATCGGCCAGGAGCACGTTGAGGAGGTACTGCGCCTGCATCCCCAGCCGGGCCAGGCCCTCGACCTTGACGTAGTAGGTCGCATTGGTGGCGACGAAGCTGAGGGCGCCCGAGGTCCCGGAGGCGATTGGCGTGGTGCCGCCGACCTCCAGGATCGAGAGCCTCACGTCGCCTGGGGAGAGTGAGCTCCAGGGCGGAAGGACGAGGTTCAAGCTCACGGCCCCGCCCACGGCGGGCACATCCAACTTGAACATGTCGACCGAGGAAATCCCCGTCGGGAAGGCCCCGGCGACGCGGGCCTGCAACCCCCCCCGGTACGCCTCGAAGTTCGTGATCGGCGTCGCCGAGGCTTGCGAATCGTTCGATTCCTGCTCAAGCTGAGCGCCCCGGACCGGCCGGGCGAGATCGAGGCGGAGACGGTAACGACCCTGCCCTCCAGAGACGCGCACGAGGAAGGTACCCGGAGTTGGGATCTTGAAGTTCGCGACCTCGGCCGCCGACCCGCTCGTGCTCGTCAGGACGCTCCCGCTGATACTGAGAAGCGCGATCGTGAAGTAGCCCGACGACCCATCTCCTTCGAGCCGGATCGTGACCCGATCCCCAGCCTCGGCATCGAAGCTCCAGTGGTCGAGGTCGGCGGCGTTCGCGATCGAGCCGACGCCGAGGGCCGACGAGATCCCGGACCCAGGCGCGAGCTCGACCGCCACCAGCGGCGATGCGCCTGCCGGCGTGTCGTTCCCGAGCCTCTCGATTGTCCCGCCGGGGGGCGCCGCGACGGAGAATCGCCCCTCATAGGGCTGCGCGACGCGACCCGCGCGGTCGGTCAGGCCCGATGCCCGCAGGCGATAGAGACCCGGCTGGAGCGGCGAGGTCGCGATCGCCAGCGAGGCCGAGGCGCCGTCCAGGGACGCCGCGATCGGGATCGACGCGTCATCGCCGGTGCCGAGCAGGCCGTCGGCTCCCGCGGAGGTCAACACAAACTGCGCCCCCCCCAGCAAAGAGGCGAGCAATTCCTCATTGTAGGTCAGGGTGATCCGGTCGACCGCCGACGCCACCACGCCCGGCCCGGCCAGGGGCGCAGTGCTCACCGTCCAGGGGGACCGGCCGGCCGCCTCGGCCCCCAGGTTAATCGTGCCGTCGAAGTGGTTGGGGGTCGCGTCGGCCACGACATTGCCCGTGCCCGCGTCGAAATTCCAGGCCCCGACGAGGCCAGCCTCCGCCCCGGAAACCGGAAGTGTCCTCCGGTCGCGGACCTCCGCGGCCGTCCGGGCCCTCGACCAGATTCGGAGAGCATCGACCTGGCCAGCCCAGGGCGAGGCCCCTTCGGCCCGGCCGATGCGGAGCGGCCCCTCGACCCGCGGCACGGCCACAGTCGAGGTGGCCGTCCCATTCTCCTGGCCATCCCTGTAGAAGCGGTAGGTCTCGCCCGACTTCACCAACGCCAGGTGGTACCAGGAGTCGAGCGAGGGCGTCCAGGATGACGAGGAGAGCGTCACATCGTCGCCAATCTCGGTCCGGATCCGGAACACGGTCGATCCCGCGGACGTCCCGGATGCCCGCGCGAAACCGAAGACCCAGCTATCCTTGGCGGCATCCGGCCCCTCGTCCTTGCCGACGAGCGCCGCGATCGTCCCGTCCGGCAGGGCCGAGAACTTCACCCAGGCTTCGATCGTGGCCTGCTCGCCCGGGTCGAGCGAACGTACGGGGGGATCCGCCACGAGGACCTGATCGTCGATGCCGTCGAACGTCAAGGCCGAGCCGGCGCCGTCGGCCGGGAGCGAGGTGCCCGCGATCGCCGGGGCCGAGCCATCGGCGATCGCAACCCGGAGGAGATAAGTCGACCGTAGCCCGGCTGTCGAGGTCGTGTTGGCGGCCACCCGAACCTGATAGGACCCGTCGGCCGTCGCGGTGAAAGTCGCGTGATTCGAGCCGACGGCCTGGGCCACGACGGCCCCGTCGGGCCCGATCAGCCGGATCATCGCGTCGAGCGTGCTGAACGACGGGAACGCAAGCGACAGGTCGATCGCATCGCCCGTACGGAGCTGGCCCAGGCGGTAGAAGTCGACGTCCGAGGAGGTCACGATCGAGCCCGAGACGCTCCCCGTCGCGCGTTGATTGCCGGCCGGGGTGAGTCGGATCGGACTGGCCTGCAGCGAGGAATCATTCGACTCCTGCTCGGCGGAGAAACCTCGCGACAGATCGACGCGGAGGGCGTACGGGGCCGACGTGATGATACCCGGGGTGTTGTAGTAGGTCCGGGCCCGGAGGTAGTATGTCCCGTCGATCGTCGCCTGGAAGGCGGATCGGGGACGCGAGGCGGGGAATCCATAGTAATCGTCGGCCTGGACCAGGAGGGTGCCGGCCGAGTCGCGCAGCTCGAACACGAGCGAGTTGGAGTAAGTGCCCCCTTCGCCCGCCACGCCGATCCAGTCGCCGGCCTTGGCCTCGAACCTCCAGAAATCGACGTCGCCGCCAACGCCCAGCGAGCCGATGCCATACATCGAGAAGAAGCCGGACCCGGTGGGCGACTCGGTGGGCACCAGCGGCGTGGCCCCTGCCGCCGTGTCGTTCCCCTCCCCCTCGATCTTCCCCCCCTCGGGTGCCTTCACGGAGAACCGCCGTTCGAACGCGGGCGCCTCAAGGCCCGCGCGATCGGTCAGCCCCGACGTCAGGAGTCGGTAGGAGCCCGGCTGAAGTGGGCCCCCCACGATCGTCGCGATCACCTGATTCCCCGCGGCCATCGTCGGGACGAGGGCGATCGCACGGTCATCGCCCGTGCCGAACGAGCCGTCGGCGCCGGCCCAGGTGAGGGCGAGGTTGGCCGGGGTTGCGGAGGAGATCAGCAACTCCTCGCTATAGGTCAACTTGAACGAGTCGACCGCCTCCACGACGCTCGCCCCCTCGCCCGGCAGCGAGGATCCGAGCAACGCCGGGGCCGTAACATCAGCGACCTCGACCGAGAGGAGATACTGGGCAAAGATCCCGGCCTCTGCCGGCCCCGCTTCGGTGGTGGCTGAGACGCGGGCGAGGTATTGATCCGCAGCGGCGACCGTGAAGACCGCGTGCGATGCCCCGACGGTCGAGGCTACGACCTGGCCGGTCGAGGTGCGGATCAACTCGACGCGAGTAGCGAGCGAACTCCCCGGGATCGGCGTGGCCACGAGGTCGATCTTGTCTCCGACGCCGAACCGGCCAAGGTCAAAGTGATCGACATCCCCATCGCGGAGGATCGCCCCCGAGGCCCGACCCGAGGCTCGGCCAGCCCCCGCCTTCGTCAGCTCGATCCGGGAAGGCCCGTAGACATAGTCATTGGACTCGACCTCGGAGAGGACGCCCCGGCCGACATCGACGCGGAGCGAGTACTGATCGAGACTGTCGCCATACGTCCTCGCCCGGACCAGGTACGTTCCATCCGCGGCCGCAACAACGTTGGCGAGCGTAGGGATGCCGCCGTAGTAGTCGTAGACCTGCCCCAGCGACGTCAGGTTTGGATCCAGGAGCTCGAGAATGACCGATTGCCCGTAAAGGCCCCCCTCGGCCGCCACGGTGAGCCGGTCCCCCGCCTTCGCGCTGATGCTCCAGTAATCCTGGTCGCTGTAGGGGGTGATCGCCCCCCGGCCAGCCGCCGAGAAGAAGCCGGACCCGGGAATGGGCTCGGTCGCCACGAGTGGAGTCGCCTGGATGGGGAGGTCGTTCGGCTCGAGCTCCTGGGTGAGCGAGAGCATCATCAGCTGCTCAAGGCGCTCGACGCCGGGGTGCGAGACCCGGGGAGCTCGCCGGGGTGCCTTCCCCTTCCGGCCCGATGACGACTTCTGGTTGAGGCCCTTGCCCAATCCGATGGATCGCGACATGTTTGTCGATGGCTCCCAGCGAGGTGCAGCGTTCAATCGGATCATCGCGCAGAGGCGCGGGTCATCACGAACCCAGCCATCGGGGAAATCCCGGAGGGGTGGGCTTGGAGGGGAGAAACTCGTGCCTTCAAGCCTATGGAAGGCCTACTCTTCGCGGACGGGTAGGGGGCCGTCCATGCTTCGAATCCCTGGGGGATCGAGAGCATCGAAGATATCGGTGCCGATCGAGATAGAGGGCCAGGCCAGGGCTGTCATAGCCCGGCATTGTGCCTTATCTTTACGGGATTCGGACGGTGAGTACTCGCCGGAGACTGCCTGCGAAACGCGGCCACAAACCAGCCGGACTGGATTCTTTCCTGCTTTTGGTCGGGGGCTCCTCGACATGAGACAGGGGTCTCACTCAAGTCAGTCCGCAGTGATCTTGGACTCGAAAAGTTCCGAAAAAACTCGTCTGCCGGCTTAGAAGCCATATCACAACTGTCTGGCGGCAAATTGCTCGTAGGGTGAGGCCCGAGTACAACAGCTCCTCGATCGAAAACATCGACGTGATCGAGGCCGAGGACGCCGGCACCCCGCCCCGCCCCGAGCAGCTGAACTTGGACAGGGGCTACGACGTCTGCCCGTTGCGGATGCGGCCGGTCGGTCGTGGGATCGAGACGATCTTGCCGCATTGCGGGTATCGCAAGTTGCCGAGGACGCAGGACGTCTGGATGCTGAGTCGACTGAGGAGGCTTTGCGAGGTGGATCAGCCCTTCGCATGACTGAAAAACGACCGTCGTCTGGTGGTCCGGTACGAGCGGACGCCGCGGATGTACCGGGTATTCTTCCACCTCGCCTGCCTCCTGATCGAGATCCGCAGGTTAAAATTCGGCTTCTAGAAAGCTCTCGATTCATCGAGAAAATGCCGCCATTCACGCTCTCGTGTATTTGTTCGAGTGATCTTACGAGGGCGGCTCTGGCGACCGCAAGAATAAATTTCACGATTATTCATGCGATCACGTCGCTCGCTGGGCGTGATGAATAGTGTGGCAAGTCCAAATCAACGAGCCTTGATGATTTGGAGATGGAGAATTATTGCGTCGGGGCCCGCGTTTCAAGCTTCGCACGTCAGTTTGGGGTGCGGTCGGAAAGACGCAGGGAATTGGCCCACAGCGGTCTCCGACCATTCCCAGCCAACAGTGTCGTTTAGAGGTGAAGACGGCATCGACTCTGACCGAGTTCGTCTCGGCCCGAGAACCTCCAACAGGCCCTCGGGCGGTCTCGGGCTGGAGAATGAGTCGATTGTGGCCGTCCCCAATGTCATAAAAATCGTTCGCAAGGGGCAGGCTCCACGAGAATCAGCCCTTAGTCCCCCCGTATTCGGCGATCTTGGCCCGGCACCGCAAGCGAGGCAGGCTGAAATCGCGATCGATGCCGATTCGGGATGCTGGCTTGGCCGATATCCTCCGGTTCTCGGGATTCATCCGCAGGCCAACCTGTCCGGTCGGCTTTCCTGGCGTCCTACCACCGGGAGGTCGCCATGCACGTCGAAGCCCACCAGACTGCGGACCAGTTGGCCGACCGCATCCGCGCCGAGCTACACGCTCGTGTCGCCCGACGACTGATGGCCCTCCACCTGGCGTTGCTCGGCCAGACCGCCGCCCAGGTCGTGCCCCTGGTGCGGTGATTCGGAATTTTCTAGGGCAGCCGATAGGCTGCTCTCATGGACCTGAACCACTGATCGCCACCTCGTTGGCCTGCTGTGCTGGGCCTGCCATGCCGCGACCGGGGCCAGCAACGCCCGGCAGCGTCAGTGCCCACGCAGCCGCCGCAAGTGGAGCTACGATCGCAAGCGGACCCGGTGGGAGCTGCTCAAGGCCTTCTGCCTCAACGCCACAGCCCATCACGCCTCCTGCTCCGCCCGCTGCGACGATCGGACTGCCTATCGGGCCTACATGCACTTTCGCCTCGCCCTGGGCAAGATGACCGCCGAGGAGAACAGGCCCCTCCTCGGCGAACTGGAGTTGGACGAGTCAAACTTCGGCGGCAGGCGCAAGGGCAAGCGGGGCCGTGGTGCGGCCAGGAAAGTGGCCGTCCTCGGCGTCCTGGAGCGGGCCGGGCGGGTCTACACCGTCATCGTGCCCGACCGCAAGAAGGAGACCTTGATGGCCAAGATCGAGGCCTCGACGGTCAAAGGCTCGGTGTTCTACACCGACGAGCTCATGAGCGACAACGACCTGAGCCGATTCGGCAAGCACGTCCCGATCGACTACTCCGAGGCCTACGCCGAGGGGCCGGCGCACATCAACGAGATCGAGGGATTCTGGAGCGATGCGAAGGGCATGCACCGGCCCTGCCGCGGAGTTGATCGGGAGAACTTCCCGGTAGACCTGTCCGAGTACGAGTTCCGATTTAATCACCTTGACGAGCATCTTCTGGAGATCCTCTTCAACAGGCTATACAGACCGGAACTCATCAAGGGACGCTGCCCTAGAATATCCTTAATCACCCCGAGTGCTCTTCTCCGAGCGTCAGGTGTATGCTTGGGTCGCCCGCTACAACGCCGACGGGCCCGACGCCCTGGACGACCGACCCGGACGCGGCCGCAAGGGGCCGCTCACCGACGACGAGCCACAGCGGCTCAAGGCCCGACTCCTTGCCGGGCCGACCGAGGCCGACGGCGTCTGCACCCTCCGCGGAGAGGACTTCCGCCGCATTCTCCACGACGAGTTCGGCGTGGTCCGTTCGCTGCAAGACGTCTACGACCTGCTGCATCGCCTCGGCTTCGAGCCCCTGCGTCCCAGGCCGCAGCACCCGGGCGGCGACGCCGAGGCCCAGGCCGCCTTCAAAAAAGTCTCCTCGAGCGGGTCACTGCCGTCGCCGAGTCACATCCCGGCCGGCGAGTCGAGGTCTGGTTCGAGGCCGAGGCCCGCTTCGGCCAGAAGGGAATGCTGACGACGGTGTGGGCCGACCTCGGCAGCCGACCCACCGCGCCGAAGCAGAGGCCTACGGCAACCTCTATGTCCTGACGGTCGTCTGCCGGGCCGATGGGCTGATCAGCCGTCGGCTCAACGCATCGGTAGTCCAGGTGATGGTCGACGGCCTGTCGGCGACGATCCCGGCCGGCGTCCACGCGGTGCTGGTCTGGGACGGGGCCGGCTACCACGTGGCCAAGGCCCTGCGGATGCCGGCGAACCTGACGATCCTCGGCCTGCCGCCCTACTCGCCGGAGCTGAACCTGGTGGAGCGTCTCTGGCTGGACCTGCGGCAGCACCACTGGTCGAACCGGCTCTACGAGGACGTCGTTGCCGTGGAGGAGGCGGCGATGGCCGGGTGGAGGGTCGTCTGACTGGACCAGGCCAAGGTCAGGAGCATCTGCCGATGCGAGTACGTCGAGCCAGGAAGTTCATTCCTGGGAAGCGTATCATGCCAGGCGGAACGCTGATCTCGGATTGAGCGATTCGCCCCCACTCTATTGGGATGGATGGGTCCGGTGCATGGCGCCTCGGGGCTCGTGCCATGGGGGCGTTGTCTGAAAGGTCAGGCGAGAATGTCGTGGACGACTCGGCCCGCGACGTCGGTCAGGCGGAAGTCGCGGCCCGCATAGCGGTAAGTGAGCTTCTCGTGATTGAGCCCGATCAGGTGGAGGATCGTGGCGTGCAGGTCGTGAATATGGACTTTATCCCGGACGGCGTAGTAACCATAGTCGTCGGTGGCGCCATACTGCATACCCCCCTTCACTCCACCTCCGGCCATCCACATGGTGAAACCTTCAGGGTTGTGGTCGCGGCCGTCCTTGCCCTGAGCGGTCGGGGTCCTGCCGAATTCGCCGCCCCAAAGCACCAGCGTATCGTCGAGTAGGCCCCTCGCCTTGAGGTCGCGGATCAGGGCTGCAATCGGGCGGTCGACCTCACGGGCGTTCTGCTCGTGGCCGTTCTTGAGGTCACCGTGCTGGTCCCACTGCACGGCGGCGTTGCTGTGGGTGGCCTGCACGAACCGGACTCCGCGTTCGGCGAAGCGGCGGGCGAGCAGACACTGGCGGCCGAAGTTCTCGGTGACCGGGTCGTCGATTCCGTATGCCTTGAGGGTCGCGGGCGACTCGCCGGAAATGTCCTGGATCTCGGGCATCTCGGTCTGCATCCGGAAGGCCAGTTCGAACGACTCCAGGCGGCCTTCCAGCTTCTGGTCGGGTCCGGTCCGATCCAGCTGATCGCGGTTGATCTCCGCGAGCAGGTCGAGCTGGGACCGCTGCTGGGCGGTCGAGAACCGGGGGCTCTGGATGAATCCGACTCGGGCCTCCTTCGCGGGGACTCCGGCGTTGCCCAGGGGCGTTCCCTGGTAGGGGGCAGGCAGGAAGGCGGAACTCCAGTTCGAAACGCCGCCGTGGGCCAGGGTCGGGCAGATCGTGAGGAAGCCCGGCAGGTTCTGGTTCTCGGTCCCCAGTCCGTAGGTGATCCACGATCCCATGCTCGGCCGGACGAAGTTGTCACTGCCGGTGTGCATCTTGAGCAAGGCCCCGCCGTGGGCCGCGTTGGTACCGTGCAGGGAGTTGATGATGCAGAGGTCGTCCACGCACTGGGCGACGTTCGGGAAGAGATCGCTGACCTGGATCCCGCACTCCCCATAGGGCCGGAATTTCCAGGGGGAGCCCAGGAGCATGCCGGTCGGGGCGAACTGGACCCGGGGCTTCTCGAACGGCAACGGCTTGCCGTCGTCGCGCTGGAGCAAGGGCTTGTAATCGAACGTGTCGATGTGCGAGGGGCCACCCTTCATGAACAGGAAGATGACCCGCTTGGCGCGAGCGGGGAAGTGGGGCGTCCTGGACATAAGAGGATCGGTAGACACCGGCCCGGCTTTCGCCTCGGCGAGCATCGCGGCCATCGCCAGGGAGCCGAAGCCCGCGGCACTCCGCTGGAGCATTTGCCGACGGGAGACGAGCGGTTGCAAGTCCTGGTCCATCTCAAGATCTCCCGTGAGCATTATCGAATGTACACGAACTCGTTTGAAGCCAGAATCACCTGACAGAGTGCTTGCCAGGCTTCCGTGCGCCGCTCGTCGTTCGAAACGCCCGGCCCGTCGTGGCGTAGGCGTTCGAACCGTTCGAGGAACGCGAGGTTCCGACGCGACTCCTCGGGCGCGGGAGAACGTCCGAGGGTCTGTTCATAGAGCTGTCGGATCCGACCTGCGTCGTCGGTCTGGGGGCGTGTAATCAGGTCCGCGGCCAGTGTCCGTGCCGCCTGGAGGACCAGATCGCTGTTGAGCATGAAGAGGGCCTGTGGGGCAACGGTCGTCGTGGCCCGATCGCCGTTCATGACGTTGCCGTCGGTGGTGTCGAACAGTTGGAACATGTTGTACAGGTGGTTGCGGACGATCGGCAGGTAGAGCGAGCGGCGGCGGGTCTCGTAGCCGGTCTTGTCGCGCGAGGTGTGATCGAAGAAGTAGGCGCGATTGTCCACCTGAAGCAGGGAGCCGCCCATCGTCTCGTCGAGCGAGCCGCTGACTGCAAGTAGGGCGTCGCGGATCTCCTCGGCCTCCAGTCGGCGGACGTCCCAGCGCCAGTAAAGCCGGTCTTCCGGGTCCTTCTGAAGCGCGTCAGCATCAGGCTCGCTGCTCATCTGGTAGGTCTTTGAGAGCATGATGAGCCGGTGCATCGCCTTGACCGACCAGCCTTCGGCCACGAAGCGGCGGGCGAGCCAATCCAGCAATTCGGGGTGAGTCGGCAGGGCGCCGTTGGTGCCGAAATTGTCGGTCGTGCTCACCAGGCCTCGGCCGAAATGCCAGCGCCAGATCCGGTTGACCATGACCCGGGAGGTCAAGGGATGCTCCGGCTCGACCAGCCATCGCGCCAGCTCTAGCCGTCCGCTCTTTGAGCCTCCGAAACTCGGCGGGCTAGCCTCGCTGAAGACCTCGGGCGCACGTCGGGGGATGACCTTACCCAGGGTCAGGTGGCTGCCCCTGATGTGGACGGCCACGTCGGTGGCGGTTCCCTCGGTCACACCCATCGCCGACGGCATCACGGGCGCGGCCTTCTCCAGCGTGGCCAGGTCCGCACGCAACTTCGTGAGCCGGGCTTTGGTCTCCTCGGGATAGAGCGTATCGAGCTTCTCGGGAAGGGTCGCGCCTTCGGCCTTCGTGGCGCGGACATGCTCGTCGGCGGCGGTGACCTGGCGGGCGATCTCGGCCTTCGCGGCAGCGACCTCAGCCTCATGAGCGGCGTTCCGAGCCAGTTCGGGCTCGGTGGCGAGCGTGTTCTCGTGCCAGCGAGCGACCGTCGTGAAACTGTCCATCGTCTTCGTGCTCTTGAAGACTCCGGCGAGTGCGTAATAGTCGGCCGCGGTGATTGGATCAAACTTGTGGTCGTGACATCGAGCGCACCCAATCGTCAGGCCGAGAACCGCCCGACCCAGGGTGTCGATCTGCTCATCGATGATGTCCATCTCCATCTTCGTCTTATCGACCTCGGCCAGCACCTTCGGCCCGAGCGTGAGGAAGCCGGTGGCGATCAGCCGCTCATGCTGAACCTCGACGGAGTCGGCCTTCGGGAGCAGATCGCCGGCCAGTTGCTCAACGAGGAACTGGTCGTAAGGCGTATCGCGATTAAACGCGGAGACGACGTAATCGCGATAGCGCCAGGCATTGCCGTGGGCCACATTCTCGTCCAGGCCGTTCGAGTCAGCATAGCGTGCGACATCGAGCCAATGCCGTCCCCAGCGCTCCCCATATCGTGGAGAGGCGAGCAGGCGTCCCACGACCCGATCGAAGGCGTCCGGAGCATCGTCCGCCAGGAACGCGTCGACTTCCTTCGAGGTTGGAGGCAAGCCCGTCAGGTCGAACGTCGCACGTCGGATCAGGGTCCGCTTGTCGGCCGCCGGAGCCGGCTTCAAGCCCTGGGCTTCCAGTTGGGCCAGGATGAACTGATCGAGGCCATTCCCGGGCGAAATCGCGGATGAGACCGGGGGGGGCGTCGGATTGCTAGGAGGCTTGAAACCCCAGGCTGCCTTATTACGCTCGCCATCACTTGCCGGCTTCGTGGAGGCCGCCAGGTCCATCGCCGGGGCAGGAGCCCCCATCACGACCCATTCGGTCAGAAACTCGATCTGGCGATCATCAAGCTTGCCCTTCGGGGGCATCTGGATGGATTCGTCCTTGTAGCGGACCGCGGTGATCAGCAGGCTTTCTTCCAGATTGCCCGGCACGACGGCTGGTCCAAGGTCGCCCCCCTTCAGCCAGTCGGCCTTGTTGTCGAGCCTGAGGTTCCCCTTGATCCGCTTGCCCTCCGCCGAGTGGCAGGAATAACAATGCTCAACGAGCAACGGGCGGATGTTCTTTTCAAAGAAGGCGACGCCATCCGGGGCAGACTCACTCGCAATCGCCGGACTTGTAAGAAGCCCGAAGACCGCGACGATCAGACGCGCGGGAAGCCCCTTCACTAGGCGTCCCCACACGCCAGGCGCGCGGAAGTCGTTATGAGGACCGTTGAGCGTAATAATCATAGCGATCTCATCGCTTGGCGGTTCGGGGCAGGTGGCTGTACGGTGGGACTCAGGAAGCGACGATGGGGCGGGAAGGCGAGTCGCGTGCAAGATCAATCATCGCCTAAGTGCCTGGAATGGGAAAGCAAAAATCCCGGCCCCGTGGATCGCAATGAGTGCTCTGGACCGGAATTTGAAGATCCTCAAGCCGCGGCTCGATCGCCCGAGGTGCTCGATACCACCATTCTCACCGAAAGCCCGCCGCGGCGAGCCGGTTGGGCCAAGGTCGGCACTCAGGAGGTTGCGCCGATCACCGGCAACCGCGACCGCCGCGTCCACTTCGTCGCCATCGCCGTGGGCCGCGGCACGCTCTGCCTGGACCGCGCCGAGCACTGGAATCAGGACAGCTTCCAGGGTCATCTGCGGCACCTCCGCCCGACCTGGCGAGGCTGACGGACGCATTGTTCCTGGAACAGGGCTCGCCGCAAACGGCCAAGCGGTGGCGCGCTCTGGCCAGGGAGTCCTCCATCGAGCTGCGGTTCTTGCCGACGGCGTGCCCGGAACTCAACCCGATGGAGGGCCTCTGGCGCGAGTTCAAGGGGCAGATCTTGGCCATCGAGCAGCCGCCCGAGCTGGGTGTCTCGCTGGAGCGAGCCACCGATCACCTCATGGCCATGACCGGCCAACACCGGCGGCAGACCGCGGGTATCCTGTCCAAGAACTTCTTCGGAGGCGGGCCCTTGGTCCGATCGCTAAAAGAAAGCCCCCTGGCCCCTGCAATTGCCGGGCCGGGGAGATGTCGATCCTGGTCAGCGTCTCCTGCGTCCCGGACGGATCTCGCCTCCGGCCAGGCAAGAGGCGAGCATCGCGAGGAAGGCCAGCATGCCGATCCCCAAGCTCGAGGACATCAGGCCGATCGGCGAGGACAGCGGGAGGCAGCCGTTGACTTAGCCCGGTTTTCCTTTGAGCGTGTCGGTTGACGCCTCTACCCCGCTCCGGTATCCGCAGTGGTCGAACCAGCCGCGGAGGTCGCCCGGCTCGACGGCCCTCAGGCCGTCGCCCATCGCACCGATCCGCGCCTCGACCGTCCGCGCCTTGGCCGACCTCAGGTGCGGCTTCAG
Organism: Isosphaeraceae bacterium EP7; assembly: GCA_038400315.1. Taxonomy (NCBI): domain Bacteria; kingdom Pseudomonadati; phylum Planctomycetota; class Planctomycetia; order Isosphaerales; family Isosphaeraceae; genus Kueselia; species Kueselia aquadivae. The sequence goes on from CP151667.1 coordinate 2,618,260, forward strand.
CTTGGAGAACATCGACTCGATCGGGCTGAGGTCCGGACTGTACGGCGGCAGGTACCGCACCTCGGCCCCGGCCGCCGCGATCAGCCGGCCGACCTCGGCCGTCTTGTGGCACGGCAAGTTGTCGATGATCACGACGTCGCCCGGACGGAGCGTCGGGGCCAGGCACCGGCCGATGTCGGCCTCGAAGCAGGCGGCGTTGGTCGCCCCGTCGAAGGCCAGGCAGGCCGCCGCCGGCACGCCGTCGAGGCGAACCGCGGCGGTCAGCGTCGTGACCTTCCAGTGGCCGTGCGGCACCGGGCCGTCAACGCGGACCCCGCTGGGGGCCCGGCCGTGGGTACGGTCCATCGCCGTGCTGGCGCCGCTCTCGTCGAGGAAGACCAGCCGCCCCGGGTCGACCGCGGCGAACTCCTCGCGCCAGGCCCGCCGGTGCGCCTTCAACTCGGGGCGATCCCGCTCGGCCGCCCGCCGCGACTTTTTTGGCGCGTGATGCCCAGTCGCCTCCGCGCCCGGTGCACGGCCGACGGGCAGCAGCCCACGCCGGCGGCCTCGGCCAACGGCGCGAGCGTGGCGTCGTCGTCGGCCCGGACCGCCTCGCGGAGTCGCCCCGCGGCCTCGCCGTCGAAGGCCGGGGCCCGCCCGCCGCCGTGCGGCCGGGGGGCGATCGAGCCGGTGTCGCGCCGCGGCCGCACCAGCTTGCCAATCCAGGTGACGCTGACGGAGAACCGCGAGGCGATCTGCTCGCGGGTGCCGTCGCGCCGGTCGCAGGCGGCGAGGACCCGCTCGCGCAGGTCGGCAGAATAAGCCTTCATCCCCGTGCCCTCCATCCAGGAAGGGATAACAAGGGACAACCGGCTCAGTCAAAGAGAAACCGCTCTAGGTGGCCGCCGTAGAGCAAGATCACGTCGGACCCGGCGGCGGCTGTCGGCACGTTGAACGACAGCGTGATCGACTTCTGATTGGACGCGAAGCTGTACGCGGAGAACGTCAGGCCCGTGAGCCCGTAGGTGGTGATCGAACCGGCGACCTGGGCAGCGCTGGGTAGTGAACCATCGGTTGGGGTCGCCCAGTTGCTCGCCACGCCGAACGGGCTCGTGCCGACGGTCGGGTCCACCCCGGCGAACGTTGCGTTGTAACTGGCAAGCGAGTCGATGAAGTGCTCGCCTTGAGAGTTCGTGAAATCATACTTTAGATCGACGCTCTTCGCGCCCGCCGTCGCATTTTTGATCACGATGCGGAAGGGAATGACGTCGCATTCATTGAACCGCGGATTGCTCCCCTGGAGATTGCCACCCCAGGCACCTACACCGACTAGGGTCTCCCACCCTTCCACGTTGTCTACATTAGTCGGCGCGTCAGTAAAATGCGTCGTCGCCTCGGCCCCCGAATCGACCCCGGTCGCCGTCAACTTCAACGAAGTATAAGCATATTGATTTTCAACGAACCAGGACGTCCCGATCGATCCGTTGGCCACGCCGTCGGCGTCGCCTGTGCCGCCGTCGGTGGCGAACCAGGGAAGGTTGCCACTGGGGAAATCCTCGATCCCATCGGTCCGAGTGACCTGAAACTTCAGCGTCTCGCCGATATTGAAGTTCGAGCCCTCGGCCTCATCGTTCCATGCCGTGATCTGGGCAGTCGAGCCGGGCGCGTAATCGGGGAGGTCGGTCACCACTCGGGCCGTCATGAGCGTCCGCGATTCCAGCAACTGGACAACGGAGTCTACCGGGTTACCGCCCGATCGGCCTTAGTACTACAGTTGTAACTAACCCGGGGGCCCGGCCTCGCGTTTCTTGTAGTGGCAACGCCGCGCGAACGCCTGGTGGGCGCGCCGCCATACCGACCAATCCAGGACCTCGACGGCCTCCGGCAGGCGTCCCCACAGGAGTCGGACCAGGAGCCGACGGGCCTCGGGCACCGTCAGGGCGATCAACTCCGGCTCGTCGGCCGACTTTTTTTGGGCGGTGCGCCGGCAAGTCTCCGGATCGCGGCCAGGACGGCATGGGCCAGCAGGGCCAGGGTGATGTGCCGATGCCAGCCGGTCCAACTCCGCACCTCGTAGTCGGCCAGTCCAGCCTCCTGCTTGGCCGCCTCGAAACCGCCCTCCACCGCCCAGCGAGCCCCGGCGGTCTGGGCCAGCCGGGTTAACGTCGTGCGGCTCGGGCCGGCCGCGATGGAGTACGCCAACTCCTCGCGGCCATCCAGACTCTTGCGCACCAGCAGCCACCGCCTCCATGCCGGGCCCAGGTCGCTGTTGATCTCCAGCCACGCCCAGGCGTACCGCCTCGGCCCCTTGCTGCCCGCCGCGATGGTGATCTTGTGCCAGGCCTGCTTCGGCAACGCTCTGGTCAGGGTGGCGACCGCGGCCTGCCCGGACCCCGCCCAGACATACTGGTTGGCCCGGACCGCCAGCACGTACGGCCGCTTCTGCTCTTCCAGCCACCGCCGCAACTCCCACGCGCCGTAGACCTCGTCGCCGGTCACCCACGCCGCAGGCACCCCGGCCTTGAACGCCCGCTCGAGCATCGCCCTGGCCAGCCGGATCTTGGTCGCGAAGGCGGTCTTCTCCGGGACACCCGCCGCCTTGCACCGCCCGGGGTCGCCGGCCCACTCCTCGGGCAGGTACAGCGTGCGGTCGAGGAACGCGACGCCATGCCGGCTGGCGTACGCGAGGAAGACCCCGACCTGGGCGTTCTCGATCCGGCCCGCGGTGCCGGTGTATTGCCTCGCCACGCCCACCGACTTGGTCCCCTTCTTGAGGAACCCGGTCTCGTCGAGGATCAGCACGGCGTCGGGGTCGCCGAGCGTCTCGACGACGTAGGCCCGCAGGTCGTCGCGGACGGAGTCGGGGTCCCAGTCGGCCCGGCCCATGAGGTACTGGACGCCGTAGGGCGTCTCGTCACCGATCTGCTCGGCGACCTGCCAGGCGTTCTTCCGCTGGACCGGCCCGAGCAGGCCGATGAGATAGGCCCGGACGCGATCGCGGGTCTCGCTTCGAGGAAACCTCGCCCCGATCCGGCGGGCCACCTCGTCGATCTGCCGCCCCCAATCGTGGACGTCCTCGGGGCTGAAGGCGGCATCGGTGCTGGCCATGGTGATCCTCCTCGGGGATTCCATGGCCAAACTACCGGGCTGATCGGTTAGTTGCAACTGTAGTATTAGGGGGGGCCTGCACCTGCTCATCGGGCCCGTGCTCTCGGACCTGGGGGACGACGCACGGTTCCTCTACATCGGCGTGGGCACGGGTCCGGAGCTGATCTACCTGGCCGAGCGGTTCCCGGGCTGGCGCTTCGTTGCGGTCGAGCCCTCGGCGCCGATGCTCGACGTCTGCCGAAGGAAGGCCGAGGAACGCGGGATCGCCGACCACTGCGGGTTTCACGAGGGCTATCTCGATTCTCTACCTCAGGGCGAGGCGTTCGACGCGGCCACGTCGCTTCTGGTGTCCCAGTTCATCCTCGACCGGCAGGCACGCACCGGCTTCTTCCGCGAGATCGCGGGTCGCGTCCTTCCTGGTGGAGTTCTGGTGAACGCGGGCCTGTCATCCGACGCGAGCGCGGCTGACTAAGATAGCCTGCGCGGGGCCTGGTTCCGGATGATGCGGGACGGGGTACTCAACCGCGAAGCCATCGGGAAGATGCGTGCGGCGCATGACCGGGACGTGGCCCTCCTGCCTCCCGATGAGGTCGGTGCGATCATCTCGGCCGGCGGCTTCGACGCTCCGGTCCAGTTCCTCCAGACCGGACTCATCCGCGCCTGGTATGCGCGGCGGGTGTGAGCTTGGTGGGCAGCGGTGCTGCGTGTTGCTAGGGTGAGGCGTCTCCGAGGCAGTCATGAACCCCACCATCTTCGAGACCCCAGGCGACTTTAGGGCATGGCTTGCCGAGAATCACACCACGGCCGGCCATGTATGGGTGGGTTTCTACGGCCGGAAGCGCATGACCTGGCCCGAGGCCGTCGACGAAGCCCTCTGCTATGGCTGCCTCGACGGTGTACGCAAGGGCGTCGATGCCGAGATCTACGCGAACCGCTTCACGCCTCGCAAGACAGGCAGCGTCTGGAGCAACGTCAACATGAATCGAGTCCAGGCCCTGATCGCCCTCGGGCGGATGTAGCCGACCGGACTCGTCGCGTTTGAAGCCCGGAAAGAGAGCCGATCTGGCATCTACTCACACGAGCAGCAGGACGTGGACCTGCCCGAACCGTATCAGGGCCTCCTTAGACAGAACACCGCGGAGTGGGAGTTCTACCAGCGGCAGCCGGCGTCATATCAGAAAGCCGTCAGTTGGTGAATCGCGAATGCCAAGCAGGAGAAAACCCGCCTATCACGGATGAGAAAACTGATCGAACATTCGACTCGGGCGGAGAGATTGCCGCAGTTTACCCGGAAAAAGTCATCGGATTGATGCAGCCTCACGCCATCCGAGAGAACCACAATTCTCCCGCCCGACGAGCAAGGAGCATGATCCACCGGAAGCCGCCGGATCGGGTCTCGACGGGCGTCTGCCCGCCTAGAAGCCTGGCGACGAATGAGTTAGGCTGAGGGTGATCGGTGCCGATCGAATCGCCGTCTCCGGTTCGCCCTTACAGGAATGATTCATGATGCATGCAACCGGAGCGGGGTCTCGCCGAGAATTCCTGAGGGCGGGGCTGGCGGGGATGGGGTCGCTGTCGCTCCCTGGACTGCTCCAGTTGAGGGCGCAGGCCGCGCCGACACGGGAGCGGAAGGCCGTGATCCTCGTCTGGCTCAGGGGCGGGTGCAGCCACCTGGACACCTACGACCCGAAGCCGGATGCCCCGTCGGATTTTCGGGGCCCCTTCGCGACCCTGGACACCAGAACGAGTGGCCTGCTCCTGTCCGAATTGCTCCCACTCCAGGCCGCGATCTCAGACAAGTTCAGCGTGCTGCGATCCATGGCGCACACGGGCGGAGGGCACCCGGCCGGGTCGCTCCAGCTGCTCTCGGGCGATCCCGACCCGCAGGACAAGGCCGGGCCGGCCTTCCCCGACGTGCTTGCGGTGGCGAACTATCTCGGGAAGCGTACAGACCGGACGCTGCCCAATTACGTGGGGGTCAACCCGATCCACGGCTACGACGGGTTCCGCATCGCCGGCCCGGCGTTCTTGGGATCGACATATGAACCATTTGCCGTGACGGGCGACCCGTCGGCCCCGGACTTCCGCGTTAACTTCGGCGAAGTCGCGCCGGATGCCCGCCTCCGGGACCGGGATCGCCTCCGCCGAACGTTCGACGACCTCCGGCGGTCGCTGGATCGTTCCGAAATCGAGAAGTCCATGGACGTTTTCCAGTCCCGCGCCCTGGATCTCATGACTAGCCCACAGGCCGCCAGGGCGTTCGATGTGTCCCGCGAAGATCCGAGGCTGCGGGACCGTTACGGCCGCCATGCCTGGGGGCAGCAGTGCCTCATGGCGCGTCGGCTCGTCGAGGCGGGTGTTGACCTCGTCACCACGACCTTCGACGGCCCGCTCTGCGGCCGGGTCGCCAACTGGGACGACCACGCCGTCAACCACCACGTCTTCGACGCTCTCAAGTTCCGTGCCCCCTATTTCGACCAGGCGGTCTCGGCCCTGATCCAGGATGTCCACGACCGGGGGCTCCAGGAGCGGGTCCTGGTCATCGTCACGGGCGAATTCGGCCGAACGCCCCGAATCTCCTACGTGGCGAGCAGTGGGGGCGGCGTGGCGAGCGCACCGGCGGGGACGACCCAGCCGGGGCGGGACCACTGGAACCGGGCCAACTCGATGATCTGGTCGGGCGGCGGGATCGAAGGAGGCCAGGTCATCGGCTCGACGGATAGCCGGGGCGAGGATGTGGTCGATCGCCGCGTCGGGCCGCACGATTTCCTGGCGACTGTCTACCACCATCTCGGAATCGATTACGAACGGGTCACGATCCCCGACCGACTGGGCAGGCCGATCCCGATCGTCACCAACGGTCAGGCGATTTCGGAGTTAGTCGCCAAGTCCTAGTTATCCACCCGAGCCGACGCGGACATGGCTCACCGCGAACGGAAGGCCCTCAAGCCGAGGGGTGCCGCCCGCGCGGGTAATTCTCGTGACGGCCATCCCGTCGCACCACCAACCTATCGCCGCCCTGGAAGGTCCGAGGATGACAATTCGCTCTGCGTTCGTGTGCATCACCTGGATGTTGTCTGCTGCGATTTGCCAGGCGGCGGACACCCCGTCCAGGCCGAACATCGTGCTCATCTTCGCCGACGACCTCGGCTGGCGTGACGTCGCCTTGAGCAATGACGGCTTCATCGAGACGCCGAACCTCGATCGCCTCCGTGCGCAGGGCATGAGCTTCACTGCAGCCTACGCCGGGGCAGCCAATTGCGCGCCCAGCCGCGCGTGCCTGCTGTCCGGCCTTTACACGCCCCGCCACGGCGTCTATGCGGTCGGCGACACCGATCGCGGCCCGAAGGAGAAATTCCGGCTCACGCCCATCCCGAACAGCCCAGGATTGCGCCCAGGGATCGTCACCATGGCCGAGGCGCTCAAGGGTCTGGGCTACGCAACCGGCCATTTCGGCAAATGGCATCTCGGTTCCGAGGGCCGGGGCACCGGGCCGAAGCAGCAAGGCTTCGACACGAGCCCGGCCGAGCTCGTCCCGGCCCAGGACGGAGGCGGCGAAGATGAAGAGCCGGCTCCTGAGAAGGGCAAGCGGAGCCCACCGGAAGATCCGAAACGAGCCTCAACTGTCACCAAAGCCGCCTGCGAGTTCATCGAGTCCAGCAAGGATCGCCCCTTCTTCGCCTACCTCGCGCATCATGCCATCCACACCCCGCTCCAAGCGAAGCCGGCTACGCTCGCGCGATTCCGAGCGAAGGCCGAGGCCACCAAGGTGCCGCACGTGGCCGCTCTCTATGCCGCGTGCATCTACGAACTGGACGAGAGTGTAGGGGTGCTACTCGAGAAACTCGACGAGCTCGGGCTGGAGCGGAACACCCTCGTCATCTTCACCAGCGACAACGGCGGTACGCCCGCGTCGATCAATGAGCCGCTCCGCGGGGCCAAGGGGGCCTATTACGAAGCGGGGATCCGCGAGCCGTTCTTCGCCCGCTGGCCGGGCAAGATTCGACCGGGCTCTCGGTGCGACGTCCCGATCATCAACCAGGACCTCTATCCCACGTTCGTGGCGGCAGCAGGTGGCCAGGTCGTCCCCGACCTCGACGGGGCAAACATACTCCCCTTATTTGAGGGCAAGCAATCGCGCGACCGCGCGGCGATCTTCTGGCATTTCCCCGGCTACCTGGACCGGCCCGTCCCGCGCGGACGCGACCCCCTCTTCCGAACCCGCCCGGTGAGCGTCATCCGCAAGGGAGACTGGAAGCTGTTCCTCTATCACGAGGAATGGCTGCTCGACGGCGGTCGCGGGGCGCTCGCTACCAACCACGCCGTCGAGCTGTATAACATCCGCGAGGATCTGGGCGAGCGCGAGGACCTCGCTCAGAAAGACCCATCGCGGCGGGATGAACTACTCGACGAGTTGCTCGTATGGATCGGCAGAACGAACGCCCCACTGGCGAAGCGTAAGTGACGTGGAGGCCCGGCATCGCCGGCGAGACGTCGGGCGTCTGCGCCCGCTTCCACACCTGGTAGAAGATTGCTTAATACTACTCCGTTAACATCAACGGAATTAACGATGAGCGATCCCGGCAGTATGGACAGTCGTGGCGGCAGATCGGCGCCAGCAGCCGCTGCAGCGCACGGCGGATCGCCGGCACCGTGATCACCGGCCGTCTCGCCCCCTTTTTCCCGGACGGGCCGGGTCACGATCCTCCCGCTCGCGCTCCGACGCCAGGAACCCGAAGGCCAGCATCACCAGGCACGCGTGGTGGTGGAAACCCCGCCACGACCGACCCTCGTGGTGGGCCAGCCCGAGCTCTTCCTTCATCGGCCGGTCGCCCTGCTCCACCGCCCAGCGGCTCTTCCAAAGACGCACCGCGCGGATCCGGCTGGTGCCCGCCGGCAGGTTCGAGAGGGCGTAGCCGATCGCCCCGTCGGCCTGCTCCTCGATCATCAGCCAGATCGGGCCTGCTCCGGCGCAGGCGCCGGTGGCCCAGCCGCCTCCCGGCCAGACCTGCAGCCAGGCGAAGCGGCCCGACAGCTTGCCCTTGGTCCCCTCGCGCCAGGTCACCCTCCGCAGCGCCGTCGAGGCGGCCAGCGCCCTGAGGCTCGTCGGCCGCGGCGAGCCGGCGTCGCTCCAGCGGAGAGCCGCCGGTGGAGGGCCTCGGCGCGTCCCATTGCGGCTCCTCGGCGAAGACGACCATCTCGCCGGTGACGCCTACGACGTCGTGCAGGCCACGCCCGGCCAGCCGGTCGCGGAATGGGCCCGAGACGCTGTAGCAGCTGTCGGCCACGACGACCGACCCCGGCAGGCCCTCGGCGCGGGCCTGGTCGAGCAACTCCAGGGCGATCTGCCCCTTCGTCAGCGGCCGGCGGGCCTCCGCGGGCACCCCGGCCCGGTCCAGCCGGGCGGGGTCTTCCAGCCAGACCTCGGGCATGTCGAGCCGCATCGCCAGCGGGTAGTGCCCCTTCGGCAAGACGTAGTGGACCCAGGGGGCGACCTGGCAATTGGCCTTCCTGCCCGAGGCGCCGCAGTACTGCCGCTGGACGCCGGCGGAGAGCCTGCCCTGCTTGGGGAAGCCGGTGTCGTCGACGACGAAGATCCCCGCGGGCGAGGCGAAGGTCTCCGCCATGATCGAGCGATAGCGCCTCCAGACGGCCTGCTCGTCCCAGGTGCTCTGGCCGACGAACGGCTGCAGCGAGTAGTGTTAGATGCTCTTAGAATTCCAAATGGTCCGTGCGCCGCGAACATGCTTTCTCGCGAGCCTCCGCGAATCTCGTTGAGGGTCAAACGGGTTTCGGGAAATCGCCTCGGTGGTCACACTGGAGTGGGCCTCGCATGGGAGGCCGACCCGGAGCTGAGTGTCTGATCCGGATCTCCTTGTCATTTCGAAGGGCAGGCTTCGGCCTGCCTTTCCGAGAGAATCTCGATCGAGACCTTGTCCACCTGCCCGGGAGAATGCGGCCGATGTCGTTGGAGATTCCGACGCGCGACGAGTTATACGTGCGGTATGTGGACCAGTTGCCCTTCGAGCCCTACCCGGTCCAGGACCTCGCGCTGGCGGCCTGGTTTGAGTCCGAGCAAGGAGTCCTCGTCTGCGCGCCGACGGGCACGGGCAAGACTCTGATCGCCGAGGCGGCCCTCTTCGAGGCGCTCCATACGGGGAAGGTCGCCTACTACACGACCCCCCTGATCGCGCTGACCGAGCAGAAATTCCAGGAGATGCAGGACCGCGCGGTTGAGTGGGGCTTCCGCCGCGAGGATGTGGGGCTGGTCACCGGCAGCCGCAAGGTCAACCCCGAGGCCCCGGTGCTCATCGTCGTGGCCGAGATCCTCATGAACCGGCTGCTCAGCCGGTCCGACTTCTCCGACGTGACGGCCTGCGTCATGGACGAGTTCCACAACTTCGCCGAGACGGAGCGCGGGATCGTCTGGGAGTTGTCGCTCGGCATGTTGCCCAAGCACGTCCGCCTGCTCCTGCTCTCGGCGACGGTCGGGAACTCGGCCGAGTTCGTCGGCTGGCTGGCGAGGCAGCACGACCGCAAGATCACGCTGGTCGAGGGCAAGGAACGCCGGGTGCCGCTGACCTACGAATGGGTGCCCGACAAGCTCCTCAACGAACAGATCGTCGTGATCGCGGCCGGCGACGAGGAAGGCCCTCGGACTCCCGCCTTGGTCTTCTGCTTCGACCGCGAGGAGTGCTGGAGCGTCGCCGAGAGCGTGATGGGCAAGGACCTCAACCTGTCCGACGAGAAGAAGGAGGACCTCCACGACCGGGTCAACGCGCTCGACTTCAGCCAGGGGGCCGGCCCCAAGCTCAAGCGATTGCTCCACCGGGGGGTAGGCGTCCATCACGCGGGGATCCTGCCGAAATATCGGCTGGCCGTTGAGGACCTCTTCCAGCGCAAACTCCTCCCCGTCGTCGTCTGCACCGAGACCCTGGCGGCCGGCCTCAACCTCCCGGCTCGCTCGGTGGTGCTCTCGTCGCTGGTGAAGGGCCCCTTCGGCGCGAAGAAGCTGATCGACCCCAGCATCGCGCACCAGATCTTCGGCCGGGCCGGCCGGCCGCAGTTCGACGACCGGGGCTTCGTCTACGCCCTGGCCCACCCCGACGACGTCGACATCCTGAGGTGGAAGGTTAAGTACGACGCCATCCCCGACGACACCCGCGACCCGGGCCTGATGAAGGCGAAGAAGGCCCTCAAGAAGAAGAAGCCGAAGCGCCGCGAGACCGAGCAATTCTGGGTCGAGGGCCACTTCAACCAGCTCCAGGCCGCCCCGCCCGGCAAGCTCTACAGCAAGGGGCCTCTCCCCTGGCGGCTGCTGGCCTATCTGCTCGAGTTCTCGCCGGAAGTTGAAGGCATCCGCGCCGCGGTCCGTAAGCGGATGATGGACGACCCGCGGATCGCCGCGGGCGAGAAGGCGCTCGACCGGATGCTGCTGGCGCTGCAGGCCGGCGGATTCGTGACCCTGAGCCCCGATCTACCGCCGCCGCCGGAAGCCGGTCAGCATCCGACGCCTTACACCCCGATCCTGGCCCAGCCGACTCCCGCGCTGGGGAAGCTGCTGGCGTTCCGGAGCATCCATCCCCTCTACGGCGCCTTCCTGACCGAGATCCTGGCCGGGGCCGATGCCGACGAGCGCGTGCAAGCCATGGAGAGCGCCCTGGATGTGCCCGGCCCGGTCCGGAAGCGTCTCCGAGTCCCGCCCAGGCTGCTAGAGTCGGGCACCCTCGCCACCTCGAAACTCAACAACGAGCTGATCCAGCGCGGGCTCATGGCCGCGCAGGTCGAGGAAGAGGAGGAGGACGACGAAGACGATTGGGAGAAGAGGCCGCCGACCCTGGCGGAGAAGCTCCGGACCTACTTCGACCAATGCTACCCTGACATTACCGACGTCCGCTCGCACCCACTCTGGTGCGTCGGCGAGCTGATCGAGTTCGGCGGCAACTTCAACAAGTTCGTGACGACCCTCGACCTGACCAAGCAGGAGGGGATCATCTTCCGCCACACCCAGAGGATGATCATGCTCTGCGGCGAGTTCGAACGGGCCCTCGAGGTCGACGCCAACCCCTCCACCCTCGCCTGGCGGACCGAGCTGCACGAACTGGCCGCGAAGCTGACCGAGAGCTGCCGGGTCGTCGACCCGACCAGCACCGATCAACTGATCGCTAAGATCGGCGAGCCCGACGTGATCGATGCCGAGGCGGCGAAGCTCGCGGTCTGGGCGACCTGAAAGCGGACGGGTCCCATCGCCTCACGCCCTCAGGTCACGCCGCCGCAGTTCGCAAAAACAATTTTCTCTTGATGTAAGTGTTCACGGTGGTGAGGGCTGGCGCGACATCGACGGCCCGGATACAACGATGGCATGAATCCCGAGCCGCCCATCCCTCAAGAGCTCTGGAACCAGGTCCCGCCCGCCGCACGGGCGGCCATCCTGGCCGCCCTCCGATCCCTCGAGGCTCGGGTCGCCGCCCTGGAGGCACGCCTCGGCCAGGACTCCTCCAACTCGTCCAGGCCCCCGTCCTCCGACGGGCCTCACGTCAAGCGACGCCCGCCGGCACCCGCCTCCAGGAGGAAGCGGGGCGGCCACCGTGGTCATGCCCGTCACACCCGGGCCCTGGTCGGGGCCGATCAGCTGGCCGGCTCGGTCGAGTGCAAGCCGAGTGCCTGCCGGGGCTGCGGCCAGGATCTCGGTGGGGCCGACCCCTAGCCCTTCCGCCATCAGTTGTCTCAGATCCCCGAGGTCCGCCCTGACGTCACCGAATACCGCATTCATCGGTTGGGCTGCCCGCGGTGCGGGGCCATCACCCGGGGGCGTTGTCCGACAGTGTGCCGCGAGGGTCTTCGGGCCTCGGCTCCAGGCCACCATCGCCCTGCTGGGCGGGGCCTACCGGCTGAGCAAGCGGCGGATCGTGGCCATGCTCAAGGATCTGCTCGGCCTTTCGATCTCCCCGGGCATGGTCTGCAAGGCCGAGCGGGCCTGCTCCGAGGCCCTGGCCACGCCGGTCGGGGCGGTCTACATCCACGTCAAGGACTCACCCGCGGCCGGCGTCGACGAGACCGGCTGGAAGCTGGGCGGCAAGCGGGCCTGGCTCTGGATGGCGGTGACCGCCGGGGCGACGGCCTTCCGGGTCACTGCGACCCGGGGAGCCAAGGAGTTGTTCGCCCTGGTGGGCGAGCCGATCGGGCCGGTGATCACATGCGACCGCTACTCGACCTATGCGAAGGCCCCCGATCGACAGACCTGCTGGGTCCACACCATCCGAACGCAATCGACAAATCGGCCGGGGGCCTGGCTCCTCCTCGGGTCCGCGTCCCTGCCCATCGCCCGCCCCCGGGGGCTCCTGCGGGCCGGGGCCTGAGGGATTCCCGTCGACTTGGCCCAGCGGGATGACGTGCCGGATCTCCAGCGAGTCCTCCCCGACTATGATCCGCTCGATCAGCAGTTGCAAGATCCGCTGACGCTCCGCGAAGGTCGCCACGTCGAGCCGGGATCGCACCCGACGGCAGAATTCCTCCAGGTCCGACCAGACCTTCTTCGCCGCCTGACGCTCGACCTGCAACCGCTGTTCCTGGTCGCGTTGGGTGACCAGGACCTGGCGTCGGCCTCGGATCTGATCGCGGCGGGTCTTCAACTCCTCCAGGTCGATCACCTCGGCCTGGTAGGCGTCGACTAAGTGGCTCATCCGGCAAGTGTCCTGACACCCGGTACGGCGGCGATTCCCGGCGTTCGGCGTGGTTGATGGCGACGACGACGGCCCCAGACGAAGGGGTGACGATGCGCGTTCCAGTACGCTGTCGCTCGTTCGACCGCCTGGCAGATCTCCTCCCAAGTCTCGAACCGGCGGCCCTTCAACGCCAGGCTTCTCAGCACCTTCCACCACGGCTCGATCAGGTTCAGGTACGCCGCGGAGACTGGCTGGAAGACGAACTCCCAGCGGGGATGGGCCAGGCTGAACAGCAGCACGTCGGTGGCGCGGTGGGCGCTCAGGTTGTCGAGGATGGCGTAGACCCGTTCGGCGTCCGCCGGGACCCACGCCTCGACCTGGCCGAGGAACTCGACCCAGTTGCGGGTCGAGCGGCTGTCGTAGGGGCGGGTGAAGGCTTCGCCAGTGGCGGGTCGGAAGGCGCCGAAGACGTAACCCTTGCCGCGGCGGCCGTAGTCGGCCTCCTGCCGAGCGCGGCCGGCGGGCTGGCGGCTGCCCTCGGCCGTCGTCTCGGGCTTGGTTCGCAGGGGGTTCTGTCCCGGGAAGCTTTTGGCGCTCTCCGGCCCCATTTCGTCGAGGCAGACGACCGCCGAATCCGCCGGAGGCTCGCGGTAGAGTCGCTCGATGGCCCCCTTTTTTCGGCGAATTCGGGGTCCACCCGCTCGCCGAACCACGTCTCCTGCTTGCGCCAGCGGAGGCCCTCCTCCGCGAGGATCTCGTCGATCCGACTCCGCTTGATGGCGATGTCCTTCTGCTCGTTGAGGTAGGCCTCCAGGCGGTCGAGCGTCCAGCAGCCGAAGGGCAGGCCCAGGTCCTGGGGGGCGGTCAGCGCGACGGCCAGGACCTCGGCCCGCTGGTCGACGGTATAGGTCGGCGGTCGGCCGGCGCGGGGCCGCTCCTGGAGGCCGGCCATGCCCAGCTCGCTGAAGCGACGGATCCAAGCATAGACGGTCGGCCGCGAGCAGCCGAGGGCCGCAGCGATGGTGGGGGCCGATCGGCCGTAGGCGGCCTCCTGGACGATGCGGGCTCGCTCGACCAGGCGGACCGGGGCGGTGCGCGAGTGGAGCAACTCGGCGATGGCCTGCTGCTCCTCGGACGTCATCGGGCGGAGAAGGACGCGGGCGGCCATGGCGAGGTCTCCTGGGAGATACCTCCATCCACCTGCAAATCACCTGCCGGATGAACCACTAAGTAGGTCACCAGTAGTGATTGGACGACTCCCCGGAGTTGACCTATGGTTGCGATAGCCCTACAGAGGACTCGCGACCATGGCCCTGATCACACTCCAGCCGGCCGAGCGCGAGCACCTGCGCGGCCTGGCCCGTCACTCCGACGACCGCCGCGTCATCCACCGCGCCCTGGCCCTGCTGGACCTCGATTCCGGCCAGCCGCCGCTCGGCTCGGCGTCAGCCGATCGACCGTCTACAACTGGGCCGGCCGGTTCGCCAAGGAGCGAGATCCAAGCCCGTCGCTGGGCGATCGCCCGCGCGCCGGCAGGCCGCCGGCCGCCAGGCGGGCCGCCGAAGAGTTGGCCGAGGCCGCCCTGGGGACGGATCCCCGCGCGGCCGGCTATCGCCACACCAACTGGACCGTGCCCCTGCTGCTGGCCCACCTGAACCGGGCCTCAGGCCAGCAGGCCAGCGGCACCACCATGCGGCGGGCCTTGCACGGGCTGGGCTATCGCTGGAAGCGGCCCCGCTTCGTCCTCTCGCGCCGATCGCCCACCTGGCGGCAGGCCAAAGGGGGCTGAGGCGCGGGCTGCCCGGACGCACGCGCACCGTCGTCCTCTTCTCCGACGCGACCATCCTCACCGAGACTCCGCCGCTGCGGGCCGCCTGGGCCAGGGCTGGCCAGCAGGCCGAGGTGCCGATCACCGGCAACCGCGACCGCCGCGTCCTCTTCGGCGCCATCGCCGTGGGCCGCGGCACGCTCCGCCTGGACCGCGCCGGGCAATGGAACCAGGACAGTTTCCAGAGCCATCTGCGGCACTTCCGCCCGACCTGGCGCGGCTGGCGGATCGTGCTGTTCCTGGACCGGGGCTCGCCGCACACGGCCAGGCGGTCGCGGGCCCTGGCCAAGCAGTTCTCCATCGAGCTACGGTTCCTGCCGACGGCGTGCCCGGAGCTCAACCCGATGGAGGGCCTGTGGCGCGAGATCAAGGGGCAGATCCTGGCCAACGAGCCGACGCCCGAGCTGGACGTCTCGCTGGAGCGTGCCGTCGATCACCTGATGACCATGACCGGCAAACAACGACGCCAAACCGCGCGCATCCTCTCCGAGAACTTCTGGCTAGCCTCTTAGGCGGGTGACCTGTATCCGAGCGATGAATGGCGCCGGATCCTGTTGAAGAAGACCTCGATGGACTCGAAGATGCTTGCGCGGGCTTCCTCCCTCGTGGCGAAGGTCTCGCCCCAGATCAGCTCCTTCTTCAGGCTCGCGAAGAACGACTCCATCGGCGCGCTATCCCAGCAGTTCCCCCGCCGGCTCATGCTGCAGGTGATCCCCTGGCCGGCCAGCAGGCCCTGATAGTGCTCGCCGGCGTACTGGCTGCCACGGTCCGAGTGGGCCACCAGCGCCTCGCTGGGTCGGCGGCCGGCCAGGGCCATCTCCAGGGCTTCGACCACCAGATGGCTGTCGATCCGCGGGCCCATCGACCAGCCCGCGACCCGCCGCGAGTGGGGGGCCTCCACGGCCGCCAGGTACTGCCAGCCCTCGCCGGTCGCCACATAGGTGATGTCGGCCGTCCAGGCTTGATTCGGGGCCTCGGGTCGGAACTGACGATCCAAGACGTTCTCGGCCACGGGGCGGCCGTGTTTCGAGTCGGTCGTGACGCGGAACTTCCGCCTGGTCTTGGCCACGACCCCTTCCCGGCGCACCAGCCTGGCCACGGTATTCACGCAGCAGGAATTCCCGCGAGCCACCAACTCGGCGTGAACCCGCGCGCTGCCGTAGCGGGCCTTCGTCTCGACGTGGATGGCCTTGATGGCGACGACCAGGGCGTCGTGCCCGGCCGCCCGGCTGCTCTGCGGCCTCCCCCGCCAGTCGTAGTCGCCGCCGGGGGAGATGCGCAGGACCCGGCACATCAGCCGGACCGGCCATCGTCCCCGGTGGCGTTCGACGAAGTCGTACCTCATGACGACTCCCTGGCGAAGAAGGCCGTCGCTTTTTTCAACACGTCGCGCTCCATGGTCAACCGCTTGACCTCGGCGCGGAGGCGACGCAATTCCTCCTCCAGGGCGGGCGGGTTGCCCTTGCCGGGGAAGGCCTGGTCGCCGCCCCTGGTCAGGGCCTGCTTCCAGGCCCGGAGCATGCTCTCGCCGAGGTCGAGGTCGCGGGCGACCTCGGCCAGGCTCTTGCCCCCCTCGGTGACGAGCTTGACGGCCTGGGCCTTGAACTCGGGTGTGAAGGTTCGTCGTATCTTCGCCATCGGTGGACTCCTGGGTTCGAGCTTACGCTCCTAACCCGGCGCTCGTCTTTCGTAGGGAAGTCCAGCGACCAGCTGCTTGAGCTTCTGGTTCTCCTCCTCGAACAGGCGGAGCCGCCGCACCTCGGGGGTCCCCAGCTCGCCGTACTTGGCCTTCCAGCGGAAGAAGGTGGCCTGGCTGACGCCCAGCTTGCGGCAGGTCTCCTCGACCCCCAACCCGGACTCGGCCTGGCGCAGGGCGAAGGTGATCTGCTCGACGGTGAACTTCGACTGCTTCATGGGCCTGAGCTCCTAAGACTCGAGGCCTCATCGTATCCGGATTCTCGAGTGCGATGGTCCAGGAAATCGCGGGCACGTCAGGGGCATGTCAATTCTTCAGGTGGGCCAGACACGCTTCCACCTTTCTCATCAGCGTCCGCAGATCAACGGTCGAGGCCGCATGCCGCGACGCCAAGCTCGTACCCCTCCTCAGGACAGCTCGTGCTCTTTTCACCGAGCGCGTCCCGATGCTGATCGCCGAAGTCCGGCCGGCAGATCCCGGGGTGGCGCCCCATCGGTCCAGGATGCCGGTCTCACGGGGTTTCACGCGAGGATCTTCGTCAGCACATAGCCGGCCACGTCGGTCAGGCGGTAGGGGCGGCCGTTGTGGAGGAACGTAAGCCGTTTGTGGTCGATGCCCAGCAGGTGCAGCATGGTCGCATGTAGGTCGTGCACGGTCGCCGGGTCAACGGCGGCGCGGTAGCCGATCTCATCCGTCTCGCCGTGGCTCGCGCCCCCCTTGACGCCGGCGCCGGCCATCCAGGCGAGGAAGCCTTGCGGGTTGTGGTCGCGTCCGTCCTTTCCCTGCGAGACGGGCATGCGGCCGAATTCGCCTCCCCAGATGACGAGAGTCGATTCCATCAGCCCGCGTTGCTTCAGGTCGGTGAGCAGTCCGTCGATCGGCATATCGGTCGCCAGGCAATGACCCGTGTGATTGCTCGCGAGGTCGGCGTGGGCGTCCCACTCGCCATCGCTGTAGACCTGGACGAACCTCACTCCGCGCTCGATCAAACGTCGCGCCAGGAGGCACTTCGAGCCATACGATTTGGTCTCCTTTCGATCGAGTCCATAGAGTCTCCGAGTCGCCGTTGATTCCTCCGCGAAGTCGATCAGGCGGAGCCCTTCCGACTGCATCCGGTAGGCCAGCTCGAACGACTGGATCCGTCCCAGCAGGTCGGACTCACCGGGGTGGGCCTCGAGGTGCTCGGCGTTGATCCGCGCGAGCAGGTCGAGCTGCCGGCGCTGGTCCTCGCGCGTCACGTCCTCCGGTCGCTTGAGGTTCAGGATGGGGTTCCCCTCGGGGCGGAAGAGCGTGCCCTGGTAGGACGAGGGGAGGAAGCCGGCGTGCCAGTTGAGCGGGCCGCCCTTGATCCCCTGATTGTTCCCGAGCACGACGTAGCCGGGTAGGTCCTGGTTCTCGCTCCCCAGGCCGTACGTAACCCAGGCCCCGGCCGCCGGGAAACCGGGGCGTGCGATCCCCGTGTTGATCTGATAAAGGGCGGGGACGTGGTCGTTCGACTCGCTGTGGAGCGACTTGATAAAGGCGAAGTCGTCCACGTGTTTCGCGACGTTCGGGTACTTCTCGCAGACCCAGGCACCGCTCTGGCCGTGCTGCTTGAACTGGAAGGGAGACTTCATCAGCGGGCCGGGGTCGCCGTTGAACACGTCGATCGCGATCTTCTTGCCATGGCCTCTGGTGAGCTCGGGTTTGGGGTCGAAGAGATCGACGGCGCTGGGAGCCCCTTCCATGAAGAGCCAGATGACTGACCGCGCCTTCGCGGGAAAATGCCCGGGTCTCGGTGAGAGCGGGTTGGCGGCGTCTGGTTCGGAGGCGAGGAGGCCCTCGCCGGCCAGCAGGTGGGCCAGCGCGATGCTGCCGAACCCGGCGCCGGCTCGCTGGAGAAAGTGTCGCCGGTTGGTAATCGGCTCGATACGGCCGCAATGTGCGTCTTGCATGTTCGCCGATGCTCCTCGCCCCGGGGCCGCCCATTCAATCGATGTACAGGAATTCGTTAAGGCTGAAGAGTGCCTGACAGAGATCGGCCAGTGCCTGCCTCCGGATCTCGCCCGCCGAAGCCTCGGTAGAGCGTTTCTGCCGCTCCGCCCGCTGCGATTCCACGAATGCGCGGCAGGCTTCATGCTCCGACTTGCTCGGCGAACGAGCCAGGGCGAGTTGAAAGCCCCGTTCGACCCACCGATCGGGATCGCTCCCGGCGTCCTTCAATAGGCGGTCAGCGAATTCCGTCGAGACCTTCCGCACGAACTGGTCGTTCAGCAAGGCCAGCGCCTGGGGCGCGACGGTCGTCGTGTCGCGTCGGCCGCAGCTCTGCTGAGCGTCGGGCTTGTCGAACGCCTGCAGGAGCGGATACGGGACGACCCGCTTGTGAAACAGGTAGACCGATCGGCGACGAACCGCCGGGCCGTCCTCGATCTTTCCGGGATACGGGTCCTGGACGTTCCTCGCGAGCATCGCCTCGGCGGCGATCGGGGGCTTTTCTGCGGGACCGTATAGGGCGAGATTCAGGGTCCCGCTCACGGACAGCATGGAATCGCGGAGGGCCTCGCCTTCGAGGCGCCGGAGCGGCATCTTCCAGAGCAGCCGGTTGCCCGGATCGACCGGGGGCGCCGCCCCGGCCGATCCGTCCAGCTGATAGACGGCGCTTAGCAGGATCAGGCGTTGCAGTCGCTTGATCCGCCAACCGTGCGCGACGAGGTCATTGGCCAGCCATTCGAGCAGCTCGGGATGGGTCGGCGGGTCCGAACGGACGCCGAAGTCGCCGACGGTGCGCACGAGCCCCTGACCGAAATGATGCTGCCAGACCCGGTTGACGATGACGCGGGCCAGCAACGCCCCGCCGCCGTGCTCGACGTCGGTGATCCAATCCGCGAGGGCCCGGCGTTGGTTCGTGCCCCCCTTCGCGGGGCCGGCCTCGCGGGCCGCCTTCCAGTACGCCTCCGGTGTCTTGCCGTTCGTCAGGACGGAGATGAACCCGAGCTGCACGGCCTGGCTGCGATCGTGGAAGTCGCCGCGATGGAACAGCCACGTCGGCTGCGGTTCGGGGCCGAGGTCGCGATAGCCGAGCACCTTGTCCGGGCCGACCCGCACCTCGCCCCGCCTGCCACCGTGGAACGCGCTCATCATCCGATAATAATCGCGCGCGGGGATCGCGTCGTATTTGTGGTCGTGGCAGCGAGCACAGCCGAGCGTCAGCCCCAGGAGCCCCGTCCCGGTCGTGGCCAGCATATCGTCCAGCTCGTTATATCGCTCGCGCGTGCGCTCCTCCTCCATCAGCTTCTCCGGGAGCTCGGCGAACGGACCGGCGACCAGGAACCCCGTCGCGGCCACCGCCTCCGCGTCCTGCGGCTCGTACTCGTCCCCGGCGAGCTGCCAGCGAACGAACCGGTCGTACGGGAGATCGTCATTGAAGGCGCGGACGACGAAATCGCGATAGCGATACGCCAGGGGCCGGTCGCGATCGCTCTCCTGGCCGTCGCTGTCGGCGTACCGTGCCACGTCCAGCCAGTGCCGTCCCCAGCGCTCGCCATAGTGGGGGCTCGCGAGGAGCCGGTCGACGAGCGCGGCCAGGGCGCCGTCTGGATCGCGCCCGGCGGCGGAAATGAAGTCGCGGACCTCGTCCGGAGTCGGGGGCAGCCCGACGAGGTCGAACGTCGCGCGGCGGATCAGTTGCCGTGGATCGGCCTGCGGCAGGGGCCGGATACCCGCGGACTCGAGCCTGGCGAGGACGAACCGGTCGATCGGCGTCCGGCACCACCTCGCATCGGAGACCACGGGCACGGGAGTCGGAGCGAGCGGCCGGAACGCCCAGTGATCCTTCGCCCGCTCGGCCCGAGGGTCGAGCACGTCGGCCCCATCCGGCCAATGGGCCCCCTGGTCGATCCATGCGCGCAAAAGGCCCACTTCCGCGGGGCTCAGCCGGGGACCGTCGGGCGGCATGACCTCATCGGGCTCGATCGCCGCGACCATGTGGATCAGCCGGCTCTTTGCGCCGTCGCCGGGGAGCAGCACCGGCCCATTGTCTCCCCCTTCGAGCACACGCCGACGGATGCCAAGATTGACTCCCCCTTCCTCGTTCCCCTTGGCGTGGCACTCGAAGCAGTGTCTGCGCAACAGCGGCTGAACGTCCTTGACGAAGTCCACCCGCCGCTGGGCGGCGGGGGGAAGCAGGGCCGCGTAGTCGGCAGCCGTCGCGACGCCCGCGGCGAAGTTCTGAGCGACCTCTCCGCCCGTCAATGCGCGGCCATAGACCGCGGCGAGGTGCAGCTCGCCCAGCCAGGGGCGATCGTCGGTCAGCTCGTTGAGCAGCGACAGGCGATATTCGTCGCTCCAGTTCTCGACCTTGCCGCCGACCGTCCGAGCGACGGCCGCGGTCCCATTGATGTAGATCCACGCCCCGCCGTCGCGATCGCGGGTGTAGACGACATGAGTGAGCTCGGTCCGCAACGACCCGTCCGGGCTGGAGATCGATGGGAGTCCGTTTCCGTCCGTGGAGGTCGAGCGCAGCCGCACGTCGTAGCGTGGCCCATCCTGCGCCATCGTGAAGTCACGCTGACCCGTGTCGGCGGAGAGCGTCACGATGCGGGCGGGCCCGGCCTGGCTCGTATCCTGGGGCTTGACCCAGGCTTCGATCGACAGCCCGCCCGATTGCTTGACGGCGGCCACGATCTTCCGGGCCGGCCGGGCTGACGAGATTCGGGTCGATGAGGTCACCAGCATGCGGCCGCCGCGGAACGCGATGCCCCGGGGCTCCTCGATCTTCAAGTCGAGCGGCTCCCCAAATCCGGAGAGGTCGCGAATGAGGTTGTCGGTCGGTCGCTCGAACGTAAACAGGGCCAAGAGGCCCTGCGCGACGCGCCGGGCCGGGCCAGCCGGTGGGGACCCGACCGGTGCGTCGCCAGCGCGACTGGCATCGCCGCCACCGATCGTCAGCAGCGCGATCGCCGCCATCCGCCGCCAGCACATCATTCCGCGGGAGGGCCGACTGGGTGGGTAGCTCAAGGGTTCGGCCCTCCCCGGGCCGTGACGGGGTAACCTTGATCTCTCTCTGCCGATTCTTGCAAAGTGGCTTGCTGTCATCAAGAACGGCATGGGGCCAGAGGCAGGTCGCGAATATGTTGTCGAGTTCGGCCAGCTCGCCATCGACGGCCGTTACCGGCTTGCCGAGGCTCTTAGTGGTTCATCCGGCAAGTGTCCCGACAGAGAATGGGGTTAACTCCGCAGGAGATTCCTCATGACTGCCAAGGCTCAGTTGCGTGATTTGACCGACGAGGAACTCGGGGAAATCCACCGGCTCGCGCGATCCCGCACCGACGAGGCCCGCCTGGCCCAGCGGGCTCAGGTCATCGAGGGTCTGGCCGCCGGAGAACACCCCGGCCGAATCGCGGAGCAGGTTGGCCTCAGTCGCAATCAGAACTACCTCTGGCTGCATCGCTTCAACGACCGAGGGCTCGAGGGCCTCGGCGATCTGCCCCGCACGGGGCGGCCACCGACCCACACCTCCGATCAGATTGCCGAGGTCGTGGCGGCGGCACTCTCCGACCCGCAGGGGCTGGGCCTGCCCTTCGGCTGCTGGACGCTCGACCGCTTGGAAGTCTACCTCGACGAGCGGAAGGGCATCCCGATCAACCGGAGTCGGATCGATGAACTCCTCGCGGCCGAGGGGCTGCGATGGCGCAAGCAGGAGACCTGGTTCGGCGAGCGGGTGGACCCCGAGTTCGCGGGAAAAAGGGGGCCATCGACCGACTCTACTGCGAGCCTCCGGCGGATTCGGCGGTCGCCAGCCTCGACGAGATGGGCCCCGAGAGCGCCAAAAGCTTCCCGGGACGGAACCTCCTGCAAACCAAGCCCGCGACGACAACCCGAGGGCAGCCGCCATCCTGCCGGACGCGCCCGGCAGGAGGCCGACTACGGACGTCGCGGCAAGGGATACATTTTCGGCGCCTTCCGCCCCGCCACCGGCGAAGCCTTCACCCGCTCCTACTGATTCACCGCTCTTATTGACTCCAGCCTAGCCAACTGAACCGATAGGCTTTGCCATTCGTATCAGTAATCATGAGACCCATCGGCACCGCAGAAGAGCTCCAACGTCGCCGCATCCGGGCCGTCGAGCTCGTCGCCCAGGGCGAATCGCCCGACGACGTCGCCCACTTCCTCGGGTGCGGCCGATCCTCCGTCTACACCTGGGTGAAACTCGCCAAGGAGTCGATCGAGACGATCGCCGCCAAGCCCCACGCCGGGCCCAAGCCCCGCCTCGGCTCCGCCCAGTTGGAGCAACTCGAAGACGAGCTGAAGAAGGGGGCCGTGCACCACGGCTGGCGCACCGAGCTGTGGACCGCCGCACGTGTTGCTGACCTGATCGAGCGACTGTTCAGGATCACGTTCCACCCCGAGCACGTCCGCAAGATCCTCAAGCGGCGCCTCCGCTGGACCAGCCGGAAGCCCGAGGAGCGAGACGAGGAGGCGATCCGCCACTGAATGGGTCAGGAACTGCCCAACATCGTCCGCAAGGCCCGGCGACGAGGCGAGCAGCTGGTCTTCCTCGACGAATCGGGCTTCATGCAGGCCCCCACGGTGCGACGCACCTTCGCCCCGAGAGGCCAGACGCCGATCCTCCGACGCTGGGATCGCCACGATCGGATCTCGGCGATCAGTTGCATCACGGTCGGCCCGGCGAGGCGACGACTCGGCCTGTACTGCCAACTCTCGCCGGATGACACCAACGTGACGGGCGAGCGGATGGTGGAGTTCTTGCGAGAGCTTCGCCGTCAGCTGCCGGTGCCGATGCGGATCGTGTGGGACCGCGGCAACGTGCACGACAGGAGCAAGGCGGTGCGGGCATTCCTGGCGGAGCACCCGTCGGTGAAGACGGAGCGTTTCCCGTCGTACACGCCCGAGGCGAACCCCGACGAGGGGGTGTGGAAGGATACCAAGCACGGACGGCTGGCGAACTTCACGCCCGAGGACACGGCGGAGTTGCGTTCGGCGGTGAGCGGGGAGTTGACGAGGTTGCAGCGGAGTCCGAAGCTGCTGGCGTCGTTCATCCGGCACGCAGAAGTCCCGATCCGCCTACCCAAATCGTTCCGTTAGCTACGCTGGAGTCAATAGTAGCGACCGCGGGGGCAGGTCAGACCGGGGTCGTCCACTACCCGCTCGTGATCCCTCTGCGAACAAGTGATGCAGGTGGTCTTGTGCCCCCGTACAGGCTCGGCCGGGCTCCCGGCCATTAGCATGAGGATATTCTCATGCATTATCACCGCGGGTCATCGCCGTTGCTCTCAACATAACCGAACCGCGGCCCGACTCACTTGGACGACACCATCCCCGAAATCCGTGACGAGCAAGGTATTTTCAGTGGCGAAAAATAACCTTCTTGTGTGCCGTCACCTCCGCCACTATCCTTTTGCAGGGTCGGTAGTCTCGCTCATATCCACCAGTCTAGTCTTTATAAACAAGGGAGGAGCATGCCCGATGTGTGTTCATGCGCGCTCTCGCAAGGCTTTCACGCTGATCGAGCTGCTAGTCGTCATCTCCATCATCGCGATCCTGATCGGCCTGCTACTCCCCGCCGTCCAGTCGGCCCGAGAGGCGGCCCGCCGCGCCCAGTGCGTCAACAACCTGAAGCAGATGGGCCTGGCGGTGCATAATTATATGGATTCGAATCAGGTCTTCCCAGCCTATTCAATGAACAACTATCGGGACTGGGCATGGAATGTGTCGTGGGCCGATGCGATCTTGCCGCACCTGGAGCAATCGCCGCTGTACAACGCCATCAACTTCAACGTCCCGATTCAGGACCTGGGAGGGTTCACGCCCGGGTCGCCCTGGCCCCAGAACACGACAATCGGCCTGACCGTGATCCGGTCCCTGCTCTGCCCCTCCGAGAGCCTCAACCACGCGGTCAGCTACACAGGCGCCAACGCTCAGACCAATTACGCCGGGAACTACGGCGGCCCGGCGCAGTTCGCCTCGTGCAGCGGCCTTATCATCCCATCCAAGGGGTCCTTCGGAGTCCCGGCCACCGCGGGCATCTGCTCCCTCTCGTCGGTCACCGACGGCTCCACGAACACGGCTATGTTCAGCGAGCACCTGATCTCCGGCTCGTACTTCACGGGCCTCGGCGCGGGGCCGTCGCCCGACTCCTACGCCGGCCGGAGGAACGCGAAGCGGGCCCTGTTCCAGCTCAACGATGTGACGTTGACATTCGACAACGGCAACACGGCCAACCTCCAGCAGTTCGTCGGTGCCTGCAAGGGCATTCCGGTCGGGACGCCCCCCTCGGACGATACGGGATTCGGGGCCTCGTGGCACATCTCGCAAGGTTATGACACGTCCTCGATCGCCTACACCCACGTGATGACGCCCAACGGCTTCTCCTGCACCGGGAAGCAGGGGGGGCTGTTCGACTTTTCCGCCGACGGCGCGCAGGGAGGATTCGCCGCCGCCATCACGGCGGCCAGCAACCACCCCGGCGGGGTCAACGTCGGCATGGGCGACGGCTCGGTCCGCTTCGTCAAGGACACGGTCAATCAACAGGTCTGGTGGTCGCTCGGGTCCCGCAACCTGGGCGAGATCATCAGCGCCGATGCTTATTGACTAATGACCGCACCACCCGACCGCGCTGAGACGCGGGCCTCGTCCTTCCTCGTGCGACGGCCCGCATCGCATCCGGATGCGATGCGGGCCGTCCTATCCTCGGAGCATATCTTGAATCGCCACCTCTTCCCGAGAATCGGTGCGATCGCCCTGGCCTGCCTCCTGCCCGGATGCGATTCGGACGAGCCGCCCCCATCCGACACGAACACCGCCGTCTCGGGCCCGACCCGGAGGCTTATGGCCACGAAGAGGTTCCAGGACCCGTCATTCAAGAAGATGATGGAAAAAGGCGCGCCGAAGAACTGGTCGCCGGAGATGATCAATAAGACACCCGGGGGCGCCCGCAAACGGTGACCCGCCCGGAGGCCCAACTGGCCTCCCTGGGGCGGATCGGGCGATTGTGGAGTGTGTTAGGCGTTTCGACCGCGACGTACTCCCGCTCCGCGGATTCCGGCAAGACAATCCTGCTCCGTCCGAGCCAGCGAGGGAAGTCCTCGGATCGTGCTTCGTCGGATGCCAGAATCGCGAGAGATCGAGCCATGCAGACATCCGCCCCCGTTCCTGGCCCTTCCGACTCGCGGGCCGTGTTAGAGTCGGCCTCGGCCTCCTCCTCAGATCTAGGGGAACCTCCTCACGGGCGCGGCCTACTCTTATCGGCCCTCGGGATTGGCCTGGGTGTCGGCATCATCTCCTGGCTCATCGGTGAGGTGGCCGAGAACACATTTTCGCCCCGAACCATCGCGGGTCGCCTCGCGAACGGGATCCCGACGCGGATCACCACCGACTCCGCGAGGACCGTCGCGACCATCCGGAACGTGACTCTGTCCTCGGGCCTCTTCGGCGCACTGCTCGGCTCGGCCCTGGCCCTGGCCGGCGCGATCGCTCGCCGAGACCGCGGGGCGGCGAGGCGAGCCGCCCTGAGCGGGCTGGCGGCGGGAACGCTCGCCGGGGCGGGGGCGGCTCTGCCGCTCGTGACTCTCTACTTCCGCTCGTTCGAGCGCTACGCGCCGGACAGTCTGATCGAACCGCTGTTGATGCACGCGGGCATCTGGGGGGCGATCGGCGCCGCCGGAGGGCTGGCGTTCGGGTTGGGCACGGGGGGCCGAGGCCAGGTGCTCAGGGGCCTTGTCGGTGGCCTCGTGGGGGCAGTGCTCGGCGCGGCGATCTACGAGATGGTCGGCGCCATCGTCTTCCCGATGTCGCGGACCTTCCAGCCCTCTGCCTCCGAAATGCTGCCTCGGCTGATGGCGAGGCTGCTGGTCGCCACCCTCGCCGCAGCCGGCGCGGCCCTGGCTGTCGCCGACCAGGGGCGGACGAAGCATGCGTCCTGACCTCGGGATCGCCCCCGCGATGACCTTTCTTCTTCGGGCCGCGACGCAGACTCCGAAGGTCCCTTCCATGCGGTGGTTATGCCGCGCAAGTGGCGGCGGGATCGCGTACCTCGGCTTGCTCTTGGCCGGTTGCGAGGCGACCCTGCCCGGCGAGCCTAGCGAGGCGTCGTCCCCGGCAACGCGGCCAGAAGTTCCCCGGCATGTCGGGGTAGGGCGTCCGTTTGGCTTGAGCGAGAGAATGGCTTACATCGGCTTCGCCGATTCGTTTGCGACTACACCGAAGATGCTCAGCCCGTTCCGGTTCCTCAACATTCTCGAGGGGAGCGGGATCGACTTCGTCCATACCTCCGGGACGACCGCCGAGAGGTATTTCCCGACCGCCTTCGGCTCGGGTGTGGCGATGCTCGACTACGACGGCGATTGCCGGCTCGACCTCTATTTCGCCACAAATACATTCCTGCCGCTGGGGACGGCCAAGACGGGGCCAAACAAGCTCTACAGGAACCTGGGTGGCGGCAAGTTCGAAGACGTGACGGCGAAGGCGGGCCTGGACTTCACCGGGTTCTGCCATGGGATCATCGTCGGCGACCTGGACAATGACGGCGACCCTGACCTCTTCCTGTGCAACGTGGGGCCGAATGCCCTTTACCTGAACAATGGCGACGGGACCTTCCGTGACGCCAGCCATCCCGCCGGGATCGAAACCCCGAACTGGTCGATGGGCGGGGCGATGCTCGACTACGACAACGACGGCGACCTGGACATCTACGTCGCCAACTATGGGACCTATGCGTTCCTCCAGACACCCAGGCCTTGCGGCTCCGATGAGGTCCCGATCTATTGCGCTCCCGGCGGAGTCCCGTGGGCCAAGAATTGCCTCTATCGCAACAACGGAGATGCGACCTTCACCGACGTGACCGACCGTGCGGGACTCGGTCGCACCGACGGTCACAGCTTTGGCGCCGTCGCGGCGGACCTCAATTGCGACGGCCGGGTCGACCTCTATGCCGTCAACGACCTCAGGCCGAATTTCCTTTTCCTGAACAAGGGGGACGGCACGTTCGAGGACGTGACCGAGACGTCGGGCGCCGCGTACGATGCCCAGGGGGGGCCACAGGCCAGCATGGGAGTCGACGCCGAGGACTGCGATGGCGACGGCCGACCTGAGCTAATCGCGACCAACTACCAGTACGAGTACACCGCCTATTATCAGAATTTCTCCGTGTCGCCCGCGACCCCGCCGGTTCGCGGAGTAGCTCCGCCGGTCATGTTCAACGACGCCTCGGCGGCGATCGGACTGGTCGCCGACAGCAAGCCTTACGTCGGGTGGGGCTGCGCCCTGGCAGACTTCGACAACGACGGCTGGCCCGACGTCTTCGTCACCAACGGCCACGTCGACAGCAACCGCGCGCTGCTCGCGCCGATGCTCACCTACCTCGAGCCGCCGATGCTGCACCGGAACGTCCCCGCCGGGACCGCCCCCGGCGCCGGGCGAAGGTTCGAACGCGCCACGCTCGGCGTGGGGCCGTACTTCGACGCGCGGCACGCCGGCCGAGGCGCGGCCTTCGGCGACCTTGACGACGACGGCGATATCGACATCGTCGTCAATCACCGCGACGCCGCCCCCGCGGTCCTTCGCAACGACACCCCGGGCGATTACAGATGGATCCGCCTGAAGCTGGTTGGGACACGGAGCAATCGCGACGCGATCGGTGCCCGCGTCGAGGTCCACGCCGGCGAGAGGACCATCACACGCCAGCGCAAGAGCGGCCACAGCCTGGAATCGGCCAACGATCCTCGCCTCCTGATCGGTCTGGGCATCGTCGACGAGGTCGACCGGGTCACGATCCGCTGGCCTTCGGGGGTCGTCAGCACGTTCGAGCACCTGGTCACCAACACGACCTACGAGGTTGTTGAGCCTCGGGACGAAGAGGGCAAGGGCAAGGGGTTGGCGGTCGTCCGCCCGGGGGAGAAGTTGGGGGCGGACTGAGTCGGGTGACTTCCCCGGGGCAATCGTCGTCGGGGCGCATCCGAGCCCCATCACGGGTCAGGCCCTGAAATGCGGAGAGGCGGATGGAGACCATCTCGAACCGTTGCCCTCGGGACTTCCTCTCCCGTCGCGCCCGTTGGATCGTCGTGGCCGTCGGGATGGTCCTCGCACTTGCCGCGGTCGGAGTCTGGCACCTCGGGGAGATCCCGGCGCGTACCACGGCGAGGGCCGCGCGACGTGCGGTCGCCGACAGTCAATTTGACGAGGCGGATGCGACGCTCGGGCGCTGGCTGCTGATGCGGCCGAGGTCGGCGGAGGCCTACTATCTCAAAGCCCGGGTCGCGCTGGCCCGGAAGAAGCCCCAGGAGGCGGTCGCGGGTCTGGCTGCTGCCCGGGCGCTGGGATATCCGGCCGCGCCTCTGGATCGGCTCGACGCCATCATTCGCGCCAATGCCGGTCGGCATGCTGAGGCCGAGCCGGTCCTCAGGCGCGTCCTGGAGGAGTCCAAGGCGCCCGACCCGGAGGCCGCCGAGGCCCTGGCCCGGGTCTATCTCGAGACCTATCGATTCCAGGATGCCGCCGTCGTGATTGACCGCTGGATGCGCGATGCGCCGGACGACGCGAAACCCTACCTCTGGCGGACTGAGGTGAATTCGCGACTCAAGAAGGACTCGATCGCCCAGATCCGGGATTATCGTGCGGCCCTGGATCGAGATCCGACCCTCGATCGGGCTCGCCTCGGCCTGGCCGGCGAGCTTCGCCTGGCCGGGCGTCACGCCGAGGCCGCGTCGGTCTATGACTCTTACATCGACCGCAATCCCGACGAGCCCGCCGGACACCTCGGCGCCGGGCTCGTCGCGTTGGACCGGGGGGACGACGCTTCGGCGATCCTCCATCTCGACCGGACGCTGGAACTGGCCCCGGTGAACTCCGCCGCACTCTCGGCGCGGGCGGCGATCGCGGTCCGTCGGCGCGAAGACACCGCCGCGTTGGACTTGCTGGATCGGGCCGTCCGCATCACCCCCCACGATGTCGAGATTCGCCATCGTCGCGGGCTCTGCCTCGCCCGGCTCGGACGACGCGACGAGGCACGGGCGGAGCAGGTGGTGGCGGCGCGCCTCAGGGAGGACGCCCAGCGATTGGGCAAGCTCCAGTTAGCGTTGGTCACGAATCCCGGAGACCTGGGACTCCAGGGTGAGATCGCGCACTGGATGATCGAGCACGGCCACGAGGAGGAAGGAATCCGCTGGGCCAGGAAGATCCTCGACGAGCGGCCCAACGACCTAGAGGCCAATCGCATGATGGTCGAATATCACGAGCGGGGCGGCAGTCCAGGACTGGCGAATTACTACAGGCTCCAGGCCAAAGAGACCCCGCCCCCGAAATGAGCCCGAAGTGCTGAAGAGGTGGCCATTGATCGTGATCACGATTCACTGAGGGATTGGGCCCCGCCTCGTGCCCTCAAGACTTCTTCGCCCCGGCGGGCCGCACCACGAAGTGGAATGGCCTGGGTCTCACGAGCGTGCGCTGGAGGACCTCGATGTGGGCGTTGACGTCGTCGGCCCCCTTCCGGAACGAGTCCCAGTCGGGATAATTGGGCAGGTAATGGTGGGCGGTCCGTCCCGCCAAGGCGAGGTCGTTGCGGGCGTCCGTCAACTCATTCAGACTCCAGGCCTGGGCCTCCCACGGCCCCCCCGGCTCCCAGCCGTCGGCCGTCGCCGAGGAGATGTTCACGCCCGAATCCAGCCGGTCCGCCATGAACGACCCGAGCGATCGGCCGTCGGCCACGACCTCATACCGGCCTTCCGGAAGCCCCTTCACCGCCAGCATGTAGCGATTCAGCTCGTCGGGGATCGGCACGAACCGGAATCGGAGGGCACCGAAGAGGCCGAAGTTGATCGGCAGCCCCTCATCCAGGCGGTCGAATTCCAGGTGCGTGGGATCCCCTTTGAAGTTCGACACTCGGCACCCCTTCGCCTCGACGACCGCGGCCTTACCTGCATCGAGAGTGGCCGAGGAGACGTCGGCAGGGCCGCCCAAGCCCTTGAGGATCGCGAACGCCATGGCCAGTTGCCCGAGGTCATTCAGGTGGATGCCGTCGCCGGCGTGCAGCGTCAGGTCTGCTTTCTCCTTTTCCTCTTTGGCACCGGCTCTTTCGGCCAGGACCTTCCGCTGGATGGCGCGCATCGTACGCTGGACGTCGATGGCCCCTGCGCCGGCGGAGCGGGCGAGGGCCATCCCCTCGTCGCACATCGTCTGGAGGAAGTCATGTTCGCTCTTGTCCGGGTCCTGTCCCGTGATTGCCGCGGAGCAGATAAACACCCGGATCCCGCGATCCTTGCACCGCTCGACGATCCCTCGGATCGCGTCCAGGTAGATCTGCTTGTGCTCGGCGTCGGCCTTCGCCCCCCAGCCGATGTCGTTGACCCCATAGGCGACGATCAGGACGGTCGCGCCGCGGGCGAAGACGTCGCGGTCGAGACGCTTCAGCCCCCCCGCGGCGGTGTCCCCACCCCAGCCCGCGTTGAGGAACCGGACCTTGCGGTCGGGGAAGCGGAGCAGGGTGTAGTTCTCGACAACCTTGCCGTAGGTGCGCGCCGCCGTGATGCTGTCGCCGAGAAAGACCACGGTGTCGCCGTCCCGAAGGGCGAAATCCGCCCCCCCGGCGTGGGGCGAGACCAAGACCAGGGCGAGGAACGACATGGTGGTTTTCAGGGATATTCGCACTGAATAATCCAAAGCTTCACGGGGGCGGCGACTGGGTCTGGGGCTGCCTTCAATCCAGTTATGTCGCGTCGTGTCTCCCGACTGTATACTCGTCGGACGGGTCGGTCCAGCCCTTAGAACGAGCACCCGATCGGTTGGCCGTCGACGGGTCGTCGAGGCATGACGTCGATGGATCGTTATGATCTGGTGGATTACGGGGGGCGTATGATGCGGCGAGAGCGGGCGGAGATCCTCGCGTCATTCCGAGAGAAGGTCGCGAGAGGCGAGCCGATCATCGGCGGCGGGGCGGGGACGGGCCTCTCGGCCAAGTGCGAGGAAGCCGGCGGCATCGATCTCATCGTCATCTACAACTCCGGTCGGTTCCGGATGGCCGGGCGCGGCTCGCTGGCCGGGCTCATGGCCTACGGCAACGCCAATCAGATCGTACGCGAGATGGCCCCGGAGGTCCTCTCCATCGTCGGGCGGACCCCGGTGCTGGCCGGAGTCTGCGGCACCGACCCGTTCCTGCTCCGCGACCAATTCCTGCGCGAGCTGCGCGACCTGGGATTCGCCGGCATCCAGAACTTCCCGACGGTAGGCCTCATTGACGGCCTCTTCCGCGAGAACCTGGAGGAGACCGGGATGAGCTATCGCCTTGAGGTGGAGCTGATCGCGGCGGCCCGCGCGCTCGACCTCCTGACGACGCCCTACGCCTTCAACCCCGAGGAGGCACGAATGATGGCCGAGGCGGGCGCCGACATCATCGTGGCACATATGGGGCTGACGACGGGCGGCACGATCGGCGCACGTACTGCTCGCACGCTCGAGGATTGCGTCGGCGAGGTGCAGGCGATCGCCGATGTCTGCAAATCTGTCCGGTCCGACTGCCTGGTCCTCTGCCACGGCGGCCCGATCTCATCGCCCGAGGACGCGCAATTCATACTCAGCCGTTGCCATGGAGTCGAGGGGTTCTACGGGGCCAGCAGCATGGAGCGATTGCCGGCGGAAACCGCCATTGCCGAACAGGTCGGGCGATTCACGAAGCTGTCGCTGCCAGGGGCCCGTCCGGTCGCGCGGTGAGACGACCACGTCCGCAGCCCCGTTCCGAATTCATGCGGGAAGGACTTCGACGATGCTCCGCAGCCGTATCGCCTCGGTCGCCCTGGGAATCCTCTCGGCCCTCGCCATCAGCGCATCGGCGGCTGGCCAGGACGTCCCCGCCAGACCGATCGAGGCGTGGGCCGATCCCCACCTAAAGGTCACACGCGGCCTCGTGCTCTGGCTGGATGCGGGCCACCTGAACGCGGCCCGCAAGGCCCTCGGCCGCCCGGAGGCGGCCGAGGGCGCGCGGGTCGACCTCTGGTATGACGCCTCGGGCCACGGCCGGCACCTGGCCCAGACACGAGTCGAGGTGCAGCCCTTCTATCAGGACGGCGCCTTGCGGTTCGACGGCGACGCGAGCCACCTCGAACTGGCCGGGATAGGAGGACGGTTCCGGGAAATCACCCTCTTCGTCGTCGCCGCGCCCCTCGGCAACGCGGGGGGCTTCCGCGCCTTCATGGCGATCAACCAGGAGGGCAAGGATGACTTCACCAGCGGGCTGAATCTCGACATGGGATTCGGGTTTTCGTCGCGATTCGAGACGATCAACGTCGAGGGGAACGGCTTCGGCGGGATGGCCAATCTGATGGCCAGCCCCTCCGATTTCGGCGTCGTCCGGCGGATGACCGTCACCTCGACACCCGGCCCCGGCGGCACGAAGACTTACCTCGACGGCCGACCCGGCGGTTCGCGCG
Source organism: Isosphaeraceae bacterium EP7 (assembly GCA_038400315.1). Classification (NCBI taxonomy): domain Bacteria; kingdom Pseudomonadati; phylum Planctomycetota; class Planctomycetia; order Isosphaerales; family Isosphaeraceae; genus Kueselia; species Kueselia aquadivae. The sequence continues at coordinate 2,650,948 of CP151667.1, forward strand.
ACCGCAAGGATTCGGTCCTCATCGCGGACAGGGTCACCGTGGGGGCCCGCCGGTATGGGGCCGACGCCGTCCGCGGGTTCCTCGACGGCGACATCTTGCAGGTCCTGGTCTACGACCGCGTGCTCGATGAAGCTGAGCGCACACAGGTCGAGGGCTTCCTTGCCGCCCGATATGGCGGGAAGGCCCCGATCGTCCGCCCCGGCCGGCCGGCCGTTGGCAAGCCGCTGGTCTCCGTAGCGAACCCACCCGCGGTTCAGATGCTGGTGCCGGGCTTCTCCGCGCGGGAACTGCCCGTCGACCTGTCGAACATCAACAACATCAAGTATCGGCCGGACGGCAAGCTGGTCGCCCTCGCCTACGACGGGAATCTCTACCTCCTCTCCGACAGCAACGGGACGGGAGTCGAGGACAGGGTCGAGCGATTTTGGATGAACAAGGGGGGGATCAACGCTCCGATCGGCATGGCGCTGACGCCTCCGGGCTATCCCCTGGGCGAGGGCGTCTTCGTGGCCAGCAAGGGGAAGATTTCGCTCATCACGGACGTCGACCGCGACGGCAAGGCCGACCGGGAGATCGTCGTCGCCACGGGGTGGAAGGAACTCCCGCACGGCGTCGACGCCCTGGGCGTGGCGGTTGACGAGGCGGGGGCCGTCTACTTCGGGCTCGGGGTAACGAACTTCACCAACCCCTACCTTGTCGGTGCGTCGGGCGAGGCGGCGTACGACCTGAAGGGCGAGCACGGCACGATCCAGAAGGTCGCGCCCGACTTCGGCAGGCGCGAGATCATCGCCACGGGGATCCGGTTCCCGGTCGGGATGGCATTCAACCGCCACGGAGACTTCTTCGCGACCGACCAGGAGGGGGCGACCTGGCTCCCCAACGGGAACCCGTTCGATGAGCTGCTGCACATCCGGCCGGGGAGGCACTACGGGTTCCCCCCGCGTCACCCGAAGTACCTCCCCTCGGTGGTCGACGAGCCCAGCGTGTTCGACTATGCCCCGCAGCATCAATCCACCTGCGGCCTCAACTTCAATGAGCCGGTGAGCGGAGGTCCAACCTTTGGTCCGGCCTTCTGGGCGGGAGACGCGCTGGTCACCGGCTACTCGCGAGGCAAGCTTTACCGGACGAAGCTGGCGAAGACCGAGGCCGGCTACGTCGCGCAGACGCACGTCTTCGCCGTCCTGAATATGCTCCCCGTCGACGCCTGCGTCTCGCCCCGAGGCGATCTCGTGGTCGCGGTCCACAGCGGCCTGCCGGACTGGGGGAGCGGGCCGAAGGGGAAGGGCAAGCTCTACAAGGTCACGTACAACGACCACGATGCCCCCCAGCCGGTGCTCGCCTGGGCCTCGGGGCCACAAGAGGCGAGCGTCGCGTTCGACCGTCCGCTCGACCTGGCGAGCCTGAAAGACCTGGCCAGGAACCTCACCCTCGAGTACGGCAAGTCAGTTGGCCCCGGCGACCGATACGAGTCCCTGCGCCCGCCCTACGATGCGGTGGCCCGGCAGTTGAACGCGCCCCGGTTCGGGCTCCCGATCTACTCGGCCAAGGTCTCCGCCGACCGACGTTCGCTGCACCTGACAACCGCCCCGCACCCCGAACTGGGCACGTACGTCATCAACTCACCGGGCCTGGGGCGGCCCGATCGGGCGAAGATCCCTGCGGCTGCGATGCCCCAGGACGCCGACGTGGATCTCGCCTATGACCTTACCGGCGCCGACGTCACCTGGAAGCCCGAGTCGGGGCCAGGGAGCTGGGCCGGCTGGCTGCCGCACCTCGACCTAGCCGTCTCCCGCAATTTCACCGTCGGGAGCGCGGAGCACGATCGACTCTGGGATGTCCTGGGGCGGCCGGGCCGCTTGACCCTCAAGTCCAGGCTCGACCTCTGGCAGATGCTCCGACCGGCCGTCCAGCCCGGCTCGACCGCAGGTTACACCCTGCCGGACGAGAAGGTCACGATGACTTTCACCGGCTCCGGTCCGATCCAGGTCACCACGCCCGCAGGGAGCGTTCCCGCCGAAGCCGACAAGGAGGGCCTCTACCGTGTCCGGGTCGCGGTGTCGCCGAGGGAGCGCGAGCCGCTGCCGCTGGAGGTCGCCCTGGAGACGGGAGGTCGGGCGACCCTGGAAGTGTCCTACACGACGGCCGAGGACCCTCGACCCCGGGCGTTGCCACTCAGGCGACTCCTGCTGCCGTGGGCGGCCTTGACGAAGCGAGCGGACACGTTCGCGGAGCGGGATATCCCGGAGTTGTTGGGGGGCAACTGGTCACGAGGCCGGGCCATCTTCACCGGATCCGAGGCCCGGTGCGCCACCTGCCACCGGGTGCGCAGCCTGGGAGATGACATCGGCCCCGACCTCTCGAACCTTATCCACCGCGACTATGCGTCGGTGCTCCGCGACATCCACGCGCCGAGCGCCGCCATCAACCCCGATTACGTTGCCTACTCCGTCGCCCTGACGGACGGCCGGGTCCTGCAGGGCACGCTGCGCACCGAGGCCGACGGCCTGGTCGTGAGCGACACTGCCGGCGTGCGGACAACGGTCTCCCGATCGTCGGTCGATGAGACTGCCCCCTCGGCGGTCTCAATGATGCCCGACGGGATCGACGCGGCCCTCGGCCCGAAAAAGCTGCGCGACCTGCTCACGTTCCTCCTGACCGACCCGATCGGCCCGGCAAAAATCGAGTACCAGGGCTCTCCGCCCCCTCCGCCGCGGCGCCGACACGAGCTCGACGCGGTCCTGAAGGGGAGCGTCCCGATCGCAAACCCGCGAAAACTCCGGATCGTCCTGGCGGGGGGCCCCAAGGACCACGGGCCGGGCGAGCACGACTATCCCCTCTGGCTGAAGCGCTGGTCGCCCCTGTTAGCGACGGACGAGTCCCTCACCGTCGAGACGTCGGCGGGCTGGCCATCCCCCCAGCAGCTCGAGACGGCCGATGTCGTCGTCTTTTACTCCAACAACCCCGGCTGGGACGCGGCGAAGGCCGAGCAGCTCGACCTCTTCTTCGCCCGGGGCGGCGGGGTCGTCCTGATCCATTACGCGGTCGACGGCCATGACGCCTCGGAGGCCCTGGCGGATCGGATCGGCCTGGCTTGGAAGGCGGGTCGATCGAAGTTCCGCCACGGGCAGCTCGAGGTGGACTTCTCCGGGTCGAAGCACCCGATCACCCGGGGTTTCGGCCGGCTCAAGCTCGTGGACGAGAGTTATTGGAATCTCGTCGGCGACCCGTCGCGGATCGACCTGCTGGGGACTGGGGCGGAGGAAGGCGGGCCGCGGCCGCTCTTCTGGGCCCGCCAGACGGGGAAAGGGAGGGTCTTCGTGAGCCTCCCCGGCCATTTCACGTGGACGTTCGACGACCCACTCTTCCGCGTCCTGATGCTGCGCGGGATGGCCTGGGTCGCGGGCGAGCCGGTCGATCGTTTCAACGAGTTGGCGACCCCGGGCGCGAGGATCGATGAATGAAGGCCGTCTATCTGCTGGCGACGCTCGACACCAAGGGGATCGAGGCGGCCTTCGTCCGCGACACCTTGGTCGCCCGCGGGGTCGCCACCGTCGTGGTCGACACCGGGTGCCTGGGTGCGCCAACGATCGAAGCCAACGTCTCGCGAGCGGAGGTCTTCAAGGCGGCAGGCCTATCGCTGTCGGACTTGGTCGCGCAGAACGACCGTGGGGCCGCAGTGACCGGGGCCACGCTCGGGGCGACCCGGCTCGTGGCCGAGGCCGCCGCGCGCGGCGAGGTCGCCGGGGTGCTGGCGTTGGGCGGTTCGGCGGGCACGGCCATCGGCACTTCGGCCATGCGTGCCCTGCCGATCGGCATCCCGAAGGTCATGGTCAGCACCGTGGCCTCGGGTCAGGTCCGGCCGTATGTAGGCGACAAGGACATCCTGATGCTGAACTCGGTGGTCGACATCCTCGGCCTGAACCGGATCAGCCGGACGATCCTCGGCGAGGCGGCCCGGGCGATGGCCGGCCTGGTCATCTTCGCCGACGACTCCGCCGCGGTCGCGGCCTCGTCGGATCGGCCGCTGGTGGCCGTAACCATGTTCGGCGTCACGACGCCCTGCGTCATGAGGGCGCGCGACGTCCTGGAGGGGGCCGGCTACGAAGTGCTCGTCTTCCACGCCACCGGCAACGGTGGGCTGGCCATGGAGTCCCTGATCCGCGACGGCCTGATCGCCGGGGTGCTCGACCTCACGACAACCGAGCTCGCCGACGAGCTGGTCGGGGGGGTCTTCTCCGCCGGCCCGACCCGGCTAACCGCCGCCGCAGAGGCGGGGATCCCGCAGGTCGTCTCCGTAGGCGCGCTCGACATGGTCAACTTCGGCGCCCTCGAGACTGTCCCGGCGCGATTCGCAGGGCGGACGCTCCACCGCCACAACGCGAACGTAACCCTGATGCGCACGACCGTCGACGAGAACACGGCGATTGGAGCCGAGATCGGACGGAAGCTCGCCAGGGCGGGCCGCGAAGCGGAGGTCTGGATCCCGCTCCGGGGCGTCTCGGCGATCGACGCTCCCGGACAACACTTCGAAGACCAAGCCGCCCGCCATGCTCTGTTCGCCGCAGTGCGCTCGCACGCCGGGGAGATCTCCGTCGTCGAGGTCGATCGTCACATCAACGATCCTGAATTCGCCGAGGCCGTGGCAAACCGACTGATCGAGCTCCTAACACTACTCCATTAGCTCCTAAGAACGAACCTCTCGGTCGGTTCGTCATGAGGGGATGAACCGCACCTACACTCCCGAACTCGCCCCCGAAGTTCTTGCCCGGCTCGACGCCTTCGCTGACCGCTTCCGCGGCGACTTCAACCGACCACGCCAGGCCGCCTACAGCGGCGTCTACCTGCACTGCAGGGGCTGCTCCTCGACGGCGACCGCGAGAGCATCGAGCCGCTCTCTCGCAGGGTCACCCTCCCGGCCGGCCTGGTGGTCGCCGACCTCGACCAGGCGCTGCAGCCGTTCGTCGGCCAGAGCACCTGGGACGAGCAGGCCGTCTGGAGGCGCTATCGCTCGATCATGGCGGAGACCTTCGCCTCGCCCGCGGGGATCTTCGTCGTCGACGACACCGGCTTCCCCAAGCAGGGCAGGCTCTCCGCCGGCGTCCAGCGGCAGTACTGCGGCGCCTCGGGCAGGAAGGCCAATTGCCAGGTCGCCCCCTGGGTCCACTACGTCTTGCCGAAGGGGCACTACCCGCTGGCGATGCGGCTCTAGAGCAGTTCCCTATTGAACGTGGCGATATCCCGAATGATGAAACCATCCAAGGATATTGGCCGGTGTGACTGACCTCAGGCCGTCTCCCATCGCGCCGATCAGGTCGTCCACGCTCCTCGCCTCGGCCGATCGCAGGGACTCCTTGAGCTTGCTGAACATCGCCTCGATCGGGTTCAGGTCGGGGCTGTAGGCCGGCAGGTAGCGGACCTCGGCGCCGGCGGCGGCGACCAAGCGGGCCACCTCGGCAGTCTTGTGGCATGAGAGGTTGTCCATCACCACGATGTCACAGGGCCTGAGTGTCGGGGCCAGGCACTCGCCGATGTCGGCCTCGAAGCAGGCGCTGTTCGTCGCCCCGTCGAAGGCCAGGCAGGCCCCGATGCCGCCGAGGCGGACCGCCGCGGTCAGGGTGAGCACCTTCCAGTGGCCGTGCGGCACCGCCGCATCGACCCGCTTGCCGCGCGGGGACCGTGCGTACCGCCTGGTCATCGCGGTCGTCGCGCCGCTCTCGTCCAGAAAGACCAGGCGGGACGGGTCGACGCCGGTGAACTCGGCCCGCCAGGCCGCCCTGGCCTCCTTCAAGTCGGGCCGGTCCTGCTCGGCGGCCCGGGGCGACTTTTTTTGCGCGTGATGCCCAGCCGTCTCAGCGCCCGGTCGGTGGCCGAGGTGCCGCAGGCCACGCCGGCGGCGGCCGCCAGCTGCCTGAGCGTGGCATCGGGATCGGCCGCGACGGCGTTGCAGAGCCGCTCGGCCGCCTCGCCGGAGAAGGCCGGGGCCCGGCCCCCGCCGTGCGGCCTCGGCGCGATCGAGCCGGTCTCCCGGCGCCTCTTGAGCAGCAGGCGGACCCAGGACTGGCTGACGGAGAATCGTTCGGCGACCTCGGCGCGCGTCTGAATCCCCTCATCGCAGGCGGCAATGACCCGCTCCCGCAGGTCCATCGAGTATGCGGCCATTCTCCGTGCCCTCCTATCACGGAGAATCGGAGAAAAGCACGCCACGTTCAATGGGGAACTGCTCTAGTGGGTCATTTGCGTTGAGGATGATTATAAACCAACTTTGATCGCCGGACCGGCCTCCGTGTGCACGCCCCGGACCCGCCCAGCCGGTGCCCGCGATCTCGCTGCCGGCGTCCCCGCTCCGCCCGCTTGCCGCCCCACTCGAACGGCGTCGGCGACCGATTCCATTGTTCCGTCACCGCCTCGAGCCGGGCGATGAACTCCGCCGGACTGCCCGGCTCCTGGCCCTCCAGCGCCCGCCGCTTGAGGATCCGCTGCAGGCTCTCGGCCATGTTCAGCCACGACCCGCCCAGCGGCGTGCCCAGCGGCATGATCCCTCGGGCGAACAGCCATCAGACGAACTCCGGCGTCTTATGCCCGACCAGGTTGTCCAGCACCAGGAGCATCCGCAACGGCGGCAACTCGGCCGGCAGGGTCGGCTTGATCGGCAGCCCCTCCTGCCACCGCTCCCACGCCCCTCGCATCGACGCCGCGGTCGGCGTCGTGGGCAAGGGTAAGGACGCCAGGATCGTCGTCAATTCTTCCTTGAGCCAGGCATGGAGCACCGAGTTGGGGCAGGTGGTCACGCCCTTGACCCGAGCCCGGCCGTCGGCGGGGTGGAACAGCGTCAGGGCCTTGGCCGCCCCGTTACGGACATACTCGTGCGGTCGTCGGGCCGGCTGTCCCTCGGGGCACCAGGACTGGACGGGTTGGGGGACCGTCTGGAACGGCCCAGCCTGATCGGTGCACCAGACCGATAGGCCCATCGCCTCGCCAGCCCGGTAGGCGTCCTCGATGCACTTGTTTTCGAGGGCGTGTCCGGGTCGGTGACGAGGACGGGACCACTCTTGCGAATGCGGAGGACGGTCCCGGTGGGGCACCAGGTGCGGCTGCGTTGATGCGAGGAGTTGGCCTCGCGGAGGACCAGCCAGATCGTGTAGGTGGAGACCTTGGGCAGGCCATCGGGTGCCGAGCGGAGGGCCTTCTGCAGGGTGGTCGGGCTCCAGGTCGCCGTGCCGTCGGCCTCCGGGGTCGGCGTGCGTCGTGCCTCGCGGAGGATCCGCTCGGTCGCCTCCTGATCGTAGGTACGCCGTTGCCCGCCGCCGTGGCGTGGGTCGAGGGCGGTCAGGCCCTCGGCGTTGAAGCGGGCGACCAGGTTCGAGACGGCGACGCCGGAACGCCGCCCGGCGGAGAGGGCGGGCTGCGGATCATCCTCACCTCGGGCGACGGCCAGGAGCATGATCGCTCGGGCGACGCGGGCAGCGGGCTCGGTCTGCGCTGCGATCGACTGATCCGGAGGAGGAAGGCGGCCTCTTCGTCGGCGAGTGGGCGAAGAGGGTCCTTCTTGAGACGCGACATCGTTGACCTCCGTGGGATCAGAGGTCGTTAATGCTAGCAGATCGTCGGTTCTATAGTCACGTGCAAGACAAACGACCCACCAGTATTACAGTTGTAACTAGCCTCTGTCTGACGGAGGGGTTATATGGTCAATAGCCTCAGATATCTCTGCATCATGGCCAACTTCACCGTGGCCAGGTAGTTGAGTGCCAGCTTGTCGAACCGCGTCGCCACGGCGCGGCACTCCTTCATCTAGCCGACGCACTGCTCCACCACCGACCGCCGGCGGTACGCCTCGGAGTCGAATCGCACGCGGCCGTCTCCGGGCCGCTGGTCCGACCGGCGCGGGATCACCGCCCGGATGCCGTGCCGCGCCAGCCATCGGCGGATCCGCGGGTCGCTGTAGGCCTTGTCGCCGGCCAGGGCGACCGGGCGGCACCGCGGTCGGCCCCGTCGGCCCCGCAGCCGCACCTCGCCCATGGCCCGCTCGAACTGGGTGGACTCGTGCCGCTGGCCCGGCGTGATCACCGCCGCCAGCGGGATGCCGCGGCCGTCGCAGACCAGGTGGACCTTGGTGCCGAAGCCGCCGCGGGACCGGCCCAGGGCGTGGTCCTCCGGCTCGCCGGCTCGTTTTTTTTCGACGCCCCGGCGGCCGCCCGCGCGGCGCGGATGACGGTGCCGTCGATGCAGAACAACTCGGCGTCGATGAGCCCCTCGGCGTTGAGCCGGACCTGGAGTCGCTCGAGCATGCGGTCGATCAGCCCCGCCTTGCGCATGGCGTTGAAGCGGTGGTAGACCGTCTGCCACGGCCCATAACGCTCGGGCAGGTCGCGCCAGGGGACGCCGGCTCGCATCCGCCACAGGGCGCCGTTGAGGACGGTGCGGTGGTCGGCCCAGCGGCCGCCGCGTCCCTGCGCCGGGAAGAGGTCGGCGATCAGGGCCCATTGTTCATCGGTCAGCTCATGCCGCTTCGCCATGACATCCTCGCAAGATGCTGCAAGGCGACAAGATAGCGACGCGGTCATCCCTCAGACAGAGGCTAGGCGCGTGCCGCAGCGGCATCCACGCCTCGCCGTCGATCTCGTCGGCGGGTAGGATGCCCCCATGGCTTACGACGTCATCCTCGAATCAGTCTCGCCTGGCTTCCACGGGCCGGTCGTCGCCGCTCTGCTCACCGTCCGCATCCCGAGCCGGACGAAGTGGGCGGAAGTCGCGGGATTCCGCAACGCGACCACGGTAGGCCTGGGCCTGGACCCGGCGAAGGCCGAGCGGCTCGCTACCTCGGCTCCGGTCACCATCGCGAAAGGTGTGACCGCCGAGGACGCAGTGCACATCAAGGCCTATCTCGAGGCGGGCCATTACCCCGAGAAGAAAGAATGGCCGCGCCCGGAGCCGGGCCACGGCTGTTGCGTGTTAAGCATTCGAAGTTTGGGTTAACGACAATCCCCGGCCTTCCGATACCCAGCCTTCTCCGCTTCCGCAACCGAGCCAAAGGTCACCCGGTTTGCTTCCTTCATCGCGGCCGCTCCCCGGCAATGCGGCTTGTGATACAGGAAGCTCTTGCGGTTCCCGACAACTCCCGCCGTCACGGCAACGCCCACGCCCTTCCGCCATTCCCACGGCGGGACTGGCTTCTCCGCGCTCCAAAGCCCGATCTTGATCTTCTTGGCACACACCTGCGCCCGGATCAGCAAGATGTCGTCCGGGGCGTATTTGCGGTAATGCCAGGCCATCCCGAGTCAGGCCATCCCGAGTTCAAGTATTTCCCGGTTGAGCCAGACGCCATCGGGCAAAAACACGTCGGCAACAGTTCGGCCATAACGGTCGGTGTCCTTTACCTTGACCGTCACATCCTTGCCGAACGCCAGGTCTGATGCCGCCTGCTTGGCACGCGAGCCGAAATCCTGGCCGGTTTCTGGAGCGTCAATTCCGTGAAGCCTGACCTTCACCTGCGTCTTGTCGGCCTTCAGCACGGTAATCGTGTCGCCGTTGGAGATGCCGACGACGCGCGCGGCGTAGTCCGTGGCGAAGCTGGGGGAGGCGAAGAGCAGGAGGAGTGCGGTGAAAAGTAACTTCATAAAGAGAGGGTAGTTCGAGGAAATCTTTCAAGCCAGCGGAATCGTTAAATTACCGCACCGGTGATGTTTCTTTAACCCTCGGCGGCTCCGCTCCGAAGGTTGACCGTAGGGTTTAACGGCAAAGGCTTGATCGTGAAAATCGCCAGGGGGCATCGCCAGCGCTTATCAAATCGGTCTGCATCGCACTCGCATTCTTGGCCTTGATCCCAGAGGCAACCTCGGCGGGCGGATCTCGCGGGTCGGTCAGTGTCGGGGTTACACGAGGAGGGATGGGACTCATGTTAGGCCGCACATGCGTTCGGCCCCGGATGGAATTTTCAGCAATAACTGGTCGACGAGGGGCAATGTGAATCCCTACACCGGCGCGGTGGGGACGAAAACACGCGATCCCAACGGATCCTGGGTAGGCGGAAGCTCCTCTTATGCAGGGACGTCAGCCACGATCAACTATGGCTATTCCGCCCCAGCACCCCAGACATCGGCAGAATCGCTTCACTTAGGGTTCCGATCGGTGGGGACACAGGACACAGAAATCGAGGCCCCCAGTCGGCAGCCAATTGTCCTCACGGAAGCCGAAAAGGCGATCCTCTTGAAAGAAGAGGCCGAGCGGATTCAACTCCTCGAGCGCGAGGAAATCCGACTGAGATCCCTCCAATACGCCGAGGTTGGGCTGGCTCATTACGTTGCGGGCAACTTCCGCTCGGCAATCGTCGAGTACAATCGGGCAATCGCCCTCGACCCGACGAATCCGAAACTCTTTTACTGCCGCGGCACGATGTACAGCCGGCTCGGCGATTTCGACCAGGCCATCGTGGACTTGAACAAGGCAATCTCTCTCAAGGGGGATTTTAAGGAGGCGCACATCGGCATTGGGTATGTCTACAGTGGACTTCCCCACGAATGGCGAGCGCCGGGTTAACGGTTTATGAGGCTTTTTCGTACTCGGCGGGTGACAGGTAGCCCAGCGACGAATGCCGCCGGACTCGATTGAAGAAGACCTCGATGTACTCGAAGATGCTCGCCCTCGCCTCCGCCCTCGTCGCGAAGTTCTCGCCCTGAGTCAGCTCCTTTTTCAGGCTCGCGAAGAAGCTCTCCATCGGCGCATTATCCCAGCAGTTCGCCCGACGGCTCATGCTGCCGGTGATCCCGTGCCTGGCCAGCACCCCCCGGTAGTGCTCGCTGGCGTACTGGCTCCCCCGGTCCGAATGGGTCACCAACCCCGCGACGGGCCGCCGGCCGGCCAAGGCCATCTCCAGGGCGTCGACGACCAGCCGGCTGTCGATCCGCTCGGACATCGACCAGCCCACGATCCGCCGCGAGTGGAGGTCCTCCACCGCCGCCAGGTAGAGCCACCCCTCGGCGGTGGCCACATAGGTGATGTCGGCCGTCCAGGCCCGATCCGGGGCCCCCGGCTCGAACTCGCGGTTCAGGACGTTCTCGGCCACGGGGCGGTCGTGGTTGGAGTCGGTCGTGACGCGGAACTTCCGCCTCGTCCTGGCGGCGATCCCCTCCCGACGCATCAGCTTGGCCACGGTGTTCACGCAGCAGGGCTCGCCCCGTGCGATCAACTCGGCGTGAATTCGAGGGCTTCCGTAGCGGGCCTTCACTTCGCCGTGGATCGCCTTGATCGAGACGACCAGGGCCTCGCGCCTCCGGGCCTGCTCGCTGTCCGGCCTTCCCCGCCAGTCGTAGTAGCCGCCGGCGGAGACGCGCAGGACCCGGCACATCAGCCGGACCGGCCATCGATCTCGGTGGCGCTCGACGAAGCCGTACCTCATGACGACTCCCTGGCGAAGAAGGCCGTCGCTTTTTTCAAGATGTCGCGCTCCATCGTGAGCCGCTTGACCTCGGCCCGCAGCCGACGCAGCTCCTCCTCGTGCGCGGGCGGGTTCCCCTTGCCGGGGAAGGCCTGGTCACCGCCCTCGGCCGGGGCCCGCTTCCAGCCCCGCAGCAGGCTCTCGGAGAGGTCGAGGTCGCGTGCGACCTCGGCGACGCTCTTGCCCTGCTCGTTGACGAGCTTGACGGCCTGGGCCTTGAACTCGGGTGTGAAGGTTCGTCGTGTCGTCGCCATCGGGGGACTCCTGGGTTCGAGCTTATGCTCTTAACCCGGCGCCCGCTATCCGTGGGAAAGTCCAGTGCGTGCGGCTGCGTCCCAAGCGCAAGGACCACGTGTGGAGCTACGACTTCGTGCAGGCGCGGACCCGCGACGGTCGGGCCTTCCGCATGCTGAACATCATCGACGAGTACACGCGGGAGTGCCTGGCCATCGACGTGGCCAGGAAGCTGAAGTCCGACGACGTGCTGGAGCGGCTCTCCGACCTGTTCGTGCGTCGCGGCGTGCCCGAGCACATCCGCAGCGACAACGGGCCGGAGTTCACGGCGAAGGCCGTGCGGGACTGGCTCGGCCGCGTGGGGTCGAAGTCGCTGTTCATCGAGCCGGGGAGCCCGTGGGAGAACGGCTATGTCGAGTCGTTCAACGGCAAGCTATCGGACGAGCTGCTGGACGGGGAGGTGTTCGATACGCTGCTGGAAGCGAAGGTACTGATTGAGCGTTGGAGGGTGAGGTACAACACTGTGCGGCCGCACAGCAGCCTGGGGTATCGCCCGCCGGCTCCGGAGGCATTCCGGCCCGGGTCGCCGGACTCCGGAGCTTTGCCCCTGCGCCCGGCCTCTATGGCCGGGAGTGACCTGCCCCGGAAAGTTGGACCAGCTAAACGAGAGCTTTTCGGTCGGACGAGGCGTTCAGATCACTGGCCTTCAATGCGGCGAAATCCCTCGGGGCCAGGTTCCCCAGGGCGCCGTGCGGGCGGACTTCATTGTAGTCGATGCGCCATGACTCCAACCGCTCCCGGGCGTCCTCCAGGCTGGTGAAGTCGGTCTGATTGAGACACTCCTCGCGCACACGCCCATTGAAGGACTCGATGAACGCGTTGTCCGTCGGCTTGCCGGGGCGGCTGAAATCCAGCGTCACGCCGTTCAGATGGGCCCACAGGTCGAGCATCTTGCCGGTGAACTCCGGGCCGTTGTCCACACGAGGCTCACGCGGCGCCCCTCGGGTCGAAGAGACCTCTGCCATCACCTCGGCGACCTGCCCGGAGGTGAACCGCGGGGCCACTCGCATGGCCACCGCCTCGCGGGTGAACAGGTCCAGCACCGTCAGGACGCGGAGCTTGCCGCCATCCGAGAGTGCGTCGCTCATGAAGTCCATCGCCCAGGCCTGGTTGGCCGCCTCGATGGCCGGCCGGTCGTCGCGATGGCGAGAGCTCACGCGGCGTCGCGGGGCCTTCCGCCGCAACGTCAATCGCTCCAGGCCGTAGAGGCGATCGACCCGCTTGACGTTGACGGCCCAGCCCTCGCGCTCGAGCAGGATGTGCAGCCGGCGATAGCCGTATCGGACGCGGCTGGTGGCCAACTCGCGTAGCCGCAGCCGGAGGGGCTCCTGGGCATCGCGGGTCCTCCGATCGTGGTAGGTCGACCGCGGATAACCGACGACCTCGCAGGCCCGCCGCACGCTGACGCCGAAGCGGACGGTCAGGTCCGCCACGACCGCCCGCCGCTGCGGCGGGCTCAGGGTTTTTTTGCCAGGACGTCCTGGAGCATCTTCTTGTCGAGGCTCAGGTCGGCGACCAGCTGCTTGAGCTTCTGGTTCTCCTCCTCGAGCAGGCGGAGCCGCCTAACCTCGGGGGTGCCCAGCTCGCCGTACTTGGCCTTCCAGCGGAAGAAGGTGGCCTGGCTGACGCCCAGCTTGCGACAGGTCTCATCGACCCCCAGGCCGGCCTCGGCCTGCCTCAGGGCGAAGGTGATCTGCTCGACGGTGAACTTCGACTGCTTCATGGGCCTGAGCTCCTAAGACTCGAGGCCTCATCGTATCCGAACTCTCAAGTGCGATGGCCCAGGAAATCGGGGGCACGTCATCCCATGCCGATTCTCAAATGCGATGGGCTAGATTCCGGGGTCAAGCGCACCGCCGACATCACCCCACTCGTCACCCAGCACACGATCCATCGCTTCTGGTGCTCCCGCTGCAAAACCACCGTCGAGCCCATCGTGGCTGATGCTCTGCCGGGTTCGACCATCGGCCTGCGGGTGCTGGTCTTCTCCGCCTGGCTGCATTACCTTTTGGGCACCACCATCGCCCAGATCCTCGACGTCTTCAACTTCCATCTCCAACTGAAGCTATCCGCCGGTGGCCTGGTTGCGATGTGGCGTCGCTTGGCTGAGGTTCTCGCCGCCTGGGACCAGCAGATCCACAACCAGGCGTTGCAAAGTGCCGTGCTCCACGCCGATGAGACCGGCTGGCGGGTCGAAGGCAAAACCCACTGGCTCTAGTGCTTCGCCGCGAAGGATCTGACCTACTACCTGATCGACCGGAGTCGGGGCAGTCCGGCATTGATGCGGTTCTTCCAGGCCGAGTTCGCCGGGGTCTTGGTGACCGACTTCTGGGGGGCGTACAACGCTGTGGTGTGTGCCCGAAAACAACGGTGCCTGCCCCACCTGCTGCGCGATCTGAAGCGAACGCAGCATTACCACAAGCCGGAGGGGGACTGGCCGGAGTTTCGCCGCAAGTTGAAGCGGCTGATCCGCGACTCGATCCGGCTGAGCAAGCGGAAAAAGGAGTTGTCGGCCGAGGCGTTCGCCTCGCGTCGCAAGCGGTTGGACCTGCGGCTGAACCAGATCCTGGACGGGTCGTGGCAGGAGCGGCACGCGCGGCGGTTAGTGAAGCGGTTGCGGCGGCACGCCGGGGAGTTGTTCACGTTCCTGGACCACGACGGAGTGCCGTTCGACAACAACCACGGCGAGCGACAGATCCGGCCGGCGGTGTTGGCCAGGAAGAACAGTTATGCCAACGGCAGCGATCAAGCGGCAAGCACGCAGGCGAGCCTGATGAGCGTGTTCCGAACGCTGAAGCAGCGAGGCCACAACCCGGTATCGGTGGTGACCGAAGCGGTCCGCACCTCGCTCAAGTCGGGTCAACTTCCACCCCTACCTGAACCCGTCCCTGCACTCGGCTGAAGGCTTACGAAAGTGTGAAGTGTCCGACCGAGACAGACTCGAGATCCGACTCTCGCCGAGCAACGGCCTGTGACGATGGAGGCATCGTGTCGCCGCAATCAAGCTCCTGAAGCGCCAGATGTTCGGTCGAGCCGGATTCGTGCTCCTGCGGTGCCGATTCCTTCGGGCCGGGTGGCTCTCGGATCATCGTGGAGGAAGAGCGGGTCACCGATCAAGAGATGCAGAGATTTATCCTTTTGAACGGATCAAGTCTGTCGGACAGCGGCGGCTTCGTTTGGCCGATGGTCTCACGAAGCAGGCCAAGCACTTCTCACCTGGCCGCGTCACGGAAATTGCGGGAGAGCCGGAGCCCGGCCATCGGCCTTCTGGCGTTCCTGGCCCTCGCGTCAGGCGGCCTGGCCACCGGCGCGATCCGGCTACGCCGTCGTCACCCCTAGCTTGATGGCCGGCCCCCGCCGCGGCACCGGCCGCGGCGGGGGTGGCCGCCGCCTTTCTTTTAACCATGGCCCCGTCCCCCGGTGCACCGGTGACCGAGCCCCTCGGTCGGCCCGGGCCGGGACTCCCTGATTAACGTTAATCAGTGAGTCCCCTTTGCGACCTTCATGATCGCCGACGTGGCCAGGCGGCTCGCGCTGGTCTTCCCGGCCCCGGGCGGGCATGGATTGCTACGGCGAAACGGACCGATTGATCGAACCCTTCGCCGGCCGCCGGCGAATTGAAAGCGTGCCGATCGGGGTGAGGACAGCCTCAACTTGCAGGCTCGGGCCGCACGGGCAACGGAAACGGTCGAGTCGAGGTTCGAGCGACCCGCGTCGCCACTCAGCGCGGTCGAGATTCTCGCCTCTTCGACCGCCGCCAGTAGCTTCTCCCCGATGATAATCAGCCCAGCCCATGGTCAGCTCGCCACGCGTCGGCGGACAGGCAGCCGCTCGTCAGTCCGCCTAGCATCTCTGGGGAATCGGACTCGATCCATCGAGTGGGCCTGAGTGTCGTCGCAGGGTTTGAGAAACGTCTTCGATCGAGCGTGAACCGGGTCTCCGGAACGAGCCCGGGCCGGGCGAAGTCAGCCTCGCCCGGCCCAGGCCTCGAGATGCGAAGTGAGCTTCGCACCCCGGTCGATGTGTGGCATGCGGAGCTGCCACGCGACGCAAGTCGCACAGCGGCCCTACCCGCCCCCTCCGCGCTCATGCCTCGTGCGTTCCCACCGCCCGTGTGCCTCACGGCACCATCCCAACGTGGTCTCGCGCGGTGCAACCTCGCGGAAGCCGAGTGCGGCCGCGATCCCCAGGATCCGGCCCGTCATGGCGGCTGCATGCTGCGGCCCGAAGGCCGGCCCGAGCGAACCGATCCAACCCCTGCAGATGGCCAGGGCCATGGAGGGCGGGTCCGGGTCCTCGTGGGCCGATTCGAGTTCGGTCTGGAGCTTGGTCCAGGCAGTCCTCCCCGGTGAGAGTTGGAGTCGGTCGTCCTGCCAGCGGAGGGCGAATCCCAGGAGCCGGCATTCGCCGCGTCGGAGGTCGAAGGGCGGCCCGTCCTGCTGCTTCAGGTTGTGGCCCGCACGATCCAGGAGTTCCCGGGACGCGTCGAGTGCATCCGTAGCTTCGGCCTCGTCCTCGCAGGTGTAGATCAGGTTGTCGGCGTAGCGCAGCCAGGGGATCTCGTTCGGGCGCCCCCGGAAGGCCCGGTCATGGCATGCGTCCAGTCGGACGTTCAGAAGCAGCGGCGAGATCGGATCGCCCTGGTCGATGCCCGCGACGCGGGCCAGGTCGGTCGACCCGCGGATGACGGCCTCGACCAGGGCGTGGAGTCGTCGGTCCTCGATGGGATCGGTCAGGTCCTCCAGGAGGCACGGGATGGAGACATTGTCGAAGGCCGCCTCGACGTCGTCGATCGCCAGGACATACCGGCTCCTCGCGGCCATGTCCGCCTCGAGCGTCGCCAGCAGGGTCCACGTATTGCGTCCCGGCCGGAATCCGTGCGAGCGATCGTCCAACGAGGGCTCGAACACCGGCGAAAGGACCTCGAGCAGGGCCTTGGAGATCACCCGGTCCGCGACGCCGCGGATCGTCAGGGTCCTGGTCTTGCTGCTGCCGGCCTTCGGGATCGCCACGCGGCGTGACGGCCCGGGCTTATAGGTCCCGTCGCGGATCGTCGCGGCCAGATCGCGTAGGACCGCGGCGGTCTCGCGGCGCCCGAGGTCCTGGTAGGTGACGCCGTCGGGGCCCGGCGCTTGCCCTCCTTTCGCACGAAGTTCGTCGTAGATGGCGATCAGGAACTCGTGGTCCCCGACCTGCGCGAGGCTCGGACTCCCGCCGTCCGCCAGGCCCGATCGGGCACGACGGCGGGCGCGACGCATGGCGTAGAAGTCGCCAGGGCCGAGGGGCGCGCGGATCGAGCCATAGCCGCTCATCGGAAGCCCCCGGGCCGGGTGGCGAGGAAGTGATCGAGGGGAGTCGGCGGTTTGACCCCGTCGACGGTCCAGCCCCGCAGGCGATAGGCCTCACGCCGCGATCGGCTCCGCCTTCGCAGCTCGGCCGACCGGCGATCGACGAGGTCGATCACACGCAGTGGACTTGAAGTCAACTCGTTCGGCACCGCGATGCCGCAGAGCTTGGGGGGCAGGCCCGCCCCGCCATCCGCGCGGATCAGCACGTCCAGGTCCCCCAGGAACCATCCGTCGATCGCCGAGGGCGTCACGATGATGCCGTGGCCCTCGGCCACTTCGTCGTGGACCTCGACGAGGGCCCGGTCGCCCTGCGGCAACCCATCGAGGTCGGCATGGTTCGCCGCAGCGATCGACCAGCCTTCGAGTCGGTTAAAGAGCGCCATCGCGTGCTCGAGGTTCGCGGCGAGGACGGCGACCCGCGCCCTGGTCGTGGGGGCTGCCGTCGGATCCGGGTGCGACGCATATTTCGCCAGATTTGACCTCGCCAGGTTTGCGACGATCCGGGTCCTCGCCTCGTTGTGCCAGATTCCGGCCCGGAGGTGCCGCGCCAGGCTCGGATGGTCCGGGATGGCGGGCCTGCCGTCGTATGTCCGGAAATCCACCTCGACGTCTCGCAACCGCTGGCCATGCGCGGGGACGAAGCATTCCTCGAATCCGAACGCCGCGCGGAGCTGATCCCGGTCGAGCGAAGCGGACGCGGGGCCGTCGAGCAGGAAGCCGAACCGACGCGCGTGCCGCGAGAAACCCAGCGGGAATCGGGCACGGACGCCGAGCGCGTCCATCGCGTCCGGGAAGAGGAGGAGCCGACGCTCGTGGAATCGTGCGGCGGGATCTCCCATGCCGAGCTCGGTCCCCACCGCGATCTGCACCGGGCCCTCACGCGATGCATGGCTCGTGTACCGGCCCGCGGAGAGGCCGTAGCGACCGAGTTCGCGGGCCACCCCGTCCACGTCCTCGCGCCGAGTTACGACGACGGCAATCAGCAAGCCCGGCCAAGCGGCCGCGATTTGAGCGATCAGGAAGATCGGGTTGACCTGCTTTCCGAGGTGGAGCAGACCGGACTCGCGCGATCGCACGAAGTCGATCATCGGCCGATCGACGACTCGAAGGTTCGCCGGCTTGGCCGCGACTGGCTCGGGGAGCGGATCCCCGGCCCCGAGATCGTGGACGACCAGGCCCGATTCCCGGAGCTTGAGGGCGACCAGTTCGCGGAGGCAGCACGGGATCGCGATCCTCGCGATGCCCCCACTCGACGGGCCGAAATCGCGGTCGAGCCGCGCGCATTCGACGTCGATCCGGCTCCCTCCACCGGAATCGGCCCGCAGGACGTGGCGGGAGGTGCCGAGCGCGGCCACGAGTTCGGGTGGAGGATCCTCGACGATGAATTCATCCTCGAATCGATCGATGACCACGGTTCGCCGCTCGACTGTTCGGCGAGCGGCTTTCCGCGGGCGATTTCGCCCTCGATCCCGGCTCATCGTCCGGGCCTTCCGCCGGTCGTGCCATCCACCTCAGATCCCAATGTCGCGGGAAGCGCGTCGCCGAGCCCGCGCCCGATCAGTCGCTCGAGCTGCTCCCTCGGGACCAGGAGCCGGCCTTTCGGGCCGGTGCCGGTGACCCGGACGGCGTGCAATTTCCCCTGCTTCACCCAGCTCCGGACGGTGTACGAGGCCCGGCCGGTGAGCTCGGCGATCTCCTCGATGGTGTAATGCGACTTCCGCGAATGGCCGAGCAGGTTGTGGATCTCGCCCAGCATCCGGTGGACGTCGCGGACGAACTCCGCCATGGCCGCGGGATCGAGGCCGGGCTGGCGTGGGTCGGGGCCGGCCTGATGGGGACGAGGAAACGGTCGGGTCGTATCCATGGATGCACGCCTCGGTACGCTCAGGAATCCGGCAAGGCCGGGGTCCGGATACTGGTTGCGACCGAGGTGGCGCCGATCAAGCGGGATGGAATAGGCGAGGGGAGCCGGGCGACAAGACGCGGAGGAACAAACGCCGCGGATGGCGTCGCCTCGGGTCGCAACCAGCTTGGTTTGGGGGTCTTCGGGATCGGGGAGATCCCGGAGAGTCGTCACGCGGCGCTGACTGCCAGTGCCCGAAACTCGGGACTTGTGACGACCGATCCAGGCTAACCATCGCGTCGTGATGCGGCAATGCCATGTCGTGGAATTTCGACCCGGGCTCCCGGCCATGCTGCGGATGCCTTGATTCAATAAGTATCGCGGACCTCGATGACGAATAGGTCATGCGTGAATCGCAGAGATCCTGCCGCGGCCCGCGTCGCGGCCGTCACGAGCGACGAGTTCGCGGCCCGATCGTCCGGCCCTGCGGGGGCATCGATCAGGATCTGATCATGGAATGCGCCTGCCACGC
The DNA here is from genome assembly GCA_038400315.1 of Isosphaeraceae bacterium EP7. Lineage (NCBI taxonomy): Bacteria > Pseudomonadati > Planctomycetota > Planctomycetia > Isosphaerales > Isosphaeraceae > Kueselia > Kueselia aquadivae. Next base: position 2,670,399 of record CP151667.1, read on the forward strand.
AGAGTCCTTGCTCGACGACCGAGAAGAGGACCTCCTTGCGGACGGCGTCCGCGAGATCAAGGAGGATCGCGCGGTGCACCCCGGCGAAGGCGCGTCCCCCCACGATCCTCCCCGTCGCGGTCACGACCGAACGGGAGAAGATCGCCTCGTGCAACGCCTTGCTGCCGGATCCGGACTCCAGGACTGTTCGCAGGGCCGGATTGCGGCAGATGGCGGCCATCCGACGCAGGAGCGATCGATCCCTGGATCTCCCCGAGATCAAATTCCTGAGCGACGCGTCGTGCTCATCTCGTTGGCGACCGATGATCGAAGCCAGCTCGGACGTCTCGCAGGCCAGGGCCCGGAGCAACGTCAGGACGACCTCATCGTCGGGAAGGTAGACGCGTTCCAGCCCGGTTTCCGCAGTCATGATTCGCTGGTACTCCGCGGACTTGCTTGCATCGATCTCGATCCCGCGCTCCAGGCCCAGCATGACCCGCGACTGGGCGGCGCTGTAGCCGCGGGTCAGCCCGCGGAGGAAGGTCTCCGAGATCGCTAGTAGGCGTCGGCACTCGGCCGGATCCTTGGCAATCTCCGAGGTGAACTCCTCACCGGCGAGCGGCGGCTCGTGGAATCTCGATGCGACCTCGGCGATCGGGTCGATTCCCGCCCGGAACCACCCCGCCAGCTGGGAGCAGCCGCCCTGCCGCTCGACCAGCTCCGCGAAGCATCGGAGCTCAAGATCGCGCAGGTACAACACGAGGAATTTGCGACCCGGCCCCGGTTCGAAGATCGGGGCGTCGACGAGCCGGCGTAGGCCGACGACGTCCGGGTTGTAGGCGCGAATCGCCGGCACAACCTCGTAGGCCGGAAGGAAGATCCGGTCGCCCGCCAGGCGAGCCATGGCAACCTTGAGATCTGCTGCGATCGTCAATTGCGACCAGGCCTCGAGGATCGGATCGAGATGAATCAAGTCTCCCCAACGCCTGGGGTCGATGCTGACATTCCCATCACCATCCTCGGGTGTCTCGATGGATAGTTGCCGTTCATCCGTCGAGTTGGAGGCGGCCTGGCCGAGCAGGATCGCGAGTTTCTTCGGCCTAGCGTCGGGGAATTTCCCGTCCTTCAGGCGAACGTCCTCGCCGTCCCATCGGAAGCAATCCTGCGCCCGCGCGTCGCGCCCGAGGCTGAGCGAGCTCGCCCTGTAGATTTGGTCGGCTTGCGTGTCGAGCGTCTCGAGCTGATCGGCCCGGACTCGCAGGCCTCGCCTCGTCGCCCGGGCCAGCGTGACCGCCCCGCGGACCTCGATCCCCAGGCCGAGCGGGCCGTGCCGGCAGATGACCCCGAGATCGAGGCCCTCCTCTTCGCAAATCCGGTCAACTTGCTCGCGGAGGGCGTGCTCGATCTCGCGGGTCGCGCACGCTCGTTCCAGGAGTGTGACGGACCCCGAATCGGATTCGGTAGCCGCCCCCCCGGTCGACGGGCCATACGTTCTGATTGGCGCCTCGGCCGATCCAACATAAAGGTCGGAACGGTAATGGCCGAGCTCGTCGAGGGTCCTAGTTACGGGTGAGCTCGCACCGTCCGCCAGCCAGACGAGTTGGTCGAGCAGCCTCACGTCGACGATCCGATTTGTCCGGCACAGCTCCAGGAGGACCTGCCCGGGCTCGCCAACCTCCCCGACGCAGTCCGCGATCGACCAGAACCACATGCGCGAGTCGTAGCAGGCGAATGTGCGGTCGCGATGCGAGAGCAGGAACGGCCCGATCTCGCCGGGTTGCAGGATGCACGAATCGGCTCCCGTATCCGCCGCGGCGAGGGCGACCGTAGGGGTCGAAGCCCGACCATGAGTCGCTTCGTTTATCTCGACCGCCATCGCGATCGTCCCACCGCTCAAGATGCGGCCTCCCCACGCGAACTCGTGCATGGCCTTCGGCTCCGCCTGTGATTTCGCCCTCGACCCAGCTTACCTACCCGAGGAGGTCGTTCCGATCCCCTGCAACGGGGACACGTCAGCACTCGCAGCAGCCCTCTCGATTCAATCCTCGCAATCCAGGCCCCGACGCGTTCGACCCGCCGCCCGACCCGGCCATCGTCAGCTCGCCCCCTCGGAGGGCTCGTCGCCGAAGCTGAGGGACTCGATGGCCGAGCGGCGGTCGTCCGGATGCAGATGACGGTATCGCTTGCGCATCCCCTCGGTCTGGTGGCCCATCCACTCGTCGATGATCCGCTGATCGACGCCGCGCGAGGCCAGGTTGCTGGCGAAGCTGTGCCGGTAGGTGTGGAAGCCCACCTTGAACCAGTTGCGTTTGCTGTCCAGGCACCACCCCGTCCCGCGCATCGGCTGCCAGAAAGCCCGGTTGGCGCGGTCGGTGCCCAGGGCGTCGGGGCTCCCCGGCTCGCAGACGACGTGCTGCCCGCCAGGTCGCTTGCGCGACCATTCGTCCAGGATCCGACGGAGTTCGGGGTGGAGGTCGATCCTCCGGGCCGTCGAGACCGTCCGGCGCGACTGCTTGAGACTGCGTGCGACGACCTGTCGGCGGTCCAGCTCGACGTCCTCCCACCGCAGGCGAAGGACCTCGCCCCGCCGCATCCCCGTATACGCGGGGATTGCGTGCAGGAGATGGGCGAAGTCGGCCTCGGCCCGCTCGTTCACCGACCTCAGGAGCCCGCCGATCTCGCCCGGCGCGAGGTAAAGACAGTCCCAGAGCCCGGCGGACTCCGCCGCCGACAGGCCGCCCCGAGACTGCATCCGCTCGATCTCGGCGATCGTTCGGAAACGCGGCAGCTCGGCATGCTCCTTGATCGGAGCCAGGTCGGACGCCGGCGAGGATTCCAGGTAGCCGTTGGCGACCGCCCAGGCGAAGAGCTGGCCGACCGTGTCGCGCTCCTTGTGGACCGTGCTGGGCCACCTCAGCTTCAGCCGGGCCTGGAGGAACTGGTCCAGGTCGCGGTGCGCGATCGCGTCGGCGGACGCCTCGGCCTTCGGCCCCAGGGCGCGCATGAGGTTGCGGAGGTGGACCCCCTCGGTGTAGACCGTCGAGGGGGCCTTGTGCGACTGCCCCTGCAAATAGGACGCGGCCAGGGCGGCCAGGGTCGGGGCCCGCCGCCGCGAGCGGGCAGGGGCCCTGAGCGTGCCGCCGCTGACGATGAAGTCGCCGGGGTCGACGCCGGGCGGGACCTCGATGAGCCCCGTGAGCAGGCCGTGGATGGCCCGCTCGAGTCCCTTGATCGCGACGCGGGCGTCGGCCGCGTCCGTCGTCTTCAGGGACTTCTTGTATTCCTTGCCGCCGTGCCGGAAGCGGGCGACGAACGTGTCGCCCTTCTTGCCCAGGTACGCCATCGCACCGACCCTCCCCGCCTCGGAGTGGCAGCCCACGCACCCGGACAACCGGGCTGTGGGGAATGCCACACGGTGCCACAGGATCGCCGGCCGAGGCACTCCGGAGGCACCGACGGGGAATGGTAACGAAAAAAGGGCCCGCGGCAATTCGCCGCAAGCCCTTTCGCTGCATAGTGCCGGAGACAGGACTTGAACCTGCACGGGAATAAATTCCCTCTAGCCCCTCAAGGTAGTAAACCAGCATCGTACCAGCGTTGGCTCTGCGTCAGATCTGCATCGATCCCTCTGGAGTTGTTCGACTTGGAACGAAATCGCGTCGGATCTGTGTTGGTTCAACCCAGGTCTGATGTGGGCTACGCGGGTGTAAGCACGGTGTAAGGGCGACGCATAAGGATACGATCTCCGGTTTTCCGTCGGAGGCGGCAGACTGGTGCTTAATCGCGTTAGGGCAGATCCAGCTGAATCTGCCCTGGCTGGCCTGGGCCGATCGGCTCGACCGGCTCGGGGTGCTGCAGGGGGCACACACGCCTCAGATCAAGGGGCAGATCGCACCGGAGCTGCTCGACCAAGCCCGCGACGAGTGCCAGCCGGTGAAGGTCGTGGTGGCCGACAGCGGCTGCGGCAACTCGGGACGGTTCTGCGACGGCCTGGCCGGGCGGGGCCTGCACTCCGTCGTCGGCGTCAGCGGAGAGAGGGTCGTCTCCGCCGAGGTGCCGCCATGGGGCGTGCCGAAGCCCTCCACCGGCGGCCGGCCGCAGAATCGACGCCGGCTCGCGGCCGACTCACCGCGGCCGGTGAGCCCGTCCGAGCTGGCCACCCGGACGCCCCGGCAGAATGTGACGTGGCGCGAGGCGACCAAGTGTCTGGATTTCTCCAGCAAAGACGGGTGTCGAAGTTGTGGGTTCATCCGGTTCTCTCGTACCCGGCAGGCGACATGTATCTCAGCGACGAATGTCGCCGGACTCGATCGAGAAAGGTCGAGGAGGATGTATACAAATCGACAGAAAATTGCGTACGCCCTGTTCAGGAACGAGCTAAATCGGTGTACGTCATGGACTCGGGCATTCTTGGCGACGCAGAATTGCAACAGCGCCCTCGGGCCGGTCTCAAGCACGAGAGGGACACCGTAAAGTGCGTGCTTCATTAGACTTTGCCAATTCTGATCTGGACTGATTGTCGCCGAGGTGTCTCAACCTGATAATCGGCCCCCGGAACATCGCTGGCACAGTCTCTGACGACTGTAGGCTACTGGCGAGCATCTGCGACGCTAACATCCAGCACCGAGATCGAATTGAGGGATCACCATGAACGAGCGGATCATCCTGCGGACCGGCGAGGCCTTGGTTGAGGGCGACGTGGACTATTTGGCCGCCGAACCAGAGGTCGTCATTGGTGAACTCGATGGGCCGGTCGGCCATGCTCTGGCCCAGCTCATCGGCGGGCAGGTCAAAGGCCATACGAAAGTCTTCGCCATCCTCAACAGCGACGTCCAGGTCCGGCCCGTGACCGTCTTGGTCAGCAAGGTGACGGTCAATGACGCGAGGTACACCAATATCCTCATGGGGACCGTCCAGGCGGCGATCGCCAATGGCGTGCTCGACGCCGTACGTGCCGGCGACTTGCCGAGGGACAAGGTGAACGACCTCGGGATCATCTACTCGGTCTGGCTCGACCCGGCGGCGTCGAAGGTGGACAAGCTGGACCACGAGGCGCTCTTCCAGATCCACAGGGAGGCGACGGCGAAGGTGATCCGCAAGGCCATGCGCCACGAGCCATCGATCGACTGGCTGCTGGAGAATCAGGACAAGGTTCAACACTACTACCACCAGCTTGGACTGCAGGGGGAACTCTGACCTCGGCTGATGCCGATCGGTGAAGGTTACGCCGCGGGTGCGAGGGTCGTAGCAGGACCTCTCGCAACGCCTCGGGGAGTTTCTCCAGGCCCAGCCCGCCGCCGGCCTGTGGGAAAACCCAATCGGCCCATAGCCAGAGCAGTACCGTCGCCACCGCGTCGGAGAACGTCACCGCCGCTTTCCCGGGCCAGCTCACCGCCCCGGTTCGCGCCGTCTCGGGAGGGCGTGGAACAGCAGCGCCACGACGGAGTACAGCTCGAACAGGCAGGGGGCGGCCCGCTCGACCGTCTTGCGACACCGGCCCCGCGTCGTCTCCAGGCCGAGGTGGGCCCGGGCCTCCTGGAAGGTGGATTCGACCTGCCATCGCTGCCCCCTCCGTTCCGGGAGCAGGCCGTTGCGGCGATAACGCAACAGCTCGTCGTGGGAGATCGCCCACGATTTCGACGCACTCCGGCCGGAGCCGCGCTTGCCCGCGTGGACCCGGCCCAGGCGGCACCACTGCCTGACGGCGAACTCCGCCTTGCCGACTGCGCGGGCGAACTCGTCGGTGGAGTAATGCTCCTTGACCGACTCGCGCTCGAGCAGCGAGGCCAGCATCTGCTCGATCCTGTCCAGCCGATCGATCATCTCGCCGTCCGCCATCGTCGCCGCCTCCGGGGGTTCAGCTCTCAGGGGGCGGCGAGAGTAACCCCGCCCCGGTCCCCGCACAAATCCGCTGGCCTCGATCGGGGTTCGCTCCCCGACCCGGCCGTCATCTCCGCCCAACCGGCGAGGTCGCCGGGGCCGCCCATGGGCACCACGAGTGGGGCCGATCGATGAAATACGAGACCGACGGGGATGTCCGCTCGCCCCGCGAAGTCCTCGACGCTCATCCCAACGCCATCGATCTGGTCGAATTCGACCGGTTCTTCTCCGATCAGGCCCTGCCGATCCGGGGCGTGGCCGTCCTGTCATACCGGGTCGCCCGCCAGGTCGCCGACCCGGAGGCCATGCTCGATGCCACCCCGACAAGCTCGTCCGCGTCGCCAGCCTCAACGACCGCCCCACCCAGGCAGAGCTCGCGTCGAAATCCCCGAGGACTTCCGGGAGAGATCCGAGTGAACCCCCCGCGCCATTGACACCTACGGTTCGCTGTACTCGGTCCTCCGAACGGACCCGATCACGACGCTCTCTCGATAGCTGGAAGACGAAATGACCGTTGCCGGCAATCGTCGGCCGACCTCCTCCTGAAGATATAAGATCCAGCGAGCCAACAAGTTGTGGCGGAGACGATGACTTTCGTGAGTCGTCTTGGCGGCGGATTTCCCCCGATCGGCACTCTTTTGTCCTGAAGCTCCTTCGGGTTTCTGCTGAGGATCCTCGCCCCGTAGCCTCCACGCGCCGCGGGCGAGATCGACGAGGGCGTCGCTCATGGTCCCGGGCGGGAACCGGCAGCCGCCGGGGCCCCTCGGAAAAAAGGCGCCTCGGCGCCGAGGCGTCGGCGCATCGCCAGGGCCTCGGCCGCAGCCGGGGGGGCCTGAGCAGCCAGATCGTCGCGATCGCCGGCGACGAGAGCACGGCCCTGGCCGTCGTGGTCGTCCCGGGTCAGTCGCACGACGCCCCGCACCTGAAACCCTTACTGAATCAGGCCGTGGCCCGGCTGAAACCCGCCGAGCAGTCAGCTACCCTCACTCGCGAGGGGCGGTACCGCGAAGACCTGTGCTATCGACTGGGGGTCTTTCTCGTCCACCTGCCGCTCCTGCGCGATCGGCTCGCCGACCTGCCGTTACTGGCGGAGCACTTCTGTGCCGGTTCCGCGTCGAACTGAGGAAGGAAGTGAGCAGCAGTGCTCCGGAGCTCCTCGATCGGCTGGGATGGTATTCCGGGCTCGGCAACGTGCAGGGATAGCAGAACGTCCTGAAGTCGGCGCCGCTACGCTCCCACGGGCCGATCCTCCTGCTCGATTCCTTCACCCGCTGGAGGATCCCACTGTCGGGATAGCCCCGGCCCCCGGAGTCCGACACTGCGGCGGGCGTGCCCGACTGGGTAACTTCGTGGATCGGAGATTACGCGACGGCACGACGGACCTCCTTGCCAAGGCCCAGGCCGCCATGGTGTGAGATATCCTCGTGCGCATCCCGCTACCTTCCGGGGGGAACCAGATTCGGGCTGCGCGTCGTTTGGGGATTTCACGCGATCCCCTTCGCGCCAAGCGACGAACTCTTGACATTGTCACTGCTTCAACGCTGGCCAAACTTCAGAGACTTCTGGGTGATTCATGTCTCAAAAACTTCTGGGTGATTCCTAAGCCGCCTGTGGACGAAAATGGGCCACGACGCCGCCTTGGCCGTTGCCCGGTCGCAACCATTTGGACGCTGATGCAAATAATATACTTCACACAATAAAGCGCCAATATTTGCAGGTCAGCCCTCAGGCTCGCTTACTTTTAAGGCCTTGCGATATAAAGGCACGTCAGCTGGGCTCTAGCCTCTCGGGATTTCACCTTTAAAGCCGATTTGTCCCGAGCGCACGTAATACTTAGTAGCAAACGTGTTTCGCCGCTATCTTGACCGCCATTAACCATGCTGGCATTTTGCTTTTATCATTCTTTAAATATCGGATCTCCTAGGCAAGTTTGCCCGAGATCCCACTCGACGTCGCTAGTGGCATTCCCCCCAGGCCACCCAGGATTTTCATCCCTGTAGACTCCAGGACCGACCCGATTCCGGCGACGGAATCTTGGGCGCTGCTGCCCTGTTTTCTCACTTCAGATTCCATCGAAGCCTAGGTCATAGCCGGGGCCCTGTCCACCCGCCACATCCGGGCCTCGACGACCCGGGAGTGGGCATCTCCCGCTACTTGCGCGACTGCCACACGAACGGACGATTTCGCACCCTCCGCCTCGCTTTACTAACGCAGGAGTCGACGCCGATGTCGCTGTTCAAGGCATTCCGCGATCACCACACCAACCGCAAGCTAAACCGCTCTCGCGAGGCCCGCCGAAGCGGTTCCATCGCCTGGGCGAGCTTAGGCCGATCGGGCGGTAACCCGGTAGACTCCGTTGTCCAGTTGCTGGAATCGCGGACGCTCATGACGGCCCGAGTGGTGACCGACCTCCCCGATTACGCGCCCGGCTCGACTGCCCAGATCACGGCATGGAACGATGAGGCCGAGGGCTCGAACTTCAATATCGGCGAGACGCTGAAGTTTCAGGTCACTCGGACCGATGGGATCGAGGATTTCCCCAGTGGCAACCTCCCATGGTTCGTCACCGACGGCGGCACAGGCGACGCCGACGGCGTGGCCAACGGATCGATCGGGACGTCCTGGTTCGTTGAAAATCAATATGCTTATGCTTCGTTGAAGTTGACGGCGACCGGGGTCGATTCGGGGGCCGAGGCGACGACGCATTTTACTGACGCGCCGACTAATGTAGACAACGTGGAAGGGTGGGAGACCCTAGTCGGTGTAGGTGCTTGGGGTGGCAATCTCCAGGGGAGCAATTCGCGGTTCAATGAAGGCGACGTCATTCCCTTCCGCATCGTGATCAAAAATGCGACGGCGGGCGCGAAGAGCGTCGAGCTGAAGTATGACTTCACGAACTCTAGCGGCGTTCACTTCATCGACTCGCTTGCAAGTTACAACGCAACGTTCGCCGGGGTGGACCCGACCGTCGGCACGATACCGGCCGGCGTCTCGAGCAACTGGGCGATCCCAACCGACGGTTCGCTCCCCAGCGGTACCCAGGTCTCCGGTTCGATCACCACCTACGGGCTTACAGGACTGACATTCTCCGCATACAGTCTCGCGTCCAATCAGAAGTCAATGACGCTGTCGTTCAACGTGCCTACGGCCGCCGCGGGATCCGACGTGATCCTGCTCTACGGCGGTCACCTGGCCAGCGAGGTGGTCTGGGGTCCTAACAAGGGATCATCCGATTTCCCCGGCGGTTCCGGGAAGACCTACGAGAGGTTGGTCGGCTCGAGCAGCTTCAATAATGCATCCGTCAACCCTAGCAGTTCCATCAACCCGCCGCCCGTCGCCGAGGCAAACGGCCCCTACAGCGTCTCGGAGGGGGGGAACGTCATCCTCTCGAGCGCCGGATCGAGCGATAGTGTCGGCGGCTCGGTCGCACTCTACGAATGGGACTTCGACTACGTTTCGTCCACGTTCACCGTTGATGCGACCGGGGCGTCGCCCACCTTCTCTGCGGCTACGCTCGACGGCCTCTCCAGCCGTACGATCGCCCTGCGCGTCAAGGACAACGAAGGGAGCTACAGCCTCGTCGATACCTCGACGCTTACCATCACAAACGTCGCCCCGACCATTCCCCTGAGCGGTGACGACAGCGTTAACGAGGGGAGTCTTTACACCCTCACACTCGGCACGGTCGTCGATCCGGGCCTCGACACGGTGGCATCGTACACCATCAACTGGGGCGACGGCACCACCGAGCCCTTCATTGGCTCGGCTAACGGCGCTGTCAAGACCCACGCCTACGCCGACGGCTCGCTCGCCGGGACCTCGCGGACGATCACCGTCTCCCTGACCGACGAGGACGGCACGTTCACGGGCGGGACCAAGGCGATTACCGTCGGCAACGTTGCGCCGACAGCCGCACTGGCCAATAACGGCCCGATTGGCGCCGGGGGCACGGCGACGGTCAGCTTTAGCGGCCAATCCGACCCCTCGAACACAGACACGGCCGCCGGCTTCCACTACGCCTATTCGACGGTCGGCTTCGGCTCGCTGCCAACTACCTACGCTGGCGCGACCGACGGGGCATCGAAATCGATTGCCTTCCCCAGTGTCGGTACCTTTACCGTTTACGGTCGCATCTTCGACAAAGACGGCGGTTCTAGCGACTACACGACGACCGTCATCGTGGGCAAGCTCAGTCAGTCGATCAACTTCACCGCCATCCCCGACAAGACCTACGGCGACCAGTCGTTCGCCATCACCGCGTCGGCGACCTCGGGCCTGCCGGTGAACTACAGCATCCTCTCAGGCTCCGAGTTTGCCACGCTCTCTGGCAACATCGTGACGATCGTCGGTGCCGGCTCGGTCATCATTCAAGCATCACAGCCCGGTGACGCGACCTACAACGCGGCGACCAGCGTTAGTCGATCCTTCGCCATCGGCAAGGCCGTCTCCTCGGTGGTCGCCACCGGCGGCAGCTTCACCTACGACGGCACGACGCACGCCGGCGGCTCGGCCGTGGTCAGCGGGGCGGGCGTCATCGACGCCAACGCGGCCGTCCTGAGCTACACCGGCGACCGGGTCAACGCCGGGTCGTACACCGTCGTCGCCACCTACGACGGCGACGCCAACCACTTCGGCAGCAGCGACAGCGCCTCGATCGCCATCGGCAAGGCCGTCTCCTCGGTGGTCGCCACCGGCGGCAGCTTCACCTACGACGGCACGACGCACGCCGGCGGCTCGGCCGTGGTCAGCGGGGCGGGCGTCATCGACGCCAACGCGGCCGTCCTGAGCTACACCGGCGACCGGGTCAACGCCGGGTCGTACACCGTCGTCGCCACCTACGACGGCGACGCCAACCACTTCGGCAGCAGCGACAGCGCCTCGATCGCCATCGGCAAGGCCGTCTCCTCGGTGGTCGCCACCGGCGGCAGCTTCACCTACGACGGCACGACGCACGCCGGCGGCTCGGCCGTGGTCAGCGGGGCGGGCGTCATCGACGCCAACGCGGCCGTCCTGAGCTACACCGGCGACCGGGTCAACGCCGGGTCGTACACCGTCGTCGCCACCTACGACGGCGACGCCAACCACTTCGGCAGCAGCGACAGCGCCTCGATCGCCATCGGCAAGGCCGTCTCCTCGGTGGTCGCCACCGGCGGCAGCTTCACCTACGACGGCACGACGCACGCCGGCGGCTCGGCCGTGGTCAGCGGGGCGGGCGTCATCGACGCCAACGCGGCCGTCCTGAGCTACACCGGCGACCGGGTCAACGCCGGGTCGTACACCGTCGTCGCCACCTACGACGGCGACGCCAACCACTTCGGCAGCAGCGACAGCGCCTCGATCGCCATCGGCAAGGCCGTCTCCTCGGTGGTCGCCACCGGCGGCAGCTTCACCTACGACGGCACGACGCACGCCGGCGGCTCGGCCGTGGTCAGCGGGGCGGGCGTCATCGACGCCAACGCGGCCGTCCTGAGCTACACCGGCGACCGGGTCAACGCCGGGTCGTACACCGTCGTCGCCACCTACGACGGCGACGCCAACCACTTCGGCAGCAGCGACAGCGCCTCGATCGCCATCGGCAAGGCCGTCTCGACGACCAGTGTGAGTGGCGGGACGTTCACTTACGATGCCAGCCCGCACGGGGCGACCTCTAGCTCGGCGATCGGCGCCGGGGCAATGAGCACCACCGCCACCAGCTTCCTATATCAGGGTTCCGGCACCACCACTTATGGCTTTAGCTCCACGGCACCCACCAATGCGGGGACCTACAGCGTGATCGCGTCCTACGCCGGCGACGCCAACCACGAAGGGAGTACCAGCACCTCGGCCGCAATCACGATCAACAAGGCCAACCAAGTCATCACCTGGTCCAACCCGGTGGCAATCACCTACGGCACGGCGTTGTCTGCCACGCAGCTCAACGCCAGCGTGGCGGGCGTCGCTGGTGGCTCAGCCCCCGGCTCACTGACCTATCTTCCGGCCGCGGGTACGGTCCTCAATGCGGGGAACGGACAGACGTTGATGGTGTCGGCGGCTGCAACTCAGAACTACAACGCCGCGTCGAAGTCCGTGTCCATCAACGTCAACCAGGCCAGCCTGATCGTCTCGGCCAACCCGCAGACCAAGCTCTTCGCCGCCCCGCTACCAACCCTGACCTACACCTACAGCGGACTGGTTAACGGTGACGGCCCCAGCGTATTCACCGGTGCCCTGGCCACCACGGCGACGCAGACGAGTCCTGTCGGGGAATACCCGATCACCCGGGGAAACCTCGCGGCGGGCAGCAACTATTTGATCAGCTTCACGGGTAGCAAGCTGACGGTCACCGCCCGCGACTCGATCGTCCGCTACATCGGCCAGCAATTGTTCGTGACCTCGGGCACCAGCGCCACGACGGCCCAGGTTACGCTCTCGGCGAGCATGCAGGATCCGACGGGGTCGTACCCACTGAGTGGAGCGAAGGTGGACTTCCTCAGCATCGACCCCGCCACGGGGTTGGTGCTCAAGGTTCTCGCCACTGGCGTGCCCGTCAGCTCGGTGCCCGGCCAGCCTGACACTGGCACGGCCAACACGATCGTGACGCTGAGCACCGGCCAGTACGGCAGCTCCTTGTATCTCATCAGGGTGGTGGCGACCGGCAACTACACCAACGAAGACCAGCTGGCCGCGGACAAGACGGCGACCGTCGTCATCTCGAAGCCTGCCGCGACCAATGAGATCATTGGTGGCGGGACGATCAACAAGTTGACGGCTCCGACAGCGACCTCGGGTATCGCCGCAGGAACCTTCGGCATCACCGCCGAGACGAGCTTGCTGACGACTTACAGCATCGGCGTGAAGTACAACAAGAGCGGCGCCAATCTGCAGGGCCAGGTCCTGTTGATGATCCCGCAGACGGACGGCTCGACCCTCTTCATCAAGAGCAATTCGCTCTCGTCGCTTGCCGTCAACTCGGTGATCGATAAGCTCACCGGCAACACGACGAAGACCGCCACCCTCTATGCCAAGGCGTCGGTCTACCTGACCAAGGACGGCGTGACGACTCCCATCGAGGGCAACGTCTCCCTGCGAGTTGATCTGCTCAACGTCATCGACAAGACCGGCAAGGTCGTGAACTCGGAGGTCGGCTTCACCACCCTCTCGTCGAAGTCGGGCGAGATGTTCTACTCCAACAACTGGTACTTCGACGTGACCACCTCGACCTGGAAGACGAGGACCCAGAAGGTCAACTCGCCGGAGAGCTTTATCACGATCAGCTGATCGCGGCGTCCCATTCCGGCGGGCTGTGGACCTCGTGCCTCAGCTCGTCGGCCGATCCTCCTGATCCGCGTCGATGTCTCGCCTCCGAGTCCAGGTGGGCTGGATGAGACCGAGCCAACTTCACGGCCCTGGAGCGATCCAGGGCCTTTTCGCACCTGAATCGAGAGATCATCTCATGGCTCGAGAGACAGCCGGAGCCAGCGTGTGCCGAGATAGGACGCTCCCGATCAAATACTGGGTCCAGACCATAAAGGACGCGACACTCCGCGTTACCCTGGAGACGATCGAGGCTCCAGATGACCCGAAGCTGAACCCAGTGAATCGCCAGAGGGTATCTCGCTTCCCTCAGCGGCCGATACTGTGCTCGACGCCGCAGGGTGCGTCATTTGCATGAATGGGCGCTGGTGCCGTGCCCTGGAGGTCGGGTCATGCAGATGACATCCATCCAAACGCGCTGTCCCCATTGCCTGAGCATCGCGCGGGTCGGGCCGAAAAACCAGGGTCAGGTCGTCTCGTGCCACAAGTGCAGGGAATCATTTCGGGTCTCAAGCCACATACTCATCGCCTGCCCGAACTGCGGGCGAGAACTACGAGGTCGGCCTGAATCCATCGGCCAGCAAGTCAGCTGCAAACGCTGCTTTCACATGTTCCGCGCCGAGCCCGAAGGGGACAGCCTCATTGCGCCTTCCTCCCCTTGGCCCCCTCCGGCATCGCCGGCGCCGAGGGACGGGGTTGCGGAACCCGTTCCCCCGGTGATGACGCCCGAAGACGAGGTCCAGCCACCCCCCGCTGAAGCTGCAGTCCGGACGGCCGAGGCGGCCGTGTCGGGCGAACAGCTCCGAGGGGCGCAAGGACAGCTCGCGGAACGTCCGGGCCCGGTGGAGGATCGGCATGAGAGGTTGGAACAGCCTCGGGAGCAGCATCTGCAGGCCGAGGCGTTGCGCCTCGCATTGGCGGAGGCCCTGTCCGAACTCCTCCAAGTCCGCGACCAGGCCCGAGACCTCCAGGAGCAGGATAATAAGCTTGTCTCCTTGAGGGATACGTTTGGGGTCACCCGGACGGAGGCTGAGTGGCTTCAGGTCGCACTCCAGGAGGCCTAAACGGCTGGCGGTCAGGCCACCGAATCGAGGGCCGGCGAGATGGAGGCCCTACGCGCCCACCGGGACCGGTTCAAGGAAGTGGTTCAGGCCCTTCACCACGAACTCGACGCACTTCGGGACGAGCAGGGACGAATTCGCGACCGGACCGGGGGTTTGCAGGAGCAGACTGACCACCCCCCCCTGCCGAGTGAGGAACTCGACTCCGCTCGGTTCGATACCGATCGGCTCCGGGCGGAACTTCGTGAAGCGCAGGCTCTGGCGACTGCATGTCAGGCCGACCTCCAAGCCAACGCAGAGCTGAGTCGGGACTTCGAGGCAGCCCGCGCCCACCGGGATCGGCTCCACGAGGAGGTGCAAAGCCTCCGCGCCGAGATCGAGGCGATCCGGGCCAAGGACGAGTCGCTCCAGGGAGAGGCCGACCAAGTCGGCCCTCTGAGGAAAGAGCTTGTTACCTCCCGGGCCGAGGCAAATCGGCTTCAGGAGCATCTTCGAGAGGCGCGGGAGCAACACGCCGCACGCCAGGCGGAACTCCAGGCCGCTAGGTCGCGGGCTGAGGAGCTTGAATCCCTGATTGACCACCGAGACCAGCTCCAAGTGGAGGTACAGACTCTCCACGTCGAACTCGAGGAGCTTCGGGCCGATCAAGACCGCTGGAAACGGTCCCTGGCCGAGGCCGAGCGTCGGCAAGAATCCATGGCTCGGGAGTTCGAGGAGGCACGGCGTGGATGGGAGACGGAGTGGCTGGCGCGACAAGGTCAGTGGGAGCAGCAGCAACGCAATCTAATCCAGGTGGCCGAGCATTGCCGCGGTGAGGCCGAGACGCGGTGTCCGTCCGGTGAACCGCGCCGAACGGATACCCCGGCCCCTGTTGCGGGGCGTCAGGTGAAATTAGGCCCGGAAGGGCTCCGAGGAATGGCCCCGCTGAATGTAGGTGCGATCGCTGCGTGACTTCTCCGTATAGCGGCCGGATCGGCTCCCACATCGCCTTGGTTTCGGGGCCTGCTCAGCGTTCACTCGCGTTGCGGCCTGCCTGCTCGCCGAGCCGCCGAGGCGGCCCGTTCTCTCGAAGGCTTCGACGGCTTCGTCACCTGCGCCGCCGCTCCGATAGCTACCGGCTGGAGCGACCGGTTGCCGGGCGGGAATTGCATCCGCTGAAGATCCGAGCCCTTCCACGGCGCTTGCTATCGAAAGGCCTCCTCGCGTACGAGGACAAGGCTCTCCAGCGGGCGGTGGCGATGGTCCTGGAGGCCGTCTACGGGCAGGACTTCCTGGACTGCTCGTACGGTCGGGGGGTAGCCGGTCGCGGGCATCGTCGCCGGGCCCGGGGGCCGGGTCAAATTAAAAGTCCCCCGGGCGGCAGGGCCCGGGGGATGCCGGAGGGCTATGGTCAGCGCCGCGTCACGCTCTGCAGCAGGATCTTGCCCGGCACCAGCAGGGCATCGGCCTGCGCCTGCGTCAGGATGCCACCGTCGACGAAGTCCGTCACCTCATTAAGGAATGCCTGCACCTTGCCGACGTCGCCGGAGGTGTCATTCAGGTTCAGCTTCACGATCAGGGAATTGGCCTGCCCTTGGTTGAGGACCCCCAGGGCCTGCAGGGCGCGAACCTGGGCCTTCAGGCCCGCCGACTGCTTCGCCGCCGACATGACGTTGATCGCCACGCTTCCCGAGGTGCTCAGGCTGCCGTCGCCGGCCGTAACGGTCAGCGTGTCGTGCCCGCCGAAGTTGAGGTTGCCGCGGTAGACCAGGCCGGCCAGGGCGGAGTTCAGGTCGGTGATGCTGCCGGACAGGGTCACCGTGCCGCTGCCGAGGCCGGAGATGGTCAGGCCGGTGGTCATGCCCAGCGTCAGCGTGCCGTGGCTCACCGCCAGGGTGACCTTCAGGCTGTCGCCCTCCGGGTCGCCCACCGTGATGCCGCTGATGGCCCTGTTCACATCCTCGAAGGCGGTCTGGGCGGCCGGCACGGCGAGCGTCGGCGCTTCATTGACGTTGATGACATTGACGACGAAGACCTTCTCGGTCGAGAGGCCGCCGGCGTCGGTGCTGCGGACCCGGACCGAGTACTCGCTCTTCGCCTCGAAGTCGAAGCCGGCCGCCGTCCTCAGCGTGTCGCCGACGATGGTGAACGATGCGTTGTCCGCGCCGCCGGTGCCGCCGACCAGGCTGTACGTGAAGCTGTCGCCGGCATCGGGATCGGTCGTGCTGAAGCCGCCGACGGCCGTGCCGGCCGGCCGGTTCTCGGCGATGCTGCTGGCGCTCAGCGCGATGTCCGTCGGCACTTCGTTGACGTTGGTGACGCTGACGGTGAAAGCCTTGTCGAACGTCAGTCCGCCGGCGTCGTTGACGCGGACGGTGATGGCGTAGCTCGACTTCGCCTCGAAGTCGAAGCTGGCACTCGCCCACAGGGTGGCCCCGCTGACTGCGAACGCGGCGTTGTCTCCGAGGCCGTCCGGCAGGCTGAAGGACAGGTTGTCGCCGGAGTCGGGGTCGGTCCCCGAGAGGTTGCCGACGGCCGTGCCCGACGGCCGGTTCTCGGCGATGCTGCTGGCGCTCAGCGCGATGTCCGTCGGCGTCTCGTTGACGTCGTTGACGCTGATGATGAACGACTTCTCGGTCCAGAGGCCGCCGGCGTCGGTGCTGCGGACGCCGACAAAGTACGTGTCCTTCGCCTCGAAGTCGAAGCCGGCCGCCGTCGTCAGGACGCCGCCGACGATGGTGAACGATGCGTTGTCCGCGCCGCCGGAGCCGCCGACCAGGCTGTAGGTGAAGCTGTCGTCGGCGTCGGGGTCGAGCGTGCTGAAGCCGCCGACGGTCGTGCCGGCCGGTTGGTTCTCGGCGACGCTGAAGTTACTCAGAGAGATGAACGCCGGCGTCTCGTTGACGTTGTCGACGCTGATGATGAACGACTTCTCGGTCCAGAGGCCGTCGGCGTCGGTGCTCCTGACGCGGACCGAGTACGTGTCCTTCGCCTCGAAGTTGAAGCCGGCCACCGTCCTCAGCGTGCCGCCGACGATGGTGAACGATGCGTTGTCCTCGCCGCCGGGACCCCCGATCAGGCTGTACGTGAAGGTGTTGCCGGCGTCCGGGTCGGTCGTGGTGAAGCTGCCGACGGCCGTGCCGGCCGGCCGGTTCTCGGCGATGCTGCTGGCGCTCAGCGCGATGTCCGTCGGCACTTCGTTGACGTTGGTGACGCTGACGGTGAAAGCCTTGTCGAACGTCAGTCCGCCGGCGTCGTTGACGCGGACGGTGATGGCGTAGCTCGACTTCGCCTCGAAGTCGAAGCTGGCACTCGCCCACAGGGTGGCCCCGCTGACTGCGAACGCGGCGTTGTCTCCGAGGCCGTCCGGCAGGCTGAAGGACAGGTTGTCGCCGGAGTCGGGGTCGGTCCCCGAGAGGTTGCCGACGGCCGTGCCCGACGGCCGGTTCTCGGCGATGCTGCTGTTGCTCAGCGCGATGTCGGTGGGCGTCTCGTTGACGTCGGTGACATTGACGGTGAACGCCTTCTCGGTCCAGAGGCCGCCGGCGTCGGTGCTGCGGACGCGGACCGAGTACGCGCTCTTCGCCTCGAAGTCGAAGCCGGCCGCCGTCCTCAGCGTGTCGCCGACGATGGTGAACGATGCGTTGTCCGCGTCGCCGGTGCCGCCGACCAGGCTGTACGTGAAGGTGTTGCCGGCGTCCGGGTCGGTCGTGGTGAAGCTGCCGACGTCCGTGCCGGCCGGCCGGTTCTCGGCGATGCTGCCGGCGCTCAGGGCGATGTTCGTGGGCGCCCCATTGACGGTAAAGAAGGCATACTTCAGATCGAAGTTGGTGCCATCGTAGTAGCTGATGGCCGGGTTGCCGTTGACCACCGCCAGCGACGAATACCCCCCCACAACGCCTACGGAGTCCACGGTGACGGGGGCGGCCCAACTGCTGCCGCTGGCATCGCTGGCACGCACGTACTTCAGATCGAAGCTGCTACCGTCGAAGCTGATGGCCGGGCTGCCGTTGACCACCGCCAGCGACAAGTCCCCCACAAAGCCCTCGGTGGCGACTTTGACGGGGGTGCCCCAGGTGCTGCCGGTGGCATTGCTGGCGCGCACGTATTTCACACCGACGCCGTTATCGTAGTAGCCGATGGCCGGGTTGCCGTTGACCACCTCAAGCGACGCGTGCATCGCAATAGGTTTCGTTGATGCATTCCCTGCGTCCACGGTGACGGGGGAGCCCCAGGTGCCGCCGCTGGCATCGTTGGCACGCACGTACAACAGGGGGATATACGAGGAATTCGCAGTGGGTACGAGGCCGCTGTAACTGATGGCCGGCCGGCCGTCGACCACCGCCAGCGACGAGTACCGCTCCGAAGTCACACCGTCCGGCAGGTTTTGCACGGTGACGGGGATGGCCCAAGTGCTGCCGCTGGGATTGCTGGCACGCACGTACTTCAGATCGAAGTTGGTGTTATCGGAATAGCTGACGGCCGGGTTGCCGTTGACCACCGCCAGCGACGAGCGCTGCCCCACATCGCCCGCGGTGTCCAAACTGACCGGGGTGCCCCAGGTGCTGCCGCTGGCATCGTTGGCACGCACGTATTTCAGATCTTTATTGGTGAGATCGTAGTAGGTGACGGCCGGGTTGCCGTTGACCACCGCCAGCGACGAGTACCGCCCCACAATGCCCGCGGTGTCCAAACTGACCGGGGTGCCCCAGGTGCTGCCGCCGGCGTCGTTGGCACGCACGTATTTCAGATCGCCGGCACCCTGATCGTAGTAGGTGACGGCCGGGTTGCCGTTGACCACCGCCAGCGACGTGTCCAACCCGACAGAGCCCACGGTCGCCGCGGCCATCGGGGTCCACGCCAGCAAGCGGCGGTCTTCGAGAGCTTCTATCAGCAGCAGCGCCTGCCTCACTCGCCTCGATGAACTCGTCATCATCTCGCTTTTGCTGTTCTTGGGAGTGCCACGCTTCAACCAGCCGTGCAATGCCATCGTTTAAAAATCCGGTCGTAATAGAACCGCGCATGAAGCCAGGCGCCCCCGGCGTCAATGCGTCGAGCCGGAGTCCTCGGGAAAACCTCGGACCTGGCCCGTGTCGGGAAGGGTACTCGGCTACCTGGTCGTCGTAAGCCACGTCGATGTGGGGAAACCAGGGCGACCGTCGGAGTGTCGGAGTCAAGTCGATGGACATTAACGAGAATCACCACGAATAGATAGCGATCGATAGTTACTTGAATGACATGGTGCAAAATATCAACTTCGAGGGGAATGGCTGAGATCCGGCGATCCGACCGGCTGAGCCTCCGGCCCCACGAGGTGCAGCCGATCCGATGGCAGCTCGGTCTTCCTCGCGGCCCATTCTTCCGCTCTCCCGAGGTCGTTCGGGCCTCCGTCGCGAGGGGCACGATGTATCAGTATGGGCCGGAATAGGCATGAATTGCGTCTTCCGCCTGCGAAGACTCAGCGATCACGCGAGATTAATGGCGCCACTGCTGGCCCGGCCAGCTTATTTCGCGGGTTGTTCGGCCCGCGCCGGGGAGGGCCGACGCATCAGAGAACGCTGAAAGACGCAGGAGATGCGCCTTCCGGCCCCGAAGGCGCAGGAAACCGACCCCGACCCGGCCGGATTGCCCCCTCACCACGCCCCGTCGACCTGGCGACGGGGGACGCCGCCGTGGTCCGGAACCTGCTCGTCGTCACCGGATGTGGCGGCCCGGTGTCATCCGGTCGAGCGCGACGCCACCCCCGCCATCGGTGGCGGCCGCGATCATCCCGCCGGGGCTGATCCCGAGACGGATCGGTGGGCCTGCCAGCGATCGGGCAGCAATTCCGCGACCCGCCGGGCCGGGTGGGTGCAGACCCGATCCAGGACGTCGCGGAGGTAGGCTAAGGGGTCGATCTCCAGGGCCTTGCACGTCGACGCGAGGCTGAACAGGATTGCCGCCGTCCTGCCGCCGCCCTCGCTCCCGGCGAACAGCCAGTTCTTGCGGCCGAGGGCGACCGGCTTGACAGCCCGCTCGCTCGCGTTGTTGTCGATCGCCAGGTATCCGGCCTCGGTGAATCGGTTCAACGCCGCCCAGTTCGACCGGGCGTAGCCGATCGCACCGCCGATCGGGCTCTTCGGCAGGACGAGACGGGCCTGCTCGTCCAGCCAGGTCCCGAGCCGCTCCAGGAGCGGAACGGAGCGCTCGCAGCGCAGGGCGAGCTGCCCGGCGTCGTCCAGGCCCTTGGCGGCGGCCTCCACCGCGTACAGCAGGCGGATTCGCGCCAGGGCCTCGTGGGCCCGCTCGGGGTCGCTCGTGCGGGCGTCGAAGAACTTGCGCCGCGCGTGGGCGAAGCACCCGACCTCCACCACGCCTCGCCAGAAGATCCGGTCGTATCCGCTGTACGCGTCGGCCTGGAGGTAGCCCTTGTAGTCGCCCAGGAACCGCTCCGGCCCGTCGCGGGAGCGGTCGGCGGTGTAGTCGTAGACGGCGTAAGGGTGCTCGCGATCACCGAGGTAGACCCACAGGCGGGCGGTGCGTGCCCGGTCGAGCTGTCGATCGAGCACCGGCACCGTGGTGTCGTCCGTCTGGATCACCCGCGACTTGAGGACCTCGGCCCTCATGGCCTTCCAGATCGGCTCCAATAGCCAGGCGGACTGGGCCATCCAGCCGCACATCGTCTTGCGCGACAGCTCGACCCCGTGGCGGGCGAAGATCCCCTCTTGCCGGTAGAGCGGGAGGTGATCGGCGAATTTGCTCGTGATCACCTGCGCGAGCAGCCCCGGGCCGGGCAGCCCCTTCTCGATCGGCTGTGCGGGCCTGGCTGCGACCGCGACGTGTCCCTGGCATCGCCGGCACGCGACCTTGACCCGGACGTGCTCGACGACGAACAGCGAGGCCGGGCGGTAGTCGAGCTGCTCGCTGACCTCCTCCCCGATCGTCTCTCGGTCGTGGCCGCATCCGGGGCAGGCCCGCTGATCGGGCGGGACTTCGTGGACGCGCCGCTCGCGGGGCAGGTCGGCCGGCAGCGGCTTGCGGCCGTGGCCCTTCACCGAGCGGGCATGCGACAGCGGCGATGCCTCCGCCGGCGTCACGGGGGACGGTTCGAGAGGCGGCTCCGCCTGCTCGGCGAAGAGTAGCAGTTGGCCCGGATCGACCCGCTCGGATCGCGGGCCGTACATCCGGCGGAGCAGCAGGTCGAGGCGATGGCCGAGCTGCTCGACTTGCCGCCGGGCCTCCCGCAGGCTGGCCGCCAGCTCGCGGATCATGCAGTGGCAGGTGGCCAGGTCGTCGGGCAGTGTAGCGCTCTCCATGGCCCGATTCTGACCGCTGCGGGGACCGGGCGCAAGGGCCTCGGGCCGTCGATTACGGCGCGATCGCGGCCGCGGGCAGGGCGTAGCGGGGCCGGCGGCGGACCGAGGACAGGTCGACCCCGTCGAGAATCATGGCCAGATCCGCGCCCCGGATCTCGGCGGAGTCGCCGTCGCAGACCGGGAAGAGGAACGTCCCATGCTCCAGGCGGCGATACCAGAGGGCGTACCCGTCGCCGGCCCAGTACAGGATTTTCAGCCTGTCCCCCCTGCGATTGCGGAAGACGAACAGGGCGCCGGAGAGCGGGTCCTGCCGGATCACCTCGGTCGTCATGCGAGCCAGGCCGTCGAACCCGCGCCTCATGTCCGCCGGACGAGTCGAGACATAGATGCGGACGGTCGGCGGCCAGCTCAGCATCTCGGCGGCTCCAGGATGGAGATGACCCGGATCAGTGTCTCGACGTCGAAGCCCGGCGGGACGGCGATGCGGTACCCGCAGGCGAGGATGATCTCCACGGAGCGGACGGGCGTGCGATGCGAGGCCGATCCGGTCGACGCTCGGTCGTCCTCGACCACTCGGACCGGGAGGAATTCTCCCGGAGCCTTGGCCGTGGGCCGTGCGGCTGGTCGGATCGCTGCCGCGGGTCGGTCCAGGTCAGCGACGGGCTCGGCGTCGCGGCGATAGAGCCGGCGGCGGAAGGTGTGGAGAGGGATACCGCCTTGGCGGCAGAACTCGGGCTGGGTCAGGCCGCTATCCCGCCACTCGCGGAACAGGGCCGCCCAGTTGACATCCTGGGAAGCTCGTCTGGCCATCGATTGCCCTCCTGATCAGGCTCGATGGCGACATCATTGCAGCAGACCGCCGGGCTTTACAGAAGTACTTGGCCGGACGGACACCAACTAACCACCCAGAGGCTGCTTGCGCAGTCCCGATCAAAGCTCTCATGTCAAACGCGGCGATTGCCCCTTGATGTCAGTCCAGTACGGCAACCTTTCAACTGGTCGTTGCCGACCCATCAACTTGGGTGGTCGTGTCCAATCCGCGGACTGGCAGGACAATGTATGAGGGCAGTCCGCTGTCTGCCCCTCGGCTGCAAGCGGTAAGTCCGGAACGACACTCACGGCCACTGGCCTTCCCGGGGTGAGCCCCCTACCAGGCCGGCCTAATGAAAGCGGCGATTGCCCTTGCCGTCCGGGGCGAATGCGGCACGTCGCCTTCACCTCACGGCGCCATCCCGATGATCGGCGCAAGCTCTCTCCCCGAGTAACGAAACCCACAATAGGCCGATCGTGTCTGCCATGGCGTGCCGACAATTCGCCTTGACCATCAACACAATCCACCCCATCGAGGGATTCTAGGATGAATCGGTTCTTCATCCTCGCGCCGGCCCTCCTCGCGTTGTCGGGCTGCAGCGTGCTGGACCGGGTCGATATGACGATCGAGCGCCTCGACACGGCAAACACCATGCTGGCCGACACGAACGGGCAGATGTCCGCGATCGGCCGCCAGATGGCCGAGACCCAGCAACTCCTCGTCGAGTCCAATCGGCTGGTCGTCGAGTCCAACCGCCAGATCGCCATGAGCATCAAGAACGTCATCAACTCCAACGCCAAGATGGATGAGTCGAACGCGAATATCGCGAAATCCATCGACACCGTCGCGAGATCGAGCGAGGAGGTTGTGACGTCGAACGCGAACATGGAGAAGACGAACGCGAACATGACGCTGACGCTGGCCCAGATGGTCGAGATGAATCGGGGGGTGGCGCGGAGCAATGCCCTGATGGCGGAGATGAACGAGAAGCTCGGCCTCATGACCCAGTTGATCCCGAAGATCCCGGGCACGAAATAGCCGCGAAGCTCTATCGCTTCTCCTGCTCGCGTAACTCGGTCCCCATGAAGCTCGTTGTAAAAGCATCTTTCTGGGAATTTTTTGCAACCATACGAGTAGCGATTGCGAGCTAACACGCTCATCCGCCAGGGCATTGCCTCAGCATCGCCTCGCCTCATTACCGTTGCGTTGCCTCAGGTAATAACACACAACTACGCCGCAAGGTTGCCCTAGAGATTGATATGAACTTCAGACGAAGTGCGGGGCTGGGTTGTGGAACAACAGGATGCTGAAGGCCACAGCATGCAGGCCCGCCAGGGTCGTCGCCAGCCGCTCGTACTCCCAAGCCAGACCTCGGAACCTCGTCATCCAGCCGAAGGAACGCTCGACCACCCCGCGGAGCGGGCAGAGTCGCTGGGTGTGGAGCGGACGAGCGGCCGCCTTAAGTTGCTGCTCTCATGCCGACCGGCGTAACCCCACGGATTCGGGCATCCCTCGTTGCAGTTCGCTCAGCCAATCCAAGAAGAAGGCGAGATTCTCCAGCCCGTGACCCGCCGCGATCTCCTCGTCCGCCAGGAACATCTGGCCATGCTCCGCGAGGACGTGGCAGTACGTATCGCGATCGAGGGAGGCGAGGTGGGAGCAGACGGCATGTCTCAGCCGCGGCTCTCCCGGGACATGATCAAGACCCCGACGATCGCTGTCCATCAGCGCCTCGATGGCCTGGCTCAGGGTATAACCGGGATAGACGAAGTCGGTCTCAACCTTCAGCATCGTGCGGAGTTCGAGGTCGATCATGGGAAGGCTCCCCTTCGGCGTTCGATTAGGTCATATGCGATCCAAGCGAGGAGGTGGGCTACCTCCACTTCCGATCCTCAGTCAGGCTTACAAATGTTTGCAAGAGGTGGGCCAGTAGAAGCAAAATGAGACGGATCCGCCCACCACCTGGATGGGAGGTGGCGATCATCGGCCTGAGGATAGGTGGGCAGGTTATCCGCTCGGCGAGTTGCGGGCGACCGCGTTTAGGCTCAAGTCTCCTTCCGATCGCCATCACACCGCCGGCGCCTTGCCTTTCCCAGCTTTGGGCGGCGCCTGCGGTGGTCCCCGGCGGCCTCGTGCGCGATATCGACTCGCTGACGATCGCGATGTCGCTCGGAGGCGGCGAGCAGCAACAGGTAGATTCGCTTGTTTTCGGGGGCCATGCTGGTGTCGGCCATGGCCTGCTCGCGGGTCCGTTGCAGGACTATTAGGCCCTGATCGGTCATGATCTTCAGGGGTTTAGCCACGGCGATCGGCCTCCAGCGAGGTGCCTGGCGGACCGGCACCCCGAGGGATCATTTTACCGAGGCAAGGTTACATGAGCGAGGCGATAAGGGCAATTATCCCGACCGATGAAGGAGGCGACGGACTTGGTAACTGCCCTTATCGGCTTGACCACCCAAGGGGTAGCCAGACCCTACTAATGGGCCGACAAACCCCTGGCCGCACACCGACGCACGAGGCATCCTTGAGGATGCCTACAAGCTCAAAGCGGCGGAGAAACACCTAGAGTTTCTGGGGAAAAGCCGGAGTGTTTCGTTCCTCGAAGACAATAGGGGAGTCGTGATAGCGATAATCCCTGAAAGTAATTGGTGATCGGGAGGACGCAGAGTTGTTCTTCGAGCAGTAGATTATCCACTCCGGCTGGAGACGCCTGACGCCGAACGGGGTGGTGCGGTTCGAGTACACTGGGCCGATTAACCGACTCGTCATGTCGCAGGAGGCCAACCATGTCGTCTCGTCCGCGACGGTACGCGCCATTCCTTTTCCTCTGCGTCCTGATGGGAAACGTCGCTCTCGCCGGGCAGCAAGGCGAGACGGTCACCGAGATGAGCAAGCGGATCTGGGTCGTGTTCCAGGCCAGGAACGGTGACTACTGGTTCGGGAGCGACGGGCAAGGCGTCTACCGCTTCGACGGGGCGACCATCGTCCCGTTCACGACGAAAGACGGCTTGAGCGGCGACCGAGTGAGGGAATTCAAGGAGGGCAAGTCTGGGAGCGTCTACATCGGCACCCTTACTGGCATCAGCAAGTTCGACGGAAAGGGTTTCGTCACCCTGGCCCCGGTGGAGAGCAAGGAATGGAGGCGCCACCCGGAGGATTTGTGGTTCAAGGGCGACTCCATGGTGGACGGCCCCTACCGATATGACGGGAAGACGCTCCACCACCACAAGTTCCCGAAGAGCGAACTAGAGGATGAATACTTCAAGAACAACCCGAAGCAGCCCTTCAGCCCCTACGGCGTCTACACGATTTACCAGGACAACATCGGGTGTCTCTGGTTCGGCACGGCCGGCTTAGGCCTCTGCCGCTATGACGGGAAAGGCTTCGGCTGGCTGTACGAGCGGGACCTTTCGGAGACGCCGGGAGGCGGTTCCTTCGGCATCCGCTCAATCACGGAGGACAAGCACGGTAAGTTCTGGATCAACAACACCGCCCGGCGTTTCGCCATCTCGCACGAACCTGGGAAATTCCGGTACACGAAGGAAGCCGGCGTCGACCAGCCAATGGTGCCGGGCGGGGAAGATCCGGCCTGGTACAACGGCATTGCCAGGGACAGCAAACAGAACCTCTGGATGTCGACCTTTGGCGGGGGCGTCTGGCAGTACGACGGGGAAGAGCTGACGAACTACGCGGCGAAGGACGGCGTCAAGGATGCCCTCGGGGTCTCGATTTACATGGACAATCGAGGAGATGTGTGGCTCGGGACGCTGGATTCCGGGGCTTATAGGCTCAAGGGGAATAGGTTCGAAAAATTCAGGCCGTGACGAAATCACAACCATCCGACCTCCACCTCGACATAAACGTGTCCAACGACACAACATCGTGGTGGGGGATGCGAAAGCAGATAACGCTCGCGGCCAAGGTGGTCCAGGCGTCCTGAATGATACTCAGCCTGTCGTACTGCACCCGCATCCGCCGCAGCCCCTTCAGCCAGGCGATCGTCCGCTCCACGACCCAACGAATCCTCCAAGCCCGCTGCCGTGTGGCGACCGCAGCTTGGAGATGTGCGGCTCGATCCCCAGCCAGCGCAACAGCGCCCTCGTCGCCTCGCTGTCTTAGCCCCGATCGAGTCACGCCTCATCCGGAAGCTCCTTCGGGCGGCCCGGCACACCCTTGACCCGGGGGAAGCCGAGCACCAGCGGTATGATCTGCCGGTGGTCGCTGGCGTTGGCCCCAGCGGTGCGGATGACCAGCGGGACCCCCGCCTTGTTGATCATGACGGTATGCTTCGTGCGGGGCCGGCTGCGGTCCAAGGGGCTCGCCCCGGTCGCCTCGCCGCCGCCGAAGGCCCTCACCGTCACGCCGTCGATGATCACCGTGTCGAGGTCAAGCTTGCCAGCCACCTTGAGGAGCCGGAGCAGGTCCCAGACCCCGGCATCTTCCCAGGCCCGGAGCCGCCGATGGGCGGTGCGGCCGGAGCAGCCCTACTCCTCGGGGACGTCCTCCCATCGTGTGCCGGTGGTCAGGACGAAACAGATCACCCGGAGGGCGGTGCGGTGGTCGATCCTTGGCCTGCCGCCGCCGAGAATCCGTACCATCCCCGCACCACCGCCAGTGTTCGTCCACCTGCGAGAGTATCTCCTGGCGGGGTGATGGTCAGCCTATAGCACCAGATTTCGTCACGGGATATAACGGCCATCGTGGCGTCCAGGCTCGGGGGCCGCTGTCCATCGTCTCGTCCCGTGCGTGTTTTCCTCCTTCACTCGCGAACCACGCGGTAGAATTTCGCCGCCGCTGACCGATCAGACTGCAACACAAGGGATGCGTGCATGGCGGGAAATCACCACCTGGGGTCGGACCCACTCTTCACCCGGCGTGAAATGCTGGCAATGTCGGGTAAGGCGGCTCTGGCCGGCATCGCAGCCGGTACCGTTTCGCATGCTGCAGCCGGTACTGTTTCGCAAGCTGCGGAAAGACGGCCTCGTATCGCCTGTATCGTGAGCTTTTGGGGGGCTCCGGGGTCCCATGCGGACTGGATCGTCAACAAGCTGATGGATGGCTACTGGTGGCAGGGCGGCCACACTCCTTCCCGGGTGGAAGTCGCCTCCGTTTACATCCATCAGTTTGAGACGAGTTTACTGGGCCAGAAAGTATGCAAAGCGAAAAACATACCGATCTATAAGACGGTAGGCGAGGCCGTCAAGCTCGGGGGGGAGGAACTTGCGGTAGATGGTGTGGTCATCGTCGGGGAACACGGGAACTATCCCACAGATCTCAAGGGACACTGGCTCCTGCCGCGCTGGTGGATGTACCAGCAGGTGATCCGGGTTTTCGACCAGGACAATCGCTCGGTGCCGGTCTTCAACGACAAGCACCTCTCCTACAACTGGGACGATGCCAAGTGGATGTTCGACAAATCCCGTGAACTGAACTTTCCACTGACCGGCGGTTCCTCCATCCCGACCTACTTCCGTAAGCCCGAGATCGACCTGGCTATCGATACGCCTATAAAGAACTCGATCGTGGTTGGAGGCGCCGCGGATGAGGGAGCCATTTTCCATTGTGTCGACGTGCTTCAAGCCTTCGTAGAACGACGCAAGGGCGGAGAGACCGGCGTCAAATCGGTACAGTCCATCCGGGGACCTGAAGCATGGAAGTGGGTCGAAGGCAATCCCTGGGCAGGCAAGCTGCTTGATTCCGTGGCGCACAATTTCGACCTGAAGCCGGGATCCTTTCAGAAGAGCGCCCAGGCCAACATCTGTTCCGTGGAGTATAACGACGGGACAAGGGCGGCTGTCATTTCGGGCCGCGGCGTGGGCTGGACCTACGCCGGCGAAATTGAAGGACAAGAAGCGCCGACAATCGTTTCGATGCTTGGCTGGCCCGGCCCTTACTCGCAATACCACGCCGCGAACGCTCAACCGCACTGGATTACCGAGATGATGGTGACCAATAGGGAACCATTCAATGCGGAGCGGTTACTGCTGTCTACCGGGATTGTGAACCACTACATGGACTCAAACTGGGAAAACGGCCGTTACTCTGCCGTTGGGCACCGCATCGAGACGCCGTTCATGGACATGAAATACCACACAACACGGGGACCGATGTTTGAGAAGGGTGAGCGTCCGCCGAACATCCCATACATCCGGGGTTTTCATGCATAGGCTCAGTGCATCGCGGCCGAATGCTCCGGGACGGCCCCGCATGCCGGTGCGGCTAACCGCAACGGTGCCGCCGCGGGAATGCTGCCGCTGAGTCGATAAGCGAGCGCAGAGAAGCCAAAGTAGGACAGGAAATCCTGGATCAGGTACTGGACCCTGACGTTGCCGTTATTCTAGAGGATAGATCCGACTTCGATATTTTGCTCCAGATGAGAGACCCGGGCCGGTGCACGGGCGGATGCCGGTGGTGCTGCTGAAAAACGATTATCAGGCCTGGCTCAATCCGAATGCGACGCCGGACGAGCTGATGTGGCTGCTGAAACCGCTACTGCCGGAGCTGATGGTGGGCTACCCGGTCGGCAAGGCGCGGTCCATTCGCCCTCGGTGGACAGTCCGTTCTGCGTCGATCCCGCCCGAGCCTCCGGTGAACGCAACCGCACTGGCACGCCCGTACAGAATTTCCGCCACAATCCGCCCCCGGCCTTAATCGCCCGAGTGTTCGGCTTTGGGGGGCGGCGATGCGGATCAAGCACTACTCAGAAGGCCGGTTCTACGTGATCGACTGCCCTCCCGGCAGCCGAGTTGTCCGCGAAGCCTCGTCGTATGACCTGCTGATTGTCCCTTTCGGCGAGAAGGACGTGCCGATCTCGTCCGAGCCCGAGGAGCTGCTGCCGCTGCTCGCAGACGCGGGGCGATGTGGGCTCTCGCTCGTCGGCGAATCCGAGGCGGTCTTGGCCAGCTAGCCCGGTTTTCCTTTGAGCGTGTCGGTTGAGGCCTCCCCCCCGCTCCGGTATCCGCAGTGGCCGAACCAGCCGCGGAGGTCGCCCGGCTCGACGGCCCTCAGGCCGTCGCCCATCGCACCGATCCGCGCCTCGACCGTCCGCGCCTTGGCCGACCTCAGGTGCGGCTTCAGCTTGGAGAACATCGACTCGATCGGGTTGAGGTCCGGACTGTACGGCGGCAGGTACCGCACCTCGGCCCCGGCCGCCGCGATCAACCGGCCGACCTCGGCCGTCTTGTGGCACGGCAAGTTGTCGATGATCACGACGTCGCCCGGACGGAGCGTCGGGGCCAGGCACCGGCCGATGTCGGCCTCGAAGCAGGCGGCGTTGGTCGCCCCGTCGAAGGCCAGGCAGGCCGCCGCCGGCACGCCGTCGAGGCGAACCGCGGCGGTCAGCGTCGTGACCTTCCAGTGGCCGTGCGGCACCGGGCCGTCGACGCGGACCCCGCTGGGGGCCCGGCCGTGGGTACGGTCCATCGCCGTGCTGGCGCCGCTCTCGTCGAGGAAGACCAGCCGCCCCGGGTCGACCGCGGCGAACTCCTCGCGCCAGGCCCGCCGGTGCGCCTTCAACTCGGGGCGATCCCGCTCGGCCGCCCGCCGCGACTTTTTTGGCGCGTGATGCCCAGTCGCCTCCGCGCCCGGTGCACGGCCGACGGGCAGCAGCCCACGCCGGCGGCCTCGGCCAACGGCGCGAGCGTGGCGTCGTCGTCGGCCCGGACCGCCTCGCGGAGTCGCCCCGCGGCCTCGCCGTCGAAGGCCGGGGCCCGCCCGCCGCCGTGCGGCCGGGGGGCGATCGAGCCGGTGTCGCGCCGCGGCCGCACCAGCTTGCCAATCCAGGTGACGCTGACGGAGAACCGCGCGGCGATCTGCTCGCGGGTGCCGTCGCGCCGGTCGCAGGCGGCGAGGACCCGCTCGCGCAGGTCGGTCGAATAAGCCTTCATCCCCGTGCCCTCCATACAGCAAGGGATAGCAAGGGACAACCGGCTCAGTCAAAGAGAAATTGCTCTAAGTGGTTCATCCGGCAGGTGATTTGCAGGTGGATGGAGGTATCTCCCAGGAGACCTCGCCATGGCCGCCCGCGTCCTTCTCCGCCCGATGACGTCCGAGGAGCAGCAGGCCATCGCCGAGTTGCTCCACTCGCGCACCGCCCCGGTCCGCCTGGTCGAGCGAGCCCGCATCGTCCAGGAGGCCGCCTACGGCCGATCGGCCCCCACCATCGCTGCGGCCCTCGGCTGCTCGCGGCCGACCGTCTATGCTTGGATCCGTCGCTTCAGCGAGCTGGGCATGGCCGGCCTCCAGGAGCGGCCCCGCGCCGGCCGACCGCCGACCTATACCGTCGACCAGCGGGCCGAGGTCCTGGCCGTCGCGCTGACCGCCCCCCAGGACCTGGGCCTGCCCTTCGGCTGCTGGACGCTCGACCGCCTGGAGGCCTACCTCAACGAGCAGAAGGACATCGCCATCAAGCGGAGTCGGATCGACGAGATCCTCGCGGAGGAGGGCCTCCGCTGGCGCAAGCAGGAGACGTGGTTCGGCGAGCGGGTGGACCCCGAATTCGCCGAAAAAAGGGGGCCATCGAGCGACTCTACCGCGAGCCTCCGGCGGATTCGGCGGTCGTCTGCCTCGACGAAATGGGGCCGGAGAGCGCCAAAAGCTTCCCGGGACAGAACCCCCTGCGAACCAAGCCCGAGACGACGGCCGAGGGCAGCCGCCAGCCCGCCGGCCGCGCTCGGCAGGAGGCCGACTACGGCCGCCGCGGCAAGGGTTACGTCTTCGGCGCCTTCCGACCCGCCACTGGCGAAGCCTTCACCCGCCCCTACGACAGCCGCTCGACCCGCAACTGGGTCGAGTTCCTCGGCCAGGTCGAGGCGTGGGTCCCGGCGGACGCCGAACGGGTCTACGCCATCTTCGACAACCTGAGCGCCCACCGCGCCACCGACGTGCTGCTGTTCAGCCTGGCCCATCCCCGCTGGGAGTTCGTCTTCCAGCCAGTCTCCGCGGCGTACCTGAACCTGATCGAGCCGTGGTGGAAGGTGCTGAGAAGCCTGGCGTTGAAGGGCCGCCGGTTCGAGACTTGGGAGGAGATCTGCCAGGCGGTCGAACGAGCGACAGCGTACTGGAACGCGCATCGTCACCCCTTCGTCTGGGGCCGTCGTCGTCGCCATCAACCACGCCGAACGCCGGGAATCGCCGCCGTACCGGGTGTCAGGACACTTGCCGGATGAGCCACTAAGGAGCTTATGTCAAATGTTGTGGACGGGGTCTGATTCAGGCGGCGTCCTTGACCTCGATCCCATCGGCGAACTTTGCCCCTGAGATGACAGCCTGAAGGCGAGCCGATCCGTTCAACGAACGCCAACTCTTCGAGGCACTCTCCATCAGCTTGAAGACCATCGTCAGGCACGCCATTCGGCTGCCGCTCCCCTTGGTTTTCACGGTCCGAAGCCGCACCGTGGCGAACGTCGACTCGATCGGGTTGGTCATGCGGATGTGACGCCAATGCTCCGCCGGGAAGTCGTAGAACGGCAGCAGCGGCCCGCGATCCTTGGCCAGGCAGTCGGTCGCCTTCGGGTACTTCGCCTCGTAGGTCGCCACGAACAGGTCGAACGCCTTCTCGGCGGCGGCCTTCGTCTCCGCCTCATAGATCCCATGCAGGGCCGCCTTGGCCCTGGGCTGCACCCCCTGGGGCAGCTTGTCCAGGACGTTGGAGGTCTTGTGCACCCAGCACCTTTGGCCCTTGGTCGAGGGCCAGACCTGGGCGACTGCCTTCCAGAAGCCCAACGCCCCGTCGCCGATGGCCAGGCTCGGCTCGACCGTCAGGCCGCGGGCCCGGCAATCCAGCGGCAGCTCCTTCCAGGACTGCTCGCTCTCCCGGTAGCCGTCGGCCACGGCGATCAGCTCCTTCTTCCCCTCGGCGGTGGCGCCCATGAGGACCAGGATGCACTGGCGGTCCTGCTCCAGGCGGACGTTGAAGTGGACGCCGTCGGCCCAGACGTAGACGTAGTGCCTGCCCGCCAGCGACCGCTTGCCCCATGCCTGGTACTCGCCCTCCCAGGTCGCCTTGAGCCGGGTGACGGTGGTGGCCGACAGGCCCGGGGCGTCGGGGCCAAGGAGGGCCTGCAAGGCCTCGGAGAAGTCGCCGGTGCTGACCCCCTTGAGGTAGAGCCATGGGATCAGCTCGTCGAGGCTCCTGGTCCGCTTCAGGTAGGGCGGCAGGATGCCCGAGGTGAACTTCTCCCGCTCGTCGGCGGGCCTTCGATCGTGGACCCGGGGTTGCTTGACCTGGACCTCGCCGAGCCCGGTCTGGATGGCCCGCTCGGGGAGGTGGCCGTTGCGGACGACCTGGCGTCGCCCGTCGTGGCCCTTGAGGTGGGCATGGGCGTCGATCCAGGCGAGGACCTCGGCCTCGACGGCCTCGGCCAGGAGACGTCGGGCGCCGTCCCGCAGGAGGTCGGTCAGGGGGTCCTGGACGCCGGGCATTGGCCCGACGATTGGGAGGGTTGTAGACTCTTCCACGGCGGCGTGCTCCTCGGCCATTTCGGCCGGCTGGTGGCCTTGAGATTCACCAAGGGTACGCCGCCCAAATCAGACCGCCATCCACAACTTCCGGTTATAGCTCCCGGGCCATCGCCGTCGAAATTGGTGTCGTCCTGCCGGCTTTTCAGAGAAAGGTCATGCGAAAAGTCGAAGGATTACTCGAATCGTTGTGCCTTCGTTGCAGGGAAACACGATTTTGACAGGCCACATTGCGACTTTTTTTCTTGGTCCAGAGGTGTATCTGCGTCTAATAGCAGCAGAGTGCTTGACAGCTTGCATGGCAAGTTTTAAGGTAAAATTAATCGCCGATCTTTCGGGATTGTCGATCACTTCCAAATAGATGGATTCGAAAGAGTGCGATCGACGCTGCTTTAGAGCAAGGAGACACCCGTTCGGGTGTCTTTACTGCCGCACGTGATCCGAGAGGTCAATCGACGTGACAATCGCGAGACGACGTGTTCTTGGCTTGGGCTTGTTTTACGGGCTACTCGCAGTGACCGGCTGTTCTCGATCGCCCCAGGAGACCGAGATTCAAAAGATCGACGGACTATCTCCCGGTGAATACCGCGACAAAATGGAGATCGAGGCACAAAAGGCGTCCCGTGGAAGGTCGAAGGCCCGCGGTGGCAGGAGCAAATAGCGACAGGAGTCAGGGATTTCGTCAGGGGGAGCTGTTAAACACGGCAGTGAGCGATAGACGAATTCGGCCCAGGAATAGCCGATCGAAGTCGGACTGAATGGTGTCGGTTACCGTTCTCAACACGCTCTCAGGAGTCTTCATTTCCATGCCAACTGCATCACACCGACCAAGATCCCCACGCGGCTTCACTCTCATCGAATTGCTCGTCGTTATCTCCATCATCGCTGTTCTCATCGCTCTGCTGCTGCCCGCCGTCCAGTCCGCCCGCGAGGCAGCTCGCCGGATGCAGTGCATCAACAATCTCAAGCAGCTCGGCCTAGCCGCCCACAACTACTCGCAGGTCAACGAGTGCTTCCCGTCGGGGACGTACTTCATGTTCCCTCAGGCACCTTCCTGCCCTCGCTGGAAACAAGGGCCGAGCTTTCTCATCTCGCTCCTGCCTTTCGTCGAGTCCATCAACGGCTTCAACGCGTACAATGCCAATCTTCACCCCTATCAGTCCGAAAACTCGACGGTGCTGGGTACTGGCCTGAGCGCTCTCTGGTGCCCGAGCGATCCCGAGGTGGCCCAGCCGATCGTGACCTCGACTCCTCGTGACATCCTCGGCAGTTGCAGCGGCGTCTCGGGGGCCCAGCCGTTCCCCTGGAGGCTCCAGCACACGTCTTACGGCGGCAACTCGGGCCCAATCCCGATCGCCCCCACCGGGCCGTCAGGCGTCGACCTGAATTATCAGTCCCAGATGACCCAGGCCCAGGGCGTCATCAACTTCGGCAGCACCACGTCGATCGGCAGCATCACCGACGGCACGAGCAACACCCTCCTCCTCGGCGAGCGGAATTACTCGAAGATCACGCCGTTAGCCGACAAGGGGCCATGGCTCCTCTTCTTCTCGGGCGCGAATAGCGACTCGATGTGCACGTCGATGTTCCCGATCAACGGTTGGAAGAAGTTCACGTTTGTCTCCCCCACGCAAAACGACTGGAATGTCGCCGGTGGTGGTAACGCTTCCACTGCCGGGGCCGGCAGCAATCATCCCGGCGGCGCCAACTTCGCGTTCTGCGACGGATCGGTGAAGTTCCTCAAGGAGACGATCCAGAGCTGGCCGTACGATCCGGTCTCCACCCTGCCGAACGGGATCACCTATACCAGCGGATTATACTCCGTGGTGTCGCCGTCGCCGCAGTACGGGGTCTACCAGGCCCTCTCCACCCGCGCCGGCGGCGAGGTCATCAGCTCTGACTCCTATTGATCCGGAGAGATCGGAATCTCGCCCTGCTTCATCGACCGGTCGACCAGGTGGCCCTGGACGACCGGCTACTCTGTTCCCGGGACAATCCGCTCGCGGGGGTGAGGACCGAGTCGAGCCCGGTGAAACGATGCCGATCGCGGCCCGATCCTTCACTCCGCCTCTGTCCCATGATCGAACCGGCGCGTCCCGCATCGTCCCATCCGTCGCACAACGAGGTCCTATGCGTAGCCGTCGCTCGTTCCTTGTCGGGGCCACGGGCCTAGGCCTGGCCGCACCCGCGTTCGCTCCGGCCGCCATGGCCCGATTGATGGAGGCCAACAATGCCGCCGGGCAGGCCTCTCCCCTAGAACTGGCCCAGGATGAAGATTACTGGGCCGGCATCCAGCGTGCCTTCGACATCGACCGCACGCTGATCTATCTTAATAACGGCGGCTGCTGCCCGTCGCCGACGCACGTCCTCGAGCAGATGATCCGCGACCTCAAGTTCACCAACGAAGCACCCACATATCACATGTGGCGCATCCTCGACCCTCGGATCGAGACGGTCCGTCGCGAGCTGGCGCGCGAGTTCGGCTGCGACCCCGAAGAGCTGGCCATCAAGCGGAACGCGTCCGAGGCGATGGAGACCCTGATCTTCGGCATTGACATGAAGCGGGGTGACGAGGTCATCGTCACCGACCAGAATTACCCGCGAATGCTCAGCAGCTGGGACCAGCGAGCCCGTCGCGAAGGGATCGTCGTCAAACGCATCTCATTCGACGTCCCGCTGCCGTCGCCGGCCCACTTCGTTGAACAGGTTGAGGCGGCGATCACGGAGAAGACCCGGGTCATCGAATTCCCCCACGTCACTAACCTCTCGGGACAGATCCTCCCAGTGCGCGAGGTGGCCGACTTGGCGAAGAGGCGAGGCATCGAGCTTTTCATCGACGGTGCTCACGGATTCGCTCACTTCCCGTTCACACGCGATGACCTGAATTGCGACTACTATGGGACGAGCCTACACAAATGGCTCCTCGCACCGATCGGCACGGGATTCCTCTATGTTCGCAAGGAAAAGCAGGTCAAAATCTGGCCCTTGATGGGGGCCGATGCGTCGCTCGATGGCGACGTCCGGAAGTACGAGCAAATTGGCACGCATCCGGCGGCCAACTTCAACGCGATTGAAGTCGCCCTGACCTTTCACCGGGGGATTGGCGTCGCGCGTCGGGCGGCACGTATCCGCTACCTGCGCGACCGCTGGGCCATGCGGCTCCGAGAGGCTTCCGATCGGGTGAAGCTCTGGACGCCGATCGACGACGAGAAGGCTTCGTGCGGGATTGCGCTGGTCCAGATCGAGGGAGTGGACACCGGCAGCCTCTACGGTCATCTCCTGAGTAGATACCAGATCATCACAAGTCCCACTGTTCACGAGCAATACGAAGGAATACGGATTACCCCGAACGTGTATACCACGCTCCGGGAGATCGATGTCTTCTCTGAAGCGATGATCGAAGTAATTAAGAACGGCATCCCGGTTGAGAAGAAGTCGGAACCGGCCAAGAAACGCGATGTGAGACAGAAAGACGGCACGCGAAATGGTCGCCAACTTACAAAGGAATAGAGAAAAAGGATCTGGAAGACGCGAAGCGAGCCGATGAGAAGGGTGTGAAGCGAGGGCGGGATTAAGCCGTGGCCCACGCTCGACCTCGTGGCTGGGGTTTGTTGCATGACTCGGTCCGACCGGGAATCAAAGGGTCGGTTACGCAACTTGCGATCTCATCGGTTGATGCCGCTCCCGAGCATCGACGATGGATGACCTCTCACGCTTCTGCTGCCTGATTTCCGCGTGCCATGAGCATGGCAAGCGGGACGCCGGAAATCTCACCGTGTGCCATCGATACGGGCCCGGCAGGGCCAAGCGGATGCTGCGTTGCCGGACCTGCAAGGCCCGCTTCTCCGAGCGCAAGGGCACTTCCCACTTCGGTTCGCACCTGCCGCCGGAGAAGGCCCTCTCGGTCCTCCAATACATCGTGGCCGTCTCACGGCGGGGGTCGGGAAGGTCGGCGAAGACGTCGGTGAGCGGCATGGCGGGCATGGCGAGGGGCTCCTGATACCCCGGTATAGCCGAAAACCCTTATGCCGTCAGCAGTTCATAGTGCGGTGGCCCTGGGGGGGTCTCCGGGCCTGAGGGCGGAGTTCTTCGACTTCACCGCGGGCCTGTCGTCCCTGCCGAGCCTGGCCGGCCGCGTGCCCGACGTGACGCGTGTCGACGCGGCGATCAACTACGCCAGCACCAACTCGGCCTGGTCGGGCCTCGACGCCCGCTTCGCCGACACCTTCGCCTCGCGGCACACCGGCTCGCTCCGCGTCGACGTCGCGGGCCCCTACACGCTCTTCCTGTCGTCGGACGACGGGTCGCGGCTCTGGGGGCGACGGCGAGCTGGTGATCGACAACGACGGCCTGCACGGGATGCAGGAGCGGTCGGCGGCGCGGACCCTGGCGGCGGGCCTGCACGCGATCCGGGTGGAGTTCTTCGAGAACGGCGGCGGCGCCGGGGTGGTGCTGTCGTGGTCCGGGCCGGGCATCGCCAAGCAGGCCATACCCGCCTCGCTCTTCTCGCAGCCCACAGAGGCGATCATCTCTCTGGCCGGATTCGCATCAGTCGGATTACCTCACATGGTCTCGCGCCGGGCCGCCGATCCCGCCGCGGGCAGGGCGTCGAGGAGTGGGATGCCCGCGATTGGCCAGATCTCCAGTTGGGCGCCGGGGACCTCAGTCGCGATCAAGCCCAGGCCCTTCAACCCTGACAGGATCGTGACGCCCCGATTGGCGGCCCTCCGACCCTCCCGGTTCACCCTCGGCGCACTGATATCCCACCGGTCGAATTTTGGTGACCTCTCTTGATAGGCAAGGGGCCTGACCTGCCTCCGCCTCTGCTACCACCTGCTATGTTAGTGCCTCCGCCGCCGCCGTCCATGGCACGATCGCCTCCGGCGCCGGCGGCCGATACCCGAGCGAGCTGTGCGGCCGCACGGTGTTGTACCGCACCCGCCACCGCTCGATGAGCACCTTCGCCTCCAGCAGCGTGTCGAACACCTCCCCGTCCAGCAGCTCGTCCGACAGCTTGCCGTTGAAGCTCTCGATGTACCCGTTCTCCCACGGGCTCCCCGGCTCGATGTACCGCGTCGTCACGCCGACCCGCCCGAGCCACCCGCGCACGGCCTTCGCCGTGAACTCCGGCCCGTTGTCGCTGCGGATGTGCTCCGGCACGCCCCGGCGGACGAACAGGTCCGACAGCCGCTCCAGCACGTCGTCGGACTTCAGCCTCCTGGACACGTCGATGGCCAGGCACTCGCGGGTGTACTCGTCGATGACGTTCAGCATGCGGAACGCCCGCCCGTCGCGGGTCCTCGCCTGCACGAAGTCGTAGCTCCAGACATGGTCCTTGCGCTCGGGCCGGATCCGCACGCACGACCCTTCGTTCAGCCACAGCCGCCCGCGCTTCGGTTGCCGTTGCGGCACCTTCAGGCCCTCCCGCCGCCAGAGCCGCTCCACGCGCTTGTGGTTCACCGCGAATCCCTCGGCCCGCAGCAGCACCGCGACCCGGCGATAGCCGTACCGGCCGTACTCGGCGGCCAGGGCCACCATCCGCTCTACCAGCGCGGCCTCGTCGTCGGGCACGAGGGGCGTGCGCCGCTGGGTCGAGCGGCACTGCCCCAGCACCCTGCAGGCCCGGCGCTGCGAGACGCGGTCCGGGCCGAGCACGCCGCGCACGTGCTCGACCGCCTCGCGCCGCCTCGCCGGGCTCAGGATTTTCCCGAGGCCGCCTCCTTCAGGATCGCCTTGTCCAGCTCGGCGTCGGCCAAGAGCCTCTTGAGGCGCGCGTTCTCGCCCTCCAGTTGCTTGAGCCGCTTGGCCTGGTCGAGCTTCAGGCCGCCATACTCCTTGCGCCACCGATAGTACGTCTGCTCGGTGATGGCCAGGTCCTTGCAGGCCTGTGCGATCGCGGTGCCCTTGGCGAGCTTGACCTCGGCCTCGCGGAGCTTGCTGATGATCTGCTCGGGCGTGTGTCGCTGACCCTTAGGCATGGTGCGTCCCCTCCGGTGAGAATCTGCGCTTGACCCCGGAATCGAGTCCATCGCATTTGAGAACCGTCATGGGATAATCGGCCTCGGATCGGAGGCCCGAGCGATGAAGAAGAGCAAGTTCACCGAGGAGCAGATCGGCTTCGCCCTGAGGCAGGCCGAGGCCGGCACGCCGGTCGATCAGGTGTGCCGCAAATTGGGCGTGAGCCAGGCCACGTTTTTCCGATGGAAGCAACGCTTCGGCGGCATGGGCGTCGGCGAGGTGAGGCGGTTGCGGCAGCTCGAGGAGGAGAACCGCAAGCTCAAGCAGCTGGTCGCCGACCTGAGCCTGGACAAGGCCATGCTCCAGGACGTCCTGTCAAAAAAAGTCTGACCCCGGCCCGGCGCCGCGACGTCGTCGCGGGCCTGCAGGCCGCCTACCGGGTGAGCGAGCGCCGGGCCTGCTCGGCGATGGACTTCCCGCGGGCGAGCCATCGCTACGTCAGCCGACGCGACCCGCAGGGCCCCCTGCGGGTCCGCCTGCGCGACCTGGCCGGGGCACGCGTCCGGTACGGCTACCGCCGGCTCCACGTCCTGCTCCGCCGCGAGGGCTGGCAGGTCAACCACAAGCGGACCTACCGACTCTACGCCGAGGAGGGCCTGGCCGTGCGGCGCAAGGCCCCGCGGCGGCACGCCAGCTCTCAGGTGCGGGCGGCGCGGGCCGCCGCCGAGGCACCCGACCGCATCTGGGCGATGGACTTCGTCAGCGACGCACTCTCGGATGGCCGTCGGTTCCGCATCCTGACCGTCGTGGATACCTACACCCGCGAGGCCCTGGCCGCCCGGGCCGACGCACGATTCACCGGCGACCAGGTCGTCCGGGTCCTGGAGGGGCTGGTCGCCGAGCGGGGCGTGCCGGGGAGCATCCGCGTGGACAACGGGCCGGAGTTCGTCGGGCGGTCGCTCGACCTGTGGGCCTACTTCAACGGCGTAACGCTGGATTTCAGCCGGCCGGGGAAGCCGACGGACAACGCCTTCATCGAATCGTTCAACGGCCGCCTGCGCCAGGAGTGCCTCTCGCCGAGCTGGTTCTTGTGCCTGGAGGACGCCCGGGTGAAGATCGAGGCGTGGCGAGCGAGCTACAACAAGGACCACCCGCACAGCGCCCTGGGCTACCTGGCCCCCGGGGAATTCGCCGCATCCAAGGCCAGGGAGCAAGGGCCGAAGATCCCAGCGAAACTCTCGTTATGAGTGGACTCGAAATGGGGTCAAGCGCACATCGCCTCGATCATCACATCGAGGCTGGACTCGTTTGAAGGGGGCAGGTCAGGCCGCGGCCTCACCCTCGACGCCGTCATCGATCTAGCGATTGAGAGGCTCCCGGACATGGATGAGCTGAATCCTTGCGATTGGTTCGACTGGCGAATCTCGCGGGAAGGCCGGCTGGTCGCGTGGGTTTCGCTCGACCCCGATACCGAGGAGCCAGTTATCGAATTGTTCGAGGAGGGATCGAACGATGTTCGGAAGATGGAGGCAGGACTCAATTGATCGAAGGGCAGTGCTGGGAAAGAAGGGCCAATCGGCCCTTCTTTCGTGAGGTCACGTCACTCGAATAGCCATATCTCAGACACAAATCAGGCAGGGGTGATATGGAAAGGTTTTCGGGCCACAGATGGCATATCCAAGGCAGAGGGTGGCATGAAAAGGTTTTCGGGCCATAGGATGGAATTAAAACGTTTCCATGAATACATTTTCGGATTGATTATCGTTTCCCGAGTTCTTTACTATCGATGCCGGCCGACGAGATCCCACCGAATATACTTCCGCGAGGAGTTGGGATGAACCAGCATAACTTCGAAACGCAGGACCGAGTCATCAACGTTCGCGTCAATCAGATTCTGCAAGAGGGAGCGATCGAGCTTGAGGCTGCGGCGTCACTTCTCCCGCCTAATCGCAATGGATTTCCATTAAGTAAGCACTCGTTGACACAACTCATTATCCGAGGCCGGCGGGGCGTGAAGCTCCGCGGAATCTCCGTCGGTGGAAGGCTGATGACTAGCCGCGCCGCGATATTCGAGTATGTGTCGCAGGAGACGGAAGCAGCGCTTGCCGGGATCCGCGGAGCGAGCGGTCCGAAGAGTGGAGCCCGCCTCCGGAGGCTCGAAGTCGCTGGAGCTAGGTAAACGAAGAAGGCCCGAACCCCCTCATGAAGGGTCCGGGCCCGGTTCGATCGTGTTTTGTCGTCTTGCCGGTCAGCCGAGGTGGTTCAGTCCTCGTCTGTCCATCGATCTCGCGTCAAAGCGCCTATCAAACTCGCCGGAAGCTGGCAGTTCCCGGCAGCCCACAGCCTCACAACCCTGCCGGGTCACTCCGGCCACGGAGCTATATTATTATGATCGCTGAAACTGACTTTGTCCATGAGAAAGACCGCCAAAAGCCCGAGAATGGGGCCCAAAGTACCCCTGAAATCCCCTCGATGGGCCAATCTGTGTCCCAGATCGGGGGGTTCTGATGAATTACCCCCGCAGCCATGCCCAGCTTGACGCATTCCTCAACCTGATCATTGACTCTGAAGTCGGCCGGACCGAATCCCGCCTGTTCGGTGGTCGGATGGATGGGGGGCTGATTTGGCCTCTTGCTGCTGGTCTCAAGACTTCCACGGTCGCTAAGAAGAAGGGCGGGGGAACGTATGGGGGTTGGTTTAACCATCCCGCCGACCTGATCGCCGCTACGTCGAAGCTCAGGGGCGTCTCGACCTATGTTATTCCCAATCCGTGTGTTCCCGATGTCGCGTTCTTGAAGGTCGGAGACAACAATTATGGTCCGGTGATTCGGGCGACGATGGACAAGCACATCCCCTATCTGCGGTGGATGTTCGTTGACTTCGACTTCACCCGACCGTCGGAGACGAGTTCGACTGATGAAGAGGTCGAGCAAGCCCTCGCGCGGCGGGATGACTTCTTAGGTGAATGGCCGATGTTGTCCGCCTCCGTGATCTCGGGATGCTCTGGAAACGGGGCTTGTGTGCTGGTGAGGCTGCCGGACCTGAAGAACGACGCGGAAGGCCGCGAGAAGACGAAGCGGATGATGGGAGCGGTTTCGCGGATCTATTCGGATGCCGTCATCAACATCGACGTCAAATGCAAAAACCCCGCCCGCCTGATGTGCCTTCCTGGCACCTTGAAATGCAAGGGCGAAAACACCCCCGAACGCCCATGGCGGCTGGCCACCATGGAGGGCAGCGAAGGCGATCCCGTACCTGTCCCCACCGACCCGGTTGAGTTCCTAGCCAAGTTGCTAGAGCGATCTCCCGAACCGCTCGTGGCCCGCAGGAATAAGTTGGCAATGGTCGGCGGCGGTGTGGTGAGCGGCTCGGCGATGCCCTCGCATTTTCCCGCTTCTCCGTCGGACGATGGGGCCGAGCCGATCTGTCCCCCGGCCAGCAAGAAGACGCTGAGACAGGCGGGCGCATACCTGAGGAAGAAATCGGGCGGCATCCAGGGAAAAAACGGCAGCGGTCCTACTTTCGATGCGGCCTGCGTGCTTCGAAAAGGCTATGCATTCACCTTCGAAGAAGCCATGCCGATCCTCAGGCGATGGTCCGACGAGACCTGCGTTCCGACGTGGTCGGAAGATGAGCTTAAGCACAAGCTCGACAGCGCCTACGAAAAGGAGGACGGACCCAGCGACAAGCCACGCGGCCATCTGAGACTTAGCGAGGCGTCAGCCCCTCCGGGGTCCATCGACCACCCAGTCGGGGCGGCAGACGAGGATGGGCGATTCACCATCATGCTCACGGACGACGAGCGGAAGGTCGTCGACGACTGCGAATGGATGATATCCATTGATGAGAGCATTTATCAGCAGGGAGGTCAACTCGTCCATACGTTCGTGATCCCGGGGGAGGATGCCGGAGGACGGAGACTTCGCATCACACCGGCCACCTATCCGATCATCAGGGACAAGTTGAGCGGTCACATCGAGTTCAAACAAGAGTGCGACGACAAGTGGAGAACGGTCCCGCCTCCGACGTACGCCCCGTCGTCGCTCATCGAACGCAAAACATGGCCGAAGATCCGATACCTGAACGGAATCGTCCACTCTCCCACAATCAGACTCGATGGCACTTTGCTCTGCCAGCCCGGCTACGATGACGTCTCGAAGCTGATCTACGATACGCCCGAGAATCTGGGGCCCATCGACTGGAGATCACCCATCGCCACCGGCCCTGAGAACGCCGAGATCCTTCTCGGATTGGTAGGCGAGTTCCCGTGGCCGGACCGCCGCCACGCCGTCGCATGGCTCTCATCCGTACTAACCTTGGTCGCTCGCTACTGGATCAACGGCACCGCCCCCATGTTCGTGGCCGACGCGAATTCGAGCGGGGCGGGCAAGTCGCACCTCGCACAGATCGGCAGCCTGATCGCGAGGGGGACGCCTGCCACACTTACTTCCTATTCGGCCAATGATGAAGAGATGAGGAAGCGAGTCACTGCACTCGCGATCGGCAGGCATTCGATGTGCCTGATGGACAACATCGATCGTCCTCTCGGTGGTGCTTCGCTGGATGCCGCACTGACCTCGCGAAACTGGTCGGACCGCATCCTTTGCAGCTCGACGATGGCGATCGACGTCCCGCTCAATATCACCTGGTTCGCAACGGGGAACAACGTGTCGATCGTGGGCGACGTGGCTAGGCGGGTCGTCTACATGCGACTGGATTCGCCCCACGATCGACCCGCCGAGCATGGGGGCTACCGCATCAAGGACATCCTCGGCCACGTGGCCGCCGAACGAGCGACGTATCTGAAAGCGGCCATCGACATCATCCGGGGCTACGTCGCCGCCGGTTCTCCCACGTTCGATTTCAAGACCTTCGGGAGCTTCGAGCGATGGTCGACCACGGTCCGATCCGCCGTCTACTGGGCGACCGGCGTTGACCCGCTCGATACACGCACAGAACTCGCCAACCAGGACGATGGACAGATCGAGACCGAGGCATTGATCGCCAGGTGGTCGAAGCTCCCCCATGACGGGACCGGGATCAAGGTCCGCGACGCCGTCGAATTGATGAAAAGCGACAATTCCCGATTCGGAGACCTCCTGCAACTCTGCCGGGAGCTTGCCGGGTCGCAGTCCGGGGAGATTGATACGAAGCGACTCGGAATCGAGTTGAAAAAGCGGCTCGGCAAGAACGTCGCCGGGATCACGCTTCGCCGCCAGAATTACGGAGGCACGATGTTGTGGAGTACCGAATTCGCCTCGCCACAACCCGAAAGTTTAGCTTCCTGTAAAGCTGCGTATCCCTAATAGTCGGGGCAGCCAACATCGGGTCAATTTTAAGGACCTTTATGGACTTAAGGAGTCTCTAAAACAATACGCGGGGGAGGGGGTAGTTTTCTGATTCATACTCTCTCTCCCCGCAAACCGAAGCCATACGCTCCCCCAGGGGGAGGCATTGTTGCAGGGACACCTTAAGTCCCTAAAGGTCCTTAAAATCGATGCCCCGACTCTCCCGCTACCCCAGCGTCCAGCGTCTCCACCATCAGGTCCTTGCTTCCGAAGAGGAGCCCGACCATGAACTCCGAAGAAAACCCACCCTACCGCATCATCCGATGCCGCACGTTTCCCTTCGGCTACGAGGCGTATCTCCTCGACCCGACGAGGTCGCCGCGATGCTCGCTGAAGCGGTGTCGCGCCCCTCAGGAGTTGCGATACAGCGTCGTGGGACTCGGATTCCTAGGCGATGCCGGGATCTGCGAGAAGCATCGCGAGGCATACCGGGATGGGCGAGGGTTCGATGCAATGATCCGAGACATCGTGGCCGCCGAGAATGAGGAACTCGATCGACTACAGCGGAAGCGACTGACGAGTTCCCGCAGATCCAAGTCCGCCGCTCCCCCGACCGCCCCGACGTCCTGAGAGTGACGCAGGCAGCCGTCAGCCGAACATCCATCACGAAGCCCCGCGCACCATCCCACACAACCCTGAGCGGAGTTTCGCAACCATGGCCCGCACCACCAATGCCACCTCAACCGCCACCGC
Source organism: Isosphaeraceae bacterium EP7 (assembly GCA_038400315.1). Lineage (NCBI taxonomy): Bacteria > Pseudomonadati > Planctomycetota > Planctomycetia > Isosphaerales > Isosphaeraceae > Kueselia > Kueselia aquadivae. The sequence goes on from CP151667.1 coordinate 2,715,154, forward strand.
ATCCACCAAGCCGATTCCCCGGCCCGCCCTCCCGGCCAACCCGTACTCGGTGGCTATCGGCGAGCACGCCCACGTCCGAAGCGGAGCAGGCCCTCATCCCGTCATGCCCGGATCGGATCGTCACGCTCTGCTCCGGGACCACCCATTGCCTGCGTGACGACGTCCAGGCGGAATGGCCGACATGCCTGGAATGCGTGAGGAGGCCGTTGAGCGTCACGCCCTGAGGTTGACGAAGTCGGCGAGCCCGAGCTTGCAGGCAAGTGGATACGGAGTAGTACCCCGAGTGCGTCGCTCGCCGGTCGCACTCGGTGGTTCGTGAATCGAATCGCAAGGAGCCTTCTCCCTGCCTCCAGGCGTCGCCGTGAGGAACGAGAAGCGATCGAACGGCGACTGTCCTGGGCGTATCGCGGGTGCTAGCATGTCATCGAAATCAGCCCGGCTCGTTCCCGCCGCGATCCGAGCCGCGGATATGGCCTGGCGAAACAGGGGAGACTCAGGCGATGCGTAAGGTTGTCCTGTTCGGATCGTCGCTGGTCCTCGCGGTGGTGGCGATGGCATTCTTGACCGCGGGTCGCTCTACCCAGGCCCAGGCCGTTGCTCCGGGCGCTGTCGTACGCTGGGAATATTCCGTCATCAGAGGCTTCAGAGTCGAAACCTTCAACGAACTCGGCGCACAGGGCTGGGAGCTGTGCGCCGCGGGAAGCAATCTCAGTCAGTACTCCGACTACGTCTTCAAGAGGCCTAAGCGCTGACTCCCACGCTCATGGCATGCGCCCCGCCGGAGCCGCCATCAACGGCGTACGAAGGTCCCAGGTGCCAGGCAAGCTTCGCCAGTAATTTCTCCGCAGACAAGGCTCTGCGTCGCGCCAGGCGAGCCGATCGGGACGCCAGGGCCCCGCGCTTGTCGCATCGCAGGGCCGCCTCGACGTCGCGACAGGTCAAGGCGACCCTCCCCTTGAAGCCCTCGGATGACGCAGTCGCCTCTCCGGCCAGCGACTCGGCGACGTTGACCGAGGCCACGGAGGCGAGGAACTGCTCTAGGGATGGAAGGGCAGTGTCGGCGGGGGGCATCGCGCCGGGCAACGGCGGGGGTGCCCATCGGCAGGCCTGCTCGATGGCGGCAGCCGAGGCGTCACGATCGGCCCGTGCCTCCAGATCCGACGGCACCTTTCGCGCACGCTTCCACGCGGACCGATTGTAGGAGACGTAGCCGCGGGACCTCATCACCAGGATGAATGCGGCCCGCGCCAGGCGGAGGCCCTCATCTAGCAACCTCGCGCGGGCATCGGCCTCCGCCTCCATCTCGCGGAACCCGGCCCGCCAGGCGTCACGCTCCTCGCGGATCCGCCGATCGGCTTCACGTTTCTCGGCTGCGATGCGTGCAAGAGTGTCCCTACGACTGGCCGAATGGAGGAGGTCGAGTTCGCGGATCGCCAGGCCCAAGGGACCGGAGGCCACATAGGTCCAGGCGATCCGGCCCCCGGCTTTCCGCTCGCGGTAGTAGTGCGGGATCCCGTCAATGTTACGAATTGGCATGATTGTCATACCTGGCAGGTGGGGAAGTGGCCTGCGTCCCATCGTGGCGGGCGAAGGCCCTCAAGATTTCGGACGCAGGCGGGATGCGACCGTCCCTCTCGGCCTCGGCCATTGGCACGGACCACCCAAGGTGGGAGGTGACACGACGACCGGGGCCGATTCCGCGTCGCCGGCTGATCCGCTCACGGCCTTCCGTCGTCGTCTCACGAGTCGCCGCCCAGCCCTCCGTGATCCCGCGCCCAGAAGGGTAGGGAGTCGCTCAGGCTCGTCCGTCCTGCCTCGGCTTGGGCCTCGGCCTTCGCGAGCGACTCGGCAAGGCGACTCAGCACATCGGCCTGACGCTCGGGTCGGATGAATTCGGCGATGGACGCGACGAACTCGCTCAGGATCGGCCCGATCGAGGATGAGTCGGCTGGGGCATGTGCCACGCCACGCATCTCGTGCTCGTGCCGCTCGACGATGATCTGGAGTTCCAGGTCCCGATACCGCAGGTTGAGGAACTCCCTCGCCGCCGCGTGATTCCGGCCGCTCATCGCGAGCAGATAAAGGCTCTCCCTGACATCTTCGTTGGGGACCATCTCGGCCGCGAAGACGTCGTCGCGGAATTCGGGATCGGCGTCGAACTCCCGGCAGAAGTCGGCGGTGGGAATCATGGCTTCCTGGCAAGCCCTCACTCGCCCCTTTCCTCGGGAGAGCGCATCGAGGAGGGCCGCCTTCTGCGAGGTTGTCGGCGGCTCCGTAGCCCCGCGTCGCCGGGCGGACGGCGCGGACGTCCCTCGGATCGCCTCGTCACCTCCCGACTTCTTACTGAGCCTGCTGGCCATCGGATCCCGCCCCTCCGCCGCACGATCATGCCCGGGGCTGGGCGGTGCAGCTTGAAGTATTCGCACGTTCTCCGATAAATCAATTGCTTAATTAACTGTACGATCCTCGCGGCCCCCCTGCAATCTCAAGCGTCGCCGAAGCCGTGGCCATGCGTTGGCGGGATCGGGCAATTCTGGTCTGGGGCCGTTTCGAGGGGACACACCGATTCATTCGCCGCCGCCGCCCCAATTGGGTGGTCAAGCAGACCCTATCACCTGGGATGTCCTCGATCACCCGTGCTTCTTGAACTTCTCGGGCTGACGCGAGACAGCACCGGAGCCTACCTCCAAATCCTCGACTCCGTCGCGGAAGAAACGATTCCTCGGCGGTTGCGTGGCGCCACCCGCCTGACTCACCTGGCCCGCCTCCCTGGCCCTCTGATCGGCCCGCGCATCCAGGAGGCTCTCGACGGCCTTCTCCGCCCCGAGCTGGCCCGCGAGCTTGAGGAGCACCCAGACATCGACGCCCATCGCCTCTCGGTACGCAGCGAACTTCGCGGCCTCGTCCGGCGACTGGGCCGCCACGGTCGTAGGCTCCGCCCTCGCGGCGACCCGGCTCACCGGCGTCACGACCTCGGAATCGCGATCCAGCAGCGACTCCAGGTCGATCCCCAGGACCCTGGCGGCAAAGTAGCAGGGGATCAGGCTCGGCTCCGTCGTGCCCGCGAACCAGGCGGACATGCTGGCCGTGGTGATCCGGCCGCCCATCGCCCGGATCCGCTGGACGAACTCGGTCTGTGACCACCCGCGGGCTGCCACCAGCCCCTTGAGCCGGAGCCCGACGTAGGAGTGCTCGACCTCTTTCGACGCGGGCCGTATGCGTCGCTTCTTGCCTTCGCTGCTCATACCTCGCCTCGTTGCGGTCAGGATTCGACGTGCGTACCGTCGGCTGAACACCATGGGAACTGATTTGGATAGCTGAAGCAAGGGGTCCGGCCGCGTTTTAGCCGCCCTATCCCCTCTCGGGCGGCCTAATCGCACCATCGATTGCCACCCGATTCCCGCGGTCGAATGAGCACGAGTTCGATTTCGAAAATTAGGCTTACCTTCAAGAAAAGTGGCCACGCTCACGTTTACTTCGCATTGGCAAGATGAGACACTATTCACTAATCCGAAAATTTGACGCAAATTATTCGGCTCTCTTTGGGGCGGCCCCTCACCCGACCACCCCCCACCATCGCCGGAGATGAGCCGTGGCTTCAGCCCTCGACCAAATCGCCGCTCAGGCCACCTCGTCCGCCCTCCCGGCTGGGTGGTTGCCGCTGGACGATCTGCCGGAAGCCCGGCTTGGCGGCCCCGACCTCTTCGATGAGTCGGAGTACGTCATCCGACGCGGGATCCCGATCCTCGACGTCCACCGTCACGACGACAAAGGGACCGTCGATCGCGGGCTGCTGGAGCTGATCGCGGCGAACTCGAACGCGCGGTCGGCCCGCGGCGACTACGCCCTGATCTTCGTCGGCAACATCGACCCGGACCTCCCCGAGATGGCGCAGCCCCCCATCGTCGGCTACATCTCTGAGTTCACCGTCGGCCTGTATGACGGTCGCCCCTGCCTGCTGGCGGACTTCCACTACATGAAGGCGAAATTCGACCTGGCGATGAGCTTCCGCACCGATCCATCGAGCGGGCCTACGGGGAACTCCCCCAGTCGAACTTCATCTCGGCCGTGGCGCTGCTGCGGTTCCGCCCCGAGCGGTCCCTGGGGCTCATGACCTACTCCCGATCCGACACCCCGACCCCCCGGACTTCCCATCAGGAGAGAACCATGACCGCAACCGCCATCCCAGACGCCGATGTCCGCCTGACCGCCCGGAACGCCAGCCTCGATTCGCAGGCGGCCAAGCTCGAAGCCCAGGCGGCGAAGCTCGCCGCGCTCAAACTCAGGATGGACCGGGACGAGCGAGGCGCCGAACTCAAGGCGATGGCCAGGCAGGGCATCAGGCTGGACGTGCCCGCGGAGCTGGCCCGATGCGAGCGGATGACGGACATCCAGTATTCGTCCCACGTGGCGTCGATCCGCAAGAACTACGCCCGCTCGCCCCAGCCCGTCGCCACCGTTCCCATTGGGTGGTCGGGGTCGCCGGCGACGATGAATGAGATCAGCCGTCAGGCGACCGACGAGGCGAAGGGGATCTATCGCTACGCCCGCGACAACAAGATCGGGCCGGGTCGGTTCGCCGACGCCGTGGCAGGATATCGGGCCGAGCAGGCGAAGACGATCAGCTGACGCGGCCGGGCCGGTCGCTGCCCTGCGGATGAACCAAGGGAAGCAACCGGCCCGAACGTCTCACGCCGTCCGCCCATCAGGCGGAGACTCCGGCCCTCGCGGGCCATCGACAACCCAAAAGGGCGGCTAGCCCTGCTTGGCAAAGCAACTTGGCGATCAACCTGGAGCCGGGAACATGAGCGACGAAGAGCTGAAGGATCGACTTGAGAGGATCGAGCGGTCGTTGGCGATGCTGGTTGAGCGCGAGACGATCAAGGATTTCTACGACATCGAGGAATTCGCCCGGCTCGTCGGCAAGGCCGAGTTCACCGTGCGTGAGTGGGCCCGGCTGGGGCGGATCCACGCCGAGAAGCGGCAGTCGGGCAGGGGGGCGTATGCGGAGTGGGTGGTCAGCCATCCGGAGCTCCTCCGCTACCGGCAGCACGGCCTGCTTCCCCGGCTCGTGGGGGCGTGACCGGTCGATCCAATGACCCCTGCCCGAAGACCGAGGCGACCGCCTGCGTCTTCAGGGCCGGGGTCAGATGACGATACCGTCTCTGCATCTCCGGGCTGGTGTGACCGACGATGTCGTCGATGATCCGCTGGTCGATCCCGGCGGCGGCCAGGCACGAGATCATCGAGTGCCGCAACGTGTGCAGCCCCTTCAGGACCTCCCACTTCGACCCCTTGACGGTCGTGCGGAAGTGCGACTGGCTCTCGTCGGTCGTCAGCGACGAGGGCGCCACCTCGCCACGTCGCTCGACAGTTGCGCCCCGGCCCATCAGGGACGATGGTCTGTCTTCGCCGCTCTTGTGGCCGGTCGTCCGGCTCCGCTTCTTGCTCCGCTCGACCTCCGCTGCGTGACAGAACAGCGTCGGGCCCCCGGGGTGGACCTTCAGCCATTCGCGCAGGGCCTCGGACAGCAGGGGGGTCAGCGGGGCGCGGCGGGTCGAGCGTTTCCCCTTGAGTCGCTTCTTCTCGCGGATTGTCACCCCGCCACCCTCGAAATCGACGTCCGCCACCCGCATGGCCAGCAGCTCCGACCTCCGGGCCCCCGTGTGGGCGGCCATGCAGAACAGCGGGTAGATCCAGGTGTGCCGGGCATTCTCTCGAACGTAAGCCAGCAACTCGGCGATCTCATGAGTCCTCAGATAGAGCGCCTCCCAGAGGGCGTCCACTTCATCGGGCGTCTGGCTGCCCGCCGCCACCTGCCGCTCGATCTCCTCGCGGGTCTGGTAGGGGGGCAGCTCGTCCTCCTTCGGGTAGATCAGCCCCTTGTTGGGGTACTCGCCGGTCAGCTCGCCCACGTCCATCGCCCAGTGCCAGGCGGTCCGCAGCGTGGTGACCTCCTTGCGGATCGTGGTGGCCGAGATCCCGAGCTTGGCCCGCCGCGCGATGTGCCGCTGGAGGTCCGACTGCGTCAGCTCGGCCAGCAGGAGGGACTCGCCGAGCGTGGCCACCAGGTGCTTGAAGTGGATGCGGCCCGTCTTGATGGTGCTCGCCTCCCGCCCCTCGCCCCGCGCGGCCAGGGACCGGTCGCGGAGCTTCCCCAGGGTGAGGGCCCTGGCAACAGTCTTGGCAACATCGCCCTCGGGCGGCCTGCCGTCGAACTGGAGGAAGGCGACGATGTCCACGCCGGGCGGCAGGTCGATGAGCCGCTGCTTGAGTCGGAGGAGCAGGTAATCGACGTAGGCGGCCTTGGCCTTCGCCTCCTCGGGGGAGACCTTGCCGATGAGGACGAAGTGCTGCTTGCCGCGGAAGCGGAAGATGAAGCGGAAGGTGCCGTTACGATCTTGGAGGCTGGCCACGGGATGTCCCCAATGCCACCGCAATCGTGTTGCCAATTTGTTGCCAGACCGGCATTTGGCGCATGAATAAGGGGTCACGCCTTTCGACGTAACCCCTTTCGCTGCATAGTGCCGGAGACAGGACTTGAACCTGCACGGGAATAAATTCCCTCTAGCCCCTCAAGCTAGCGCGTCTGCCAATTCCGCCACTCCGGCTTGTCGAACAGGGACTGGACTGCGGGGACGCATCTCGTTGAGGAGGCGAGATGCTCATTCGGGACGAGTTAGAGATTAGACGATCAGGGGGTCGCAAGGCAAGATCATCGGCGAAAAGTTCGGCGGGATTCGGGATCAGGCGGGGGGCTTGGCTTTGCGGTGGGCGTGGAGGATCGCGTCGAGGAGGCCGGGGAAGTGGGCGGAGAGCTCTTCTCGGCGGAGGTGACTGGTCAGCTCGACCCCCCGGCGCTCGCAGCGGATCAGGCCCGACTCGCGGAGGATCTGGTAGTGCTGCGAGCAAGTGGACTTGGGCAGCGGCACACCCACACGGCTCACCGTCTCGGAGCAGTTCAGGCCCGACTCGCTGCGGCTCAGCTCGAAGACGATCGCCAGCCGCGTCGGGTCCGCCAGCGCGTGGAGCAGGTCCGCGACCGTGACCCGGTCCATCTCGGGGTGCCGCAGCGGCTTGGATGCCATCGGGGGGATGCCTCGACTGGACGTACGATCGGGCCGGACCGGTCGCCGCGCACGCGGCAGGCTCCGTCGAAGGGACCTCTTAGCCCGGCCAGGTGAACGGAGGCGGCGGGCGACGTTCCCTTGTTCTGAACTAAGGAACCTTATACCATGCTCAGGGCCCAGCGGGACACCCCAAGTAGCTTGCCCTCGGGTCGCCGAGCAGCTCTCACGTCCCGATTCCAGCGCGAGGATTCGCCGATGTCCAGACTTTCGGAGCCGGTTCAGATCGGCGAGTTCCGCCTGCCGAACCGCGTGGTCATGGCCCCCTTGACGCGGGCCAGGGCGGGGGCGGAGCGGATTCCCAATGCGCTGATGGCCGAGTATTACAGGCAGCGGGCCACGGCCGGCCTGATTCTCAGCGAGGCCACGTCGGTCACGCCGATGGGCGTCGGGTATGCCGACACGCCGGGGATCTGGTCGGACGAGCAGGTTGAGGGGTGGAAGCTCATCACCGAGGCCGTGCACGAGGCAGGGGGCCTGATCCTGCTCCAGCTCTGGCACGTCGGCCGCATCTCCGACCCGATGTTCCTGGACGGCCAGCTCCCGGTGGCCCCCAGCGCCATCGCCGCGAAGGGGCACGTCAGCCTGGTCCGGCCGATCAAGCCGTTCGTCACCCCCAGGGCGCTGGATCGCGACGAGATCCCGGGGGTGCTGGCGGCCTATCGCAAGGGGGCCGAGAACGCCCAGAAGGCGGGCTTCGACGGCGTCGAGCTGCACGGAGCCAACGGCTACCTGCTCGACCAGTTCCTCCAGGACGGCTCGAACACGCGAACCGACGACTACGGCGGGCCGATCGAGAACCGGGCGAGGCTGATGCTCGAGGCCGTCGACGCGGCCGTTGAGGTCTGGGGGCCGGGGCGGGTCGGCTTGCACCTGGCACCCCGGGGCGACATGCACGGGACGGGCGATTCCAACCTGGCGGCGACGTTCGGGTTTGTCGCCCGCGAGGCCGGCCGGCGTAAGATCGCGTTCCTCTGCTCCCGCGAGGCGCTGGGGCCCGACCGGCTGGGTCCGGCCCTGAAGGCGGCGTTCGGCGGGGCTTACATCGCCAACGAAGGCTTCACTCCCGAGGCCGCCGAGCGGGTCATCGAGGCGGGCGAGGCCGACGCAGTGGCCTTCGGCAAGCTGTTCATCGCCAATCCCGACCTTCCCGAGCGGCTGTTCAAGGGGACTCCGCTCAACGAGCCGATCCCCACCACGTTCTACGCGCCTGGGCCGGTCGGTTATATAGATTACCCCGCGTTGGGGCAGTCCGTTGGCGTCGCCTCCTGAGGCGTGCTGCGATCCTGGACGATTCTCGAGGGGAGATCGCGCGACGTGGAATACAGACAACTTGGCGGGTCGGGCTTCAAGGTGCCCGAGCTGACCTTCGGCACGGCGACCTTCGGCGGCGGCACCGACTTCTTCAAGGCCTGGGGATCGAGCGACGCGGCGGGCGCCACGAAGCTCGTCGACATCTGCCTCGACGCCGGCCTGACGATGTTCGACACGGCCGACATCTACTCCTACGGCAAGGCCGAGGAGATCCTGGGCGCGGCAATCAAGGGGCGGCGTGACAAGGTCCTGATCTCCACCAAGGGGACGTTCCGGCACGGCGAAGGGCCGAACGACGCGGGCTCGTCCAGGTACCACATCACCCGGGCCGTCGAGGGGAGCCTGAAGCGGCTGGGCACCGACCACATCGAGCTGTACCAGCTGCATGGGTTCGACGCGCTGACCCCGCCCGAGGAGATCCTGGGTACGCTCGATGACCTGGTCCGCGCCGGCAAAATTCTCTACGTCGGCGTGTCCAACTTCTCGGGCTGGCAGCTGATGAAGTCGCTGGCCGTGGCCGAGAAGTACAACCTGCCGCGGTACGTGGCCAACCAGACGTACTACTCGCTGATCGGCCGCGACTACGAGTGGGAGCTGATGCCGCTGGGGCTCGACCAGAAGCTGGGGGCCTTGGTCTGGAGCCCGCTGGGATGGGGACGGCTCACCGGCAAGATCCGCCGCGGCCAGCCGCTGCCGGAGACCAGCCGCCTGAAGAACCAGGCGGTCATCGACAACGGGCCGCCGCTGGAAGACGAGTACGTCTACAAGGTGGTCGACGCACTTGACGAGGTGGCCAAGGAGACGGGCAAGAACGTCCCGCAGGTCGCCCTGAACTGGCTCCTGCGGCGGCCGACCGTCTCGTCGCTGATCATCGGCGCCCGCGACGAGGAGCAGCTCAGGCAGAACCTGGGCGCGGTGGGCTGGTCGCTCACCCCCGAGCAGGTGGCCAAGCTCGACGCCGCCAGCGTCACCAAGATGGCCTATCCCTACTGGCATCAGGAAGGCTACCGCGAGCGTAACCCCGCCCCGGTCTGAACCGCATGCGAGCCCGGCCGGCCTGCGGAGGGCCGACCCGCCGGCCGGGCGTCGCCAGTATTGAGCGTTCAGGGCACGCGCCAGGGGACTTGCGGCCTGGTAAAATGGCGGGACGTCGGACGGGCCCACGGGCCGGTCCCTCCACGCTCCGCGCCCGCCACACCGACCGAGACTGCAACGGTGACCTACTCCCGATCCGCATCGTCGATGGCCCTCGCCCTGACCCTCGGGCTCGCGGCCTTCTGCTCCACGCCCGCGGCCGCCGCCGAGCCCAAGCCGGCCGCCAACGCGGTGCTCGTCACCGCCGACGGCCTGCGCTGGCAGGAAGTCTTCCGGGGGGCCGACGAGGCCCTGATCAACAAGGAAGACGGGGGCGTCGTCGACGTCAAGGAGGTGAGGCGCAAGTTCTGGCGCGACACGCCGGAGGCCAGGCGCGAGGCCCTGATGCCGTTCTTCTGGTCGACCATCGCGGGCCAGGGGCAGCTCTTCGGCAACGACGACAAGAAGAGCCCGGCGCATGTCACCAACGGGATGCACTTCTCCTACCCGGGCTACAACGAGCTGCTCACCGGGTCGGCCGACCCTCGCATCGACACCAATGACAAGGTCCTCAACCCGAACGTCAGCGTCCTGGAATGGCTCAACGGCAAGCCCGAGTTCCGCGGCAAGGTGACCGCGGCGGGCTCGTGGGACCTCTTCCCCTACATCCTCAACGCGGGCCGCAGCGGCCTGCCGGTCAACGCGGGCTGGGAGCCGATCGCGGGCGACTCGCTGGACGAGACGCAGAAGACCCTGAACCTGATGATGGGCCGGGTCAGGCGCGACTGGCACGACTGCCGAGATGACGCCTTCACGTTCCCGGTGGCCCTGGACCAGATCGCCCGCCTTAAGCCGAGGGTGGCCTACATCAGCTACGGCGACACCGACGAGCACGCGCACCAAGGGCGCTATGACCTCTACCTGGACGCCATCCACGAGTTCGACGCGGACATGAAGCAGCTCTGGGAAGAGCTCCAGGGCAAGCCCCACTATGCGGGCTCGACCTCGCTGCTGATGACGACCGACCACGGCCGCGGCGACGCCCCCAAGGGCTGGCGCGACCACGGGTCGAAGACGCCCAAGTCGGAGAAGATCTGGGTGGTGGGGCTCGGGCCGCTGACTCCCCCCCTGGGCGAGCGCCGGGATGTGCCGGCGGTGACCCAGAGCCAGATCGCCTCGACCGTCGCGGCGCTGGTGGGCGAGGACTACCGCGCGGCCGCGCCGAAGGCCGCGCCGCCGATCGCCGACCTGGTGCGCGGGGGCGGGGCTAACGCTTCCCGCTGACCGGACAAATCCCCCCTCCGCGGAACCCGGTGGGGGGGGATTGTCGGCCGGGTCCTGATATTCTAAGCTGATAGCCGTCTCGCCCGAGCGATCGAGCGTCATCTCGCATTGCCACTCGCCAGATCTGGCGAGTCCGGCCCAAAGCCCACTCCTGATCTCCGCCGAGGCCGCCGGCCGACGCTGCCCTGCGTGATTGCGGGCGGGGCCGGGGCATTGTGGTTGAGAGGCGTCCCAGGGCCGTCGTCCACCTTCGCCGGGGCGGGTCTTCAATTCTGGGCGAGGACGCCGACCATGTCGGGTCGGCTCTCGCCGGTTGTCGTCGGAGGTAGCGGAATGGTCTCCAGTGCCAAGAGCCGGATCCCCGAGATCGTGCGGAAGCACGCGGATTCGCTGATCGAGGAGTGGATCAAGGGGCAACTGGCCGGGGGCCGGATCAACGAGGCGGAGCTGCGGCAGCAGTGCCGGACCTTCCTCGGGCAGTTGCTCGAAGGGACCGAGGCGGGGGGCGACTTCGAGGACGTCTCCGGCCAAGCCTGGGACGGGATGCGCGAGCTGCTCGCGGAGGTCTCCGAGTCCAGGAGCCTGAAGGGGTTCAGCCCGTCGGAGACGGCGACGTTCGTCTTCTCGTTCAAGCGCCCCTTCTTCACCCGGCTGAGGCGCGAGCTGGCCAAGGACTCCGACGTGCTGGCCGAGGAGACCTGGCGGGCCACAACCCTGCTCGACCAGCTCGGCCTGTTCACCACCGAGGCATACCAGACGACGCGCGAGGCGGTGATCAACCGCCAGCAGCAGGAGATGCTCGAGCTGTCGACGCCCGTGGTGAAGCTCTGGGACGGCATCCTGGCCTTGCCGATCATCGGCACCCTGGACAGCGCCCGGACTCAGGTCGTGATGGAGACGCTGCTCCAGACGATCGTGGCCCACTCGGCGGAGATCGCCATCATCGACATCACCGGGGTTCCGACGGTGGACACCCTGGTGGCGCAGCACCTGATCAAGACGGTGACGGCGGCCCGCCTGATGGGGGCCGACTGCATCATCAGCGGGATCAGGCCGCAGATCGCGCAGACGATCGTCCACCTTGGCGTCGACCTGACCGGCGTGACGACCAAGGCCACGATGGCCGACGCGCTGAGCCTGGCACTGAAGCGTCGCGGACTCTCGGTCAGCCGTGCCGCCGCCGCAGCCAAATGACGAATCGGCCGGGATAATGGGGGGAGCACTCTCGGTGGAACGGATCCCGATCCTGCGGATGGGCAACCTGCTGCTCGTGACCATCCAGGTTGACATGCACGACCGCCTGGCCCTGACGCTCCAGGACGACCTGATGGCCAGCATCAGCGTCAACGGGGCCAGGGGTGTGATCATCGACATCTCGGCGATGGACATGGTCGACTCATTTATCGGTCGGATGATCGCCGACATCGCCGGGATGGCCCGGATCCTCGACGCCGAGACGGTGGTGGTGGGGATGCAGCCTGCGGTGGCGATCACGCTGGTCGAGCTGGGGCTCTCGCTCGACGGCGTGCGGACCGCGCTCGACCTCGAACGGGGGATGACGTACCTGCGGGAGGCGCTCGCGGTCGACGAGCCGGAGGCCGCCGATGGCGTCGGTGAAGACTGAAACGCTGCCGATCGTCGCCGAGTCGGACGTCGTCCTGGTCCGGCATCTGGTGCGGAAGTGGGCCTCCGAGCTGAGCCTGAGCCTGGTGGAGCTGACCAAGGTCGTCACCGCGGCCAGCGAGTTGGCGCGGAATGTGCTTGTCCATGGCGGCGGGGGTCGGATGCGGGCCGAGATGCTCCAGGAGGGGCTCCGACGTGGATTGCGGCTCCATTTCGAGGACGAGGGCAAGGGCATTGCCGACCTCGAACTGGCCCTGCGCGACGGGTACACCACCGGCGGCGGCCTGGGCCTCGGCCTGGGCGGGTCGAAGCGGCTGGTCAGCGACTTCCAGATCGTTTCCCGGGTCGGCGAGGGGACTCGTGTTACGATCACCAAATGGAAGTGAGCTCTGTCCCTCCTGGGGCATCGAGGTCACAGAGTCGAGCCAGGTGGGCGAGGCCAGGCGCAGGGCCTCGGCCATGGCGGCCAACCTCGGCTTCAGCCCGACGGGGCAGGGGCAGGTGGCCCTGGCCGCGACCGAGGCGGGCACCAACCTGATCAAGCACGCCGGCGGCGGCCGGCTGCTACTCTGCCCCATCGACGACGGCGAGGGGTACGTGGCGCTGGACCTGCTGGCGCTGGACAAGGGGCCCGGCATGGCCGACCCCGACCGCTGCCTGCGCGACGGGTTCTCGACGGCCGGGACGCCGGGGACTGGCCTGGGGGCGATCGCGCGGCTCTCCGACTCGTTCGAGCTGTCGTCGGCCCCCGGCCTGGGCACGGCTCTGCGGGCCCGGTTCCGGCCGGAGCGGTCGAGGCCCGAATCGCCGACGCAGTCCTCCCCTCGGCTGGAGATCGGCGCGGTACACGTGCCCAAGCCGCCGGAGATCGCCTGCGGCGACGCCTGGGCGGTCGAGCACGGCCCGACGTCGAGCCGGATCCTGGTGGTCGACGGCCTGGGCCACGGCCCGCTGGCCGCCGACGCCTCGCATGCGGCCGTTCGGGCCTTCCGCCAGTCTCCCTGGGTGCCGCTGCCCGACCTGATCTGGGCGCTGCACGCGGCCCTGCGAAGCACGCGCGGGGCGGCCCTGGCCGTCGCCGAGCTGGACCTCGAGGCGGGGCTGCTGCGATACGCGGGGGTGGGCAACATCGCCGGCACCATCTTCCTGAACAGCACGTCGCACGGGCTGGTCTCGCACAACGGGACGGCCGGGCACGAGGTTCGCAAGGTCCAGGTGTTCGAGTACCCGTTCGCGCCCGGCTCGCTGCTGGTGATGCACTCCGACGGGCTCTCAATCCCCAGGCGGCTGGACCAGATGCCCGGCCTGGCGTCGCGGTCCTGCCCGTTGATTGCCGGTGTGCTGTACCGCGACCTCGGCAGAGGCCGCGACGACGCCACGGTGCTGGCCGTGCGGGGGGGACCGCCTTGAGATACCCGATCATGACGGTGGACGTCCGGCTGGAGCAGGACGTGGTCATGGCCCGTCAGAGAGCCAGGCAACTGGCCGGGATGCTCGGCTTCGACGCCGGCGACCAGACGAGGATCGCCACGGCCCTCTCGGAGATCGCTCGCAACGCCTTCCGCTATGCCGGCGGCGGCCGGGTGGAGTTCTCCGCCGAGGCGGGCGACACGCCGACGTTCCACATCAGGGTGGTCGACCGCGGCCCCGGCTTCGACCACGTCGGCCCCGTGCTGGACGGCACTTATCAGTCGACGACCGGGCTGGGCCTGGGCATCCCCGGCGCTCGCCGGCTGATGGGCCAGTTCCGGATCAGCTCGCAGGCGGGCTCGGGCACCACCGTCGAGATGTCCAAGCCCTTCCCACCCAAGGCACCCCTGCCTACCGCGGCGCAAGTCAACCGGGTCGTCGAGGAGATGACCAGGCGCGGCCCGCAAAGCCCGATCGAGGAACTCCAGCAGCAGAACCATGAGCTGCTGCGCACCCTGGATGAACTGCGGTCGCATCAGGATGAGTTGGCCAAGACCCACGCCGACCTGGTCGAGCATGAGGCCTCGCTGGGCCGCCTCAATCGCGAGCTGGAGGACACCAACCGGGGCGTGGTGGCCCTCTACGCCGAGCTGGACGAGAAGGCGGAGTTCTTGCGACGAGCGTCGCAGATGAAGTCGCGATTCCTGTCCAACATGGGCCACGAGTTCCGCACCCCCCTGAACGCGATCACGGGGCTCTCCGGCCTGCTGCTCGACCGGCTCGACGGCGAGCTCTCCGCCGAGCAGGAGAAGCAGGTCCGGCTGATCCGCGGCGCCTCCGAGGAGCTGACCGAGCTGGTCAATGACCTGCTGGACCTGGCCAAGGTCGAGGCCGGCAAGGTCGTCGTCCGGGCGCTCGAGTTCGACGCCGGCACGCTCTTCGCCGCGCTGCGGGGAATGCTCAAGCCGCTCCAGGCGAGCAACCCGGCGGTGGCCCTGGTCTTCGACGAGCCCGACGGGCCGCTGATGATGGAGACCGACGAGAGCAAGCTGGCGCAGATCCTGCGCAACTTCATCTCCAACGCATTGAAGTTCACCGAGCAGGGCGAGGTGCGGGTCTCGGCCCACGTGCAGCCCTGCGGCGACCTCGTCGAGTTCCGCGTGGCCGACACCGGCATCGGCATCGCCGCGCACGACTGCGAGCGGGTCTTCGAGGACTTCACCCAGGTCGAAGGGCCGCGGCAGAGGCACGTCAAGGGGACCGGGCTGGGCCTCCCCCTGGTCCGGCAGCTGGCCGGCCTGCTGGGGGGCCGGGTCGACCTGAAGAGCGAGCTCGGCGTTGGCTCGACCTTCTCGGCAACCCTGCCCAGGGTCTATCGAGGGCCGGCCGAGGTTTGCAGCGTGGCGGGCCCGGTGCCCGAGATCGACCCGTCGAGGCGGCCGGTGCTGCTCGTCGAGGACAACCCCGAGATGATCTTCATCTACGAGCGGTACCTGGACGGGACCCCCTATCAGGCCGTGCCCGCGCGGACGATCGCCGCGGCCAGGCACGCGCTGGACCGGTTCCGCGCGGCGGCGATTATCCTCGACGTGCTGCTCCAGGAGGAGAGCACCTGGAACTTCATGGACGAGCTGAAGCAGGACGAGTCGACCCGCGACATCCCCATCCTGGTGGTGACGCTGGTGGAGAACGAGGCCAAGGCCAGGTCGCTTGGAGCCGACGTCTTCCACACCAAGCCGATCGAGCGGACCTGGCTGCTGGAGCAGCTGACGCTCCTCGCCCCGGCCGTGGATAATCCGCCGGCGGAGGCCCCGACGCGGCCGACCGGCGGAGAATTGGCCCTCATCGTCGACGATAGCGAGGCGTCGCGGTATATGCTGAAGGAGCTGCTCCGCGGATCGGGCCTCGGCGACGAGCCGGCCGAGGCGGAAACCGGGGCCGAGGGGCTGAGGCTGGCCGGGCTGAGGCCGCCGGCGGTCGTCTTCCTCGACCTGGAGCTGCCCGACATGGGGGGCCTGGACGTGCTGAAGGCGCTCCGGGCCGCCGCGGCGACCCGGCACCTCCCGGTCATCATCCGCACGTCGAAGGTGCTGGATGGGGCCGAGCGGAATCGACTGATCGAGGCGGGGGCCGCGGCCGTCCTGTCGAAGCAGACGGCGTCGGTCGATGCGGTCCGGGCCGAGATCAATGACGCCCTCCGGGGCGTCGGGCTGGGGGCTCGGTAGCTGCCGGGGAACGCCGCGATGCATGAGAAACCGACCGTGATCCTGGTGGTCGACGACAAGGAGGGGACGCGCTACACCGTCTGCCGCCTGTTGCGCCGTGAGGGGTACGAGATCGTCGAGGCGACCGGCGGCGAGCAGGCCCTGAAGCTCGCCCGGGACAGGCCCGACCTCATCATCCTGGACATCAAGCTGCCCGACCTGGACGGCTACGAGGTCTGCCGCAGGCTGAAGGCGGCGCCGGAGACGGCGTCCATCCCGGTGCTCCACCTCTCGGCCTACATGGTCGAGAGCGAGAGCCGGTCGACGGGCCTGGAGAGCGGCGCCGACGGCTACCTGACCCACCCGGTCGAGCCGCGCGAGCTGGCCGCCCAGGTGCGTGCCCTGCTGCGCATCCGCCGGGCCGAGCGCCAGGCCCGCGACCAGGAGGAGCTCTTCCGGGTCACCCTCTCCAGCATCGGCGACGCGGTGATCTCCACCGACAACCAGGGCCGGATCCGGTTCCTCAACCCGGTGGCCGCCAGCCTCTGCGGCTGGGACGCGGCCGAGGCCGTCGGCCGCCCCCTGATCGAGGTCTTCGACATCGTCGACGAGACATCCGGCGAGCCGGCCCTCGACCCGGTCGCCCGGGTCCTGCGCGACGGGCGGGTGACCGGCCTGGTCAATCACACCATCCTCATTTCCAGGGACGGGACTCAACGACCGATCGAGGACAGCGCCTCGCCGATCCGCGGCGACGACGGCACCCCCCTGGGCGTCGTGCTCGTCTTCCGCGACATCACCGAGAGGCGGAAGGCCGACGCCGACGTCAGGTCGGCGCGCGAGCGGCTGCGGCTGACGATGGAGAGCGTCCGCGAGTACGCCATCTTCACCATGGACATGGCCGGCGTCGTCGACAGCTGGAACACGGGGGCCGAGCTGGTCTTCGGCTACTCCAAAGACCAGATCATCGGGCAGGACGGCCGGATCCTCTGGACGCCCGAGGACCGGGCCGTGGGGGCGCCCGACTGGGAGATGGCCACGGCCGTGGCCGACGGCCAGGCACAGGACGAGCGCTGGCACCTGAAACGCGACGGCGGCCGGTTCTTCGCCAGCGGCATCCTCACGATCGTCCGCGACCACGCCGGCCGGCCGATGGGATACACCAAGGTGGCCCGCGACGTCACCGCCCGCAAGCTGGCCGACGAGGCGCTGAGGGACCAGGACCGCAGGAAGAACGAGTTCCTGGCCATGCTGGCCCACGAGCTGCGCAACCCACTCGCACCCATCTCCAACGCCTTGCGCATCATCCGCATCGAGGATCCCGCCGCCTACGCCTCGGCGAGGCAGGCCTGGGAGATGATCGAGCGTCAGGTCGAGCACATGGTCCGGCTCGTCGACGACCTGCTCGACGTCAGCCGGATCTCGCACGGCCAGATCAAGCTCCAGCCGGCCGACGTCGACCTGGCGGCGGTGCTCTTTCGCGCCGTGGAGAGCAGCCGCCCGCTGATCGACGCCCGCCGGCACGACCTGGTCGTCCGCCTGGCCGACCGCCCGCTGCCGCTCTATGCCGACCCCGTCCGCACGGCGCAGGTCTTCTGGAACCTGCTGAACAACGCGGCGAAGTACACGCCCGAGGGGGGCCGCATCACGCTGAGCGCCGAGGTCGTCGAGCCCGGACCGGGGGGCGTCAGCGCCGGCGTGGTGGTCCGCGTGCGGGACACCGGCATGGGCATCCCCCACGAGATGCTCCCCAGGGTCTTCGACCTGTTCACCCAGGTGGAGCACTCCATCGACCGCTCCGAAGGGGGACTGGGCATCGGCCTGACCCTGGTCCGGCGCCTCACCGAGATGCAGGGGGGCACCGTCGACGCCACGAGCCCCGGGCCCGGCCTGGGCAGCGAGTTCAGCGTCCGCCTGCCGCTGTCCGCCAGGCCGACCTCGGCCTCGACGCCCTCGGCCAACCACGCACCGGAGCCCGACGCGCCCTCGCCGTCGAGGCGCATCCTGGTCGTCGACGACATCCGCGACTCGGCCGACAGCCTGTCGAAGCTCCTGCGGCTCTTCGGCAACGACGTGCGGACCTCCTACGAAGGGCAGCAGGCGATCATGACCGCCGAAACCTACATGCCCGACGTGGTCCTGCTCGACCTGGGCCTGCCCGGGATGAACGGCTACGAGGTGGCCGCCGGCCTGCGCAAGATCCCGTCGCTGGCCGGCGCCACCCTGGTCGCCCTGACCGGGTTCGGCACCGAGGAAGACCGCCGCCAGACTGAGGCCGCCGGCTTCGACCACCACCTGGTCAAGCCCGTGGACATCGACGCATTGCGCACGCTGCTCGACCGGGTGCCGGGCCGCGACTGACCGCCGCCGCAGTCGCCCCGGATCCCCGCGTCTCGGCTTCCGCGCCCGCCCGACGACCTCGCTCACGGGCCGCGTCCCGGCCCTCCAGTGCTGGCCCGCTCCCCCGCCGTTGGGTTCGTTTTCAAGGCGGGACCGGGAGTTGACCGCCACGGCCGGGGCGGCATGCGTTCTCGACGCATCCGCATGAATCCCGCGGACTTCGCGCCGACCCGAGCCCCCTCGACCGGTGCGGGCGGCCCGGTCTTCGCGGCGAGTCGCCCGCCGCCCGGCGCGGCACCGCCCGACCTGGCCCCGATGCGTCCTGGCGCGGTTGGCTTCGTTTTCCGCCCCGGCGCCAACGGGCGTGCATGCCTTCGGTTGGGTTCGTTTTCCGGGCGCGGTCGCGCGGCGGGCCAGGAGCAGTGCGTTGAGGGACCGGCTGAAGTCGCGGCATGCCTTGAACTGATGTTCATGCATGGCGAGACCCTGAGGTGAGGTGTCGATGAGCACCCGGTCGGGGGCCTCCTCGCGGTCGAGGCGCTCGATCTCCAGGGCCTCGGCGTGCCTGGCCTTTAGGCGGGCGAGGGCCTGGTCGACGAGCGGCAGGAGGCGGGCTCGGGCCTCGGGGTTTGCGGAGCTGGCGGCCAGCGATTGCAGCCGATGGAGACCGGGCGCCACCGGCTCGCGGAAGAGGGCGGCGGCCAGGACCGGGCCCAGGTCGGGGTCGATCGGCCGGCCTTCGGCGAGCGCGGCGCGGTCCCGGGCGAGGGCCCCGGCGATCCTCAGGCAGCCCGCTGCCGTGGCTTGCAGGTCCAGCGCGCCGAGGAAGTCGGGGCTTGCCCGGAACGCTTCGAGTGCGGCGGCCGTCTTGCCGGCCAGCCAGAGGTCGTAGTTCTCGCGGGCCTGGCCCACCCGAACGGCGGTGGCGGCGTCGACTTCCAGGCGGGCCCGCTCGGCGCGGACGGCGGCCAGCACGGCGCGGTCGATGAGCTGGCGCTGATGATCGTCGGCCGGCCTGAATTCCAGGGACCAGGCGGCCTGCATCCGCGCCCTCGCCCGCTCATCGTCGGGGTGCATGACCAGCCCCACGCCGGTGAGGCCGAGCTTCAGGGCATTGCGGCGCGAGGCGGCCTTCCCCTCGGCGGTCCTGGGGCCGGTCGACCGCATCGCATTGCGGCGGTTCGCGTCGATGCGCGCCTGCGAGGTGGCCATCTCTGGGGCATCCCGGGTGTCGTCTCGAGGGAGGGCAGCCCGGCAACATCGCCGGAGCGTTCGGCTTCGAACGCGCAAGCCCCCTTTGAAGACCATCGTTCCGAGGCGCGATTCTCTCCCTGGTTTCCCGGAAATTTCCGGAAATGGTGGGGAGAGCCCGGGCCTCGCGGGGCGGGCTTCGAGGCGGCCATGGCGAGCATCGAGGCGAATTTCCCCGAGAAATCGACCATTCCAGGGATCCCGACGCGGCGACCTTCGAAATGGCAACACCCCCGACGGTGAGGTCGGGGGTGTTGCCAGAAATCAACATCAACGGCTCGGAGGGTGCGGCATCGCGACGCCCCGAGGTTGGTGGATTAGCGGGAGGCTCGCGTCTTGCGGACGCGGCGGGCGACGAGGGCGGCGGCACCCATGCCGGCCCAGGCCATCAGGGTCGAGGGCTCGGGCACGGGCACCGGGTTGATCGGGCCGCCGGTGGCCGAGTAGACCGAGGAGTAGGGCCCGCTGGTGGGGTTGGAGCCCTGGAGGTTGATGAACTGCTGGGTGAACGGCTGGGTGGACAGCAGGACGAAGGTGGCGCTGGTGGCACCGGCGCCCAGGGGCTGGGTCTGGGTCAGCGGGTCAACATAGGCGGCGCGGATGACGCCGACCTTGCCGGGCTGCCAGGCCAGGGTGTTGGGGACGCGGATCTGGTCGCCGGCGGAGGCCTGGGGGGCGACCAGGCTGCCGATCGAGCCGTCCTTGATCGAGTAGGCGTAGACGTCGTGGCCGACGTTGGCGAAGTCCGAGCCGACCGGGGTGGCGTTGAACTGGTAGCTAACGCTGTCCAGGTGCTCGGGGTCGCCCGCCGCGTTGTTCACGTTGTTGACCGAGAGCTGGTACGCATAGGCGTAGAGCCCCTCGGCGGCGCCGCTCCCCTTGAAGACCTGCGAGCCGACGTTGCCCGTGGTCGGCGACCCCAGGAACTGGTAGGTCGAGTTCAGGACGGGGGCGGCATCAATCGGCTGGAACAGGGCGTTGAAGGTCGAGGCCGACAGCTCGGGGGTCTCGAGCGTCTGGATGATCGAGCCGGCGGTGGCCGGGCCGTTCATGCCGAGGGTCAGTCCGGTAGCCAGGGCCAACGCGATGGTGAGCTTGCTCATTTCGAACGATCATCCGTGATGGTGCGAGAGTGGCCGTGGGACCACTCCGGCGAGCCGGTCCCTGACTCGCCGACCGCCGGAGAACGCCCCCGGGCGGGGTGACGACGCGTCTAACCGCTCACGAATGGCACCTTGCAATCGGGCCATCCGTGGCGTCGGCCGGGAAAGTACGCGATCCTTACAAACCGGTCAACCCGATTTCCTCAAGTGATTCAGGCATGCACCCGGGCCCGATCCATAGACGCTCCCGGTGAACGTGCGTCAACCCGACAGCGGAAGTTGGAACCAGGCCCGCACATCGGCGGCTTTGTGGCCAGGAACCCCTGCGCCACCTCGACCATCGCCCCGTGATCGCCGGGGCGGGAGAATCCGGCGATGCCGGACGGTTGCCAGGTCGGGCCCACGCCTCATCGCGTCGGCGAAAGCCGTCTTTCCGACGATCGTCTACGTCTTCCCCAGCACTCGATCGACGACCCAGCAGCCTCGACAGTGCGTCCGACCGGACCGGCAGTGATTCAGGATGTCCTTGCTGTCGCACCCGGCATCTTCTAGGGCGTCGGCCAGGATCGGGGCGGCCGTGAAGTCTCGCGTCTCGTACATCGTCGAGGCGATCTCGACGGCCTCCCGCGTCCTCCACGCCGCGTCGAACCGCACGGACGAGAGGGGATGCCAGAGGATGTCCTCGATCAGGCCGATCGCGGCGGGCCGATGGCCGGGATGGATGGGCCGCCAACTGACCCATGTGGAAAACGTCCCGGGGAAGTCGCCCAGATAGGAGTCCAGGATGTTCCACGACCCCGGGCGGACCTCGCCCAGCCCGAGGAGCCAGGAGGCTGCCCCGTAGCCGATCACGTCCTCGTCCCGCCGATCTTCGGGGTTGAACATCCTGGCCTCGGCGGACCATTCGGCGTGGCGAACGTACTCCTCGGCGAGGAGCAGCCGATCGGCGTCCGGGTCATCCGCGTGCTGCTCGAGCCATCTGATCGCGTGGTGAGCGTTCATCGGAAAGACCGGCCACGAACGGTCGCTTCCGAGGGATTCTGGTGCCCCCCCGGTCGCCTTCCGGAGCCGCAGCCACTCGGCCGGCGGCATGGCCGTCTCGAACCACGGCTGATCCGCCACCAGATCCCACAGGGGGCGGCCGCAATCGGCGAACGGGGCATGGCGGATGATCCCGCATTCCAACAGGAGCAGCGTCCTCCGCGTGGCCCTCCGACGATACCACTCGACCAATCGCCGCGTCCTGGGCGGAGTCGTGCCGGGGCGTACGCGGTTCTCGTCCGAGTGGCGTTGCCGGTTCATGCGACTTAGCATCGCGGCCGGCCAGGAACCGGGCAAGCCCTCGCCGCCGAGACGAGACGCACGGGATCAACGATAACCGTGCGATGAAAGGAACACCCTGAGACTCGCGGCTGACGATGCAACACGCAGTTGACGCAAGTTGGCAACGCCCGAGCAGGGGGGCAAGCGACTAAGTATTCTCGTCTCGACACTTAAAGCATCATGAACGGGTTGGTCCTGGCGTTCTTGCGCCGAATCGTTCATGGTTGAATGCCTCCACTCTGAATTCGACGCCGACCAGAGGTTGCCCCATGAGCGTCTTCGCCCGCTTCGCTGCGTTTCGTCCATCGGCGGTGGTTCAGGGCCGTGTCGCCTCTCGATCTCGGCTCAATGGGGCCCGGCCATGCCTGGAGTCGCTCGAGGCACGCACGATGCTCTCGACGACCGCGAGGGCGACATCGGTCGCGGTGAAGGCCCCGACGGCGATGGAAAACAAGGCGTTTATCGATGGGCTGATCGGCACGCGCCAGATCGGCTCGCCGGGCGAGGCGGCGCTGGCGACGGCGCTCACGACGCAATTGAATCGCGGCATGCCTCGCCATCAGGTCGTGCTCAACTTGCTTCGCAGCACGCCCGCGCGGCGCGTGCAGGTGAGCGCCGAATTCGTCCGCCTCCTCGGTCGCCTGCCCAAAGCCGCCGAGTTGCAGACGTGGACGGCGCGCACGCGAGACGCGGGCGATACACGGCCGCTCAATCTCGCGATTTTCGGCTCGCGCGAGTACGACAAGCGCAGCGGCAACGGCACGAAGGCCGGCTACGTGACCGCCTTGTATCGGGATATTCTGAAGCGAGACCCCTCCGCGGCCGAGCTGAATTCCGGCGTGTCGTCGCTTCGCGGCGCGAACGCGCGGACCAGGTTGGCGCAACGCCTGCTCACATCAGTCGAAGGCCTGACGGTACAAATCAACGGTGTTCAGAAGCTGATGTCGTTGAGGCCACCGGGCCCTCAGGCGAACGACTTCCTCGTCTTGTCGCGCCGCGGCGGACTGACCGTGCTGACGGCGAGGGCACTGGCCTCCGAGTTCACGTTCTCGCAGATCGTGCATCCCGCGAGCCCTCCGCGGGCCGACTTGGGGACGGCCTTCAACCACCCGCCGGGATTCCCGATCGCCCCCGGCTTCGACCTGGCGAGCCGGACCCAGGAGCTGGACGTGCCGGTCTCCTTCACGAACGTGGTCCGCACGCTGGGCGTCGGGAGCGATGACGTGCCGTGGTACGGCACGGACAGCGGCCTCTCCACCTTCGACGTCAATTCCGCCACGTTGACGCCGAAGTGGACCGGAGGGCCGGTCGATTCGATTGCCGCGATCGGCGCGAATGAAGCCTACGCGGTGGTGGAGCGGGTGCGGCCGCTCCCGTCGATCCTGCACGTCCTGAACGGGGCCACCTCCTACTTGCCGAACCTGCCGGGTAGCGACATCCCGACTCAGGTGGCGGCGGGCCCGGACGGGACCGTCTGGGCGTTGGGGCAATCGGGCGGCATCTACGCTTACTCGGCCGTCGGGCAAGCCTGGACTTCGATCTCGACCGACGGCTACGCCATCAAGTCGATCAGCGTCGGCTCGGCGGACAACATCTGGGCGCTCACGGCCTCGGGTGCGGGCCTGCAATACAGCAGCGCGACCGGCTTCCAGCCCGACAGCTTCCTGAAGAGCGACGTGCTCGCGATTCAGGCGACGTTCGACGGCGCCGTCTGGGCGGTGGCGGGCGTCGGGACGAGCAATTATGTTTTTATGAAACCTTCGTTCGGCGTCTGGAAATTGGCCCCGGCCCAGCCGCCGCAATCCGACCTCGCCTACTTCGCCGCGGGCTCGATGAATCGTGCGTTCGAGACCGGCCTCGACGTTTCCAAGGCCGGGGCGTCGCTGCCGACGTATCTGATCACGATCGGGGTCGCGGATCGGCAGCCGATGCCATTCCCGGCCTATACCGGCTCCTATCAGACCGCTTATCTGGAGCTTTCCCAGGCCGCGAAAGTCACCCTCGCCGCCGGCGTGCGCGGGCTATACAACCAGCCCGGTCAGGACTGGGCCGGACTCCAGTCCGACATCCAGAATGCCGTCGTGCCGGCGAATGTGCCGGCGGACATCTGGACCTCGGTGCAATCCGAGCTGGCCACCGAATTGCTCTATGTCGGCGAGGTCTACGGTCGGCTCACGTTGATGCAGACGCTCTATACCGAGATCCAGACCGTCAATAACGGCGCCCTCGCCGCCGCGGCCAAGATCGTCCAGCTCACCGACGAGGACCAGCAGAACTCGATCATTTCGCTCATTTTCGAGGATTTCTTCGAAGCGATCGCGGCGAGCGTCTCGTCGATCGGGATCCCCGCGGCGGGAGCAACCCTGGCCGCGTTCCTATCGTCCGGGTTCGACAGCGCGCTCTCGATCCTCGAGGGCAGCAACCCCCCGAATTCCAAGAACGCAATCCCGATCGCCTACGCTCAGCTCCAGACGACGCTTGATACGCTCTACGTGAACGCGTTGAACACGATCAACACGCAAATCACCAACATCGTCACCGACTCCGGCAAGCTCGCCGCGGTCGGCCAGGCGATCGTGACCAAGGTCTGGCCTTACTCCAATCAGGAGATGTCGCAGCAACTGACGGCGACCCAGGCCGTTTACAACGAATTCTTCTATCAATCGCTCACGGCCTCGAAGTGGCAAATCGTGCACACGCCCTACGGCAACTACGTCGTGAATCCGCCGAACCTGCCCGTGCCCAGCTACGCCATATTTGCGATCCCGGATGGGTACCAGGACGGCATGCCCATCGAGCACCTCTATTTCATGAACAAGATCGGGGCTTCGCACGACCTGAGTTCGACCGATCTCGGACCCTTCCCGGATTCGCTGCTGTTCACCACGATCGCCGGCCTCGGAAATTCGACGACGACCGATTTCTGGACGGGTGCGAATGGATGGTCGATCATCCCGCGCGTCGAGGCGACCCTCTGATCGGGGACGAGTGGGGATTCTCGCCCGGACGAAGCCCCCCGGGCGAGTCGATCCGCCGCATTCTCAAACCCCAGGATCGGGGACGTTCGATGGCGACGTTGTCTTCCAACGGCACGGGTTCCCGGGCTTCAATTCGCGGGTATCAAAAAATGTCGAAATACGCATTGATTGCCCTGGCGGTCACTTTGTGCCTCGGGGCGCCCATGGCCGGGAGGAGCCAGGAGCCGGCTCGCGGTCCCGGGAACGACCCGGGAGCCGTCGAGGGGAAGGAAGTTCGCGCTGTCACGCGTCCAACGCTGGAGGAAGCCCGCCGTCAATCGGCGGTGCTCCACACGGCCATGCATACGACACTCCAGGCCGTCCATCATCGGTACTACCGGGAGGATGAAGGCCTGCAGATCCCGGCCGCGACGCTGAAGGAGGTGTTCGCGGACCTGGAAAACGAACATCAAGTCACGCTTCGATGGCTTGTCGTCGAGGGACAGGCGATGAACTCCGACCACAAAGCGCGGAGTTCCTTCGAGAAGGACGCCGTCGCGGCGCTGAAGGCGGGGAAGAAGGAGTTCGAACGCGCGGAAAACGGCGTCTATCGGCGCGCAGGCGCGATCACCCTGACAAACCTCTGCCTCAAATGCCATGTGCCGGATCGCAAGAGCACCAAGGATCGGACAGCGGGGCTCATCATCTCCATCCCCATCGAGGAGTAATGATCGGTATGCGGCCACCGATGGATGGTGCCAGAGCCGAGGATCGCGGGTGCGCCGGGGCTCGCTCCCATTCCCACCCGGCCACCATCCCGGCGAGGCGGCCGGGTCAGTAGAGATTGTTCGCGTAGGAGTCTTCAATGAGTTGGTTGAGCGACTCCACCGTCTGACCTTCGATCTTCGTCTGCTCGACCAGGATCTCGGCGAGGCAGGGGAGCGAGGAGGGTTGGTCGCCGTCTCGGGGGTTCCAGAGCCCGGATCGGAGGATGGCCTTGGCGCACTGGAAGTAGCACTCCTCGACGTCGACGGCGATCCCGACGAGCGGGACCTTCCCGTCCGCGGCCAGGGGGGCCAGCACGTCGTCATCGCAGATCAGGCAGGCAGCGCCGTTGACTCGCAGGGTCTCGCCCCTGCCGGGGATCAGGAAGAGGAGCCCCACGCGGCCGGTCTCCAGGATGTTCCGCAGGCTGTCGGCGCGGCGATTGCCCCGCCGGTCGGGGATGACGATCGTCTTCGGGTCCAGCACCTTCGCGAGCCCGAAACCGTCGCCTCGGGGGGAGACGTCGCAACGCCCTTCGCGGCCGAACGTCCCCAGCAGCAGGAATGGGGACTCCTCGATGAACGTGGCCATGAACCCGTCGAGCTCGGCGAGCTGCTTCTTCAACACCAACTCGCCGGGCGTGCCGATCAGCGCCTCGAGTTCGGCCACCGAGGTCAGCGGTCTCTGGAATCGTCGGGTGTTCATGCTCTGGCGCCCATCACGCGAGGGTTGACGCGGCCGAGCGGCGGGACGCTCCCGCGCGGGATTTCTCGGACTTCCCTCGAACGTCCGGCCGGACATCGGGCGGGAAGGTGCCATCACTGCGGAGCTTGGTTCGCATGTCAATGCCTCATTGATCCGGATCACGGCCGGCGGTGGCGGAGAGTCGGGGCAACATGGGAGAGATGGGGCAAATCAGATCTTGGGCAGTCCCGCGAGGAGGTGATTTGAACGGAGGGGTTGGGCGAGGCACGCCTCGGGTTGACCGCGAGGGGGCCAGCCGCTACAAGGCCGTTGCGCGCGTCGGGCGGGCGGGCAGGGGGTCCGCGCCGATGTCGCGGCAGGGAGGCGGAAGGCGATGATGGGACGGGAGATTCGACGTTTGGGGGTGATGATCGCCCTGGGGGGCTTCGCGGGCTCGGGCCTGGCGGGGTGCCGGACGATGGGTGGGATGGCGGGGAAGGGGGCGGTGCAGGTCGCCGGCAGCGAGACCGAGACGTTTCCCGTGCCGGGGGTCGAGGTGGAGAAGGCCGCCGAGCAGGCGATGAATGACCTGGCCATGACCGTGAAGGCGGGCCCGCGCGCCGAGCAGAAGGGCCAGGTCCACATCTGGGGACGGGCCAAGGACGCGCGGACGGTTCGGGTGGACGTGGCCGGCGGGGCCCAGTCCAGCGCGGTGACCGTCGTCATCGGCACCTACGGCGATCCGCCCCTCTCGCGCGCCCTGCTCGACCGGATCGGCGTCCGGCTGGGGACCAAGCCCCCCCAGCCGATTCCCGACCAGGTCGAATCCGAGCCCGCCGGCAACCCGTTCGTCAACCGGGCCGCCGTGCCCGACGCCGTCATGCTCCGCGACCAGTCCCAGGCCACTTACCGCGACGCGATCGTGCCCTGACCGGGCGGCATCCCCGGCCCGACGGGTTCAGGGATGGCCGTCGAGGGCGGGTCTGGGGGGGACGCTCAGGCGGATGAGGTCGATGAGCAGGCCGAGGGAGGCGGGCTTGGCCAGGTGGTGGATGAAGCCCGCCTCCTTGCTCTCGCGCTCGTCCATATCGGAGGCGTAGCCGCTGAAGGCGATGCCTCTGAGGCCGAATCGGTCCCGGCCGTGGCGCATGACGTCCAGGCCGCTGCCGTCGGTCAGGCCGATGTCGCTGATGAGCAGGTCGAACTCCTCGACGGCCATCGCCGCGAGGGCGGAGACCACGCCGGAGGCGGTCCTCACCGCGAAGCCGGAGCTCCTGAGCAGCCGGGCGATGGCGTGCCTGGTGTCCCTGTTGTCCTCGACGAGCAGCAGGTTCAGGGGCGTGTCGGAGGGGCACGACGCGATGGGGCCGCCGACGGCGGCGTGCGCTTCGTCGGCCTGCGACTCGACCTCGTGCGAGTCATTGACCGTCTCCAGTTCCACGCGGAAGACCGAGCCCCGGTCGCGGCCGGGGCTGGAGGCGACCAGGATCCCGCCGTGGAGGTCGACCAGTTGCTTGGCGATGGCCAGGCCGAGGCCGAGGCCGCCGTAGCGCCTCGCCACGTCGCCGTCCGCCTGCTCGAAGGCCTCGAAGATCCGCCCGAGGGCCTCCGCCTCGATGCCGGCCCCGTTGTCCTCGACCTCGATGGCGAGGCGGCCGTCGCCCAGGTCCGAGGTGGACAGGCGGAGGCGGCCCCTGGCGGGGGTGAACTTGGTGGCGTTCTGGATCAGGTTCCAGAAGACCTGCCGCAGTCGGGTCGGGTCGCCCCAGGCGCGATGGTTCTCGGCGTGCAGGGCGAGGGTGACCTCCAGCTTCTTGGCGTCGACCTGGACCTGGCAGACGGCCAGCGCGGCGCGCAGGGTCGCGTGGCAGTCGACGATCTCGGGATGCAGGATGAGCTTGCCCTGGGCGATCCGGGTCAGGTCGAGCAGGTCGTCAATGAGGCGGGCCTCCAGCTCGACGTTGCGGCGGATGGAGGCCATGTCCTCGCGCAGGTCGTCGGGCAGCCCGGGCCTGCCTTCGAGGTGGACGATGGTGGCCAGCACGGGGGTCAGCGGGGTGCGCAGCTCGTGGCTGAGGATGGCGAGGAAGCGGTCCTTGGCCCGTCCGGCCTCCTCGGCCTCGTCCTTGGCCCGTCTCAGGAGGTCGTCGGCCCGCTTGCGCGCGGTGATGTCGCGGATGGTGCACTGGATGATCTCCAGGGCTCCGACCCTGTAGACGTTGCTGACGACCTCGACCTCGACCGCTCGGCCGTCGCGGGTGGCCAGGGGGATGTCGTCGTAGCGGACGTAGCCCTTCTCCTGGAGCTCGAGGAATGAGGCCTTGCTGGCCTCGACGTCGCCGAGCAGGCCGATCTCCCAGAGCCGCTTGCCAACGAGGTCGTCGCCGGAATAGCCGAGCAGGTCGAGCAGGAACGGGTTGGCGTCGGTGATGACACCGGTGCGGGAGTCGAGGATGAGGATGCCGTCCTGGGCGGCCTCGAAGAGCCGCCGGAACCGCATCTCGGATGCCTCGAGGGAGGCCTGCATCTGCCTGCGGTCGGTGACATCCTCGATGGTCAGAAGGATGACCTGCTCCTCGCCATGACCGCGAAGGAGCCCGCGAGCCTTCAGGTGCATGACCCCGCCGCCGTGCGCCTCGAAGTCGCGCTCGACCGGGGTCTCGCCGATTTCCGCCGCCCCCTGGAGGATCTCTCTCAGGGTGGCGCGCAACCCTTCGGCACGCTTCATGGGGTCGCCGAACTCGAACATCGTGCGGCCGACGGTCTGCTCGGGCGAGGCGCTGAAGGTGTCGTAGAACGCCCAATTGGCCGACCTGATGCGGAGGTCGCTGCCGAGGACGACGACGGAGACCTGCACGGCGGAGATGACGACCTCGCCCTGGAGCCTGGCATCCTCGAGCCCCTTCTCGACGAGCCGGCGCGAGGAGATGTCGCGGAAGATCAGGACGACCCCGTCCAGCACGCCCGCGACGCCGCGGATCGGCGCGGCGCTGTCGTCGATGGCGACCTCCGTGCCGTCCCTGGCGACCAGGAGCGTCAGGCGGGCGAGCTCGTGGGTCCCACCCAGCTCGATCACGCCCTGGACGGGCTGGCGGACCGGCAGCCGGGTCACCTCGTTGATGATCCGGAAGACGGACTCGATCGGCTGATTCTTGGCGTCGGCGTCGGCCCACCCGGTGAGGGCCTCGGCCGCGGGGTTCAGCAGGATGATCTGACCCAGCGGGTCGGTGACGATGACCGCGTCGCCGAGGCTGATGAGCCCCTGGCCGAGACGCGCCCGACGCTCGGCGATTGCCCTGTCTGTCTTTCCCTGCCCCTCGAATGCCGTGGGAAATTCCATGGGATTTTCCCCTTTGAACACGGGAGGTGCCGGAAAGCGAGCGGCTCGACATCGAGTCTCGCACATACGGGGCCGTCGTCCGGCGTGACCGGCCCGGAACCATTCGACCACAGAACATTGCAAGCGACATAACGATTTCTTTAATTTTAAATACGCAAAGGACTGGACACCAAGCAACTTCGCCCGCATACGCCCCCAAATTCAAGGGGTCATGAATCACGCGCTTCGTTAATACCGCCGCAATCAGCAAGAATAAACTCGCCCGCGAACGGGACGGTCGGATGCGATGCGCGGGGCGATCTGCGAATTCCAGAGCGGTCGATTTCTCGAGGCTGAGAATCGGCCGGGGTCGCCGTCTCGGGTGCCGCGGTGTCCCTGGATGGGGGCGGGCGTTGGGGGGAGTTCGCCGATGGAGAAAGGTGGAGGAGGGGAGGGGGCCGAGCAGGCCAGACCGGCCCGCGTCGACTCGGCTTCCTGCCAAGCGGCGACGCGGGCCGTGCGGCCTTCGGGGCGTCCCGGGCATCCGGGTGGATGACCGTGGAACGCACGTCGTGTGACACGAGGCCAGCTCCAGCGTCCTTGCCGGCCGAGCAGCGGTCACACTTTTATGAAGTAGGGCTATAACGCCTAACGTGGCGTTACCAGCCGACTACATTTTTTTTGAGATTGAGGCGGAGGGGAGTGAACCTGGGCGGAGACGTGCACGGGACTGGATCGGTCGTCGAATCGACTCGACCCGCGTGACAAGGGCCATTTCTACGGGGTCGAAGCATCGGAGTCAACACGTTCTCCGCCCCTTTTTTCGATTACCGGGGGCCTGGTAAAGGGGGTCGTCTGGGGACGTTTGAACTGGCGCCCCCCCGAGTCGGCCTGATTTAAACTGGAAAGATTGAGCTTGTCGGGTTGAGAATCAGAGGAGGACTTGATCCAGCGAGGAGAGGCCCAGGGGCTCACGGCTGGCGAACGGCTCGCCGTGCCGGACGCCGATGGTCTGTCCCCAGAAGCGGGTCCGGTCGCAGACCGCGTCGATGACGCCGGGCCGGCCCGCGGGCTGATTGTCGACGAGCTGGGAGCGATAGGCGTTCATCGCCCGGACCTTGGCGTCGAGCTGGTCGGAGATGTCGAGGACGAAGCTGGGGCGCTCGACGATCCGCAGGTGGACGCTGAAGTAGTAGAAGATCCGGGCGGGGTGGAAGGGCTCGCCGGGGATGTCGCTCTTGGAGAGCTTGCTCCAGAACCGCGCGTCCTCGACGAGCCTGGTCGCGGCGAGGTGGTCGGGGTGGGCGTCTTCCCAGTAGGGGGCGAAGAGGAGCCTGGGGCGCACCTTGCGGAAGACGGAGGCGATGGCCCTGCGATGCTCCAGGGTCGCCTCCAGGTTGCGGTTGGGCAGGCCGAGGTTCATCCGCCAGGGGGAGCCCAGGGCCAGGTTGGCGGCCTCGGTCTCCTTGCGACGGCCCTCGACGCTGCCCAGGGGGGTGGGCTCGCCGGTGGTGAGGTCGAGGATGCCGACCTTCCAGCCGGCGGCGAGCAGCCGGGCGATGGTGCCGCCCACGCCCAGTTCGGCGTCGTCGGGGTGGGGGGCGACGACCAGGGCGTCGAGCATGAGAGGGCTCCTCGGGACGGGTGCGGGCGTTGCGTCCGTGCCACTCTAAACGACCGAGGGGGGCGAATCGAAGGGGGATTGGGTGGCTCGGCGAGCGAAGGAGTCGGGCGTGGCATGCCGATCGCTTAGACTCGACCGACGACCGCATCCTCCCCCCCCTTCACCCGGCTGGGCCGCCGCGAACCGGCCGTGAACCGAGGAGCCACCATGACGGCGACCCCCACCGATCTGACGCTCGTCGATGCGCCCGATGCGGGTTCATCACTTGCCATTACCACCCTGACCGAGCTGCCCAGGGACCTGGGGGTGCTGCTCCTCGCAATGGGAATGGTGGGGGTGGCCGCGCCCGGTGTCCCCGGGACGCCCGCCCTTCTGGCCGCCTGCGTCGTCCTCTGGCCCGAAGGCTTCGGCTGGCTGGAACACCGGTTCGCGCGGCGTTTCCCCAGGGCGCATCGGTCGAGCCTGAACCAGGTCACTCGATTTCACAGGGATGTGGAACGCCGGTACCCGTCCTGCCCCAGGCTGAACTGACGGCGGGGCACGCGGCCCGCCGTCAGGCGACGAACGGGGCCTTCAGCTTGCGCCAGGGCTGGCCGGTGATGCGCTCGACGACCCGTGCGGCGGAGAGGACGGTGGCCATCGTCCCCTGACCCGGGAAGACGGAGTCACCCACCAGCCAGAGGCCGGGGCCGAGCGCGTTGGGGCCCACGGCCAGCAGGTTGCTGTTGCGCCTGGAGACCGGCGGCCCGCCGACGGCGCCGAGGGTCCGCCTGGTGTAGCGGCGGAAGCTGCGCGGCGAGGCGAACTCCTCATGCCGCAGGGCGCCCGGCGCATCGGGCAGGGCACGCCCCAGCGCGGCGAGCAGCCGTCCTCGATAATCGGCCTTGCGTGCGGCATAGGTGGCCGCGTCCAGGCCGTCCCAATCTTGCGGGCGGGTGTGAGTCGACAGGGTGGCGACCCGGACGGAAGGGGGGCCGTAGCCCTCGTCGCCGGGGGGCGAGAGCGAGACGAGCACGTTGTTGCCGTCGTGCGGCGGCAGGTCATACGACTGCAAGACCTGGTGGAACAGCGGCGCGTCATCCGGCACCGCGGCGGCGCCGATGGCCAGGTAGCCGGTGAACGCGCCCCAGGCCGCGCGGCTCTTGCGTTCTTGCCCGCCCAGTCGGCCGACGAGGGGCCTGGAAAGCAGCGCCGCGGCCAGGTCCACCGGCAGGTTGAAGGCGACCTGCCGCGTCTTCAGCCGATCTCGCCGCCTGGTCGTCACGACGAACCCGCCGCGCCCGGGGTCGGCCTCGACGCGATCGACGATCGTGCCCGTGCGCAGGCTTCCGCCCAGCGCGGCGAACCGGCCGCCGAGCCCCTCGGCCAGCGCCTTCATCCCGCCGACGGGCCGGGCCATGCCCAGGCGGTAGGCGTGCAGGCAGGCGGCGGCATTGGAGAACGGGACGGTCTCGGGCCCCGCCTGCGCCGTGTCTTGCAGAAGCATGGCGATGAACGCCAGGAACGGGCGGTCGCGATGGAGGCCGAGCAGCCGCAGGACGTCGAGGACGGAGAGCGTCCAGGTCGAGGCCGCCAGCAGGCCGCGCGGGCCGAGAATCGCCAAATTGTGCGCCCAGTCGGCCGGAGATAGCGTGGGCAGCCGCGGGATGCCCCCCGCGGCGCGGAAGAGGGCCGAGCCGACGGCCTCCTGCAAACCCCAGAAGAGGCCCCGGGCCCGATCGTGCCCCGGGAAGGCGAGCCTGGAATCGGCCAGGAAGGTGGCCGGCGGCGTGCCGATGAGCAGCCGACGATCGGGCAGGCAGACGCGATAGCCGGCGCGGGGGACGTGCTCGAAGCGGGCCCCGACGGCGGCGAGCAGGTCGCCGATCGGCTGGCCGGGCTCCAGGCCCATCAGCGCGGTGGCGCCCGCGTCGAAGGTGTAGGGGCCGCGGCTGAAGTAGCCCGCGCAGCCGCCCAGGTGGGTGTGGGCCTCAAGCAGCGCGACCCGGCATCCGGCGCTCGCGGCCAGACCCGCCGTGGCAAGCCCCCCCATGCCGGCTCCGACGACAACCAGGTCGAACTCGACCGCTTCGCCCGCCAATGGCCCGCCCTCGCCCCGATTCACGACCGGCCCCCGGTAGCACGGCCCACCCGGTCATCTTGGGCGCCGGGGAGCCGGTCGGCGAGGTGCGGCCCGCCCGTGCCCGGGGATTTGTCATTCAAAAAAATGCGTGTTTGCCGATTGGGCGATCGCCGGGGGGCGGGCGTCATCGCGGGGATTCGGATGTCGCACCGGCCCCGGGTCGGGTAAGATCGTCGGGAAACCGGGCGCCCGCGGGATGACCCGCCTGGGGATCATGGGAGTCGTTGTTGATGCCTGGTTTCGTGAAGATGGCGACCCTGGACGAGCTGCCACCGGGCGGCTCCAAAGAGGTGGAGCACGACGGCCGGATTTACGCCCTGTTCAACGTCGACGGGATCATCTCGGCGATCGACGGGATCTGCCCGCACCAGGGGGGCCCCCTGGCCGACGGCCCGCTCGACGGGACGTGCGTGACCTGCCCCTGGCACGGCTGGCAGTTCGACGTGCGCACGGGCAAGTCGTCCCTGAACGGGAAGCTGAGCCTGCCGACGTTCGAGGTGAAGCTGGACGGGGCCGATGTGCTCGTCTCGGTCGCCTGACGTCGCGCCACGCCTCGGACCTCGCCGCATGGTCGTCGGACGCTCCTCCCCAATCCCACTCAAGCCCCCCGAGTGCCGTTGACGCGCCTGAGGACGTTCCGCAACACCGACCCGCCTCGGCTGGCGTCGCTCTGGAATCGGGGGCTACCGACGATCGCGGTGGCGCGCCCGCTGGCGGCCCACGAGTTCGACTCGCTCGTCCTGGACAAGCCGCACTTCGACCCCGCCGGGCTGCTGGTGGCCGAGGACGACGCCGGCCATGTGATCGGCTTCGCGCACGCCGGATTCGGCCCGCTGGACCCGTGCGGAGAGGTGCGCGGGCGCGACACCGAGCTGGGCGTGATGGCGATGTTCGTCGTCGACGAGGAACGGATGGACTCCGACGCCGAGGACGCCCTTTGGCTGTCGGCCGAGCAATACCTCAGATCGCGCGGGGCCACCGTGCTGTACGCGGGGGGCCAGTACCCCGTCAATCCGTTCTACTGGGGGATTTACGGCGGCAGCGAGTACGCCGGAATCCTGTCGTCGCACGTCGCGTTCCACCGGGTGGCCCTGCGCATGGGCTACGAACCGACGTCGACCACGGCCGTCCTTGAGGCCAACCTCAGCGAGCCCGAGCCCCGCGACCCGCGCGTGGCCGCCCTCCGGCGCCAGGTCCGGCTGGACGTGGACGAGGACTCCTGGCTGGACTGCTGGTGGGACGCCGCCGCCATCGGCGCCTACCGGCCGACGACCTATCGCCTCCGACCGCGCAACGACGAGACCGAGCTCGCATCGGCCATCACCTGGGACATGGACGGCTTCTCGCGACTGGACGGCCGCACCCGGCTGGGCCTCATCGACGTCGAGGTGCCCCACGAGCAACGCCGCAAGGGCTACGGCCGCTTCCTCGTCCGCGAGATCATGCGCGAGGCCCGCAACCGGATGATCGACATCCTCTGCGTGCAGACGACCTCGACCAACCACCCCGCGCTCGCCCTCTACGAATCCATCGGCTTCCACCGCCTGGAAACCGCCACCCTCTACCGCCTGCCCGCCGACAAGATGGGCCGCTCGACGCCGCACTGAGCGGTTCGGCGGAGGGTCACGCCAGCTCGCGCAAACGACACGTTTTCACGACGTCTCGACCGCCCGGGATGGATCGGTGAACCAGATCGGCACGCCCGCGTTGCGGGGCCCTGACATCCGGGGGCGTGCCGTCGTGGATGGTTCCTCACGCATCGAGCCCGGCGAACCCTAGGGCTTCGGGACCTTCGGTCGGTTGATGACGGGCCGGTCCCGGACCTTGCCCGCGTTGCCCTCGGTCTCCAGCATCAAGGCCAGGACGGGCTCGAACATCAAGGCCAGGTCGGCGAGCGTCCCGAACCCCTCGGCCTGGAGGCCGATGGAGGGGCCCTCGGCCCGGATGCGGAGGTTTGCCAGGAACGATGTCGCCATGCGGCGAGCCAGTTCGACCGACCGGAAATCCGGCGTGCCCGGCGGCGATGCGGGTTCGGCCTTCTCGACCTTCGCCTTGGCCAGCGTCAGGAGCGAATCGATGGCCCGGGTGACTGCCGACGACGCACCGCCGTCGACGCAACTCGCGGCGGCACGGAAGGCCATGGAGTCGTGTTCGTCGACGCTGAAGATCCAGCGGTCGACTCCCTTGAGCAGCGAGAGGACCAGCGCGTCATCGGGCCTTCCCAGGTCGTAGCTCTTTCCCAGGGCGCCGCCCTGGTTGTCGAGGACGACGGCCAGCAGGCCGCGGCAGGCACGCTCCCAGTCGGCACTGAGCAGAGAGGCGGATTTCGAAGGCCCGCCGCGATTGACCAAGGCGCGGATCTCCGCCTCGTCGTCGACGACGGTGGTCCGGTCATCGGGCAGATAGATGCAGATGTCCCAGTTGCCAGCGCTCTGCGGCGGCCCGGTCAATTTGTAGTAAATGCGACCGCTCTCGCGAACCTCTTCGAGGTTGCAATGCCACTGGCGGAGGAACCGGGGCCAGTCGAAGGGGGCGGCGGTGCGAATGGTCATCCCGCGTAACTCGAGCCTGTGAAGCGGGGCTTCCTGCTGGACGCCCCCCGGGCCGAAGCCGACGCCTCGGCCGAAGCCGACGCCGCAGGTGACCCACTCAACGTCCTCGAAGCCGAGCCTCAGGAAGCCGGGTGCGGACGTGTCGACCTTGAGCGATCCGGAGAGAATGGCAAGCTCGGAATTGAACCAGTCCGAGATCAAGGGAAAGGGGAAGGGCCGGGCCTTCCTCGCCAGGCGGAGCGCCGCGGCGGGGCGAAAAGCGATCAGGCCGGCCATCCCTTTGCGGGCGTGGGGCGTGTTGAACGGGGTCTCGGTCGTGGGCAAGGCCGGCGGGCCGGGCTCCGCCGATGCCAGGACTGGCGCGGGGGCCTCGTCGTCCGCGGCGCGTGCGGGGCCGCGGAGCATCGCCGGGCCAATCGTCAGGCCGAGCAGGGCGAGGGCCGTGGTGAGGCGCCAGGCGCCCGAAGAGGGCCGTTGGCCTGTTCCCGTTTCGTTCTGATCTCGCAGCATCGTGATCCTCCTGATCAGGGTCCCGCGGCCCGGGAGGAACGCCCTCGCCGGCCAGCTTGGGGACCGTCCATCTTGCTTCAGGGCCAGGCTCGACAGCGCCAGCAGGTACGTCACCCGCCCGCCAGCGAACCGGGCGCCCAGGGCGTCGGCCGCCTGCTCCTGCTGGAGCTGGAGCCGGCCGGCGAGCCAGCGCACCAGCGGGTGGTACGCATTCAGGACCACGGCGAGCCTGGCGACCAGGCCCGCCACATAGTCGTCCCTGAGGATGTGCGCCAGCTCATGCGCCAGCACTGCGCGTCGCTCGGGCGCGTCCCAGGTCCGCCAGTCGTCCGGGAGCAGAATTACCGGTCGCCGCCATCCCGCCGTGGCCGGCGTAGTCAGTTCGGCCACCTCTCGCAGCTCG
This sequence comes from Isosphaeraceae bacterium EP7, assembly GCA_038400315.1. Lineage (NCBI taxonomy): Bacteria > Pseudomonadati > Planctomycetota > Planctomycetia > Isosphaerales > Isosphaeraceae > Kueselia > Kueselia aquadivae. The sequence goes on from CP151667.1 coordinate 2,752,143, forward strand.
ACGGCCGGGCGACAGTCCATGGTTCGGCGTAACTCGTCGAGAAGGCGGGATAGCCCGGGATCGTCGACCGGTCGCCCGCGGAGCCGGCAGATCCGGATGGCCCAGAGGCCGCCGACGAGCCGGAGGAGGCCGAAGCCGGTTGCGGCCAGTGCGAATATTGCGACCACGCCACCCCAGGGCCTGAACCTGGCCGCGGGCTCCGCAACGCCCCGATCGATGCGGGCCCAGGCCCGCCGCAGGCCCGAGAGATCCCAGCCGGCTTCGGCGGCCGTGGGAGCAACTGCGTCGGGGCCATTGGTGGCGATGGCGTCGTCCCGCGGGTCGACCGAGGTTGATTTTGGGGCCACCGCCACGGACGCGTGCCCGGTGGAGATCGCGGCGAAATGGCGGTCGACGCCGATCAGGCCGCTGAGGCTCAGGGCGACGACCAGGGCGAGCGTCAGGGTCGCGACCCAGGCGCCTTGGGCCGGGCCTCGCCGCGAGGCGATCCCATGCAGGGCCAGTGCGGGGACGCCCAGGAAGGTGACCTGCGCGGCGATCCAGGCGAGCGTGATGCCGAGGTCGTTCATCGGTCCTGCCCCTCCAGGATCCGCACGAGCATCGCACGCTCCTCGGCCGTCAGCTTGCGCTGGTCGACGAGCCGGCGAAGCAGCTGGGCACGCGATCCGCGGAAGACACGCTGGACGAGGTCGCCCAGGAGCCGGCCCGAGACGTCCTCGTACGACCTTTCGGCCCGGTAGCGGAAGGGACGCTCGCCGTTGAGCTGGCTCAGGAACCCCTTCTCCTGGAGGGCCCTGACGAGGTTGGCGATCGTCGTGTAGGTGCGGACCAGGCCCGTCGCCTCGAGCCGGTCACGCGCCTCGGCGGCCGTGGCCTCGGCCTGCGACCAGAAGACGTGCATGACTTCCAGCTCGCGATCGGTCAGATCCTTCGCAGGCGGACGTCCCATGGCGGGCCCTCCCTTGGCCGCTCAAATTTCATTCTCCAAATTTGGTTTTCATAACTTAGCGGGCATGGCACGCATGTCAATGCAAAAAATAACCCGCGACGAGCCGGAAGTCTGCCGACTCCGGCGTTGTCGACCTGGAGACGAGTCACGGCCGTGCCGGCCCCGAGACTCCGAGGATCGAACGGGCTCGATCCCACCGGGACGGACGATCAGATGCCGATCACGCGCCGAGGAGGGCCCGGATCAGCCTTCTTCCAGGGGCTGGCCGAAGTAGAGCTTCATGTAGCTCTCGTAGCGGCCGGCATGGATGAGGCCCAGGTGGACGGCGTCCTTGACGGCGCAGTCGGACTCGTGGGTGTGGGAGCAGTCGGGGTATTTGCACTTGGGGATGAAGGGGCGGAACTCGACGAAGTAGGCCTCGACATCGGCCTGCTCGACGCCCCAGAGCTCGAACTGGCGCAGGCCGGGGGTGTCGACGACGAAGCCGCCGGATTCGAGGCGGATCAGCTCGGAGTTGCTGGTCGTGTGCTTCCCCTTGCCGGTCCACTCGGCCACCTCGCCGATGCGCAGGTTCAGGCCGGGCTGCACGGCGTTCAGGAGCGAGCTCTTGCCGACGCCGCTCTGGCCCGAGAAGGCGGTGGTCCCCTCCTTGAAGAAGGAACGCAGGCGGTCGATGCCCCGGCCGTCGGCGGCGGAGGTGATGAGGGTCTCGTAGCCGAGCTGAGTGTAGAGGCCGACGATCCACTGGAAGTCGACGACGTCGACGAGGTCGGCCTTGTTCAGGATGATGATCGGCTGGACGCGGCCGATCTCCGCCGAGATCAGGTAGCGGTCGATGAGCGGGAGCTTCAGGCCCGGCTCGTCGAAGGCCGAGACGATCAGGATGCGGTCGACGTTGGAGACGAGCACGTGCTTGTGCTTGCGGTACCCGCGCGAGATGGTCCGGGTGCGGGCGTCGATCTTCTCGACCATCCCCTCGCCGTTGGGCTCGGGCCTGAACCAGACGCGGTCGCCGACGGCGATGACGTTGCGGCCGTCGATGGCCATCGTCTTGAGGATGCGCCTGACGTTGCAGCGGTAGCGGTCGCCGTCGTCGGCCTCGACCACCGAGATGAGCCCGTGGACGCGGATGACGCGGCCGTGCAGGCACTCGGTGAGGTCAACCGAGATGAGCGACCCCTGGTCGTCGCCGGCGTCGGCCCGCTCCTTGTCGGTCCCCTCGGTGACGATGGTGCGCTTGCGCGAGAGGTCTCCCTTGGCGCGCACGCGCTCGGCCGAGGCGTGGTCGAGCCGCACCTGGTTGTCGTTGCGAAAGTCTTCGGTCAGGTTATTGTCGCGGGTCCGCTTCTGGCGGTTCTTCTTGAAGCTGACCCGGATTTTCTTCTTGGCCAAGCGCGTGCGACCTCGGGCGTTGGGATCTCGGGCGGCGCCCCTGCCTGCCGGCGCCTCGACTCAAGGCTAAGGCCCGGAGGGCTCGTGCGTCAATCAAGATGGCCCGTGACAGGGCCCGGCCGCCTCACCAGAACCGGTAGGCGCCCGACCAGAGGACGTAGATGCCAAGCGTCAGGTTCGCGATCGCGTGGCTGGCCACGCAGGCCGACAGGCTCCCCGTCCACTTTAAGAGCCAGGCCCAGGCCAGGCCCGTGAGCAGCGCGGGAAGCCACTCGGGATGCGCCAGGGCGAACGCCACCGAGCTGACCCCGGCCCCGAGCGGCGTGACCAGGCCGACGGGGACCTTCTCGAAGTCCTGGTCGATCACCCAGCGCACCAGGAACGACCGCCAGAACAATTCCTCGATCAGCGGGACCACCGCGACCAGCCCCAGGAACCGGACGGCCAGGAACGCATACCGGCCCGGGGCCGAGGAGATGGACTTGGGGTCGAAGCCCGCCCGATTGCCCGAGAGCGACCCGAACGTCGGATACTTCCCATCCAGGCCGACCCAGACCGCGATCACAAGCACCCCGAGCGCCGCTGCCACGAGCCAGCCGAGCGGGCCCGGCAGCGGCTTCAGGTCGCGCCAGGCCGACCGGCAGAGCCAGGCGACCGCGATGACCACGGCGAGCTTGGCGGTGTAGGCCAGCGGGTAGGCGGCCGGCGGCACGTAGCCCTCCAGCGACGTGAGCGAGAGGAACGCGATAATCGGCGACAGGTGGGCCCAGGGGGGCTGGGTGATCGCCGGGAAGCGGGAGGGTTCCGGGGTCGGGTCGGTCATGCGGATCATCCACCGGGATCGGGATCAGTTCGATGGCATGACCCGGATCATGCCACAACGGGGACGGCACATCTCAGACTCGAGGCTGCTTCTCGAGGTGTTTTTCGATCCGATCGTGAGCGGCATTGATCTCGCTCATCCTCGTCTGCTCGGCCCCGTCCCGACCCGGATTGTGCGCGAGCCGGTCGGGGTGCCAGACCTGCACGAGGGCGATGTAGGCCGACCGGATTTCCTCCCGCGTCGCCATCCTCTTGAGCCCCAGGACTTTGAGGTCCTCCCGGAACCGAGCCTCCTCGGCCTCTCGCTTCAGCCGCTCCCGATCGTCCTCCTCGCGATCCGCGTCCCCGCCCGGTGGGAGATAGCTCCGCGAGCCGGGACGGGCATTGATGGTCCCGGCGAGATGAATATCGGAGAGGAAATCGACGTAATTCCTGACTTTTTCGGCCCGAGTCCGTCGCCGCGGCCACTCGAAGGTGACCCGGCGATGCGGCGGGACGAACGTGAGCAGCCAGACGGCGCCGGGCGACCCGATCAGGCCGAGTTTAAGGGCGTAGAACCACCATTGCGTCGCCTGCGAGGAAGTGACCCCCGAGAGGAATCCCGGGATTTCCCCGTCGTGAGACGGGTCGCTGAACCAATCGATCGTCATCGCGGAACAGGCGTACCAGGAGACCGCGAACGTCAGGCCAGTCAGGAGCTGCGTGACCTGACGATCGATGCGGCGGTGTGTGAAGAGCAAGGCGACGAGGCCCGAGAGCCAGAGGCCCAGGGCCGAGGCCGTCCCGACGTCGAACCTCGGGGCGGCATGAGGCGACGATGGGCGTGCCCACAGGAACATCAACCATTCCGCGCCGAAGAAGGCCAGGCACGACGCGAGGTACCAGGCGACGACGACGGCCGCTCCGGAGAGGAACCGCGTCTGCCTGGAGGAGATCCGGATCGCCATCAATTTCGTCCGATTCCGCGGAAGTCGACGGCCACAAGCTCTGGCCCAGGGTGCGACGATCGAAAACTAGGACAGATCCAGGGCATTGTCCGCATCGTCGGGTCGGCGCCATGCTATTCGTCCGGACAGGCAATCGCCAGCCAGGAATCGATCCGACTCTGCAATTTTTAGCACACATCCCGACAGGCCGCGGGAAATGACACTCGGGCCGGGGCCCGCGCGGCTGCCGGTGTGCCGCCCGAACGTCCACCGACACGCCGGGCCCTTTCCGGCGGGGACGATCGTGATGGAGATCGGCCCATCCTCTCGTCGATCATTCCGGCGCGAATGGGGACCGCTTCAGCCGCAGGTTCGATTCGCGAGATGGAGTTCAAGCCTGTCATGCGCGGCGTTGATCTCGCTCATCTTCTCCTGGGCAACCGCCCGCAGGTGCGGGTCGATCGGGAATCGATCGGGATGCCAGGCCAGCACCAGGCTGCGGTAAGCCTGGCGGACCTCCTCGGCGGTCGCCCCGACCTTCAGCCCCAAGATCCCCAGGTCACTCCTCGAACCGGGCGAGTCGAAGACTTGAGTCGATCCCCGTCCGGGGCCGTCATTCCGGGGCGGTTCACGGCGGGGTGGAGGATCGGCGATCGCCGCGAACACGCCCCCGAGGCGGGCGTCCCCTTGGATCCGGGCACGCCGGCCGCCCAAACGTCTAATGCTTAATTTCTCATAGATTGATTCAACGAGGTCGCGGCGATATCCGACGCTCTCCCGGCGATGCATCGAGCGGAACGTGAGCAGCCATGCGGGTGCGGGCAATCCGACCAGGGCGAACCGGAGGGGATAATACCACCAGTCGGACTTCTCCGCCGGCGGATGGGCCGCGTCAAACTCGGGATTTCTCGCGACGGCCGACGGTTCATTGAACCACTCGATCGTCGTCACCAGGCACAGGTACCAGGAGAACGCGAAGGGCAGGATCGTGACGTATCGAAGGAACTGACCGTCGATGAATTGCTGCACGAGGAACATCGAGGCTAGGCCGACGAGCCACATCGCCAGGGCGGCGAACGTCGCGTGATCGAGGATCATCACGGCGTGTCGCGAATGCGGAGGCCGGCAATGGTCGATCAGCCACAACGCGCCGCCATAAGCCAGGATCGAAGCGAGATACCAGCCGAGGGCGATGGCCGCTCCGGAGAGGATCCTCATGGTGCCACGCGGATGGGGCCGGGTCGCCATCGAGATCGTCCGCTCGAATGAGAAACGACGGCCGCATCCGACGGCCCATCGCGCGAGGATCGCGGATCAATCAGGGTACCGCGATCCTGACCACGTCTTGAAGCCGGCTCCACGCGATTCGTGCGGACAGGCGATTGCCAGCGCCGCCGACGATCAGCCCCGCGGAGATCCCAGCAGCCTCAGCACGGCCGGATCGTCGAGGCGGTCGACGAGGAGGTCGGCGGCGCCCAGTCCCGTGGCGGGGCTGTGGTCGTGGGGGATCCCGACGGCGTAGGCCCCGGCGGCCTTGGCGGCGGCGATCCCGGTGGGGCTGTCTTCCAAGACGAGGAGGTTCGACGGGTCGACGCCGTGGCGGGCGGCGGCCTTGCGGTAGATCTCGGGGGCCGGCTTGCTCTCGGTCACGTCCTCGGCGCAGAGGGTGAACGCGAACCGGTCGAGCAGGCCGTGGCGGCTGAGCAGGCCCTCGGCGTACTCGCGGCGCGAGGAGGTGGCCAGGCAGATCGGGAGCTTACGCTTGCCGATTGCGTCCAGGAGGGCGAATAGGCCCGCGGTCGGGTGAACGGACGTGTCAAGCACGGCGAAGAAGCGTGCCGTGACGTCTTCAAGGAGTTCCTCGGGCGTCTCGTCCAGCCCCGCCATCCGCTTGAGCGCGGGGAAGGAGACGTGGGCCTGCTTGCCGAGCATCGCGGCCATGATCTCGGGGGTGAAGTCCTTCCCCTTGTCGGCCATCATCTCTGTGATGACACGATGGGCGAGCGCCTCGGTGTCGAACATCAGGCCGTCGAGGTCGAAGGCGATGGCACGGATTTCGGGGGCTGCGACGACATTCATGGGGTGACGTTGCTCCGTGCTGGGGTCCTAGGCGAGCGAGGCGGCCAGGCGGCTCAAACCCTCGTCGAGGGAGATCCGGGGGTTGTAGCCCAGGTCGCGGCGGGCGGCGGAGAGGTCGAACCAGTGCGCGTGGGAGAGCTGGCCGGCCAGGAACCGGGTCATCGGCGGCTCGGCCTTCATACCGAAAAGGCGGTAGCCGGCCTCCAGGATCGCGCCCGCGGCGTAGGCCGTGCGGGGGGAGACGGTCTTGCGCACCGGCGGCAGGCCCGCGGCGGCGAGGATCCGGTCGACCAGGTCCCAGACGGGGACGGGCTCTCCCTGGGCGATGAAATAGGCCCTGCCCGCCGGGGGGGAGCCGGGGGCCAGGCGGTCGGCGGCCAGTAGGTGGGCGTCGGCGGCGTTGTCGACGTAGGTGGAATCGACGAGCTTGGGCGCATGCCCGATCCGCCTGAGCTTGCCGGCCCGACCGCGGGCGATGATCCGGGGGACGAGGTGATTGTCCCCGGGGCCCCAGATCAGATGGGGCCGGAGCGCGACGGTGGCAAAATTCGGGCCGTTGGCGGCGAGCACGAGCCGCTCGGCGAGCGCCTTGGTGGCCGGGTAGGGGGCGTCGTACCGATCGGGATAGGGGGTCGACTCGTCGGCGTTTTCCAGGTCGTGGCCGCCGAAGACGACGCTCGGCGAGCTGGTGTAGACGAGGCGGCCAACGCCCGAGGCGCGGCAGGCGTCGACGACGTGGCGGGTGCCGACGTGATTGACGCGGTCGAACTCGACGTAGGGGCCCCAGACGCCCGCCCTGGCCGCGACGTGGAAGACGACGTCGACCCCGCCGACGGCGCGGGCGACGGCGGCAGGATCGGACAAGTCGCCCCGGATCTGGTCGACGCCCAGGGCTTCGAGCACAGGGTAGGCGTTGCGGGCGAGGCTGCGGACGGAGTCGCCCCGGGCGACGAGCTGGCGGGTGATGGACAGGCCGAGGAAGCCGCCGGCGCCGGTGACGAGGGCGTTCATTGAGGAGGGGCCGAGATCATGGCTGCCTCCGGAGGCGGCGGGTGGCCCAGGCGGCAAGCTTCTCGCGGAAGATCTTGGAGTTGTGGCGGATGTCGACGGGGAACGAGGGGTGGAAGAGGATGGTGGTGATGGCGCTGGTGTAGGGGGAGGTGGCGCCCAGGGCCAGAAGCTCGCGGCGCAGGCGTTTGCGGCCGATGAGCCAGGACCACTTGGTGGGCTCCACGCAGAGGACCGGGCGCATCGAGCCGGGGATGCCGATCCCCACCAGGGCGCTGCGGGCGACCTCGGGGTGGGTGTTGAAGATCGCCTCGCTGGGGATCGTGTAGAGGGTGCCTCCCTGGATCTGGACCCGGTGCGCCTTGCGGCCGCAGAACCAGAGGCGGCCCTTGCCGTCGCGATAGCCCAGGTCGCCCATCCGGTGGAAGAAGCCGCCGGTGGCGGGGTCCTGGATCTTGGCCAGGGCGGTGGCGTCGGGCAGGCGGAAATATTCGCGGGTGACGTTGGGCCCGCGGACGACGAATTCGCCGACCTCGCCGTCGGCGACGAGCAGGTCGTCGGACCAGGTGGGGATGGGCGCGTCGCTGGTCCTGATAATCTCGACACGGACCCCCGGCACGGGGCGACCGACGCAGACGCCGTGGCCCAGGTCGGTCAGGCGGCGGGTGTCGAGGAGCAGCTCGTCGGAGCCGATCGAAGCGACGGGCAGCGCCTCGGTGGCGCCATACGGGGTGTAAAGCTGGACGTTGGGGGCCAGCATGGTGGCGAACCGCTCGACGACCTTGGCGGGGACCGGGGCGCCCGCGGAGATCACCCGACGAAGCGAGGGGAGCTTGATGTTCTTCTCGGCGCCATAGAACCCGACCCGGCGCATGAGGGCCGGGGAGCCGAACATGTTGGTGACGCCGAAGTCCTCGATGGCCTCGATGATCTTCGTCGGGTCGACCCGCGCGGGGCGGCTGGCGTCCATCTCGGGGATGATGGCGGTCATCCCCAGCGCGGGGCCGAAGAGGGCGAAGAGCGGGAAGGTGCAGAGGTCGATCTCGCCGGGCTGGATGCCGTAGACGGCGCGGAGGATCTCGACCTGCGCCGCGAAGATGGCGTGGGTGTACACGGCCCCCTTGGGCGGGCCGGTGCTGCCGCTGGTGAAGAGGATGGCGGCGACGTCATCCGGCTGCACGCGGGCCATGGTGTAGGGGGTGGCGAAGTTGCCGGCCTCGTACACCTCGTCGAGCGTCCGGCCGTTGCGCGGCCTGTGCTTGCTGACGGAGACGAGGACGCGGATGCTCTCGCGGCCCCAGCCCAGCACGGCGCGGGCGGCCAGCGCCTTCTCGGTGCCGATGAACGCCGAAGGCTCGGCGTCGGCCAGGCAGCGGCCGATGTTCCTGACGCCAATGCCCGGATCGATCAGGACCGGCACCGCGCCGGCCTTGAAGAGGGCGAAGGTGAGGGCGAAGAACTCGAGGCTCGGCTTGACCATCAGGGCCGTGCGGGCCCCCTTGCTGACGCCCAGCCCTTCCAGGCCACGGGCGATCGCGTTGCTGTCGCGGTCGAGCTGCTGGAAGGTCCGGTGGGTGTGCCGGGCCCGGCCCTGGCGGTCGCGGCCCGAGGGGCAGACGACGGCGAGCGAGTGCGGGCGCGACCGCGCCATGTCCGTCAGGGCCTCGGCGATGTTGACGATCAAGGGGTCGTTCAACGCGGGTCGCCTTCGGCCGGAGAGGGCGTGGTGGGGGACTCGATCGGGTGGTCGTCCAGGAACCTGCCGATCAGGGGGATGACGGCGTCGGCCTCGTCTTCCAGGATGTAGTGGCCGGCCTGCTCGAACCGGTGGACCTCGGCGGCCGGGAAGCGGCGGGTCCACTCGTCGAGGAAGTGGCGGTCGAAGACGAAGTCGCGCAGGCCCCAGGCGATCAGCATCGGCGTCTGCGAAAACTTGGGCAGCGCGGCCTCGGTGGCGGCCACCGTGTCGTAGGCACGCTCGCCGGGCTTCAGGGGGATGTCCTGGACGAACCGGTGGACGGCCCGGCGATTGGCCCAGCTGTCATACGGGCGAATATAGGCGGCGCGGAGGTCGGCGGGCATCGGGTGGTGGGTGCAGCCCTGGCTGGCGGCGCCCCGCGCAAACAGGTTCAGGCCGCGGACCAGGAAGGCGGACAGCGGCGAGTTGCGGGAGAACCACAACTGCCAGGGGAACCGTTTCGACTTGGGGAGGCCGAAGGCGGCCGTGTTGAGGATGACCAGCCGCTTGATCCGATCCGGGTGCCGCGCGGCGTAGCCCATGCCGATCATGCCCCCCCAGTCGTGCACGATCAGGGTGACGTCGCGGGTGACGCCCAGATGCTCGAGCAGGGCCTCCAGGTCGTCGATGCGCCTGGAGAGCGTGTATTCATACTTCGAATCGTCGGGCTTGTCCGACCGGCCGCAGCCGACGTGGTCGGGGACGATCACCCGACGGCTCCCGGCCAGCGACTCGGCCAGGTTGCGATAGTAGAACGACCAGGAGGGATTGCCGTGGACCATCACGACGGGCTCGCCCGAGCCCTCGTCGAGGTAGTGCATCCGCGGGCCGCCGGGCCTGGTCTCGAAGTCGCGTCCGGGGTGGTCGCGGACGAAGACGTCGTAGGGCGAAGCGTCGCCGGCACGGGTTGCGGTCGGGATCGTCGTCGGGTTCGTCACGGTGGTCACCATCACCACTCCAGCCCGAGCATCATGCAGTTCAGGCCGCTGCCGATGCCGAGGAAGCCGACCCGGTCTCCGGGTCGGAGGAACTCACGTTCCTCGGCCAAGGCGGCGGTCAGGGGGAGCGACACCGTGCCGATGTTGCCCAGATATTCGTAGGTCGAGAAGTCTTTGGAGGCGTCGATGCCCAGGGTCTTCAGCACCGTCTCGCGGTGGCCCGAGCCGACCTGGTGGCAGATCACCTTGTCGACCAGCTCCTTGCGCCAGTCGAGCCGGCCCATCAGGCGGGACCAGGTGCGCTGGCCCAGCTCGACTCCGTGCTTGAGGACGGCCACCGAGTCGGTGGTCATGTACTGGCTGAACTGGCGCGCGGCCAGCGGCATCACGGTCTCCAGCGTGCGGGCGGCGATCGGCATCACCGTCTCGTAGCCGCGGGTGGCCAGGGGCATGACGGTCTCGATACCGCGGGCGGCCATCGGCTTCAGGGACTCGATGCCGCGGGCGGCCAGGGGGGCGACGACCTGCTCGATGCCCCAGCGGCAGAGCGAGTGATGCTGCGGGGCGGCCTGGGTGGCCCCGCCGACGAGACGCCTGCGGTCGCGGTTGGAGAACGAGCCGTCGGTGAGCAGCACCGCCACGGCGCCCGAGCCGCCGGTGAGGGTGGCCAGCGACGTGCGGAACATCTCCATGCTGCGGGTGTGCAGCATCCGCTCGATCATGATGTCGTTGATCTCGCGGGAGGTCTCGCACGAGACGACCAGGCCGGCGCGGGCCTGCCCCAGCTCGATCCGGTTGGCCACGTCGACCATGCCGTTGAGCACGCCCAGGCAGGCGTTGCTCAGGTCGTAGACGGCCGTGTCGGGACCGACGGAAAGGCCGGCGGCGACCTTGCAGGCGGTGGCCGGCTCGAACATCTCGCGGCAGACGCCGGCGTAAATCAGGACGTCCAGGTCCTTGGCCCGCACGTCGCAGTTGTCCAGCGCGTGGCGGCCGGCGGCGATGGCGCCGTCGGAGAGCGAGTAGCCTTCGTCCCACCAGCGGCGTTCGGCGATGCCGGTAAGCGCCTGGAGCTGCCCCTGCGGGATGCGCAGGGCCTCATACAGGGCGCCCAGGCGAGCTTCGAGCTCCGCGGTGGTGACGACCACCGGGGGGAGCTCGTAGCCGATCGCGTCGATGTAGACCTTCGAGTACTTCATCGAGCCTCAGCCTCCAGCAAGCCCGCCGTGAATCGGCCCATCTGGTAGATCAGGCGGCCGTCGACCCCGAGGAGTCCGTCGGCCACCAGCAAGTGGCGTTGGTCGTCGACCTCGATGACCGTCGCCTCGGTCGTCATCAGGGTGTCGCCCGGCACGACCTGGCCGCGGTAGACCCAGCGATGGGCCTCGGCAGGGCCGGCCGACAGGAAGACCGTCGACGGGTCGACGCCCCAGCGTTCCGCAGCCATCAGTTTAAGGAGTTGCAGGAACGATTCCAAACCCAATGACCCGGGGACCACCGGGTCCTGGTGGAAATGGGCCTTGAAAAACCAGGCCGAGGGGTCCACCGGCTTCTTCCCGCGGATGTAGCCCAGTCCGGCCGGGCCGCCATCGGCGATCAGGTGCTCGACCCGGTCGATCATCCGCCACCGATCATCGGGGAAGGGGGCCTCGCGCGGATAGTCGAACGACTTCGATCGGGCCAGTTCGGCCTCGGTGGGCTGGTAGAAACTCGCCTCGCGGAAGCCGACCTGGTTGGCCAGGGCCTGCTTGGCGAAGAACCCGAAGTAGGTGTCGCCTTCGTAAACGACCTCGCCGCCGGAGGTCGTCATCCGATAATCGTAGTGCTGGATGATCATCCCGCCCGAGCTGGAAACCTTGGTCAGCGTGACCTCGGTCGTCATCGTGCCGACGTGCGGGGTCACCTCGATGAGCTGGCGGGCCTGGCCGCCGAGGTTGCGGAACGAGAGGTCGACGTCGCTGGTGAGCGCCGACCCGACGTAGGCGGCCAGCCAGCCGCAGGGCTGGAGCGCGGCCTCAAGCAGCACGCAGAAGGGCATCAGCGGCTGGCGGTCGGCCGAGAAGTACCAGGCGTCGGCGGGGACGTCGTACTCGGCTGTGGCCCCGGCGCCGGCGACCATCGCCCAGGGTTCCCCCTTGGTCGAGATCACGCGGTCGAGGAACTGGTAGGGTGGACCCGGAAGCCGGGCGATGACGCGGCCCTCGTCGAAGATGCGGTAAGGGGCGCCGAAGGCCTCGGAGGGATTGCCGATGGCGAAAGCCCGGATGCTCGCGGCGTCGTAAACGGGTGGCTGGGGGCTGGCTTCGGGCGTGACGACGAACTCGGGGCTGGCCTGTCGGCCGGCCCAGGTCGCTTGCAGGGTTTCGAGCGTCAGGCCCTCGAACCGCAGCGACATGTCGGTGATCTCGACGATCGGCTTGCCGTCGGCGTACATCAGGGCGTCGACGATGGCGTAGGGCTCGGGGCCGTAGCCAAGCTCCTTGATGGAGACCTCGTAGGTGACCATCCGGGTCGACTCGATGACCTGGCCCCGGCACTTCAGGCGGCTGGCGATGCCCGGGACGGGCCCGCACGTCACCGCGTCGTGCTCGCCGACCCAACCCATGCGGGCCAGGTAGATGCGCAAGGTGTGCAGGCAGCACTCGAACATGAGCGTGCCGGGCATCACGCGGTCGTCGACGAAGTGGCAGGTCATGAACCAGTCGTCGGCGTGGATGTCGGCCTCGCCGCGGATCAGGCCAAGTCCGTAGGTGCCGCCGGCCGGGTCGATGCGCTCGACCCGGTGGACCAGGGTCATCGGCCCGCCCGGCAGGCGCTGGGGCTCGGCCAGGGGGAGCCCGTCGAAGGCGGGACCGAACGCGGCGGCCAGGTTGCCCAGCCGGAGCGCCTCGACGCGGTCGGCGTCCAGTTGCTCCAGGGCCATCGGCACCAGCGGAGGCACGGTGCCGCCCCGGCCGTCGGCGCGGGTCTTCGCTTCGAGGGTGGACCGGACGATCCCTTTGCCGGCGGCCAGGGCCTCGGCGGTGAAGAAGCCGGCGCAGCCTTCCTGCATGCTGAGCAGCGGCTGTCCCCCGACAGTCGCCTCGAACCGGAACCGGAACAGCCAGGTGTCGGCCTGGCGGAAGAAGCCGTCGACGTGGATGTCGTAGTGGATCACCTCGCCGACGCCCGGCAACGGGCGGTGGAACGTGACCACGGCGTCCAGCAGCCGGTAGACGGCCAACCCTTCGGTGATGAAGTCGATGCCCAGGAAGCCCGACAGGAACAGGTCGGCCTGGCCGGCTTCCACGGCGATGCAGGTCGGAATCCGGCCGCCGTCCAGATACCACATCCCGGGGTGGATGTCGTGCTCGGTGACGACCCGTCCCGAGGTCATCGACCGCGGCTCGCCGTCGATCTCGAGGATCCGGTCGACCAGCATCAGGGGTTCATCGGGGAGCCTGACGCGAGTCGGAAAAGCGTCGACCTCGGCAAAGTCGGGGCCGAGCACGTCGCCGATCCGGCCGATCGCATAGGCCAGGCATTGCGCCCGGTCGAGCGCCCGGGGGACCTGGCCCGTGGCGATGTCGAGCGGAGCGGGTGAGGTGACGACCCTTGTGACGGCTTCCGATTCGTCCTCTAGATCCGGGTAGGCGGGCAGGCTCGCGGCGGCGGGATTTCCGGCGAGGGCGTCGATGAGGGTCATCTGGAAGGCGATCTGGTCGGCCATCGTGCGGGCCAGGTCGCCCGAGGCCCGGAGGTAGGCGGCATGGGCTTCGCCGCGTGCGGCCTCCGCGGCGAAGAAGGGCTGGCCAACGACCGAGTCGTCGAAAGTCGGCATGATCGCGGGCTCGGTCCAACGGTACGACGGGACGGCCGGGCTCGGGCTCTGTCCGTTGCGATGCTGGGGAGGTGCGTCGGTGGCCATGTCGGGCAGCTCTCGGGGCGGCGTCTGTTCCGCGTAGGCGGGCGTCGGCTTGAAATCGACGGTCTCGGGGAGCGAGGCCGCCAGGGGCCTCGGCTCGGCCGGCTTCGGGCGGGCCGTGGGCGGTTGCGGCGGGAGGCCCACCGTTGAGCGGAGGCCGGGTACCTTCGCTTCGACATGGGCCGCGTCGCCGTTTTCACGCGTCGCTGAGGCGGGAACGACCGACGCCGTCTCGATCCCGCGACCCTGCGCCAGGCCCTCGGGCGGGTCGAACGGGGCCCCGCCGATCGCGACCTGGATCGTCCGGCCCGGCTTGGCTTCGTTTTCGGGGGTCGTCTCGGTCGAACCATAGAGCGAGGTCAGGTCGAGCGGAACGCGCTCGGCGATGAGGTGGGCGAGGCCTTCGAGCAGGGTGGCGACGGCGTCGTGGCCGGCGACGGCAAGGGGGCGGGCCATGTGGGGAAGGTCGCCCAGGATCTCGCCGATCATCCGGCTGCACGACGAGCCGGGGCCGATCTCGACGAAGACGCGATGGCCGTCGTCGTAGGCGCGGCGGATCATCGCCGGGTAGTCGAACCCGCGCAGGGCGTGCTCGGTGATGGCGTCGGCGGCCGAGTCGCGGTCGGGGATGTAGGGCTCACCGGCGGCGCTGATGTAGAAGGTGACGCCCGGCGGCGGGGTCGTCTCCAGCAAGTGCAAGGCGCGATAGGCGTCCTGGACGGGCGCGAGCAGCCCGCAGTGCACGGTGCTGACGGCCGAGAGCAGGACGAAGGGGCCGCCGACGCGTGCGATCACCTCGCCGACGGCCCGGCGCTGGCCGCCGATGACGGTCTCGCGCGGCGTGTTGGCGATCAGGCGGTAGACCCGAGGGATGCCGACGATCGCGGCGTCGACGGCCTCGGCCGGCTTGGGGATCACGCCGGCGACCCAGTCGACCGGCTCGTCGGGGCGCAGGTTCCAGACCAGGCGAGCGGCGTTGCAGGGGCCTGCCAGGTCGTCGCGGAAGAGGCTCGACTCGCGCAGCCGCCGCCAGATCAGGTCGCGACCGGTCCAGGCATGGGTGGCGAAGAGGCCGGCGGTCTCGCCCAGGCTATAACCGACGACCGCGTCGGGCCTCAGCAGCGGGGCGATCAGGTCGGCCACCATCGCGCCGAAGGAGACCTGGCCGAGGATCGGGGCCCGGTGGTCGTCGAACTGCGGGGGGATCGCGTCGGCCCAGAAGAGGTCGGGCGCGAACTGGCCTTTGAGGTGCACGCTGCCGGCATCCTGGCCGCGCAGGGCCTCGGGCCAGTGCGCCGCCAGGTCGCGGCCCATGCCGGCGAAGTGGCTGCCCGAGCCCGGGAAGACGAACGCGACCTTCGAGCCGCCCAGCGGGTTGGCGGGGTCCGAGGCGACGAAGACGCGGCGGCCGGCGCGGTCGCGAGATGACGGGGCAACCGTCCCCTTGTCGACCGACGCGACGGATCGGGCCAGGTCGGCGGCGTCGGCCGCCACGATCGCCACGCCCAGCGTGCGGGCCGGGTCGTTGGGGTGCATCCCCCACCAGCGGCGCGCCAGGGCCTCGATGGGTTCGTTTTGCCGGGTATCGGCCAGGGCGTAAAGCTCGTCGAGCCGGGCGCAGAGGGTCTGAGGATCGTCGGCCTCGACGGCGAAGAGGCCGAACGGGCGATCGCCCAGGGGCTGCGGGCTGGGGGCGGCCCGATTCGGCCCTTCATAGCCTTCCAGGATCGCGTGCAGGCTGGTGCCGTCGGTCCCGGTCGCGGCCACCGCCCCGCGGCGAGGGCCGTCGGCGCGGTCGCGGAGCCAGAACTGAGGGGCCGGCGAGGCGGCGGATTGGCCGACCTGGCCGGGAATCATGTCGTGCTGCAACCCGGCCGCGAGCCGGGCCAAACCAACCAGGCCGGCGGCGGCCCCGGCGTGACCGAGGGTGGCCACGGCGTCGCCCTGCATTCCGTGGAAGAGGACGGGCTCGGCGTCGGCGCGTTCCAGATAGGCGAGCGCCGTCACGTCGAGGCCGGCATCGGCGCAGGCCAGGGCGAACGAGGTGCGGGCGGCAGCGGCGCCGGGGATGACCTCCTGAGGCGAGCCGCCGCAGGCGGAACCGACACCCCGGACGACGGCCAGGATCGGGTCGCCGTCGCGCTCGGCGTCGTCCAGCCGCTTGAGGACCAGGGCCACGCCGCCATCGGCGGGGGTCGTCCGATCGGGGTGCAGGGCTGCGGCGGCGAGGGCGTAGCGGGGGTCGCCGGCGAAGTCGACCGCACCGACGAGGGCCTCGTCGATCTCGCCTCGGCGCAGCATGCCCGAGGCGACTTCCAGGGCTCGCAGGCCCGAGGTCTCCTCGCTGGAGACGGTGAAGCTAGGGCCGCCGGCGCGGAACTCGCGGGCGATCCGGCTGGCGACCAGCCCGCCGAGCGCCCCCATCGTTCGATTGGCCGACAGCGGAGGGCCGAAGGCGTCGCGCAGCCGACCCGCCCAGGCGACCACGCCGGCCTCGTCCAGCCCGAGCCCGAGCTGTTCGTTCCAGCGCCTGGCCTGCGGCAAAAGCCACCACCGCACATGATAGTTCGTCGTATTCAGGTCGAGCCCAAGGCCGACGAACACGCCGGTGCGCAGCCTGGGGGTTCCGCGTTGCCAGCCGGCCTCGGCGATGGCCTCGCCCGCCAGGCGCAGCAGGAGCGACTGCTGCGGCAGCATCTCCTCCAGCTCCAGGGGCGGGATCCGGAAGCGGTCGGCGGGAAGCTCCAGCGTCTCCAGGTAGTAGCCGGCCGGGGCATCGGCGATCCCCCACCAGCGTGCGGGCGCGGCGGGGCCGGCCTGCGAGCCGCCGCCGAGGGCCCGCACCCGGAACGCTTGTGTCGTGGCGCAAGGGCCGACTTGTGCGGCCAGCGAGACGATGGCCAGCGGCACGCCCGGCTTGACCTTGGGCCTGGGCCGTGGGACGAACGGCCGCGCGGGGGGCCGCCACTCTTCCAGCAGGATATGAGCGTTGATCCCGCCGAAACCGAACCCGCTGATGGCGGCCCGGCGGGCCCGGCCGGCGGTGCGTTCGGGCCAGTGTGCGGACTCGGCCAGCACGCGGAACGGGCTCGACGGGTCTTCCAGCGGTTCGAGCGGACTGGCGAAGTTGGCGGTGGGGGGGAGGACGCCGTGCTCGAACGACTGCAAGACCTTCAGGAGCCCGGCCGACCCGGCGGCGGTGAGTGCGTGGCCGATATTGGATTTGACCGACCCGATGATGCATCGGCCCGGCTTTCCTTTCTCGCCGGCCCAGAGCTCGCGCAGGCTGGCCAGCTCGACCGAGTCGCCCAGCGGGGTGCCGGTGGCGTGGCACTCGATCAGGTCGACGTCGCCGGGCGCCCAGCCGGCGTTCTCATAGGCGGCCCGCATGGCGCGGAGCTGGCCCTCGGTGCTGGGGGCGAGCAGGCCGCCATCGACATCGTTGGACAGGCCGGAGCCCGCGACCACGGCGTAGATCCGATCGCCCGCCGCGACGGCGTCGCCGAGTCGTTTCAGGACGAAGACGCCCGCCCCTTCGCCGACCACCAGGCCGTCGCCGCCTGCGTCGAACGGCCGGGGGTGGCCGCCCGGGGAGAGGGCCCGCAACTGGGCGAACCCCATCTGGGTGTACAGCGGGTCGGGCCGCGAGACGCCGCCGGTGAGCATGACGTCGGCGCGGCCCGAGGTCAGCTCGTCGGCCGCCAGCTTGAGCGCGTACAGAGACGACGCGCAGGCGGCATCCAGCGTGTAGGCGGCCCCCTTCAGGCCCAGTGATTTCGCCAGCATCCCCGCCGGCAGGCCCGCGGCGAACGCGGCGCGGGGGTCGACATCGGCCTCGGAATCGGCCGGTAGGTCCAGCGATTCGGCGAAGGCGCGGCCGAGGGTCTGACGGGCCAGGGCCGAGGCGCCCTCGGTGGGCAGGACGATGTGGCCCAGGATCACGCCGACGCGAGTCGGGTCAATGCCGTCGGTCTTCGCATCCCGCCAGGCGGAGCGGCCGGCGTGCAGGGCCAGCCGCACGGAGACGTCCAGGGGGCCGGCGAACTCGGGGTCGAGGCCCTCGGCGTTCACGAAGCCGGCGCGGAGGCTGGGGACGCGGTCGGGGGAGACGGGGCGCGGGTCGTGGGCGTCGCCGGGCGCGAGCGCCCAGCGGCCTTCGGGGACCTCGGAGGTGGCGTCGATGCCCCCCGAGACGATCTCCCAGAACTGCCCGAGGTCGGGGGCGCCCGGGAAGATGGCCCCGACGCCGACGATTGCCACCCGTTCCGCTGCTGCTGCCATGCTCGACCGTCAATCCTTGGTGCGCGTTGATGCTGGTCCGACGAACAATCGACGCCCGGGAACAAGGTGGGGGACGACGGGGCCGCGTCTCGCCTCGGAGCCGGCCCCCCGTTTTCCCCGGGGAAGTGGGCCGTTCTAGCGGGCGTCGAGCCGCGCGGGGCGGTTCTTGCGGAATGCGTTCTGGAGCGAGGCGTCGATGACGCACTCGTATCCTTCGATCCGGGCGACCGGCTCGCCGGCGCCGTCGAGGAAGTCGATGTCGGCGGTCGCGCCGTGGGCCGACGACCGGGTGACGCGGGCGACAAGGGTCACGCCATCGGGCGGGAACGCCTTGCGGAACTGGCGGTAACGGCCGACCACCGTCGGCAGGCTGGCAGCCCCTCGCAGCTCGTGGCTCCAGAGGATCATCAGCTGGAAGGCACAGTCCAGGGCCAGGGGGTCGGTCACCCAGGCGGTCCGCAGCGGCTTGTCGAGCCACTCCGAGGGGGCCGGCGAGGTCGACGACCGGGCCACGGCGCCGGCCTCGTTGCAGGCGTCGATCTGCTGGATCCCTTGCAGCTCGGTGCCGTGGAACAGGACGTCGCGGTAGAGCGTCCGAGCGGTCCAGGCGGTGGGCTTGCCCGCGGGCAGGGGGCCGGCCGGGCCGGGCAGCGGGGCGCGGTCGCCCAGCACTACCTCGGCGCGGGCGTGCAGCACCTCGCGGCCGTCGGCCAGCCTGCCGCGCAGCTCGGTCGGCACGATCGAGAGCCCGTCCTTGCGGATCGCCTTGCCGGCGAGCACACGGACGGTCTCGGGCCGGTCGTCGCGGAGGATGACCCCCTTCAAGAGCCGGAACTCATCCACCCCATGCAGCCCCAGGCCGGGATGCCGGTGCATGGCCCCCTGGACGAGCCATTCCATGACCAGGGCCATCGGCAGGACCGGCCGGCCGTCGAGGACGTGGGCATCCAGGATCGGGATCGCCTGCACGCTCACCGGCCGCTCGAAGACCGCCGCCATCCCCGCGGCCGTCGCCGGCGCAGGCTCGATGGCCGGCGCCTCGGAGGTCGCGGGCGTGGCCTCGATCTCGGGCCGCAGCGGCGTGGTCGGCGGGGCCGAGCCGGGCCCCAGGATGACGACCTCGACGGGCCGGGGGGCGGCCGATCGCAGCTCATCCACCAGATAGGCCGACCCTGCTTCGAGCGGGATCAGAGCGACCCCCTCGGCGGAGAAGACCCCCTTCAAGGCCGGCGTGACCATGCCGCCGTCCCAGGGGCCCCAGTTGGCCGAGACCACGCGGCAGGAGGGGCGACGCCACTGCTCGACGCGGGCCAGCTTGTTGAGCGACTCATTCGCCGCGGCATACGCGACCTGTCCGGTCCGGCCGAGGCGGGCGGTGGTCGACGAGAAGACGACGAGCACCTTCAGGTCGTCGCCCCGGGTCGCATCCAGCAGGGCGTTCAGCCCCTGGACCTTGGTGTCGTAGACGCGGGCGAACTGGTCGTCCGTCTGGTCGACGATCGCGCGATCGGCCAGGACGCCGGCCCCGTGGATCAAGGCTCGGACGGGGCCGAACCTGGATCGGACGTCGTCCAGGATCGAGGCCACGGCGGCGGAGTCGCGGACATCGGCCGCGTAGTAGGCCGCCTCCGAGCCGGCTCGGCGGATCCGGTCGAGGTTGGCGGAAACCTCGCGATTGGCCAGGATCGCGCGGACCTCCTCGCCCACCTGCCTGAGGTCGGCCTTGCCCTCGGCCCTGGCCAGCATGGCCCGCTTGATGGCGGGCTCGTCGGCCAACCCGGCCAGCCATTCGGGCTCGGCCTCGGGGGCGGCGCTCCGGCCGATGACCACGATCGTGGGCCGGCAAGCCACGGCAAACGCCAGGGCCACCTCGGCCGTGACGCCTCGAGCACCACCCGAGACGACCACCACATCGCCGGCTTCCAGGGGCATCGAGGCCCCGGCCTCGACGGACAGCGGGGCCGCGATCAGGTCGAGGGCCGACCGGCCGGCCGAGGACAGGCCGACCTCGACGGGTCCGTCCAGCGTCAGCTCGTCGACGATGGCCTCGGCAACCTCGTCGTCCGATCCCAGGTCATGCGCGGCGTCGATCGCGCGGACGCGGACGTCGGGCCATTCGCGGGCGGCCGTCTTGACCAGGCCGGCGAGCGCCCCGCCACGCCCCGATTCCAGGCCGCCCGGCCCGAACCCGAAGGCGCCATCGAGATGGCAGACGGAGGCCAGCACGCCGCCGGTCTGGCGGAGCGAGGGGCCGGCCTCACGCATCAGGCGGAATGCATCCTTGATCGCGGCCGTGTCGTCGTCGGACTCGCCCGCGAGCAAGATCAGGCCCTCGACCTCGCCGACCGACCCGGGGCGGACCAGCCTGGACCGGAGCCCTCGGGCTTCGAGCCGGCGCACCAGGGAGGCGGCCAGCGGCGAGCCGTCGTCCATCACGCCGAAGTCGGAGCCCGATCGAAGGGACCTCCGTTCGCCGGCGGCGATCCGGGCAACCGTGGGAAGAAACCGCTCGATCGCGGGGCCCGAGACCGCGACTTCGACCGGCCTGGCAGCCTCGGCGGCGACTGGCGCCGGCGTCTCGTCCGCGGTCGGGCTGCCGACCAGGAACTCGACGATCTGCTCCAGGGTCCGCAGCGAGCCAACATGCTCCGAGCCGATCGCGGCGGCATCGGGCAGGCGTTCTTGCAGCGCCGAGAGGATCTCGACGCGCTTGATCGAGTCGATGCCCAGGTCGGCATCAAGCTCCATCGACGGCTCAAGCACGTCGGCCGGATACCCCGTCTTCTCGGCAACCACGGCCATCAGGGCCGCTCGAATCGTCGCGGCATGATTCCCCGAAGGTGTGGGGGCCTGGACGGGTGCGGACACCGGGGACGCCGTGGCGGGAAGGGTCGAGGCGAGATGCTCGACAATCTGGCCCAGGGTCCGCAGCGAGCCGACGTGCTCGGAGCCGATGGCCCCCGCTTCGGGCAGGCGTTCTTGCAGCGCCGAGAGGATCTCGACGCGCTTGATCGAGTCGATGCCCAGGTCGGCGTCCAGTTCCATCGTCGGCTCAAGAACGTCGACCGGATACCCCGTCTTCTCGGCGACGACCTCCATTAGGACGGAGAGGATCGACGACGAGGATGCCGAGGTCGCGGAGGGGGCGGCGGGAGTTTCGGCGGGGGCCGACGAGGCGAGATCGGCGACGAGGTGGTCGATGATCTGGCCGAGCGTCCGCAGCGAGCCGACGTGCTCCGAGCCGATCACGCCCGCCTCGGGCAGCTTCTCCTGGATGGCGGAGAGGATCTCGACGCGCTTGATCGAGTCGATGCCGAGGTCGGCATCCAGCTCCATCGACGGCTCAAGAACGTCGACCGGATACCCCGTCTTCTCCGCGACGACTTCCAGCAAAGCCCGCTCAATCGCATCGCGGCCCATGCCGGCCGGCGCGGCGGGCTGAGGAGCGACGGCCGCAGAACGCGGGGCGACAGGCGCGGGGCGGGGTGCCTCGACGTGTGCGGGGGCCGGGGCCCTGGTCGCGACGGGAGCCGGTCGGGGCGCCTCGAACTTTGGCGCGATCGGGGCCGGCGCGGGGGCGGGCCGTGCGATCGCCTGCTGCGGCGCGGGGGTCGGGGCGGGACGAAGGGGTGCGTGGGTAGGCGTGCCGGTGGCCAGGCCGAGGGAAGCGAGGGCCAGGGCCTGCTGCTGACCGAGCAGGGTTTGCAAGGTGCGCTGGGCCGTCTCTTGCCCTTCGAGGAACTGGCGATGCAGCCCGGCGGTCTGCTCGTTGAGGCGTTGCAGCCCCACCAGGTTCGCCTGCGCATCGCGCAAAGCCTGGCCCAGGAGTCCGGCAACGGCCGGGTCGGCCGACGTGGCCTGGCGTGCGGGCGGGGCGGGGGCCGCCGGGGTGTCGCGATGAGTCATGGTGTCGTCGGAGGTGAAGTGGCCTCGGCCATTGGTAGAGGCCGGCCCTGGTTGTGCGACGCCCCGGGGTGGGGCCTGCGGCGTGACGTTCGGGGCGTGGACGGGCAGGGGGCCGGGCGGGGTCAAGACTGCCCGTGCGGCCGGGGCCTGAATTGGTACGGCAGGGATAGGGGCCTGGACAGGCGGGGCCTGTTTTTTCGGCGGGGTGGGCGGCCGCTTACTGGGCTTGGCGGTCGCGTTGGCGCCACTCACCTTGACGGTCAGGCCGGCGGGCCTGGGCGGGGCGGCGGCCAGGGCGTTGGCCGGCTCATCCCAGCGGTCGAGCTTGAGCGGATGGCCCAGCGCGGCCAGGCCGGCGAGCGTCCGGGACAGGTCGAGCAGGCCGCCGCGGGCTCCCTTGCTGGCGTCGAGGGCGAGCGCCGCGTGGTCGGTTGTCTCCAGGATCGCCGAGACCAGGCCGGTCAGGACGGCGCCGGGGCCGACCTCGACGAACGTGGTGATCCCCAGGCCGGCCATCGCGCGGATCTGGGCCACGAACTCGACGGGCCGGGCGAGTTGATCGGCGAGCAGGGCGCGGGCCTCGGCGGGGTCGGCCGGGTACTCCGCGGCGGTCGAGTTGGCGAAGACGGGCAGCAACGCCGGGGCCAATTTCACCGCGTCGATGGCCAGGCGGAACGGCAGGCTGGCGGCGGCGACGAACCGGCTATGGAAGGCCGCCGCCACGGCCAGCGGGCGGGTGGCGATCTTGCTCGCCTCGAACAGCCGGGCCGCCCGCGCGATGGCCGACGCCGGGCCCGAGAGCACCGCCTGCTTGGGTCCGTTCTTGTTGGCCACCACCACGTCGAGCCGCTCGCGGGCCAGCACCGCCTCGACCTCGGCGAGCGGGCCGAGCACCGCGAGCATCGCGCCCGAATCGCCCTCGCCCGCGTCGGCATTGCCGGCCTCGGCCATCAGTTCGCCGCGCTTGCGGGAGAGGGCGAAGAGGGCCTCGGCCGAGATCCGGCCGGCGGCATGCAGCGCGGGCAGCTCGCCATAACTGTGCCCGGCCGCGGCGTCGGCCTTCACGCCGAAGCGGTCGAGGATGGCGAGCATCCCCAGGCTGATCGCCCCCAGCGCCGGCTGCGCGGTCTCGGTGGCACGCAGGGCCCTGTCATGGGCGGCTCGGCCATCGTCGTCGAAGGCGGGCTGGGGGTAGATCGCGTCGGAGAGCCGGTCGGGGCCGCCGATCGTCCGGTCGCCCAGGTCGAGGACGCGGGCCATCTCGGGGAAGAGGCAGGCCAGCTCGCGGGCCATGCCGACGTATTGCGCCCCCTGACCGGGGAAGAGCATCGCCAGCTTGCCGGGCTTCCCTTCGCCCAGGTAGGCCCCCTCGGGGGCGACGGACAGGCCCTTGCGGGCGGGACCGGCCAGCAGCTTGCGGCCGGCCTCGAAGGCACGAGGCAGGTCGGCGGGGGTGGCCGCGATCGCCAGCCGGACCGGGGCGTCGGGCTTGAACGAGGCGCGGGCGCGAGCGGCCTGAACACGCAGGGCGTCGCCTTCAAGGCCGAGCGGCCAGATCTCCAGGAGTGAGCCCAGGGCCTCGCGGGTGGGCGCCGAGAAGGCCAGAAGCTGGACGCCGCCGTCCCAGGCGACCTCGGCGTGATCGGGATCGGCCTCTTCCATCACGCAGTGGAAATTGCTGCCGCCGAAGCCGAAGGCGCTGACGGCCGCGCGTCGCGGGTGGCCCTCGCGGGGCATCCAGGGGCGGGCCTCGGTGTTCACGTAGAAGGGGGACGCGCCCGGCAGGGCGTCGGCCAGCGGACGTGTGACCTTGGCCGTGGGGGGGAGCACCTTGTGGTGCAGCGCCAGCGCCGCCTTGATGATCCCCGCCGAGCCCGCCGCCGCCTTGGTGTGGCCGATCTGCGACTTCACCGAGCCCAGGGCGCACCAGGTGGCGTCGTCCTTCGCCTCGCGGTACACGGAGGCCAGCGCCGACAGCTCGATGGCGTCGCCCACCTTGGTCCCCGTGCCGTGGGCCTCGACCAGCTCGACCGTCTCGGGGCTGATCCCGGCCTCTTCATAGGCACGCCGCAGCGCCCGACTCTGACCGGCGGCGACCGGCGCGTAGACGGCCCCGCCCTTGCCGTCGGACGACGTGCCCATCCCCCGGATCACCGCGTAGATCCGGTCGCCGTCGCGTTTGGCATCGGCCAGCCGCTTCAAGACGACCACGCCCAGCCCTTCGCCCAGGATCGTGCCGTCGCAGCCGGCGTCGAACGGGCGGGCGTCGCCGGTGGGCGACATGGCCGGGGTCTTGCTGAAGCACATATACATGAAGATGTCATTGAACGTGTCGAGCCCGCCCGACACGGCCAGGTCGGTGCGGCCCGAGGCCAGCTCCAGCATCGACAGGTGCACCGCGCCGTGGGAGCTGGCGCAGGCCGCGTCGATGACGCAGTTGGTGCCGTGCAGGTCGAGCCGGTTGGCGATCCGGCCGGCGGCCACGTTGCCCAGCAGGCCCGGGAACGAGTTCTCCTGCCAGCCGACGTAGCCCTCGCCGATCCGCTCGACCACTTCCTGCGCCGTCGCCTCGTCGACCCCCGAGTCCTTCAGGGCCTTGCGCCAGAGCGGGTGGCCGAGGCGGGCGCCCAGCGGGATCACCAGCTCCAGGGCGCCCGTGACGCCCAGGATCACGCTGACCCGGGCACGGTCGAACTCGCGCCCCGCGCCATACCCGGCGTCGTCCAGCGCCCGCCTCGCGGCGTACAGGCCGAGGAGCTGGGTGGTGTCGGTCGCATCCAGGTTCGCGGGCGCAATCCCGAACTCGAGCGCGGGGAAGTCGACCGGCGAGAGGAAGCCGCCGCGATGGGCGTAGGTCTTGTCGGGCGACTTGGGGTCGGCGTCGAAGTAGTCCTCAGGCCGCCAGTGCGAGGGGGGGACCTCGGTGATGGCGTCGACCCGGTTGCGGATGTTCGCCCAGTAGCTCGACAGGTCGCCGGCCCCGGGGAACAGGCAGCCCATGCCGATGATCGCCACCGGGACCTGGGGGGTTGATTCGGCCGGATTCAAGGGTTCGAGTCCTTACGCGTGGGGCTGGCTCAGGCGATGCGGCGGGCGGCGTGCGGGGTTGACTCAGGGCAGGATCAACGGATCCAGATCGGCCGGTTCAAGCGGGACCAGCCTCGGCGTGCCAGTCGGCGGCGCCAGGCCCTGCGCGGCCAGCGACCGTGCCCGCTGCAAGACCGCCGCGCCGTGGAGGATATTCAGGGAGGCCGGCAAGATCCGCCGGGCGGCGGGCGCCTCCAGCCAGGTCCCGCGCACCCAGTCGTTGAACGCGGCCATCGCGGGCCCGCACCAGACCTGGTAGTCGACCGCGCGGGAGGCGTCGCCGGCGTTGGCCCAATGCGACGACTGGCCCAGATACCAGCGGAAGACCAGCGCCATCTTGTGCCGGGGGTCGCGATCGGCCCGCTCCACCTGCGACGGGTCGCGCACGGCGAAGAAGGCCTTGGTCTGGACCCAGACGGCGTCCAGCGGCAGCCGGAAGATCGTCTTCTCCAGCGTCGCCCGCTCGGCGGCCGGGATCGCCTCGATCGAGTCGTACGCGCGATAGGCCTCATACAGCTTGGCCGCCCGCATGGCGAAGAGGGTGCCCCGCTTGAGCACCTGGAGCTTGATGCCCATCTCGAACATATCGGCGGCCGGCGCCATGGCGATGTCGGCCTGGCGGGCCTCGGCGAGCATCGTGCGGACGGCGTCGGACGTGCCCGACTCCACGCACGACTGGCTGACGCTACCGATGACGAGATAGGCGGCCCCCATCGCCAGGGCACCCGCAGCCGACCAGGGGGTCGAGATCCCGCCGGCCGCGCCGATGCGCGGGACCTGCGCGTAGCCGTGCTGGGCCTGGATCCGGTCCCGCAGGGCGAGCATCGTGGGCAGCAGGACGATCGCGGGCTGGTTGTCGGTGTGCCCCCCCGAGTCGGCCTCGGCCGTGATGTCGGCGGCCATCGGAATCTCGGCCGCCATCGCCGCCTGCTCGGCCGTGATGTCCCCGCGATTCACAAGCTCCGCCAGCAGCTTCGGCGGCGGCGGCGCCAGAAACTTGGTGGCGACCTCGACCCGCGAGACTTTGGCGATCACCTTGTTGGGAGCGACCACGCGCCCCGAGGCGTCGCGCCGCAGGCCCGCCACCCGGTAGCGGACCACCGGGAGCGTCAGGTCGAGATAGGCGCTGGCTTCCACGAGCCGGATGTTGCGCCTGAGGTAGAGGTCGACGACCGCGGCCTCAAGCGTCGGCTCGCCCGGGCTGTGGATCAAGTTGAACCCGCGCGGCACGGAGGCGTCGAGGTTGTGCTCGAGCCGGTCGATGGCGGCCTCGACGGCCGGGACGGGCAGGCCGGCCGCGCCGAAGATGCCGAGCATCCCGCCGCGGCCCATCGCCTCGACGATCTCGGTCGAGCCGATCCCGTTGGCCATCGCGCCCGAGACCATCGCAAAGCGCAGGCCATGCTCGCGGAGGAAGGCGGAATCGCCCAGGTTCTCTAGCGGGCAGGGGGGAACGAGGCCCAGGACCCTATCGCCGTCAAGGGTTGCGGCGAGCCCGGCCGGCCAGTCGACCTCGACGAACTCGGGGCCGCCCGGGCGTTCGACCGCGACGAATCCGGCGCGCACGCGGGCAAGCGCTCGTTCCAAAGTCTCGCCCTGAGTCGTCGGTGCCACCGTCATCAAGCCGCTCCACCGCCGCCCCTGTTGCCGACCTCGACCTGACCGGGCCTCACGGCGGACGGCCTCGGAACGTCCTCAAACGGACACCCCCGGCCGCCCGGCTCGCCGACCATTCCGCGATTCGGCCGCGTGTCAGGCCCCGGGGGTGGGCTCCGTTATAGAATATGGGGGGGAGCCAGTGCAACACGGGCCGTCGTCGCCGTCGCCCCGGCCTCGTCGAAAAATCCTGAGATGGGGCTGCCGTCGGGGGGGCGGAAAACGCCTATGCTATCCGCTCCGATGACATTCGTTGATGCGTTTTTGCAACACGATCGCGAATTCCCGCCGAGGCCCGACGAGGGTATTGACGTCTGATGAGATTGGTTTTATCGTCACAGATCTATCGCCACGTTCCTCGGCCTCGACTTGTCTGAGGCCACCGCCAGATTCGTTTACCAGACTCGAATTTGAATCGGTGCTCGACAGCGCCACGATCGGGCGATCGTACGCGCTTAAGTCGGCCGGCGGGACGTGAGTGTGGGGGTCCGCGCCTGGACCCCGAACTCCATTGCCAGGAGATGACTCTCGTGAGACGTGCAAACGTCACCCTCGCGGCGACCCTCGCGGTCGTAGGCACTCTTATGCTCGGAGGTTGCGGATCGGCGGAGAACGACGGCGGGAAGATCGACCTCTCGGAGCAGTACATCACGACGCCGAAGACCCCTCCCAAACCGGTCCCGCTCGAGAACCTCAGCCCACTTCAGAAGCGGGCTCGCCGGGCCGCAGAAGCCCAGGGCAAGACAGACAATTAATCGTCTCCGCCGGACCGATCGTCGGAGTCCGATCGGTCCACCCGTCATTCCTCCGTCCGTCGCCATTCATCTCTCGTACGCAGATCCTCAAAAACTCGGAGACGTCCGCCATGCCGGTCCATGAGACGCGGAGCAAGGCCGTTCGGGGGTTCACCCTGATCGAGCTGCTGGTCGTGATTTCCATCATCGCGGTGCTGATCGCACTGCTGCTGCCCGCCGTCCAGTCGGCGCGAGAGGCCGCTCGGCGCATGCAGTGCGTCAACAACCTGAAGCAACTCGGGTTGGCGACCCACAATTATGAGTCGAGCGTCGGCTCGTTCCCCATGGGCGACCACAAGGGCCGCAACTATAACGGCAACTACATCCGCCAGAATTTCGGGCCCTTCGTGGCATTGACCCAGTTCATCGAGCAGGGCCAGGTCTACAACGCCCTGAACTCATCCCTGCAGATGTATCTGGCGCCGAACAGCACGGTCAATGCGATAGGCCTGACCGCCCTGTGGTGCCCCAGCGACATCAACGTCACTCGTCGTTACCCGGGCAACAAGGACGACGGCTGGGATGAAGCGCCGCAGCCGATGTGCTACAGCAGCTACGGTGCCAACACCGGCCCGCTCATCTACCATCCGAACCGCGGCAATAGCGGCTGGTCCGGAACCGGCACCCTGCTGCCGCAGATGAACGGCATCTTCTCCTACATCGGCGCCGCCGCCTACGGCGACACGGGCACCAGCGTCTCGCCGACCCGGCTCTCGGGCATCACCGACGGCACGAGCAACACCATCCTCTACGGTGAGCATTCCTACGGCCGCAATGCCATGGGCAACACCGACGGGCCCGACGGCCCCAACTGGTGGTCCTCGGGCGACTATGGGGACACGACGTTCTCGACGTTCTTCCCGCCCAACTATTTCAAGAGCTGGACCCAGTCCCGCGCGGTCGGCGTCTACTACTTCCCCCGCGGCGAGAACATCTCCAACACCTCGACCAGCTTCCACCCCGGCGGCTGTAACTTCGCCATGTGCGACGGGTCGGTCCGGTTCATCAAGGACACGATCAACTCCTGGAAGCCCCTGGCCATCGGCATCCCCTCGGGCGCCGAGACGCCTTACAACCTGAACGGCCAGACCTACGGCGTGTATCAGGCCCTCTCCACCCGCAACGGCGGCGAGATCGTCAGCGCCGACGCGTTCTGATCCGACGCACTCACGCCGAGGGGCACCTCACGGTCCCCTCGGCGGGTCTCCTCACGCGACTGCCCGTGTACCCAATCTTGAAGGGTACGCGGGCGGCTTGCTTGGACGTCGAATCGACCGTCGAGACCCCGCGGGCCACGCCGAAGATGACGACCCGCGCCCGAACACGCACCCTGATCGCGACAACACTCCTGACGCTGGTCGGCCTGACCGTCGCCGGCGTCTGGGTCTCATCTCGCCGAGATCGCGCCTTCCGCGCCGACCTTGCCGAGGCTCGCAAGGCCATGGACGACGGCCGGTTCGCCATGGCCCGCCAGACATTGAACGGGTTGGCCGACGGCGGCTCCGATGACCCCGAGCTGTTCCTCCTGCTGGGCTACTGCGAGCAGGCCCGGGGCAAGCCGCCCGCGGCGCTTGCCGCCTGGTCCCGCATCGGGGCCGACACCCCGCAGGCCAGCGAAGCCTCCTTCCGCTCCGGCCAGGTCGAGCAGGAAGCCGGCCGACTCGCCGCTGCCGAAGAGCTGTTCCGCAAGGCGATCGACCTCCCCGGCACGTTCCGGGACCAGGGCCGCAACGCCCTGGCCAGACTGTTGCGCCTGGAAGGGCGCGAGGATGAGGCCCGCCGCGTCGACCTCGACGGCGTCGACGCCTCGACCGACCCGACGAGCCTGGCGAAGTTGCTGCACACGCAGGACATCCTCCCATTCCCGATCGAGGGGGCCCGCCGCTATTTCGATCGCTCGGCCGCCCGAGCCCCCGACGACGACCGCGTCCGGCTGGGCCGGGCCAGGCTCGCGATCCTGACCGGCGACTTCGACGAGGCGACGCGGCTCCTCGACGCGAACCTGGCCCGCGCCCCCGACGACCCGCCCACGCTGAAGGCAAGTCTCGACCTGGCCGTCGCCGCCAATCGGCCCGAACTAGCGAAGCGGGCCCTGGGTCGCCTGACGAGCCTGGAACCGAGGGACCAGGCTCGGTTGCGAGCCTGGATCGCGGCGAGCCAGGGCGACCGTGCCGCGGAGGCCGACGCGCTCAGGGCCCAGGTCGCCGCCGGGCCGGTCGAGGCGCGGTCGCTCGATCGACTGGCCGAGTTGGAAGATCAGGCGGGGCGGCCCGACGAGGCTGCGAAGATCCGGACGCGCAAGGCCGACCTCGATCGGACGGGTCGGGAATACGCCGACGCCCTGGCGGCGCCCGGCCTGGATCCCGCCTCGAAGGAGCAGGCCGTCACGCTGGGCCGGCTGGCCTCGAAGCTCGGCCGGGCCCTGGATCTCGCCTGCTGGCAGGCCGTCGCCGAAGGCCGCCCGCTCGACCTCTCGAAGTTCAAGGGGTCCCCTGCGGTCTCGACCGGCCCGCTGCTGTCGATGCTGGAGCGGGCGAAGTCCGTCGAGGTCGTCGCGGATGTGGTCCAGCCGGCCCGATTCGAGGACGAGGCCGAACGTGCGGGCCTGAGATTCGGCCAGATCAGCGGCTCCACGGGGCGCGGTCTGATCCCGCCGGTGACGTCCTCGGGGGGAGTCGGCCTGATCGACTACGACGCGGACGGCCACCTGGACGTCTATCTCGTGCAAGGCGGCACCTTCCCCTCGGGGACGACCGGCCCATCGGGCGGAGATCGCCTGTTCCGCAACAAGGGGGACGGCACGTTCGAGGACGCCACCGCGCGGTCGGGCATCGAGGCGATGCCTCGCGGCTACGGGCACGGGGTCGCGGTGGCCGACTACGACAATGACGGGCATGCCGACCTGTTCATCACACGCTGGCGGTCGTATGCCCTCTATCGCAACAAGGGAGACGGCACGTTCGAGGACGCCACCGCCAGGCTTGGGCTGGGCGGGGACCGGGACTGGCCGACCTCGGCGGCGTTCGCGGACCTGGACGGGGACGGCGACCTGGATCTCTATGTTTGCCACTACCTTAAGTGGGACGAGAATTCGACCCTGCCATGCTCGGACCCGAACGACCCGTCGGTCTACGCCTGCAACCCGCGCGACTTCCCGGCGCTGGCCGATCACCTGTTTCGCAACGACGGGTCGAAGTTCGTCGACGTGACCGCCGAGGCGGGCCTCGTCGACGACGACGGCCGAGGCCTCGGCGTGCTGGCGGCCGACCTGGACGACGACGGCAAGACGGACCTGTTCGTGGCCAATGACACCACGGCCAACTACTTCTGGCGCAACCTGGGCGGGTTGAAGTTCGAAGAGTCCGCCGTCGCATCGGGCCTGGCGTCGTCGGCCAGCGGCGGCTTCAAGGCGGGGATGGGCGTGGCCTGCGGCGACCTGGACGGCGACGGGATCCTCGACCTGGCGGTGACCAACTTCTACAACGAGTCGACCACCTTCTATCAGAACCTGGGCGGGGGCCTGTTCGCCGACCGGACCTCGGCCCTGGGCCTTGCCGCCCCCACCCGGTTCGTGCTCGGCTTCGGCCTGGCCCTGCCCGACGTCAACAACGACGGGCATCTCGACCTGATGCAGGCCAACGGCCACGTCTTCGACGGCCGCCCCCAGTTCCCCTGGAAGATGCCCGCGCAGCTGCTTCTAGGGACTCCTCGAGGGACGTTGCTCGCCCCCGGCGCCGCGTCCGGTGCGCCGTTTTCCGTCCCTCACATTGCGCGAGGGCTTGCCGCCGGCGACCTGGACAACGACGGATCTATCGACGCGGTCCTCGTCTGCCAGGATGAGCCGGCGGTCTACCTGCACAATAACGGGGGAGCGAACCGGTCGATCACGCTGGCCCTGCGCGGTGTGAAGTCGAACCGCGACGGCGTGGGCGCGAGGGTCAGTGTCCGGGTGGGCGACCGGACTCTGGTCGCGGCCCGGATTGGCGGAGGGAGCTATCAGTCGGCCGACGACCCGAGGCTGCACTTCGGCCTGGGCGCAGCCGACCATGCCGACTCGGCGGAGGTACGCTGGCCCTCGGGCCGGCTGGATCGGATCGGCAGGCTGGAGGCCGGTCGCGGCTACCTGCTGACGGAAGGCTCGGACACACCCCGGCCGCTGGACGGCCGGGAACACACCACGGATCCAAGACCATGAGCCGGATCACCCAGGACCGACCGACCGCCGCCGACGGATCCGAGGCGGCGCCAAGGGCCCCGCAGTCGGGCTTCGCCGGCCGGATCGAGTCGCTCGACCAGTTCCGCGGCTACACCGTCTTCGGGATGTTCCTCGTCAACTTCCTGGGCGGCCTGGCCGCGGTGCACGCCAACTTCAAGCACAACAACACGTTCTTCAGCTATGCTGATTCGATCATGCCCAGCTTCATGTACGTCTGCGGCGTGTCGTATCGCCTGACGACGCTGAGGCGCATCGAGCAGGTGGGCACGGGCGCCGCATATGCCCACGTGATCAAGCGCAGCCTGGGGCTGATCCTCATCTCGCTGGCCGTCTTCGGCTTCGACGGCAAGTTCGATTCCTGGTCTGAGATGACCTCCGGGGGCGTGTTCGACTTCTTCGCCAAGCTCCTGAAGGCGAACCTCTGGGAAACCCTGGCGATCATCGGCGCGACGCAGATCCTGCTGCTCCCGGTGGTGGCGGCCGGTTGGCGGGTGCGGGTCGGCGCCATCGTCGCCTGCCTGGTGGGTCACGCGACGATCACCTACCTGTTCAACTGGGACTTCGTCAACGGCCGGCCCAACTTCGTGAGCAATTTCTGGGGCGTGGAGAAGGCCCGTGCTTGGGACGGTGGTTTCTTCGGCCTGCTGGGCTGGGCGGTGCCGATGCTGCTGGGCACCCTGACCTACGACGCGCTGGCCAGGCGAGGATCTCGGGGAGCCTTCCCTCGGCTCCTCGCCTGGGGCCTGCTGCTGATGGCCGTCGGATACGGGATCTCCTGCCTGACGCGGCTTTATGACACCGCGCCCGACGCCGAAGGGAAGTACTCGGCCCCCGAGTATGCCGATTCCCCGGTCTGGCTGCCGCTGGAGAAGATGAGCGGCCGGCCCTGGTCCGACCTGCTGGCCGAGCCGCCGTTCGTCGAGCCTCCGCACTGGTCGCAGAGGCCGATCAACTACTGGATGATGGGCAAGCGGATGGTCGGCCCGTCGTTCACGCTGTTCGCCGGCGGGTTCGCGATGACGCTCTACGGCCTGTTCATCGTGGGCGTCGACCTGATGGGCCGCCGCCTGGACGTGTTCCGGATCCTGGGCCAGAACGCGCTCGCGGCGTATGTTCTGCACCACCTGATCGAGCACGGGATGCTCCAGATCGTGCCCAAGGATTCGCCCCTCTGGTGGGTCCTGACGGCCCTGGTCATCTTCATGACGGTGAGTATCTCGTTCGTCGCTTATCTGGATCGGAACAAGATTCACATCAAGGTCTGAGCAGGGCTGGGCGACACGCCCCCGCCTGGCTGGGGCGTGTCGCCAAGGGGGTCAGTGGCGGACGAAGGCCATGACGACCTCGACGGTGATCAGGAGGATGACGACGAGCTCCAGGACCTCTCCGCGGGTTCCGCCGGCCTGCTGAACGAGGAGGTCGAAGACGTCGCCGACGGTGTCGAGCTTGCGGCGGATCGACTGCTGCCACTCGTCGAGGTGGAAGCGGGCCGAGGCGATGTCGAAGACCCTGGAGAGGTACTGGTCGCCGATCAGCTTGAGCGCGTTGTCGGCCCGCTCGAAGAGGCTGGTGGCCTCGATCTCCAGCTCGCGCACGCTGCGCACTGCGTCCGAATGAGTTCGCCAGTTGGGGGCCCACCGGCGCGCCGGGCGGCCGGGGCGGATCAGGCGATAGGCCCCCTCAAGGCGATCGTCGAGGCGGTCGTCGATGTGGCGAAATTCCAGCAGCTGGACGTTGGCGAACTCGATGACCTGCAGGGTCTCGGCGCAGTCGCGGTCGGCGATGAACCCGGCCGCCCAGTCGAGCAGGACGAGGTCATCGGGGGTGTAGGCCAGGCTCAGGCGGGTGGCCTCGGCGATCTCGGTGCGGCTCATGATGCCGGGCTCGAGCCGGACCAGGCCGGCGACCCAGGCGGCGTGGTCGGCGATCCATTCGGCGCGGGCGTCGGGGAGCTGGAAGACGATGTATTCCTCGCTCAGGTCGCTGACCTCGAAGCCGAAGACGACGGGCTTGAGCCGCTCGACCCAGGGGGAGACGACGAGCCTGGCGGCCGAGTTCAAGGGGCCCGAGTCGGCCAGCTGACCGGCAAGCTCCAGGAGCCCGGCGGGGGTCAGGCGGACCGGGAAGCGGACCATCAGCGAGATGGCGCCGAAGTCGAAGATCGACAGCTCGCCCTGCGCCGGCCTGGTCAGGACCACACCGCCCGGAAGGGCGAGGCCGGCGACGTCGACGGTGGCCCGCAGCGGGGCGGGGCGGTAGCGGATCGACTCGGGGGTCCGGCGGCGACGGGCCAGCGAGCCCGACTCGCCCGGCATCACGGCGCGGGCACGCTCCAGGTCGATCTCGTAGCCGATGTCGAAGGCGAAGGCCAGATGGATGACGGCGTCCAGCTCGTCGGCGTCGTCGCCGCCCGGACCGAAGGGCGAAGGGCTCGGCGAGGAGTCCGGGGCGGGCGTCGCGTGCGGGGTCATGCGGAACTCGTCAGGGTGATGTGGACCACTTCCGGCCGGCAGAAGAACCGCGCCGGGGGCCCCGCGGTGCCGACCCCCCGGCTGACGTACACCGGGCAGGCCGGGCCTTCGACGAGCCCCTGGGCGTACTTCTGGCCGAACCGAGAGGGAAGGATCGGGGCGCCGTAGCCGGGCACGCGAATCTGCCCGCCGTGGGTGTGGCCGCTGAGCATCAAGCCGACGCGGCGGTCGGTCAGGTATTCGGCGTAATCCGGGTTATGCGACATCAGGATCGTCGCATCGCCCTCGTCGGCGTCGCCCAAGGCCGAGGCCGGATCCTGGCGATCTTCCCAGAGATCGCCGACGCCCGCCACTCGCAGCCGGTTACAGCCCCGCTCGATCCATTCTCCCCGGTTCTCGGCGAGCGTGACGCCCGCGCTCACCAGGGCCGCACGCATGTCGGCGGGATTGCCCCAGTGGTCATGGTTGCCCAGGACGGCGAACTTGCCCATCCCGGCGCGAAGACGGGCCAGCTCGCCGGCCACGGGCTCGATGTGCGGGTGC
This sequence comes from Isosphaeraceae bacterium EP7, assembly GCA_038400315.1. NCBI lineage: Bacteria > Pseudomonadati > Planctomycetota > Planctomycetia > Isosphaerales > Isosphaeraceae > Kueselia > Kueselia aquadivae. The sequence continues at coordinate 2,786,853 of CP151667.1, forward strand.
CCCCGGTGGACGAAGTCGCCGGTCAGCATCACCAGGTCCGGCTTCAAGGCGTTGGTCATGTCGACGACGTGGCGGACATACTCGATCGAGACGTTGGGCCCGTGGTGGATGTCGGTGAGGTGGGCCAGCGTCGTGCCTTCGAAGGCCGCAGGAAGGTTCCGCAACGGCACGCGCACCCGGGTCACCCGGCACCACCTGGCTTCCAGGAACGGGTAGGCGCCCCCGGCCAGGCCGAGGCCAAGCAAGGACGCCGCGGCCCCTTTGAAGAATTTCCGACGCTCGATCGTCATGGCATCTCCCCCTTTGTCACCTTGTTACGGCGCGACATCGCCGAACGGTCAGAGGATCAGGGGGGATTTTGCCTCGGCGGCCTGCTCCAGCATCGACTGCACGCGGGCCACCGTGTCCTCGGGCTCTGTGACCACCCCTTCAAGCAAGAGCGCATTCGACCAGAGCTGGAGGCCGCATTGCTTGATGAAATCGTCATGCGTGTGGCTGGAGCCGAGCATCGACAGGCGGCGGATGAGGGGGGCGCCGGGGTTGATCTCCAGGATCCGGCCACCCGCCTGGAAGCTGGCGTCATTCATCTTGAGGATGCGCTGCATCTGGGTCGACATCGCGCCGTCGGCGTTGACCAGGCAGCAGGGGCTGTCGGTCAGCCGCTTCGACTCGCGGACGTCCTGCACGCGGGCGCCCAGGGCCTCGCGGAAGAGGGTCAGGACCCGGGGCAGGCCGGCGGTGTCTTCGGGCTTGGGTTCGTTTTCCGACTTGGCCGCGTCCTCGCCGGGAAGGTCCAGCTCGGCGGCGTCGGTCGGGGTAAGGGTCTTGCCGGCGTAGGCGCCCAGCGAGGCCAGGACGAACTCGTCGACCGGGTCGGTGAGGTAGAGCACCTCGACGCCTCGCTTGCGGAAGATCTCCAGGTTGGGGCTCTTGCGCAGGGAGGCGAGGTCGGGGGCGCTCAGATAGTAGATGTGCGACTGCCCCTCGGGCATCCGGCCGATGTAGGCGTCCAGCGACGTGACCGCGTCAGGTCCGCCCTCGACGGTGTGCGACGACCGGTAACGCAGGAGCTTGCCCACGCGGTCGCGGTGCTCGAAGTCGCGGACCCCTTCGCGGAGGATCGTGCCGAACTGCTGGTAGAAGGCGAGGTAGTCTTCGGGCGTCTCCTCGGCCATCTTGGTCAGGCGGTCGAAGACGCTCTTGACCAGGACGCCGCGGATCCGGCGGATGACCGTGTTGTCCTGCAAGGTCTCGCGCGAGACGTTCAGGGGGAGGTCTTCGGAGTCGACCAGGCCGCGGATGAAGCGGAGGAAGTCGGGCAGCAGGTCGCGACAATGGTCCTGCACCAGCACGCGCCTGGCCAGCAGGCTCAGGCCTTCCTCGGGCTTGCCGAAGCCCATCGTCTCGAAGTTCGTCGGCGGGCAGTAGAGGATCGAGCGGAACTGGATAGGGGAGTCGACCGACAGGTGCAAGTGCCAGAGGGGCGTTTCCTCGGCATGGTGCGTCAGGTGGCGGTAGAACTGCAAGTACTGCTCGGCCGTGACCTGGTTGCGAGGCTCGACCCAGATCGGCTTCTGATCATTGACCAGCTCGCCGGCCACCTCGATCGGGTAGGGGACGAAGCTGGAATACTTGCGGACGATCGACTTGAGCTTCCAGTCCTCGGTGAACTCCTTGGCGTCTTCCTTCAAGTGAAGGGTGATCGACGTGCCGCGCGGGATGTCGGCGCCGTCGACCTCGGTGACGGTGAAGGTGCCCGAGCCGTCGGACTCCCACTCCCAGGCGGCCGACTCGACGGCGACTTTGCTGCGGACGGTCACGTTGTCGGCGATCATGAAGGCGGAGTAGAAGCCGACGCCGAACTGGCCGATCAGCGACAGCTCGGCGGGCTTGCCCTCGCCCGCCTTGGCCTTTTCGGCCAGCCCCTTGAGGAACTCGCGCGAGCCGCTGCGGGCGATGGTGCCCAGGTTGTTGACGAGGTCGTCGCGCGTCATGCCGATCCCGTTGTCCCGCAGGACCAGGCGGCGGGCCTCGGCGTCGGGTTCCAGGCTGATGCGCAGGGGCTCGTCGTCGCGCCCGGCCGTGTCGGTCAGCGCGGCGTACCGGCGCTTGTCCAGGGCGTCCGAGGCGTTGGAGATCAGCTCACGAAGCGCAATCTCACGACTCTGGTAGAGCGAGTGCGACAGCAGGTGCAGGAGTTGCTTGATCTCGGCCTGGAAGGAGAACTGTTCTTTGGATTCCATGGAAGCTGCGGCCCATAGAGAGGAGAGGCGCCGACACCGCGTTGGGTTCGTTTTCTCGACGGCAACGTGGCCGGCCTGGCGTCAACTTTTGACGCGACCAAATAGAAATGAAATCAATATGCAAAATTCAAGCCACTCCGAAACGATCGCCACAACTTGTCCAACACCAAGCCTTTATCTCATCGAAGACGACCCTGACGCGGTGGAAATCCTGCCAAGTTGCTCGGTTTGCATCGTCGTGCGACTGACATTTTGACAAACGAGGCTCAAGCTTCGGCGGGCCTGGTCCGACGCCGGACGAGCCGGCGCAGGCGAAGGACTCTCAAGTGCTCGCCCAGGTCGGGGAACATCAGGCCGAAGCTCAGGGTGGCGGCGGCTTGAAGGCCGATCAATGCGGAGACCCTGCGGACCAGGCCGTGGCGACGATGGACGCCCTCGATCGCTCGGTGCGTCTCTGCCTCTGCGGGGGCGACCTGGCCCGGATCAGATTCGGTTGTCGATTGTTCGATGGTGGATTCGGCGATCAGATCGATCCGCGGCGAGCCGTTGTCCCGGCCCCGGCCCCCCGCCCGGCCCGAGGCCAGCAGGGGAAATCCGCCGGTCCCTCGAATCGACGAAAGGCCGGCGTCCTGGTCGCAGAGGTCGTCGACATCACCGAGGGCATCCGGCGAGCCTTCGACGACCTCGGCATCTCCGCCCGAGTCTTGCCCGAGGGCAACCAGGGCCAGGTCGACGCGGACCGTCTCGCGGGCGTCGATGGCGCGGGTGGGGCTGCCATCGCCGAAGGCCCCGCCCATCGGGGCGGCGGCCAGGGCGGGCAGGGGGCCGGTCATCGCCGGCTGCGGTCCGAGCACGATCGCCAGGGTGGCCGAGTCCGTCAGCTGCTGGGGGACCTGGGATGAGACGCCCGACGTATCGGAGGGGGGCGTGGACGGGGTGATGAGGCCCGACGGGGCGGTGGTGTTCCCGCCCTTCGGAGCTTCGGGCAGACCGGGAATGGTCGGCGAGACAGGGTCCGGGGGCACGTTGAGCGTGGAGTCGGAGTGCACGTCAACGTGCATGAAATAGTCGGCCAGCAGGCCCTGGTTCGCCCCTGCGCCGTGGCCAAACTCCCCGCCCGAGTTGCCGGGATCGGCCGGGTAGAAATCGCCGACGCCGCCGGCCATGGTGTCGGCCTCGGCGTCGTCGGAAAAGGCGGGGCGGATGATACCGATGTTGAGATGGGGGCCGGCCGCCTTGAGGAATTCGCTCAGGTCCATCTCCGTGATCGGCCCATCACCGAAGAGCGGGCGACGGCCGAGCTCGTTGCCCTCCGAGTCGAACACGGCGATCACCGATGCGGCGGAGAGTTGCGGCCCAATCCGGCCGAGCTGGATATGCACCGACGAGACGCTCGACGCGACCTGGACCTGATAGAAGTCGGTCCGATCCTCGCCGCGCATGCTGCCCAGGACCATGGTGCTGGCGAAGCTGGGCAGGATCTGGCCGGTCAGCGACGAGTCATTGTCGCCGTCGCGTTCCCAGACGATCGTCGTCCCCTCCGACGCCGCCGCGATCCCCGAGGCAGGCAGGGCGACAGGCCCGACGAACGCGGGCGGGGTGGGACGACTGGAGGCCAGGGAGGGCTCGAGGTCATCGAACCAGGGACGATCGCGGATCAGGGCCATGACCGCACCGCCGTCCGGCCAGGGGAGGCCCTCAAGGCTCCCCGGCTGAAGCACCCCGACGTTGCCGTCGTGGAAGGTCAGCAGCATGGCGTAAGGGGGCAGTTCCGACGAGCCCGAGGAATTCTCGACGCCAGGGTCCGACGCGTCCACCTCCGCCGCGACCGGTTTGGGCGGCGGTTCGGGTACGTACAGGGTGGATTCGGCCGCGTCGAGCAGCAAGCGACCTTCCAGCGCCTCGATCGCCGGCCGCAGCGAGGGCCGCCGCCTCGGCAGGCTCGATTCGCCCGTCGCGTCCGCACCGACCGTCCTGGCGTGCTGTCGATCGCGTTGGAATCGCATGTGGGGCCGATCCGGACTTCCTTGGTGCGCATCCATCGCGGACGTCGTGTCGGGCCCAGACGGCTCCTGAGAGGGCCCAAGGGCTTGCAGGCCCCTTCGATGGAGTCTGATCCTTCTCTTTCCTAACGAAAACCCCCCGACATTGCCGACAGGCTTTTTTCAGGCAGGAGCCCCCCAATCCATAACTCTCACCAGAAAGAAGAGTTGTGTCCATTGTTTTGTACGAGTCACTGAGCTTATTTGGCCTCGGGTGGTCGGTGCTCGAAATTTCGTTGGTAATTCCCTGGACCCCGTCCCACTGCACTCCTAGTATCCACTAGAGATCCAGTAGACTAGGTGCCATGCTTGTGTGAAGCATGCGGATGAAGTGCCTGGGAGGGATGATTCCGCTGCTGAAGGGGAAAGCTCCGGGGCCGGTGGTCCGCGTGTCGGGGGGGCTGGTCGCGGGCGACGGCCCACTCCGAATTTCGTGTTCAAATGGGAGATTCAATGATGGCATTGGCGCGACCTTCGGAGCTGGAGTTGCAGGTCCTGGCGGTGCTCTGGGAGCGGGGGCCGTCGACGGTGCGGGAAGTGATGGAGGCGATGCCCGACGGCAAGGATCGGGCTTACACGACGATCCTGTCGGTGATGCAGATGCTGGAGAAGAAGGGGTTAGCAGGTCACACGCAGCAGGGGCAGGCCAACATCTACAGCCCGATCGAGCCGCGGGGGCAGGTCCTGCGTCCCTTGATGGTCGACCTGATGCGCAACGTCTTCGGCGGCAGCCCCGCGCGTGCGCTGCAATGCCTGCTGGACTCGGCCCCCCCCGGCGAGGATGAGCTGGCGAAGATCCGCGACGTGATCCGCGAAGCCGAGGAAAACGCAGCCCGCACCCCGGAGGACGGCCGATGCACCTTGGGCTCCCCATCGCCTTCGACTCGCCGGCCTGGCGCCCCCTGATCGTGGCCTTGCTGCACACGCTCTGGCAGGGGGGCCTGCTGGCTTTGCTGCTCGTTCTCGCGCTCAGACGCCTGCCCGCGAGCCGCGGCAACGCCCGCTACACGCTGGCGTTGGCCGCCCAGTTCGGCGTCGTCGTGGCCTGGCTGCTCACCTGGTCCATCCTCTCCGTGGAGCCCGCCCGGAAGGATCCGCGCCCGACGCAAGCCATCAGCATTCCGTCCCGAATCAACCTCGGGGCTCGTCCCGCACCATCCGTATCCGCCTCGCTGCCGGACACCTCTCCGGCCATCGTCGAACTCTCTCCCGAGTGGGTCGGCCTGGCCGCCGCGGGCTGGCTGGCCGGTGTCGCCCTGATGCTGACCAGGGCCGCCGCCGCGACCGCATCGGCGATGCGCCTGGGGAAAGGACCGACGGCGGACGACGCCGCGCTCCTCGACGCGGTCGACCGGATCCGCCAGGGCTGGGGTATCCGTCGCCCCATCCGCGTGGTCGTCACGAGATCCAGATTCGGCCCCGCCGTGCTCGGCCTGCTCCGGCCGACCTTGCTGCTGCCACTCTCGCTGATGACGGGCCTGGACCCAGACGCCCTCCAGGCCATCCTGGCCCACGAGCTGGCGCACATCCGCCGGCACGATTTCGCCTGGAACCTGGCGCAGATGTGCGTCGAGTCGCTCCTCTTCTTCAACCCGGCCGTCTGGTGGCTGGGCCGCCAGGCCCGGCAAGAGCGAGAGGCCTGCTGCGACGCGATGGCCGTGACTCTGCTGGGCCGCCCGCTCGATTATTCACGGGCCCTGGCCGCCTGGGCCGAGCGATTGCGAGAGCATCGTTCGATCCCGAACGCGGCCCTGGCCTGGACAGGCCGAGACGGTTCATCGTCCCTGCTCGGACGCATCGTCCGCATCCTCAGGCCGTCCGAGGCGCCAAGGCTCCAGCTCTCCTGGGCCGGCCTGGCCCTGCTGCTCGTGGGCTGCCCGCTGCTGCTGATCGCCTTGAAGCTGGGCTCCCTGGCATTCTCGAAGATCATTCCCACGCCAGAACGGATCGAGAAGATCGAGCGGGCCAGGGCCCAATATACCGCGATTCCTCCCGATGAACCCGTGACGCATGGGACCATCCGGGGGACGCTGCGAAACCCCGACGGGTCGCCCTGGGCGGGACCGCCGATCGAGAGCTGGGCGGCCATCCTGAATCCGGCGAGCAATCTTGGGGGCGGCATGCCGGGCAAGCCCCAGCCGGCGAATTTCTCGATGGACGTGCTCGGCGGCCGGAATTGGCTGATCTTCTTCCCCGAGGGATACGCCCCCGCCGTAACGGACCCCATCGAGGTGGGGCCCGATGAAGTCATCGAGAATGTGAATGTCATGTTTCAGCCCGGATTCAAGGCGCGAATCCGCGTGATCGACGAGATGGGTGTGCCCGCCGCCGGCGTGAAGATCAAGGGGAGCTTGATCGTCGACGAACTTAACGTCAACTTTCCCGAGGGTCGATGGGGCGGCCCCGACGGCCTGACGACCGATGCCGAGGGCTTCGCCACGGTCGAGCATGCATCCGACCGCGTCTATCGCCTATCTGCCAAAGCTCCGGGATATCGCCGGGCGTCCGAGGTGAGAGTCCGCTTGAAACCGGGCGAGCCGACCACGTTAACCCTGGTCAAATACCGGACGAAGCCCGCCAGGGGGCTGGTTGTCGCCCCCGACGGAACGCCGGTTGCCGGGGCTCGCCTGGGAGTCTTCTCCGCATCGACTGTGAATCAAAGCAGTTTCGCCCATGGACGGGACACGATGGCGACCACCGGTGCCGACGGCCGATTCGAACTGCGAGAGCTTGAGGATGAGACGAGCTACGGGATGCTGGTGACGACCGATCTGTATGGTCGTGGCCTGCTGACCGACGTGAGGGCTGGCCAGGAGGATGTCAGATTCGTCATCGGGCCGAGGCGATCGATCCGGGGGGCGATCAGGGGGTCTCTGGACGCGCTCATAAAAAGGCTCGGCAAGCCGGTCGTGACCATCCTCCAGAATGGGACTGAGGAGCAGCGGCGGCTGACCCGGTACGACGATGGTTTTATCGTGGACAGGATCCTGGTCGAGCCGGTTGGCGATGGTGGACAGTTCGTGGTCGAGGATGTTTTGCCGGGCGAGGTCGTGATCCATGCCGGCGACCACGTCCTTCGCCTCGAAGTCACAGAGACCGAGACAGCCGCGGTCATCGACTTGACTCGGCCCCTTGGAAAGATCCCCACTCGCAAGCTGATCATCCGCCTTATCGGAACGGACTCCTCAGATCCCGTCACGGGATCGATCGTCGGCCAGTTCATCGGGCGCAGTGGATTGGATCAGCCCGGCCCCGGCCAATTTGACGAGACTCTGGTCGAGGGCGAGGTGAGCGTCGAAGTGCCGATCGATTGCCAGGTCAACTTCGACGCGAGGTCCGTCAAGGGCTATTGGTTCCCGAGCCAATCCCTCTCAATTAACTCCGGGGATAAACCGTTAAGCCTCAAGGTCCAGGCCTCGCCGGCGGGGGCGATCGTCGGACAGGTCTTCAACTCCGACGGGACCCCGGCGGATCGGTATACGTACCTGATCTACAAATCGACCGATGCACCGGGTTCGGCAGGTTGGGTCCGCGGACAATACCAGTTTCAGGAGGGAGCTGAGTCCCGCTACTTCCTCGGCCCGCTGCCATTCGGCAAGACCTACGTCTTGACCGCGGGCCGGAATGCGAATCAGGTGGATAGCCCGCCGATCAGGCTCGATGGGCGTGTGGCCACGGTCAAAGTCGATATAAAGCTCGCCGCGACCTCCGACGTGACAGGCCGGATCGTCGCCCCGGATGGCAAACCCCTCGCCGGAATCAACGTCAGCGTCGACTTCGAACAATCGAAGTCTGGCTCCCTGTTCAGCAGTCCGACGACGACGGACCGCGAGGGCCGTTTCCGCTTCTCGGGCTTGAATCCCGGGTTGGGACCTTATGTCGTCGATGTCGTACCCCTACGCGACTACCAGGGCACCCGGGCCACCGTGGTCGCTGGCGGCCCGCCCGTCGAGATCAAGCTGGCGCGAGGGCGAATCATCGAGGGCCGCGTCCTCGACGCCGCGACGGGCTGGCCCATCCCCGGGGCCGGCCTGAGCGCGCGGCTCCAGGAGCTCGAAACCGGCGTTGTTTGGTCCTCCAAGGTTGAAGGGAAGACTGACGCCAATGGCCACTTCCGATTCAGCACCCTGCCCGCGAAGCCGATGATTCTCTCGGTCGAGGAGGGCCACTTTCGGGAGCGGGGCGGGGACCTCAAGATCGACGCGAACTCGGCCGGCCCGATCGAGTTTCGCGTGGCGTTGCCGGCGGATTCGGCCCTCAGGCCCAGGCGACCGGACGGCCGTTGATCTGAGGAGAGAAAGGCTGGCGAAGAAGAAGTTGGGGGGTAGCCCCTAAGATCTGGGTGGCTGGATCGTCTATAAGGGGGTGTGCGCGGCCGCGAGGGGCCGCGTGCCGCACTTCGCCGGCGCACCTTGCGTGCGCCACCCCCCTTCGATGAGGAGCCAGCCGTGGCACGACGGATCGTCGGGTCGTTTCTCTCATTCGCCGCGGGGGTGCTCGCCACCTCGCTGATGCTGGGTGCCGATGCGCCCGCGCCCAATCCGGCGCATCGGGCCATCGAGCCGGTGGCCCCGGTGCTTCCCGCCGATGTGGTCGCGGCGATGCAGGAGAAGCGGTATGAGCAGGCTGCGACGTCGCTCGTGCGGATGGAAGGGGAGGCGAAAGCCGAGGATCAGGCCTATTTTTCCCTAATCCGTGGCATTGCCCAGCGGTTGGGCGGGAAGAAGGCCGAGGCCCGAGGCACGCTGACCAAGGCGATCGAGGGGGCACCCAAGGGGCCCTGGGCCGCCAAGCTCCGGTTCGAGCTGGCCACGCTGGAGGTGGCCGAGGGGAAGTTTGCCGCGGCCGAGGCCCTGGCCCGCGAGGAGGCCCAGGGCCTGCTGGCGGGCGACCGCAAGGACAGGCTGGCGGTCGTTTATGAGAACTTCGCCAAAACTCTGCTCAAACCCGACGATCCGATCACGCCGGCCGATCCCGAGTCGGCCTACGCCCTGCTAGATCAGGCCCGCCAGCTTGCCAGGGGAGACGCCCTGCGAGCCAGGCTGCTGCTGGCCAAGGCCCGCGCCAGCCGCCAGGCGAACAACCTGCCGCGAGCCATTGCCGACTTCCAGGCCTATGTCAGCGCCAAGCCCGCGGGGGCAGATGCCGCAGAGGCACGCTTTGAACTGGCCGATGCGCAGCTGAACGCCGGCCAGCCGCTGCAAGCCCGGCTCGCCTGGGCCGACCTGGCCCGCGACCTCGCCGGCAAGACCGAGGCGCCCCTGGTCGAGCTGCGTGCCCGCGCCCTGCTGGGAATCGCCCGGACGCACGGCATCCCGGCTCCCGCCGACGACACCCAGCTCAACCTGGGCGTCGCCGCCCTCCGCCGCTTCCTGGCCGCGGCGCCGGCGCATCCCAAGGCGGTTCGCGCGGCCTACGACATCGGCGCGTCGTACCTCTCGCGAGGCAAGACCCAGGAGGCTTACACCGCCTTCCTCGCCTTCCTGAAGGGGGACGGCTACAAGGCCGAGTCCGACGAGGCCAGGCGCGAGCTTGCCGCCCTGACCCCGACGGCGACGTTCCAGGTGGGCCAGGTCCTCCAGCAGCAGGGGAAGTTCGCCGATGCGATCGAGGCCTGGAAGGGTTACCTGGCCAAATTCCCCGACGGCCCGCAGAGCGCCGACGCCCAGCGCCTGATCCTGGACACGCAGCTCGCCATCGCCGACGACCTCGCCAGGCGCGAAGCCTACGACAAGGCCCGCGCCGCCTGGACCGCCTTCGCGGCCCAGAACCCGTTGGACCCGCGCGTGCCGAGCCTGCTCTTCCGAGTGGGCGAGTCGTTCCTGCCCGAGAAGAAGCCCGACGCCGCCGTGGCCGCCTGGGAGCCCCTGCTCAGCAGGTTCCCCGACATCGAGCCGGCCGCGCACGCCCAGTTCGAGATTGCTCGCATCCGCGAAGTTGACAAGGGAGACCCCGCCGCTGCGGTCGACCTGTACCGCAAAATTTCCGTATCCCCCTGGGCGCAACAGGCCCAAGCACGGATCGCGGTGATGGAGTCGCGGCACCTCCAGGTCATCAGCCCGAAGGCCTATCGATCGGGCGAGGCCGCCTCATTGAAGGTCACCACGCGCAACCTGGAGACGCTGACCTTCACCGCCTACAAGCTGGACGCGGAGGCCTATTTCCGCAAGAAGCACGGCCTCCAGCGAGACATCGCCGGCCTGGACATCGGACTGGTCGCCCCCGACGCCGAGTGGACCGTGCCCGTGGCCGGCTACGGCAAGTTCAAGACCCTGGAACATGATTATCCCCTGCCCAAGCTGACCCTGCCCGGCGTGTACGTGGTGCGGGTGACCGACGAGAAGCACCTGCAAGCGACGACCCTGGTGCTGGGCAGCGACCTCGACGCGATCGTGAAGACCTCGCGCGATCAGATCCTGGTCTTCGCGCAGGATATGAAGACTGGCAAGGGGCGGGCCGGAGCACGCGTGCTGGTCTCCGACGGCGGCGCGGTGATCCTGGACGCCAAGGCGGGGCCCGATGGCGTGCTGCTCTCGAGCTGGAAGGAACCGCGAGGGCCGGGGTCGAGCCTGACCTATCTGGTCCTGGACGGGCCCGACGCGGCGGGATCGGGCCTGAGCGTCCCAGGCGAGGTGGCGCAAGGGCTCTCCGCGCGTGCCTATCTCTACACCGATCGGCCGGCGTATCGGCCCGGGCAGTCGGTCGAGCTTCGCGGCGTGGTACGCGAGGTGAAGGATGGGCAATATGAGAATCCGGCGGGCATCGCCTACACCCTGGAAGTGACCGACAGCCGGGGGAGGCTGCTACTCTCCAGGCCGGCGACGCTCTCGGCGTTCGGCACGTTCCACGAGAGGGTTGCGCTCGACGAGTCGGCCCCGGTGGGCGACTACCGCGTGCGAATTTCGAGGCCCGGACGGGGCGACTTCTCGGGCGGCTTCCGGGTGGACTCGTACAAGCTGGAGAAGATCACCCTGAGCATCGACCTGCCGAAGACGGTCTACATCCGGGGCGAGTCGGTCAAGGCGAAGGCCGTGGCGAGCTACCAGTACGGGTCGCCGGCGGCCGGGCGGCCGATCGAGGTGACGCTGCCGGACGGCCGGACGGTGGCAGGCTCGACCGACGCGGCGGGCGCGTTCGCGGTGGAGTTCGCCACGGACGGATTTGCCGAGGAGCAGGCCCTGAGGATCGTCGCGCGGCTGCCGCAGGATGACGTGGCCGCCGCGGCCGATGTCCGGTTGGCCGTCCAGGGGTTCCGCCTATCGCTGGAGACGCGCCGGACGGTTTACCTCGATGGCGAGTCGTTCGGACTGGACGTCATCGCGGTCGACGCCCAGGGCAAGCCCGCGGGTCGTGCCGTCAAGGTCTCGGTGCTCAAGCAGGTGACACGCGGCTCG